>JAFQSD010000004.1 GCA_017409785.1 Bacilli bacterium | reverse complement strand
TAAATATTTTTGTAATTAATTTTATAAAAGTTATTGTAGAGACTTGGAATATAAAGAAGATACTTGCAACTAATAATTCATATACTACAATTAAGATAATTAAAGATAATATGGTAGTTAATTTAGTTTGACTATAGTTTTTATAAATATGAATTATTAGTAATGAAAGTATATAGAAAATAACTGCGTGAAATAATAATAAATTTGTGTATAGCAAGTCATATACTAACCCAACTATAATTACTATTAATTTGTATGACCTTATTTTTTTACTATATTTTGGGTATATTAAATAAATAGTTGTTAGTGTTAAAAGTGGAAGAAAATATGATGATGATGAAATTATAGTGGATAAATATCCATCCAGTAATAATGATAATATTATTAAGATAATTGGCATTATACTTTCTCCTTTAATATAGTCACATAATTTATAGTTGAAAAATCTTGTTCTGACTTTACATAAACTGTTTTACTTAAGTCATATGAATCTATTTTTGATGATACAACATTACCTATATATATACCTTGTGGCATATTGCCTAAGCCACTAGTTAGAATTGTATCTCCTACTTTAATGGGAATATTTTTATCTATAGCAGTTACTTTTAAAAGATTTGTTTCGGTATCATAGCCATTTAATATAGCATAATAATCTTTGTTATCTACTCGAATAATAACACTTGTTTTGTAAGTTATATCATCTGATGTTAAGAGTTTTACTTCACTTGTTGTTTTTGTGACTTTGGATATTTTTCCGATTAATCCATTAGTAGTAATGACAGCCATATCTTTTTTTATTCCATCATTTGTACCTTTATCAATAGTTAATGTATTTAACCAGTAAATATTATTTCTAGATAAAACTCTTGCATGTACTTTATCAAATGATGAGTGAGTACTATTTAAATTAAGTAGTTCTTTTAATTCTTTAATTTCGTTTTCTAATGATATATTAAGATTTTTTTGAATTAAATAGCTTTCGGATTGATCAATCGTTTTTGAATATGTTGTGGTAATTAAAAACTTATTAACTTTTAATAGTGTGTCTTTTAATAATATTTCTGGTTTTAGATATGATCGATTAAAATTAAGGGAAATTAATAATGCAAATACTATAAATAATGTAGTAAATGTTAGTTTTTGATATGTTTTTCTTTTTTTCATATTTCCTCCTTAACAGAGATTGTTTTGTTTTCATAAAAACTATAAAAGTTATCAGATCCTGAAATTATATGATCAATAACTTTTATTCCGTGCATTAGTCCTGTTTTCATTAATTGTTCTGTAAAGAACATATCTGCTTTACTTGGAGTTGTATCATTAGATGGATGATTATGGATACATACAATATAGGTTGCGCTTAAGCGATAAGCTTCTTTGAATATTTCTCTCGGATGAGCAACGCTTTCATTGACAGTACCTACAAATAATAATTTTATCTCTAATAGTTCTTGTTTGGTATTAAAATATAATGCATATAAATTTTCTTGATATTCATTTATAAATAAGTGTCTGGTAGCTAAGAAAATTTCTTTAGCAGAAGTTAATTTCTTTAGTTCTTTTTTATGATGTGTGTAAATTCTTTTTCCTAGTTCGATTACTGCTAAAAGTTCTAGGGCTTTTACTTCACCTATTCCTTTTATTTGAGTTAGTTTATTAATACTAATATCTTGTAAATTTTCTATTGAATATTCTTTTAATATATCAAGAGCTAATTCAGTTACATTTTTGTTTTTAGTACCTGTTTTTAGAATAATTGCTAAAAGTTCATGATTGCTTAAACTTTTACTACCATATTTTTTTAATCTTTCTCTTGGTCTTTCTGATGTTGGAATTTCTTTTATTGGATAACTCATATTCACCTCAATATTATTATTCGCAAAAAATAATATTTTTTTACTGTTTTTTTATAATTTCTTCGTAATTAGCAAAAATAACTTCCATTATCTTTAATATTTCTTCAGTATCATTTGTACTATTTAGTAGCAAGTCAAATTGAGTTAAATTACTTAAAAACTCTTCATTGGTTATGTGTTGCTCTTTTATATAAATGTCATAACCTTTCTCTAAATAAATTCTTTTTAGTTTTTTGGCATTTTCAATGTTTTTAGTTATTCCTACATAAACATAATTTTTATTATCAACTTGTTCATGTAATTTTATTTTTATTGAATTTGTATTTTCTTGCATTATATCTTCATTTGAATAAACTCCTTCTTGAAGAAAATAACAAATTGTTCCTTCGGAAAAGACATTTTCTAATGATGATGTTGCGGAATAAATTTTAGTTCCTAAAATTATTCCTAGTGTTAGAAAGACTAAACTTAGTATTACTATTTTTTTCATATTATCGCCTCATGTTTATAGTAGCAATTCTAATGATAGTTATATGTCGAAATTTAGACACAAAAAAAGAATTTAGTAAAACTAAACTCTTTTATCTTTGTAGATTTCTTCCACAGTTTCTGCAGAACTTTCCACCATTATTTTTGGTTCCACAAGCCGGACAGAATCCAACTACTTTAGGTACATATGGTTGTTTTATTTCTTCTTTTTCTAATTCTTCTACTACTTCTTCTTGTGGTTCTTCCTCTGGTAAAATTTCTTCTTGTTCATTTTCAACTTGATTATCTTCTACAATTTGGAAGCGTTCTACCGGTTTTTCTGTAGGAACTGGTATTTCTTTATTCTCAACTTGAGGAAGTGGCTGTGGTTGAATTTTTTCTGGTTGATCTTTTTTCTTTAATTCTTTGTAAGTAACAAATCCTACTATTGCTACACCTACAATTAATAAGTATAGGTAGAATGGAATTTGTGTCCAGAATTCCCATAGTTGAACAACTATATTTATTAATGTAATAATTATTCCTGTTAAGAAAAGTTTTTTATAGTTTTCTTTATTGAATGTAACAAATATTATTGCAATTGATAAGATGCCAATATAAATACCAATTAAGATATCTGCTTCAAATATTATTGATAAGATGATTAGAGATAATCCAATTGTTGCAATTAAATCTTTCGTATTTTCATTCTTAATAATAAATTTAACAAATAGGAATAGTATGTATAACCAGAAAATATTTGTAATCATCATTTTCAAATTATAAGCCATATCAATTGTATATACCAAACTATATAATGGCACTACAATAGCTATATAATTAATTGTTTTGAATTTAGATTCTTTAACTAAAATAGTTATTAAGACATATATTACTAAACAGATGATATTTGTAATTGTTGGATTTACTCCATAATATGTTAAAGCATATGTTGCTATATATGTATTTACTAGTGTTGCAATATATAAAGCAATTCTTGCACCTTTTTCTTCTTTTTTTCTAGTAAAGAATAAATATATTGTTAGTAATAATGTTACTATTACTGGTACTATTTCAAGATATGCCATGTTGTATAAGCAGTTAAATGCTAAAGCCATTATTAAAGCTATAAAATAATATTTTTTATACTCTTTATTATTTGATAAGTGATATATAACTGCATAAATAAATGAAGTTAATGATATTGCTAATAGGTCACCTACATATACTAATATCTCATTGATAAAGTAAAGTAAACTAAATGAGAATATTAATATTACAATTGGTTGATATCTAAAATCAACTTGTTCTTTATTTTTATATAAATCTAGACTGTTAATAATATTTAAAACTAAATAGATTGTTGAAATAATCAATGCTTTTGGTTCTGAATATGTTGAAATAACTATGACTAAGATTGTAGAAATAAAATGATATATTATTTGACTAGTGGATACTAACCATTTACTTTGATTTAGTTTTTGATATTTCATTAATAATGAGAATGCTGAAATTACGGTAAATAGTACTATAGCATTATCATTAAATATATCTAATTTTAATGTAGCTATTGTTAGTAAGGAATAACTAATTGCAGCTGATAAGACATGATTTAATGGTTTCTTCTTTGTAAAACCTAGGTATAATACATTTGCCACATTTAATAGACCGGTTATTAAGACAACATATTTATTAGCTTTAAACACTTGAGTTATGATAATTGCAGTAAATAAGTAACTTATTATGTAGTTAACATCTTTTACTGATGATAGTATTTTTTTATTTGGAAGAATATTTATTATTAAAGTAATTGCACTTAAAACTAAAACTGTTTGTAGTAAGTCTAATCCTAGAGCTGCTAGGGCATGATATGTGCCCAAGTAAAGACTCATGTGTCCCATATATAAATATTCTTTTTCATCAAATTTATGGTTTATTAAATATAAGAAAGCACTTAGTAATATTAGAGTAATAAAGTAAACTAAATTACTACCTTCACCTGTATAACTAAACCATGGGGAGATCACTCCAAAGTATCCTACTCCTACCCATGTTAGGAAGAAGAATGATAGGCCTAATATATAATATGCTTTTGTTGTACTAGCAATCTTTAATTTTACTTCTGAGAATTTTGATAATCCCAAGAAGATGGCTCCCATTCCTACTAAGGCTATTACTTTTACTAAGTTTGAGATTATTTCCCATGTTGTAGTAGCAAAAAGAATTCCTGATACTAGAATCATAACTAATCCAAGTTTTAATAAAAGATCAATTCTTTTACTTTCAGTTGTTGGCGGAGCATGACTCTTTTCTAATTTTACTGAATTTATTTCACTTAGGGATACTAATATAAGTATTGCGGCTGGCAAATTTAGTATGAATGAAATGATTGCTAAAATAATTAGTGACACTTTATTCTTATGTAATTCTTCTAGTGATAAGAAACTATTTGCCAAAAGAATTGCTCCAGGTATTAATAAAACTACTGTTAGTGCTGGAACAAATGGCGCAAATAGAAGTGCACTAAATAAGTATAATATACTTGCTATTTTAATTTGAGTATTTGCTGGTGACATACTACTCCTCCTTATTCTCTATTTTATTTAAGTATAATATATTTATTTTTTTATGTCTATTATTATTCGACAAAAAAAGAACAAGTTTGGCTTGTTCTTTTTAGGTTACATATTTTTTAGATTAGCTAACTTTTCTTCTTCTTCAGCAAGTTTCTTTCTATCCATTTCTACGATATTAGCAGGTGCTTTGTTTACGTAGTTTTCATTTGATAGAAGGCCTTTACGACGAGCAATTGATGCTTCTAATTTTTTAATTTCTTCCTCTAAGGCTTTTGTATCTACTGTTTCTTGTTCAATATAATATGTAATGTTAATATTATTTGATTTATAGTTTGTACTAATCATATTTTCTGGAATATCTGTTGCAATATTTTCTTCTGTTATTTTTAATTGTGATTTATAAATATTAACTAATTCAGCATCAGAACAATCTAATGTTACTAAGGCTGTCTTAGTAATTTTATTTGTTGCTTTTAAATTACGAATTGCTACGATATCCTCTAGAACTTTTTCTAATTTTTCCGATTCTTCTTTGTATACATCTTTTTTATTATATGTTGGATAACTTGCAATCATGATTGATTCACTATCTTTGATTGGTAACATTTGATAGATTTCTTCTGTTACGTATGGCATAAATGGATGTAATAATTTTAAGATATCTGTTAATGTTTCTAAAAGTACTGTTTTTGTTGTTTCTGTCATAGCTGATTTTGTAAGTTCAATATACCAGTCACAGAAGTCTTCCCAAATGAAACTATATAATTCTGCACCAACGTTATGGAAATCATATTTATCCATATTTTTAATTGTTGACTTAATTAATTCATTTTTCTTTGTAAGAATCCATTTATCGTATAGAGTTAGTTCATCTTTGTTGATTGTTTTTTCTTTTAAGTCTTCAATGTTCATTAAAACGAAACGTGAAGCATTCCATAATTTATTAATAAAGTTCCATGATGATTTAACTTTATCTTCATCATATCTTAAATCCATACCTGGAGCTGAGTTTGTTGTTAAGAAATATCTTAGTGCATCACAACCATAGTTTTCAATAACATCCATTGGATCTACTCCATTACCAAGTGACTTAGACATTTTACGACCTTCTTTATCACGAATAAGACCGTGAATTAAGCAATCTTTAAATGGACGTTTGTCAGTAAATTCTAATCCTTGGAAAGTCATTCTATTTACCCAGAATGGAATAATGTCATATCCTGTAACTAGTACGTTATTTGGATAATATCTTTCAAGTAGGTCAGTTTTATCTGGCCAACCTAATGTTGAGAATGGCCATAAAGCTGAAGAGAACCATGTATCTAATACATCTTCATCTTGTACCCAACCTTCTCCTGGACATTCAACTTGAACTTTAACTTCTTCACCTTTATACCAAGCAGGAATTCTATGTCCCCACCATAATTGACGAGAAATACACCAGTCATATGTAATTTCCATCCAGTGATTCATTGTCTTTTCATAGCGTGCTGGTACAAAGTTAACTTTTGTATCTTTATTTTTTTGATTTTCTAAAACTCTATCTGCTAATGGGCGCATTTTAACAAACCATTGTTTTGATAGATATGGTTCAACTACTGCATCACTTCTTTCAGAGTGTCCTACTGAGTGAGTCATTTCTTCTACTTTGATAAGTAAGTCTTGTTCTTTTAAATCTTTTAGTAATTCTTCACGACATTTTTCTCTTGTCATTCCGCAATATTTTCCAGCCTTTTCATTCATGGTAGCATCTGGATTCATTACAACTACTCTTTCAAGATTATGTCTGTTTCCAACTTCAAAGTCGTTAGGGTCATGGGCTGGAGTAATTTTAACAACACCTGTTCCAAATTCTGGATCAGCATGTTCATCTCCAACGATTGGGATTAATTTATTAACTACTGGTAAAATTACATTCTTACCAATTAAGTCTTTGTATCTTTCATCTTTTGGGTTAACAGCAACAGCAGTATCTCCAAATAATGTTTCTGGACGAGTTGTTGCTACTTCTAAGAATCTATCTTCACCTTCAATAAAGTATTTTAAATGATAGAAGGCACCTTTATCTTCTTTATAAATAACTTCTTCTGTTGAAAGTGCTGTCATTTGTTCTGGGTCCCAGTTAATTATTCTTTCACCTCTATAGATTAGTCCTTTATTGTATAGGTCGATAAATACTTGATTTACCGCTCTATTTAGTCCTTCATCTAATGTGAAACGTTCTTTTGTATAATCAACTGATACTCCCATCTTAGCCCATTGCTCATGAATTGTTTCAGCATATTCATTCTTCCAAGCCCAAGCTTGTTCTAGCCAGTCTTCTCTCTTCATCTCACGAGGACGGATTCCTTGTTCTTTTAAACGTTTGTCTACTTTAGCCTGTGTTGCAATACCAGCATGATCCATACCAGGTAACCATAAACAGTCATATCCTTGCATTCTTTTATATCTGATTATTAGATCTTGTAGTGTTACATCCCATGCATGTCCTAAATGTAGTTTTCCTGTTACATTTGGAGGGGGAATTACAATACAGAATGGTGTTTTATCACTCTTTGTATCACAATTAAAATAATTCTTTGATTTCCAATTTTCGTATTTACCTTTTTCTACTTCTAAATGGTTATATTTCTTTTCTAACATTTTAAATACCTCTCTTTCTAAAATTAAAAACGAGTTAGTCATCCCAAAGGACGAACTAACTCGTGGTACCACCTTATTTTATATCTTTCGATATCTTTAACATTTTTAACGAAATGACTCGGAATTATTTACTATTAGTTCAATAATTATGCTCCATCGCTACCTTCAATACTTTACTTTGTTCATTTACACCAACCATGAACTCTCTATAAAAGTTTGGCATTTACTCCTCGACTTCTTCGCATCTGGTTAAGATTATATAATATATTTCTTTATTTTTCAATAGTTTTTATTTACTATTTCTTAGTTGATTCATATTTGATTCATAATTATCTGCCGCTTCTTGAAAATTGTAATCAATTGTTCCACCTGGATAATCATAGCTTAATTCACCTTTGGAAATAAAATTGCTATCTCTAATTATTTTAATTGTTGATTCAATAATATCATCTTGAGTTGTTGGAGAGGCGTTAAGAAAATCTTCTTCTGTTGCATCTACTAGTAATCTTTCCATTAAATATGAAAATTCACAATATAGTTGGCCTTTGTATATACCATCCATTTTAAAGATATATTCAACTGGAGTATTTATTTTATTTTTATACATTAAATCATATAGCGCTATTCCTTTATGATTAAACATTTCACCAATTGATATATCACATAGTGCTGCTATTGTTCGTAATTCTTCTTCGTATAGCTCGTAAAAATTACTAACACTATAATCATCTGTTGCTAGATGAGCAATCATATTAGCTCCACCTTCACTTACCATTACTCCAACTGAGTAACCTGTATATCTATTATCTGTTGGCAACATTAAATAATTTGTACAATCAAAGACTGTTAATGTATCTTCTGTTTCGTCCCTAAATGCAAGTGCACCGTGACCCAATACTTCGTGAATAAACTCAAATTTCTCTAATTGTTTATCACTTGGTAAGTAAACAGAACCTGATACAGTATCAAAATATGCATATACTGAATCTCTTCCAACTGTATTAATCATTTCTTCAGAAGATAAATATTTAATGTTCATTCTCTTAGCGTTTACGTATAAAACACTTAAGTCCATTCCTTGAAGTTCTTCTTTATTCATCAAATTACTGATTCCTTCTAGAATTATTGATTTCTTCTCATCATCAATATTTGGATTAGTTTTAAATGCTTCAATTACATCTTGCCATGTGGGAATAAAATTAACATCGTTATATTGTCTAAATTCATCAAAACTTTGAAGTGTAATTTGATGTTTATTTTTACTATTTATAAAATCACGGACAAAAATATAGTCATTACCGTCGTATTCTTTGTTTACCACTTCCATATTGTATTGTTTAAAGTAATTATATATTTCATTATTTTTATCTTGTGTTGCGACAAGAGATGATGGTTCTGTTGTCTCTGGTATTTCATTTGTTTGACTACAACCACACATCGATAAGACCATGGCTATTGATAATAAGCCACTTGTCGTTCTAACTAATGGTGGAAGTTCAATTGTCATAGTACTTAGTCTTTCTTTTAATCTTACTAGTTGCTCTTTGATATCAAATGTTAACACACTTGTAGAATAAAACTTACTGTATAATTCTTTAAATGTATCAATACTTGGATAATCAAAATTGTTTTTTTCTTGGACATATTCTAAAAAATAAAAGGGACAATTATTTGACACTAAATAAATATATTCTTTACCATTATAAGTGAAACTATATAGATATTTAAATTTTTCTTTAGTCATAGTTACCTCCATAAGTTTTATTCTTTTGATATTTCTGCTTCGTATAATTTTTTGTATTCTCGGCAATTCTTTAGTAGTTCAGCATGTGTTCCTTCTGCCTCAATTTTTCCATCGTTCAGGAATAAAATTCTATCACTATTAACCACTGTACTTAATCTGTGAGCAATAATTAATATTGTATATTCTTTTTGTAAATTATTGATGGCTTGTTGAATTTTTGCCTGAGTTTCATTATCTAATGCTGATGTTGCTTCATCAAAAAGAATTATTTCAGTTTTTTGAACAAAGGCACGAGCTATTGCTAATCTTTGACGTTGTCCACCACTTAATGTTAGTCCACCTTCACCTACCATTGTGTCATATTTATCAGGTAGAACTTGAATAAATTCATCTAAACATGCTAATCTACAAGCTTCAATCATTTCTTCTTCTGTTAGGTCTTCTTTTACTAGACGAAGATTATCTCTAATGCTCATATTGAATATATATGGACTTTGACTAATAATAGTAATATTTCCTCTAATTGTATCTTTATCAAGTTCTTTTATATCAATTCCATCGATTGTTATTTTACCTTCATTAACATCATACATCTTACATAGTAGGTTGAATATTGTACTTTTTCCAGAGCCAGATTTACCTACAAAAGCGACTGTTTCTTTTGAATTTACTTTAAAACTTAAATCTTTTAAGACGTTTTTTCCATCTTTATAGGCAAATGTAACATTTTTAAATTCAAAATTACCTTTTACTTTGTCTATGTGTTCTTTTCCAAAATTTTCTTTTGGGAAATCAGAACTATTTATTATTCCAAAAATTCTTGATGATGATAAATTGAAGTCTTTTACTTTTTCCATTAAGATGCTTGCATAGTTAACAAGTGATGTAACTTTTCCCATATAGTTATGGATAACGATAGCATTAGCAATAGCTAGGTCTTGCTTCATAATCATTGCTACTAATAAGAAGATTAAGCCAGTATCAAAAAAATCAATAAATGTTCCCCTTATAAAACTATAGTTTCTATCTGTTTTGGACATTGAATAACGTTCTTGATTTAAATCTACAACTTTGGTGTGTAGTTCTTTCATAAAACTTTTCTCTGCATTTAGCATTTTTATGTCACGTATTCCTCTAACTAATTCCCCTACAAATCCTGATACATATTCGTTTTTCTTACGAAATTCTTTGTCCTTTTCATTAAAAATATGAACTCTTTTTTTCTCAACAAAATAGATTATAATAATCATTGCTAAGATATAGAAAAAGGCAGTTTTGCTGATGATGAATATTGCGATAAAAATTCCAATGTCAGTAATTATATTTCCTAAATACATATTTAGAACATTAAAGATATCTGCTATTTTACTTGTGTCATTTGTTAGACGTTGGATAAATACACCTGATGAGTTTTCATCAATGGTCTTGGTTTTTAGTTTTAACATTTCTTTTCCTAAAGCACTTTGAATCTTGGTAAAAGTTTCACGATATATGATTTGAGAAAAAAGCCTTAAGAAATAATTACTTGTACTTCTACTGATTTCAACAACTAAGATTACAAGACTCATTAAAAGCACTTGTTTGAATTCGCCATTTGTTAAACCAACTATTATTTTTGCACTTATAATTGGAACAAAGACGCTTATTGCTATTGTAATTATATTAAAAATTATGTAAGCTATTATTTTTTTCTTTTCACCTTTGGCATATTTCCAGGCAAATTTTAAATATCTAAAAAATTCCTTCATACTACTTTTCTCCATTCTTTTTCATTATAACATATTTTGTTCTGATTATATTGCTTTTCTAGTTTGATTTGGCTAAAATGATTTTAGGAGGTATGTATGAGTAAATTAAATAAAAATATTTTAGGAAATAAGCGTAAAGATTATTTAAGTTGGGATGAGTTCTTTATCGGTATTGCAAAACTTGCTGCCGGAAGAAGTAAAGACCCTTCTACACAAGTTGGTGCATGTATTGTTAGTAGTGATAATAGAATTTTATCTATTGGATATAATGGTGCTCCTAATGGATTTGATGATGATAAATTTCCTTGGAACCGCGAAGGAGAAAATAGAAACGAAACAAAGTATCCATATGTTTGTCATGCAGAACTTAATGCTATTTTAAATTGCTTCGGTAGTAGAAAGGATTTAGTTGGTGCAAAAATTTATGTTGATTTATTCCCATGTAATGAATGTGCTAAAGTAATCATCCAATCAGGAATTTCTGAAGTAGTTTATCTTTCTGATAAATATTGCGGTACTGATGACAATGTTGCTTCTAAATTATTATTTGATAGTTGTGGGGTTTCTTATAGACAAATTAATTCTAAGGAACAAAAAATTATTAGATTATCACTTAGACCAGATGAAGGAATTGAATATTTAGAAAAGTAATTTTTATAATTACTTTTTTTATATGATATTTTATTAAGACTTTATTTCTATAAATTAAAAAGGTTACTATTCAGTAACCTTTTCTACTTCTTGATATGTTTTTCCCTTTAAATCAACAACTGCTTTTTTTATTGTTAGGTTGTTTACTAATTTTCCAGATTGTGTATTTGCAATGGTTTCATTTGCCGCAATATATCTTACATTGTCCATTCCATCTATTACTTTACCAAATGCCGCATATTGTCCATCTAGGTGAGTTGCTGTTCCTAACATTATGAAAAATTGGCTTCCTGCAGAATCATATGATGATGATCTTGCCATCGAAATAATTCCTTCTGTATGTTTTAAATCATTATTAAATCCATTTGCTGCAAATTCTCCTTTTATATGATAGCCAGGTCCGCCAGATCCTTGACCCTCTGGATCTCCACCTTGTAATACAAAACCAGGTACTAGTCTATGGAATGTATTATTATCATAAAATCCTTTTTGTACAAGTGATATAAAGTTATTTACTGTATTTGGTGCTACTTCTGGATATAGTTCAATCACTATTGCTCCATAATTTTCGATTTCCATTGCTACTACAGGATTTGTAGTATTATATTGTTCTAAATTCATTTTATTTTCCTCCACTTCAAAATTTATATTTAAATAATCCACTTCATAATTATTTTCTTTTACTGCAAAAAATGCGATTATTACGATAATTATGATACCAACAATTATTAATATTGTTGATAATGATTTCGTTGCTTTTTCGGTGTTCATTATTTTGATACCTCCTCAAGAATATCTCTTGCTGCTATTAAACCAGTAGCGGCTGCTGTTACAATATTTCCTGCTTTTCCAGCACCGTCTCCTATGAAATATATATTGTCATTTTCTAGTTTAAATTTATTATTTGTTTCAATTTCGTTTGAGAAGAACTTAATTTCTGGCCCGTATAATAAGGTATCATCATTTGCTACACCAGGTATTATTTTATCTAGCGTTTCTAATCCTTCTAGTATATTTGAAATAATTCTATGTGGCAGAACTAAAGCTAAGTCTCCTGCAACACAATCTTTAAGTGTTGGCTCTACAAAACCTTTATTCAATCTATGCCATTCACTTCTTCTTGCATTTTTTAAATCTTTCAATGATTGAATAATTGGTTTACCATCGCCTAAAACATTTGCTATTCTCGCAATTGATTCTCCATATAATCGTGTATTTGTTACTGGTTCTGTTAAATTAACTTTTGAGATAAATGCAAAGTTTGTATTGTTACTTTTTATTTCTTTTAATGCATGTCCATTTACGCAGATAAATCCATAGTAGTTTTCTTTTGCTACAAATCCTCCTGGATTAGTACAGAAGGTTCTTATCTCATCGCCATATGTTTTTGTTTTTATAAAGATTGTTGGGTCGTAAATTACATCTGTTATTTCTTGCATTATTTCTTTTCTTACTTCTACTCTTACACCAATCTCAATACTTTGAGATAGATATGGGATATTATACTTATCTGCTAATTCTTGGATCCACTTTGCGCCTGTTCGTCCTGGGGCTACAATCACTTTTTTTGATGTAAGTGTTGTTGGCTTTTTACCGGTTAAGTATGTTACTTCATGATTATTAGGGGATATTGTTTTAATGTCTGTTACATCTGCTTTATCTATTAGGTCTACTCCATTTGTTTCTAAATAGTCACATATTCCATCAATATATTCTGGTAAGTGATCACTACCTAAATGTTTTTGCTTTATAACTAAAAGTTTTGCACCTGCTATTGCAACCTTCTTTTTAATTTGATTTGCTTCATCCATATTACTTGGATAGACATCAGCATCCATCTTAAATTTATTAAAAATCTCTTCTGTTTCGTCAATTAATAGATTTGCTTCACTTTCGGACATATATTTAGTTAAATCACTTTTTCCTAGTCTTGGAATGAAATTTAACTTGCCATCTGAAAATGTTCCTGCACCACCATAGCCCGCAAGTATTGCGCATGGATTACAGTTTTGACATGGGATTCCATTCTTATTCATTGGGCAAACTCTTCTTTTTACTCTGAATCCTTTATCTAACATTGCAACTTTTAATTTTTTATTCTTACTTATTAATTCATAGGCCGCAAACAAACCGGCTGGTCCGGCACCTACTATAATTACATCATATTTCATTTTATCACCAAATTTATTTTATCATAGATTAGATTCTTTTGACTAATAAATTGTAAATCTTTCTTTTGACCCTAGTATATTGGTTCTATTTTTGCTAAAATATAATTGGTGATAATAATGACACGCGAAGAATTAAATCAAGAAAAACAACAAGAAATTTTTAGTGAAGAACGTCATGAAAAACGAAAAAAAATTACTATTTTTATTTTTAAATTATGTTTTTTCATAGTAGTTGGGTTTATTGCTTTTTATGTATATACAACTTTTGTTTCATCTAAAGTTTTGTCTGTAAAGGAACATAGGATTGTAAATGAAAAATTACCAGATAATTTCAATGGTTTGAAAGTATTACAATTCTCCGACTTGCATTATGGTACAACAATTTTTAAAAGTGAACTTAAAAAACTTGTGAAAGAGATAAACAAAAGGTCTCCTGATTTAGTTGTATTTACAGGCGACCTTATTGATAAAAATTATGAATTAAAGACTGATGAACAAGAACAAATTATTAACCTTTTAAAAAGCATTGATGCCTCATTAGGAAAATACGCTGTGTCCGGTGAAGAAGACGATGAAATTTTTCTTACAATAATGAAAGAAAGTAATTTTGAAGTATTAAGCAATTCATACGAACTAATATATAATAATGCTGATAAGCCAATTTTACTTATAGGACTTGATAGTTTGCTTTTAGATAAAAGTGATCTTACAGGTGGATTTTCGTATTATAGCGAGCCAACTCATAACTCAAATATTTTTTCTATCACATTAACTCATGAGCCGGATATAATTGATAGTATTTTAGATGAGCACCCTACTGATTTGATTCTAGCAGGGCATTCCCATAATGGTAGCATTGTAATTCCTTTTATTGGTGGAGTTCATCGTATAGATGGAGCTAGAAAATATTATAAGGATTATTACGAATTTGATGATACTCAAGTTTTTATTTCTAGTGGTATTGGTACTAATGGACCGGGATTTAGATTGTTTTGTCGCCCTAGTTTTAACTTTTTTAGAATATCTAATAAATAGTTTTTTATTTTAAAGAAAATCGTTTGATTTTCTTTTTTTATTTCTCTTTTATAAATGTTAATGATTCCTATTGTATTGTTATTCATTTCAATTTTTATATGTCCTAAAATATTATTTTCTGCTTTATCAAGTATGACTTTTGTACTTACTAATTTTTTTTCACTTTTTGTTAGCGGATAGAAAAATGATTCTTTTATTTTTACTTCTCCCTCATATAGTTCATTTGATATTTTAAAATCATTTTTATCAATTATTTTATACATTTTATATTTTGAATATGCTTTATTATATAGTTCTATATGTGTATCATATTCATTATTATCATTTAAGGTAACAATAGTTAATTCCATATTGTTTTTTTTTGCGGTTGTGATTAGTGTCCTTCCCGCTTTAGGTGTATAACCATTTTTCCCCCCTGTACAATTTTCATATAACGATAGAAGTTTATTTCGATTATACCAAAGGTAACTCTTTTTTTCTGTTGTTGTATTGTATTTTTTTGTGCCAATTATTTTTTTATATGTTTTATTTTTCTCGGCGTATGAAGATAATTTTGCCATATCATGTGCTGTTGATATGTTTTCTGTATAATCATCCAGGCCATGAGAATTTTGAAAATAGGTATTTTGCATATCGAGTAGTTTTGCTTTTTCATTCATCATTTTAACAAAATTCTCCTCGGAGCCTCCAATATAAGTAGCTAATACAATTGCTGCATCATTTCCACTTCGGAGGATAAGACCATACAATAAGTCTTGGACAGATATTTTCTCTCCTACTTCGAGGTATATATTAGTACCATACATTGTTAGTATCTCATCACCGACAGTCACGATGTCCTTTAAATCTGCATTTTCTATTGTGAGTATTGCAGTCATTATTTTTGTTATTGAAGCTATTAGCCTTTTTTCATTTATATTATTTTCATATAAGATTCTTCCTGTACTGGTTTCCATAACAATGCTTGATTTCGACGTATCTGCATTAACATTTGTAACTGAAGATAATATTAATATTAAAAATATTATTAAAATTTTTTTCAATATTACATCACCTAGTATAATTTTATTTTTTTATTATGAAAATATGAAAAAAATAATTTTTTTTTGCGAATAATATAGTAGGAGGTGATTCAATTGAATAATAATTATAGTTTACTGGATCATAAATTGAATGAAATATGCGAAAAAGGTTATATAAAAATGGACTCTGATAAATATATTAATTCCGGGCTTCTTTTAGAAAGAGAATTAGGAATTGAGACAAATGATTTTTCTGTTGCAGATATTGATGGTGTTGAAGTAAAAGCTGTTAACATTTTTTCAAAATATCCAATTACTCTTTTTAGTTGTACTTGTGATGGACCGGATTTTTTTGAGTTAAATAGATTAGTTGAAAAATTTGGTGTTAAAGATTATATGTTTAAAGATGTAAAAGTCTTATCTACTAAACTTTATGCTAATAAATTCACTGAGTGGGGAAAATATCTAAAAATGAAATTACTTGTAGATAGACATAATAAAAAAATATTTATTTTGATTGCAAATAAGAATGGTAAAGTAATTGAAAAAAGAGCATACTGGAATTTTGAAACAATTAGTTCTCTGCTTCATAGAAAATTAAACAAACTATGTGTTGTTTACTTTCAAAAAGCAACAAACAATAATCATATATATTGTAATTTTTTTAAATATAATTTTTATAGTTTTGCAGGTTTTGATTCTTTTTTATCTGAATTGGAAAAAGGTAATATAATTGTAAGTTTAAAATATGGAGTTTATAGAAATGGGTATAAACGTGGAATGCCTTATAATCATGGTACTTCTTTTTCGATAAAAAGTAATACGTTATCAAATTTATTTATTAAATTTACTAATTTTGAGCAAAAAAAATAGTACTTGCAATAAGTACTTTCTCGAACCCAATATATGAGCTAAAAAACAAATGGTCGGGAAGACAGGATTTGAACCTGCAACCCCTTGGTCCCAAACCAAGTGCTCTACCAAGTTGAGCCACTTCCCGATAATATGGTGCGCTCGAAGGGATTCGAACCCCTGACCTTTTGGTTCGTAGCCAAACACTCTATCCAACTGAGCTACGAGCGCATGACCTTAACTAAATAAGTCAGGTTATAACAAAAAACTGGTGGCTCCAGCGGGAATCGAACCAGCGACACAGGGATTTTCAGTCCCTTGCTCTACCAACTGAGCTATGAAGCCAAAATAAATGGCGGTCTCAACGGGACTCGAACCCGCGATCTTCTGCGTGACAGGCAGACGTGTTAACCAGCTGCACCATGAGACCATAAATTAAATTGGTTGCGGGAGAAGGATTTGAACCTCCGACCTTCGGGTTATGAGCCCGACGAGCTGCCAGACTGCTCCATCCCGCGATATTTTTAAAAGTGGCGGAGGAAAAGGGATTCGAACCCCTGCGCCGCTCGCACGACCTCCCGGTTTTCAAGACCGGTCCCTTCAACCAGACTTGGGTATTCCTCCATTGTAGCCCGAAGTTCGGACGACAAATTGATTATATCATAGTGTTTTTTATTGTGTCAATAAATTTCTATGACATTTGTTTAAAAAAACTCAATTATTACTAACTGAGTAATTATTAGAATGGTGCCTGAGGCCGGACTTGAACCGGCACGAGGGTTGATTCTCGCAGGATTTTAAGTCCTGTGCGTCTACCAATTCCGCCACTCAGGCACAAAATGGTGACCTGTATGAGATTCGAACTCATGACCCTTTGATTAAAAGTCAAATGCTCTACCAACTGAGCTAACAGATCAAATTTTAGATGGCTGCCTCGGTTAGATTCGAACTAACGCATGTCAGAGTCAAAGTCTGATGCCTTACCGCTTGGCTACGAGGCAATCTTAAGTGGTGGAGAGAGATGGATTCGAACCATCGAACTCAATGAGAACAGATTTACAGTCTGTCGCGTTTAGCCTCTTCGCTACCTCTCCAAAAAAATGGTGCCGAAAACAGGACTTGAACCCGTAACCTACTGATTACAAATCAGTTGCTCTACCAATTGAGCTATTTCGGCATTATGGTGGGCGATACAGGACTCGAACCTGTGACCCCCTGCTTGTAAGGCAGGTGCTCTAACCAACTGAGCTAATCGCCCGAAATAAATCAGTTGACGTAATTAAATATATCAATTATTGTTTTTTTTGTCAACATTTTTTTTATTTTTTTTCAATTTTTTCACTTATTTCTTCTGTTTTCTCATCTATCCACTTGTTTAACATTATTATAAGTGTCGAAAAACCTTTTTCTGTCTCTTCAATTTTAGTGCTTTTTTTTCTCATAATTCGATAATCGATATCTTTTATACTTAGTTTTATTTGATTATTTTTCTCTTCATCTATTACTTTTGCACGAATTATCTCTCCAACTCTTGCATAGTCATTTATATTTCTTACATAGGAACTTGTTATTTCTGAAATATGTATAAGACCATCATACTTATCGTCAATATTTACAAATATTCCATATTTTTCAATCCCAGTAACATATCCTGTTACTATTTCACCGCACTTATATTTACTCATTTAATACACCTTCTGTTTGTATTATATCATTTTAGCTAATATATAACAAGAATTTATTTGTATACGATTTGTGTTCATGGTATAATTTTGTTGGTGATTAATTATGAGAAATGATGAAATTGTTAATAAAATTTTGGTGTTAATAGAAAAACTAAAACCATTTTTGATAAGTGATGGTGGAAATTTAGAATTTGTAAAATATGAAGACAATATCGTTTATGTAAGATTAATGGGAGCTTGCAAAGATTGTGAAATGATGGACGTTACTTTAAAAGAAGGAATTGAGGAAATAATTATTAATGAAATTCCTGAGGTAAAAGAAGTTAAAAATGTAGACTAGTTATATTTCATAACCAGTCTATTTTTTTTATTTTTTTTATTTTAGAAAGCATTTTATAAACATTTTTTATTTTTTTTTCATAATATATTACTTGTTCTGATGTTAATATTTTATTTTTGTTATTAAGAATTACAGTTTCACACATATCAAAATAATGTGTTGGAAAAAGTAACCGTGCAAATATCAATTCTGGATTTAAATTATTCTTGTATATTTTTTCTGTTAAATACTTATCACATTCATCTGTATATTCACCTTTTAGAATTAAATACTTTACATATTCAGCAATATCTCTTTCTGCTCTATCAATTACAATGTTTATTGGATTTGTATTTAGTTTCTTAGTAATTCTCTTGTGAGAAACATATAAACTCTTATTTGTTTTTTCTTTACTGATTGCGCTATTATAATATTGTATTGCTGATTCTGCCATTCCGATATAGTAATCTGATACATAGTAATTAGTATTATCTACATAATACTTATTTTTTTCTCTAAAATAATCAGTTTTATTACACCAAAGAAAATACCAGTTGCTTCTGTTTAAAAAATTATATTCTTTTAGATCGCGAATTTTTACTTTATTTATATTATTTATTAGTTCTTGATTTCTTCTTTCTTCGCGAGTAATTTCTATTAATGCGTATGCTTTATCATGATAATATATATATAAATCATTATCTTTTGTGGCAACTATTCTATCGAAGTATTCGTTATTTATACTTGTTAATTTTATTACTTCGTTAAACTCTATTAAATTTTCGATTGTGTATAACATATATTTTTTTTGTTTATCTCTTACGTATATATGTTCTGCATCCTTATATATACTTGGATTCTCTAATCCATAATAATACTTTAATATAAAAATCATATAATCACTTAGTAAAGTATATTCAAATGTCAAAAAAAAAGAAGAGTTATTTAACTCTTCCTGGTACTTTTTCTGGTTCTTGAGCTCCACTTGATGCCATAATTTCAATCATTGCAGTAATTTGAGCTTCTTTTGTTGCGGCACTTCTCTCAACTTCACTCATTGTTTGATAAGATGCATTACAATCTGCTTCTAATGAGTTTGCAAAATCTTGTAATCTTCTTACCATTTCTCTATGTGCTGAGTTTACACTATTTGCTTTTTGCTCTGCTTCTGCAGTCATATTGGCAATAGCTCTTTTTTCTGCTTTAAGTAGATTTACTTTTGCAATAAGTGCACTAAGATCACCATTTTCTTGATTATCTTCAATAACTGGCTCTTCTACTGATTCAACTTTTCTTACTTTTACACGAATTGGTTTTCTTTCAGGAACAACAACTGGAGTTTCTCTTTCTGATGCTTCTGCATTGTTTTCTTGTCCAAATGATTCCTTTATTGTTGGCATAACAATTTCTGGGAATTTATGTGATGTTCTTTCAACAATTTCTGTAAGTGCTTTTCTTGGTGCTTCAACATATGGTGCTTTTCTTTTTGCGGCTGTAGTACTAAATGGAGGAATCTCTGGTTCTTCAGCCTTTTCAACAGGAGTAGTTTCTGCAATTGGTAACTTACTTCTATCAAATCTTGTGATTCTAAAGTCTTCATCGATATCTTCTCTTCTTAGTCTATATGTACCATCTTCATTTATAAATTTATTAACTTTTGCTGGTGTACTTTCATTTCCACTAACTTTAATTTTTTGCATCTCTGAATCTATTGCAGCAGCAACTTCATCATTACTTACTACAGGAATTACATCTATTCCTGCCATATTCTCATTTATTACTTCATTTATTTCAGTATTTGAAATATTTTCTTCTACTGGTGCAGCTTGTGTATTATCTCCAACTGGAGGAACTAAACTTTCTTCTGAATGTACTTGATTTTCAGTTTGTAATGCAGCTTTTCTTTGAGCTTCTTTTTCTGCTAGAATTTCTCTTACTCTAGCTCCAATTTTTTCTGTTTCAGCATCAATAATACTATCAACGCTATTATTACTCATAATTTCTTCTGCTACTTTTTCTGTTACGCTATATAGTGAATCTCTATTATATACTAAATTTTTCATCATTAAATCTTTTAATTTAATTGCTCTTGAATCAACGAATTCTTCTGTATAGTATTCTCCTTGTTCAAGGAAATTAATTTTTGATTCTAATTTAGCTATAGCACGTGTTTTTCTTTCAACCTTTTTCTCAATACGTTCTCTTTGTGTTCCTGGAACTAGTTTGTCCCCAGGAAACTCCATTCCAACAAGATTTTCTTTTTTAGCTGCTAATTTTTTCTTTAGACGTTCAAGTCTAAACTCATTCCAACGAGATAAAATATTTTTAAATGAGATGCCTTTAAATTTGATTTTTCTACTTGGTTTTACTAATGGTATTCTAAAATAATCATTGTCTACTAACTCGATATCCTTGTGTACCATAAACTTACCTCCTTATAATGTCAATTTAAAATGATGTTATTCTGATTTTGATAATTCACGTAAAACGTCTTTAATTCTGCTCCACTCTTCTTCATCTTCAACACCTAATAATTTTGGTTCTCCAGATGAACGATCAACGTGTGAAACATACACTGTTATATTATCATTTTCATCTTTTTCATTTTTTGTATAGATAACATATTCTTTTTTTGTATCTTTAAATTCGAAAGCTAAAATTACTTCTACTTCCTCAACTGAACCGTCTTCAGCAACGATTGACATTATTTTCTTTTCTACTTCTTGATTTTCTGTCATAATAAAAATCCTCCCTTATTATTCATATAATTTAATTCTAACATATTTTAAAATAATTACAAGTATTTTACTTAACTTTTTTTATTAGAAAGTGTTTTGCTCCATAACTACAATAATTTGCTATATAATCATCTAACGTTTTTATATCATTTACTTTATTTGCCTTTTTGTTACTGCTTTCATAGTAGCCTTTTAATCTTACTTTTTCATAGGCATAGTCTCCAAAGATGTAGTCATATGGTTCAAAATAATCGGTAATTTTGGCTTCTAATTCTTCTTTTTCAACACAGTTTCCTTCATTTTTTATAATTTCGTATTTTGTTCCATTTAATTCTATTGTTTTCATAACACACCTCATCTTAATTATATCATATTTTCTGGAGGGTGTATATTATTCGCTTATAGAATATTGATTAGATGTTTTTTCAAGACCTTTTGTATAATAATATTCTGGGATTATTCCTTGTATTATCTTTAATGTTAATGGTGATTTTAACTTGAGCGTGGATATTTCTGATGATGTGGGCATTGTGACTTTTTCTTCTATTTCTATATGGAGGTTTACTTCCATTACTAAACTATTAAAACCATATGGAGTTATTTTTGTATTAATGTATGAGTTAATTGAACCTAGAAATGACATTCTAATTGGTATATATGGGCCAAAATTCGAATATAAGGCATTTTCTTTTAAAACGCCTAATGGTATTTCACAAATTATTCCTGATTTAATTTGTTTAAATTTTCCTTGTTTAAAGGTTTCTGCAATTACATATTCTTTTACTTTGCCTTCTTCTAATTTAACCAATTCTTTTTGGACAGATTGATTTACCTTTTGGAGTAATTTATTTACTTCTTTAGTGTTATAGTCTAAAAGTTCAATTTCTCCTCTATTATTTTTAGTTATTTCAAATAAGTCATCTATTATATTTTCCGCTATAATTTCATTAATTGAATAGTTTA
Source organism: Bacilli bacterium (assembly GCA_017409785.1). Taxonomy (GTDB): domain Bacteria; phylum Bacillota_I; class Bacilli_A; order RF39; family UBA660; genus JAEDES01. The sequence goes on along the minus strand of JAFQSD010000004.1, from coordinate 188,315 downwards.
CTACGTTACTAACAATTCTTTTTGACTCAAAATTAACGTAGTTATATAATTTTTTATTTAGTTTTTTACCAGTATATCCTACTAAAATAAAAGAAGATATTATAGATAAAACGATAATAATTATAAATAGTTTTAGTCTATTCATGATTATTTAGTTTAACTAGAATAACATCTTCACCAATTTTTGTTATATCTTTCCATAAAACATATGTGTCTAATTCCTTATTTAATGAAAAGATACTTCTAGTAGATTCTAATACTAATGATTCAATATTTCCATTTTCTTGTATATTTATATCAATGATGCTTCCAATGCTCTTCCCATCAGTTATATTAATTATTTTTTTTGACTGTAATTCTGATAATCTCATTTTGTCACCTGCTTATTACTAAATATATATTTAATATGTTATTATTTTAGAACTTTTTTTAGTTGGTTTATCGCTCCTTTTTCTAACCTTGATACTTGAGCTTGACTAATATTTAATTCATTGGCAATTTCCATTTGAGTTTTTCCTATAATAAATCTTTCATCTAATATATATTTTTCTCTATCATCTAGATTATTGATTGCTGCAGAAATGGCAAGTTTTGTTGCAAGTTCTGTTGAATTGGATGATTTATCCTCTATTTGATCATATAAATATATTGTGTCTCCTCCATCGTTGTAGATTGGTTCAAACATACTAATTGGTTCTTTTAATGACTCTAAAGCAATAATTATGTCATATGTAGATACATTAAGTCTCTTAGCCAATTCTTCATTTGATATTTCCTGACCATATTCTTGATTATATTCTTCTTTTTGTTTTAATATTTTATAGGCTAGGTCCTTAATAGAGCGGCTAACTCTTATACTACTTGAATTATCTCTTACATAACGTTTTACTTCACCTAAAATCATTGGTACTGCATAAGTTGAGAATTTTACCTCATGTGATAGATCAAAATTGTCAATTGCTTTTAACAATCCAACACATCCTATTTGAAATAAGTCATCTAGGTTGTCTAAACGATTACTAAATTTTTTTATTATTGATAAAACTAGTTTTAAATTACCTTGTACTAATAATTCTCTAGCGAAAGAATCCCCTTGTTGCATTTTCTGAAATAATGCTTGCATCTCTTCCTGCGAAAGTACTACTATATCATTGGTGTTAATACCACTTATTTCTACTTTATATTTAGACATTTAAAAATCTCCCTTCAAATCAATAATGATTGAAGAGAGATTATTTTATACAATTATTTATTATAGTTTTCTAAAAATGAATTTTTTTCTCCATCTTTTTTTGTTGCTAACACTGTATCTATATTAACATTCTCACTTGACTTAAAGATATTGTAAGCAACATTTTTATTTTTCTTTTCTAATTCCTTTATTAGAAGTTTTATTTCTAATCGTTTTGAATCTTTTTGACTATCTTTTTCTGTAAACTTACAAGCACAATTAATAAATTCTAGGTTGTTATAGTTTTTCCAAGCTATAATGTCATCTTCTCTAACTAGATATAGAGGTCTAATTAATTCCATTCCTTCAAAATTTGTACTTTTTAATTTAGGCATCATGCCTTTATATTCTCCACCATATAGCATAGATAGAAGAATTGTTTCTACTACGTCATCAAAGTGATGTCCGAGGGCAATTTTATTACAACCTAGACTTTTTGCTCTATCGTATAGAAATCCCCTTCTCATTCTGGCGCATAAGTAACAAGGCGAGTCACTAGCATGTTTATTTACAACATCAAAAATATCCGAATTAAATATTTGAATATCTATGCCAAGTGTTTTGGCGTTTTCAATTATTTTATTAAGATTTTGGTCATTATATCCTGGATTCATTACGATGTAGACTAATTCAAAATTAACTTTGCCATGTTTTTTTAATTCTTCTAAACATTTTGCTAGAATAACAGAATCTTTTCCACCAGAAATACAAACTGCTATTTTATCGTTTTCTTGAATCAACTCATAATCTCTAATAGCTTTTGTAAATGGACGCCAGATTGTTTTACGGAATTTGGTAATAATACTTCGTTCAATTTCTTGTTTTCTTTCTAACATATTATTCACTCTTTCTTATTCTTCTAGGAAGTTTGCACCTTTATGAGGTTCCTCTTTTAATAAGTCATTATAATCTTGTTGACGTAGAGCTTCATAAATTACGATTGCGACACTATTTGATACATTGAGTGCTCTTACTTTATCTGTCATTGGTATACGCATGCAATGTTCTAAATCATCTTGAAGAATTTCCTTTGGTATTCCTGTTGATTCTTTACCAAATATAAAATATAAGTTCTCATTTTCTTTATTGCTATAGTCAAAACTTGTATGGGGTTTGTGACCATATCTTGTAAAGTAATAGTACACTCCTGGATTTTTACTTTTAAAATCTTCAAAATCTTCATATATTTCATATTCTAATTTATCAATGTAGTTAACACCACTTCTTTTTAGATGAGCATCATCGATGACAAAGCCCAATGGTTTTATCAAATGTAATTTAGTATCTGTTGCGACACAAGTACGCATGATATTTCCTGTATTTTGTGGTATTTCTGGTTGATATAAAACGATATTATTCATACTTCCTCCTAATTTAAAAGGAGATTACTCTCCTATTTTATGTAATTCCATAAATTGTTTTGTTTTTGTTATAGTCAACTTCTCTTTTTCTTTTCCTTGAAGAAGATGAGTTACTTTACCTTCTTCGAAAATAACTAGTGCTGGATAATTATCTTTTAATTTTAAATTTACACTATATTTTTCGTTAAATTTCTCAGAGAAGTTTAAATTTTCATCTTCTGTTAAATTTAAGTAAACCATTGTTTCTTGTAGTTCTTCTCTAACAACATATTTTTTTAAACTTTGTTCATATTTTCTACAAGTTTCATTACTTGCTGTACAAATATACATCATAATAGTAGGATTTTCAGAAATATAGTGTTCTAGTTCTTCACTTGTGATTTCCGATAATGTTCCTCTAATTACTGGTATTTGACGTTTACTTTCTTCATAAACATTGTAAACATTACATAAATATAATGTTATGACAGTTGCAACGATAAAAATAAGAGCTAAGATTAGGTAATTCTTTATTCCTACTTTTCTTTGAGTTTCTTTCTTTTCCATTTTAACAACTCCTTATCAATTAATATTTTAACACAAATATTTACAATTTTATATATTAAAGTTGATTATAGATATTGGTTTACAATTTTTTTAATTTCAGTTGCATCTTCGTCAAAAAAGTCAAATCTGTAATGAGTAACTTTACTTAATAGTTCTTTGTCAGTTATATTTTTATTTTCAAAATTAAGTATATGTGTGTTTATACCATCAAAATATACAGGGAATCTTCTATTTTTGAAATCAATTATTCGATAACCGTAATTTTTTTCTTCTAATGATAGAATGTTTCCTTTAATAATCATGTTTTCAACTCTTCCATATACTAGCAATTCAGATACTGGAACTTGATTAAATTTAGATTGAAATTTATTTAATAAATTTACTATCTCATTATCTGTTAGTTCAACAGATAAAGTTGTTGATTGCATTTTTAACTCATTTAAATAATACATTGTATATATATTAGTTACATTTAATGAATAATCAGCTATATATTTATTTTCTGTTTCTTTATAATCATAGTAGTCTGAAACAAGGTTTCTTTCTTGTTCTAAGACTTTTGGTATTCTTGTACAGCGAGGTATTTTATAGTAAATAGACTCATTATCTTTATATTTTTCATATAAGTTGTAGTCTATAACATAAATTCTAGAGAAACCTAATTCCAAGCAAGTAGTTAGTTGTTCTTCAGTATATACGGATGCTGTTTTTCCTTTATCACCTTGTTGTTTGCTGTAGTTAAATTCTACTTGTTTTTTTATGAATGGGCGTTTACTATTTTCTCTTAATGATATTAATTTTTCTACTAGATAACGTCTTAATTCATTTAATTCTTTAATTGAGATAAATATGTTATTATCTGAAGATATTTCTGTATTAGTAGATATAAATGGTGTATTACCTAGTTTCTCTAATTGTTCTTTAATTCGTTCTTTAGTAAGTGGAGCATTGATTGATTTAGCAACTATGTTTTTAGTTTCTGTAATATTATTTATACCATCGCTTATTGTTATTTCTAAAGGCTTGTCAATGAAAGCAGCGACTTTATAAGAGATGTTTATTTTACGTTCTGGTAAGTTTTTTAACTCTGTTAATAACTTATAATCTTGTGTTTTACATACTATGTCACATTCAGTTAAGTTTACTTTATTGTCTACATAACAAATATCAGTAGCTTGATTTATTAATTTATCTTTTTCGTCATATAAGAAGTTGACTATAAATCCTTTTCCGCTATTTAGAAAACGAATAGCATCTTGTTGATTTAGTGGCTGAGTTAACTTTATTTTTATTTTTTGGGGCGTTACTTCTAGTACTTTTCCGATTTCAAGGCCAATGTGATTTGGTGTTTTATTGTTCATTAATTCTACAGCTGGTGTTGAGAAAAGATTTCCATTTGTAAACTCACGATTAAAGATTGTTTTTAACTTACTTGTTTCTTCAGTTAAATCAATTTTTTTATGATCAATTAGATTACGATAGAATCTTGTAATGAAGCCTACATATTCAGGGCTTTTCATACGTCCTTCTATTTTAAAACTTGCTATATCGCTATCTAGTAGTTCTTGTATTCTTGATGAAGAATTTAGTTCTTTTGTACTTAATAGATATTTCTTAGATAATAGTTCTTTACCATCTAATTCTAGGGAATATGGTAAACGACAACTACCAGCACATTCTCCTCTGTTTCCACTACGAGTACCTAACATACTACTCATAAGACAGCATCCAGAATAACTAATACATAGGGCACCATGAATAAACACTTCTTTTTCAATAGGTACATCGATGCTATTAATTTCTTCTAAAGTCATTTCACGTGAAAATACTACTCTTTTAACCCCAAGATCATAAAAAAGTTTGGCTGTTTCTTTTGAAGAAGTATTAGCTTGTGTTGATGCGTGTATTTCTAATTCTGGGTACATGTTTCTTACTAAACATATCATTCCAAAATCTTGAACTATAATGGCATCTACGCCAGACTTATATAGAAATTCAACTTGTTCTAAAAAGTATGTTACTTCTTCATCTTTAACTAGAGTATTCATAGTTACATATATTTTTACGCCATATAAATGAGCTAGTTTTATTGCTTCAACGATTTCTTCATTATCAAAATTTCTTGCAAATTTTCTAGCACCAAAACATTTACATCCTAAGTAGATAGCATCTGCTCCATTATGAATAGCTTGTTTTAAACTTTCCATGTCTCCAGCTGGAACTAGTAACTCATGTTTTGTCATATAATCACCCCGATTTGTATATTGATTATATCATAATTTATAACGATAATAAATTGCTAAGTAACATATATTTTAATATGAATAATAGTAAAGCGATTTTAAATGAAATTGAAACTGAAAATTTTATATGGATTATATATTTATTAATAATTGGATTATCTTTTTTAGCTAATTCATTTGAAAAAGATTATTACATTAATAATAATCTTGAATCTAAAGATATATATAGAATGATCAATATATTTATTTTTAGTGCTGTTTTAGTGGTATATTTATATTTTTTTAAAGGTAATTTTAAGGTTATTAATGAGTTAAGCGTATTTGATTCTTATAAGAAAAAAAAATTTAATGAACTTAATTTTATTGCTTCAGCATTAATTGTTATTGCCGGGGTTATTTTTTTATATATTGCGATCTATGATGAAAACCTTGATACAGAAATTGCTTTCAATTAAAAAATATTCCCGAAGGAATATTTTGTTTTATCTATAGTTATCTGCTTGTACTTCCATGTAACTTTGTGGATGAGCACATACTGGACAAACTTTAAGAGCTTCTTCTCCTTCATATACGTGTCCACAGTTACGACATACCCAGATTTTCTTTCCGTCTTTTTTAAATACACGATCATCTTTAATATTTTGTAATAGAATTCTATATCTATTTTCGTGTTCTTTTTCGATTTCTGCAACCATTTCAAATAATTTAGCTAAACGAGTAAATCCTTCTTCTTTTGCTGTTTCAGCAAATTCTTTATACATTTCTGTCCATTCGTAGTTTTCACCCATTGCAGCATCAAGTAAGTTTTCTTCTGTTGATGGTACTTCTCCACCATGTAATTCTTTAAACCATATTTTTGCATGTTCTTTTTCATTATTTGCAGTTTCTTCGAAAATTGCTGCTAATTGTTCATAACCATCTTTTTTTGCCTTGCTTGCATAATATGTGTATTTATTTCTTGCTTGTGATTCTCCTGCGAATGCAGTCATTAAATTTTGTTCTGTTTTACTTCCTTTTAGTTCCATTTTATTACCTCTTTTCTAATTATTTTGTTTATATTTAAGAGTTCATCTCTTAATATACTTATATTATACCAATATTAGTTATTTTTTTGTAGTATTTTGATTAATACATTTAGAACAAATTCCCTCTAATATTAATAATGACCTACTTATCTTAACAGAGTTTGTAGTTTCAATTCTTTGAATCATAGAATTATAATCATTGTCATATAAATCAATAATTTTCCCACAAGAATTACAAACCAAATGATTGTGGGGTTCAATGTTTATATCGTAATGATATCCTTCATCAGATGTTGCCGGTAGACGTAATACCTTACTTTCTTCAACAAGCTTATTCACATTACGATAAATTGTTGCTTGACCAATATTAGGATATTTTAATTTAGCTAACTTATATATTTCTTGCATAGTGGGATGTATTCTATTAGCTTCTAATATTTCAAGAACTATTTCCTTTTGTTTTGTGTTTCTTGTATTCATATTTCTCCTTATTGATAATGATTATCAATATTATTTTATCATATTTAATAAAGATGTCAATATATTTTTTTACGCATAAAATAAAGTGGTGATATTTATGAGGAAGAAACACTCTCTATTTTGTAGATGTAATAACTGTAAACAAAAAAGAAGAAGTAATATTTTTTATATTTATAGTATATTTGTATTTTTGATAATTATTTTTTATCAGATGTTATTACTAATATTTATTACTACTAAATTAAACGCTATTTTGCTTTTTTGTGAGTTTCTATTTGTTTTCTTCTTGATTTTCTTTATTATCTTCTAATAAAAATTTATTCGTTTTTTCAACATAGTTAACCAATTGCCTTACATTGATGACATCAATATAGTTATTTTTACTAAATATTACTTTTGGTGGAATTGAAATTAGAGACTCAAAAAGAATTAGTTCATCATCTGTGTATGTAAATTTTGATTGATATATTTTAAATAAGGAAGTCATTTCTATATCTTGAAAGTTGTTTTTATAAAAATTAATAAAATCGTAAATTGCAAAATCTTTTTTAGAATTATCCCAATTGATAAAGTATAGTGTTTCTTCTTTTAATGCATGATTTAAAGAAATATTATTATGTAGTTGGACATATCGTTGAGATTTTTTTGTTTTTATTAATTGATACCATTCTTCTAATTTATAATTTGAATAATTTATTGCTTTATAAATGTTAGAAATATTATTCATAAGAAGATGTTCTGCTGGTGAGAAAAATTCTTTTGTTTCGATATGGTCTTGTAGTTCTAAATAATAGGTTTTTAATTCTGAAAGAGTGTTCAGTGTTTTTTCATATAAATCATTTACTTTGTTTTGATTTATTTCTTGATATGTTGTTGTTAAGATATGAAGTAGTGATAAAACTTTTACTATTTCAATAGCTTTATCTTCACTTGGGAAATCCTTTTCTAAAATATAACGATATATTTCATATTCATTTGTTTCTTCGATAATAGGAAGATAATTTTTAAAACCTTTATTGTCTAAATAATTAAATAGGTCTTGTTTATTACTTTTCTTTATTTTTTTTACATATTTTTTGTTGTCTTTTTCAAAAATTTGAACTTTTGATTTATAGATTATTTTTTTCTTCATGATAAGGAATTATTATTTTTGAACCAATAGTTAAATTGGTTAAATCATTATAATTTTCTAATTCTTCTTTTGTTGTTTTATATTTTGTCATTAGAGAAGTTATTGTTTCTTCTTCCCTTAATATGTATACAGAATATGTTGCATATGACTCTTCACTATCATTAATATTTTCAAATAAGGATTTTACCATTTCTTTTGTTTCAGGTATCATAGTTTCTTCATTCTCTCTTTCTGATATTTGCTCTTCTTGATATTCTCCATCGCACTCTCTATCTTCTTCCATGGAATCTATTTTTTCTATTTTTAAGGTTATTTCTTCTGGTTGAGGTGGTGAACTAATCATTTCACTTTCAGGTTCTTGGTTAGTATTTTCTTCTATTTCTACTACTTCTACTCCTTCTACTTGAACATCTATATAACAAATTAAATTATAGTCATTCTCTATTTCGTAGTAAAAATCATTAATTTCTATTTTTGATCCAGGAATATCAATTTTTTCTCCTAAGATTATTTCTGCAGGTAGCTCATATGTGAAAGGTTCTTCTATTCTTGATGCCTCTGTTAGTTTATAAGTACCATTAACAGTAAACATTCCTTCGATTGTACTTTCATCAATAAACTTTAAATCATGTTCTAAAGAGATAGATGTTACTTCTCCAATCATAGTAGGAAACTCTATTCTCTTTTCAAAAGATATTATTTTTTTCATATAATCCTCCTAAAAAAGAGTATGAAAAAAGAAGAATTATTATTCTTCTTTTGCTTTAACTTTTTGTAAATTATTGATTGCTTTCTTAGCAAAATCTCTTTCTGCCCAATTCCAAATCCAAAGCTTACTGGCATGAGCATCAAGGCGAGCCATTGTTAAGTCGATTCTTGCTGGGTCCTCTTGATAGAATTCTGGTAAAACTTGTGCAAGATAATTAGTACTTGCGAAGAAATATACAGCATCCACTTCTCCTAATTTTCCTTGATATAGTTTTTCCATTAATATTGCATCATATGCTAGACCACCTAATAGATCATCTTTACTTGTAAATGCTGTTCCTCTAATTTGTTGTTGCCACATAGAATATTGTCTACATTTTAAATTTTTAATGTTTTCTGGAACTGCACGTATAGAATTAAGTCTACCAATTATCTCATTAGTTACTTGTGTTATATTAGGATCTTTAAAATCAAATCTTTTATTATAAAATATATCTTCTGCTTTTCTTAAAATTGAATCATCAAGCAAGAAAAATATAGGTTCAGTATCTAAGGCAATATTAAAGGTATCTAGAAAGAATGCATATCCATCTTCACTCGAATATAATTCTTTTAGTTTTTTTACATCACCATGAATTAATTGGTTCTTTAAATAAATTATGTTCTTTTTATCTTCTAAATCATACGTCATGTTTATTACCTACTTTGAATAATTGTTTATATATTTCTTGATATTTTTTTACAAAAATAAACTTAATACTTTTCTTTAATTCAGTTGGTACTTCATCTAGATCTTTTTCGTTTTCTTCTGGAAGAATTATTTTTTTGATTCCAGCACGATGGGCCCCAATAATTTTTTCTTTCAATCCACCAATTCCAAGTACTCTACCTCTTAAAGTTATTTCACCAGTCATAGCTACATTTTTATCAACAGCTTGATTTGTAAGTAAACTTATTAGGGCTGTAGTAATAGTTACACCTGCTGAAGGGCCATCTTTGTTTACTGCACCTTCAGGTACATGTATATGAATATCGTTTTCTGAGAAAATCTTTTCGTTTAAGAAAAACTCTTTCATATTTGCTTTAATGTAACTTAGAGCAATATGGCAAGACTCTTGCATTACATCACCTAAAGAACCAGTTAGTTTTAATTCACCTTTTCCTTTATATAATGTTGCTTCAATTGGAAGAATGTCTCCACCAAAAACGGTATAGGCCATTCCATTTACTACTCCAACTTCATTTTTTTCAGTATTTTCTTTATATTGATATTTTTTCTTTCCTAAGAATTCTTCAATTACTTGTTCATCAATATTGTAGAATGGCATATCTTTTTCTAATAAGATCTTCTTTACTATTTTTCTAAATAATGTTGCAATCATTCTTTCCAATTCTCTGACACCAGCTTCTTTTGTATAGTGTCTGATTATTAACATTAATGCTTCATCAGTAATTTGAACTTGTAATGGAGTTAGTCCATGTTCTTCTAACTCTTTTGGAACTAAGTGTCGTTTAGCAATATCTAATTTTTCATATTCTGTGTAACTAGATACATGTATTATTTCTAATCTGTCTCTTAATTCATATGGAATTTGTTCTATGTAGTTTGCTGTTGCAATGAATAACACTTTTGATAAATCAAAATCCTCTTCGATATAATGATCAGAAAACTTATTATTTTGCTCTGGATCTAGAACTTCTAATAAACTACTGGCAGGGTCTCCCTTAATGTCTTTAGTCATCTTATCAATTTCGTCAATTATAAAGACTGGATTTGATGTTCCCGCTTTTCTAATTCCTTGAATTATTCGACCTGGATTTGCACCTACATATGTCCTTCTATGACCAATAATTTCTGCTTCATCATTTATTCCACCAACACTTATTTTTGCAGACTTTCTACCTAATGATTTGGCAATACTTAGTGCAAGTGAAGTCTTTCCAACTCCTGGTGGACCAACTAAACATAGAATTGGACTACGTAAGCTATTTGTATTTTGTTTTACTGCTAGATATTCTAGGATACGATCTTTTACATCGTCTAAAGCATAATGTGATGAATCTAGAATTGATTTTACTTTTACTAAATCATCATTATCTTTAGTTAGATTATTCCATGGAAGATTTAACATCCAATCTAGATATTCTCTTACTATTCCTAATTCAGGCGAATTACTGTTAATTGCTTCATAACGAGCAATTTCTCTTTTAATTCTATCTTTTACTCTAGGCGAACATTTTAGTTTATTACACTTATTTTTTAATTTAACTACTTCATCGTCTTTACTATTAACTTCTCCTAGTTCTTGTTGCATTATTTTTATTTTTTCTCTTAAGAAATATTCTTTTTGTGTTTCCGATAATTCTTTTTCAACTTGTTCTTCTATTTTTTGTTCAAGTTCTATAAATTTAAGATCTTGATTCATGTCTTCAATTAGTTGTTTGCATCTTTCAATAGGATTAGTAATAGTTATATATTTCTTTTTCTTTTGATAATCAATTGTTAAGAAAGAACCAGTTAAATCACATAGTTCATCTAATGTATTAACTTTATTTAATTGAGTAATTACTGCATTACTCATATATGGTACTCTTTCAATATAGTGTTCTAATGACTTAACTAAAATATTATAATAGTCTTTTTCTTCTTTTGTTTCTTCATGATGTAATTCTTTATAGTCGGCGTAGAAGAATTCATCATCTTCTTTGGAATAATTTGATATTTCAACTCTTTTTAAACCGTCGATCACTACTCTTGTTTTTCCATTTGGAACATTCATTTTTAATTTTAATCTTCCTAATGTTCCGTAACTTGGTAAGTTAGTTAAACTTATGTCTTCACTTTCTTCTATTGGATTAACAATTAACATTAAGTCATTATCTAGTTTATCAATGATGTTGATCATTGATTTATCGAATGTGTTATCATATTCTATTCTTATCTCGTTATTGGGGAAGATAACCATGTCGTTAATGATTAGAACTAGTAATTTTTCATTTTCCATGGGCTTATCCACCTCCAATTTTTAAATACTGCTTACTATTATATAATAAAAAAAATTTTTTTCAAGGAAATCGGCCATTTTTCATAATTTTTTCCAATAAAAATATAAAAAAAAAGAACACTTATTATTTTAGTGTTCCTTTTATTATTATTTATTTAATTCTTTTAGTAATTCCATAACTTTACGGATTTCTAAATCATATTGAATCATATCGATTCCACCAAATTGAGCTAAGAAATCTTTCTTATCCATTTGATATTTTTCTGCTAAAGCAGTAGCTTCTTTATCAGCTTCTTCTTCTGTTACTTCAATCTTTTCAATTGTCATAATTTCTTCTAACATTAAACGATATAGAACATTGTTGTAAGCTTCTTTTTCCATTTGTGATTTAAGCTCTGCTTCGCTACTTCCAGTAAATTGATAATATAAGTCAAGTGAGATTCCTTGCATCTTCATTTGTTCAGCAAATCTTCCCATTAAACGTTCAACTTCTTCATCAACCATTTCTTGTGGAATGTCTACTTCTACATTTTTAGCAACTGCTTCTAAGATTCTATCAACGTATGCGTTTTCAGCATCCATTTCTTTTTGAGCTTTAATTGAATCTTTAATTGCATTCTTTAATGATTCTTCTGAATCAACACCTTCCATTCCTAGATCTTCGAAGAATTCTTCATCTAATTCTCTAGCAACTTTTTGTTTGATTTCATTTACTTTTACTTTGAATACTACTGCTGCTCCTGCTAAATCTTTAGCACCGTAATCTTCAGGGAATGTTAAGTTAAGGTCTTTTTCTTCTCCAACTTTCATTCCTTTAACTTGTTCTTCGAATCCAGGGATGAATGTATTTGATCCGATTTCTAGTGAATAGTTTTCTCCTTTTCCACCTTCGAATGCTTCTCCATCTTTGAATCCTTCGAAATCGATTACTGCAACGTCTCCTTCTTCAACGTTTCCTTCATCTTTTGTAGTTAATTCAGTATATCTTTCTAATAAATGTCCAAGTTCGTGATTAATTTCTTCATCAGTTACTTCAACTGTTTCAGGTTTAACATTTAATCCTTTATATTTCTTTACAGTAACTTCAGGTTTAGTAATAATAGTGAAAATAAATTCAACACCACTTTCGTTGATACTTTTTAAATCAACTCCTGGTTGTACTGCTGGGATTAATTTAGATTCTTCTACTGCTTTTACATATGCAACTTGTAATAACACATCTGCTGCATCAAAGTATAGTGATTCTTTTCCAAAATTCTTTTCAAAAATATCTCTTGGTACTTTTCCAGCACGGAATCCATCAACTTTTGCAGTTTTTTGTCTTTTTGCGAAAGCTTGATCTAATGCTTTTTCCCATTCTTCACCTTCAATTTTAATTACTACTTCATGAACATTTTTCTTTGTTTCTTCTTTTTTTTCTACTGTTTCTTTTGCTTTTGCCATTTGTATTCCCTCCAACGTCTTATATTATACAGTATATTTTTATTGAAAACAACAATTTTTCTTAATTATCTGTTTTACTTTTTAGGATGCTTGTTACTTTTTGAACAAGTACTTTTCTTAATGATTTAGATTCTTTTTTTGCAAACATCTTTGAGACTTGCTCAATGTAATTTTGAGTTTGGTCTAAATATTCATATGCTTCTTGTCTTGATACTTCTCTTCCTTGTAAGAAACTATCATATCCAGATGTTTGAATTGGAGTGTGAGTAAAATATTCAGTTACTCCTTCATTATTGCCTATAGCAATTATATGGGTTGGAACGCCTTGTTCCATATACAATCTTTTTGTCTCTTGATTGTATTCGTTCACAGCCTCTTCTAGCTGAGGTGTCATAATTCCGGGTTCAGGTATGCCATACTGTAGTTCTACACGTCCCTTTTCCCTATTATATAAATCCGGATAATGTTCCAGTAAAATATCGAATAATGAAGTATCATTTACTTTTATTATTCTTTCTGTCATTGGTATTTTATAATATTTGTTCATTATTTCCCTCCTCTAATTTAAATTTGTTATATTATAACACAATTTACTTAGTGAGCCAACCTTGAGGTGTAAACTATTTGTCAACAAAAAAAGAGAAATTAATTCTCTTTTACTTATTTTTTTTAGTTCCTTTAGTATTTGTTTTTGGTTTTGTATCTTGAACTAATGGTTCCATATTAAAGAATTCTCTTGCCCATGAAATTTGTTCAAATCCGCCATGAGTCATTCCCTTTAGGCTCCATAAATCTTCTTCTTTTATGCTTCTTAATTGAGCAAGATTTTCTATGCCATTATCGTGTAATAGTTGTCTATAATCAGGATCTATATTAAAGAAACTTACTGGTATACATGCATTTGGACCTTCAGTTTCTAATTTCTCCTTTTGCGCTATTATTTCTTCGATAGTAGTTAATAATTCATCTCTTGTAGTTGCTTCAATTACAGCTTCTTTGATTGTTTTTAATTCTGTTTTATTAAATTTTGATAATCTTCCGAATAATGCCATGTTTTTCCCCCTCTTTCGAGTACTGCTACATTATATCATATTTTGTGTTTTTTTGCAAATATAAGGCAATTTTTATGATTATGTGATAAAATATGTCTAGGAAGTGATATTATGAAAAAAACAATATTAACTGGGCTTAGACCTACTGGTAATTTACATTTAGGTCACTATTTTGGAGCTGGACAAAATTATGTTAGATTACAAGATGATTATGACTTTTATTTAGAGATTGCTGATGTACAAGCATTAACTGATAATTTTGATAATCCTGAAAAAGTTAGAAAGAATGTTTTTGAGATTACTAAGGATTTACTTGCTATAGGGCTTGATCCTAAGAAAGTTCATTTCTTTATTCAATCACAAATACCGGAAATTGCTGAGTTAACAGTTTATTATTCTAACTTAGTTACTGTTGCGAGACTTCAAAGAAACCCAACTGTAAAAACTGAAATTAGTCAAAAGAAAGAATTATTTGGAAATAGCGGTGAAAGTATTACTTATGGTTTCTTAGGATATCCTGTTAGTCAAGCTGCTGACATTACTGCATTTGATGGTGAGGTTGTTCCAGTTGGAGATGATCAATTACCTTTACTTGAACAATGTCGTGAAATAGTACGTAAGTTTAATTCTATTTATGGAGAAGTATTAAAAGAGCCTCAACAAGTATTAAGTAAAACTACTCGAGTTAAAGGTTTAGATGGTAATGAAAAGATGGGTAAAAGTCTTGGAAATGCTATTTACTTAGTTGATGATGAAGATACTATTAGAACTAAAGTAATGGGAGCTGTTACTGATCCAAATAAAATTAAAAAAGATGATCCTGCTAATCCAGATGTATGTATGGTTTATTACTATCATAAATTAGTTAATAATGATGAAAATATTAATACTATTTGTAATGAATGTAAAGCAGGTGCTCGTGGATGTGTTCAATGTAAGAAAGAATTAATTGAAGCTATGAAAAACTTCTTAAGTCCAATTCAAGAAAGAAGAAAATATTATGAAGAGAATCCTGAAGAAGTTAAGAAGATATTAGAAGAAGGTACAAAAGCTGCTAGAGAAAAAGCAGTTAATAAGATGGCTGAAGTAAAAAAAGCAATGAAAATAGACTACTAATTGTAGTCTATTTTTTTATGTATGTTAGGCGAACTATTTTGTATAATTGTTCAAATTTATTTGTGTATTTTTGAAGAAGGTCTTGTTTTAATTTTAAATATTTTTCTTCTATGGTAAGATTATCTTTTGAATATATTTCTTCATATAAATATTGAAGTTTTTCTTTATACTTTTCTTTATATAAAAAGTCTATTTCTTTTAGTAAGTAGTTTTGATGATTTTTTTCAGTACGTGTTAGAAAATTTTCTTGAGATAGTTTATTTATTTTCTTATATAGTAATTGTTCTTCTTTTTCATCATATGACTCTTCTATTATTTCTTCTTCTTCATCAAGTAATAGACTACTTCTACTTATTATTTCTCCCTTTTTATTAAATTCAAAAGCTACTACTCTATTTGTATCTGATAATAAAAGTGCATAGTCTAAATCTTTTGTTTTTCGATACATTATAGTTATTTCTTTTATTCTATCTAATAAGGACTTATCTACTTGTATGTTGTATTTAGTAAAGTCATTTAATGTTTTAGATGACACTTTAATTAGTGGGATTCTTTTTATGTGTTCTAAAGTGTCATCTTTATTCCATTCGAAGAACTCAATTGGATTGTTTTGCTCAGTAAAATTTAATAGTACATCGTATATATATGTCATTTTCTTTTGTCCTTTCTTTTAGTTAATGCTATTACTTCGATGATCATTCCTAAGGGAAGTAAATAACCCTCGAATGTTGTATATAAAAACATAAAATATTCTTTTATAGTATAACCAAATGAAAATAGATTTATGTATATAATTATGTATGATATTCCGTAGACCATTAAAATGTATCCTAGCATTATTAAAATAAGTTTTAATATCATAATAAAGTTTATGCACTAGATCTTTTTATATACAAAAAAAGAAAGTATAAAACTTTCTTATTCTTCTTCATGTAGTTCTAATTGTTTTACTACTTCTACTTCAACTTTATTAATTGCTTCGAATTTTTTAGAGATTTTATCAGTAGTTATTGTAACATTTTCTACATCTTTATTTACTGTTTGGATACTCTTAGATAGTTTATCCCAACGTTCTTTGTATCTGGCAAATTCTAATCCTAATTTATTTAATTCTTCATGGATAACAGATGTATATTTATCTCGTTCCATATTTTTAATAATCATTTCTACTACAGTAAGTGTTGAAATTAAGGTAGTTGGTGATGTTATCCATACACGTTTTTTATAGGCATAATTTATTATATCTTGGTGATATGCATTTACTTCTGCAAAGATTGCTTCTGCTGGAAGGAATAAAATTGCTTGATCTGCTGTTTCTCCAGGTATTATATATTTGCTGCTGATAGCATCAATATGTTTTTTCATATCTTGTTTAAACATTTTTTCATAGTTATCACGCATATCTTGAGTTAGGCTTTTATCAACCATTAGTTGATAGTGCTCTAATGGGAATTTGGAATCAATAGCAATTGTTCCTAAAGGTTCAGGTGCAAAGACAACTGAGTCAGCTATAACTCCTGTTGATAGGGTATGTTGTAGTCTGAATATATTATCATTTTTTTCACCAAAAACACTTGTAAGAATATGTTTAAGATTTACTTCTCCAAAGATACCTCTAGTTTTTTTATCAGTTAAAATACTTTGTAGACTTACTATATCTGTTGATAAAGTTTCTATTTTCTTTTGAGCTTCATCTATTTTTGATAAACGCTCAATAACATTTGTAAATGTTTTATTTGTTTTTTCAAAGTTTTCATCTAAACGAGTATTTACTTTTTCATTAATTGCTAGTAGTCTTCGTTCTAATTGTTCATTTAGGTCTGTAAAGTCTTTATTCATATTACGACTTAACTCTGTTTTGAAATCTCCCATTTCTTTCATCATACTTAGTTCTAATTTACCAAGACGTTCTGTAATATTACTTTCATTTATATTTTTAAATAGAGATATAACTCCAAGTATTAAAATTATTATTAATAAAATTATTATTATGTAGTCCATAAAGTTCTTCCTTTCTAGTCAATTTTAAATTTTTTTGATATTATTTTTGAAATTAAATAAGCAATTAATAAGATTATTATAATAAATATAATTGCTTTAATATTAGTTAAACTTTCAATTAAACTCATACCAATATATCCCCAAAAGATGATATTAAATACTTTTCCTATTATGAGAGATATTATATATTTTTCTTTTGATACGTTTGATATACCAGCAAGAAGATTAATAAAACATGAAGGTGTAAATGGTAAGGTTATTATCAAAACTAATGAGGTTAGTTTAATTTTTTGAAAGTGGGTAGTTTTTTCTATTATCTTTTCTTTTGTTTTTTCTTTTATGAATTTATATATTATCTTATTTGATACATAGTAACATAATAAATACATAATGTAACTACCAATTACTGAAGCACTCCAAGAGATAAGTAAACCTGGAAATGTACCAAAGGCATTAATGTTTAATGTTACAAAGGCTCCTAATGGTAATATTGGGATAAAGGCTTCTATTAAAATTAGAAAGAACCCCATTAAAAAACCACCTTTTTGGATTAATTCAGTACAGGTTTCTATGATTTCAGTAAGTGTTGTCACTACTATCACCTTCTTGTTTTATTATATTATAATTCTATTTTCTTAACAAGTAATTATTATATCCACCATTAATGTTTACAGTATTATATCCTAGTGTGTTTAAATACTCAACTAAGGCTTTACTCGAATATCCTGACTGACAATAAATATAATATATTTCTTTAGAATTAAAATATTTTTCTGGTGCTATTCTTAAAAGAATTTTATCAATATTTTTTGATGTAGGTATATGGTTAAGCATATACTCATACTTTGTTCTGATATCAATTATATTTATTGATTTATTGTTTAGAAGTTCAAGTAGTTTTTCTATATCTATACTATTCATTTTATTCACCTCTATAGTATTAGATGAAAAAAAAAGAATCTATTGAATAGATTCTTATTTTACTATATATGGATCAGTTTCTGTACCTGTACCACTCTTGTATAATACATTAGAGTTTAAGTAAACAACTGGTCTTAATGCTGCATAGTTATATGTTTCTGTTTCTTTAATTCCATTATTGATACTAACCATATAAGCTAAATATGTATTAGTTTTAGATGGAGTTAATGTCCACCACTCAGCTTTTGGACCATTTAAGTAGTTATAGTTTTGGCAGTTCTTACTTGCTACTGTTGTACATCCTGCATCAACACTTGCATTCATGTAATCTGCTGCTGTTAATAATCCTACTTTTTGATTTTGTTCTTGTAATTTACATTCAACTGCTTGTTCTACACCTGTTTCAGTTAATGAACGTGCTCCAGAACAAATATTAAATGTATCTGTTTTTGCTTTATCGTTATCACTTAGGAATGATTCTTCTTTGTTATATTCTTCTAATAATTTTTCTTTTAATCTACTTGAAGAATAGTTATTAATTCCTGACTTGTAGTTTGCTACTTCATTATAACGATTATCATATGGTGATGTCATTGGTAGTGGTTCATCTAAGATAATTACTGTATTACCACTAGAAGTAATTTTAACAACTCTCCATACTGCATTATCTAATTGAACATAGTTATTTACTGTTTCACCACGGAATACATAATTTCCATTCTTATTATATAATCCATATCCTGAACTAACTATTTTATTATCGTCTTTAATTTTATCAGATAATTCTACTGAAGCATATGATTCACCACAATTTAAGTTTGGTGTATAAGCATATGTGCTTCCAGATTTTTGAACTTTTACAGTTCCTGTACATATTGCACTATTATATTTAGATAAGTCCTTCATATATCCTTCTGCAACTAGTACTGATACGTCGATAGTTTGTGTTCCACCATCTTTTTTAGGTAAGTTTTCGTTATGATCAGCAAAATATGACTCTGCTGCCTCTACCATTAATGCTTCCATTTCTTCATATGTTTTTGTACCTGATGTACATGAAGTTAATAGGAACATTACTAAAATAAACACTATTATAACCCCTAGAAGTATAGATAATAGTTTAACAAGACCTTTTTTATCATCGCTTTTACTACTTGATGATGAACTTGTTTCTACTTCTTCAAATTCTTCGTATTCATCTACTACTTCATCTAATTCATCGGCTACTTTTTCTTTGTCTTTTTCGCCTTCTACTTTAAAATTCATTGACATAAGCAAATCTCCTTCTATTAATTATCAAAAAAGTCATCAAAGAAATCATCATCATCATTTTCTTCATCTGATAATGATAAGTTGTCTTTAGGTTTGACAACACTATTAATTGGTTCGACTACTTTTTCTTCTAAAGGTTTAATCTTTGGCATTGTTGTTTCAGCTACTGGTGCTTTACTTAAGAATTCATCAATACTTGAAACTGCGCCACCATCAGAACTTGGTGTCTCTGTTGGTAATGGTTGTTGTTTAGGTACTGCAACTGGCTTATTGATAATTGGTTGTGGCTTAGTTGCTGGTGTTGCAGTTGCTCCTGCTTTATTGCGTCTTTCTTCTTCTTCAAGTTCAGCAATTTTAGCATCAATTTTCTTTACTAACTCGTCTACATCAAATCCCAAATCATCATCAACTGGTGGTTTAGATATTGGTTCTTCATAAACTGGTGGTCTTGCTGGAGCAGATACTCTTCCGCCACCCATAACTTTTCTTTCTTCTGGTTCGATAGGCCCTCTTGTTAAGAAGTCAGGAATTCTTGCTGCTTCTGCAGGTTTATCAAATGGAAGTGGATCTTTTTTCATGAAATCTGCTGGAGGTAGTTTAGACATAACCTCTTTTTTAGCATCATCTGATCCATTCATCATTTCTAATAACTTTTTCTTCTTTTGATCTTTAACAAACTCTTTAATATCAAAAGTATCAACTTCTACTTTCTTACGTATTGGATACTTGGCATTAGGATATTTTATTCCCCAATCTAATTGCCAGTTTGGTGTAAGTTTTGTTTTGAATGGTTGTTTACGCATTCTTAATATTACTGTTTCATATTGTTTCATACGTTGTAAGTCTGATACTGTAACAAGTGGTGTTGAGGCAGTTTTATCATCTTTCTTAGATTTTACTTCACCACACATTTTTGAAATTTCTTCTAAGGCTTTAAGTTCTGTTGTAATTAGGTAAATTATGTTACCACAGTTACCTCTGATTGTTTCGGCATCATCTTTACCATATGTACCATCTAATTGTGCAAAGTTTTGAATAATCATTGTAAATCTAATTCTACGTGAACGTGCGGCAGTAATCATTGTTGTAACATCTTTTAATGGTGGCATGTTGGCAAACTCATCTAGAATGAAGTTAGTTCTTACTGGTAGTTTTCCACCATTCTTTTGTGCTGTAGAAATTAGTGTTTCATATATTTGCTTTAATAAAATTGTTACTAATGAGTGATATGTTTTCTTTTCATCTTGAATAACGATGAATACGGCAGTTGGTCTTGCACCAATACTCTCTAAATCGATATCACTATGTGATAACATTTCACTTAAATTTTCACGTGATGCGAATAATTTAACTTTTTGTTTAAATACTGAAAGGATACTTCCTTTTGTTTCTGATGGTGCCATGATTGTACTTGATGCATTGATTGCAGCTGCACTTGATTGGTCTTTAGCTGCAAAGTATTCTTTGATGTATGTTGAACCACCAAATTTTTCTTCACCAACTGTTGTTGCTAAGGAAATACTATTAATATTAATTTCTGATTCTTTAGCATCTTCAAACAATCCTAGAGCTACTCCAGAAAAGTAGTCTGCTGATGTTTTCTCCCAGAATGGGTCAGCATTTTTATTTGAATCATCATATAGAATGTTCAATGCTAAGTCGTCTAATAACTCGATTGCTTTATCTTGATTTCCTGATTTGTACATTTTATAAGGTAATGATAATGGATTCCATGCATTACCGTTTTGTGGATCACGGAAGTTTAAAAGTAAGATTTGATATCCTCTTTTTCGTAACATTAAACTTGTTTGTTCATAGATTTCACCTTTAGGGTCGGTAATAATCATTGACTCTCTAGCTTTAGCTAAACTATTAACTTGTGGGAATACAATACCTTGTGTTTTACCTGACCCAGTAGCTCCGATTACTAATGAGTGGTATTCACTGTCGTCTACCCACATTTCTTCTTTATTCAAGATAATTGGAATACCTGCGGCTTTAGAATTTTTTTGTTGAATTTTAACACATTTTAATTCTTCTTTGATTTCTTTATCTTTAGCCCATCTTGAATATCCTTTGTCTTTTTTATCGGCTGTTAGACCAAAACCTTTTTCTCTTTCAAAAAAGTATGAACTAACACTTACGAATAGACCACCAAGTGTTAAGAAATATAATACTAATGTTGTTGTTATATGTTCTGTGCTAAACGCAGGAAAAGGATTTAACCCTGATAAGGTTCCATCTGATGCGAATGATGCTAGATTTACTACACCAATTGCAATAACGTACAATAATGCAACTGCAAATATACCAAATATCATCCAATCTTCTGGGTCTGCACGAAATTTAAGTTTCATATTACTACTTCCTTTCTTTTTTCTTTTTTATTATAACTTAACTTTTTATAACTGTCATTATTTATTGATTTGAAATCACAATTTTGAAACCATCATCTGTTAGTTTGTATAACATGTCTGATGGTGTTTCTGTTGAATATTTTCCACAACTTATAACCATCTCATAGATGTTATCTTGATCAACATCAAGCACTGCACTTAAGTATGGCTTGCACCCATTATTTGTTGTGTTTGGTGCTATATCTGTATATATTGGATAAATCTTACTATTCTTTACCATAAATACAATTGAGAATATTTTACTTGGATTATAATCTAATGAAAAGGCATTACTTACAAAATAAAATGTTTCATTATTTCCATCATTATCTATATCTATTGATACTTCTTGTTCAACGGTATATTTAGATGATGTACTTAAATTATTTTGTTCAAGCACTTTTTCTACATGATAGTAATTTCTTATGTTTTTCGGAGTGAAATTTTTTACTTTTATATCATAATTTGACTTTATTGCTAATAATGTACCTTCTCTTGGAATGGCTTTTTTATTTTTATCAAATAAATACCATTTGTCATCATTCCATAAATAATATTTTCCATATTCTTGGTTATCTAAATATACATTATATTCAGTCCAATTAAGTGAGGCTATCGTTTGTGGATTAGTAATGTTTGTCCAGCCCTTGTCTTTATATACCCATATTGATGTATCTCCAACAACAATTGTTGCTTCATCTTTATTTTTTACTAGCATATCTTTTCCAAGGACTAGAAGCATTATTACTACATAAATTGCTAAAACTGCTAATATCACAATATATCTTTTTTTCTTTTTCATTTAATTACCCCGCTTTAAAGTATGCAAAAGTACTTGTATTTCTCCAATCATATTGAGCCCACATATCTGTGCTACTACTTCCAGGGTCCATCATAATGATTGTTTGTCCAGCGATGGCATCTATTGCTACCCAGTGTTGTCCAGTATTACCTTTTACTTCTGCAACTACATAATATCCTTGATTCATTAGTTCTGTAAGTTTTTGTAATTTTTGATTTTTAGTATATCCTGAAACGTAAGCTCGTCCAACGAATTGGAATGATGGTGCTACTTTTGAGGCTGATGCCCATACGAAGTTTCCTCCACTTACAAATCCACCATTTTGACTTAGATATTCAACGAATGTACCTGGGTTGAAGTTATCTCCTAAGACAGTTGGAACTCCACTCTTAGCAATTAATATTGAAACTGATGTTGCTAAACATCCGATTTGTCTAATTGTTTTTCCACTATTACCTAAGATTACATTTGTCCATGGACCTTCATATTGTTTCCAACTTGCGTATGGTCCAGATGATGCTGTTCCACAGTTTGCAGAACCTGCTGTATTACAAGCCATTTTTTGAATATCTGCTGCACCATAATTTCTGTTTCCTGAGTTATATACTTGTAACAGAATTTGTTTATAATTCATTCCTTGATTAGCAAGGCTTGACATAAGATTTTGTTCTGTTGATAAATAGCCTGTTTGGATAATATATCCTTGATCATTTACTAATACTTCTCCGGCTGTTGCAGCCATTGCTGTACGTAATTGATGGTCCGCTGCTAAAGCATCTCTTGTTCTTACTGCTCCTGCAACGTGTCCACTTCGACATATTCCACCCTGACCATCTCCACCACCCATGAAAGAACAACCTTCATTGATGTTACAGAATACTTGGTCGGCTACGCATGATGAAATTTGTAATACCCATTGATTATTTTCTTGTTCTAGTTTTTTACCAAGAGCATTTCCCATTCCTGTTGGTCTTGCAAGAGCAAAGCTTCTTGCCATAACCATTTGGGCTTTTAGTACTTCAATGTGAGCACTTGGACCAACTTCTGCGTATGCAACTCCTGCTACATACTCTTCGAATGGAACCATATCTTGGTCAATTGGTGTTCCATATGTTCCATTTCCATATGGACTTCCACATTCCATTAATCTAACCATTAAATTTGATATTTGCATTTGTTTAGAGATATTTCCAGCGCCTGGTATATAAAAACCTTTAATATCGTAATTACATGCTCCAGCTGCAGCACAACCATAACCTTCGGTACCAATGAAACTGTAATATCTATCAATATAATCAAATACATCTTCAGTCATTAATTCACGTTTACTTTGAGTTGTTCTTGGGAAGTGCTTATAGAAAATGTCATTAGTTAAATTAAACTTGAATGTTGTTTCATCATAGACATTACCACTAAACATTGCATTGGCAATATCTGTGATAACTGACTCTGTCATATATTTATAATCATAATTATTATTATTTACGTTTAATACGTGGTAAACAGCTACGACTTTTAATACGTCTACGCTTTTACCACTAGCTTGCATATTTAATTTTACATTATTAATTCTTTCGTAGAATGCTTGGGCATCAGGGTCTGATGCTGTGAATACAATGTTTCCTGTTTCTCCACCTGATGCTCCACTTGCTCCTAGAGCATCATTGAAGTCTGCAACTCCTCCACCTACAGCACCAGATATCGCAAAGAATAATAGTAATATTCCTGCTAATGGTGCAACTAGCAACATAATTGCTTTAGTTTCTGGTTTCATTTGGAATTCAAACATTGTATCTGTTGGCTCTTGTGGCTCATTATTTTCATCAGAGCCATCATCTAACCAATTTTTTGGTTTTCTTCCACCACCAAAGCCTTTACCTAATCCGTCACCTGATGAATCAGATGATGAACTTGAAGTTGAAGATGCTTTATCTGTAGGATTTGCTGTTTCTCCAGCTTTTGAAGCAGCATCTGCACCTCCAGATCCACCATTACTCATTCCGTTTTTTATGGCTGCTGCTTGTCCGATTTTATCACTTGCTCCACTTTCGCTCATTTTATTTAATGAGTTTTGTACTTGATTTCCTCCTGGAGCCATTTTATTTGCTTGATTTAGGGCTTTTCCTGCCATTTCAGTACTTTTCCCACCTGTAAGTTTATCTGCAGCTTTTACTGCTGCTCCTGCAGCCATTGCATAAGGGTTACCGGAAGCCATGGCAACATCAGCTGCGTTTCTTATGTTGTTTGCATTATTTTGAATGTTGCGTTCATCTTGAGACATTTGGTTTTCTCTTTGGTCGCCTTCTCTATTTGCTTCGTATGCCATGCTTCCACCACCTTACTACTTTATATTTTAGAATCCTCCGCCTGAGCCGAATGAATCTAATTCTTCTTTTGTAACTACTACGTTAATTCTCATACGTCTGCTTCCACAAACGAATAGTGCTTCTCCTTGAGAATAACGTTTGATACTTTCTTTTTCATTTTCATTTAGGTCTATTAATCTTGATAAATCTTCAACTGCTTGTTTCTTTAATCCCATTACTAGATAGTAAGAAGCATTATCGAAAATTGCTTTACCATCAGTGATTACAGCCTCATCAGCGAAGTCACTTGGTTGTTGAGTAATAATAATAGTTCCTGTGTTATATTTACGAGCACGTCTTTGTACTTGAGCTAAGAATTCTGAACCTTGTTGGTTTCTGCTACTCATTAATACGTGTGCTTCATCAACTAATAATACTGTATCTACACTTGGGTCTAAACACATTCCCCAAGCATATTTTAAGACGTTGAATAATAAGGCATTTCTAATATTTGCATCACTATTCATTAATTCTTTAATATTAAATACCATGAAATCACTATCTCTTGGTAATGTTGTATGACCATCGAAGTAGAATCTTAATTCTTTAACGATTGGTCTTACTTCTAATTCAAGTCTTTCCATGATATCTCTTTCTTTAGTTTGATCTGTCATAGAAAGTAGTCTTCCTTTGATTGTTGCATAAACATCTGAGAAAACTGGGAAATCTTTTGATGTGAAGTTTGAGAAATCTGTTTCAAAGTCAATTCCAAAACGTTTATATGTATCTTGAACTACATCACTAAACATTGCTAAAACATCTTGTGCAATTGATGGATTATAGTATTTCATAAAACCTTTTAAGAAGTTTAATGTTCTATTTAATACTGTGTATCCCATACCTTGTTTAATTTCTTCTTCATCAGCATCGAAGATTACTTCTAGTGGGTTGATTAAACCAAATTCTCCACCTTTACCAATATCTACTGTATCTCCACCAAATGATCTAGTAATTTCTCTAAATTCATCTTCTGGGTCGATAATAACAATTTGACATCCATTTCTAATATGTGTTCTTAGTAATAATTTTGCTGCTGTTGATTTTCCGGAACCAGATGTTCCTAAGATAATCATATTAGCATTATTTCTATTATGTTCTTTTCTTATTTTATATAAGAATTGATTAAATAGAATTACTCCTCCAGAGAAATCAACTCCAAGTAGTGTTGATAATCCTGGGTCTTTAATACTATCGAAAATAAATGGATACATTGCTGCTACTGTTACTGATGGAATTGGTGTTCCAATTCTTTGTTCAATATCTTGAGCAGGGAAAATTGGTAACATTGATTTAAGAACTTTTTCTTGTTCAAAACGTAGGGAAATTGCTCTTAATTCCATTGCATCTAAGTAGTTTTTAACATTCATTTTCTTTAATTCTAATTCTTCTTTTGTATTTGCAGCAATCATGATATGCATTTGGAAATCGAAGTTTCTTGCTTGACTTCCTGCAATCATTGATGTGAAGTATTCCAAACTTTCTGCATCTTGTCTTAATCTTTCACGAATAGTTTGGTCTCTTTCATTACGATATTTTTCTTTTAAATCTGCTACTTCTTTATTTAACATCTTAACCATATCTTGATATGGAACAGGAATATGTTTAATAACAATTTTAATTCCTGCCATATTTGTTAATGATGATAAATAACCTGGTGTTATGTATTTTGGAAATGATACAACTGTTAAAATAGTTGCATACTTATCACTTATGAAAAACTCACTTGGTGAGAAATGTAGCCCTTTTGGAGCTAATTGACTTCTTAATCCGGTACTCATACTGGCATCACCACCCCAAACTCTGTTGTACTTCCTCCGTTTAGGAAGTTATCTAATACTATTCTTAAATCCGAATTACTTGCTTGAGCAGCAGCTAATCCGCATGATGCAAGACCATTAATCATCATTCTTACTCTTTTGGCTAAAAGATCAGGGTCTTTTGACTTGAATAAGAAATAATATTCAGTATCAACAATACTATTATTGATAAAAGTATGTCCTTTATTAATATCTTGCATAATTAATTTTCTAATTGCTGGTGTATGTGCTTCATTATATAGTAATTGCATTTGTGATAGATATACAGAGATGTCTACCGGTCTATCAGCAACTACTAGCCAGAATTCAAAATCAATTGTGTTATAAAAATTCTTTAAACTTATTAACATATTATCTTGAGCAATTGGGTCCAAGATAAAAATATTTTTTGGAGATATTTTAACTCCTGTTACTTTGTAATTATCTCTAGTAATTATCATGTTATTTTGAATACCACGGACTGGTAGCCAATCTTCAGTATAACCACTACTTACGTTTTTTGATGACTTTTTCGCCACTTCTAAAACACCAACCTTTCCATCTATATGTTTGATTTGTTGTTATAAATTCATACATTTCAATTAGGATATTTAGTATGTTGTGATAATAAGGTACAGGTAAAACTAAGAATCCAGTAACAAGCGCTGGGCTCAACACAAGTATTGTTACAAGTGTTGAGCTTAGCGGCATGAATGCTAGAAATATAAATGTAATAAGAATTCCTGTTCCAAATAACACTAAATCAAACGGTTTAAACATTCCTAGTATTAATTTCCCTCTTTTTGTGTTTGCAGGAATTAAATAGTTACGCACTATGTATCACACTCCTCTTTATATTATGGACGTCCTGGTCCTGGTCCACCACCACGGGCTCCTCCACCCATAGAACCGATACCAGAGTCATCTGTTGTACCACTGAAGTTTTTAAGGTCATTACTATGTCCTGTAATTGTTCCTTTAATATCATCTTCACTTCTTGGTGCATTTCTTCCTGTTTCATCAGCTGTGTATGGAGTGTATGTACCATCTGCTTTATGTGGTGATCTATAAGTTGCACGATCTCCACGTTTATCACTGATACGTGGACCAACACCCATTTGAGCTCTGTCTTTATCCATTTTTTCGTATGCAGATGAAGCTTTTCCATATGCTTCTTGGTATGCTTCGTTTTGTGTATATGCTGTTGTATATCCTGTCTGAGCATCTGCATATCTAGATTGAGCAGCTCTATATCTAGCTTCTGCAGATGTACGTTCTGTTGAACCTTCAGCTGTTCTATCAAGTTCGTATCTTGCAGCTTCCATTTCAGCTTTTGCATATTCTACTTCACGTGCAGCAAAGTCTAGGTTACGTTTAGCATTATTTGCTTCAGCTTCACGTTGATCTTTAATGTATTTAGCATCGGCAACATCGTTTGAACCGATTCCAAGTCTTCTAGCTTGAGCTTCACGTGTATCGTAGTTGAAACGGTCCATTGCTTGTCCCCATAATCCACCTTGAGCATCTTTGTCTCCAGTTCTGATTTGGGCCATTTTATTGCTATTTTGTGTCCAAATTGCACCAAGTGGTGCTGCTTTTCCTTGATTATTACCTTGTACTGCAGCATCGAAACCTTGCATTGCTCCAAGAGCAAATCCTGACATTCCTCCACCGCCAGCAAGCATTGCTGTTCCTCCAAGTAATCCGGCAAGTCCAACATTTGAACTTCCACCTTTTACTCCAAGGATATCTTTAATGAACTTAGGTGCTTGTTTTACGAAGAAGAATAATCCTATCCAGATGAAGATACATGATATTACTCCAATAACACCTGTTCCTGTATTGATTACTAATCCATTAACAATCATGTCTTGGATTAAGAATATTACGAAATAAATTACTGCTAAATGGATAAATAATTCTAAATAAGTTGATGTTAATGATTTAGTCCATGAAGCAAATGCACCATCTTTTTCTGATTTTGGATCAATATAACTAATAATTGGGATTGGTGCTAAAAGTCTTAATACTGCAAGTTTTATTGAACGAATTGCAATTGTAATTATTTCTCCTAGTAAAATATAGATAAATACGGCTGCTACAATTGTTGAGATAATTGGCATATATGCAAATACGTATCTATCACCTGTAAATAATCTTGTAAAGAATGCTGCCATTGTATCGAAGAATCCATCATTTCCTTGATATTCACAGCTAGCATTAACTAATGATAATAATTGATTTGGACTTGTTTCTAAATCTGCATATACATCAAGTACTTCTTGATCAATATAGTCACAAACTCTATCATCTGGATTTGTTTCATCCATTCCGCCAGACTCTTTCATATTGATTCTAATGAATCCTTTAAGAATAGTTGCGGTAAACATATTAGATGATTTTTTTAACTTTTCAGCTTGCGTTAGCGCTGTATTTGTACCACCACTACCACTTCCAGTAGTTCCATCATTTGTACCTAATATTAATCTACCTAATGTATTATTTTCTAAAATTCTATCTTGTAATTCATATAATGTTCCGAATAATAATCCGTTATTGTTAAGATTAATTTCATAACTACTTCTTGCTCCTGGAATATTAATTGGAGTTAACACGGTTAACATTATTAAAGCAAAAACTACTCTTGAAATTATGTGCGAAAATCCTGACTTTTTATCTGTAAAAGTATCAGGATTAATTATACCTTGAATAATTGAAACAGCTAATTTGAATAGCATGAATACACCAATGATCATTTGTATACGTCCATAAAATTTTTGAACTGTATCATTGGCAAAAATGTCTGCACTTGCTACATTGAACAAGATTTCATACATCCATCCAAGCATCATATATGCTGCTCTATCTAATAATGCGAATAAACTTCTGAATAGATCGTTTATCGTATTGGCTGTCATATAATCTGTCATTTACTAATCACCTCTTTTTTGCTTTAAACTATTGTAATCCACAGATTCCACTTGATGTAATATTGAATAAGTCTAAGAATGCTTTGATTAAATCTGGTAAGAAGAATAAACATGCTGCAAGAATTAATCTGATGATTAATTTTGTTTGAGCTTTCTTCATTCCATCATCATCACCCATTACGATTACTTTAGCAAAATCTATACCACTCATAACTATAACTATAAATGGACCAATAAGTTTTAACCAATTAAATATTATTTGTAGGAAGTATGCTACTGAGTTAGGGTCGTTATAACTTCCTAGAATACTATTATCTCCAGAACAATCTTGGTTTTGATTATAATCTTCTAACCACTCATCTATGTCTGGGTCACCATATGCAGCATGATATGCTCTAGCACTAGTTTCTTGTCCGTCATTTAAATTGTAACCAGATACTTTATGTGTTGCTAATAAATAGATATATTTGTTATTATCATTTTTTACATTTCTATATATTGTGACATTTTTATTTAAGTTTTTATCTTGATAAATTTCTTCAATTAATGACTTATCTAAACTTATTTCTAGTTTGTCATTTTCTACTTTTTCAGTTACTGGCTTGTAATTAATTCCATCAACTGACCATTCTTTTGTACCGTCTTCTAATAATCTAAAATATGGAATAAAGTAATTATCTTGATTATAAATTCCTACACTACTAATAGCAGTAGTATCTACTGCTTTTTTAACATTTATATTTTTACTTGACTGATAGTTTATTGCTGATAGAGTTGTACATACTCCACTACACTCATCTTCACTTCTTGGATTATTAAATATTGTTATAAAACTATCAGATTCTTCAATTGTTATTGTTGGACATACATAAGTATTGCTATTTATTTTTGAATTTTTCAAATAGTTATTTTTAAAATCTTGTCCATGATACCAATTGTCTTTTCCATCCTCAAATGGAAGAATTACTTTATTATCAATTGTATAAATTAATTCTTGGTTTTTATATTGATATTCACAAATTACTTTTTTCTCTTTTGCATTGATGTTATTTGGTATAAATAATGTTATTAACATTAATAAAATCAAACCAAATAGTTGCTTTTTTTTCATAAGATCACTCCAAATACATTATAACATATTAAGTATATCAGAAGAAAAAAAAAATAGCAATTTATTTACTATTTTTTATTTTACTGTCTATATTATACTGATTCCCAGCAAGACCACCAATCTCCAGTATTTCCAGTTCCACCTTTAGCAACTACATCCATAATTGCTTTAACTAGGAATACTACGAAGAAAATTAGTGCTGCATAAATTGCACGTTTGATTAATCTACTTTGTGCTGCTTTAACTTCTTTTTCATCACTTGCAATTACTGCCTTACCAAAATCGATAACTGCATAAATAAGTAATGCAATTGGAATAATAATATATACGATTGGGAACAACCCGTTTTTAACTAAACTTACTAGTGGGTCTAATCCTCCACATGCTGAAGCTAATTGAACTAATTCTAACATACAAACCTCTCCTTCAATGTATATAATACATTATATCATTTTTTTTGTCAAATATTAACGTCTAAATAGACCAAATATTTTACCAGAATTATTGCCACCTGTAATTTGTAATAATCCAAGTTTTGCAAGTAATTCTGTTACTATTTCGTTTTTCTTTCTATCATTAACTGGAGGTAGATTAAAGAAGGATTTGATTCCCGCTTCGTATTCTAACTCACTTATATCTTTACTAGTTAATAAACTTTGATTGAATACAATTTTTTTATCTTTTATTTTACCAAAAATATGTTTATTCTTTCTAATTAACTTATTTAATTTTAAAGTACTTGGCTCTAATAAATATAGAACATCATCACAAATTGTGTTATCTTCAAAATCATTTAAATCTATTAACAGTACAGATACTCCATTATATCTTTCAATAACTGTCTTTATGTCATTAGTTGTTGTTGATATCATATTCTTATCATTATAGAATTGAAAATCATTTTTATTAATTTCTATTGCAACAACGTTACTTTCACCAAATACTGATGTAAGTTCTTTTTTGAACATATATATCAAACTTGTTGCTCCTGCATGGTCTGTAACATTACGTACACCAATTTTTATTGTTCTAGCCATACTTCCTTGCTGAACTTGAACATGATGTGCCGGAGCTACAAAAGTTCCTTGTTGAGTTTGAGCCCCTTGTTCCGCAGGGTCTGGTTGTGGTGGTTGTTGAAGTTCTTCAATAACACCACCGCCCATTTGTTGAATGTGAGCTACATCATTAAATGTGTTTGATTTTTTTAATAAATATTTTACTCCATCTATATTAGTTGTGAAATTATATATTCCCAACGTTACTAGTTTAGCTAGAAAGTTAGGTGTACATAAACTACTTCCTTCTGGAATAAAGAAAATAATTTTATCTGGATCTAATCCATCAGCTAATGTTTTATATTCTAAGATATTTTGATAATTTTTAATAGATGTTACATCTAAAACCATTTTACTGTAGAAGAAATTCTTAAACATTTCTACTAGTTCAATTGAACTATATGCTCCAGTAATACTTTTAATTATATCGACATCTAAATTAGCTGTTTGACTTTGTTGTTCATTTGAAACTATTACGTTCACTCAGTATCACCCTCTTTTTAGCCAATTCCAATTACGATTGGTTTTGTATCACCGGCTATTTGAAATATTTTCAATCCCGGTAGTATCTTATTAATAATAGGAATATCAATATTTATTTGCGTTACAATGTTGTAATACGCTTTTTTCTTAGTGTCACCCGTTACGCTGTCATCTACTTTTTCAGTTTCAAATTTTTTTGCACAATATCCATAATAACAATTGTA
The DNA here is from genome assembly GCA_017409785.1 of Bacilli bacterium. GTDB lineage: Bacteria > Bacillota_I > Bacilli_A > RF39 > UBA660 > JAEDES01. The sequence continues at coordinate 155,616 of JAFQSD010000004.1, read as the reverse complement.
TCCTTCTAGATTTAGATATGGAGCATCGTATCCAAGTGCATTCATATAGTCACGAATTTTAATATTACATTCACTTGTATCGTTGTGGTAACATTGTTCTCCTTCATATTGTTCATATAAAGAAATTATTTTATTCTTAACTCTGAATGCTTTGGTATAGTTAACGTTAAACGCTAAATATCCAGAAACTAAAGTAAGGAATACAACTATAATAACTAAGTTGGCAACTCCTCCAAAAGCATCACGCATTTAAAACACCCTCTTTTTGTTATCTTTCTACTATGATTGTAGCAGGTCCTCCACTACTGATATTAGACCATTGAGTATTTAAGGCATTTTGAATATTTGGCCACATTACCCAGAAGAATCCAATAACTGCAGCGATAGCTACTAATGTGATTACTGTTAAGTTTAATTCACCTGTCGCATCTTTCATTTATTATCCCATCCTTTCGTTATCATAATTTAATTATAGCAAATTAAAATCTACTAAACAACTTTTTTTTGTATTGTTTACATACTGAACATCATCATCATTGAGATTAAAATAATTAACATTACACCAACTCCGGTAACAACTAACATTACCATAGTTTGAGATTCCATGAATCCTAAACGTTCTTTATATTTTGTTTCACGAGCTTTGTTTTGTAGTGTTGAAACAGTTCTTGAAAACATCATTAAACGTTCTTGTTTCTTTTCTTGTGAACCTAATCCAAGACGATATAATAGACGCATCATACGCATTGAATCTCTTACAGGATATGTATTTGCAAATTCCATGTAAGGATCAATTGTTGAATCTCCGGCATTGATACGATCAATTAATTTTCTTAATCCTGGTTTAAATATTTCAGGAGCATCGTCTATTGACTTACCTAATGCTACTGGAACTGTATAGTGTTGGATTAAGATTTCCAAACTCTTTAAATAGTATGGTAACATAACGTCAATTTCATGTAAGTGTTTTTTATAATAACCTTTTAATTGGGTATATGATGATTTAAAAACTATAAAGGCTACTACTGCAGCTATTGCTAAATATAGGAAGAACTCTGAACCAAGTTTATCTTGATTTCCTCCACTAACTGCAAATCCTAATACAATGAAGAATGTTATAAGTGCATATGTAACTCTTTGCATATATAGTTGTTTAACATCAACTTGATCTCCATATCTTGCATATACTAGGAACTCATAATCTTTTTCTTTTAATGATTCTAGATATTTTTCATTATCTGCGAAGAACTTATTCTTATCAATGGTATTGTTATATACTAATACAAATAATATGATTGCTCCAATAATTAATACTTCCATTATTCAGCACCTACATTCTCATTATAGTATTTTTCTCCTTTTAAAAGGAAATATGTATTAACAACAATTACTGCATGTAATAATACTTGGATATACCATCTTTCTAGTAGAATGATATAACTTTCATTTCCTAGTAGGAGTTGAACTAACATTACAAGTAAATATAATGTAAATCCGAATGTTAAGAAGTTTTTGTGGAATGATGCTCTTTCAATACGGTCACGATATACACTTTCAATTAACATGTCGATATCAAGTTGCATGTTATCAAGTGAATCTGCTGAGTTACGAGCACCTTCTTTTGTAATTTGTAAGAATAATTGATGCATATTCTTAACTATATAATATGGATATAATTCACTCATATATGCTAAGGCTTCATCAATAGTACCATTGTCATAAGATAATTCAATCATGTGATTAACGTCACTTAGAACTGGATCTTCTAAGATTCCTGAATTTCTAACTCCTTCTAATGACTTAACAAATGATTGAGTTGTAGCAAATTCCATAATTACGTTTGATGTATATACTTGGATTTGCTCAAAAATAAATTCACTATATACTCTTTTACATCTTAAGTATGCTAGATAAGGAACAAAAGTAACGGCAATTACAGCATAGAATAAACTTATAACAATGTTGTAAAAGTATAAGTAGCTTATGGCTGCAGCTCCTCCTGCAAATAAACATATTTGCATAATATATTGTTTTGTACTATACTCTTGTCCTAATTCTTTGGCTTTTTCTCTAACAACTTTAAAGGAGAATGGTGCGTATTTTTCATAGATTGTTGTTACTTGTTCAGTAATAAATTTACCAACATTTTGTCCTTTGTAATTTCTGTATAAGAAAATACCAACTATAATTACTATAATTATTAATAACTCTTCTAAATACATACAAACTCCTTTCTATTATGATAGACTATCTAATTTAGTAACTGCTGGTTGTTGTACTTGCGGTTGAGCTGGTTGTTGTACAGGTTGTTGTGTTACTTGTTGTACTGGCTCGCTTGGTTGTGCAACTAATTGAGGAGCAGGTTGTGTTGGTTGAGGTGATTCATTAAGTGGTTGCAATGTTGGTTGTTCTGGTTGTACTACTTCTTTTTTTTCTTCAACCAATTTTGGCTCTTCTACTGGTTTGTTTTCTATTGCTGGTGTTTCACTTGTTGCTTCTGGTTGAGCAGTTGTTTGATTGTCTTGATCATTTTCTAACTTAATTTCTTCTTGTTCTTTAAATGGCATATCATCAGGTAATTTATCAACAATAGCACTTACATCAATATTTTGATTTTCTAAGAATTGAAGTAAATGATCACTTGGTTTTCTCATTACTGGATTTTTACCAAATATTTTTTGATAAATTATTCTAGATTGTGGAACATTATCATCATCTACATAGAATTCACACACTTCATCTAATTCACGATGGAATTTTCCTCTTTCTTTACTGTAGTAAGCTTTAATATGTACACCTAATTGAATATAACGATAAATTGTTGATAAGAATTGATGTACATCTAAGTCAGTTTCCATTAATGAATATAGACGATATGGAATAGCTGATGCTTTGTCAGCGTGGATTGTAGATAAAATGTTGTGTCCTGATGAAATTGAGTTACGTACTGCAGAAACCGCTTCTGCACTACGTACTTCGGAAAGTAGAATCCATTTTGGATTCTGACGCATACAAGTAACTAATACATCTGAGTAACTTGCTACATTGTTGGTCTTCATTGAAACAATATCTCTTTGTGGGAAGATTCTGTCTAAGTGAAGTTCCAATGTATCTTCGATTGTAATAATTTTTTCACTTGTTTTTGTATGACTGGCTAAGTACTTAACGAACTCTGTTTTTCCGGAACCAGTTTCTCCTGCTACCATGACATTACAGTGTCCTTGAACACATTTAATTAGTAAGTCATGTATATCTCTTGTGAAGTAGTCATCTTTAATCAATTTTTCTTTTTCCAAACGGATTTTTGCTGGAGTTTTACGAATAACTAAGGCAATTCCATTTGTCGCAATTGATTGGTGAACGAAGTTCATACGTAACTCAGCAGATTCAGCATCTAAGAATGGCTTAGCATTATTGAAGGTTGTTCCCATAACGTTGGAACATTGAAATGCTAGTTTTTCAACGAATTCTGGAGTTGCACCATCGATTTCTACTCTTAGGGATCCTTGAGTTAGAGAACGTATCCATATTTGTCCCCCATTACTATATGAAATATCGGTAATATCATCGTTGTCTAGTAACGGACGAAATGCACCAAAGTCTAACTTATCAAATATATTTTCATTCATCTAACTCACATCCCTTTAATTCTTTTGTAATTCTTTTTTTCTTTTTTATGATTCTGTCCAAACTGTAACTTTGTTAATCCAGTCTTTTAATGATTCACTACTGATTTCTAATTCTCCTGGTTCGTCTTTTAAACTTTCGTTTGTTGGAACTGGGATTAGTGTTGAATCATATGTTCTTAAATATTCTGCTTTTTTAAGTAAAATATAATATTCTTCTGGTACTGCAAATACGATCATTGCAGGTGTTCTTTTTTCATCTAGATTTGAGAAAACTGCTTGTCCAGAAGAATCTTTTACTGCTAAAACTTTAACGTTAGACATTAGTTTTCCTAACATGATTTTATCAGCATCAGCAGTCATTTCTTCGTCTTCACCAATTTTATTTACTGCTTTTAAGTAAATATCAATATAGTTTCCTGGATAAACTGAGTTTCCATATGTTGTTGATGTTGTAACTGACATATTATATAATACATATCCTTTTGGATAAGTAAGAATAATATTTGCAGGTAATTGTTCTTTTTCTACTACAGTTCTTGCATAGAATAGACTTCCTGCAGGTATTACTGTATCAGCACTAGAATACTTATCAATTACAGCACTTTGAGATGTGATTACATCTCCTTCAAGCATTGATGGTGGTACAGCTCTTGTTCCAACCATGTTTGCTGTAATTTGTGTACCAGGTGAAATTTGTTCTTTAGCATATGGAACATTAATTGGATTAATTGCTGATTGAACACGCATATTGTATGCAACATATAATATGATGATTGCAACAACAACTCCAAGTACTGTTACGGTATTCTTGTTTTGTAAGAACTTTTTTATTCCTGTACTAAGATTCCCCATTTTTATTCTGCTCCTTTCGCACTATTACTTCTATCACCGATTCCATATCCAGCATCGTTATCTGGATCTGATAATACTTTTTCAGTGTATTTATCTTCTTCGTAATCTGTTTCTAGAATTGCATCAATATTTGTTGAAATATTTGCTGCTGAACCTGAGAAACTTAATACTGTATGAGAATCAACTTTTACACTTACTTTTGGTGGAACTTCATTAATATCATAGAAGCTCACTGTGTATGAACGTGTATTATCGACATTATCGGCAAATCGACGAAGGAAGCTCTCTACGAACTTCTCTTTGTCGATTCTTAATAATGAATTCATTCTGTAATATTCAAGGTCAATGGCATCTTCCATTGCAGCCTCTGTTGTTTCTTTTACTAGGTAGTAGTCTAATTCTCCACCAGTTGAGTAGTTACTAATGACATTGATTAATAATAGTGCCATTAGACTTAACATGATAATTCCTACTGTTAACATTCCTTTGTTCATCTATAATCAATCCTCCTCATTATTTACACCTGGTGTACCAGTTTTAAGTACTGAACTGTAGTTTCTTAAGTCTACTGTTTTTGTTACACCACTATCTATTTCTCCCCATAGGTTACTGAAATATACGTAGATTCCGTTTTTGATATCTACTCTACCATTCCATGTACCATATGGTGTTTCTTTATTGTACTCTTTAATTTTCCATAATACTTCTGGTGTTAAATGGAATTGATAATCTAAGTTATCATCTGTATAAAGACTTTCACTTCTATTTTCAATTTGTTCAATTAATTTTGCTGGATTAACAAGATAATCTGGGTTTTTAGAGTTTGCTGCTTTATTTGTCCAGTTGAATCCAATTGGTCGTTTTGTTTCATCAGTAACACCTTCTACAATCGCATTTGGGAATACGTTATTTGTATCGATTGCTCTGAACATATAATTTTTAACTCCGTTTATTTCTGTTTCACAAGAATCTCCAACACAAGTATCTTTTTTACAACAATGTGTTAATGTATCTTCGTCACATAGTTCATTTCTAAGTGCATAGAAACAACTTATATCGAAGTCCCAACCGAAGTATCCAAAATCTGTTGTTGATGCATGGATGTTGTATCCATTTGATGTTCCGTCGTTTGTTGCTAATTCATTTTTGATTTGGTCGCTTGTGTAACAGCTAAATTGCATGTTGTTTATCTTGTACCATTCCCACCATTTTGTATTAACACTTTCTGCTTCAAGTGGCATACAGAATTTATTATCATCATAGTACCATCCTTCGATTGTACCTGTATCACTTTGAATCTTATCTTTTGAATAAGAAATTTCTCCAGTTTTGTTATGGATGTATGTTCCTGGGAATCCCCATTCAGCTTGATACCAGTTCTTTTCTGTTGCTGCTGTATAACATCCATTGTATGACAATAATGTTGAACCATCGGCATTGAATGTGTTGCTTGTATCTACTACATCTTTACCATGTGATGGTAATTTATCTTGATTCAATGGTGAACGAGGGAAATTAATTGTTGTTTTCTTTTTAGTTTTAGCACTTGCCCCTGTTTCTTGTACATATGAATCATAGTTAATTGAAATTGTAAATGTTGCAGTTGATGAACTACATGTTGTTGCAGCTTCACATTGAGCAACTTTTGATTGATATAATTTTAAGTTAGCTTGGTAGTCTTCTAATGCTGAGTTTGGATTTAAATATTGACCTTTTGTACAAACGTCTGTTTTCCAATAACAAATATCTTGACAGTGTCCTGTTGAAGAACTTGCTTTCTTCTTAGTCTTGATACCATTTGAAGAAACGTCGTATGATCTTCCTTCTCCTAAGTCTCCAACGTACCATTGTACTTCTCTATACCATCTTCCTAGAGCTCTTACATCATTAGTAAAGTCTAGACCGCCTTGGTATGTACTCTTCCACATGATGTCGTTACCACTCCAGTAATAACATCCACCATCTGGACTTGTTGCGATACATGAATCTACTGTATATGTATTGCTTAATCTACTAGCTACTATATCATTTTCATATGATAATTTTAGTTTTGAATTTTTATATACTTTCTTGTAACATTTTTTACTACATTTACTTGTATATTTTCCTCCGTCGCATTCTTGAATACATGCGTCGAATTCTTCTGTTGGTCCTGCTTGGTGACCACTCCATCTCCAGTTCTTTTCGTGACAGAATGCAACTGGACTACAATAGTTTGTTTGTGCTACTGGAGGATCAAGTTTTATATCAGATGTACATTCTACATAACTTGTTACTTTTACGTTATATTCAAAGCATAATCCAGCTTTTGAAGCAACTGGTGGACCATATTCCACTTTTACTGCTTCTGCACATGTTCTTGTACATACTTCTTGTGCTGGTGTTGTTACTACATCACCAGGAGCATAGTTATATGTATATTGAACTGAAATTGATTCTACTTGTTCTTCTTTGTAATAATAGTTTTTATTTTTATAATAATCGTTTGGATCTCCTGTTGTTTCTGTTTTTTGCCAATCACAAGTGATTCCTTTATCTTCAGCTGTTTTACCAGATTTATTTTGAACTTTTGCGTGAGTTTTTATTTCTTCAAATAATTGTGCAAACGTTTTATTTGAACCACCGATTGTTTGTGTTCTTGACTTTGTATATGTGATTGCATTTCCAATCATATTAGCTAAGTCTGTATCAGAATATTCTGCTCCAATTGTTACATGTTGTTGGAAACAATATGATAATGTTGTTTGATAAATTGCTTGAGCTGATTTACCACCAACCATTAATCCTGCTGCCGCTTGGTAATTGTAAGCATTAAAATCTGATTCTCTTATACCTATAAATTGTTCACTATTCCAAATTCCATTGTAGAAGTTATAACAAATACTTCCTGTTTTATAAATAGACTTTGAATTTTCTTGTGTGTTACCACCACTGAAGATATTGCTTATTGCTGAATCTCCGTAATCTTTAATTACAAGTCTACCTGTATAGTCACAGTCATTTAATAGTGATGATCCTGCAACCATTTGAACTTTTACTGCTAATATCTTAGCACCATCTGCTGCTGTGGCTGGTGTTGCATTGAAGTATGCATCTTGACCTTTTTTAATTTCTGCAATTGTTTCTATGGCATTGATTGTACCAACTGGTCCAGTAATTCCTTCATATTCGTCATCACCAATACCTACTTCAGTACCGATGATTTTGAATGCACCTGTATCAATATCAGCTGCATCTCCAGCCATTGTTACTTTATATTGACCAGCACCAACTTTTTCTAGTTTTAAGTTATAACGAGATTCAATGTCTTGAACTTCACCGTTTTTACACTCTTTTACTGCAGGTTCTTCAGCTGGAGGTGTTGTTGTTGTTTCTTCAGCTATAGCATTATAACTTAAAACTAAGGTGAATAAACCAAGAAGAATAACCCCTATTAATCTTTTTCTATACTGCTTCATAGTTAATTTCTCCTTTCATTAGTTTTTGAATTTCTTCATATTTTTCTGTTGTTTCAAATGAATAGTTTGTCATCTTTTCATTATCTCTTAGTAATCTTCCTACAACAACGAATTGTCTTTTTTGATCTACTCCGTATAGTCTAGAACATGTTACTAATGAAATGATGTCATCACTTGCATCAACATCTATATCAAAGTCGTATAAACTCTTTGATTCCACTAATTCAATATAATCTGCCATTTCTTCAGTTGAATAATTATCTGTATTATATAAATCTAAATTATAACTTTTGTCATATAGCACAGCGAATACTTTATATACATATTCTTTATCACCGATTGAATATTGAATATATTTGTTTTCTTTAACAAAATCTTCATAAGTAAATGCCATTAAATCTTCAAATTTTGTAAAGTAGTTTACTCCTATTTCTGGTGTGGCAGATAGATTTAAAATGTTATGGCCCATTATTTTGATTTGGTTTTTATATTCTGCTGTTTTTGCTTCTGTCCACAAGAAATCTTCTTTATCTAGGTAACTTAGATCTTTTCCTTCTTCATAGGCAACGATTGGAGTATCAATCATTGTTCCTTGAACTCTTAGCCAAGCTACTGTTTCGATTCCTTCTTCATCTTTCTTTTGTTCTTTCTTAATTTCTTTTTGTCTGTCTTCTACTTTATAGATATTTTTTGGTACTATCCACATCGCAGTTAATGTAACTAGTACAATACAGCAACAAATCAGAAGACCTGTTACAAGAGCTAATGTCTTGGTCCTCTGATTCAGTTTTAATTTTCTTTTATTTTTCTTGTGCATAACCTCACCTCTTACTTCGTAATACCATATGGTTTTTCAAGTGTTCCATTTCCTTTTGTAATGATTACCGATTTAGATAGATTTCCAACTACTCTTACTCCAAATTTTGTGAAATCTCCTATTTCTCCACTAACCACTACTCCTACATCTGATGTTACTGCTTTGTAATATTTTGCTTCAGATGAATTAATTAACCAATATGATGAATTTTTTTGATTTTCAATAGTTGAGAACATTTCATACATATTTGGTGCGGACAATTTAACTTTGTACTTCTTAGTTTCTAATTCTTTGCCATATTGGAATTCTTTTTTATAAATTGGCACACTTATATTTTTATTAACGAAATATGATGTATCAATATATTCACTCATTCTATTGTTAATTTGATATCCTATGTTTCCTTTTTCTTTTGGATTATAAATCTTTTTGTCTGATTTTGTGTCATATTTTATTTCAACAGGGACACCATTTTTTTTAATATTTTCTACAGAAATAATTTTTGTTGTTCCATCGCTATTTACTTCAATGATTCTCCATAGGTTTCCTGCATATTCTAAATATTCACCAGAATATCTTGTATTTATCTTTTCATCAATCTTTCCAGATTTGGTTTCACCAAATGAATATGGATTTTCATATGTTCCGTCTCCTTTTTTTACTAATGTATTTCCTTTTACAGTTAGTACCGGGCGAACTCCATAGTTTTCAGATTTGTTTTCTGGAATAAATACATAATTGTAAGAATATTCTCCAAAGAAAATATTTCTTGTTGCATAGGCTTTATCTTTATCACTCTCATTTGCTAACCAAGTCATTGTTCCTGGTCTTAAGAATGATTCATTATTTACTAATGATTTATTTACATCTGTTATTGAAGTTACATACGCATATCTTTTCTTCGTATATGATGTACATTCTGTCGTTGATAAGTTTTCTGTAGTTGCTGACATATTACAATATTTGTTTTTTACTAAAAGCTTTTTAGCTTCGTCATTAATATGACTCATATAGTAATCTTCTAGCCATGATGAGATACCACTATAGTTAACATTGGCAATATCTTCTGAGGCAACTATTTTAACATTATCTCCATCTACACCAATGATTCTAAATAACATTCCTGATAATCTTAAGTAGTTATTTGGTTCTTTACCTGTATAATAACCTTTTTTATCAGTGGCAACTTTTACAGCATTTTTTATTTTAGATACAACTTCAACTTCTCTTGTAACTACTGTTTTATTCTTTAATGCATCTTGTGCTGTATATGTTACTTCGTATGTTCCAATTTTATTTGTATCAACTTTACTAGCATTAACAGTTACTTCTTTAACATCCATTTTTCCGTCACTGTTATCTACTACACTTTTAATTCCTGGGTCTTTATATTCTTCGCCTAAATCAACTGTTATTTTTTCAGAACCATTTAAATTTATTGTTGGTCCTTTACTATCTACTGTTGATCTAATAGCTCCGCATTGTAGATATGTATAATACTTATATTCTCCATCTACTTTTCTAACTTTTACCCATGAATCTTTTAAGTTACATGGTTCATCAGTATATGGAATATAAAAATCTTCTTTTAAATATGATTTGTGATATAGAGTTTGCATTGAGACTGTTGCAATTCTATTTCCAGTAGGTAATTCTGTTTGATTTAAATCGAAATATCTTTTTGCTGCTTCCTCTAAACTTTTTTCATATTTACTAAAGTTGTATGATGGATATATAAATACAAACCATACAAATAAGGCTGCGATTACTACTACTACCAAAAGTTTTAAAAAATTTATAGTTTTTTTATTCATAATTCCTCCTTATCTAATCTTATATATATATCTATTGTTTCTAATTGTATATTCTAATTCAATATTTGTTGAATTTGATACTGCTATAGGGACTTGAGCATATAAGTACTTTCCGTAGTATGTTTTATTGAATGGATTTTTGATTGATATGCTACTCTTCTTACCCTTATTATCTATATAATTTATTGTACCATATTTAGTTGAAAAGTCAATCATATCTTTGCCCTCAAAATTGTTGGAAGAGAACGGCATTTTAAGGATTTTGTACCCTTCTTTTGCAGTGTAAATTCCTTGTTTTGTGGAACAGTTAGAACTATAACAAATTCTATATGAATATTCGACTGAATCAAGGAACTCAAAATCATCAAATGTTATCTTTTCTGTTTTTTCTTCTAGAGTAAACTTTAATTCATCTCCGATTGTGATTGCTTTATGTTCTTTTATTTCTGAAACATCATTTAGTTTTAATTTAATTTTTCTTAAATGTGGAGTATCTCCGTTAAATTCTTGATAATATAGTACAAATCTATTTCTTCTTAGTTCTTTATCTACTTTAAAAATCATAATGAATGTCTGACTTTCATCACGTTTAAGATCTAGCGTTTTAACTGCATTACCAAAATCTTGGAATTCTGTTTCATAAATTTTTTCTGTTGTAACATAGTCTTTAATTCCGTTCATAACGTGATATTTTTGTAAATCAGCTTCTCTTTGTTGTTGTGTATTTTTTACAGTCATATTTACAATGACGAATGCACTTTTATCACTTACTACTTTTCCCGTATAGTCTTTATCCGTATAATAACTTTTATTTATGGTTATTTCATAACCATTAGCATTTAGGGATTCACCTTGTCCATATGATTTATTTGTTATGAAAATAAACTTATACATTCCGTATGAGAACACTACAAATAAAACTGATGCTATGATGTTTATTATCAGTTTGTGTTCTGCATATATATAACTCATGTTTCTGAAGAGTTTTTTTGCTCCACGTTTTAAACTATCTTTATCAAATTCAATATTAATTTCTAATTCTTCGTGGTCCGCACTGCTTAGTTCTAGATATTCTTCATCAGATTGAAAATTAAATTTTTTTAAATCGACTCCAATTGTTCTTAAAAGGAATATAAACATAGATGGATATTGTAATACCGTAGCAATAAACAAGAAGTCTCTTATTGCTCTTATACCAGCTGAATCTACAATACCATTATATTGGTCGAAGAAGCTTTTTGCTGAAAAGAATACAATCATCATAAAGATATATTCAAAGGCCGGTAATATATATAGTTTCCATGGTTTTTTCTTATGACGTAGTAAAAATATTAAGGTTATACTTCCAATACTCAATAGAATCATTGCCAAGATTGGTAGGAATGATACATGATTTGTTATTGGTTCATAATAAGAATCATATGTTTCTAAACGCATGAATTCACTGATAAAGGAACTTAATTGTAAACTTCTATAATAAATAAAAGCACTTAATACTAATAATAAAATATGAATTTTTTTGAAATGTTTAATTAAAAAGGCATATGGTTTTCTAATAATCATTTATATCTACACTCCCTTATCTTATTCTTTTTAAGTATATCGTATTTTATTTAAAAATAAAAGATAGTATTGCATAAAAAAAACTTCATTGTTATGAAGTTTGATAGTCTACTTTATAGATAAGTGATATACTTTGATCTTTTTTTCTTTTAATAATATTACATTTAGAAATAATATAAGTGGTTGCTAAAGAACCTAATACTAATATAGTCATACCAAATGCAATTATTTTCTTTAATAATTCTAAATTTTCTATTTGTTGCATCGAATCACCTTCTTAATTATAGCAAAAGATAGTTAATAAAAAAAGATAATCTTTCGATTATCTTCATTTATTTAATTTCAATGATTTCTACATCATATGATCCGTTAGGACTTTCTACTGTTACGATATCTCCTACTTTGTGGTCAAATAATGCTTGTGCGATTGGTGATTCGTTAGAAATCTTACTTTCGAATGGATCTGCTTCTTGAGAACCAACGATTTTATATTCATCCTCTTCATCGTCATCAACATATTTAATAGCAACAGTGTTTCCGATTCCTACTTTTTCATTAGATACTTCTGTAATAATTGAAACGTTTTCTAACATTTTTTCTAATTGTTGGATTCTTGCTTCGATTTGAGCTTGTTCGTTACGAGCAGCATCATATTCAGCATTTTCAGATAAATCACCTAAAGATCTTGCTTCTTTAATAGCAATGATGTTTTCTGGACGTCTAACATTTATTAAGTTATCTAATTCTTTCTTTAAATCTTCTAATCCTTGTTGTGTTAAATATACAGTGTTTTTATTTCCCATTTCTATCACCTCATTGTTAATGTTTATCTAAATTTTTAGATAGTTGAACTCTAGACTCAACTTGCGATAGTATAACATATTTTTTTATCTTTTACAATATATTATTTTTATTATTTACTAGATGCTGTTTTTCTTGGTGCATATTTGAATGTATATTGTTTTTCTGTTTCCATATTTTCCATGATTTGCTCTAAATCACGTTGTGTATATGAATCAATTTCTGTTATACAGAAAGGATCTTGTCCTTCATTTGCCATACCTTCAAACCATTGTCTCTTACGAGTTGGTAATCCAGCTAATGCATTTTCATAATTTGGATATGTTTCAAGTTCTTTTCTGTGAACGTCACGGAACTTAATTTTTCTTAATTCTTTTACTTTTCCTGCGTTCTTAACTAATGAGCATGCTGATGGAATTAATGCTGCAAGTGTAACAACACCTGTTCCGATTGCTAAAGCAATTGGATTATCAATTGCAGTTGAAGTAACTGCTCCAATTACTGGTCCACCTACGATTGAGGCTGCAGTCATAACACCAGCGATTGTTTTTCTACCTTGGAATACTGGTAAGTTTTTTACACCGGCACGTGCTTGTCTTTCTTGTTGAGCAATAATTGTTTGAATGTTTTCAGCACTATACTCAATGTTGTCAAACTTTCTTCCGTCTGCAAAAGTAATTGTTAATGTTTCTCTAGCTTCTTCTCCCTCAGCTGTTGGTCTATTCTTAACTGGCTTTACATCAAGAATATATTTTGGATCGGCTTTACGATCTAATCTAAAATCTTTCATTCTATCATTCCTTTATAAATAAATTTGCCTACTTCCCCTTTTTTTCAGAAGCAGGCTAATTATATCACACTTTTAAAAAAAATGCAAGTTTTTCTTAGTTTTTGCAATTCTTGCGACTTAATTCTGACATGAATAAGTCATCTGTCATACCAGCTATAAAGTCAATTACCATTCTTTTTGGAGTTGTATTTTCAAGATATGTTGTTGATTGATTATTTAAAAACATCTCATAAATAATATTTTCTTTATCATGATTTTCTATCGCATTTAGATAATCATTAAATAATATATTCATACCCTTATTGTAGTATTCTTTTTCCTCTGTTGTTAGACTTTTATAATATATATTTTTAGCATTAAATTCTTTTAAAGCAAATAATGCTTTATATACTTCTTCACTCATTTGAATATATGGCTTTCCCATACTTTCTTTTATTATATCCAAAATAATTGTATTTATTATTTCTTTGTTTGTTGTACCTAGGACATTTGATATATCTTCTGGGATTTCTTCTCTTTTTATTTTTCCTAAGGCGATAGCATCTTCTATATCTCTACCAATGTAACCAATTATATCACTAATTCTTACTACGCATCCTTCTAAAGTCATAGGACTACATTTCTTAGTAGATGCATAATCCTTGTAGGAATTTTCAAATTCTTTTAGAAATTCTTTCTCATCTTTTTGCATTGGAATATATTTATTTGAAAGAATTTCTCCATTATGGCACATTATGCCATCAAGAACTTGGATTGATAAATTCAATCCATTTCCTTTATTTTCTACATACATACAATGTCTTACACTTTGAATGTTATGAGCAAAAGTTTCTCCTAGTTCTCTTTGGGAGATTTTATCTAAAATATATTCTCCTTCATGTCCTAAAGGTGTATGGCCAATGTCATGGCCAAGAGCAATTGCTTCTATTAAATCTTCATTTAAGTTTAGGGCTCTTCCAATTGTTCTTGCTACTTTACTTACAAGTTGAACATGAATCATACGTTTAGAAATGTGGTCATTTTCTTTATATGAGAATACTTGGGTTTTATCTGTATAACGTGTATAACTTAGTGAATGAATAATTCTATCTATATCTCGAAAGAAATTTGGACGAATATCTTCTTCAAGTGGAAGTAAACGAATTGCATCACTACTTTTAGTAGCATACTCACTTAAATTTGCTTCTTTAAGTAAGAAGTTTTGTTTAGCTTGTTCTAAATAATTCATATGCTCACCTCTTTATTTTTTTGTCCCTTTATAAGTTTTGACTTTTTGTCTAACTGTTGGTTCTTTTTTAACTTGTGGTTCTGTTCTTGATTTGATATCTTCGTATATTTCTTTAAATCTTATATCATCGCATTCATACTCATCTACATAGTCTTCAATCATTGTAGGTGTAACTAAGTGTCCTTTATTAAGTGCACTTCTAAATACTACTAAATGATAGCCAGTCTCTTCTGCTGTTTTCTTATCGTGATAAGCTTCGTCTATAACACCAAACTGATTTATTTTGGCACTATCTGGGAGCACATCAATTCTATACTCAGTTAATAATTCACTTACTTGGTTAAATTTCTTTTCGACAATTATGTCAGAAACATAAATTGCTTGTCCTCGAAAACCATCTTTATATCTAACTTCATATAAATCTACATAGTAATACTTTGGCATATTATTCAGCTCTTTTCTTAATTAATCTAATCATTGAATATTCTGGTATTTCAATTTCTGTATCTAAATATAAATAATAGATATTATCTGGGTGTCTAGCAACATCAATTTCATTTAATTCTTCGTCAAATAGTTTTTCTAATTCAAATGTTATTACTTCTCCTGATGGGGTGAATAATTCTAGTGTATCACCTAGTTCAAAATAATTTCTTTCAAATATTTTTACTAATTTTTGATTTTTATCATAACTAATTACTTGACCAAGGTAATCTTGATTTGATATTTCTTGACGACCTGTATAGTATTGGTCTGTTTCATCTGCTTCTTTCATAAAGTAATGAGTTGATACTTCTCTATTGGCTACTCTACTTAAGCGATATTCTAGTAGTTTTAGTTTTTCTTCTGTTAAGTCATTATTATAGATAGAATCAATTAGTTCTCTATATGTACCAATTACTGTTGCTAGATAATATAATGATCGCATGCGTCCTTCTACTTTTAAACTTTTTACACCTATTTCGATTAAGTCTTTAATAAAAGTTGCCATATTTAAATCTTTTGTAGCCATAGTAAATTTCTTTTCTTCTGATGTTTCAAATGCAAAACGACATACTTGAGAACATCCACCACGATTAGCATCTCTGTTTGTTACATAATTAGATAATGCACATCTTCCTGAGAAGCATGTACACATAGCTCCATGAATAAATACTTCAATATCTACTTTTGTTTTATCAATTATTTCTTTTATTTCTTCTTTTGATAATTCTCTTGCAAGTACTACTCTGTTGATTCCTTCTTCTTTGAAATACTCTACCGCAGAATAATTACTTGTTGAATTTTGAGTTGATAAGTGTACTTCAACATTTGGATAATTAGTTTTGATATGTGAAATAATAAATGGGTCACTTACAATGAAAGCATCAATTCCTGCTTCTACTACATCTTTAATATATTCTTCTACTCCATCCATATCTTCGTTATGGAAAACTATATTTAATGTTAGGTAAACCTTTTTGTTTAGCTTATGAGCAAAGTCACAACCTTCTTTTATTTCTTCAATTGAAAAATTTGTAGCATTTGCTCTTAATGAATATTTTTGTCCTCCTATATATACAGCATCTGCACCATATAAAAGAGTTACTTTTAGTCTTTCTAAATCACCTGCTGGTGAAAGTAATTCTACTCTATCCATTTTTCTTCACCTGATATATAGTCTTTTTAAAGAAGAAGTTTGTATTTGTACCTAGTTTTTGATATTTTTCAATATACTTTTGATCAGTACAATTTGTTTGTAAATAAGTTTTTGTATCTACAATTATTTCTTTGAATAACTCTGCTTCTAAACCATATCCTCTCATAATAATATATTGTAAGCCGTTAGCAAATAAATCTTTAATAATTGATGTTCCATTTACAATATCTTTCATAAAGAAACTTGTTCCATTTTGATCTTCTGTTAATAAATATGTTGTGTCTGTAACTTTTTCTAATACTTCTAATGAGTTTTTTGAAGATTTATTTAAATCTTTATAGTAGTTAGAAATTAGTTTTCTTTTAGAGAATGCAACACTTGGTAAACCTAGTACTTCAACCATAGGAGTTATTGTTGTGTTATTTAATATTTCAATAATTTCTTCTAAAGTTATTTCTTTTCCTAGTAGTGCGTATTTTACTCCTTTAGTATGGTAATAATTACATGTTTTGTAATTATTTACCATATGTGTTTGACTCCATATTAAATCAGTTTTTAAATTTAATTCTTTCTTTAATTTTAGTAGTGCTAAATCATAGAAGAAGATTCCATTAATATTCAACTTATCTAATTCAATTAGTATTTTAGTTAATGGTTCTATATCTTTATTTAAAAGATTTTTATTAATACTTATAAATAATTCGATATTTGGATTAGCGTTTCTTAATTCTTTTATTTCTTCTAGGGAATAGTAAACTGGACTTTGAATTGCATAATCTTCTAAGGCAATTATAAGACCATCTATACTATCAATATTTAATTCTTGTTTGTTACTTGGTTCTATTAAAAGTTTCATAATTCACCTCGTTCATATTATATAATAAAGTACTAAAAAAAGAAAGTAAGCAACTTTCTATTTAGCGATAAATTATTTTATTTTTTCGAATAATTATATTGGAACATTTAATTGTTAGGTGATTACTGTCCTTTAATGAAAGGAGGTGATTATATGAAGAGATATGACTTTATAATTATTTCTCTAATAGTAATAATCCTCTTTTTATTATTAATATTACTTGTAGTATTAATATAAAAGAAAAACACCTAACTCAGTAGAGTTTTAGGTGTCACACATAAACAGTAACACCTAACCTACGAAAATTAGATGTTCCTTAATAATATTATAACATAGTTTTTTATTTATACAATTAATTACCACTTGATAATGGTAAACTTGTGTCTGTTTCTATTGGTGAATCTGCTATTTCAAATTCAAAACTTTTATCAGTAAAATATTCTTCTTCTCCAAATATTGAGTGAGCTATAAATGATTTAAAGGCAATTAGTTTTCCATCCCTAACATAATAAGATACATGGTCTAGATATTTTGTAACACCACGCCATTTCATAAAGCATTCATAACTACATTCATTTGACGAGTAATATCTTTCTTTTACTATATCAGAATAATAATTATTAAATTGTCTTTTTATTTTATATTGAACATTAGATTCAGTTACTCCAAAGAATTGAAGTAAGGCATCATCTGCAATAACCTCTTCTCTTTCTAAATTGATATTGTATGTTCTAAAGTATGGTTCGGGGGCATAAGTTGTATCATTATTAATTACTTTAATTACAAGTGAAAGAATAATTCCATTTACATCATATTCATATGTAATAATACTTTTTTCTGACATATATTTATCACAGAAGACTAAAATATCTTTATTTACTTCTTTAAATATATCTGCTTTTAAATTAACGTAAGGGATTTCCTTAGTATATTTTGTACTTTGATCAGAATATTTTGTATAAACTAGATATGCTCCTTTATCTTGTTTAATATTATTGTAGTTTGTTGATGATGTATTATTATAAAATACAAACATTATAAACATAATTAGGATTACTGCACCTAAAATAACGGAATATTTTTGGGTGCTAGGACTCATTCTTCTTTTTATTTGTCTAACTCTTCTATTACTAGCCATATTCCCCTCCTAATTTACACCATTAATTCGCATTATTCCAAGGATTGCATGACTAGAACAAGTTCTATAGTCAGGATCAAGAACAACTCCCCATTTTGATCCTTTAGCATGAACTACTTCTGTACCAATACCTGTTAATATTCCGACATGACCGTCATACATTACTAGGTCTCCTGCTCTAATATCTGCTGGACTTACTAATTGATATTTTGACTTAGCAGCCCATTGAGTCGATGTGGTTCTTGGAAGACTTATACCAAAATGTTTAAATACTCCTTGAACAAATCCACTACAGTCAGTTGGGGTGTATGGTAGTTCTCCGTTCCATGAACCACCATATACATATCTTTGTCCTACGAATTTTTTGGCATATACTACTATTTGAGAACCTAATAATGAAGCTTGTCCATTACCGGGTTGTGGATCTGAACCAGTTGGATTAGATGGTGTTCCTGGTTTATAAAGGCTTGGATCAATTAAAATTGATTTTCTTTCTTCATCTTTATATGGATTAATATACGTTGCTTTATTTGCTTGAGAAACTTCACTTGATATTTTGGCTAATTCCCAGCAATCTGCTACTTTAAATGTTGATGTTTGACTTATCATTCCAAGTACAACGTCAACCATCATTGGTAGGAAGAAACAAACTACAGCAGCAATAATTCTATTTATTACTTTTTTTCCGCCACCTTTTTCATCTGGATTACTCATTAATTTTATTAATTGAATTGTCACTCCAACAATTAAAAGAATTGGAACTACTAATTGAAATATATTAAAGAATTTGCGTACTACATCTAATACTGATGCTAAAGCAAAATCAGTACAACAAGTTCCTAGGGCATCATTACATGTTAATATTTGAAAATATTGCATTGGTTTTCCTCCTTTGCCATTTATATTTTTATTTTAGCATTATTATTGCTATTTGGAAATCATTTTATTGTTTTGTTGACATATGAAAAAGATGTTTATTAACATCTTTTATATTGGTCTTGATATAGCTATGCCATCTCCTATATCTAAAAATTCTGTATCGAATTTTTTGTTTTCTTGTAGGAATGTTGCATAGTCTTTTAGTTTTCTAACTAAAGCTCTTAGATTACGACTTTTGATTTCTTCTGGTTCTTTATCAACAAGTCCATGGAAATTCATATTATCAGTAATAATTGTTCCTTTAGGTTTAAGATTTTTTGAGAATTTTTCAAAAAACTTTATGTTTTGAGCTTTAGCTGCATCTATAAATACTAAGTCATATTGATCAGTTAGATTTACATCAAATGCATCTTTATATATTAAATTAATACGCTCTTCTAGATGGAACTTTTTAATATTTTTTACTGCTTCTAAATATCTTTTTTCATCTCTTTCGATAGTTGTTATTTCTATTTCTTCATCAACTAAGGCCATCATTATAGATGAATATCCTATTGCCGCTCCTATTTCTAGAATTCTTTTTATATTATATTTCTTTATATAGTTTGTTAGGAATGTTATTCCTTCTTTTGTCATAATTGGGACATTATTTTCTTCTGCGTACAATTCTATTTCTTTGAGCGCATCATTTGTATTTACCATATCCAGTCACCTTTATCCTTGATTTCTTTTACTTTAGCATTGTGTTCTGCCAAAGTGCTTGTGAAATATATTTTACCATATTTATCAGCAACAAAGTACAAATATGTTGACTGTGTTGGAGTTAATGCTGCTTCTATACTTGATTCTGATGGATTACAGATTGGACCAATTGGCATTTTACCCATCATAGTTGTTGAACGCGTATTGTATGGATTTACTGTTGCAAACTGAGCAGTTGTTAAATCTTGATTCATTGGATGTTGAAGTGCATAATATGTTGTAACATCACTTCCTAAATTCATTCCTTTAGCTAAACGATTTTCAAAAACATTAACAATTTGTTTTCTATTTTCAGTATTTGTTCCCTCTAATTCAGCCATTGATGCCATTGTGACATAGTAATGAACAGGACTTGTCATTTTACTTTTATATTTTGTAAGTATTTTATCAGTTTGTTTTAACATTGTTTCAATGATTGCTTCAATTGAAACATCTTTATTAGTAAATTGATATGTATTTGGTGCAAGATATCCTT
Source organism: Bacilli bacterium (assembly GCA_017409785.1). GTDB lineage: Bacteria > Bacillota_I > Bacilli_A > RF39 > UBA660 > JAEDES01. The sequence continues at coordinate 134,915 of JAFQSD010000004.1, read as the reverse complement.
CTAATGGATAATAGATGCTGTCATTTAATATTTCATCTGATAAGAACCAATATTTGCTAATTAATGTTTGAATATAGGCTTTATCTTTCATTTTAGCGATTGCATCATCATAACTATGATTTGTTTTTTTAGAGATTGTTTTACAGAAATCAGTGATTCTTTCTCCCTCTTTGAAAGTAATAGAAATTACATCAGGATTATAATTATTTCCACTTTCTAATATTTTTATTATTTCATCTAATGACATATTTTTTGTCATTGTGTATGTAGAGGCCTTCATTGGAGAAGGTCTATTTAGTTTAATATAGATATTAAAGAATAGTTCGCTTCTAATTAATCCTTTTTGTTTTAGAATTACTCCTATTTGACGTGTTGTTGTTCCATTAGGGATAATAACTTCTACTTTAGCAGTATTATTCTTATCGATTGGACTAGACAAAACCATCCATGTTATTCCTGCACTTAAAGATAATATTGCTAAGATTATTAAAATTATTAATAATGGTTTGGCCTTTCTTTTCTTTTTTACTGCCATAGTACCTCCTAGAAAAAATAAAGAGCTTATTATTGCTCGTTATTTTCTGTTTTCTTTTTAATTTCTTCTTGAAGAGTTTCTAAAATTGTTTCAATAACTTTCCACTCTTTTTCTGATTCGATTGCTTCTAATCTTCCGTTATTGTCTTCTGGATGATAGATTGAAGCGTAAACTTCGATATTTCCTAATTCATCTTTTGAATTGTCTGTATATACTATATAGTTTTTCTTTGTTTCATCACTTTCGAATGTGAATAGTACATCATATACTACTTCTACTCCGTTTTCATCTAACATTGAGAATGTATTTGGTTTCATAATTAATTCCTCTTTCTATCTAAAAATGTTTGTAATATTATAGTTGCTGCGACACTATCGACAACTTTTTTGCGGTCCTTACGTGAGACATTTCCCATAATAAGCATGTCTGTTGCACTTTTCGTAGTTAATCTTTCATCTTGAAGATGAATTGGTACTGTTACTAGTTTTTCTAATTTTGCTTTAAATTCAAGACTTAGTTCTCCCTTAGGTCCGATTGTGTTATTCATATTTTTAGGAAATCCTAAGACAACTTCATCTATTTTTAATTCTTCGATTAGTTGTTTTACTTCTTCTAACAATCTATCATATTCTTCATTATGACGGATTGTTTTATATGTAGACGCAATAAGGCCTGTGGCATCACTTGTAGCGATTCCTAGAGTTCTACTTCCTAAGTCTAATCCTAAATATTTCATTACTTATTTTTATTTTGGAATTCTACTAGTAATATTTCTACGATTTTAGCACGATCAATTTCTTGAATCTTATTTCTAGCATCTTTATAACTAGAAATATATCCTGGGTCTCCACTAATTAAGTATCCAACTATTTGATTAATAGGATTATATCCTCTTTCTTCTAATGCTGTGTATACTTCTTTTAAAGTTACACGAGTCATTTCTGTATCTAGTTCTTGAACACTAAATAAGCTTGTATTTTCTTGTGACATATGACCACCTCACCATAATATTTATATTTTAATTTTATCATTATTTGTGTTTAATTACAATAATCGTTTGGTATTTATTATACGCCATAAAAGAATGCCATATAAACTGTGAAGGCTAAGAATATTAAGGTTATGATCCAACCATTTATTTCTTCAAACCAACTACTTTTATTTTTAACTCCTAGAGATAATGTGATTAATGCTCCTCCGATTAGTCCACCGATATGAGCAGCATTGTCTACACCTGATGCGACAAATCCCATTACAAGGTTAATTACTAATAATGGTATTATCTGGCTTTTCATAACATTACCTAAATATACTCGATAGTGATATCCAAAGTATAGTAATGCTCCCATTAAACCAAAGATTGCTCCACTTGCTCCAATAGATGCTGTATCTCCATTGAATGTCATTGAGAATAAACTACCAAATATAGCACTAACAAAATATATTACTGTGAATTTAGCTTTACCTAGGAAACTTTCTAGCTGACTACCTAATACATATAAAGAATAACAGTTTAGTAGTAAGTGCATTAGACCAGTATGTAGGAATGTTCCTGTTAATAATCGATAGTATTGACCGTATCTAATACTTGGACCATGAACACAGAAATCTAAGATTACATTATTTAGTTCTCCAAATATTACTGGTGTTACATATAGGATTATATTAAATGCTATTAAAATATATGTAATCATTGGGAACTTGCTTTTAAATACTTTTTCAACTTTTCTTGCATCTTCTTGATTATGTTTACTGATATCACCTGTTATCTTCATAAATAATTCTGTCCCCTTTTCAGTAAATTTTAATTTCTTTTTTAAATCAGGAAATGCTTTTTTAGCAGTTTCATTTCTATTTAAATCACTTTCTTCTTTTAAACGAATACAAATACTATTTTTAGTATTAGCATCTTTTAAGTTTACGTTTTCACCTAAGTTTAAGAAGAAAGATGCAACATTCATATTAAATAAAGATAATGTTTTTCTTTTAATTTTCTTCATGATTCTTTTGGTTTTAAATTTATCAAAATCAAATTGTTCGTCATTGTGAATATAACCTGAAACAATACGAACTACTTGGTACTCTTCTTGTAAGTTTTCTAACCAAATTTCATCTTCTACACCTTGAAGAATAATAGGATTATAATTTTTTTCGGTAATAAAATAATGAAGTAGCTTCATAGCCATTACATTTTTATCATCGAATAATACATCATCATGCTTCATGTTTACCTCCTAAAATACTAATATTATTATAATATAAAACATAAAATAAAAAAAGAGGTGATTCTTTGATAAGAAAAATTTTTATATTTATTTTATGTTTAGCTCCATGGTTCTTAATTTCTTTAATTCCATTTGATTATAATTATTATAATGAAATTATTTTACCATGGTTTGCTCCACCTACCATATTTTATAGCATCGCTTGGACAATAGTTTACATATTAATTGCTATAAGTATGGTAAATATTCTTGATTCTTATAGAATTAAAGAAATTAATTTATCATATAAGTTAACTTTATTTATTAATTATTTGTTTAATCAAAGTTATACTTTATTATTTTTTGGACTAAGAAATAATTTCTTAGGTTTTGTAAGTTGTGTTGGTACACTAATAAGTTGTTTGTTTTTAGTTAGTGAAACTTATAATTTAAAAGAAAAAAGTAGTAAATTATTAATACCATATGTTTTACTTTCTACTTTTGCAGTTATTTTATCATTTACAATTTATGTTTTAAATTTATAAAAAAACTTCAGATATACTGAAGTTTTATTTTGACATTTCGTTGTAAGTTTTTGCAATATTTAAGGCTTTATTATATTCTTCTTCTAACTTAGTAAAGTTTTCATTAACAAATGATGAATCATTTTCTTTACTTTTTAATTCATGTTGATATGAGATATCTGCTAAAGACATGAATCCTAAGTATTTAGCATCACTCTTTAATGAGTGAACTTCAATAGCATAGTTTTCCATATCATTGTTAGTTTTATATGTAATAATATTTTGCCATTTTTCTTCTACTTCTGATAAGAAATCAGAAATAGTCATATCATACATTTCAATATCACCTAGTAGTTCTTTTGCTTTTTCTAAATCTACACCATTTGATTTTAGATATTCTTCTTTTGACTTGGGTTCTATTGTTTCTTCACCAATTATTTCAAGTTCTTCTGTATTTTCTAGTTGTTCTATTTCTTCTACCGTTTCAATAGGTTCTATTAATTCAACTTCTTCTACTTGTGAAGATTCTCCTATTTGTTCAACTGGTGCTACTGGTGCAACTTCTGGTACTTGTTGTGAAATATTTGGATATTTAGTAAATACTGTATTACATACTCTAATAAGTTCATCCTTTTCGATTGGTTTTGCTAGATAATCTTCAAATCCTTCACTTAAGTATTTTTCTTTCATTCCTGTTATAGCATTGGCTGTTAATATTACTACTGGTTGTTCAAATCCTGGTAATTCTTTTAATTTGTGGAATGTTTCTACTCCACTCATTTTAGGCATCATATCATCCATTAAAATGATATCAAAGCGTTTACCTGATTTAATTAAATCAATACAGTCAAATCCATTATCTAGTGATGTAACATCATTAGCATTAAATCTTTCTAGTATCTTGTTTGCTACTTTAATATTTAATGAATTGTCATCGACAAGTAAAATCTTTTTATCTTTTAAATCTAGGGTTGTTTTTATTTCAACTTTTTCTTCAACAACTTCTGTCTTTTCAATATTTTGATTTAAAATAACTGTAAATTTTGAACCTTCTCCATAAACTGTATGAACTAATATTTTTCCACCCATAAGTTCAATTAGTTGTTTTGTGATAGCAAGACCTAATCCAGTTCCTTCGATAGTTGTATTTCTATCTTCATCTAGTCTTTGGAATTTAGTAAATAGTTTATCGATACTTTCTTGTTTAATTCCTCGACCTGTATCTTCTACTGTAATAATTAATTTTGATATGTTTCCACTATTGATACAATTTACTTCATAACGTACTGAACCTTTTTCAGTATATTTATAAGCATTACTTAATAAGTTTGTTACAATCTTTTTAAGATTAGCATGATCTCCAAATAAAGTTTCTGGTAAATCTGGAGCAATATAATAACTAAAGTCTAATCCTTTTTCTTGCATTTTTGGTGTTATTAATTTAGCAAGTCCTTCAAATGTTTGTCTTGCATTATATTTAGAATTAACTATTTCAAGTTTACCCGCTTCTATTTTAGAAATATCTAGAATACCATTGACTATTTCTAAAAGTGTTTTTGATGCATTTACAATATCTTGAGCATTTTCTTTAGCTTCTTCTAATGAATTAGATGACATTATGTAATCGCTAAAACCAACAATGGCATTTAATGGTGTTCTAATTTCATGTGACATACTTGATAAGAAATCTGTTTTCGCACGATTAGCTTTATCAGCATGTTCCCTCGCTAGATCTAGTTGATGTATCATTTTTACATCTGGATTTTCAATGGTAAAGTACATTATTGCACATATAAATGTTTCGGCATAAGTTAACATTAATAACTCAGGAATGACAAATTGAACAACCACAGATAGTGTTCCAATTGTAAAAAAAGCAAAAACAGGTATATATTTTTTTGTAAATATCCTTTTATGATTTTTTATCATTATTGTCAACATTAATAAAATCAAAACTGCGCTCATTATATATGTATACATAACACTAGGACCAATTGTATATCTTGTTTGAAAATTATTTTTTATAACAAGTTCAATGGGAAGCACATATATTATCATGACCATAAAAGTAGATAAACAAAGTGCAATATTTTTTATAGATTGTTTTGTTTTTTTCTCTGGATTAGAGATTTTATAAATGTAATACGTAAATAAACATGTCCAACTTAGTAGATACGCAAGGTATGTTTTATATATGATATTACTTATATGCGGATGGTTATTGTATATCAACGATCCAACAGTACATAAAATTTCAAATATCAGTCCTATTAAATTAAGCAAAATTAATATCTTATATATTTTTGTTTCAGTGTTCTCTATATGTCCTTTTTTAAAAAAAAGCACTATTATTAAAATTGAAAATGGTATAGCACATATTGGAAAGAAAATTCCACTTCCCATATTTTCACCTCTCTATTCTATTATGTTTTTATTATATCACAATTCTGAAAAAAAGCAGATAATATTAATTATCTACTTTTTTTAATTGCTTGCTTTGTGGAAGTTTTTTAATTGCATCCTGTTCCAATGCTTGATAGTCCACTTTCTCCGAACCTTCTTTTCTTGGAAGTTCGTCTATGAATTCAATGTATGTTGGTATTTCGTATGGTTTCAATTGTGTCATTCTTCCCCCTAGCATAGTTGGAATATAGAATCTTGCATTTATCTCTTCTTTTGTGTCCTCAGTCGGAAAATATTCAGGATTAAGCACTACATATGCTTTATTAACATATAGATTTTCTTCATCAGGTACTTTTACAACAGCACAATCTCTTACACAGTCGAAGGTTGAAATAATCCCCTGCACTTTATCACAATAGACTTTATTAAGCGAAGACATTATATAAAATCTAGATTCCCTTCCTGTTATGGAAAAATACCCATCTTCATCAATTGAACCTAGAGTCCCAGTTTTATAATACTCTATTCCATCTCTTTTAAATTTTGATTCTGCAGTTAATTCTGGATTTCTGTAATATTCTTTAAACACATGTTTCCCAGAAGAACACAACATTCCTTCTTCACCATATGTTTTTTCTTCCATTGTGTCTGGATCAACTATCATATTTCGTGTCCCTACAAGTAATTTTCCCGCTGTTTCCTGTCTAAGTGGTACACCTACTGGAGTCGATCCAATACTAACTGTTTCTGCGTTTCCAGAACCATTTCCTACTTCTATATTTATAGCCCCATGCCTTTCAAAAAAGTCTGTGGCTCTTTTAGCGTGTGCTTCTGATAAAAAATCTCCTCCAGATATGAATAATTCAACAGACGACAAATCTTGATCTTCGGGAATGTTTCTCATTGTTAAGTCTAGAAGTGCTGGACTACCAAATACAATATTCGGTTCTTTGGCATAATAGTATGCAATTGTATCTTTGTTTACAACAGGGGCTAATATAGCCTCTTTCCCCCACAATAATGTTGTCAGCGCAGACGTTACAAATCCATACGGATATGAGAATGGCACACATGTAAGCGTCTTATTTCCCTTTATGTTTTCTGTATGACTTGTATTCATAGCATACATTTCAGCTGCGATTACATTTTCGTTAGTTAAAACAACAGCTTTGGGCTTTCCGGTTGAACCGCTAGTAAATAAAATTAGTGCATCTTCCTTCTTTGAGTGCGGTAATTCTATTTTTTTCTTTTGGTAATCTGCTATACTTCCTAAACTGTTGAAGTCTATAGAATGTTGATTGCTTGTTATTTTATAATTATTATTTAATGAAATAGAGTTTACATTTTGACTTTGTAAAGTTATAATATGGCGCACACAAGTGTCGTCTTTTATATTTTGATTATATTCGTCATCCTTGTCATAATTAATAAAAATGGGTGATTCAAACATATTGATATAGGATTTTATTTCTTCTGGAGTAGCAGCTGCATCTAAAAATGTGGCAACTGCGCCAATTCGATTGCATGCAAAAAAAGCCGCTAATCCTTGATATAAATTTGGCATCGAAATTGATACTATATCGCCTTTTTTTACGCCTAATTCTTTTAGTGCGCGAGATATCGTAACTGCATCATCTAACAGTTGACCATAATTTGCTTTTAAATCCAACGAGTCTACTGCAGCTTTATCTTTGTGTTGCATACTTAACAATTTTAGCAAAGTATATATATTTACACTCGGAATTATTGGATTTCTTTCTAAAAATGTGGCTTCTACACTTTGGGGATTGTCTTTAGACGGATAGCCTGTTAATTTTTTTCTACTCATACCAAACACCTCACTTTAGTTATTTTCAAGTTCATTATTTCATACCGTTTTTTTTGAGTCAACAAATTTTACTTATTTAGACATAAAAAAGAGGGTTTTAGCCTCTCTTTATTTGTTTTCTTCTTTGTTTTTGTACTTTTTTCATTTCTTTTATTGCTGCATTTGTACTTCTTTTTTCTTGTTGCTTACGTTCTTTTCTTGCTTGTTGGTCTTTATAATACTGATTCAATCTTGAATGTTCGAAGTAATCAACTATTGTGTCTATATCTTCTTTACTAGCTTCTCTTATAGGATATTTTTCATTAATAAGATCATCTATTAATAATTGTGTTTCTCCGTCTTCTAACTTTTGTGCAATACTACTATCAGTTAATATATATGGAGCAGATACACAATTATAGGTTCCTTCATTCTTTTTTAGATAAGTTCCTTTTTTAAAACTTCGACCAGTCAGTGTTTCTTTATAACCAAATGGTGTTTTCTTTACTAATATATCGTCTGTTATTACTTTTACTGCACCATTGCCATAAAAAAATAGTGGTTTTATCATTACCATTTTAGCTACATATAATTTTGTCATATTATTCCTCTGTTCTTAATTCTTCAAGTTTTTCTAAGAATTCTTTTGGTGGTTCTACTTCAAAGAAGATTTCTTTACCAGTTCTTGGATGATTAAACTTAATTGATTTAGAATGTAACATTTGTCCAAAGTCTGTTGCTTTACCTTTACCATATGCTGGATCATTTACTACTGGATGATTTATATAGGCAAGATGTACTCTAATTTGATGTGTTCTTCCTGTTTCTAGAATACATTCAATTAAAGTATTTTTTTTAAATTGTTCTAATACTCTAAAGTGAGTTATTGCTTCTTTGGCATTTTGGTCTGTTACTGCCATTTTTTGTCTATCGTTTGTATCTCTTCCGATTGGTGCATCAATTGTACCTGTGTCATGTTTAATTAAACCAGTTACAATAGCTAGATAGTGACGAGCAACTTCTTTTTTAGAAATCATTTCTGATAATTTTTCATGTGTCCATTCATTTTTAGCCACTAACATTAACCCAGATGTATCTTTATCTAATCTGTGGACTATACCTGGTCGGTGAGACTGTCCACCAGTGATATTAAATCTATAAAGTAATGCATTTACTAATGTCCCTGTATAATGTCCTGGTGCTGGATGAACTACCATTCCACTTTTTTTATTAATTACAAGTAAATCATCATCTTCATATACTACATCAATTTCAATATTTTCTGGTTCAACATTTATTTCATAATTTAAATCATCATTTACTTCTATTTCATCATTTAATTTTACTTGGTAACTTCCATTTACGTTTTTACCATTTACTGTTACTAAGTTTTCTTTAATTAATTTTTGTACTTTACTGCGAGATAATTCTAATTGTTCTGATAAATAACTATCTAATCTTGAATTAACTTCTGTTTCAACTTTTATCATTAGAGGTGCCTCCTTTATTTCGTTTGTATTATAACATATTCATTTATATTCTACCATAGAAAAAGTATTGAATAAATCAATACTTTATAATAAACAAGCTATTTTGGCATAGAACATTGGTAGAAGTTTACTTACTAATTCTGGTTCTTCTACTTCTGTAAGTTTTTCTCCATTTTCATATAGGAATAAAACGTTGGAATTATCATTTATATCTACTAAATAATAGTAATTTCTATATTCATGATCAACTTTACTAACTACTAAGTATTCGTTTTGATCACTTAATGTAACTACATCTTTTATTTGGATCATCTTGTTTTTCCCTCCATTTGACTTTTAGCTGTTGACTTAAGTCTTATATTCTCTCTCATTGATTTGATACTTGCACTTGTAATTCCAACTCCACCAAATGCTAACAATGGTCCTAATCCTAATCCAAATGAAACACCAGCTAAAGTAAATCCTGCTACAGCAAAAAGGGTATTTAATATAAGATTACCATTTGCTTTTTTAATTACTTCTTCTGGCTTTTCTATTTTTTCAATAGTATAATCTTTTGCCATTTGCTTTCACCTCTATTATTTCTATTATAACATACTACTATTTATCATTAATAGACTTTTGATAAATTTTTGGTTTTTCAGTTGACAGTTCATCCATTGCTAAGTCGTATTCTATTTCTCTAATTCTTTGTTCTAAGGCTTCTTTTCTAACAATTCTTTTAACAGCACTTATACCATTTACAATGACACTTGCTCCACTTGTAATACCAATTAAGTTATCAACTATTTCATTAGTAGTAAGCTCTCCTCCTATAGCAAATATGGCTATGGCCATGCCTAAGCCACAGAAAGCAAAAACTCCATTTCTATTAATTTTATAATACAAGTCATTAGCATCATTTTGATAGTCGTCAATTAACTTTTCTGCTAATTTTCTTTGTTGTTCATTCATGATGAACCTCCCCTATTTATTGAAGTTTTTTCTTTTCTTTTTCTTCAATAATTAAATCAATTATTAGAAGACAGGCTCCAATAGTTATACCGATATCGGCTAAATTAAATACTGGGAAACTATATCCAAAGAAATTAAATGATAGATAATCAATTACTGCATGACGTAATACTCTATCAAATAAGTTTCCAATAATTCCACCTATTAAAATTCCCAGAGATATTATAGTTAAGTTAGTTACTCTTTGTAGCTTTTTTATATAGTTTTTTAAAACTATCAAGCAAATTATACTTATAATTATTAAAAACAAAAGTTTATTTCCAAAAATCGAAAAGGCTGCGCCTGTATTTCTTAAGTAGTATAAAGAAAAGAACTTAGGAATTATTTTTATTTCTTGAAATACATTCATGTTATTTATAACAATCAATTTAATTATTTGATCTACTAACATAAAGGCACTTGCTAATGTATAAATAAGCTTTTTATTCTTCATTGCTGTTCTCCTCTTCGTTTAGTTTTTTTATTTTGTCTACTATTACTTGGATTTGATCTAATCTTCTTTCAACATTACCTCTTATTTTTAATAAATCTCCTCTTTGAATGTCAGGATAATTGTTATATGTTTTAGGGAATAATGTATATTCTAATGTTGAAGTTTCATCACTACCAGTAATAAAGGCCATTTTATCACCTTTTTTAGTATTAATGGTTTTTATTTTATCCACAAGTATTAAGGTATCTACTTGTTTGCCGAAGTTTTTTTCCACAGTATTTAGTGGAATACAATATGGATTATCTTTTTTATACATTGTGGTTGGATGAGATGATAAGTAGAATCCAAATACTTCTTTTTCTTTTTCAAGTAAGTATGAACTTTCATATTCATTTTGAATTTCAATATCTGGTTTCATTACTAACGATGGATCAATATCTTTAGTTAATTCGGCATAATTAAATAAGCTATCTAAATTATAAATTAGTGTTGCTCTATTGTAATTAAATTCTTTAAAGACATCAGCCATTATTAAAGTTTCTAGATTTTTCTTACCTAATCCTTCAATATATAATCTACTAATACAATCATAGATATCGATAAATGGTCCTTGAAGTTTGGCTTTTTTTATTGTATCAGAAACAACTGTTCCAATTGATTTGATATTTGAAATGGGATAAATAATTTTGTTATCTTCAACTATATATCTTGAATCACTCTTACTAATTGTTGGTTTTTCTACTTCTATTTTATTAGCTTTTGCTTCCATAATATACTCATGAGTTTTAGCTTCACTACCAATAACATTAGTTAATAAGTTAGCAAAGAAGATTGTCTTATAGTGCGTTTTTAAGTAAGCCATTTTATATGCAATTATTGCATATGCTACAGAGTGTGATTTATTAAAACCAAAACCAGCAAAGTTTAGAACAAGTTCATATACTTTTTTAGCATCTTCTTTTGAATGACCTTTTTTAATACTTTTTTCAATGAATTTTTCTTCTTCTGCTTTTAGTAGATCGAGTTTCTTTTTACTCATGGCACGACGTAAGATATCTGCTTCACCTAGTGTGTAATCTGCATATATGCTTGCTAGCTGCATAATTTGTTCTTGATAAATTAACAAACCATAAGTATTTTTAGAAATTGATTCTAATTCTTTGTCAATATATTCTATCTTTTCTTCGCCATGTCTTCGTTTTATATAATCATCAATATTTGATGCAGCACCTGGTCTAAAGATTGCAATTGCATCACATATATCTTCAAATGTAGTTGGACGAAGACGACGTAAGAAATTACGCATACCAGTAGATTCAAATTGGAAGATACCACTAGTATTGGCTGTTTCAAATACTTTAAATGTTTCTTTATCATTTAATGGTATTTTATTGAAGTCAAGGACTTCTCCTGTTTGTTCTTTTATATCAGAAATAATATTATCAATGGTAGATAAGTTTTTTAAACCAAGAAAATCCATTTTTAGAAGACCTAAATCTTCTAGGTATTCCATTGTATAACTAGTTAGATACATTCCATCTCCTGTTGTTAGAGGTATTACTTCATCAAGGTCAACTTGGCTCATTACAATACCTGCTGCATGAGATGATGTATGTCTTGGATATCCTTCTAATTTACAAGCAATTTCATATAGTGTTGTTAAAGTTGTATCACTATCAATTCTTGCTTTGAACGCTTGGTTTTTATTATAAAAATCATTTAGTTTTTCTTTTGTTATTCCTGGAATAAATTTACATAGACCATCTACTTTGTAGATTGGAATGTTTAAAACTCTAGCAACATCTCTTAGTACTTGTTTGGCACTCATTGTACCAAAAGTTACTATTCCACAAACTCTTTTTTTACCATACTTTTCGATAACATAATCTATAACTTCTCCACGTCTATTATCTGGAAAATCTGTATCGATATCTGGCATTGTTTTACGAGCAGGATTTAAGAATCTTTCGAATAACAAATCATATTCAAGTGGGTCAATATCAGTTATTCCTAATGAGTATGCAACTAATGATCCAGCCGCTGATCCTCTTCCTGGCCCTACTAATATTTTATTCTTTTTAGCAAATTTTATAAAATCATAAACTACTAAGAAATAGTTTGGAAATCCCATTTCATTGATAATGTTTAATTCATATGATAAACGTTGTTTATACTTATCTGGGATGTTTCCATTTAATCTTTTTGTTAGTCCTACTTTGCATAATTCAAATAAATATTTACTAGGATCTTCACAATCATAAATTGGTAATAATAGTTTTGCTGGTGGGAATTCTAAATTACAACTTTCAGCAATTTTATGAGTTGCTAGTAAACCTGTATTATCTGTTAAATCTAAAATATTTTTGATATTTAGTTCATGATTTTCAGTGTCATAAATAATATCATCACTAATAGTTTTCCCATCTCTTATTCGATATAAATATGGAAGTGTTGATTCATCATTTTTAGTTAAGTATAAACTTTCTCTAAAAAATACTATATTTGTTGTTTGAAGTAGCACTTCTGTTTGTTCTTTTTTATTTCTATATCCTATATATAGATCTTCATAAACTGATGCTAATTCTTTGTATGTTTCTTTCGATTCATATGGAAGTATGGCTATAACATTTTTGTTATATTTAGATAGTTCTTCTTTTGTTACTTTTCTTTCATTTTGAATACTTGATAATTTAATTAGAGATTTATAGCCATTATAGTCTTTGGCATATAAAACTATAGAGAATTCTTCTAATAAAAGATGTAATCCAATAATTGGTTTTATATTTTCTTTTTTACATTTATTTATAAATTCCATAGTTCCATACATATTAGTATCTGCTATAGCTATTTCAGAGATATTACTTTCTTTTGCATATGAAATGATATCATCTATTTTTAATAAACTAGATAATAATGAATAATTACTTTTATTAAATAATGGAATATACATAGTAATACCTCCTTTTCATTTATATTCTACCATAAAATAGTTATAGAAAAAAGAACTATTGTCTAGTTCTCCTTTGTTATAAATTCCCTTACTAGTGACTTTGAATTATGTTGCATTTTTTTCGTTTTGTGGTATATTATTAGTACTAAGAGATGTTTGCTCAGCACTTGACTGGGTGAATATCTCCGTTAGCACAAAGACCGGTGGTTGTATCTAGGCACGTACCTAGTTCACTGGTCTTTTTTTTCGTGTAATTTTTTTCGAATATGAATGCAAGATACATATTTATATTTAGTTCCCTATTATTTCGTGATTGTGTTTTAGTAAGTATCCCATTTTCATTATTTCTTTGTTGTCCTTGTTCTCTTGTAGATATTTTAGAAGTCTTTGGGCTTGCTCCATCGTATCTATTGGATTCATTATTACTGCTACTGATGTCTCGTCTATGTTGGGCACTTTCCACAGAATATTTGCTATTTCTATTAGAATTTGTTTCATTTATTTCCTCCATAATTTTCTTACATTACTTGCTATATAAATTTAATTTTCAAATATATCATGTTTATATATTCCTATTTTACTTTATTATAGATGCTTTAAATTATCTATTGTCTAGTTCCCTATTATTTCGTGATTGTGTTTTAGTAAATATCCCATTTTCATTATTTCTTTGTTGTCTTTGTTCTCTTGTAGATATTTTAGAAGTCTTTGGGCTTGCTCCATCGTATCTATTGGGTTAATTATTACTGCCATTGATGTTTTGTCCATATTCGGTATATCTTTCAATATTTTTCCTATTTCCATTAGAATAGATTTCATTTGCTACCTCCATAATATTTTTTATTTTATCATACATTTTAAATAGTTATTTATTTAAATTAAATTCATGATTTAAGAATACTGGCATTTCTTTAGTATTATCTACGATGTTATATTGTTTTATATTTTGTTCTTTACAAAGTTCTTCGTACTTATCGTCCCAAGATAAGCGATATGAATCTTTTAAGTTAAATCCTAATAAATTTAAGTAATATAGAATTACTGATTTTGGATCTTTATCTTTGCTTTTATTTTCTACTTCTATCGCAATCATAAATGGATATATGTCTACAACTACTTCAATATCATCATTTGAGAATACATGACGTTTTCTTTCATATGATTCTATAAGTTTCATATGGATGACATTTTCTAGTAAATAGATTAAATTATCTACTTCATTATAGTTGATTGATACTTCTACTTCTTCTTCAGTATTAATTTCTTCATTTAAGAAGTTTTCTTTACGTCGTTTATATGTAATCATACATTTTTTTATTTCATTATTAACTGTAGTTCTTACTCTGAAACGTGCATCTATTTCTTTAGAATAGTAATCATATTCTTTCATTGGATGATTATATTGAATTGTTTTTTCATTGAAACAACCTTTATATGTTAACTCAGAAAATTTATGTAAATAATTTAGTATTTTTTCTTCTTCTGATAATGAGTATAAGAATCTTACTTCTGTTTCTATATTGTCATTAATATTATCTTGTTTTATTTCTTCACCTAATAGTAGTTCATATACTGAAGTATTTAAAATTTCTGAGATTGTTATTAATAGTGTTAAGTCTGGCATATAATTGCCATTTTCCCAACGTGAGATTGTTTTGTCTGTTACATATAATTTTTCTGCGAGTTGTCTTTGAGTTATGCCAAGTTGGTTTCTTTTTTTTGCAATAAAAGAACCAATTTTATAATTATTCATAGGTTTCACCTACTTTCTTTGTTTGGTCATATTATACTAAAAGTATTTTTTTATTTAAACCCCATAAATAGCGAATTTTGTATTTATATACTGACATATCAAGTATTTTAAGTAATTTTGTTTGACTTTCTAGTTTTTTTATGTTAAAGTTATTAAGCAGAACGAAATGACCAAAGGAGGAGAAATTATGGCAGTAAATGTAACAAGCAGAACTGGTAATGTTAAAAATAAAAGATCACATGCTTTAAACGCAACTAAAACAAGACAAAAATTAAATTTACAAGTTGTTAGACTTGATGATGGTTCTAAAGTAAGAATGTCTACAAAAGAAAAGAAGAGTTTATTAAAGAATCAAAAAGCTGCATAATTGATATGCAGTTTTTTATTTTATTTATTTAGTTAAAGAAAAACTAGTAGTTACCTACTAGTTTTTTTATTCACATACATATCCCATTGAAGAATATTTTTGAGTTAATATTTCTTTTGTATCTCCTAGATTATCTTGTACTAATGCAAAATATAATGCATTATGTGTTGGAGTTAATGTTGCCTTATTAAACTTAGTTAAGTCAACAGAAATAATTGTTTGCATACCAGCATCTGTATAAGTTGTTGCTGTTGTATATCCTTCTAATGGGAGAACATCTAATTGTCTATATTGATTATAGTAGTTTTGAACAGCTACTAATCCTGCAGCATTTCCTGCTTGTGGTGCAAAACTTAATGTCATTGTATATCTTTGTACTTTATCTTCTTCATCTAAAATAAATTTATATGATACTGCACCTGAAGTACCATCTGAATTATTTGGACTTGTTAAGTTACATGTTAAGTCTTTTGGTTGAATGTTATTTAGTACATTATCTGTATAAATAATTTCTACTGGTTCTGTAGTTGATGTTGATGAGATTGAGTCAACTGCAGTCATTATATTTGGATAAGAAACGCCTAATGTGATGGCAAGGATTCCAGCGATTGCAAATAAAACTGCTGGTCTTTTACTTGTCTTCTTTTCAAAATTAGCAATTTCTTGTACATCTGTTAAATTTAATACTTGTGTTTTTGCTAGTTCTTCTTGTGAAACTTGTACACTTTGTTGTGTTTGTTGTGTTTGATTCATAATTCCACCTCTATCCTATGTCTATCTTATATATATCATTATAGCAAAGATTTAGAATTAATCAAACAAAAAATAACTATTTCTAGTTATTTTTCATTCTTGCATCAAATTTCTTACGTTCTTCTGTATTTAAGATACGTTTTCTTATTCTAATGAAGTTTGGAGTTACTTCTACTAGTTCATCAGAATTAATATAATCTAAGGCATATTCTAGAGAAATTGGACGAGGTCTTTTTAAGACTACAGTGTGGTCTGAACCAGCTGCACGTGTATTAGTTAATTGTTTTCCTTTTACTACGTTTACAGCTAAGTCGTTATCTCTATTACATTCACCTACAACCATACCTTCATATACTTCTGTACCAGGTTCAATAAACATAATACCACGGTCTTCTAAGTTGCCGATTGAGTATGCTGTAGATTGACCATTTTCCATTGAAACTAGTACTCCTAGTTTTCTTTCACCAATTATTCCACTTTCATATGGCATATATTCTTTAAATGTGTGGTTCATGATTCCATAACCTTTTGTTAATGTCATAAAGTCAGTTGAGAATCCAATTAAACCACGAGATGGAATTGTATATAATAATCTAACTTGATTTTCGAAGTTAGTCATACTAATCATTTTTCCACCACGTACTCCAAGTTGTTCGATAACTGTACCTACAGATTCTTCTGGTACTTCGATTTGTAATTCTTCACATGGTTCATATTTTTGACCATTAATTTCTTTAATGATTACACTTGGTTTTGAAACTTCAAGTTCAAATCCTTCACGACGCATATTTTCAATTAAAATACTTAAATGAAGTTCTCCACGCCCACTTACTAAGAATGATTCATTTGTTGCTGGTTCTACTCTTAAACTTACATCTTTTTGAGTTTCGCGCATTAATCTTTCTTCAATTTTTCTAGCAGTAACTATTTTTCCATCTTTTCCACAGAATGGTGATGAGTTTGTTCCAAATGTCATTTGTAATGTTGGTTCATCTATATGTAATTGTGGTAAAGGTAAAATATCAGTTGTATTACAAATTGTTTCTCCTACTGAAATATCAGCAAGTCCTGCGATAGCAACTAAATCTCCTGCTTCTGCTTCTTCAATTTCAATTCTCTTGTATCCGTAATAACCAAATAATTTTTGAATTCTAAATTGTTTAGTTGTTCCATCTAATCTGCAACAAGTAACCATTTCACCTGTTTTTACTTTACCATTATGAATACGTCCAATTCCAATTCTTCCTACGAACTCATTATAATCTAATAATGCAGGTTGGAATTGTAATGGTGCATCAACTGAACCAGCTGGTGCTGGAATTTCTTCTAAAATTGTATCTAATACTTCTTGGAATCCTTCTGTTTGAGTTGATAAGTCATCACTATATGAACATGTTCCATTTAGTCCAGATGCGTATAATACTTTAAAATCTAGTTGACTATCATCTGCACCAAGTTCAATGAATAAATCTAATACTTCATCAACTACTTGACTACATCTTGCAGCTGGTTTATCAACTTTGTTAATAACTACTACAGGTTTTACACCTGCTTCAAATGCTTTTTTAAGAACGAATCTTGTTTGAGGCATTGCACCTTCATAAGCATCTACCACTAGTAAAACACCATCAACCATGTTCATGATACGTTCAACTTCTCCACCGAAGTCGGCATGTCCTGGAGTATCTAGAATATTAATTCTTACTCCTTTATAATCGATTGCTGTTGTTTTAGCTAAAATTGTGATTCCTCTTTCTCTTTCAAGATCATTAGAGTCCATTGATACATTTGATACATCTTCATTTTCTCTGAACATTCCAGAATGTTTAATAATTCCGTCTACTAAAGTTGTTTTCCCATGATCGACATGGGCAATAATTGCGATATTTCTTTTTTCCATTTTAATACACCTCTTCTCGCGACGTTCACCATTATAACACAAAGCAAAAAAAAATACTAGATATTTCTAATATTTTTTTAGTTAGACATTAAATATTCAATATAATCAGCAAGTGTTTTATAAATAGGTAGATTAAATTTATCTAGGAGTGGATTATGTTTTTCCACAAGTGCAGCGGAAAAAGTTTCTAACATTTCGTAATCATTTATGTCATCACCGATAACATGAAAGTCATTAGGATTCAAGTCTGCTACTTCTGCAAGTCGCATTATTGCTTGTTTTTTATCATTTAATGGATTATTTATATTTACATGTTTTCTACTTGCATAAGCATAAACATTTAATTCATCTGAAATTAATTTTGCTACTCTAATTCCATCTTCTTTATCTTTTGCATATAAAGATGCTACTTTAATACAATCATCTGGGTTATTTGTAATATTATATCCATCTTCTAAGTATGGTTCATAACCATTTTCTTTTAGAATTTCTACTGCTCGTTTGACAACTTCTTTATCAAGTTTAACTGTCTTTAAGCAATAATCAGTACTATCAAAGATTAAGGCTCCATCAGCACATACTAAATATGTATATGGTAAATCTAATTTTAATAAGTCTGGTTTTATTTCCATATAGGTTCTTCCAGTAATAATACAGAAAATATTTCCTGAGGCAATGAATTTCTTTACTGCCTCAATATTCTTGGCAGTTTTAATAGGATCATCTAAAAAGAATAATGTATTATCAAAATCACTACTTAATATTTTCATAATATCACCCTCTATAACTAGTATATAATACTTTAAAGTAATTGAAAAGAACGATTATTTTAAAAAAATTTAATTTTTTTTTAAAAAAGTGTTGACTTTTTCTCTCAGTCTGATATAATTTAACTTGTCTACTTGATTTAGTCGACTCAGTCGTTCGGAAAAGGCTGAGGGGCTAATTACAATGTGCGGATGTAGTTTAATGGTAGAACCTCAGCCTTCCAAGCTGACTACGTGGGTTCGATTCCCATCATCCGCTCCATTTAGACATACAGAGTTTAGTCATTGACTAGACTCTTTTTTTGTGCCCACGTAGTCATCTTGGAAACTGAGTCATTTCAAAAAGAAAAAGACAACACTAATTACGTTGCCTTTTAGCTATTATAGCAATAATGTCATCATACATACTAAACCATTAATTAAATCTTGCATCAAAGGATTAAGTTCTTCATACTTCTTGCGATCTAAATATTCAATAAAAGAGATTTCATTTGCATATCCAGTATTCATTTAATTCCTCCTTTCATATATATTATTCGCAAAAAGTTAGAATTTTTTGTCACAAAAAAACTATGTTTTTCATAGTTTTTATTTTTTTGATGAGCCTTTTTGGTCATAAGTTACTTGTCTTACAATATGTTCGTTCTCTTCTTTAAAGTTAGGCGTCATGCCTAAAGTCATGATCATTTCCCCTTCATAACTAAATACTTTGTTTGGAGCAATAGTAATAGTATCTCCTGGCATTACTTCAACTTCTTCATCATCTACAATAAATTTTCCTGAGCCATCTAGAACATGATATACATGTGTACTTTCTGTATTATAAGAATAATTATCATGTCCTTGAATAGAGTTTACTAAGAAATCTCCATGTTCTTCCGTATTATCAGATGGAATAATTAGTTGAAAACTTCCTCTATCAACTAAGAACATTCCTTCCCCTACATTTTCTGTAGTTATTGGCATTCTTACTTTACACATATTAATTAATCTTTCAAATTTTTCCATAGTTTTCTCCTTATCTTATTAGTTTATATATTTCTTGTGGATTTGTGAAATTATAGTCGTACTCAGATATTTCATTTTTATTTTCCCACGAAGCAAAACCAAACTTAACACTTGCAGCAAAAGCTGCTTTTTGATCACTTGGACTATCTCCAATATAGATTGTTTCTTCTCTATTAAGGCTAAATTTATCAACAATGATATTTATTGATTCTGGAGATGGTTTTGGATTTTTTATTAAATCAGATGTAATTACTATATTAAATAAATCTAGATAATCAATCAATTCATCTAACTCGTTT
This sequence comes from Bacilli bacterium, assembly GCA_017409785.1. Taxonomy (GTDB): domain Bacteria; phylum Bacillota_I; class Bacilli_A; order RF39; family UBA660; genus JAEDES01. Next base: position 114,708 of record JAFQSD010000004.1, on the reverse strand, counting down.
AATTCTTCTTTTGTTCTTGAGGTTGCAACGGCTAAGAAGTAACCTTTATTTTTTAATTCATTTAATAATTCTTTTATTCCATTAAATAATTTTGGCTTTTTTTCTTTTAACAATCTTCCCCAGTGATAATTTATTTGTTTCATTGTATCTGAATGTTTATCAATTCCTAATCGTTCAAAAAATTCATCTGTTGTAAGAATTGTTAATTGATTCATCATTTCATCATTATATTTTTTATTGGTTACTATTTTAAGTGCTTCTTTTAGTGTTTCTAGTTCCGGTTGGTAACTATCAACTAAAGTTCTATCTACATCAAATATAAAGTTCTTAATCATGACATTACTCCTTCTATTAAAGTATATCACATTTATATTATATAAAAAAGTTAGTCGACTGACTAACTTTTTATTTTCCTTTTCCAGTTTCTACTACTGGTGAATCTTTACCAGTAACTTCAGCATATTGGTCCATAATCATATCATATAGAGCAACTGTATCAGGTCCTGGTCCTAAAAGATAATTTGGACTTCCGTTTTCTAAATCTGGTAATCTAGAAATACGTTGAATTCCACCATCTCTACAAATATTCCAAATATGGTGATTTGGATTTAATGTAGCAAATAATGTTCCATCATCGCTTTGTAATCCTTCTAATGGTACATAACGTTCAGGTAATTCTTCACCATATGTATATGTTACTAAAGTATAATATTCATTTTTACTCATTCTAGCTTTAGCATTATCTAAGCTAATTTTTCCTACCATCATCTTATCTCCTGGATAATCTGTATAGAAGAATTTTCTATCTATATCTCCTTCAAACAATTTATCAAAATCAGTCATTAATATTTCTCCTCTCATGTTAATTGTAACATTTATGACTTTTATTATACCACGTTTTATTAAATTGTGTTTTTTAATCGTTCTTTTTCTTCTTCTATTCTTGATTTATCATATCTTTCATATAGCGGCTTTATTTCTTTACTTATTTCTACATTATTAATTTGCACATATTCCCAATTATTTACTTTTTCATTTAAGTAGCCTTCTACTGTTTCACATGAAAATGGTAAGTATGGTTTTAGAAGAGTATTTACATTTAAAATAATATTTACACAATTTAATAATACATTGTTACATTCTTCTATATTTTCTTTTGCAAGTTTCCAAGGTTCTTTTTCATCAAAATATTTGTTTGCATAACTTATAAAATCAAATATTTTTATTAATCCATCTTTAACATTACCATTATCAATATCTTCACCAACTGTTTCAAATAATCTTTTTAACTTATATTCTACATCTATATCTATTTTCGAATTAGTTAATTTTCCATCAAATGATTTTTTTATAAATACTAGTGTTCTATTAATAAAGTTACCCCATTTACCTAGAAGTTCTCCATTAATTGAATTTATGAAATCATTCCATGTAAAGTTAAAGTCTCTTTTTTCCGGATCATTGTATAAGAAATAATATCTTACTGCATCAGCTGGATATCTTTCTAAAATATCTTTTACTGAAATATAGTTTCCTTTGCTTTTTGATAGTTTTTCACTTTCAATAGTTATATATTCATCTGAAATTATTTTATCTGGTAACTTATAGTTGTCTTTTGTTGCAAGTAAAAGTGATGGAAATATTACTGTATGAAATGGAATATTATCTTTGGCATGAACTAAATAAATTTTATTATCTTTATCATTTTTCCAAAAATCTTCCCAATTTAAATTATGCTCTTCACAATATTTTTTTGATGCGGTTACATATCCCCAAACATTTTCAAACCAACCATAAATTTTTTTATCTTCATAGTCTTTGATTGGAATATCAATTCCCCAATTTAGACTACGCGATGCACATCTATCAGGTATTCCTTCTTTAATATATCTTTCAGTAAAAAGTATGGCGTTTTCTCGCCAAGATAGTTTATTTTTTGAAACTAAATCCTTTATATTATCTTGGAATCTTGAAAGGGAGAAATATAGATTTTTTGTTTCTTTGATACTTGTTTTATTTCCACAAATGGCACATTTTGTTTCTTTAACATCTTTTATTTCTAAAAGACTTCCACATTTCTCACATTCATCTCCTTTAATATTAGAACCACATTTCGGACATACTCCTACTATGTAACGATCAGCTAAAAATAAATTACAATGACTACAGAATAGTTGTTCTTCTTGTTGTTCATAAAGATAACCATATTCATAATATTTTTTAAATTGTTTTTTTACAAAGTTTTTATGGTATTCATCATCTGTTCTGTTATAGAGATCAAAACTTACTCCTAGATTTTTCCAGTCTCTTGTAAAATTTTCATGACAAAGATCGACTATTTCTTTGGCACTTTTGTTTTCTTGTAATGCTTTAACATCAATTGGAGTGCCATGGCAATCACTCCCTGATACTAATATTACATTATTTCCTTTTAATCGATGATATCTTGCGATAACATCTCCTGGCAAACTACTTGCTGCATGGCCTATATGCAAATCTCCGTTTGCAAATGGCCAAGATATTCCTATTAATATATTCTTCATTGTATCCCTTCCTTTCTTATAAACAAAAAACCTCTTAGGAAAAAATCCTAAGAGGTGAATATATATCACGCTACCACTCTTATTTAATAGTGCATTACTGTACTAAACTCGCTAACCTACTTATGTCTTTTGCATAGTTATAGGCTTGTGCTGTAACAGGCACACCTGTAATGACTTACTAAAGTTTCAGCCATTCACCCTTGAGGGCCATGTTCAAAAAGTCATTACATCCTCTTTTTCACCTAACAGAGTTCTCTAAAATGCTTTTACTTTTCTACTTCTTCCTCGCACTGGTTTTGTGATGGTTCTAATTATATAATAGTTTGTTTATTTTGTCAATTTTGGTACTTCTAGTGTCTTTTCTTGGCATGTTGTTACATCCATGCAATCACCACATTTAGAAATAGTGTATTTACTATTTTCTTGGTCAACACCTAAAGTCACATCTAAGTATGGAGTCATCTCTGTTTTATCAGAAGTAAATACTAAAACATCATTTCCATTACATTGTTTAGCAATAAATGAACTTATAATATATGTTCCCTCTAGTTTATAAATTTTTACATACGCACCATAATTACTTGAATAAATATTTTGTCCTGTGTAGAAATTATGACTTAATAGTTCTCCATTTAAATAAATCTCTGCTTTATATTTATAAGCATTTTCCATATCAGAACTCTTTGTTCCAATAAATTTAATACGTAGATTCTCATCATATGTTATTTCTTCAGTTTCTTTTGAAAGTTCAATTAATTGCCCTACTTCAGTTTCTGTTTCTGGAAGAGTTTCTTCTGAAGGTTGGTTTGGTGTTTCAGTATTTGGTTCTTCTTGTGGTACAAAGGTTGTTAAAGCTACTCCTACTGCTATTAATAATAATCCTATAAGTAATAAGATACTTCCTGGATTAAATTTTGTTTTTTGTTTTGTTTCAGATATATTTTTATTTTCCATAGTATCACTCCTGTTTTTAATATATCATGAAAGTTATTTGTTTTCTACAATAGTTCCTATCTTTTTACCTTCTACTACTTTTTTTAAATTACCGTTTGTATTTATATCAAATACTATGATTGGAATATTATTATCCATACATAGTGATGTTGCTGTTGTATCCATGACATTTAGTTTTTTATTTAATACTTCCATATATGTTATTTCATCTATCTTTTCAGCATCTTCATATTTCTTTGGATCTTTTGTATAGATTCCATCTACGTTTGTTGCTTTTAAAAGGGCATCTGCATTTATTTCTGCCGCTCTTAGGGCAGCTGCTGTATCAGTTGAAAAGAATGGTGAACCAGTTCCACAACCAAATACTACAACTCTATTATTAGTTAGATGTTTGATTGCTCTATCTTTGATATAGTATTCTGCTATTTGTCGCATTTCTACTCCTGTTTGAACTCTTACAGGTTGATTTAATTGTTTAAAAGCATCTCCTATTGCCAGTGCATTCATTGTAGTTCCTAGCATACCAATATAGTCAGATGTACATCTATCCATTTGTTGATTACTTCTTCCTCTCCAGAAGTTTCCTCCACCAACCACTATAGCTACTTCTACTCCTTTTTTAGCAACTTCAGTAATTTCTCTACAAACATCTAATACTTTATCAAAATCTATTCCTGTTCCTTTAGAACCAGCTAATGATTCTCCACTTAATTTTAATAATATTCTTTTATATTTCATATATCCTCCTATAAAAAAAGACTTATTATCCTAAGGGAATAATAAGTCTAGAAAATAAAAGAGATAGTTTGAATTGAAATGTTCGTTTTCTTCATACTATCTCCTCCTTGTATATAATCATACAATATTATTTATATTTATTCAAATATAACTTTTAAAAATACTTTTTTACCTTTTTGAATAATTATAAAGTTTTCAGTTAAACTTTCTTTTGTTATTAAATCATTAACACTATTTACTTTTATTTGATTTATACTTATACCATTTTGTTCTATTAGTCTTCTTGCTTCAGATTTAGATGTTACTAGATTTGTTTCTACTAATAAGTCGACTATATTAATATCTAATTTATCTTTAGATAAAGTTATACTTGGCATGTTATCAGAAATACCTTTATTACTAAATAGTTCTTCTGATGTTTTTCTGGCTTTAATAGCTTCATCTTCACCATGAACTAATTTTGTTACTTCGAAAGCCAGAAGTTTTTTTGCTTCTCTAATATCTTTTTTGCAAAGTTCTTTTATATCTTCTATTTCCATTCTTGTGAAGAAAGATAAACTTCTTTCAACATCTTCATCAAATGAATTCATCCATGCTTGGAAAAATTCAAATGTAGATGTTTTATCTCTAGATACCCATAGTGTACCTGTTGCTGTTTTACCCATTTTTTCTCCATCTGCTTTTATTAGTAATGGACATACTAAACCAAATAATGGGTCTATTTTTTTACCTTCACTAAATCCTATTTTTCTAGATAAGTCTACTCCAGCAATAATATTACCCCATTGGTCTGAACCACCTATTTGTAGTTTACAACCAAATTCTTTATTTAGATGTACAAAGTCAAATGCTTGCATTAACATGTAGCCCATTTCTAGGAATGTTAATCCACCATTTTCTAGACGTTTTTTGTAACAATCTGCTTGGAGCATATTGTTGACATTGAAGTGTACTCCAATGTCTCTCATAAAGTCTATGTAATTCTTATCAGAAATCCAATCTGCATTATCTACAATAATTGCAGGATTATCTCCATCTGTTTTTACAAAACGTTTTACTAATTCTTTTACTTCAGCTTTGTTGTGAGCAACTTCTTCTTTTGATAACATTTTTCTCATATCACTTTTTCCAGTCGGATCTCCTATTAGGGCTGTTGCTCCTCCAACTAAGACAATACCTTTGTGTCCAAAATCTTGTAACCATCTAAACATTGTTAAGGCAAAGAAATGACCAATATGTAGACTATCTGCTGTCGGATCAATTCCTAAGTAAAATGTAAATGGTTCTCCATTCAATAAATCAATAATTTCTTGTTCGTGTGTTAAATCTTTTATGTATCCTCTTTCTTTGAGAATATCAAATAATTTCTTTTTCATTTTTATTTCCTCCTAAATAATTTGTATAGTTAATTAAATTACAATCATCAAAGTAATAATAGTAATAGTCACTATCCATACAAATCACCTCCTTTGAAAATAAAAAGAGCACTTCATCCAAAAGGACGAAATGCTCGTGGTACCACCTTTATTTGTAATAATAGTTTATTACCTTATTTTGATAACGGACTTCTCCGATTAAAATCATCACTTGTAATTCATTATTTTATTTTTGTTTGTTTCCACATAACCACAAACTCTCTATAAAACATTATAAAATAATTACTTTGAATGAGTCGTCTTTTAATTAACTGGCTTAATTATAACATAAGTTTATTGTTTTTGCAAATTTTGATATCTTTACTTGTTGTAATTAATTTGTTTTTTTATTATTTTTCCAGTTTTTCTATACCATGTTCTTGGAGATACTTCTTCTCCTACTCTTTTTATAATTAACTCTAAATCTTCTTCTAAAATATTTCCATAATTATATAATGTTCTTTGATGTTCTAAAGAAGCATCACATTCAGTAACTATTCCATCTGGGTTAATTGCTACTAATGGTCCCACTTCTGTTACATCATGTTCTTTTAAATATGTATAAATTATTGGCCATGGATTTAGAGGTATAGTAATTCTTGGATCAAGTGATTCTGCTCTACCCTCTCTAAATAGTTTTTTATCTATTTCACGATATTCTAGAAAATGTGGACTTTCAACATATTTAGTTACATTATCTACATATGTATCAATTTGACCTCTATCTTTTAATTCTCTTACATGAAATGGATCTTTTGATATACCAAAGAAAGCGTTTACATCATATTTTCTTTTAGGAATATATTCATCAATATAATCTAATAATCTTAATAATTCTTCACTATAGTTTGTACCATTTATTGTCATTGTTAGAGTGTCTAATCCAATATGATTGTCCACAATAAATGTTAGTAACTTTTCTAATGTAGGTAAAGCTAAAGTAGGTTCTCCTCCACAGATAGTTATATTTCCTATTGAATCTATTTGGCCTAGTTGTTCTATAACTTCATCTTTCATATCCTTTGATGTTGCAGTTCCACGCATACAATGCATACATTTTAAATTGCAACGCTCTGTTATTATTGGTGCTAAATTTTGAATATATAATTTGCTCATATGAATCCCCCTAAATGTTTCATATTATAACATATTATTTAATAAATTCAGCTAATTTACTTATTAATTCTTCTTTATGATCATTTTCAAAGTAACCATCAATTTTTCCTAAAAGTTCTTTATTTTTAAATACTAGTAATGCAGGTAATTCTTCAATAGAATATTTATTCATTGTTTCTTCTGTAACATCAACTTTATAAAACAAAGTGTCTTTTGGGAAAGAATTTGTTAGTTCTTTAATCGGAATAGATTTTAATAAACATTGAATTGAATCATCGTTGTAGAATTCTATTAGAGTTAGTCCTTGACTTTTAGTTTTTTCTTCTATATCGGTTTCTTCAATCATAAAGAATTCTGATAGTGGTGCTGCTCCATAGCGATCTACAAATAAATCTTTTGTTGTACGTGGATCATTATCCACTTCTTCTTTTATTTTTTCATACTCTTCTTTGGTCTTTGCAACCATAATTGCACCTATTGGACATTCTCTTTCACATAATCCACAAGAAATGCATTTGTCATTATCAATTACAATTGTTTCTTTTTCTTCATCATATGTATAGGCTCCTGTTGGGCATACTGCTACTCCACCACATTCTTTAGCATTATCACATATTTTAAAATTTACTACTACTGGCATTTTATTTTCTCCTTCTAATCATATTTACTATTGTTATTAATCTTTTTAAGAAGAAATCAATTTCTTCTTCAGTATTATATTTTCCTAAACTTATTCTAATTGGGCTATAGTTTTCTAAGTCTGCATTACATGCAACTAATACATGTGATGGTTCTGCTAATTCAGAATTGCAAGCTGAACCAGTTGAAACAAAAATATTAAATGATTCTAGCATTAATAATAATTCTTCTGCATTTACTCCTTTGAAAGCAACATTTAATGTATTGGGTAATCTATTTTCTTTATCTCCATATATTTTAACGTCTTCTATATTAGTTATAATTTTTTGTTCTAAGTCATCTCGTAGTTTCTTTATGTTTATATTTGATTCTGGATCATTTAATATGTTTTCTATTGCTTTACCAATAGCAATGATATATGGAACATTCTCTGTTCCTCCACGACGATTGTTTTCTTGATGTCCAAATATTAAAGGATTAAATTCTATGTCTTTTTTTACGTATAAAACACCTATTCCTTTTGGAGCATGAATTTTATGACCTGATAAAGATAAAGTATCTATATTCATTTCTTTAACATCAACTATTACTTTACCTATGGCCTGCACCGCATCACAATGAAATAAAATATTGTTGTTTTTAGCTATTTGTCCTATTTCTTTTATTGGGTAAATATTACCTAATTCGTTGTTGGCCATCATTATTGAAATCAATAATGTATCTTCAGTAATAGAACTTTCTAATTCTTTTAAATCTAATTTTCCTTGACTATCAACATTTAAGTAAGTAATTCTATATCCTTCTTTTTCTAGGTGTTTACATGTTTCAAGAATAGATGCATGCTCTACTTTAGTAGTTATAATATGTTTTTTATTTGGATTAGATTTTACTGCATTCATAATTGCAGTTGTATTACTTTCACTTGCACAACTTGTGAAGATTATTTCTTGATAATCTGCGTTTATAAGTTTGGCAATGTTCTTTCTAATATTAGTAATTTTATCTTTTATATTTTTGCCAAATGAGTATGTACTACTCGGATTACCATATTGTTCTTTTAGATATGGTAACATTTCATTTAGTACTGATTCATCTACTTTAGTTGTGGCATTATTATCAAAATATATTTCTTTATTCATAGGTACCTCCAACAATTCATTTTTATTATACTATAAAAATATAAAAACAGGAATTTTTTTCCTGTTTTAGTCTATATTTATAAGTTCATATTCTCTTGAACCTACACCTTGTTCTTCTGAGGCTTTAATAGTTAATAAACCATTTTTTGATTCTATTCTTTCTACAAGTTCATCTCTTCCTGGATCGGTAGAATTATAAACTAAATCAATACAAGCTTGGTCTAAGGCTACTGGATCAGTTGATGCTAGAATTCCAATATCTTGCATACATGGATCTTTAGCTTTAGCACAACAATCACAGTCTACTGACATATTTACCATTACATTTATATAAATAATCTTATCTTTGTAGTAATCTGTTATTGTTTTGCAAGCATCACCCATAGCCATTAGGAATGAGTCATGGTCTGCACTAAATAAATCTAAATAAGTGCTTTTTTCTTTACCACCAGTATGGATATATTTTTTTCCTTTACTTGAGGCAAGACCAATAGACATATTTTTTAATGCTCCTCCAAAGCCTCCCATAGGATGTCCTTTAAAATGTGAAAGAACTAGCATTGAATCATAGTTTTCCATATTTTTTCCTACAATGTTCTTTTTAATAATTTTTCCATTTTCATTATATAAAACCAGTTCTTGTTCTTTATCTAAAATGTCTACATTGAAGTATTTACTCCAACCATGTTTCTCCATTAATTTTTCATGTTTCTTGGTAGTATTTCTTTTACCTGGATAAGCAGTGTTACATTCTACTACTGTACCATTTACATAATTAATCAATTCTTTAACAAATTCTGGTTTTAAGTAGTTTTGATTACCTTCTTCACCAGAGTGTAGTTTTACAGCTACATTACCAGTTAATTCTACTCCTAATTTATTATATATGTTTACTAAACTTTGTGGTTCTAAAATTTTTGTGAAATATACTTTTGTCATTTTATCTCCTTATTTTTTAAATGCTGGTTTTTCTTCTTCGAATGGAGGTAGAAAAAAATCATCATCTTCTTGAGGTATTGAATCGAAGTCATAACTTGATGAATTATAATCCGGTATGGCAGAACCTATATGTACTCCATTTTCATCTGTTTGATGATTTTGATATACATTAGCACTTGAATCAGATGAATTATAATCTGGTATTGCTGGTCCTTCGTGTACTGGAACATCATCATCTATAAGTTGTGATTGTGATACTTTCTTCTTTCCTTTTGTATATAAATTACTATAAAGATTTCTAAAGTTTAAACCATGAGCAGTTATTTCTTGTTCTTCTGGAGTAAGAGGTTCACTATCTAAAACTTTAGAAACTAGTGAATACATATTATTAATAACTTCTGGTTCTACAGGAATAAATGGAGCTGTTGTTGAAGCACTTCTTTTTGTAAAATCACCTAATATTGGATAAAATACACCTACTTTAGATATTCCTTGAAAGACATAATATTTAAACCAAGTTGGTTGATTATTACTTGGATCAAACAAATAATCTAACCAATTATCTAATGACTTTCTTTGTTCATATTTTATACATCCTAATACTAAGCCTAAATCTTCTTCTGTTAATTCTTCTTTGTCTACTAAACCTAAATCATGAAAATATCCCTTACGATATTTAATGTAACTTTCTGGTAAAGACTTAATTATGTATTTGTCATAGTAGAATGCTTTTAATGCTTCTAGTTTACGTTCATCAGTTAATGCTTCTCCATGGATTCTTTCAAGTCTTTCTAAATATTCTGTAATTCTTTTTGATGGTTCGTTTGATTTTGACTTTATTGAGTCAGTCATATCCTTAAATACTAAGTTTAAGAATTCTGCTCCATTATTTATATTTTTCATAAGTCACCTCTATTCTTTTTTATTATATCACACTATTATTTCTTTTCTTCTGTTAATATTTTTAATATTTCAGTTAACATTTCATCAGTTATTGGATTAGTAGCTGCTTTTTCATGACCTTTACCACCAAATAGTTCAGCTACTGGTCTAACATGTACTCCTTCTTTAACACTTCTATATGCTACTACACCTGGATCAAAAGCAATCATCATTGTAAAGTCCATATCAAATTTATTTTCTCTAAAATATTCAGCAAGTTCATTTCGGTATTCATATGTTATAAAAACAATTCCTGCTTTCATTCCTAATATTTCTCTATAATGAATTCTATCTGCATAGAATTTACATTTCTCAGCTATTTGCTGTTTACGATTATCAATTAAAGTTCTTTCCATAGAATCATAATCAAAAACTTTTGTTTCTTTATTTCTTAATTTTTCAGTCATTAATGAAATATAGCCATCACAACCTAGAGCATCAAATAGAATTGATAATTCACGAGACTTTTCATTATTATATATATTTCTCCATTCCCATGTATCATGTTGTCTTGTTAATTCAACAAATTCGGCAATTGCTTGGTTGTCTGAGGCAAGTAGTCCTTCTTGTAATAAGTGATTATAGAAAATACTTGTTCCACAACATAGACCTTTTTCATTTTCTAATTGCACTGTTATGAATGGATGATTTGTATACTTTGGTTCTGCAAACGTTTTGTGATGATCAAATACTTGAATTTTTTTAGATATTTTTTCATCTTGAGCTATCTTTGAAAGAATTGGATCTTGTAAACATAAATCTGTAACATATACTCGATCGTAATCATAAATACTTCCATCTTTATAGTATTTTTCAACTAAATCTGTTAAGTCAAATGTTCCGCATAAAACATAATTAACTTCATCAAAAGCAAGTTGAGCTAATATGGCATTTCCCATACCATCAATATCATTTTTGTGAGTGAATAATAACACTTTCATATGAACACCTCTTTCTTAGTAGACTACATTATATCATAATTGTTTATTTTAGAATATTAGTTTATTAATATTTTAGTTATTTAAAGATAGTTTTTTTATAGAAAGAAAAAATCAGCCTAATATGACTGATTTTTCTATATTCATAATTCTCTTAATTTTAATATTTGGCAGTTTGTCATTTCATTTTGAGGTTGATAACATACGTTTTCGGATACATTTAGGAATGTTTTCTTTCTTGGAGAAATTCAAGAAAGGAGGTGATTATTATGAGTAAAAGAGAATGTTCTTTATACTCCATAATACTCCTTCTATTATTAGTTGTGATATTATTACTTCTAAAATAAAAACAGAGTCTAACATAAGTTAGACTCATCCTTATGTTCCAAGAAAGGAATACGTTTGAGGCACTCAAATGTATCCTTTTTTTGTACAAGTTTCCTTGCAATTTAATAGTAACATATTAGTTTACTTTTTTCAATGATAGTTCTTCGAAATATTCACTATTTTTTTGTAATGATTTGTATGTCCCTGTGTCAGTTATTGAGCCATTTCTTAGAACAAAGATTTTATCTACATTCCTTATTGTGTTTAGTCGATGAGCAATTATGATGAAAGTTTTATTTTCTAGTTTTTTCATGATTGAATTCATTACTTTTTCTTCTGTTATGTTGTCCATTGCTGATGTTGCTTCATCTAAAATTATTATTTTTGAATCATCAAAGAAAAGTCTCGCAAGAGCTATTCTTTGACGTTCTCCTCCAGAAATTAAGATTCCTTTTTCTCCTAGTTCAGTCTCTAAACCATTTTTTAATTTTGAATAAAACTTTTCTAATTCAACAAGTTTTAATACTTCTATTATTTTCTCATCTGATACATTTTTGTCAAAAACAATGTTTTCTTTTAGCGTTCCGTCAAAGATAGGTGAATCTTGTGATAAATAAGATAAGTAATCATAGTATGAATCTAATTTTATTTTAGTTAGATCTTTATTATCTATTAATACATTTCCTGATTGAGGTTTTATTAGTCCAGCAATTAATTTTATGATTGTTGACTTTCCACTTCCTGTTTCACCAACAAATGCGACAGTTGAATTTTCTTTTATTTCAAGATTAATATTTTCTAGCACTTGTTTTTCTTTGTAGGCAAATGTTACATCATTTAAGACTACATTACCAGAAATATTTTTTAATGTTTTTCCTTCATACATATTTGAAACATCTGGTAAATCTAAGAATTCTAAATAGCGTTTTAATGATACTATGTTTAATTTGTAGTCTATGTATTCAACATTGAATATTGCAATTGGTTCATAGGCTTTGCCTAATAGAGTTATTAAAACTACTATTTCACCTATTGTCAGATTTTTTGAAATAACTGCATATACTAACATTATTATTTTGATTATTGTAACTAGAATTTCAAAAGCTGTGAAAAATATTTCATGAACTAATTTTATTTTAGTTTTTCCTTTAGTAATGTCAGTTATTTCTAGATCTATTTTTTCTAATTCAACATCATACTTTTTGTTAGTTCTAAAAACTACTAATTCCATGAAACCACGAATTAAATGTTTATTTAATAACTCTTGATTGATGTTTATTTTTTCTTTTAAATTGTATAGAACCTTTAGAACAATGTTTGTTAGGATGATTACAAATATGTATCCAATTAAAACTATTAATAACACTTTGAACTCAATTCTACCTATGAAGAATAAACTTATAATAGCCCCTGGTAAAAGTTCCCTTAGTAACTTTAACCAGAAGAAATAGATTGCATCTCTTGCTGCTGTTGCACCCTCTTCTACTTGTTGTGATAATCTCCCTGTTCCTATTTTTTGATATTCTTGATAATCTATTGTCTTTAGTTTTTTCATAGATTGCTTTTTGAATTCTAAATAAAGTTTGTTAAATAAAACTCTGTCTGGATAGTTGTCAATGTATCCAATGATGGCATTTATTAATAAAACTATTCCATAAAATATTATCATTCCTAGTGTTATTTCATTTGTTCCAAATGAGTCAATTATTACTTGAAAATAATTTGTGGCATATAGCCCCAAGAATGTAAATGTTATTCCAAGTATAAAATAAACTATCATTAATTTTAAATTGTTTTTTATTACTTCTTTAAATAACTTCATATACTTCTCTCCTTTTTATATAATTGTCTGGTTGTATCAAAAAAAGAACCTCCTTTCATGAATTAGCAAAAACAACCATAATTTTGCTTACGGTTTTTTGCCATTCATGAGGAGATTCTTAAGGCTCTTCATTATTCCTTCAAACTCTAGGTTTGTCTGGTAGTAAAACGCGAATGGTCGAATTGATTTACTACGGCTAGATTATAACATAGTTTAGTATAATTGTCAATTTTACTACATTTCGCCACTATAGCGATATAGTTTTTTTACTGCTGGGGAATATGCCATTCTAGATAGGTCTCTACCCTTAGATTCTGCCATTGCTTTTGATAAAAGCATTGCTTGATATGTTAGATAAAAGTCATCCACTATTGGATCATCAAACTTACCCTCAAGAGTTATTACTCCGTTGTAATATTGTGGTAGTTCCTCTTTATATAGTTTATCTAATTCGGTACCTCTATCTAGATGAATTAAGGAGTGGTCATGATGGTATGAGAGAGTTGTTCTACCATGACACATTGAATATTTATCATGAACCACAGGTGATGCTAATCCCGCTTCAGCCAAAGTTGAATCTAAATAGATTGATGCAGTTGATGTGTCATAGCCAGTTAATATTTCATATACTTTATCTATATTAACATTATATTTTCTTGCTGTTTCTAAAATTTCTTTTATTACTGAAATATCATTATCATTATAATATGCTAGCATTACACTCATTGGCATAAGTGTTGCGGCTAATGAGATAAAACTATCTTCATCCGGTAAAGAAGCATCATAAGTTAAATTATTTACTCCTTCATTATCAGATATATTTCTTGATAGTAAGTACTTATTTAAATCATTGGCAAATGATGTTTTTACTCCATAGTTTCTTCCACCATAACTACAAGCTAATACATTGTCATATCCTTGTAGTGGCTTATATAACATATCACGTGGTTCTTGGTGTTCTGCTATTATACCATTCTTGGTACTTAGTACTTTAGCTGCAAAATTACTTGCTACACTTGAACCACCTACTCCTGTTGTTATCGTTGGTGTTTTTATTCTTTCTAGATGATATTTAATCCTTTCTAAGTCTGTTTTTTCTAAAGAGTCTAATACTCTTTCTTCAAGTAATTTAAAATTATCATGCATGTTTGGTTTCATAAAAAAACACTTCCTTTCAAGTACATAGTAGCACTTGAGTAGGAAGTATTTAGTCTACTTAAAAAGTTTCATTTAATAATTCATATTTTATTATTCTTTTTAATTCAAAATGACGGATATCATTCTTTACAAGACAGAATGCTGCGACATACCAACCATCTTGAAATAAAAACATTTCTGCTGGACATATGACTCTTTCATTTTCTCCTTTATTATAAGAATAATATAATATTTTTACTTTTTTTCTTTCTTTGATGGCACGTGTTAGTAAATTATATTTACTTTGAGTTTCATCTTTTAGATTTAACTCACGTGCTTCTTGTTTACTACCTGCATATACTCCTTGAATCTTATCTTTTAATAGAATTAATTTTTCTTTTCTATCTAAATCTTTTTCTTCACTGATATATTTTTCTAGTAGTTCATAATCTTTCTTTTTAAATTTTCTAACAGGCATTCTAATAGATTGATTTAAGACATATCCTCCATATGGACCCATTATTGTATCTACATAAATTCCTGCTTTTTCTAGTTCTTCTTTATAGACTCTAATCATACGTGGTGATACTTCTAATTTTTCAGATAATTCTTGAATACTATATTTTTTACCTGTACTTAAGTATTGCATAAAAGTTAGGACATTACTTATTTTGGACATTGTATCACCTACTTTGTTATTTAATATTATTTACTTCAATAAATCTTTTTCTAAAAAGTTCTTTATCTTCTGCGAATAATTCTACTTCTTTTAAGAAATTATTATAATCTTCATCCTCAAAATATATTTTATCTTTGGCATAGCCATTTGAACCAAACTTATCAATAATATGTTGACGTGATTCTTCAATGATTTCATCTAATGTAGCATTTGGAAAATGCTCTAAACGATAAGAATATGTACGTTTTAGAGGAATATCTATATCAGTATTTCTATCTGCTGATGAGACTATTTTTCCATAAATTGAACGTGGAATATACTCTAAACTAGCTCTGTGATCAACTACTGCTTCTACCATTGTTTTAAGTTCATCTTTTGTAAAATAATCTTTGATGAATTCATCTTTTTCCAGTATTTCTGAAGATACTTGTTCATGGTTTTTAGCATCTATATGATGACCAATATCATGAAATGCTGCAATTACATATACCATGTCTAGATTAATATCTGGAACTGTTTTAGCAAACTTTAAACTTCTTTCTAAAACATATTTAATGTGGTCTATGTTATGACCACTATCATTTTTTTGATATTCTGGATAGATATTTTTTTCTATATATTTTTTGATGTCTTGATTAATCATTTTATTCACCATTTTTAGTATATCATATTATTAATCTTTTTTTACTTTTTGAATAGGCTTTTCTTTTTGATTTAGATTAGGTACAGAACTTACTGCTAATTGACCTAGTCCATCAATGTTTTCACGATTGTATGCTTCAACATAAACTAAATTATCTTTAAACTTACAGCGCATTAGTCGCCCTTGAACCCAGCCAAAGAAAATAGAACCGTCAGCTAATACTTCACCAAATTTTTCAAATGCAAGTTTACCAATTTCTTCATCCCATGCATATGGATCATATTGAGCAAATCCCATACCATAAGGTGTTGAATAGTTATATAGTGCTGCTAGTACGGCATATTTATTTTTATTAGAAATATCTATTACATATGGTTCAGTTTCTACATAGCCATAGTCTGTTTCTAGTTCTGGTTGTGGTGGTAGTCCAAGAATATCTGTAATATATTTTTTTCTAAATTCTTTAGCAAATTCTTGCGTAGTACCTTTACGAACATACTGAGGAATAGTTGCAATAAATGGTAAAACGTTTCCTTGATGTTTTTCATAATTATCTAAACATATTTTATAAGCAATGATTAGATTATCAACATCTATGTCATCAGGGATTAATTCTGCAACTTCATGATGAATACGACATTCAGGATGTTCTTCATAATATCTTCTTCCTGATATTGTTGCTTCTGCTAAATGTTGTTTTATATTTTCAGCAATTAACATATTATCCCCTCCTACTTTCTAATTTTGTCTTTCGTAGCTGTTTTACTACATCGTCTTTTGATAATTGGTAACCATCATTTAATTCTTTGTGTTCCATTTCAAATTCTATTCCTAACAGTTCAGCATATCGTTTACATTCTTCAAGTGAAGCATCTTCCTCACCTAATATTTCTACTTCGACAGTGCCATCTTTTGTTGTTTTTATATACCAGTCTTGGCCAACAAATAGTTGGTTCATTGTAGTAATATCTTCTACTTCTTCACTACCAGTAGACTCATATTTAATTGATTGTAGTTTTAATAATGCTTCATCTAAATCATCAACATCTGCTTCTTCAATACTTAAGAACTTATGCACTCTTTTTCTTGGGTCTTTGTATCTAATTGATACAGGATCATAATTTGGCTTTTTAGGCATTTCTCCTGCAAGAATTCCTTGCGTTGATGAATCGTAAACATATACATCTCTTTCTTGTGGTCTTGGAACTTTTCCTTCGACTTGTGGTAGTCCTTTGAAGATATAATCTGATGCCCCTACTGTGACTACTTTAACTCTTTCTGCATCCGTTTCATTACATTTTGAAATATCCATTATTTCATCCGCGACATGTTTGTAGACATCTACTAATTTTATATCATCATTGTAGGCACCATGAATACTACTTCCTGATTCAACACTGTCGAAACAAACAACATCGCCATTTCTCCACATCCAACTTTGTGTTAAAAATTTGCCTTTATGATAAACAACAAATGTTCTTCCGTTTACAGATTGCATTGAATGTTTTAATGCTGAATATGAAATACCATCAACAACAAAACAACAATGTGATAAGTATCCTACCGCTAAAGCAAACGGATCTTTTACATCTAGTATTTCATATGTAAAGTCTCCTAATTTTCCTTTTACTTTTGGTATAGTTGATGATGTTCTTTTTTTGGCATCATGACATAAGGAAACTCCCTTGGCTAAAGTATCTTCTTTAGTAATACGCATTTCTTTTAATGCCGGTTTAAATTCTCGTTCATTTGGTTTTAACTCAATAGGAAGAACTATATCTTCAAAATGAGCCATTGCTCTTTTTACAGTTATAATTCCATGACAAGCTTTTTTTACCTCTTCGTAGTTATTACATATTTCAGGAACAAATCTTCCGAAATCTAATAATTCTTCTCGAATTATTCTATTCATAACTGTGTTCTTTTCTGCTACACTACCTCTTCCGAATAAGAAATCAACTAATTCTTGATTTACAATTGGTTTACCATTTTCATCAATCTTAATATCTTTGTAATTAAGACTATCAAAAATGTTTTCCATTCTAGTTGGTTTCATAGCTGATTTGATAATATGTCTTGCTCTAGTTTCACCAAAATAACAAAGTAATTGAAGCATCATTCTTTCTTTAAAATCTGATACTGCATAGCGAGGATCTAATTCACTATTAGGCTTTACTTCTTTATGTTTTCTATTAGCTTCATTAATTAGCTCTTTCTTTAAATGTAGAACTGGTGATATATCTAATTTTCTTATTTGCTCGTCTGATAAATATTTTGTGATCAAGTCTGGATTATTAAATACTCGTCCAGATTTTGTTAGATATATTAAGCCTTTATATGTTTTAGTATTAAAGACCTTATCAAAATCAACACTACCTTTTATTAAACGATAGAATAATCCATTGAAATTAACTTCTTCTGTTAAAGTTCCATCTTTTTCTACTTGATCATTTAGCATAGAAATAAATCTTCTACGTAATTCTAAAAAATGAGGATCTTGATCTGATATTATGTGGTTTTTCATTAATGAACCACAGGCAATTATTGCTTCAATATAATCATCTTTTATTAACTTATAAGGCTTAGTCGTTGTAGTTTTTTCAACTAATCTTCGGAAGTCTTCAACTGTATATTCTTTACTTCTGCAATCATTTACAAATCTTTCAACCAGTGCTGAGATTGTTTTTTCATTTACAAAGTCTCTTAGGTTTTCGTTTTCATATGCAATATCTAAAAATTCATAAATTATTTCATTACCATGTTCACAAGAATAATAACCATCTACTTTGGCATCTAAGATAGCAAGTGAGTCTTTTAAACCTAATCTTTTAAAACGAGATTTTAGTTTATTAAATATTTCTTCTGCATTTTCAAATCTATGGTTATATGTTTCTTCATTTAATAATACTTTTAGTCTACCAACTAATAATTTAAATCGCATATCAGATATTTCTGTTTGTCTATCTTCATAAGTCTTTAATATGTCAAAAATATCTTCTGATGAATTTACATTTAATAAAAGAACTTCAATAATATCATCCATTGGAATCTCTTTATATAATTCTTTATTTACAATTAAGCTTTTTTTTATTTGAGACGGTTCTTGATCACTCAATTGTAGTAGTGGATTTACTTTTACAGCTTTATTAGTCAGTCTATCAAGTTCTTGTTGTGCTTCTTTAGATAAACATAAATAAAATGAATAAAACATTTCACTTTTTGAATCCAATCTATTTTTATACTTATTTATTGCTACTGCTTGCTTTGACTCTGATAAATTTAAAATTAATGTCTCAATTATTGGAGGAGGTAATTTATCTGCATAATTTTTTAATACACCTTTTATTCCTTCATCATCCATTTCTCCTATTACTTCCATCCAAACAATCATAGGGTATGGCTTTGTCTCTTCAAGCATCATATCCGCTAATTGGTTCTTCTTTTGTGACATGAAAGCCAAAGCCATAAGTGCAGTTTCAAAACATTCATCTTTAATTCTTTTTCTTGTTTGTGTTTTTTCCATAAGTAAGTTTGAGGCGCGTAAATTATTAGCAAAGTTATCTTGATTATTTTTTAGATACTCATTATATATATCTAACGCTTTATTTAGTGGCAGTCTTAATAATTTACTTAATAATATTTCAAAGTTCATATATATCCCCCTTAAATGCCTTATATACTAACATATTTTTCTTTTATTTTCAATAAAAGAAAAGAAAGCAACTAAGCGTTACTTTCTTGTTTTCTTGTATCTTTCAAAGTATATTGTTTGTTTTGATTTTTTTCATTCATAAATGAACTTGTAAAAACGTCATGTACAAATTTAAAAGTTTGTACATATGATGATGATTTATGAGTAGTTAATGAATCAATTTTACCTTCTTCATTAAACTTAATTAATGGATTATCAATAAATTGTTCATCCCACCAAGTAATTGACCAACCTTGCATTTCTCCAGCAATATTTAACATAAAGTGAGTTAAATGTCTCATTGTATCAAAATGTTTTTCTTCAGGAATTAATTCACCTAGTAATTCAACTAATTCATCTAAAGATACATTTGGATTTTCACTTAGTTTAAATGCTTGTTCAGTACTTTCTCTTACTATTTTTGATGCTACATATGTTTTTAACGAACCTTCAACTAACTTTTTCTTTTGTTCAGTTGTTTGATGATCAAAATCTTTTTCAAATAAGTTTTTTCCTACTACAAAATATATATCTCTTAAATCTGCCATAATATTCCTCTCCCTTAAGCGCTTTCATATTATAACATAAATTATTTATTTTGTATAGTTTTTCATAAATACTTTTGGTTTATCAAGCAATTCTTGTGCTGGTAAATCAAATTCCAATGATTTAGCTTGGAGTAAATTGTCTAATTCTTGTAATTCAGATTGACTATATGATTCTAAACAAGCAATTGCATCAAATACTTGTTTTATCTCATCTATATTCATATAGATACTTGCTCCTACTGATGTAGTTGTATAAAGTGCTGCTGTTGTTGTAGCTAAGTCATCATTGTTTCCATCTTCACTTATGGTCATTGTTGTTGTAAATGGAGGAGCTACTAAAGCAGTTCCTGACATTGTTGTGTTAAATAAAAATTCTAGCATAATATTCTCCTATTCTTCTATTAGTTCATGTTTTTCTTTCCATTTTAAAAATTCTTGTAATTCTTCTTCTGTCTCTATTTCTTGATGATAATAATGTTTAGTAAATTCTCCACAAGATGAACCTACTTCTCTACCTGGAGGTGAGTATGATTTTACTCTTAAGTTTGGTATCTCTTTTGATAAAGTTTCTATCCATTTTTCTTCTGATGAACTTCTTTCCAATTCATTGATTGGATTAAAGCGAATAAACTTTATACATATTTGATATTTCTTTTCTATTTTAATTAATTTATTCAATAGATCATCACTATCATTTACATTTTTGATTAAAGTATAATGTATTTCAACCGGATCATTAGTACTATGAAGTTTTTCATACTTTTTCATTATTTTTTTGTTTTTCATTACTTCACTTCTGTATGACTCTAGTAGTTGCATAGCTTCATCAATACTTACTTTAGTATTTGGAATTAGGTCATATCTTTTTTTATCGTCTGGTGTATGTAATGAGAAATGAAGTTTTAATGGAATGTTGTAAAGATTAACAAGTTGAATTAATCTATCAACATTTCTATTAGGCATCATTGTTGATACAGCATAACCTATTTCACTATAATTATATTTTTCTTTAATTTGTTTTTCATTTAGATAAATATCTTTGATTAAATCTATATTAAGTAATGGCTCTCCTACTCCCATAAAAGAAATTATTAATTTTTTCTTAGAGTTATTGAAATAACTTAGAGCATCTAATAAGACAGCCATAAAGTCTTCTTGTGTAATTGGATTCATTTTTTTATTTAATCCTTTATTAGTTAGATGACACATTTTACAACCCATATTACAAAAATGATGAGTTGGTGCACACACTACATTTTTATCTTCTTTGTTAAATAATAGTGATATTTCTATCACTTTCTTTGTGTTATTTTCATAAACACATTTTATAGTACCATCAGTAAAGTCTTTAAAGACTCCGATTTTTTTAAACATATTATTTCCACCTCAAATTCAGTGTAAAATAAAAAGGACATTATGTCTAATATCCTTTATTCATACTAATTATGACTTTATTTCATATCTATATTCATGTAGTTTTTTAAGAACTTAATTGAGGCTGTTGTAAGATAGTTATAATCATATATTAAATCGATGTCTATTTTTTGTAATTCTTCTTTAATTGGTACTTTATATAATTCATTATTTTCTAGTTCATATTTAACTAAGTCTTCGATAACGTAACCAATACCTAAATTTCTTTTAACGGCAGCAATTATCATTTCTGTTGTGTGGATGTTTAAAACGTTTTGGACTTCAGTATTTGTTTCTTTAAAAACTAAATCGAGTTTATTTCTATTTTCTGTTTTTGGAATTGGAAGAATTAATTGTTTATCTTCTAAGTCTTTAACACTTGTAATATTACTTTTATCTTTAGAAATAAAACAATAATTTACTGTATCTAATTTAATAATTGTTTTATTTTTATCTAAATTTTTAAATGGTGGTGTATCAATTACAAAGTCTACTTCGTGTGACTCTAGTAAACTTAATAGTTTGGTAGTTGAACCAGTTATTATAGTAACTTCAATATTTGGATAATCATTATGAAATTTAATAATATGATCAAATAAATAGAATGAACCTATATTTGAAGGCATACCAATAGAAAGTTTTCCACGGTCTAAATTATTTGTTTCTAACATTCTTCTTTCAGCTGTTACTAAACTATTAAATGATTGTTCTACGAAGAAAAGAAGTTCTTCACCTTTTTCTGTTAAGTCTACGCCGTTTTTCTTTCTGACAAAAAGTGTTGTTCCTAGTTCTTCCTCTAACTTTTTAATTGATTTGCTAATTGCTGATTGTGACATATAAGTCTGTTTTGCGGTTTCAGAAAAACTCTTATATTTTGATAGTTCATAGAATGTTTTATATAAGTTTAAGTTAATATCTGTTTTAAACATAGGCTGCCTCCTCTAGTGGTATATATTATAACATAAGAAAAAAAGATGTACAATGTACATCCTATTTATCTCTTTCAAATTTCTTTTCTACTAGTTTTACTGGATATGATTTATCTCTTAATATAGATGATATTGATTGGTCATTATGAATATTATAGATTATTTCAGCTACATCTTTTGAGCAGTCACATACATGTAACCATTTTGATGTTTTATACTCTTCTGGTATATATGATAAATTTGTTGTATATAGTCCATCAAATTTACCGTCTTTATAATATTGTTCAAACTTTTCAATACCTTTAGTAAATAATGCATATGTTGTCATTAGGTAAATATATTTTACTCCACGTTTTTTTAATTCATCAATTACATCAAACATTGAGCCACCACTAGAAATCATATCATCACTAACTATGGCTGTATAGCCATCTAGTTCTTCATTTCCACAGTAGTCATGGGCTATAACTGGATATTTTCCATCCACAAGATTATTATAGTCTCTTTGTTTAATAAAACTTCCTGCTTCACGATGAATATATTTAGAGTTAAATGAATTTAGATAGACATTTCTTCTACCTGTGGCACCATTGTCTGGAGCCACAAAGACAATCTTCTTTAATCTATTCATACTCATGTCATTAATAAACCTTTCAAGAATTGTATTTGTTGGGAAGAAATTATCAAATTCCATATTATGAATTGCATGTTCTACACCTTGATCATGAGCATCAAATGTTATAAAGCTTTTTATTCTACTGATAGAATCTAATTCTCTTAACATCATTCCACACATTAAATTTTCTCTAGTATTTCTTCTATGTTGTCTTCCTGCATAAAGTAGTGGCATGATGATGTTTATATTCTTAGCATGACAATTACATGCCCCTATTCCATCTTTTAATTCCATTAGTAAATCATTTGGACTTGTATGATTTATAAAACCATGCATTTTATATTCTAATGAATAATTTCCAACATCTGTTAGCATAAACATATCTTTTCCTCTAACAGTTTCTTCTATTTCTACTTTAAAATGACCATCTTCAAAAAAGTTTTCTTTTATTGGTACAGCAAAGGTGTATTCATCTTTATCAAGTCCATACATTTCAAGTAAGTGCTCATCTATTTTATTTCCTAAATCTGTTGCACTTTTAAAAATCATTAATCTTAAATCACTATTTTCTACTTGTTTTTTCATATTTACTCCTATATTTTTATTATTTTTATTTACTAATTGTATACAGTTTTACACTTATTCTCCTTTCCCCTGTATGCAGCAAAAAAAGACAATTCATTGGAGAATTCTCTTTTTGTACTCTTCTTTAATTAAATATTTTCCACCCTTACCTCTATCTTTTCCATGTTCTTCTTCAAATTGGCGTAGTACTAGATTAATATGTTGGATATTAACAGGATCTAAAAAACCTTTGACATTCATGTCAATCATTTCACTGGTAATATAACAAAATTTTTCATAGTCTACTGCTTCTATTAAGTGTAGGTATGGATGAGATGTATCTCCATTTAAAATGGCACCATTCCATCGCGCATACGGACCACCTTTTCGGTTCGGTATTATTAAGTGATGAAATGTTGCCATATCTTTTTTATTTAAATGAAATCCCATGAAGTCGTAACCTAGCTCCTTGATCTTGTAGTCTTTTATCATCAGCTTTGTTACTTGCTTCATACGATCACCTCATAGTTTGATTATAACATTAAATAAAAATTTATGGAGACTAAATTTTGTATTGGACAGATTTTTTACAAAAAAAAGAAGATAGAAATCTATCTTCTTATTCAAAGTCTACTACGTTAATCCATTTACTTAAGAACTCTTGCTCTTCAGGGATATTTTTTGTCATTTGTGTGGCAGCAACAATTGGTATCCAACGTTGAATATGACTTTTTTCAATGCCACTTTTATTTGCGAAAAGATTTAAATACTTTTCAGCAAGTTCTTCATTATTATCAATTGAGAATAGAAGGAATGTTCTTGCAGCATCTGCTGAGGCATTTCCTTGAGTAACGTGTGCCCAGTCAATAACATAAACTGTTCCATCTTCTTTAACAATAACATTACTTGGATGATAATCACCATGACAAAGTTTATTATGGTTTTTCATTCCTTGTAATCTTTGTAGTAATTCATACTTTGTATTTTCATCTATATTTGTTGCATTTTCTAGTTTTCTTGTGAATTTTTCTTTAATTCTATTTAGTAATGGAACTTCATTAGAAAGAATTGTTAATTGAACATCTACAAATAAATTTAAATATTCATCTGTTTTTTCTGGTTGCTCTTTCATCATTTGTGAAATTGTTTTTCCTTCAACTCTTTCAGATACAATTGCCCAACGATTTTCAAGTTTTCTTACTTCAATTAGTTTTGGAACATTAAGATTTGAATATTCATCAACTCTAGATTGATTTAGAGCTTCATTTAATATATCTGATTGAGAATGGTCTTCTACAAATAATTTTATTACTTTATCGTTATCTACATAAATTTCTTTATTTTTTCTTTGAGCAATTAGTTCCATATTATTTACCTCCATAGTAAGCATTTAAGTACATTTTCTTAATTTCTTCTAGTAATGGTAATCTTGGGTTGGCACCTGTACATTGATCATCAAATGCTTGTTCTGTCATTTCATCTAATGTTTCTAAGAAATCACTTTCAGCAACATCATAGTCTTTAATTGTTTTCTTAATGCCTATTCTTTCTTTTAAAGCATTTATAGCTTTAATTAAATTTTCTAGTTTTTCTTTATCTGTTGTTCCACCTAAGTTTAGGGCTTCTGCAATTTCTGCATAGCGTCTTAATGTATGTGGATGATCATATTGTGGGAATGTTCCCATTTTTGTTGGAACTTCTGCGGCATTAAATCTTAATACTTCTTCAATCATTAAAGCATTAGCAATACCATGTGGAATATGATGAAATGCTCCAAGTTTATGAGCCATTGAGTGACATACTCCTAAGAAAGCATTAGCGAAAGCCATACCTGCCATCGTAGCTGCATTGGCCATTTTTTCTCTTGCTTCAGGATCGTTTGGACCATTATCATAAGCTCTTGGTAGATATTCAAAAATTGTTTTTAATGCGCCAATTGCTAGACTATCTGTATAGTCTGTTGCCATCATTGAAGCATAAGCTTCAAGAGCGTGAGTAACAGCGTCAATTCCTGATGCAGATGTTAATCCTTTTGGTGCATTCATCATTGTATTCGCATCAACTATAGCCATATTTGGCATAAGTTCATAATCTGCAAGTGGATACTTAGTTCCTGTTTTTTCATCAGTAATTACTGCGAATGGTGTAACTTCAGAACCTGTTCCAGCAGAAGTTGGAATAGCAATAAAGTATGCTTTTTCACCCATTTTGGGGAATGTGTATACTCTTTTTCTGATATCCATAAATCTCATGGCCATATCCATGAAATCAACTTCAGGATGTTCGTACATTACCCACATAATTTTAGCAGCGTCCATTGCTGAACCACCACCAATTGCAATAATACAATCTGGGTTAAACATATTCATTGCTTTAGTTCCTTCAATAGCACAAGCTAATGTTGGATCTGGTTCAACATTAGAGAATGTTGCATAAGCAATTCCCATTTCTTCTAATTTATCTGTAATTGGTTTTGTATAACCATTTTGGAATAAGAATGTGTCTGTTACAATAAATACTTTTTTCTTATTTAATACTGTTTTTAATTCTTCTAAGGCAACTGGTAAGCAACCTCTTTTTATATAAACCTTTTCAGGTGCTCTAAACCATAACATATTTTCTCTCCTCTCAGCTACTGTTTTGATGTTTAATAATTGTTTGATTCCTACGTTTTCTGATACTGAGTTTCCTCCCCAAGAACCACATCCTAAGGTTAATGATGGAGTTAGTTTAAAGTTGTATAAGTCACCTATTCCACCTTGAGATGATGGGGTATTAATTAAAACTCTACATGTTTTCATGTTATTATAGAATTTTTCTATTTTTTCAGGTTCTGTTATTGTATTTATATATAATGATGAAGTGTGGCCAAGTCCACCATCATCTATTAGTTTTCTTGCTTTTCTTATTGCTTCGTTAAAGTCATTTACTTTATACATAGCAAGAACTGGAGACAGTTTTTCATGAGCGAACTCTTCAGATAAATCAACTGATTCTACTTCTCCAATTAATATTTTTGTTGTCTTTGGTACATTTACTCCTGCTAATTCAGCAATAGTATGTGCTGTTTGTCCAACTATCTTTGCATTAAGAGCACCATTAATAATGATTGTTTTTCTAACACGTTCTAGTTCATTATCATTTAAGAAATAGCAGCCTCTTTTTTGGAATTCATCTTTTACTGCTTGATATATATCATCTATAACAAGTACAGATTGTTCTGATGCACAAATCATTCCGTTATCAAATGTCTTAGAATGAATAATTGAGTTTACTGCTAAAATGATATCTGCTGATGTGTCTATGATAACTGGAGTATTTCCTGCACCTACACCTAAAGCTGGTTTTCCACTAGAATAAGCTGATTTTACCATTCCTGGTCCACCTGTTGCTAGAATTGTATCAACTGAGTGCATTAAATGATTAGTTAATTCTAATGATGGTACATCAATCCAAGATATAATATCTTCAGGTGCGCCAGCTGCTACTGCAGCTTCTAATACAATCTTTGCAGCAGTAATTGTTGAATTCTTTGCACGTGGATGTGGACTAATAATAATACCATTTCTAGTTTTTAGTGCTATTAATGTTTTAAATATGGCAGTTGAAGTTGGATTTGTAGTTGGAATAACTGCTCCTATTAAACCGATTGGTTCTAGAACTTTTTTTATTCCATAAGCAGAATCTTCTTCAACAACTCCACATGTTTTTTCATTACGATATTTATTATAAATATATTCTGATGCATAATGATTTTTAATAATTTTATCTTCGATAACTCCCATACCAGTTTCTTCAACTGCCATTTTTGCAAGAGGGATTCTTGCTTTATTAGCAGCTATAGCAGCAGCTTGGAATATTTTATCTACTTGTTCTTGAGAATACTTAGAAAATTTTTCTTGAGCTTTTCTTACTCTTGAAAGAGCATTTTCTAATGTTTCAATACTATCTACTGTCATATATTCTTTCATTTTTTTCCCTCCAATAGTATTCCTATTATACATTTTTAATTATACTATAGTTTTTTGTTTTTTACTACTATTCGACATTGTTTTTTAAAGAAAAAAAGATATCTTATGCGATATCTTTTTATTATAGAATTATACTTAATACTGTTAATACTATCAGTACTGCTAAAGCTATATAACTTCCCTTACTAACTGTTAATTTTTTTAGTTCTTTTCTAGGAAGTGTTTTACTTGTTTCTATATAATCTAGTCCAAAGAATTTAACATTTATTTCTTTATCTGTGTAAATAGCAAATCTAATTGGATTATCAAATTCTGAGAATTCAATTGATTTATCTAGTTGTATAATATAAATAAACATCATTATATCTCCTGCTGCACCAACAATGTTTAGTATTGCTAAGAATAGCAAAAATGGTAATTCAAATATAATGGCGATTATATATGGGATAATACCAAGATAAAATAATGGAACCATTAATGAATTTAAAATATTCTTTCTAGATATATTTTGCTTACATAAGCAGTATAATACACCTTTTTCTAGGTATGCTCCATAAACTATTTTTTTAAAGTCTCCTCCACAAAGAACATAGGAAAGACTATGTAATAGTTCATGAATTAACATTGTTGCCACATCAGCAACAAGTAATAGCATTAGATTTACTTCATAGAAGTCTTGTGCTAAATCACCTTTATAAAGAACAGATGATATTATAATCATTAGTATAAATAGTATTACACATACAATATTTAACTTCCCTACATTTAATTCAAAGATATGATATTTTTTGTTATCTTTACTCATTATTCAGCAAAGTACTCCTCATAATACTTTATTGATTTTTCAAGAAGATTTTTACTTAATTCTGTTACCTCATGAGCATTGTGTAGGAATTTTAGGAAACGTTTTTTACCCATAGTTTCTATTAAATAACTTACCATGATGTATGCGTAGTCATAACTATCATAATCATGGAAGCCAAATTCTTCTTCTAACTCACGCATTTCTGGGATTGGAAGATTATTAATATAATTTTGTAATAAGAACTTAATACCTTGTGAGTATGTTCCATCTAGGTATTTAGCTATTCCCTCACTTAACCATTCTGGTTGTTCACCATAAATTGTGTGTTCAACAGCATGAATTAATTCATGGAATATTACTAAGTCATATTCTTCTTTTGTCCATTCATTTTCTGATTCTTCTTCTACCGGCTCATAAAAATTTAAAGATTTATCTTCATCTTTAAAACAAGCACACATATATTCAGGATCATCTTTAAATCCTCTAGCATGTAGTCCATTTTTTAGTGCTTCAATTGTATCATATACATAAATTGTATAGTTAAATCTTCCATCATCTTTAACTTCAAAAAAATCTAGAATTTCTTTTTTTGACTCTTGAATTATCTTTTCAATGTGTTTCTTGTAATCTTTTGAACGATTTGAACATATATATTTATTTTCAGTCATATAATCACTCCCTATTCTATTCATTTTAATTCTAACACATATTTATTATCTATAAAAGATTATTTTTTTGTTGATTTAATTTTTTTAGACGTTTTTTTACAAGTAAGACTAGTTCCATTGAAGCATTTATCTTATTTAGAACTAATAATGCATCTTGTAACTTAGTTATTTCTGTTAATTCTTCTTCATACTTTTTTGCTTCTTCTTTGTAATTAAAATTATCAATTGGGTTTATTTCAATAAAATCTTTAATGTAGTTTTCGATATCCTTTAAAACATAAACTTTTAATGGATAATCATCCATAAATGTTATGCCATAATAACCACCAACTAAATATTTAAATTGATCTTTTAAGTCCATATAATCAGTCCTTATATATAATGTATTTATGGTTTGTATAGTTAAAGATTTTTTCTATATCTTTAAAATTAATAGACATTGTCTTAGTATTAGTATTTGGATGTACTAATATTTTTTCTGTAATAATGTCTTCATCAATTACTAATGTAACTTTATTATCTTTATCATTAATGATACTTAAGGGAGTTACACTCCCTGGTTCTAGATTTAAAATTTCTTTTAAATCTTCGAAACTAGCAAATGATAATTTAGAAACATTTAGTTGTTTTGCTAGTTCCTTTAGATTTGCTTTCTTATCTTCATAAAGTGTAAATAAGAAATACTTTCCTTTTTTATCTGTAAGAAATAAGTTTTTACAACCTATTCCTTCAATCATATTTTCTAGATGCTTTGCTTCTTCTACTGTAGATACTGCT
Organism: Bacilli bacterium; assembly: GCA_017409785.1. Lineage (GTDB taxonomy): Bacteria > Bacillota_I > Bacilli_A > RF39 > UBA660 > JAEDES01. The sequence goes on along the minus strand of JAFQSD010000004.1, from coordinate 84,755 downwards.
TGATGTGATATTACTTCATAGTTGATATTTAATTCGTTTAATAATTCAAAGATATCCATTAGTTATCCTTTTTTACTTCTTCTTGCATATCATATTCATCAAATACATTTCCAACTATGTGTTCTAGTATATCTTCTACAGTAACAATTCCAATATATTCACCATTTTCTTTTACAATAGCCATGGCTTCATAGTTTCCATTTAATAATAAGAATGCATCATCAATAATAGTTTTTGCATCTAATTTTTCTACTTTTCTTAAGTATCTATAAACACTATATTCTTTTTCTCGATCAGAATCTAAAATTACATCTTTGATGTTGATGATTCCTAGAACTTTTTCACCTTTAATAACAGGGAATCTTGTGAATTTAGATTTACGTACTTTATTAGCAACAGTTTCTTTTGAATCATTTACATCGATGTAAACAACTTTTTCTTTTTTAGTCATTACATCTTTAATAGTTACATCATTAAACTCAAATACTTTTAATAACATTTTCTTTTCAAGTTCTTCTAAGTTAGAATCAACTATTGTATCTTTTAATTCATCTTCTACTTCTTCTTTTTGAGGTTTAATTTTTAGTAATTTTTCAATTAAATTAGTTGATGCCTTTAAAATTAAGATGAATGGTTTAAAGAATGTTATTACAAAACAAATTACACCTACCATAGCATATGATATTTTTTCTGGATTAGCTAAACCAATCTTTTTAGGTACTAATTCTCCAAATACTAAAGTAAAGTATGAAAGAATAATTGTAATTACAACAATTAAAATATTTGTTAGGGCTGCTTCTGAGATAAATGATACTTCCATATAACTTGCTATTTCACTAGCAAAGCTATCTGCAGCAAAAGCACTAGCTAGAAAGCCTGATAAAGTTATAGCTACTTGAATAGCTGATAAGAATGTTGATGAGTCATTTAGTAGACTTACTATTTTCTTGGCTTTCTTATTTTCTTTTTTTACCTCTTTATTTAATTTATATTTATTTAATGATAAGAAGGCTATTTCTGTAGCTGAAAATATTCCATTTATTCCTATCAATAAAACTAATATTAAAACTTTAATTAACATATGTTTCTCCTATAATTCATTTAATATTTCTGTAAACTCTGTATAGCCTGTTTCTGCATTGATATGACCAGCGTTTGCTATGACATATTGCTGGTTAGCAATTGCATCAGCAAATTCTTTTTCTACTTCAAACTTTACATATGGATCATTATCCGAATAATAACAAACTATATTATTACAGTAATTTTTTATATCTTGATAATTAGTAATGTACATTGGTTCATTTACTGAATCAAAGTCTTTATCTATTCCTAAGTAATTATTAAATCCACAGACAAAAATTAATTTTTTTACTTTTACTTTATTTAAAATTAAATATTTACAGACAAATATTGGTGCAATACTGTGAGCAATAATTGTTGTATTTTCATTAATTGTTAACTTAGAAAATTCATTTGCCCAGTTATCATAATTTTGAATTCCTACTCCTACTGGCATTTGTGGTACAACAACTGATTTTCCTTTAAGTTCTAGTTGCTCTTTTAGCCAGGGAAACCAATTTCCTGTTGCTGAACCAAAACTACCATGTAGTATTATGTAATTTTCATTCATAATAAATCCTCCTATTAATGATATATCTATATTTTATTATAACAAATCTAGGTAAAAAAAAGAAGATATGTTATATATCTTCTAATTATCTTCAATACGATATTCTCTTAGTACTCCCCTATATATTTCAGATATACCAGATACGTTTTCAAAGTCTTCTGGTTTTACTAGTTCTGGTAACTCTAAAACTTGTGATTGTTCTAAGACATATTTAACAAATTCAGCACAGTAGAAATACTTTTCTCTTTTTATTTTTACATTTAACATTATTCCTAATAGTCCAATAACATTAAATTTGTATAGATTTTTCTTAGCTTGCATTTGTTCAATAATACTTTCTAATTTTTCATACTGTTCTTCTGATATTTCTAATGAATAAATTTTTGTTTTAGTTTTCTTAAATCTTTTAAATGTTCCTTTATCTATTTCTTCATGAACAAATCCTCCACTAAATGGATTATAAGGATTTAATCTTCCAAAACTATACATTTTAGTTAGATCTTCATTTAAAGATATAGATACATGAGAATACTCTCTTCTTGTATATATCTTTACTATTTTAGAAAGGATTGTTCCTGTATAAGTTAAAATAATATAGATTTTTTTCATTTACTACACCTACTTAGTTATCTTATATAAATGTACTCTTTAATTAATTATACAATAAAAATATTTATCTTGTACAACAATTATTTTTTATAATGAATAATTATTGGATGTTTGTTATAATTAGTTATGGTGATATTAAATGAAGATAATTATTGTTGGTATTGGTAAATTAGGAGAATACCTTGTTAAAAACTTAGTAAAAGATGGTAATGAAGTTACATTAGTTGATACTGATTTTACTACTAGTATGGATGTTATTAATAATGAAGATGTTAATTATATTTTAGGTAGTGGACTTGATGCTAATGTATTAACTGAAGCTGGAATTAAAGATGCTGATTTATTAATAAGTGTTATGCAACATGATGAACAAAATGTAATGTGTAGTTTACTTGGTAAAAAATTAGGAGCTAAGAATACAATTGCTAGAATTAGAACTCCTGAATATTCAAATTCAGTTAACTTATTAAAAGATGAGTTGGGTTTATCAATGCTTATAAACCCAGAGGCATTAACTGCTAATCAAATAGCTAGAGCTTTAAGTATTCCTAGTGCTATGGATGCTACTACATTTTTAAAAGGAAGAGTTCAGTTAGTGTCATTTAAAGTAAAAGAAAATAGTCCTTTAGATAAGGTTACTGTTAATAGTATATCTAAAAAAGTAAAAGATTTAATTATTAGTGCTATTGAAAGAGATAAAAAAGTAATTGTACCTAGTGGTAATACTAAGTTACAAGCTAATGATACTATTTTTGTTAGTGGAACTAATAAATCTATTAATAAATTCTTAATATCATCTGAATTAATTCAAGAAAAAACTAAGAAAGTTATTATAAGTGGTGGTTCTAACACTGCAATTTATTTAGCTAAAAGTTTAATTGATATGGGAATGCATGTAAAGATTATTGAAATTAATCCTGAAAGATGTGAGGTATTAAGTGAAAAATTACCAGATGCATTAATTATAAATGGTGATGTGTCTGATCAAAATGTATTATTCGAAGAAGGAATTGAATCTTGTGATGCATTTGTTGCGCTTACAAGTATAGATGAAGAAAATATTGTATATTCAATGTTTGCTGCTATGCAAAATGTTCCTAAGATTATTACAAAGATTAATCATATAAATTTAGATGGTATTGTTGAGAAGACTCATATCGATACTGTTATTACTCCACATAAGATTGCTACTCATCATATTGTTAAATATATTAGAGCAATGCAAAATAGTGATAGAAGTAGTTGTGAAGCTATTTATAAAATTAATAGTGACTTATTTGAAATGTTAGAATTTAATGTTAAAGATGATTTTAAAGCACTTAATACAAGAATTAGAGACATAGACTTTATAGATGGTGCATTAATTATTGCAATTATGCGTGGTAGAAATATTATATTCCCTACTGGTAATGATGAAATTAAAGAAAATGATATTATTGTTGTTATTGATACAAATGACAAGATAAGAGATATCAATGATATTTTGAGGTAGTTTATGAAGAATAAGTTAATATATAAATATATTTTTAATGATTTAATTGCATTTGCAGTATTAATGATGTTACCAATGATAGTTGCAATTATTTATAAAGAAAGCGTTATTCCTTTCTTTATTCCAGCTATTATTAGTTTAGGAATTGGGAGTTTACTTAATTCAATTAAATTAAATAATAAAACATTATATGCTAAAGATGGATTTATTATAGTTGCCTTAGCTTGGATAATAATTAGTATTATTGGTGCACTTCCTTTATGGATTAGTAATTCTTCTAGTTTGATTGATGCATTATTCGAAGCTGTTTCAGGGCTAACAACAACAGGTGCAACAATATTTAAAGATGTTGAAGTTCTTGATAAAAGCATTTTGTTTTGGCGTTCATTTATGCACTTTATTGGTGGTATGGGAGTTTTAGCCTTTGTTATGGCTGTTATACCTCTAGCTAATAATGATAAGTCTATGCATGTATTAAAAGCAGAGATGCCTGGTCCAAGTGTTGCAAAATTGGTTCCAGGAATAAAAAAAACATTATTCTATTTATATGGCATTTATATCGGTCTTACTGTTATAGAAATAATTCTATTAATAATTGGCGGTTTACCATTTTTTGATAGTTTATTAACTGCATTTTCTACAGCAGGTACTGGTGGATTCGCTACATTAAATTCAAGTGCGGCAACTTTTTCTACATTCAATAAATATGTAGTTGCAATATTTATGTTCTTATTTGGAGTTAATTTTAATATATATTTCTTGATTATAATGAAAGATGTAAAGAATGCATTAAAAAGTGAAGAATTGAAAGCTTATATTATGATATTTGTTTTCTCAGTTTTGTTTATATTTATTAATACTATGAGTATGTTTAAAAATTTAGGTCAAGCATTCACAGAATCATTCTTCCATGTAAGTTCAATTATGACAAGTACAGGCTTTGCTGTTGGAGATATAAATGTTTATCCTACAGCAGCAAGAATTTTAATGTTAGTTTTGATGTTAATAAGTGCTTGTGCTGGTAGTACATGTGGAGGATTTAAAATATCAAGACTTGTTATTTTATTAAAAACTATTAAACGTGAATTATTAAAAGCAATTCATCCTAGTAGTGTTAGAACAATTACTTTTGAAGGTAAGAAAGTTGATGAAGATACAGTTAGAAGTACATGTTTATATTTACTTCTGTATGCAATATTTATAGTAGTAATAATGTTTATAGTAAGTTTTGATAAGGTTAATTTTAGTCAAGCTGTTAATGCTACTTTTACTACTTTTGCTAACGTTGGTTTATGCTTTGATATTTCTAATTTTGCAGACTTTAGTATATTATCAAAAATTGTTTTATCAATTGGAATGTTACTTGGAAGATTAGAGATACTTCCTATGATGGTATTATTTAGTGATTTAAAGAAATAGGACTTTTACTAGTCCTTTTCTTTTTGCTATAATTTTATTAGAGGTGAAGTATATGGAATTAAAGATACCTAAAAGACCGGTAATAATTAAGAATAAAGATTTTCAGACAATAATTGTTAGAGTATTATTCCCATATTATGATGATGAAGAAAATTTAACTAAGTTTTCTATTCTACCTAATTTATTAATGTATATGAATAATACATATCATACTGAAGAAGAATTTCAAAAGAATAGAAAAAAGAAATACATATTGAATACTAGTTGTACGAAGATGACTGTTGGAACAAATATGTGTTTATGTTTTAGTATGATTATTCCTGATACAGAAGCATTAGGGTTTGATAATTTAGAAGAACAATTTGAGTTTTTTCAAGAAATGATTTATAACCCTAAAGTTATTGATAATGGATTTGATGCATTTGAAGTGGAACGCGAAAAGAAGAATCTTGATATGAGTATTGAAAATGCGATGAAGAATCTTAGACCATACCAAGCTGTTAAAGGATTAGAATTAATTGATGATGAAGGAATTTTATCAAGGACTATTGAGAATCATAGATATCAATTAGATGAAATTAATCCACAAAATTTATATGAATTATATAAAGAAGTTATTAATGCATATCATCCTGCAGTATTTATTTTTGGAAATGTTGATGAGAAAAAAATAAACACTTTGGCTGATAAGTATCTTTATAAAAATTTATCTAATGTTGAAGTAATAGAAAAAAGATATAGTCATTTCTTAAGTGTTGGAGAAAATGATGTTAATTATGTTGAAGAAAAGAAAAACTTTAAGGATTCATCTGTTTCATTCTACTATAAGATTAAAGATATGAGTGAAGATGATTTTACAAAGTTAAGTTTAGTTAGAGGACTACTTACTTCCCTATCTTCTAGAATGCTTAATAAAAAATTAAGAGATGAAAATGATTTAGTTTATTCTTCTAAAGCACTTGCTTATTTAAGATTTGGTGTTTTTGAAGTTACTGCCTATATCAATAAGAAAAATAAAGATATTGTTATTGAGAAGATTAAAGAAGTTATGGAAGATATTAAAGATCCAAATAAGATTCGTGACTATTTAGAAAACATTAAAGAACGTAGACGTGTTTCATTAATTAAGAGTTTAGATGATAAATTTACTTTATTAAATGATGTTGTATTAGAAACATTAGATATTGATAAAAATATGGAAGATAGTTATAAAGAAGCATTAAGTGTTAGTGCTGAAGATATTTCTAAATTTGTGGAAAGATTCAAACTTGATACAATTTACTTTATTGAGGAGGAAGATCATGAATAATATAGAAACTATTAAATTAGATAATGGATTAACTATTTATTTGTACTCTGATAAAAGAAGACACTCTACTTTATTTCAACATGTAACTTTATTTGGTGGTAAGACAAAAGATTTTTTATTAGATGGTAAAGAATATCATATACAAGATGGTGTTGCTCATATACTAGAACATTATATTGTTGAAGAAAATGCAAGAGGTAACTTTTTAAAATTACTTGGAGAAAAACAAATGGCAACAAATGCTTCAACTTATTACAATATGACCAAGTATTATTTTGAAGCAATCGAAGACGTTGAATTTGGAATTGAAACAATGATTAGAGGAATCTATGCTCCTGTATTTAACGAAGAAAGATTAGAAAAAATTAAGAAACCAATTCTTCAAGAAATAAAAGGACGTATGGATAATAAATTTTATCATTCTAATCAAATGACATTAAATAACTGTTTAGAAAATATTAAAGTTAGAAGTATTGGGGGAACATTAGAAGAAGTTTCTAATACTACTTTAGAAGATGTTATGACTTGTTATAAAGCATTTTATCAACCTAGTAATCAGTTTATTGTAATCGCAGGAAGTTTTGATAAAGATAAAGTGTTAAAACTTATAGAAAATATTTACAATGAATTAGATATTAAAAGTTGTGATATGAAATTAATACAAGTTAATGAAAAAGATGAAGTAATTAAAGAAAGAGATATTTTAGAGTTTCCTACTGGAGAAGATTACACTGAAGTTACTTATAAAGTTAATCTAAGTAAATTTACTGTTAAGGAAAGATTAAAATTAGATTTCTATTTACACTATTTCTTTGATATGTGTTTTGGAATGACTTCTCCACTTTATAAGAGTTTAGTTGAAGATAAAATAATTACTACTACTCTTTCTTGTAGTGACTTTATGATTGATGGCTTTGTTTTAATATCAATTGGATCTTATAGTAATAATTCTAAAGAATTAGAAAAACGTATAAAGGATACTTGTTTGAAACTTAATACTTTTAATGAAGAGATATTTGAAATTGATAAAAAAGATACTATTTTAAAGATTGTACTTCGTAGTGAAAATTTAGTAGATACTGTTATGCCTTTTGTAAGTAATATAGTAGAGTTTAATTATCCATATCCTGATACAGTTAGTGATATAGAAGAATTTAGTTATGAGGATTTTGTTGAGACTATTAAGTCTTTAGATCTATCACATAGTACAGTAACAATTATACAAAATAAAAAGAATGCTTAGTTAGCATTCTTTTTATTTTAAATGCAGTATGAATCACCAAGATAATATTCTTCGTTATTTATAAGAACATCGGTTTCATTAATTATTTTATTTTCACCATCACAGAACAATATTGTTATATCATCATACAACGTATTATATGAACTTTCAAACCAATCCAGATGAGTCATTCCTTGTTCGGCGTAATATATTTCATCGTTAATTGTAAAGGTTATTGTATTTACATTATTGTCAATAGTACTATAATCTATAGAAATATCTCCAAAAGATACTGAGAATGGTCCATCTGCTCTATTTCCATTTGCAGCATATTCAATAGTTATTGTAATTGGTGCAAATGTTTTTTTGTATAATACTTTACCTGATATACTGGAACTTGTAGATGTTGCTGTTATATCATGAACATTTACACTAATTGAAATATCATTACATGCAGCTTGTACTAAAGAATCAGTTGCATCTGTTCCAGCAGTACAAACTTTATTTGAACTTGCTCCAGTTACATTATTAAAGTTAATTGCTCTTAAATAAGCATCATACTCTCCACTATTCCCAACATAAAAACTATAAGTAACTGATTCTCCCGGTGCGGTAAAGTTGGCTTTTAATCCAGAAATTGATGTAGTTCCTTCTGATATATATAGTGAAGTAGCACTAGCACTTCCATTTGTACTTGGATAAACATGATCTTGAGCTTCACTTGCTAAAGTAGACGTTGTGCTGGCATAAAATCCAACTTTAAAGTTTGAACTATCTGGTGCAACTGTTGCACTTGATGAAATAGTTAATGTTGATGAAAATGCTGCAAATCCTAAAGACATTCCTGCTACGGCTATCACTAATGCAATAATGGTAATCATTTTTGTTTGTCTATTTCTTTCCATATTAATTTCCCCAATTCTATAATATAATTGTACCTTTCTATACGTTTTTTTTCAACTTTCCTTAGTCTTACTTTACATTATTTTAATATTAGTTTTTGTCAAAAAAAGAAGAACAATTTAAGTTCTTCTCTAGAATAATTTTTTATCTGGTAATTCATCATTAAATATATATTTTTTGGCTGGCTTCTTACCTTCAAAAGTTATTGTTTCATTTGTATCAAGAATTATTTTTTGAGTTAGAAGTTTTTTTCTAAAGTTACGTCTATCTATTTCTACTCCTAATGTTGATTCATAAACTTTATGAATTTCTGGGATTGTAAATCCATTAGGATAAATTCTTTTTAAAATATTTGATGAATTAATCATTGTTTTTAATTTTTCAATAGCATAATCTAAAATCTTATTGTGGTCATAAGCAAGTTCTGGAATATCATTAATGTCAAACCAATCTGCATCCATTGTTTTTTCTGTTTCTTTTAAAAATTTTATATTTTGAAAATCAACAAGACCGATATGAATAAAAGCAAACATTCTTAATAGTGGTGATCTATCAGTATCATCATCTACCCCTATAAAAGTTAATTCAATATCTGAGATATTTGTTTTTTCTTTTAATTCACGTAAAGCTGCAGTTTCAATAAGTTCATTATTATACATAGCTCCACTTACTAAAGCCCAACTTCCTCTATATGGTTCGTTATTTCTTTTAATTAAAAGGACTTTAATTCTACCTTTATCAATTGTAAAAATAGTATCAACAACGTGTGCTCCCATATTTTTATATAAAGGATTAGTTAATTCCATAATATCAACTCCATTCGTTAATATGATATGCGTATTTTATACATTTGTCAAGTTGAGTCTTTTTAGTAACCAATATCCAATAATAATTGTTTTATTTCTTCTTCATATATTTTGTCGGCTGTTACATAGACAGCTGTGTTAGAAACACGTGATATAGCAGTGAATTTTCCATTATAAATCATTGTATATTTTGAATAATTTCCAAGATTTAGTTCTGTATATACTTGTGAACCTGTTGAACCTAATTCAGCTTGTTTCTTAGCATAGAATCCTTGGGCAGATACTTCTCCATCAAATGAATAATATTCAATTGTATATCGTTGGTCTTGCGGAGATGCGGTATAGCTTAATTCAACATTTCCAATTTCAGATAAAGCAATTCCTGTGTTATCTACTACAACAAATTCTTTTTTCTCCATAATTTTTTTAAAATTATTTGGTTCTAATTTTTCTTTCGCAGTACATCCTGTTATAAATAATGTTCCAATTAATAATAAAACTAGTAATATTTTCTTTTTCATAGTCTTCTCCTCTACTTTACTTAAGTATATCATAATTGTTTTTTTTTAATATTTTATAAATGTATTTTTTTGTAAATTGTGTAAATACTATAAATGGAGGGAATTATGAAAGAAGAAAATAATATTGATATTTTAGATGAATTAAATAAAGGTTGTTGTATGGGAAGTGATGCAGTTAAATTTATCTTAGAAAAAATTGAAGATAAAAAATTTAAAAAAGTTTGTGAAGATTTACTAGAAGAATATGAGGACTTAGAAGAAAGAATTAATAAAGTATATGATAAATATAGTGATGATGATCCTCATGAAACAAATGCGATGAATAAAGTTATGACATGGTCTGGTATTCAAATGCGAACTATGAATGATGGAAGTGATTCAAAACTTGCAGAGATGTTACTTCAGGGATTAAATATGGGAATTATTGAAGGAAGAAGACTTATTAATCAAAAAGATGAAGATCCTAATGTAAAAGAAATCATGAAAGAATATGTAGATATGCAAGAAGAATACGTAGAAGAAATTAAAGAATTTTTATAAAATAAAAACACCTAATTGGTGTTTTTATTGTGGTGTTGTCGTATATGGGAGTTTTAATTCTCTTACTTCATATTTAATATTTCCATCTGGTAAGACTGAACCCTCTGGATATTTGAATTCAATCAATAGCATTTGCCAATCATTTGGTAATATTGGACTTGTGCCGAATTCTATTTGATTTCCCTGATTATCTATGGTATATATATTCCAATATATAGAATTACATGCTTGTTCTGCTAAACTTTCCGTTGTATTTTCTTCCCATGTACATAATTCTCCTATTTCACTTTCATTTAAATTCATATATGCAGTATATTTTCCTGTGTTTTTTAGTACAAAATAATAATTAGCTGTTTCTATACTTGGCTTTGAGAATGTTACACTTATATTTGATAATGTCATTGTATCATTATTTATAATTGCTGTTGTAGCAGTTGTTTCGGCCGACGATGATGTAGGGTTAAGTGTTGGAGAAGATATTGTAGTAGAAAGAAGTGAAAAGTCTAAACTATTTAGAAAATCTCCCCAAGCCACATAATCACTAATACCATATATCGTAAGGTTAAAATCATCACTATTAGGTGTTACAGTCGCACTTGATGAGATAGTTAAAGTTGATGAGAAAGCTGCAAATCCTAAAGACATTCCTGTTATTGCTAATACTAATGCAATAATTAATAAAACTTTAGTTTTTCTTGATTTTTCCATTTTCTGCAACTCCTATTCTAGTAAAATTGTACCCCCCCCACCTCTTTGTCAAGTTTTCCACAATTTATGTTTACAAAAAAAAGACGATTACTCGTCTTTATAATCATAGTCCCATAGACTTAGTTTTCCATTTATTTCTATTGGTTCTATCTTTTCTATGTTTTCTAATTTAAATCCATAACCATCCCAATCACTATCTTTTTGAAGTATACCATAATATACTAATGGATCTTTTTCTTGTAATTCTTCTTTTAAATTATCATCTACATAAACACAGTCTGTGATAGTTGCTTTTGCTATTATTTTTCCTGATGGATAATCTAAATTTAAATGTTTATATCTTTCCATAGCCTTTTTATCTATTCCCTTACCGGCATGTATTAAAATATCACCTCTAAATTTAGTTCTCCATGTTCTAAATTCATATTCTTTTAGACCTTCTGCTATAAGTGTTGCGAATGGTTGCTTTACAGTTATTACTTTCATTATAATCACCACTTTAATTATAACATTTTATTTGATATAATAGCGAGTGTTTAAGAGGTATTTTATGTATGAGATTCAAAAGAATGTAACTAGACTTGATAATGGTCAACCAACTTTCTTTTTAGATTTAAGTGAAGCCAAAGAGGTTAAAAGAAAGTTTGGAAAAAACAGACTTAATGTTTTTTCTCCTAACCGAGATAGCGAAAAGATAATTTATTATTTAGATCGAGAACCCGAAGTTTTATTATATGAAATTAAATGTTCTAATGAATTACGTCATCAAGATATTTTAGGTACAATGTATTCTTTAAATATTAGTAAAGAAATGTATGGAGATATTATTCTTAATGATGGTAGATATTTTATTTATATTTTAAAACTTTTTCAAAATTATTTTGAAATGAATTTTACTAAAGTTCGTAATAGTAAAATTGAACTTATTGAATTAGATCTTGATTATTTAAAAGATTATGAACGTGCTTATGAAGAACTTGAATTAATTGTATCTAGTGAAAGAATAGATACAATTGTATCTCATTTATCTGGCACTAGTCGTGCCGTGATTAAGGAGAAAGTTAAAGATAAAGAAATTTTATTAAATAATGAACTATTAAAAAATCTTTCTTATACGTTAAAAGAAAATGATACTTTTAGTATAAGAAAGATTGGTAAGTTTAAATATATTGGAATTATTAAAACTACTAAGAGTGGTAATCATATTGTGAAGATATTAAAGTATATTTAATTATACATAACATTTATATCAACGTTTCCTTTTATTCCTGGAACTCTTCCATTACTACATAATTGCCATACATCATATTTTCCTTGATATGTAGTTTTTTCTGTATAATGAGCTAGCCATACTGGATAGTTTGTTTCAAACCAGACATTTTCTAGATAATTTTTACTACTGTATAGCATGGCTTTATAGCCTGCTTTTTCTATAGTACTTAGAAATGTATTAGCCATTTGTGTTAGGTTATAGAAACTTTTATCAAATTCTTGATAGAAAGACCAGTTTTCCCAGTCAAATACTACTGGTAATTCTATCTTGTATGGTTTTAAGTTTTCTATAACCCATTTAGCATCAGCAAGTGATGCTTTATTACTATTAGCATAAGTATAAAAATATACTCCAACAGGGATTCCAACACTTTGGAATCCTTTTATATTTTGTTCAAATTTTGGATCAATAACATATTCTCCACCAATTCCTTTTTGAGTTCCAATTCTTATAAAAACAAATTCTACTCCAGCGTCTTTTACTTGTTGGAAGTTTATGTCTCCTTGCCATTTAGATACATCTAAACCTATCTTAGTATTTTCAGTTTTATGTTTGGCAACTATATCGGAAAAGTTTTGATATGTTGAAGAAGCTGTTGTTGATGACTTTTCTTTTACAATCAAATTAAAATTAGTTGTTGAAACATTTCCAGATGAATCTTTTCCTGTAAATGTTAGAGGGTATGTTCCTGGCACATTAGCATTATATGTTCCCGTAATTTCACAGACTGGTACATCATCATAATTATCACCACAAAATAGTTCTTCAGCTAAGTTTCCAGAATAACCTTTTGTTACTGACAATGAACTTGAAGAGAAAATATATGGAGCTTTTGTATCAACAACTTCTATTTCAAATGAATATGAAACTTCTATATTATCATCATTTATATATTTAAAATTAATTGGTTTCTTCCCTACCTTTTCAGTATTAATAGTAAAATCATCTTGAATCTTACCATTTATTGATTTTATAAAGTCAGATAATTTACTTTCACTATATACTTCAACTTGTAGGTTATCATTTAGTTCCACTAATATTTTAGCATTAGCTATTCTCCATTTATTATAGAAGAAAATACCACCTATAATCATGGAAATTAATACTAATGTAATTATGACAATTATTATTATTTTTTTCTTCATATAAACACCAAAGAAGAATAAAATATTATTCTTCCTCCTTTAAAATTTTTTCCACATGATAGTTAGAACGTTTAAAATACATAGGAATGTTACTCCTACATCGGCAAATACTGCCATCCAGATAGTACTTATTCCATAAGCACCAAGTATTAATATTACAAATTTTATTAGTAGTGCAAAAGTCATTGTTTGCTTAACTTTCTTTTTGGTATAAGCTGCGATTTTAATTGCAGTTTCTATTTTAGATAAGTCATCTTTCATGATAACCATATCACTTGCTTCAATTGCAGCATCACTACCAACTTGTCCCATAGATACACCAATGTCAGATATTTTTAATACAGGAGCATCATTTACTCCATCACCTACAAAAAGAACTTTTCCTTCTTTCTTGTATTCTTTTACTTTGTTTACTTTATCTTCTGGAAGAAGTGATGCGAAGTAATTATTAATACCTACTTTTTTGGCAACTTTTTTAACAGTTGATTCGATATCTCCAGATAGTATTACTAAATCTTTATTTATATATTTTAATAGTTTTATAATATGTGAACTACTCTTCTTAACTTTATCAGATATTACAATATATCCTGCATATTCTTTATCAATTGCGATATGAACAATTGATGAGTTTTCTGAAACTGGTAGAGTCATTACTTTATTATCTTTTAATAATTGTTCATTACCAATTAATACTTTTTTTCCATCTACTTCGCAGGATATTCCTTTACCACTAATTTCTTTATATTTTTCTACTGGTAAAAGTTTAGATTCATTTTTTTCTTTTATTGCAGTTGCAATTGGATGAAGTGAATATTCTTCGGCAGAAGCAGCAATTTGAAGTAATTTATTTTCTTTTATATCTACTGTATAGATTTCTGTTACTTCGAACACGCCTTCTGTTATTGTACCTGTTTTATCAAAAATTATGTAATCTAGGTTTTCTAAGTTTTCTAATTCTTTACTACCTTTTATTAATATTCCTTCACGTGATGCCTTACCTATTCCACAAAAATATGCTAGAGGAATAGAAATTACTAAAGCACATGGACAAGAAGTTACTAAGAATACTAAGGCTCTATATAACCATGTATTAAATTCTTGTCCAAGAAGTGTTGGAATTACTACAAGAAGTATTGCACATACAACTATTATAGGTGTGTACACCTTAGAAAACTTTGTAATAAATTTTTCTGTTTCAGCTTTCTTAGAAGAAGATTTTTCAATAATATCTATTATTTTAGATGCTGTTGATGTTTTATACGTAGATGTTGCTTTAATAGTTAGAATATTATCTTTATTTATACAACCACTTATGACTTTATCATTAATTGATACTTTTCTTGGTTTTGATTCTCCTGTTAATGATGATGTATCTAGATGTGACTCTCCTTCTATTACAATACCATCTAATGGTATTTTTTCTCCTGGCTTAACAAGTAATAAATCATCTTCTTCAACTTTTTTAATATCTACTTCTACTATTTCACCATTTATTAATTTATTTGCTTTTTCTACTCTTAAGTCCATTAATTTTGTAATTGATTTTTTACTGTTATTTACTGCCAAATCAGATAAATATTCTCCAATATGGAATAATAACATAACCATTACTGCTTCTTCATTACTACCGATGGCAAAAGCACATAGTGTGGCAATAATCATAAGCAAGTTTTCATCAAAGAATATTTTTTTCTTTACGTGGTGATAAGCATTTATATATATTCCAGTACTTATGATAGCATATGAAATTGCGAGTAATGCTAAGTTTACTTCTGCAGCCTCAATAAATAAGGAAACTATAAATAAGATTATACTTATTAATATTTTAATTAAGTCTTCATTGATATATTTTTTCATACACTACCTCCAAATATTAGTCTTCTAAAATGAATTTTTCAATATCTTCTGTATTCGAATATACAGTTAATCCAGTAATTGAGAATTGTTTTAATCCTGCTTCTTGTGTCATAAATACACCTGGAATAATATCCCATGGTTTTGTTGTAGATAACACAAGAGTATTTGTTCTTCCTGTTAAAAGGTTTGAGAAAGCAAAACAACATGCGTTAATATGCATAAAGTTTGCTGGATGAACTGGGTTATTTAATAACTTTTCAAAAATACGTTGTTTTTCATAGAACTTTTTATGACAAGAACCACAGAATTCAATTGTACTTTGATTTAGTGGTACTGTATTTCCCAAGTTAATCTTTTTATGATTTAGATATGCACCTTTACCTTTTATTGCATAAAACATTTCATCTAATTTTGGTAAATACATAATTGAGAATTGAATTTCTCCTTTATCTACAAATGCTAATTGAATTCCCCAGAAAATTGACTTTTTCATATAGTGAGCAGTTCCATCAATCGGATCAATTATCCATGTACGATTTTGAATTGCATTTTCGTTATTGAATTCTTCTGTAACAAAATTGTCATCAGGGAAACTATCTCTAATATGGTCAATTAATAATTTTTCAACGATTAGGTCTGATTCTGTAACGAATGTTGAATCTGCTTTTTCGCGGAATTTAATTTTTACTAAATTCTTTTTATTAATAGTTGATGTTGCATCTTCGATAGCATTATATGCTAGATCAAATTCTCTTGTGTAATTATGATCATCAAGATAATAATTCATCATGTATTTTTCTAATTCTTCTTCATAAGGCATTCCATCTTGAGCACCTTTTACTCTAATTTTCATACTTGATGCGTATTGAGCTTTTACTACTGATTCATAAATTGTATATCCTTTAATTAAAGATGCCGCAAAGTTTCCATTAAATGTATCTCCTGCTCCTGTTGTATCTTCTACTCTATCAACTTCAATAGCAGGAATTCTAACCACTTTCTCTCCATCATGATATGCTACTCCATCAGGACCTAATGTTACGATTAATTTATTAGGATACATTGCTAGACAAGAATCGATATCTGTTGTTTCAAAAATTGTTTCACATTCTTTTTTATTAGCAGTTATGTATGTAATCTTATCAAGTAAATCCTTATTTCCTGGTTCAGATATTACTAATCTTTGTGGACGACAAGGAGTTAATATTAATGGGACATTATTGTCAAAGCAGAAGTTAATTAATTCAACACTTACTTCTTTTGGTACTTTTAGTTGTGCAACTATCATTTTTGATTGAAGAAATACTTTTTTATATCGATCAATGATATCTGGAGTAAAACTATCTATTGCTCCTGCAAATCTTTCAATATCATTATCTTTAGTCTTTTCATCAATAACAATTTTGGCATAATCATTACTTAAACCATCTACTACTTCAATATTATTTGTAGTAATGTTGTTGTATACAAGGTTTTCTAATATTCTTTGGCCAATTGAATCTTTTCCTAAACGACTAACCATTGTAACTTTAGCTCCTGCACGAGCTGCTGCTACTGCTTGGTTAGAACCTTTTCCACCTGGTAAAACTAGAGATGGACATTCTGGGATTTCTCCCTTTTCACTTTTATAATAAAATTGGTCTAGAGCACATCCTCCAAAGACACAAATATCGTATTTCATATCGTTCGCCTACCTTTAAAATAATTCAAATTAATTATATCAAAAATATTGGTAAAACTAAACTATTCTTTTTAATTTGTAAGGAAGTTCATTATTAAATCAACTATTATATCTTTTTCTTTTGGATTTGATTCTGCTATTAAAAGTGTTAAAGCAACTAATGTATTATTATCAATGACTTGTTTTTCATTTATATAAAGTATGTTATAGAATTGTAGAAAATATATAAATAGTGTTGCTGCTATACGTTTATTTCCATCAATAAAAACATGGTTTTTTACTATCATATAAATAAAATTAGCAGCTTTTTCCTCTATGGATGGATATACTTCTTGTCCACCAAAAGTTTGATAAATATTGTTGATTATAGATTCAAGTCCTTTATTTTTTTCTAAGGCAAATAAATCACTTTCTTCGTTAAAACGTAATTTGTTTATTACCTCTAAACATTCATTATATTCTATTCTTAGATTACTATTTTTCCCTTTTAACTTTTGTAAAGTACGATGATCATAATCATCTAAGACATTAAGGGCTTTAGAATAAGTACCAATTACTCTTAGTATTTCTTTAGCTTCATTACTTTCTAGCCTATCATCCATTCTATTGGCAATATCTATTAATTTAACTGTTTTTTCTAGATACTCAAGTCGTTGTTTATTTACTGCATATCCTTTCATCATGTAATCTTTTAATACTTTTGTTGCCCATTTTCTAAATGCGATTCCTCGTTGTGACTTTACTCTATAGCCTACACTTATAATTACATCTAAATTGTAATAATTTGTTGGTTTAGTGCTTAATTCGGAATTTCCGAATTTACTTAACGTTTCTTCTTCTATCAATTCTCCTTCACTATAAATATTTTTTATATGTTCATTTATAGTTGATTTTGCCTTACCAAAAAGTATGCTAATTTGTTCTTGGTTTAACCATACTGTCTCATCTTTCATATTTACTTCTAATTTTACATTTTGATCTTCAAATATTATTATTTCATTTTTCATATTTCTTTCTCCTTCCTTTTTTTTATTTTTGTTTATTGTTTTTTTGTTTTAATTAAATATTTATTTTGATAACACCTCCTTTAGGGACAAAAAAAAGGGAATACCTTGCTTTCGCAAAGTATTCCCGAATAGATATATTTTTCTTACCTAAAAATATAAATTATCGTCCAAATTGTCTATTCATCAGCATATGGTAAGTCCGTTGATGAATTCATTATAACATATATTTGTGGTGTGTAAAGTACTATTTTACTTTTATTTCTTCTAGTGCTTTTGCTAGTTGATCACCACAAGATGTATTTTTAAATCCACAAGTAATACCACTTAATTTTTTTATTACTTCATCTACTTCTTGTCCTTCTACTAGTGAAGCAATTGCTTTTAGATTCCCATTACAACCTCTTGTGTATTCAACATTATATATTTTATTATCCTTGATATCGAAATCAATTTGTGTAGAACATGTTCCTTTTGTTTTATAAGTGTAATGCATATTTTACCTCCTTGAGCTTTTGGAATAATTTATGTAAGTAATAGTAATTTGTAATTGGTAGTTCATACTCTCCTATTAATTCCTCAACATATCCATTAAAACCCTTTTTAAATTCATAAATACCATAATTATCAGGATGGTTATTTATATTTTCTGGGATACCATAAAAGTTATGTTTTTTATAACCATTGTTTAATCCATACTTTATTACTTCCCATTGTAAGAGATACTGTGAATTAAACTTTAAGTATTCTTCATAGTTACCACTTGATAAGTATACTATTTCTGGTTTAATGAACATAAACATAGATCCTGATAAAGTTATTATATCACTTTTTGTTTTATCTTTTATATCTTTTGCTTCTTTTATTTTTCTTTCTATTGTTTGGATATCTTTTTCTAATTCTTCTCTTCTAGTTTTTTTCATATTTTTAGATTTTAGTTTTTCTTGTTTTTCTGCTAGATCTTTGGTTAGTATTTCGACATATTCATTTATATTTAATTCAGTTATATAATACTTAACTTCATTTTTATGATGAAAAAGATTATACATATCTTCATAATATTCTATACTTCGTGGATGAAAATCTTTTCTTTTTGCTGTTTTATTTAGAATATCACTAAATACTGGTAATTCATTAAATTCTAGTTCTTTTATTCGAATGCCATTTTTCTCTACTTTTTTTATTATATTTCTAGTATTTGGTTTCATTTCATTTAAAATTTGTTCTTCTGTTTTACCAGCTAAATCTAATGAAAACATCCATGATACTTGTTCGTTCTTGGATGTTTTAATTTTATTAAAACCTAAGTTATTTAGGTGTTCTATAATCATTTTATTGTCTTGTCCATTTTCAACTATATCTCCATTTATATCTCTTTCTTTATTAATGATATATGGGTCTATTCTTAATATATAGCCATTTTTATTTTTTATATATTTAATAATTTCTTTGGTAAAGAAGTCTAATAATTCTTTATTATTATAGTCTATTAAGAATCCTCTAGGACTATAGAATTCGTATTTGTTAAGATGTTTTTTCTTACTTAAAAGCATGGCTGCGCCATATATATTATTATTTTCTTTTATTCCTACATAATTAACATTCCAGTTTCTTTTTTGTCTTAGTTTACCTATTTCTATAGAAGATAGAAAAGTTTTTAATGGATGATTTTCCCAGTAGTTTTGATATTCTTTTTCTGTTAATTCAAAAAATTCCATATATTCCTCCTTTTAGTAGTATATGAGGATATATGGAATTTATTAGTTTTTATTATTTAGTTTTTCTTTTTTTACTTTTGGTAAACTTATTACTTTATTCTTATCAAATACTGTGAATAAGAATAAAGCTATCATAATAAATAATAAGATTAGTGTTATAAATAAAATGATACTAAAATAATCTTGTTTTTCTTTAGTTGTATCTAAGTAACTATTAGTTAAATATGTTTCAAAGTTATCTTCTGTAATGGTTACTTCATTTTCTGCTGGTACGAAATTAACTATATTTTTTATAGCTAAACCTTTTAGGTCTGATTTAATTATTTCTGGATAACCATATACTTTTAATGGTTTTGGTTCTTCTTTTGTTCGTTCATATGTATAGTCAATTATTTCTTTATATTTATCATAATCATTTTCATCAATTGCGATTAAATATGTATGCCATACTCCAGTTGATTCTTTTTCTATTACAAAGTGAATTCCTATATTTTCTTTTTCATAATAAGCGAATTTTTCTGACATTCTGGATACATTGATATATGAATATTCATCTACACTTTCAACTTCTCCCCAAGGTTTAGCACTATATTTGGATTGGAAAAGTTGGTATGAACAGACAAATAAAATTGTTATAACTATTAAATATACAATACATAGTATTAATTTTATAGTTAATTTTTTCTCCGTCTTTTCTTTATTTACTTTCTTCATTTACAACTACCTCTTATTCTATCTAATATGATATCACATTTGATAAAAAAAGAAATTATATTAATCTCTTTTTACTCTAGGAATTATTTTCTCTAATCCTTTATATTTTTCTCTATTTATTACATAGAGAAAACCAAATATTGAAAATACTACTGCTCCAATGAAGTTTACAAATAAATCTTTCATTGTATCAATTACTCCTAATTCTAAATAGCCATCTTCAATTACTATTTGTTCATTATCTTTTGTATAGATTATTGTTTTATCTATATTATCTATTATTTCAACTTTATTTTCATTTTTATCATTTAATGATACTGAGGAAACTACATCTACTACTCTATCTTTTTGCATATCAAATAAGAAGTATCTATCTGCGGTGAATTCGAAGAATTCCCACATAACTCCTACTGTCATTGAGAAACAGAATGCTACTAACGATAGAAATAATGGAGATAATTTAATATTAAATCTTTCCTCTCTATTGATTATATCGATAAGTGAGAATCCTACTGCTGCGCAGAGAAACCCATTTAACGTATGTAGCATTGTGTCCCATGTTTCAAATATTCCATAGAAGTTTTGAATTTCACCTAATATTTCTGCAGCAAAAATGAATAAATATACAATAATTTCTAAAGTAGATGGAAAATCTATTTTAAGTTTTTTTTCTAATAGTGTTGGTACTGTGAACATTACTAGTGTTAACATACATAAAAATACATTTTCCCAGTTTTTATGCATAGCTTGTCCAACCATACAAACTATTACTAATAGACGTAATACTAAGTAAGTTATGATTGTGGATTTTTCTTTTCCTTCTAATAGTCTCTTAGTAAAACTTGGTTTCTTTTCCTTTTTTACTTTTTTCATATTACTCAACATTTTCCTCTTCAAATAATTCTTTAATATTTTTTCTAGGCATTAACATTTTCATGTCTTTTTCTACCCTAAATTTATATTTGTGTACTGGATTTGTATATTCTTCTCCATCAACACACCATGATGTTTTAGGATTATCATAAAATTCAATTTCTAAATTATTTGTTTTGTAATATGTTATTCCTGGAATATCTTTAATATCTACAACATTCATTAATATAAACATCTTTACTAAATCTCGGTAGTTTTTGACATCTGCGAAAGCTACTTCAAATTTATTATCATCTAGTTTAACATCATAATAAATATCAGAAACTCCTGCTACACGTGATGAATTAGTGATAAAGAAGAATGAATATTTTCCTTCATGCTCTCTACCATTTACTTTATATTTTATGTTATAAGAATGAATTTTAGGTCTTAATTGTTTTAATCCATATAAAATATAAGCAAGTTTTCCATATTTTTTCTTTAATTGTCGTGGTGTATTGTAAGCCATATCAATGTAGTCTCCTAAACAAGCTACATATACAAAAGCAGTATCATTAATATAGCAAACATCAATCTTTTTAGGTTTTCCTTCTAATAATATTTCTAGATTACTTTTAATATCTTTTGTATAACCATACATATTACCTACATCATTAGTTGTACCTAAAGGTAGATTAGCTATTAATAGTTTGTGTTTTCTTTGCATGTTACCAGTTACAACTTCATTTAGTGTTCCGTCTCCTCCGGCGCTGATAACAAGGTCAATATTCTTGTCTAATTCTTGAACAATTTCAGTAGCATGACCTTTTCTTTTGGTAAATATTATTTCAGTATCGTAACCATATTTTCTTAATGTGTCATAAAATATATTATAATTTTTTAATTTTTTCTTCTTTCCACTTTCGGGATTTATGATAATAACGCATTTTCTCAAGATTACATCATCTCCTCGACATATGCTTATCATACCACAAAATTGTGAAAATTACTAGATATCACCACATTTTCACATAATTGAAAAAAGAGAACTAAATTAGTTCTCTTTTATTTATTTAATTGTTTTTTATAGTATTCTTTACAAATTTCTTTGGTATTACCAATCTTAATTAATTTACCGTGTTCTAACCATACTACTCTATCACATAATTCTTCGATTGATTCTAATGAGTGTGATACGTATAGTACTGTTGTTCCACCTTTGATCATTTCCATCATTTTATTTTTACTTTTTTCTTGGAATTTGATATCTCCTACAGATAGAATTTCATCAACAATTAAGATTTCTGGATCAACAACTGTTGCGATTGAGAATGCTAGTTTTGCAATCATACCTGATGAGAAGTTTTTAACAGGAGCATCTAAGAAATCTCTTAATTCAGAGAATTCAACTATTTCATCAAATTTTTCATCAATGAATTTTTTTGAATATCCTAAAATGGCACCATTTAAATAGATGTTTTCTCTTGCTGTTAGTTCAAAGTCAAATCCAGCTCCTAATTCAATCATTGGAGATACTTGACCATTTACTGTAACTTTTCCTTTAGTTGGTTTCATAACTCCACTAACTACTTTTAATAGAGTACTTTTACCAGCTCCGTTACTTCCAATTAGTCCAATTACTTCGCCTTGTTTGATTTCAAATGATACGTCATTTAATGCCCAAAAGTCTGTTTTCTTTGGACGACGTTTCTTATCGAAGATAGAAATAAATGCTTCTTTAATTGAATAATTCTTTTCAATTCCTAGATTAAATTTCATGGAAATATTTTCTAATTTTATCATATTATTTCTCCTCTCCTAAATATAGTAAATGAATTTATCTTGATTTTTCTTAAATACAATACAACCTACTAGCATTGCGATTAATGCATATACTACACATAGAATTAAGTTTAATGCAGATGGACATTGTCCATATAATACTATTGATCTTGTTGCAGTTAAGTATTGATATAACGGATTAAATTCAAATAAGAATTGTAGTTTTGCTGGAATAATTTCAATACTATAGAATATTGGTGTGAAATATTGCCAAATTGTTAATACAATTCCATAAATATAAAATACATCTCTTAAGAATACTGATACACATGATAAGAAGAATCCCATTCCTACTGTGAATAGTAATAAACATAAAAAGATAAGTGGTAATATTAAATAATATAAATTAATTGATGCTGGATAATTACCTAATCCAAATTGAGTTAATATTATTATTAAGAACCATGGTATTAATGATAATACAAAGTTAATACCTACGAATAAACATTTTGCTAATGGGAAAATATATTTAGGGATATATATTTTATTAATTAATGGGAAGTTATAAACTACTGATGTCATTGCTAAGTTTGATGCTTCACTAAAGTATTGGAACATAATAATTCCTGTTAATAAATATACTAAATAACTTGTTCCCTCAACTTGAAATCTAAACATATTTGAGAAAACTAATGCCATTACAGACATCATTAGGATTGGATATAATAAACTCCAAACAACTCCTAAAACTGATCTCTTATATTTTATTTTAAAATCTCTTAATATTAATTGACCCATCAAAAATTTATATTTTTTAAAGTTAGCCATTATGTTCTTTATTGCTGTCATTATAATACCTCTCTTTATAAATTCTCTCTCGTTGATTATATCATATTGTGTTTGTTATAGTCAATTTGACTAATTTAGTTACTATATATATGGTCTTTACTTTACAAGTAAAAAAGTACTTAATAGTACTTTTTTACATAGTATTATTTTTTTAATTTATTTTTTACTTTTCTTTGAATCTTTTTAAATGTACTTCTAAATCCATCATCTTTAAATGAAGAAATTGTTCTTTTAGTTAGTTTAACTAATTTAGAGTTCTTTATTTTTTGACTTGTTGGGCTATCAATATATGCTCCAATTTCATCATCAGCATTTTCTTTTGAAAGTGCTGTTGCTGTTTTAATATAATTATTTGCTAAACCAGCTAACTCATAGTTATACTTTTGTAGTTTTGAATTATTTAAAACAAAACGCATAATATTTTTTAGTCTATCTAATTGTTCTTCTGTACTTTGTTCTTCTTTTTGTGAAGGAACTGTTGATAGCGCTTCATCAATTCCTAATAATGTATTATTTGCTAGAATTGTTAGATAGAAACATTCATCTCCTGCAGTTTCATTTTTTGTTTCGAAGCGAATATTATTTTCTTCAATATATTTTCTATCAACCATAACTGTTGATGGAGATATTTCACATGACCAAATAATTTTAGAAACAACATCACCGTTTTCTATACCAGTATTAATAACTTCATTCTTGTCTGAAGTAGTTTTATAGTATGACGTATGTCCTATTTTACTACTTGATGCTAGCATTTGTTTTAATTGAACTTCTAGTTTTGTAGGTAGAAATTCTGAATAACAATCTAAGAATGCAATGTATTCTCCTTTTGCATTATCAATACCTACATTTTTAGCATTAGATTCACCTTTATTTTGTTTAAGGTTAATTAATTTAATTTGTTTATTCTTCTTAATTAAATTTTCAATTTCACTAATATCATCTTTTGAACCATTATTAATTAATAATAATTCATAGTTTTTATGTGTTTGGTCTAGTACTGAATTAACTGAGCGAACTACTAAATCAATATTATTATAAAATGGTAAAATTACTGATACTTTAGTTTTTGGAACTTGTTTTTCTGCTTGTTTTTCCATTTCATGTGTTTTTTTCAAGCAATGATCTGCTGCTTTTTTATATGTAGTTTCTCTTAAGAATTTTTCCATTTCTTTATAGTAATTATATTCACTACCTTCAAGTCTTACTTTACTTTCATAAGGAATATCATCTGTAATATCAATCCAGAATTTATTTCCTTCTGATTCTACTTTTGGATTAGTGTTTGTTACTTGATTTTCATGAACTCTTGATTTAGCTAATATTTTTGGAATATGAATAAAGTCATATCCTGCTTTCATCATTCTATACCAAAGTTCATAATCTTGAGCACATCTTAGTTTTTCATCAAAGTTTCCACATTCATCAAATGCTCTTTTTGGAATTAATAAAGTTATTCCATTAATATGTCCTCTTAATAAGGCATATTCTGGTTTTTCAACTGTTTCTTTATGTGGTTTTATTGATTTTGTAATTAAGATGCTATCTTTATCTATTAAATCGTAATCTGAGTATAGTATGGCTTTCTTACCAACTAAGTTATGTTCTTCTAGATACTTAACTTCTTCTTCTATTTTTTCTGGATAATATACATCATCATGGGAAAGCCATGAGAAATAATCTCCTGTCATTTCTTTTAAAGCCATGTTAAGTACTGTTGATACTCCACCATTTTCTTTATAAATATAGCGAACTTTATCACCATAAGATCTTGCTATTTTATCAGTAGCACCATTATCAGGACTACCATCATTAATAACTAATATTTCTAGATTTTTATAAGTTTGAGCAAGTGCACTATCAATTGCTTCTCTCATATATTTTTTACCTTTATATACAGGTATAATTATTGTTACTTTTGTACTCATACTTTACCTCAATCTTTCTTCTTAAATCTTTGTGAAAACTTATCTAATAATGCTTGTTTATCATGTATTAGATAGAAGACGATTCTTCTAAGTTTGCTATTACTCTTTACGATGTTTTTTTCTGTATTTATTATTTTTTCTAATTTAGTCATATAGTCTTCTAGAATTATATGAACATTTATATCATCATATTTGATTGGTTCTTTATCTAATTTTGTTTTATCAATTTGATAAAGCAAACCTTTTGTTATTTTTTTATTATTACCAAATAATCTGATTGTTAATTTATTTAAGTATGCTTTTAATTTATTTGTATTATCATTCTCAGTTAGTTTTTGTAGTTCTGGTACTTTATGTTTTCTTTTTGAAACTGATATATATAAATCTTTTATTTTAGAATTATACTCGTTGATGTCATATTCTTCTTTTACAATTTTTTGACCTAACTTACCACGAGATAATCTTTCTTTTTCATTTTCTGATAAATACTTAATGGCTTTCATTAAATCAGTTGAATCTTTATCATTTACAAGATATCCACACTTTGGTGCATGTGTTACTGAAGGTAATGCTGAATTATTAAAAACAATTACTGGTTTAGCACATGACATAGCTTCAATAGCCATCATACCAAAACTTTCTCCTATTGAAGGCATTAAGAAAATATCACAGGCATTCATAGCACAAATCATTTCTTTATCTTTTAGTTTTCCTAATTCAATGATTTTATATTTACCTTCTAAATCATTTATTAATCCCTCATTATCACAAGTCATTAATGTGATCTTCTTTTTTGTATTTAGCATTTTCATTGCTTCTACAATATATGGGGTTCCTTTAAATTCATTTTGCGCTCTGAAGAATAGAACTATTTCTTCATCTTCAATACCTAGTTTTTTTCTTGCATCTTTATATGAAATTGATGAGAATTTTTTATAATCAATTCCTAGAGGAATTTTATGATTAGTTTGATTTTTTAATATAGGTGAAGATTTAACCATATCTAGCATCCAATCACTAGAGCATACTAAGTCAACATCTATATCAGCAAATGTTTGTTTTTTTAAGTTCCAAAGTGAGGAACAATTATCTTTTAATAGTGGAAACATATTATTTAGATTATGGCAGTTTTGACAACCTTTTTGCCATTTGTTGCATTCATAAAAATGAACACAACGTCCTGTTAAAAACCATGGATCATGAATCGATAAAATAACTTTCTTTTCTGAAGCAATTTTCTTTAATCCATATATTGATAACTTTGTATTATGAAACATATGAAAATGAATGATATCTGCTTCTTGATATTCTTTCATTGTATGTAGTAATGGTGTTGTAATTGAGAATACATTATGAATTGCTTGTTCTCTTTCAACACTTTCAAGTGTTTCATAAGTAATGTAATGATTCTGATTATTTAAAATTTTAACGACATTTTTATTATCTGATTCTTTATATATTACTGCTTGTTTTATATCAATATTCTCATCAGCAATATCTTGAATCATATCATAACCATTAAATCTTTTTCCAGGTAAGTCGTAGTTATTTACTTCAAGAACCTTGATTTTTTTCATGTCAAACCCTCCATTTAATTGTTAGTTGTTTCATCTATTAATTTTTGAATTTCTTCAGCCATTTCATAATTACAATTTTCTTTATAATGAGCTTTTAGAACTTGATAAAATGATTGTTTATTCATTTCTAGTTTTTTTATTCTTTCATCTGAAATTCCTTTGATAATTTCTAGATTTTTTTGATCAGATTCTATCTTTATTCTGGGATTAGTATTTGTTACTTGTTGAGAGTGTGTTCTAATCATAGCAGTATCATATGGAATACATACAAATTTATATTCTGTAATTAGTCTTGACCACATATCTCTTTCTTGTGTTATACGTTGGTCTTCTGCAAATAAACCATGTTTATCAAATGCTTCTTTTGGAATTAAAACACTTCCTCCATTTATTTCTCCTTTTAATAATGTATAGTCATTTTTTAAAAGTGATGTTTTGTAGTCAAAACAATGTAATTGTGCTGACATAGTTTCATCAATTCTAATAACATCATTTTCATCAATTATTTTGAAAGCTGAATATGGAATAGTTTTTTCATTTCCTTTGATAGAAACATATTCTACTAATTTTTCAATGTGATTAGGTTCGATTAAATCATCATGAGAAAGCCAGGCGAAATAATCGCCTGTCATCTTTTTTATTCCATAGTTTAAGGCGGTTGATACTCCGCCATTTTCTTTCTCATAATATTTTATTTGTTTAGAATATTTCTTAGCAATTCTTCTACTTTTACCATCATCTGTACTTCCATCATTTACAACTATGATTTCTATATTTTTATATGTTTGGTTTAAAGCACAATTAATTGCTTCTTCTAAATAATTACTTCCATTATAAACAGGTATTATTATTGAAACTAAAGGGTTAAAATTTTCTTTTTTTATACCTTTTGCAAGATGTAATTCATAAAGTAGAATATTAGTATTTACATTATTTTCCCATAACTTTCTTTCTAATAGTTTTATATAGTCATGGTATTGTTTATTTGAATCTATTAAGTCTTGTTTACTTGCATAAAATACTTTATTTTTTATTTTTCTTGCAATGTCTTTTAATTTTCCCATAATGTACCTCGCTTATTTAGTATTTATTTTTTCCATGTTCTGATATTTACGATATTATAGTAGCTTTGAATGATTTTAACTACTTTTAGTGATACGTTTGTATCTTTATAATCTCTAACTAGGTTTTCTGATCTTTCTTCTTTAGCATTTACTGCTAGTTCAATTGCATTTAGAATGTCTCTTTCATTAATACCACCTAGTACAATACTTCCAGCATCTAATGCTTCTGGTCTTTCAGTACTTGTTCTCATTGAAATACCAGGGAAGTTTAAAATGTCGCTTTCTTCTGGAATTGTTCCACTATCTGAAAGTACGCAATATGCATTCATTTGAAGATTTACATAATCAAAGAATCCAAGTGGTTCTAAGTTTCTGATTAATGGATTAAGTTTAATTTTACTTTCCTTGATTCTCTTTGCAGTTCTTGGATGTGTTGAGAAAATAATTGGCATTTGATATGTTTCTGCAACTTTATTTAAACTATTCATTAAACTTTCGAAGTTTTTAGGAATATCAACATTTTCTTCTCTGTGAGCACTTACTACAAAGTATTTTCCTTTTTCAATTCCTAAGTCTTTTAAAGCAGTTGAAGCTTTGATTCCATCCATATTCTTGAATAAAACTTCTTTCATTGGTGAACCAGTTACATATAAGAAGTCATTTTTAATTCCTTCATTAATTAAGTAACGTCTAGCATTTTCTGTGTAAGCTAAGTTAACATCACTTACATGATCAACTACTCTTCTATTAATTTCTTCTGGAACATTAAAGTCAAAACATCTGTTACCAGCTTCCATATGGAATATAGGTACTTTTAATCTTTTTGCAGAATATGCTGCTAAACAACTATTTGTATCTCCTAATACTAATAATGCATCTGGTTTTTCTTGTTGAATAACTTCATAAGTTTTAGAAATAATATTTCCTACTGTTTCTCCTAAATGCTTACCAGGAGCATCTAGATAATAATCTGGTTTTCTTAAACCAAATTCTTTAAAGAAAATTTCATTAAGTGTATAATCATAGTTTTGTCCTGTATGAACTAATACTAGATTAAAATACTTATCAATTGCTTTGATTACTTCTGATAATCTGATAATTTCTGGTCTTGTTCCTACAACAACCATTACTTTTAATTTTTCCATGTTCATTCTCCTTTTTTACTGTTATGCTACTGGTTTAAAGTATGTGTCTGGTTTTTCTTTATCAAATAATTCATTACACCAGATTGCTAAAATCATTTCGTCATCACCAATATTTTCAATATTGTGTGTGTATCCTACTGGAATTGTTACTACTTTGATGTCTGAATCATCAACGATAAATTCATAATATGATCCATCTACTACACTTCTAAAACCAATTTTTGCTTTTCCTTTAATAACAATAAATCTTTCTAGTTTTGTATGGTGATAGTGATTTCCTCTTACTATTCCTGGTTTACTAAATGAAACTGAGAATTGTCCACATTCATTAGTTCTTACTAATTCTGTAAAGCTTCCTCTTTCATCAACATTCTTTGTTGCTGAACAATAAGTTTTCTCCATTGGTAAATAACTAATATATGTTGAATATAACTTTTTAGTAAAGTCATCCCCAGTATTTGGAACATAAATTGAATTCATACTATCTTTGAATTCATATAATCTTTTTGCAATATATCCAAGTGTTACATTGTAACGTGGATTAATATAGCAAATTCCTTTTACTTTTTCTCCAGGTTTCTCACCTGCTAATAATCTTTCGAATTCATAGCAAATATCATCAATATAAATTAAGTCTAGAGCAGTTGATTCATCATTAATTGTAATTTCTAAATCATTTGCAATATTATGACAGAAAGTTGCAACTACAGAATTGTAGTTTGGTCTACACCATTTTCCAAATACATTATGTAGTCTATAAATATAATAATTCTTTAGATTTTCTTTAATATATTCTTCGGCAATTTTCTTGCTTTTTCCATAATCATTGTCTTTATCTGCATGAATAGTTGATGTTACTAATAATGGAATATTTTTATCTTTTATTAAATCTACTATTTTCTTTGTAAGATCAGAGTTTCCTTGATAGAACTCTTCTGGTGTTTGAGGACGATTTACTCCAGCAAGATGGAAGATAAATTCAATGTCATCAATATTTTTTTCAATCTTTTCAAATGTATCATCAATATCATAAGTGATGATTTCAATATTTTCTTTTTCTTGTAAATGTGTTCTTAAGTTTTTTCCAATAAATCCATTAGAACCAGTAATTAGTACTTTCATATTTCACCTACTTAAATAAATCTAATTTTAATAATAGTTTTTTCATTCCTTCAACATCTAATCTCTTAGTATTGTGTGAATTATATTCTTCAACTGTATCTAGCTTTTTATCTCCGTTGTTTTCATATTTAGCGTAATTTAAGTTTCTGTTATCAGCAGGGATTCTGAAATAATCTCCTAAATCTTCTGCACCAATCATTTCTTCTTTAGTTACTAATACTTCATATAGTTTTTCACCATGACGTGAACCAATATGTTGAATTGGAGCATCTGAATTTTTTAATTCTTTTACTGCTTGAGCTAATACATCAATTGTAGCAGCTGGTGCTTTTTGTACGAATAAGTCTCCTTGATTACCATTTTCAAATGCGTAAATTACTAAGTCTACAGCATCTTCTAAAGTCATCATAAATCTTGTCATTTCTGGATTTGTAATTGTTAGCGGTTTTCCTTGAGCAATTTGGTCACAGAATAGTGGAATTACTGAACCACGTGATGCCATAACATTTCCATATCTTGTTCTACAAATAACTGTTTGGTCATCTCTTAGGTTTCTACCTTTTGCTACAGCTACTTTTTCCATTAATGCTTTACTCATACCCATAGCATTGATTGGATATGCTGCTTTATCTGTACTTAGTACGATAACTTTTTTAACATTGTGATTAATTGCTGCTTCTAATACATTGTTTGTTCCTAAAATGTTTGTTTCAACTGCTTGAATTGGAAAGAATTCACATGATGGAACTTGTTTTAACGCTGCTGCATGGAATACATAGTCTACTCCATCCATTGCATCTTCAATACTTCTATAGTTTCTAACATCTCCGATATAGAATTTTAATTTTTCATTATTATATTGAATTCTCATATCTTCTTGTTTCTTTTCATCTCTTGAGAAAATTCTAATTTCTTTTAAACTACTGTCTAAGAATCTTCTTAAAACAGCATTACCAAATGATCCTGTACCTCCTGTAATTAATAATACCTTGTCTTTAAATATGTCTTTTTTCATTTTTTCTACCTCTTTCCCTAATTTAAAACTATTATCTTAGTTTTACCTTTGTACGAATTATCGATAATAGACAATTTAATTTTAACATATCTAAAAATGTTTGTAAAACTTTTGGCTTATTTTTCAACAAAAAAAGGCTATAAATTTTAATTTATAACCTTATGATTTTTTAATCATGTGATATAGACGACAATATAGTTTTGAAAATAGTTTATTTTTTTCAATTGTTCGTTTTAAAAAACTTCTATTTTCATAGTATTTATTATCTTTATAGTCTGGTACTTCTTTCTTTAAATAAGCAAAAGCATCATCAATAAATTCCATACCCACTTTAATATCTTTTTGTTGTCTTTGTTGGATATTATAATTAGTTACAATTCTAACTGTTAGTTTATCTACAATATCATTCATATAAGTTTTATTTTTAAAATACTTTCTAATCATATCAACTATTTTTAGAATATCAAAGATTCTTTTATCTCTTACTGTTGTTTCACTATTACCATGGATTACATAATAATTTAATTTCTTATCTAGTTTAGCTATTTTATTTGCTCTATCAAGAGCTTCTGAAACAAATGGAACATCTTCATATTTTATTCCTTCAGCAAAACGAATATTATTATCTTTAATTAGTTTTGTACTATAAATTTTATTCCAAGGAGATAAGTTAATATCTATTAAAATATTTGGATTATCTTTTAATTTTGATGTTTTAAAACTTGGTAGATTAATATCTTCAATACTTCCATCATCATAGACTTTAAAGAAATCACAAACTACTACGTCAGCTTTTTCTTTAATAGCTTTATTATATAGTTCTTCACATGTTGTTGGTTCAATATAATCATCACTATCGATAAAGATAATATATTTTCCAGTTGCTTTTTCAATACCAAAGTTTCTTGTTTTACCAATTCCTTGATTTTTATTTTTAAAATATTTTATTCTTTTATCTTTATATGTTTTTAAAATATCATGAGTCTTATCTGTAGAACCATCATTAATTAAAATGAATTCTAATTCTTTCTTTGTTTGGTTTAGTAATGAATCAACACATTTTTTTATAAATTTTTCTGCATTATAGATTGGAACTATTATACTTATATCTGCCATTTTAGCACCTACTTTCCTAAAGTTTTATAATATAACTTTGGTGATATTTGAAGTAATACTTTCTTTATTTTTCTTGCTGTTGTATCAGTTAAAATATTATCAAATACTTTTTCTTTTTTTAACTCTTTTTTATAGTTTTTATAATCTTTTCCTTTTAATGAACAAATTTTTAAAATCATACTGTTAGCTGCAAAACTTTTAAAACATTTACTATTAACTTTTGTTTTATTAATTTCACTAATTAAAAATTTGTAGTGATAGAAAAAGTCTTCTACTTTTTTCTTTGTCCAATCATAATTTTCATTTGTCATGATACTTCCACTTCTTCTGAAATAATTATATCCAACATATGAAAGACAATTTACTTTTTTAGCTTTAATGATTAGTAATGGCATTAAGCCATAGTCTTCGTGAATTCTACCTTTAGCAAATTTGAAGTTTTCTTTTTCGTAATAACTTCTTTTTATAGCGTAACAGCAAGCTGCATCTACATAATGAAATTTAGTTACTAGTTCGAAAGCTTCTTCTCCTTTTTTTCCTTCAAATGGTTCCTCTTCATAATCATGTATTTCTCCTTGATCAGTTACAGTTCGCATTTGATAACGAATTAAATCAGGATTATTTTCGCTACTTTCATTTAGTTTTTCTAAAAGTTCTTCATCCCACCAGTCGTCACTATCTAAGAATACTAGGTAATCACCTTTAGCTTTTTTGATAGCCATATTTCTGGCTTCACTTACTCCAACAAATTCTGTTTCAATTAGATTTACTTTATATTTTTTAGCAATCTTTTTACTATCATCAGTTGAACCATCATCAATAACAATTACTTCATAATTTTTATATGTTTGGCTCATAACGCTATCTAAGCATTTTTTTAAATACTTTTCTACATTATGGACAGGAATGATAATACTAAATTTTGGCATTATATCACCTCTTTTATTTTTTTCTTCTTGCCTTTTTTCTTTAATTTTGGAACTTTCATATTATCTAATATTAATATTACAGCAATTATGGATACAGCTGGGGCTGTTATGATATGTCCAGTAAAGAATGATAAAAGTAGTATTAAGAAAATACTTAATTTTACCATATAGTTTTCAAAATCTATTTTTCTATCGGTAGATAGAACTTTATATAAAATATATAGATATATTCCTATTATAATTATGGCACCTACAATACCATGACTAAAGAAGATATCAAAATAATCCATTTCTATTAGTTTTGTTTGTTCTCCTTTTTCAGTATAACCTATACCAAAGATTTTTTCATATGTTGATGATTCTATATAGTCGATACTTTTGTTATCTAGAAATGTTAGACGTTGACTAAAAATGAAGTGATCAACTAATTCGTATTCTTGAAATATTTCAAAAACATTATCAACTTCTAAATAGTCTAAGTGAACTTTTATATTTTTATAAAAGTTTGTTTTTGGAAGAATTAATAATAAACTACTTAAGGCAACTACTATTGCTATACCTGTTATTGCTAATGGTTTATATGTTTTTTTCTTTATACAATGAATCATATAATAAAGATATGTAAATCCTATTGTAATTAATAAAGTTAATAAAGGAGTTTTTGTTCCTATTGTTAATATTACAATTAAATAGATTAATACATAAACAACTTTTAATATTTTATTTTTTAAATCTTTTATTATTAAAAACATAATTGGTGTTAATAAAGAAATAATTCCACTTATTTCATTTGCTGCATTAAAGAATCCTAAACTTCCGGATTTTGTTATTTTATAACTTTCAAATCCTAAACCTAAAGCATTTGGAATTAATATTAATACTAAGTAAATAAATAATGTTTTAAATAAAGTTTGTTTTGATACTTGATATTCATCTTTTAAATCATATAAAGATACTAATACAATTGGAAAGTATATAGCTTTTAATAATCCTTGTAGTTCATAGAATACTACTCCATCTTTATAAATTATAATACCTATTAAATATAATATTGAATATATGGCTAAAGCCAAATATGTATATAAAGAAAACTTTTTCTTGTAAATAAATACTGTTGTATACATTAATAATCCAAGAAATAGAATTCTTATTATTATACCTAATGTAATATTAATATTTAATAAATTAACACAAACTCCTGTGATTAAGTCTA
Source organism: Bacilli bacterium (assembly GCA_017409785.1). Lineage (GTDB taxonomy): Bacteria > Bacillota_I > Bacilli_A > RF39 > UBA660 > JAEDES01. The sequence goes on along the minus strand of JAFQSD010000004.1, from coordinate 49,606 downwards.
AGACTGGTTGTAATAGGATAAATATTGTTAATAATTTACTAATATTTTCTTTTATATATTTATGCATTTTATCACCTATTTCTATTTTTCATATATTAATTCTGTTTTATTAATCCAACCTTTTTCTTTGGCTTCTTTCATTAATTCTTTATCTTCATCAAAGAATATTAAAATCCCTGGATTTGTTAAATTTAAGTCTTCTTTAGAATAAATCATTTCTACGTTACCACTATTTAATTTATATTTAGATACAAAATGTAAGTAACTAAAATCATCTTTAGAAGATGGTGAATAAATATAATATGTGGCTGTTGTTTTCTTAATATTGTACTCTTCTAAAATCATATCATATCTATTTACTTTTGTACCTTGATACCAATCTTGCCCCATTAGAGCATTAGTATTACCTTTAAAAATAAATAATGGTATTAACATTAATATAATACTTGGAATCATTAATAATTTATAATTGTTTTTTCTTTCACTATAACCTAGTAGATATAATAAAACTATACCTATTATAATTAGAGTTATTGTCGTCATGTATCTTTCATATCCAGCAAAAACGATTGCTTCTTCCCATGGCATAGAGAAAAGATACATTCCTCCTATTACTCCATAATATATTAAATATAAAATATCCATAGTTCCTGTTAATAAAAGAATATTTTTACGTTCTTTTTTATCTTTTTCTGTAACTGAAAATAATAGTAAGACTGCATTTATTATCAACATAAAAATATTTGTTATATTATCTTTGAACGTAAAGAAATGTAAGGCATAAGCCTTAATTAGTTCAAATATTTTATCCCAGCCTTTTGTACGTAATGAAAGAATTACATTATCAGAACTTAAGGAATGTTTTGAATGTAAGGCTAAATCTCCAAATACTAATTTAACATGGCCTTGCCAGATAAGAAGCGTGGAAGAAAGAATTAATAAAGTTAAGAATGTATACTTCCACCCTTCTTTTATATTTTTATTCTTTTTAGCTAAATATAAAATATAAATAGAATTTATTATTCCAATTAGAAAACCTGTATTTTTTACTAAGAATATAAATAAAGTGATTGGTATTGAATACCAAAATGATTTCTTTAAATCTTTTTTATAGTAAGTTATTACTGCTAAAGAAGATATTGTCATTGTAGAGATTAAACTATCTACTAATAAATCATTAAATTTAATTGATACTGTCATTATAAATATATAGAAAACTATTATTAATAAGTTTTTAATTAATTTATTATTACCTTTAATAAACTTAAATAATGGAGTTAGATAAGCAAATATTAAATAGTTTTGGGCAATAATCATTGTTCCTTCTTTATTGCCCGCAAGTAATCCATATAAATAGATAAAACATGCACTACCAGGTTGATATCCTTTAAACATAATCATTGTATCTTCAAAATTAGGTAAAGCTCCATCTAACAAAATATTTTTTACAATTAATCCCCAGTGGGAAAAATTATCATAATGAGTTAGATGCATATTCATACCAATAATTGTTATATAGATAAAAATAATTATAGGAATATAAACTGAAGGCTTTATGATATTTTTCTTTAAATCTTTTAATGTTAGTTTTTCTTTATGTAGTGAATAAATTAAATAAATAATACTACTTATACTTAATAGAATTGCTATTAATGGCATTATATTTAAAATACCCGATATAAACATAATAATTCCTATTAGAGAAAATGTAATTGCTAAAGTAAATGCACTATCAATTTTAAATTTGTTTTCTAAGAATTTTTTAATTCCAAAGATAATTATCCAAAAAATAATAGTTCCTAATATTAGTCTCATTTATATCACCTATGTTTTCTTAATAATTATTGTAACATAATAGTTTAGAAGTTTACAAATAAACATAGTTTTTATAAAAAAAATAACACATATAATTAATTAAATATTTAGACATCTCTTTACATCAATACTACTAGTAATCATTTATATTTTAGGTAATTTATTATATAATGTTATATATAAGATAATGGAGGTATTTGATGGCTAAGAAAAAGAAAAAAGATAAATCAGATGATTTTATAAAAATAGAAGAAAAAGTTAAAGATATAAAAGAAGAAAGTAAAGAGATTATTAAGGAGGAAGAACCTATTAAAAAGATGGATGTTCCTAGGGGTAAAGTTTATAAACATCCTTTTGTAAATTTAATTTTAATATTAACTTTATTAGGAAGTGTTGTATTCTTCATATTAGGTCTTTTTTATGATAAGACTAATCCTATGAATGCATTAATTAATGGTTTAATATTAGTTGTATTTACTCTATTCTTTGTTACTTTTTCAATGACTACAAATAGAAAGAATAAATCTTTAGTTGGATTAAGCGGATTATTCTTACTAGGTTATTTTGTATATGGTAGTTTGATGACTTTAGATATTATTAGTTTTCCAAATAATAAAGTAATTAATTTTACTAATATGGAATTAACTGAAGTAATTAAATGGAGTGAAAAAAATAAAATTGATATAGTTCAAGATTATGAATATAGTGATATGATTTCTGAATATCATATAATTAGTCAAGATGTAGAAGTTGGAACTAAAATAAAAGATATTGATAGTATTACTGTTGCTGTAAGTGAAGGACCTAACCCTTCTAAGGAAGTTGTTATTCCTAATATGGTTGGTTGGGATACTGAAAGAGTTTTAGATTTTATTAAGAAGAATTATTTATCAAATGTAGATGTTGAATTCGTTGAATCTTCTAAAGAAGCAAATACTGTTATTGAACAAAATAAAAGTGGTAATATGAAAAGAGATGATGAATTCAAGATTACTTTCTCTTATGGTGGAGAGTTAGAATTTGAAGAAGTTAAATTAAAAGATTTAAGTGGTATGAGTAAATTTGAAGCTACATTCTATTTAAAACAATATCATTTAAATTATGAATTTGAAGAAGTATTCTCTAGTAAAGTTAAAAAAGGTTTAGTTGTTAAACAAAGTGTTAAAGCTGGTACAATGGTTAAAATAAATAGTGATAAAATTATTGTTAGTATCAGTAAAGGTCCAGAAATAAAAATTCCTAATTTAAAAGGAATGAGTATGACTGATATTACTGAATGGGTAATTAAGAATAAGTTAAAGTTAGAATTTACTGATAAGTATGATGATACTATTGAAGAAAATTCTGTTATTAGTGCTAATTATAAAGAAGGAGAAATTGTTGCTGAAGGTACTGTTATTAAAGTTGTAATTTCCCGAGGAAAATTAATTATGCAAGAATTTGAATCATATAATGATTTTAGAGAATGGGCAGATAAATATGGAATCTTATATGAGGAACAAAGAGAATTTAATGATAGTGTTAAAGCTGGCGAAGCCATAAAGTACTCTTATAAAACTGGGGATACAATTAGAAATAACGATCCTGTTGTTGTTACTGTATCAAATGGTAAATCAGCATCTGTTCCTAGTGTTGTTGGTCTGACAAAAGCAGCAGCAACAACTAAGTTAAAGAACGCTGGATTTGGTTATAGTTTTGTATATAGTTATAGTAGTAGTGTTGCTAAAGGAAATGTAATTAGACAATCAATAAGTGGTGGTTCTAAAGTTGCACAAGGTACAACAATTACTGTTACAATTAGTAATGGTCCACAACCTGCTGCACCTAAACCAAGTACTCCTGCTACTCCAACTTGTGATACATCTAAAGGTGCTGCATTCTGGGATATGAGTGGTAATACAGGAGAACAAACATATTCAATGACAAAAAATCAAAATCCTGGATTTACGATAGTTCCTACATATGTAGATAGTTGTTCTAATGGAAATAGAACTAGTGGTACATTGTGTAGTATAAATATTACCCCTGGTAGTTGGGTATCATATTGTACAACTGTTAGAATGACAATTGTTAGATAATAAAAAAGTAAGCGAAATGCTTACTTTTCTTTTTGTGTTTTTACTTTTTTTAATACTTTAATTAGGTCTATTCCTACTCTATCTTTAGTATATTCCTCTCGATGTTCTGCTAACATTTCATTAGCCATTCTTTTAGGATAACAATATTCACTGAGATATGGTTGAGAATTACTACTAATGTTTTTTAGAACTTTATATGAGTATGGATACTTGCTGGAGTTTTCATAATATTTTATTTTTCTTACTCTAGCAATTGCAGCCATTTTTACTCTTGGATCAAGTTCTTGCTCTAAAAGACTATAAAACAACTCTACTCTGTCTAACATATCTGATGTGTTTTTTATTAAATCACTTGGTCCAGTAGTATAGTCTCTATCTCCTTCATATATTGATTCACCATCTAAGAATTTACTCATATTACAAATACTTTTGTAGTATTTACTTGAACTTGTAAAATGAGCATTTTGCAGTTGAACTCTTTCAACTACTGCTTTATAAGTATCTAGATTCAAATCTTGTAATGTTTCATCTTTATAATGACCATAAGCTAATGCAGCTCCACGAGTTGTAGCAAATGATCTATACCCAAAGAAATGGTCATCAGTGATATCTTGTTTTCTATCTCTTGTTGGGTCGAAATAGTATATTCCATCAATACCATATTTTTCATCTGTAATGCGTGCTATTGCAATAGCATGACCTCCATCATCACTTCTTATTGAATAAAGTGAGGATTTTATACCTAATTGTTTTAGAATGGCAGAGAATATTCTTGCATATCCAACACAAACAATTCTATCTCCGAATAATGATTTATATAAATCTCTTGATTCTTCTGAATCTTGACTACTATCTTCTGATACATATATTCTATCACGGGCATAATCATAAGCGTAGATAGCTGCTTCTAATGGTGATAAACCATACGATTTTATTGTATCTGCCACTTCTCCAATTAGTTCTGCAGTTGCACGATATTCTTCTAGTGACAATGGTTTATTATTATCTTCAACATAGAAATATACATTTTCTTTACCTTGATATTCTTTCTCTAATTTTTCTACTTCAGAAAGAGTTAATGGATGAGTGCCGTCATTAATAATAACTTTATGTGTCGAATTAGATAATAATTGATCAATATTTTCGTCTTCTTTGTTTTTTATTTGAATTTCTTCACAACTATCAAAGATATCGATATCTTGACTATAAGCTTGAGCAAGTATTGCTACTCTGTCTGGGAAATTACTAGCGTAAGTTTTCCCATTTAGTATTCTTAACAAATACTTATTTAAGCTTAGTTTTATTTGTGTAACATCTATATCTCTTCCTCGAGGTAATGTTATCCATAACTTATAATCTATATCTTTATAACGACTTAATGGTTCTTCAAATTGAAAACTTATTCTTTTGCATGTGTCGCTATACTCAATTACTAAACTTCCTTTCATAGTATACCCCCTATACCCTCAATGGTGCATAGATTATACCATAAATCAACGATTTTGTCAATTTTGACAAATAAAAAGAGGTATCTAAGATACCTCTAATTCTATTGAATTTCCTTCTTCTTGATTTAAATTAAATTGATATGTTTTATCGTCAATAGTAATTTTCTTTTGTGATAAATCTCTACCTAAATTATCAGTAAACTCTGAATAATCTGTTACATTAGATGTTGTTGTCATATATAGTTTATATTTACCTTTAGGAAGTTTTGTTATATCTATTGTTGCATCATACCAAGCTCTTGTTTTATCAAGATTATCTGTTTCAGGTAAGGCAACTGTATATAAACCATTTGTAATACTTCCAATATCATATTTGTATGTTTCAAAAGTATCTTTATTTTCAAAAATAAGTGTTCTTGAAACATTTTGATCTTTAGATAAATTCATTCCATATGAATAACTAGCTCCTTTTAAATGTAGTTTATTATCTAAAAATTCAAATACTCTCCATACATCATATTGGTTATAATAACTTCCTACATTCTTAATAGGGGTTTCATTATCTCTTACATATAATGTTACAGCACTTGTTCTATCACTATAATTGTTCTTTATATTAACTGATTTTTCTGCTGTTTTAAATCCTGTTATTTCAGTTTTATAAAGTTTGTTTGTTACTAAAGCGGTTGAATATGTTTTTTCTGAGTCAGCAACTACTACCATTGAATAATTACCTACTGGTAGATTGTCTACATCAATAGCTACTTCAAACCATGCATGTGTATATTTATGTCCATCAACCGAATAGATTGGTCTATTGATTCCAGTTAGATCTGTTATTCTTGTTGCTTCTTGAATATAGATATTTTCAATGTTAGTTGTATCTACATACCCTATATAATAATCAATTTCTTCGTTAAGAGTATTGTCCATACCATTAATTGTTAGGTATCCTCTTAACATAAGTTGATTATCTTTATTATCTAAGTAATCAAAATAGAATGTTCCTTCACTTTCAGTTTGTTCTTCTTCATCATCAGAATCAATTGTAAGAGTTATTGTTTTTGTAACAACGTGACCAAAACTATCTTTTACTGTATAAGTAATTTCATATTCTCCTACTTCTTCATAGTTAACTTTACTATCATCTACTGTAATATCAGTAATTGGTCCATCTTCTTTATCTGTTGCTGTTACTCCTTCTTTTGGATCAAATTTATCACCAACAAATATTACTTTATTAGAAGCATTAATTACTGGTTCTTCGTCTTTAATGATTGTAACTGTAATTGTTTTATATGTTGAAACATTACCTTTATCTGTAACTTGATATGTTACTTGATATGTTCCAGGTGTATCTGTTTTAACATTATTTGATGTTACTTTGATACTTTCTGTAAGATTTCCATCTTCTGCATCAGTTGCTGTTACACCTTCAAGTTCTTTGAATTCTTTTCCTTGAAGAAGTGTTACATCTTTTGCAGTAATTACTGGAGCAGAATTATCCGCTGTATATTGATATTTTGTAATTAAAACGTTTTCTGCTGATGCAAGTGTCCATCCATAGATGTTACTTGAACCACTTAGGTTAACTGGTACTCTATACCATAGTAAGCCATCAACTGTTTTTTCTTCAAAGATTGGTGTATATGCATAATGATATAAACCACTGATGTGACCATCTAATTTATCTATTGTAGTTGGGGTAACGATTGTATAGACATTTTGATCTGGTACTGTTACACTTGCTTGACCATATGTGGCAGTAACAAATTTAATTGAATCTGCACTTACCCAATGTTTTTGATCATACTTATAATCTGATGTTACTAAGTATGCCACTATTTCTTTTTCTTCATTATATGCTGTTGCAAATGCCATTACATAACGATCATTTAATAATGTTTGTCCTGTTTTACTTGTTAATGTTGCATCATAATAATAACTTGTATCTTTTACTGAAACTGCAACTTTTGGTTTTAATGTTGCATCTACAATATGTAGATCATATGTATATCCACTATCTTGATGTTTTGGAACATCGTTTGGTGAAATATATCCATTCTTTCCTTCATTAGTCTTTTGTACATAAGCAGCTGGTATATATACATATGAATTCCAGTTATAATATCCAGAGTATAATTGGTTGAAGTTTGCATCTATATTCATATCTGATACAACTTTGTACCATGTTTTATTTCCATTTACTTCTTCACCTTCAACTTCTTCAAGTAATACTAATCCTACATCTGATGACGGATAGTTAAATACTGTTTTAGAAGATGTATTTGGTGATGCCTTTGCTGGGGCAGCGTGCTTTGTTACTGCAGTTTGATAATAATTATAATCTTGGAGACCATAAGCTTTATCTAAACTGAAGTAATTAGAAGCCATTTTTTCTCCCCAATATACATCTGATGCATATTTTACATTCATACCTACGTACTTATTTCCGTTTTGAGCACCAAAGTAACGATAGTCTGTTGGTTCTGAATAACCATATGTTACCCATGAATTATTATAGTCATATATACTTTGTGAGAATGTTGCAAACCAGTTGGCGGCTTGAGTTGGATTAGAATCTACTGCATTAAGACCAAATCCATTATTTTTATTTATGGATAAATTACTACGTCCATTAGCAGACTCATTTCTACTAACCCCTAATGCAAGTAAAGCATTTCCTCCATATAGTTCTTGGGCATTATAGAAGAATGCCCCTTTACCATAAAGTCTTGAAGTATTAGCAGAAGCTTTACTTCCAAAAACATCTCTGTTATATCCCATAACATTTCTTATATATTCATCAATATTAATACTTGAATATGTTGTTTTTGTATGTTGTGGTAAGAATTGATAATAATTATAATATGGTTTTTCTGGATTTACTGAATTAGCATATGTACCTGCTTTGTAATCAGCAATCATTGTATATCTGTCTTTGTAAAAATAATGTCCATCATAACTATAATATGTTCCTGCCTCTAACATCGTTGGTTTTGGACCGATTGTGTTACCAGATGATCCTAAATAAGTATTTTGAATTTTAGTTACATAGTTGTGGCGAATTGTTCCATCATTTTCATTTGTACCTGTAACTGTATAACTATTTGATGATTGTACCCATACTAACGGAACAATTTCAATTATTCCTAGTCTTACCCATCCTGAGTAACCATTAATTTTCATTTGAGCAGTAAATGTATTAGCGTATGAAGAATACGAAATAGCAAGTAATGCTGCATCTACTCCTCCATAACCACTCTCTCCTACCATATATGTATGTTCAGTATTTATTTGGTAACTATTATAAATATTAAATGTTCCGGATATTCCTGTAAGATCTACCAATGCAGCATTAGCATTAAATATTTTTGTTACTCCATCCCATTTACCTAAAACAACTAAGTCTTTATTTCCATCAGCTACCATAGCAGCATTTGCTTCATCATAATTGGTGTGGCAACTTTTTTGTTCAATAGTACCGTCTGCTTTAAATAAGGCAACTTCATAGTTGCCACATAATGCTCTACTAGCATAGGTACTTTTGTCATATGCATATGTATCTTTTATATAAAGAAAACTTAGCATAAATAAGATTATAAAAAATAAAAGTTTTTTCTTCATATGCATAGACCTCCATCTTATTATTCAATTATATTATAACAAATATATAAGTGTATATTAAAGATTAATAGGACTTTTCCCATTATTTTACATTTTTTTACAAAGAAGATAATTTCTTTTATTTGAAAGGCTTGTAGCCTTGATAAATTAGGGTAAATTAGATATAATTTATTATAGAATTGCAGAAATGGAGGTTGCTTTATGGCTGAAGAAAAAGAACCTAAAGAAAAGAAAGTTAAAGAGAAGAAAATTAAAGAGAAAAAAGTTAAAGAAAAGAAAGTTAAAATTAAAAAAGTTAGAGAGAAAAAAGTAAAAGAAGAATTAAATGGTGAAGAAAAAGTTAAAAAGTTCTCGATTGGAATGTTTTTCTTAACTATATTTTTAATTCTAACAATTGTATCTAGTGGATATTTAGTTTATCAATTATTATTACTTGATGGAATTGAAAACTTAATTAGATATATAGTTGTAGCAATACTTGCTTTAATTGATTTAGCTTTTATTATTAAATTATTTTTAATTAAACATAGTCGTAAAAAGAAAAGAAAAAAACATATTGGGTTTGGAATATTAATGATACTTTTCGCAATAATATGTTTTGCTGGTGGTTATGTAATTAATTATTTATATAGTAAAGTTGATAATATTAATAAAGATTTAGTTACATACTCTTCTGTATTATTAGTTATGTCAGATGACAAGGCTAGTAAGATTGAAGATATAGTTGATTATGAGATTGGTATATTAGTTGATGAAAAATCTCCTGAAGGATATATAATTCCACAAGAGATTATAAAAGAAAATACATTACATGATACAAATGTTATTAAGTCTTATGATAACTACTCTGCTATGTTAGTTGATATGTATGCAGGAGAACTTGATGCTTTGTTTATTACAAGTAATTATGTTGATTTATATTCAGATGTTACTGGATATGAAGATATTGAAACTGATACTAAGGTAATTATTAGTAAAGATAAAGAAATGAAGAAGTCTGAAACATCTGATATTGAGATTGCTTCTACACAAAAATCTGTTACTGAACCATTTACAATTTTATTAATGGGTATTGATTCTACTGCTGAAGTATTATCAAAGAATGCTGTTGCAAATGGTGATACATTAATTTTAATTACATTTAATCCAAAAACTTTAAATGCTACAATGTTATCTATTCCAAGAGATAGTTACATTCCAATTGCATGTTGGGCAAATAAAGCAGAAAATAAAATAACTCATGCTGCTGGATATGGTAATGATTGTATGATTAATTCAATTCAAAATTACTTTGGTATTACAATTGATTACTATGCTAAGATTAATTTCAAAGGATTGGTAAAACTAGTTAATGCCGTTGGTGGCGTTGAAGTTGATGTTCCAACAAGACTTTGTACAGATGACTCATCTAGATATGCACAAATTTGTATTCAACCAGGTAGACAAAAACTTGATGGTGAACAAGCATTAGTATTTGCTAGAAATAGAAAGCAACTTGCTAATGGAGACTTTGGTAGAGCTCAACACCAACAAGAGCTTATAATGGCTTTAATTAATAAAATGAAAACAATTACTAAAGTTAGTCAATTTACTACTATTCTTGATACAGTATCAAATAGTTTAGATACTAACTTAACTACAAAACAAATATTAGAATTCTATAATGTTGGTAAAGATATTATTAAGAAAAGTTCTAACGCTGAAGAATCTAACTTAATTAATATCCAACAATTATATTTATATGGTAATAGTCAAATGATTTATGATGAAGGAATGAGAATGGTTTTATATAACTACGTTCCTAATAAAAATAGTAAAGCTGATATAGTTCAAGCTATGAAAGAAAATCTTGAACTTGTAGATCATAGTGATATTAAAACATTTAGTTTCTCAATCAATATGAATTATGAAAAAACAGTTATTGGTAAAGGACCATATAGAACTGGTTCTGGACTTTATAATTTATTACCAAGCTTTATTGGATTAAGCGCTGATGCTGCTGAAGCAAAAGCTAAAAGTCTTGGCTTATCAGTTATATTCTTAGGTGATGAAACAGGAAATGTTATTGAACAAAATTATCCTGCTAATAAGCGTATGGATAAGATTGGTGGACCTTTATATTTAACCTTATCTAATCCAAAGAAAGTTGAAGATAATAAAACTGATAAAGAAGAAAATGACAATGAAACTTCCGATGATAAGGAATCTGGAAATTCAAGTAGTAATTCAGATGATAAAACTGATACACCAACAACTCCGACTACTCCACCTGCTGATGATTCGGAATCAAATAATGAATAAAATTAGATGCTTAATAAAGCATCTTTTTTTTGCATAAAAAAAGAAGACTTGTGTCTTCTTTAAATTTGTACTACGTAATATTTAATATCACTTTTAATTAGAATTACAATAGCATTCTTTTGATAGTCTGAGAACTTATCGTCTGTATATGTCCAAGACAATCTTACTTCATATCCTGGATGCATTTCGTTGTTATAGGCAAATTCTGTTTCTTCAATGCTATCTACTGTAACTACATCTACTGCAGGTAAATCTTGTTTTCTTTCTCCATAAATATTGCTTTCAATGTATTTATAATATGTATCTTCAGCATTTACTAGGAAGTTTGCTACTGCATTTGGATGAACGAAGTCTACACCTCCAACATCTGTTTTTGCAGCTTTATCTTCTAAAGAGAAGAAATCATAAACAAACATTTGAGCTACTTTTTTAGCATATTCTTCTTGATTAACTTCATCTTCACGAAGAATATCTTCTAATTCTTTAAATAATTCTTTATATTTCTTTGTCTTATTATCTTTTAATTCATAGCCATATTCATCAATTGATTTTAAGACTTTTACTTCTTTTACTTTTTGTTCTTGTGGCCAGAAGTTGATGGCTAGAACTATTGCAAGGGCAATAACTAAAAGTAAAGCTACTCCTATCATAATTATTTTTGGTAATTTCTTTAATTTCATATTATCTCCCCTTTCTACTCTTCTATACTTTCTAATTCTTCTTTTGGTTTTAATAAATCAAAGACAATTATGTCATTTGATACATCTAGTAATTTTGTAGCATAGTCATTATTATTTTTAATTTCTTCTTCACTAACTGCTTCATTAACTAATGATAAGTATTCACCTTTTTGACTATTATAATATACTTTATTTGTTACCCAGTTTCCATTAGGGAATACTACTATGTTTTTATCTTTAATGTTAAATATATCATGCCCTAGTGCATATTCATTATAGAACCCTAACATATTTCCTAATGTAGGCATTGCATCATACATTCCCATTACATTAGTAATTTCTTTGTTTAGTTTTGTACCTTTCATATCTTTTGTCCAAATAATGAATGGTACTTTTCTACCTAACTCATATTGGTATGAATCGTACTCGACATAGTTTTCATCATCTTTATCTAATAAGCTATCTTCTTCTTTATCATAGTTGTTTTGATAGTTATATTCTTTTTTAGAAATTCTAGCATCATGGTCACCATAAATTACTAATACTGTATCTTCAAGTAATCCAGCATTGTCTAATTCATCTATTAAATGTCCTAATGCTGAATCTGCATAATGATATGACTTATAGTAATTACCTAATTTTGTTCCTTCTAGATATGGATAAGTTACTTCTTCTGTAGTACCATCTGGATTTGTAATTGTTTCTTTTATGTCTACGTCAAATTCACCATATTTGTCAGTATCAGAGAATGGTGTATGATTTGATAACATAATCATTAATCCATACCAGTTATCATGCTTTGAATCAATCTTTTTAAGTTTTTCCACAGATTGTGTGAAAAATTCATGGTCATTTAATCCTAGTCCAATAATATTTTCATCTGTAATTTTATAATCTGCTTTACTATAGAATTTTTTATAACCTAAACTATTATGCATTACACGTCTATTCCAGAAATCTCCGTTATTAGCATGCATACTAAATGTATAATAACCTTTTTCTTTTAATAATGATGGTGTGGAAATATATGTTCTATCAGGATATGATACGAAGGCTGTTCCACTCTTTGTAGGCATTAATGAAGTATTAAATGTTAATTCTGCATCAGATGATGTACCTACACTTACTTGAGAATAATAATTTGAGAAGAACATACCTTCTCTAGCAAGTTTATTTAAATTTGGAGTTACTTCTTGTCCATTAAATGTTAAATACATTGGGTTTGTTTGCATACTTTCAGCATGGATAACAAGAACATTCTTACCTTCAAATATATTTGTATATTCATTTGTTTGAACATTTTCTTTTCCTTCAAAATATTCGATGAAGTTTTTATGCGCTTTATCATATCCAAACATTGAATTTATAGTTGGTTGAATTGTTGAAATAACATCGTTACCTTGGTATACATAAATACCAAAACATTGAACTATATACTCTTTATTCCATTGTTTTAATAATCTACTAATATCAGTTGGAGTAAGTGTTAGTAAGAATACTCCTGCTACACAAGCTCCTGTAATTAATGTTGTAAAAGCTTTCTTCTTACGTTCTGATCTTACTTCTATTCTCTTATAGTAATTTTGTTTTTTTAATTTTCTATTTATAACGAACATTACTACAGGTCCAATAATATATATTAAGTCTTTTAATTGAATTACATTTTCTGTAACAGCATCTCCTACTTCTCCAACATATTGAGTTAAAGATAACATTGAGATAGATGCAAATGATGTATAGTATGTGTAATATACAGAGTTAATCATACATATTGCTGTTAGAAAGATATTAAAAAACATGTAATATAAAAATCTATGTTTTGGTTTTAAGAAATAACCAAATGAACCAATTATAATTACTACTGCAGCGTCTGCTAGAAATGCTTGAATTGAAAAGATGCTCTCTAGTGTCGGCATACAGAATGCTCTAAGTAGTGATGCATTGATTACACCAGTAATTACAAATACAATAAATAATACGTTATCTTTCATGTATTTAGCAATTAAGTGTTCTGTCTTTATTCGTTTTATTGCTTTTGTTATTTCATTTTTTAGCTTCTTAAAGCCATTTTTTATTCTTCTCATAACTGTACCTCGCTTATAATATTATATCACCCTATTATCAATTTTTCAATCTACTTGAAAAAGACTATTTAGTCTTGATTCTTGACATTGTTGACATCAAATACTAAGGCTTTTTATATAGATATATGGTACAATATTTTTGAAGATAAGGAGTGGGTTTTATGTTTGAATATAAAGAATCAAACATATTATTAATGATTGAGGCATTAAAAAAGATAATTAAGATTTTCTTAGGACCTTTTTTAACAGCATACTTTATTAAAGTGTCTGCTGATTCATTAGTAGATATTTCTTTATATTATATATTTAATTATTTAATACTTGGAATTGGTTTTTTTATACTAGGTTGGTTTTTAAAGAAAAGACATCATTTAGAAACATTTAGAACTGGTATAGTTATTAATTTTATTTATATATTAGTTATTGTTATTCTTAAAGAAAAGATAATTGATTATATACCATTAATTTCATTATTATCAGGAATGTCTTCTTGTACATATTATTATCCATATAATTTATTTGCATCTAGTAAGGTTAAGAATACTGAAAGAGATTCTTATGAGATGGCTAGAAAAGTACTAATGACTTTTGTTAGTATTGTAATTCCTATATTACTTGGTAGTATAATTTCTACTACTAACTTTCAATTAACTGCGGTTATTATATTAATTGTTTCAATACTACAAATTATTTTATCATTATTAATAGAACCACTTGATATGAAGAATAATAAGTATACTCCATTTAAATCTGCTAAGATATTATTTAAAAATAAAGATATTAGAAATATGTTATTTGTTGATTTCTTTAAAGGTATGAATTTATCTGATAGTGCTCTTGATATATTAATGGTTGTTTTAATTGTTGGAGCTTTTAATTCTGATTTTAGTTTAGGATTATTTACTTCTTTATCATCTGTATTAGTTATAGTTATGCAATATTTATATGCTAAGATTTTTAATAAGAAATATGATAAACTCTTAGCTATTGTAAGTTCTATTATTCCACTAATTGCATTAGTTATTATGTTATTTTTCAATAACGATGTAACTTTAATGATTTATTATTTTAGTTATATGATTATGATTAATATGTTAGCTTTAATATTTGATGTTAGATTATTTAACATTTCTAATTGTAAGTTAATTAAAGAAAAACATTTATTAGAATTTTGGTCTATTCGTGAAGTTGTATTAAATATTGGTAGAGTTACTGGATTTACATTACTTTTAATAGCGGGAATACTAAGTAAAGAGTGGTTATTATACGGATTACTTTTTATGTATACGTTTACTATTTTACTTGCGAGTATGTTAACTGGGAAAGTAAAAAGATATGATAGTATAAAATAAAAGAAAAGAAAAGAAACTAATAAAACTAGTTTCTTTTTTATTCTGGTAAATAACTTAAATATCCACCTTCACCTACATAGGCTTTTGATACATCAATATAACTTTGATTGAAGTTTGGCAAAAGTGGTGAATTACTAAACATACTTTCAGATGTTGTAACATTTGATGTATCCCATCCACTTCCAACATAAATATTTTCTAGTTTGTCACAATATCCAAACATTCTATTCATATTCGTTACTTTTGACGTATTAAACATGCTTATGTCAAGCGACGTTAGACTTTGATTATATCGAAATACATATGACATTTCAGTAACATTTGATGTATTCCATCCTGTAAAATCAATACTTTTTAATTTATAACAATTTGCAAAAGTATTACTCATATTAGTTAATTGTGATGTATCCCAATAGCTTAGTTCTAGTGATTCTAAATTATGACAGTCGGCAAAGGTATGTTGCATATTTGTTAATGACCTTTTATTAAATTTGGGTAATTTTATTTCTTTTAAAGAATTATTACCACAAAATGTATAGAATAATCTATATATGTTTGTAGTATCAAATGTACTTATATCTAAATATTTAATACTTTTATTATCCTGAAACATAGCACCTATATCAAAAGTATTTTTTGTATTTAATTCCGCAATATTTAATTCTGTTAAATTAGTATATCCTCTAAATAGCGAATATGAACTTGTTGGAGCCAATATATCATCTTTACTGTAAATATATACATTTCCATTATCTTTATATGCTTTGATTCTGTTGTTTTCTGAAACACTTTGGGATTCTAGACTAAAGAATGTTCCCTCTGTATATCCTTCTGGGATTTCATCTTCAAATAATCCAATATAGGTTACAGTTGTGTCCGATGAATTGTATTCAGCATCTGTTGTTCCATTAACAAAATCTTTAATTGTCTTACTAAATACTTTACCATCTAATAGTGTGCTTTCCGCAGTTTCTATTATTAATGGACTTATGATATTTTCATATATTAGAGTTCCTGTTGTTGAATCATACTTATATGTTTTTCTATCTTTTTCTATTCCATTTTCATAGATGTTAATGTGTTGAGGTGGTTTGGAAAATGTTACACTTAAAGTTTCATTTTCTATTATGCTTGTAGGATAATTATTGCTTGATGTTATATTACTATAAGTTATTGTATGAAATGGTAGAAATGTTAAGTCAACTTTGATTTTATTTTGATTTAACCCAGTTTCACTTGTTGGGTATATTTTAATAGAAAAAGTTTTATTTATTCCTAAACTACATTTGTTTGAACTATCACATATTTTATCTTTTAAATTATAGTTTGTTAGTTCATATTCTATTCCTTCTGGTAAGTTTATATTAGAAATTCCTACTTCAAAGTTTCCTATATTGGTTATTGTTATATTATAGGTAATATATGATGTTAAATCGTTGAATGTTACATTTGCTATAATCGAGTCTACATCATAATTTAAACTATTTGGTGTGACATTACTACTTTGTTCACTTATTAACTCTACACCAGTTATTCTAACATCCTTTTCTATTTTGACTTCGGCAACTACATTGCTTATAGAAAGTTCGGTTCCAAAAGCAGAGAAGCCAATTGATAAAGATGCTACACATAGTAGTATTATACATATTATCATTTTATTTATTTTCATTTTTCACCTACCTATTCTAGTAAAAATTGTACCCCCCCCCACCTTGTTTTGTCAAGTTTTCCACAGGCTTTGATTACAAAAAAAAGACTTCTTTGAGTCTTTTTATTTTTCTTTTATTTCTTGTTCTTCTTTTATATAGCTTCCTGCATTTATTATCATTCCCAAGACAAATATATATGATAATATGTATACCCATAATAAGAGAATTACTACGTTGGATATACTTCCATAAAATACACTATAATTTGAGAATGTAGAAATATAGAAAGAATATATTTCTGATGCTAGAATCCATCCTATTGTAGTAAAGATAGCACCTTTTGTGGCACTTCTACTATCTATTTTTTCATCAGGGGCTATTACATACATTAATTTTATATTGAAGTATAAAATTAATATAGTTATTGGATATTGTAATAGTTTAAATAATCTATAAATAAAATCAATTGGGAAATTCTTTGAAGAAGATAATCTAATGATATCGAAGATTGTATCTCCCCAAATTGGTACTACTAATAGGAAAAAGAATAATCCTACTAGTGATAGTGTCATAAGAATAGCTTTTATTCTTCTTTTAAAGAATCCTTCTGAATTTATTTTATATATTTCATTGGATGTAATAATCATGGAATTTGTTCCGTTGGAAGCTAGAATAAATGCTGCTACAAAGAAAGCGACAACATTAAAACTTAAGCCTTTCGCAGACATAACACTAACAATTATATCTGCTACTGCATCTGGAACAGAATTTCCTATTACACTTCTAATTGTTCCTACTGGAATAGACAAAGCTGAAGCTATTGTTCCTATAAGAGCAATTAATGGTATTAATGATAAGACAAGAAAAAAAGCAAGTTGCCCAGGTAAAATCCTAAGTTCTGGCTTTTTCATTAGTTCGATAAATTTACTAAAGAAACCTCTTGCTTTTTCCATGTCCTACTTCCTTTATTTATATTCTTCCTTATTAGTTATCATTTCTAGTGTTGCTTCATTAATAGCATCATCTAATGTTTTAATTTCATCAGTTATCATACTATAACCTACTGCAGCACCGAATTCATGTGGTAATGATTTCATTTCTTTTTCTAGTTTCTTAGTGTATGTAGCAATTTGTCTATCACTATAACCTACTAAGTAAATTAAGAATTCATTACCATCTGTTCTAATAACTTCACTGTTTTCTAATTGTGTATTTACTAAAATACCAGCTGCTTTAATAATTAATTGGTCTCCTTCTTCATGACCATAATTATCATTAACGTATTTAACATTATTTAAGTCAACCATTACGATTGATTGTGGGAATACTTTTGACTCTTCCCATTCTGCCATTTTAGCGTTTAAATAATTTCTATTTTTTAATGAAGTTAACATATCTGTATACTTATGACGGTCTGTTGCTTTGATCTTTTTAACTTCGTTTTTCTTTTTAATTACTAAATATGATATTCCTAATATAATTAATGGAACAAAGATAATTATTAAAATTATTGTATATACTTGTTCGAAAGTTGAATCTTCTAGAATTGAAGCATGTAAGTTTTCAATTCCAGTATTACGATAATTATAGTAAGAATTTGTATTGATTATATAATTGAATAAATCATAGAATTCTTTATTATCTTTATGAACCATAAACTTATAGTCATTCATCATAGTATCTTTATATAATAATTTATAGTTTTTAAATTTATTATTTTGATAGTATGAATAGATTTCATAGTCTACTACCATTAAATTTGAATCTGCTTTACTTAACATTTCATCTAAAGAATCATATGCTTTTATATTAGCTTTTGAATTAGTTTCGAAATAACTATGTAAAGCATCTCCTGAAAGCATTAATACTTTTTTGTCTTTTAAACTCTCAAATGAATTAATTACATGATTATCTTCTTGTTTTCCTAAAACAACATAGTCTTCAATAAATGTTGATACTGTTGAAGTATAGTTTTCATTTTTATAGTTATAGTAATCAAAATAAACATCTACTTTACCTTGATCGATAGCTTTTTCTAAGGCTTTCTTTGATGAATATTTTTTATATTTAAATTCAATGTTTCCTAAACGAGACATTCTATTAACATATTCACCAGCGATACCTGCTAATTTACTATGCACTTTTACTTCAAATGGATAGTTTTCAACATAACCATATACATATGTTTTAGAAACTAATGCCGATTTTTCTTTAGCACTTAAGTTATTTTTTAATAAATAATAATTTAAGTATGCTTCATTATATTCTTCAACATATTTTGTATAACGCCATTTATTGTAGTATTTTTCAACGATAGTATCTAACTTATCTTCTGTACCACTTAATGTTAAAACTATTTGTTTTTGATATTCTGTGAAGAAATAGTTTATTGAGTATTTGTCTTTTTCAATAATGTTATCTAAGTACATAATATTTGGTACTACAATCATTTCTACTGAGTTATTATCTAAGGCACTATATAATTCATCAATAGTTTTATATGTTTTATATGATAAGTTAGTACCACTCTTTAGATAGTAACTTATATCTTCACTATCTTTTTCAAATACTCCAATTGTCATATTTTTAATATCTTTAATATGATTAATTCTTTGATATGTTTTACCTACAGCAATATAGTTATCTGTAAATAACGGTAAATCATTTTCTGTTAGTTTAACATCTTGATCTAGAACTCTAACTCTAATACCTGATGTTGTTGAACCAGCATCTTTTAAATATGGTATTTTGTTAAATTCAAGACCAACATTTTCTTCGAAGTCAGCAATAAAATTAAATATTACTCCTTCTCCGTCCATTCCATATAATGGATAGTCGTTTACAACTTCAAAGTCAAATTTTTGTTCTTTATTGTCTTCTACCCATCTTTTTTCTGTTACTGTAAGTGTTGTTGTTTTATCTTCCTTATTATAATAGCGATATACTCCGACAAAAGCTACTAAGGCAATTATAATTGGAATGATTATTATTAGTATTTTCTTCTTCATTATCTTTTCCCCTATCTATCTTTTGTCCATGAAATATTTTCTGCTGATGGAATTTTATATCCAATAACTGGAAATTCTGCTGCTTCTGCATTCTTTACTAAGAAATATTGGATATCATAATATCTTATTTCTTCATCACTTAATGCTTCTAATGATTTTACAGCGTATGTTTTTGCAACATCACGTGTTATATCATCTGCTACTGTAATAGTGATATTTAATATTCTACCTGCATCTCTTACAGTTACTTTTGTTGCACCTTCTGGTAAGATTTCTTTGATATTTTTATTCAAGTTTTTTGATACTTCAATTTTGCCATCTAATCTATTTCCATATACGGCTAAACCATCATTTGGAAATAAAATATTTTTTATTTGTATACAAAATAATATCAATATAAAGAATATTACCAATGTTATTATTATGTTTTTATTTCTCTTTAAAAATTTCATATTCTCACATCCTAGTACTCTAATTATACACTATGCAATAGTCTTTTTCAATTTACAGTTTGATTGTAAATTATTGTAGTTCTTCTACTAAGATATCCATTGCCATTTTTGGATTTGCAGAACCTTTTGACTCTTTCATTACTTGTCCCATTAAGAATTTAATTGCACGATCATGTCCTGTCTTATAATCTTCTACAGAACCAGGATTTGCTTCAATTACTTTTCTTACGACATCTCTAATTGCAGAATCATCTGTAATATTTTCAATTCCTGAAGATTTAATAATATCAGAAATAGATGAAGTATCTTCTAAGATTTTATTTAAGATATCTTTTAAGTTTTTACTAGTTAAAGTATTATCTTCCATATTCTTAATTAGTTCTAAGAATCTGTCTTTAGTTAATGTTGTTTCTGTAATTAACTTTTCTTCTTTATTTAAGTAGGCCGCAATATCACCTAATAATAAATTACTTGCTATTTTAAAGTTTGTATTTTCTTCTAATAGTTCGTTGAAGTAATCACTTAAACTTCTATTTTGTACTATCTTGTTAGCATTAACTTCAGGCACACCTTTTTCAATATATAACTTTCTTCTTTCATCTGGAAGCATTGGTATTGTTGCTACTACTCTTTCAATCATTTCATCTGTTACATAAACAAATGGAATATCTGGTTCTGGGAAATAACGATAGTCGTTTCCTGTTTCTTTTACACGCATTAGAACAGTATCACCAATTTTATCATCATAACGTCTTGTTTGTGGTTTGAATGTTTCACCATTATCGTATAACTTACTTTGACGTTCAATTTCTTTTTCAATACTTATTCCAACATTTGTAATTGAACCAATGTTTTTAATTTCAGCTTTAGTACCGAATGGGTCTGATTCATTTTTTCTAATAGATACGTTAGCATCTGCTCTCATAGACCCTTCTTCAATTTTACAATCTGATATATCTGAATAGAATAATAATTCTCTTAATTTTTCTAGATAGGCTTTGGCTTCTTCTCCACTTGCCATACATGGTTTTGTAACTATTTCAATTAGAGGTACACCTGCTCTATTAAAGTCTAAAAGTGTTTTTGTTCCTCTATGAGTTGACTTACATGTATCTTCTTCGATATGCATTTCTTCAATTTCTATTCTCTTCTTTACACCATTTACTTCAATTTCTACATATCCATCATATCCAATTGGAGTACGACTTTGTGTGATTTGATAATTTTTTGAGTTATCTGGGTAGAAATAATTTTTTCTATCGAAATGCATTTCACGTCTTATTTTACAATTTAGGACTGTTGCTGCTTTAATAGCTAAATTTAGAACTTCTTTATTTAATGTTGGAAGTGTTCCAGGATATCCTAAATCAATAACATTTGTTAGTGAGTTAGCCATTTCTCCATATCCGTTTGTTGAATTAGAGAAAATTTTTGTATTTGTTTTTAACTCTACGTGTACTTCTACACCGATTGTTGGTATATAATTTGACATTATTTTTCACCTCCTGGTGTTAGATTTAAATCTAGAGTTTTTTCAATATAACTTGCTAATTGATACATTTTTGCTTCATCAAAATCATTTCCGATAATATGCATACCAATTGGTAAATTGGAACTATCAAAACCTACTGGTACGTTTAATCCAGGTAATCCTGCCATATTTGCTGGATTTACTAAAACGTCATCCATAAAGCTTTTTAGTGGGTCATCTATTGAATCTGTTTGATTGTATGCTGTAGTTGTTGCAGTTGGTCCGATAATTAAATCATAATCTTTATAAATTCGTTTAAATTCATCTCTCATAGCCGCACGAACTGACATAGCTTTATTGTAATATACTTTGGCATTGTCTCCACTTAAGATATATGCTCCCACCATGATTCTTCTTTTTACTTCTGTTCCAAAACCTTCTTGTCTTGTTTTGAAATATACATCTTTTATGTTTTTAGGATTTTCTGCTGAGAAACCATATCTTATTCCATCGAATCTTGCTAGGTTAGAACTTGCTTCACCAAGTGCAATTACTTGATATAAAGTTACTGCTTGATCTAAATATTTCATATCTACGTAATCAACTGTTGCTCCAGCATTTTTTAGTAACTCGATTGTTTCTTCAATTTTTTCTTTTACTTCTTTTGTTACGATATCACTCATAAAATAATTTGGAACAGCAATTTTCATACCTTTAATATCTTGACCAATTAAACGAGCGAAATCTTCTGGTTCTTTTTCTGCTGAAGTTAAATCTTTGTCATCTTTACCTACAATGGCATTTAATAATAAAGCATTCTCGTATACATTTTTAGTCATTGGTCCAATTTGATCCATACTTGATGCAAAAGCAATTAAACCGTATCTTGATACTCTTCCATATGTTGGTTTCATTCCAACTATTCCACAATAACTAGATGGTTGTCTAATTGAACCGCCTGTGTCTGAACCTAAAGCAAATGGTAAATCACGTGCTGCAATTGTTACAGCTGAACCTCCAGATGATCCTCCAGATATTTTTTCTTTATTCCATGGATTTAATGGTGCTCCAAAATAACTAGTTCTACTTGTTGAACCCATAGCAAATTCATCCATGTTTGTTTTTCCAATAATAATCATATTCTTTTCTTTGATTTTATCAATTACTGTTGCATTATATATTGGAGTAAAGTTATCTAACATATGTGATGCACATGTAGTTAGTAAATCTTTTGTTACAATGTTATCTTTGATAGCAATTGGCATACCAAATAAAACATTATCTACTTCTTTATCTTCTAATTCTTTAGCTTGTTTTAATGCTTCTTCTTTATTTAAAGTAATATAGGCATTTAATTCTTTATTTGCTTCAATATTTTCAAATGCTTCTTCTACTAAATCAATTGGTTTAATCTTTTTCTCTTTTAATAATTCATGTAATTCTAAAACTGATTTATTTAAATATTTCATATTAAGATTCCTCCCCAATTACAACTGGAACTTCGATATAGTTTCCACTATGACGAGGTGCATTATTTATTACATCTTTTGGACTTAACATTTCTCCACATTCATCTTCACGAAGAGTTGTTTCTTTACTCCAATTAGCAATTAACATCTTGTCATCGTCTACTTCAACTTCTTTAATTTTATCTACACTATCTATTATTTGTTTTAACTGAATTTGATATTTTTCTAACTCACTTTCGCTGATTGCTATTCTTGCTAATTCAGCAACATGTAAAACTTCTTCTCTTGATAATTTGTCATCCATCATGGATTCCTCCTTTAACTTTTCTTATTATATCACGATATATAGTCATTGTAAATTAATCATTGACTTTAAAATAATGAAAAAAACACACTATTTTTAGTGTGTTTAATCGATAAAACAATTTGATATTGATACTGAATTTGGGTCATCATCTTCTCTTACAGAAAACTTGTAAATAGTACCTTTTATTGATACTTGATCATTTACTTTATAGTTTTCTAATGATTCTCTAAATGATGCCATATTACACTCTATTTCTAAAGTGTATTTTCCATCAGGATCAGTATATTCTAATGTCATTTCATTATCCTCTTTATCTATTTCTTTAATAGTAGAATAAATCATAACATATTTTTTATAATATTTATTTGCTGTTTCTTCTGGTTTGTTTTGAAACTCAATTGCTAGATCAATATCTTCTATAACAATTGGTTCTGTTGAATATTTCATATTCCAGAAACCAATTTGTGTATCTCTTCTTCCAACTTCCTCGTTATATTTTATTACTTTATAACCTAAACCATAATACTCTGTTGTACCACCATCTTTATATGTTTTTGTTTTAATGGCAAATAGTGGTTTAGCATTATATTTTGTTACGAAGATAACATCAACACAAATAATAAGCATAATAATCATTATAATTACGAAAAACACATTAAAAATTTTCATAAACTTAGATGAGTTAACTCTTCTAAATGTTTTACTTGCTTCTTCATAGTCATCTTCGTCCTGCTGGTTTTCTTCTTTTACCTTAAAAGTTTTTGGAGATTCTTCTACTTCTTCTACATCTTCTTCAACTTGTTCATTTTCATCTTCGTAGTAATCATCTTCATATATTTCTTCTTCAGCGATTTCTTCTTCATCTTTATATTCTTCTGCTTTGATTGGTTTTGCTTTTTTTGACATTTTTGTCACCTCAACTTTAGCATATTATAGCATTTATCGAGCTATATGTAAACAAATGATTAATTTAGTTTGTCTTTAAATTCTTCTTCTGTCCAAATAGTTATACCTAGTTCTTTGGCTTTTTCATACTTACTTCCAGCATTTTCTCCGACAATAACAATTGATGTTTTCTTAGAAACGGAACCTGATGTTTTTCCACCAAGGGACTCTATTTTTTCTTCTGCTTCATCACGAGTAAATAATGTTAATGAACCTGTTAATACAAATGTTTTTCCTGCGAACTCAGTATTATCTTCTACTTTTTGTCCTAAGTAGTTCATGTTTATTCCTAACTCTTTTAGTTCTTCTACAATAGCTTTATTCGAACTATCTTGGAAATAATTAATAACACTTTTGGCAATAATGTCACCTATATCTGGAATTTTTACTAATTCTTCTTCAGTTGTGTTTATTAAGTTATCCATTGTTTCATATTTGATTGCTAGTACTTTGGCTGTTTTTGCACCTACATGTGGAATACCTAATCCAAAGATTAGTTTTTCTAAAGAGTTTTGTTTACTATTTTCAATAGCTTCAAACATATTACTTACTGATTTATCGCCATATCCTTCTAAACGAATAAGATCTTTTTCGTGTTGCTGTAGACAATAGATATCAGCTATTGTTCCTATGTATCCAAAGTTATAGAAATCTTCAATAATTCTATCTCCTAGTCCATCAATATTCATAGCATCGCGTGATGCAAAATGAATTAGGCTTTCTACTTTTCTAGCTGGACATTTATCATTTGGACAATAATAGTCTACTTGTCCTTCTCTTTTTACTAATGGTGATTTACACATAGGACATTCTGTAATCATTACAAAGTCTTTTTCTTCACCAGTTCTTCTCTCTATTTTGGCTTCAACTACTTCTGGAATTACATCTCCAGCTTTTCTAATTGAAACTATATCACCTATTTTTAAACCTTTTTCTGTAACAAAATCTTCATTGTGAAGTGTTGCTCTTGAAATTGTTGAGCCTGCTACTATAACTGGTTCTAGTACGGCATTCGGTGTTATTTGACCTGTTCTTCCAACTGTAAATATGATATCTGTTAGTTTAGTTACTACTTCTTCTGCTGGGAACTTATAGGCTGTTGCCCACTTTGGATATTTTGCTGTGTAACCTAGTTTTTGTTGTTGTTCAATACTATTTACTTTTATAACAACACCATCAATATCGTATGGTAGATTAGGTCGCATACTTCCTTTTTCATTTATATATTCAATTACTTCTTCAATATTATTTACAAGTCTATTATTTGGATTTGTTTTAAAACCTAATTTATGCATATAGTTAACTGCCTCTTCATGAGTAGTTAAACCATAATCTAATGGGTTTGGTAAATGATAAATAAATGTATCTAGTTTTCTTTGAGCTGCTATTTTAGAATCTAATTGTCTAATTGATCCAGCAGCAGCATTACGACAGTTTTGAAGTAATGGTTGATTATTTTCTTTACGAACTCTATTTATATCTTCTAGAGTTTTTTTATTCATGAATATTTCTCCACGTACTTCTATATCAACTGGTTCCTTTAAAGTAAATGGAATTGTTTTTATAGTCTTAGCATTATGAGTAATATCTTCTCCTATTACTCCATCACCACGAGTGGCGGCTCTTACTAATTTTCCTTTTTCATATAAAAGAGAAACTGATAAACCGTCAATTTTAAATTCACACATATATTGTGGATTAATTCCTTCTTTTTTAATTTTCTCATCGAAAGACATTATTTCACTTTCAGAAAAAACATTACTTAAAGACATCATGGGAATTTTGTGTTCAGCTTTTTCAAAGCCTTCAATTATTTTCCCACCAGCATGTTGAGTTGGAGAAAAATCTCTAATCCATTCAGGATGTTCTTCTTCTATTTCAAAAAGCTCACGTAATAATTTATCATACTCTTGATCTGAAATAGTTGGGTTATCTAAAGTATGATAATTATAGTCAGCTTCATTAATTATATCTATTAATTCTAACATTCTTTGTTCCATATTATCACCTATAAATATTATAGCATTTTTAATATACAAAAAAAAGAAGATAAACTTCTTCTTTTGCATTACTTTTTGCTACTGTCTTTGTTGTCAGTCTCTGGTGGTTTTGTATCTAATTCTTCAAGCATTCCGGATAAGTCGGAACTGTTTTTTCTTGGTGTTGTCTTATATTGTTTACTTACATGATCTATTACTTCAATTGTTTCCACTTGAGAGAAATCCATTTTATCTCTTTCTTCTGCTGTTGCAACAGTTAAGTAAGTTGATACAAATTTACTATCTTTATAGTCTAAAATTCTTTGTTCATCGTACAATTCACCATAACCTTCAGTTCGCTTAAAATAATTTTGGAAAACTCTATATCCTTCACTGGAAATAGTTTTTTTATCTTCTACAAATATTGGTTCTAAGCAATAACCATCTTCTAGCTTTGTAAGTGAATACCCTCGTGTGAACATTTCTACTTCTAATAATTTGAATTCATATTCTTCTTTACTGATTATACCTTGTTGATATAAGTTCATATGCTTTTGTACGATTCTATTTGCAAGCATTGCTTTTGCCGAGGCATCAATCATATCAGTATCTGATTTTTTCTTTTCAAATAAATCAAAAATATTTATTAGTATATTTGCTTCTTGTGTTGGCATGTATTTAGACATTTCTGCTATTAAACCATCTAAATCAGCATTGAAGAAAAGTTCTTCCATCTTTTCTCTACCAACTAACATCTCTATACCATATGCCAGAACTTGTTCTCTTGGATAAGATATTTTGACTGGAGAGCCATCAGCAACTGTTCTTGCAAAATATCTTTGATTTATTAATTCAGTATACCCTTCATTTAATCCATTACCCTTAGAGTATTTATTAGCTATTTTTTGGCTGAATCCAACCATTGAGATTATTCCTTTGGTATATGATGTGGCCATATGAATCAATTCATGAAACAAGACATTTCTTCGTCTGTTATTAGGATTTTTGTGCTTATTAATTTGGGTTGTATACATTAAGACACGGTTTGTTTTTTCATTATATCTACCATTTACTTTAGCATCTTCTTCTTGGGTGTCAACTATTTGAATAGATTCTAATCTATCATATAAAGCTGTGTTGTTACAATGGGAAAGTTTTTCATCAAAGGTTGTTTTAAACTCCGCTACTAATTCGCTATACTCACCTAGGTGTTTTATATGTTCAATATCATAAATACCACTTTGTATTTCTGGACTTATTCGTGCTATTACACCGGTCTTACTTCTACGTTTCACTACATGTACTGGTGATATACCTTTGTATATTTTTTCTAATAAATAATTTATATATATTAATGCATAGTCTATATTTGTCATATTATTCACCTAATATTAGTATAGCATTTATAAATAAGAAAAAGAAGATTTAACTCCATAAATCTTCTTTGTATGCACCTTCTGCAACAAGTTCTCTAATTGAATTTTTAATATTATCTAAATCTTCACGATATGTTGCTCCGAACCATTTAGCACTTGTTGGTAATACTTTAATTCTAATTTTATCTTCTTTGATCATTCTTGATAATACATCTGGGAATAAGAATTCACAAGTTGATAAGTCATCTTTATTTGCTTCGAAGAACTCATTCATTTGTTTTTCTAATTCTTCAAATATTACTGGTGTTAGACCAAACATTAACATTGATACTGGATGATCTAGTCCAATTTCGTATGGTTCTGCGCCACTTAATGGTTCACATTTTACAATGTCACCAACTTTTGTTGCTTTACTTTCAATAACATCAGTTAAGTAACCATCTTTTTCCATACAAACTCCACGTTTTACTGTACCTTGTTCAGATAATGTACCTCCAATTTTATAACCAATTACACAGAAGTCATCACTTTCTTTAGCAAAGTCTGCAGCTTGTTGGAAAGCGTCTGCTCCAAAGAAATCATCTGCCGAAATAATAGCAAATTTTTCATTAATTTTGTCTTTTGCACAGTAGATAGCATGTCCTGTACCAAATGGTTTTACTCTATCTTCTGGTACATTGTATCCTGCTGGAATATTGTCATTTTTTTGGAATGCATATTCTACTTTAATACGTGGCTCTACACGAGCCCCAATTGTTTCTTTGAAAACTTCATAGTTTTCTTCTTTAATCAAGAATACAATTTTGTTGAATCCTGCTTTGATTGCATCATATACTGAATAATCAATCATGAATTCTCCTGATGGACCAATTGGTTCGATTTGTTTTAATCCACCAAATCTGCTTCCCATTCCTGCGGCAAGCACTAATAATGTTAAATTTTGATTCATACAATCATCTCCTTTATTTTCTGAATCAATCTATACTTTTGATAATTTTTTATGATTTTTCATTAATTTCTTAATACCATGTGGTAGTTTAAAGGCAACACTTACTAGTGTATTTGTTACTTCAGTTACACGACCTGTACCAAATGTTTCATGGTATACATAGTCTCCAACTTGATAGTCAACTTCCTCTTCTCTAAACATTTCTCCAACTTGGATTTTTTCTTCATGTTGTGGTAATTCTTCTTTAGCATTAGACTCAATTAAATCTTTTGGTATTTCTCCCATAAATCTACTTACTGGATTTATTTGTTCTTTACCAAATAATGTTCTTCGTCTAGCATTTACTAAGTGTAAATCATCTTTAGCACGAGTTATTGCTACATAACATAATCTTCGTTCTTCTTCTAATTCTGAATTTTCCATAAGTGAGTTCATATGTGGGAAGATACCTTCTTCCATACCAACTACAAATACATGATTATATTCAAGACCTTTTACAGAGTGAACAGTCATTAAACTAACTCTATTTGGATCATCTTTATATTCTTCAACATCACTTATTAAACTAATTTCAAGTAAGAAATCTTCTAGTGAGATTAATCCTTCTCTTTCTTCAAATGACTTAGTAATAGATTTAAATTCTTCTAGGTTTTCTAAACGAACTTCTGCTTCTAATGTTTTTTCACTTTCTAGATCCGCTCTTAAACCAGAAGCATCTAATACTTTATCAATTAATTCTGTTAGTGTTAAATCTTCAGCTATAGCTTTTAATTTCTCAATGGTATTTTTAAAATCCATTTCTTTTCCAGAAGTAATAGCATCATAGATGCTTGTTCCTTCTAAATCTGCTTTTTCTTGAAGATTTTCTATTGTCTTTAATCCAATTCCTCTTTTTGGAGTATTAATAACTCGAAGTAAACTTACATTATCTTTGGAGTTATGAATTAATCTTAAATATGCGATTAAGTCTTTAATTTCTTTTCTTGCATAGAAGTATAAACTTCCTACTACTCTATATGGCAGATTTTCTTTTAAGAATTCATCTTCTATTACACGAGACTGAGCATTAGTTCTATATAGAACTACTATATCTTGATATTCTACTCCGCGATTTACTAATTCTTTTACTTTTCGAATTACATATTGGGCTTCATCTTTTTCATTATATGCTCGATAGTATTTAATCTTATCTCCTACGCCACGAGCTGTCCAAAGATTTTTATCTTTACGCATTTTATTATTTTTAATTACTTGGTTTGCGGCATCTAGAATTGTACTAGTTGAACGATAATTTTCTTCTAGTAGAATTGTCTTGGCATCTTGATAATCTTTTTCAAAGTTTAAAATGTTTTTATAGTTTGCTCCACGGAAACTATAAATACTTTGTGAATCATCTCCTACACAAGTAATTTTTCTGTTTTTTGCACATAATAATTTAGTTAGAATATATTGTGCTTCATTTGTATCTTGATACTCATCAATTAATAAGTATTGATATAAATCTTGATATTGATTTAAAATATCTGGATTCTTTTTAAATAGTTCAATTGGTAATAGTAATAAGTCATCAAAATCTACTGAGTTATTTCTTTGTAATTTGGTTTCATATTTTGCATATACTTGTTGAACTACTTTTTCATATTCACTTACTGCATATTTTTCATATGCTTCTGGTGATGTCATTTCATTTTTACAACTACTTATTTTATTACGAATTGCTCGTGGGTTATAGATTTTTGGATCATAACCCATATCTTTAATAATCTTTTTAACAACAGTTAAAGAATCATCACTATCCATAATTACAAAGTTTTTATCATATCCTAAGGCATCATAATTTTCTCTTAATAATTTAAGGCCAAAACTATGGAATGTTGATACTTGTAATTTCTTTGCAAGATCCCCTACTAACATATATAGTCTATCCTTCATTTCTTTAGCGGCTTTATTTGTAAAGGTAATTGCTAAAATATTATGAGGATTTACATTTTCTTCTTCAATTAAGTAAGCAATTTTTGTAGTAAGTGTCTTTGTCTTACCAGCTCCTGCTCCTGCAATAATAAGAAGTGGTCCATCATTGTATAGTACTGCTTCTTTTTGTCTGTCGTTTAAACTTGATATATCCATTCTTTCTACCTACTTCCTACTAACATTATATCGTACTTTATAATGATAAGCAAAATAAAAAGCACAAGATTATCTTGTGCTTCTATATGCTTCATGGATTGATGCAAATTTTAATTGCTCTTGTCTTTTAATTTCTTCTCTTAGTTTTTGTTCATTTTTCTTTTTTTGTTTATCTTTAAGAATTGTTGCTAAGATTTTGTAATCTTCTAGTGTGAACATATTATCAAGATTTTGCATTATAGCAACTGTTGCATCTACTTTAGGTGTTTCTTTTGTTTCTAATACTTCAACTTTAGAATCTTGTAATTTTTGATTTTCTTGTTGAAGTTTATTTTTCTCTTGTTGTAATTTTGCTTTTTCTTGTTGTAAAGCAATTTGTTCATATTGAAGATTTGTTTGTTCTTCTTCTAACTTGCTATTTTCTTTAACTTTTCTTCTAATAGTTTCTTCATGGATTTTAATTTGTTCTTCAGCAAGTTGTAATTTTGTATTAAACTCTTCTTCGCGTTTAGTACTTTCTTCTGCTTTAATCTTAAGTGTTGTTTCTTGAATCTTAAGCTGTTCTTCTGCAAGTCTTAATTTTTCTGCTGCTTCTTCTAATTGTTGTTCTAAAGCGGCTTTTTCAAGTTTATGTTCATCTACTAAACTAGCGATAATAACTGGGTCTTCTGTTTTGGCTTTTGGTTCTTCTTTTCTTGGTTGTGCTTTTACAAATAATGGTACTGGTACTTCAGAAATTCCTTCTGGTAATGTACGTACTTTTTTAACAATAACTTTTCTTTTTACTGGTTCTTTACCTTTTAATTGATATTTTCTAATCATTTTGTATAGGATTAAGAAAACCATCCATACCATAAAGATTGCACTTGAAAATTCAATTATAGCTTGCGCTTCAGCATTTCCATAAATAGATATTTGTGAAAATATATCTAAGTCATTTTTTGTGATGACATTTAATACTAATGCTAATAAGTAATGGATTATTGCATAGACAATTACGTTTATTGTTTTTACTAGTTTTGGTGTTTTGAATCCAAAGACACTTACTAATAAAATTATGTTGGCAATTATAATTGCTGCTAAATAAACGGCTATATTAGGGAAATATAAGACTATGAAGAAATTATTCATCATATAGTCAAACATTTTACCTAATGAGTCATGATATAAGACTAGTATTGCTACTAAAACCGTAGCATAAGCTAATCCATAAATAAATTTACCTCTCTTAGCATTTTTTCTAGTTGTTGTTAATGCAACTAAAGCCAATAAGATTATGAATATAATAACACCTATAAATAACTTTGAAGATTTAGATACTTCTAAAATTATTTTTAGTTTGTCTAGTATCGTTGTTTGTGTCATAACCTTCACCCCCATGAAGTTTTATTCTTCTACAACATTTTGTAGTTCTGCAATATATACAGTTTGTGTTTTACTATCGAAATTTGTACATGTTACTAATGTTAATGTTGTTTTATCATAGTTTCTGTAAATTGCGATTGTTCCAACTTTATCTTGTTTATATATGTTAACTATTTTGTATGTATATTTTTTTCCTTTATATGATATTTCTGCTGTATCTCCTGTTGTTAATTTATATAAATCATTAAAGAATGCTTTCCATCCTGATCCAGAGTGGGCAGCTATAATGAAGTTTCCCTTCTCCTTATCAGGATAAGAAGAACCTTCAATAACTGTAATATTTTGTTCTATATTATTTAACTCGGATCTCATATCTAAGAAACCTTTTCTTAGGTTTATCTTTGGTATTGTTAAATAACCAATATAGTCATTAGTTACTTCCCCTAGTTCTTCTTCTGTTTGTTCTTCTTGTAGTTCACCATCATGTTCTAATATTTCTATTTCTTCTGTTTGGTAGAAGACATTGGCCATATAATCATATGCTACTATTTTTTTAGATTGAATATAATTATATGAAAGAAAGAATCCTCCTATTAATAGGATAACCGAACCGATTACTGCTATTGTACTAGAAGAGATTCTTTTTTGTTTTCTATTATCTTGCTTTCTTACCATTCTTGTAAACAAAACTAATTCCTGATGCGATTATTACAATACCTAGTAATGTGATAATTAATGATGAAGATGCAGTGTCTGGCACTGGTACTTCAGGATGGTTTTCAAATGCAATTTGGTGTGATAAACTTTCGTCTGTAATTGTAAATGATTTTACTTCAGTACTATGTTTATAACCAGCTGGTGCACTTACTTCTTCTACTGTATATGTTCCATTAGCTAAATCTGTTAAAACATATGGTTCAGTAGTTGATGTAAATTGTGCTATTGTATTTCCTTGTGAATCTTTTACTAATAACACTGCTCCAGCAAGTGGGTCACCAGTTGATGCATCAATTTTAATGATATTTACAACTGTTTCTCTTGGTGTGTTTTCAAATTTTAATGTAATATCTCTATTTGTATTTGTAATTGTAAATTTCATTGGTGTAGTATTTAGAATATAACCTTGTGGTGCTGCAGTTTCTTCAACTGTATAAGTACCATTTGGTAAGTTTCTAATTACATGATAATTTGTTGTTGATGTCCATTTTGCTTTTACTGTACCTTTAGCATCTTTAACTACTAATGTAGCACCAGCTAAAGCATTTTTTGTTGTAGCATCAATTTTTACAATTCTAACTCTTGAAGAGTCAATTTCTAATGATAATTTAGCAGTTACTTTTACTTCTTCTTTTTCAGGAATTGAAACTGTAACTGGTTGCATGCTACTGTCAGTTGGTTTATATTCATATGCTTTATAAACGATTCCTGTTGCAGCAGCTGCGATGTTAATTGTTAATGATGTTCCACTTACTGAATTTACTGGAACTTTAACTCTGAATTTTTCCTTAACACCAAATGTTGTTTTTTCTTTTCCACTTGCATCTACAAGTTTAATGTTATTTGCTCCTGATACACTTACTGTATATGATGAAATGTTGCTATATGATTTAGCATAGATTTCTTCAGATACATAATAATTTCCATCTAATTTCATATCGAAATTTGATGCTGTTAATGCTAATGATGTTTTAGCGTATCCTGCTTTTTTAGCTTCTTCTGCTTTTGCAACTAAAGCCTTAATTGTTGGTCTTAAGTTGTGTTCATCTGAACCAGTTTCTTTGAAGTTCTTACCTAAGTTTGTTCCTCCAGCAGTATTATCTAAATACCACCAAAGAGCTGTTTGTGTGATGTAATAGTCTTTTAATCTATCTCCAGTAAAAGACTTATTTGGATAACCATTTGTAACAATGTATGCTACTCCGGCATCTCTTTCACCTACTAAGTTAGCAGTGATATTTTTAGCTGTCTTTTTATTCATGTTAAGACAGTATAGTAATGTACCATCAGTTTTAGTTTTTGTAGTGAATTTAACTCCACCAATATACCCTGGTACTGATTCTACTCCACCTAATTGAATAGATGAAGCAACGGCACTAGTATTAAGAGATGTGAATAAGATTGCTGCACTAATTAATACTAATAGAAATGTTTTTGTTAATTGTGTTAACTTTTTCATATTTTTTCCCCCTTCACTAAATGTGGCTATATTATAACACAAAAAGTTAGTTTTGGCAAGTTTTATCTGCCTTGTCTCAATATTATAATCAAAAAAAGGCCTATTTTGAACCTTTTTTTGTGTTTTTTTTAATTTTTTAGTGTTTTTTTTGCGATTATTTGATCATTCATATCATAAATGATAAATTCTTCTTCATTATAAAATAAATAAGTTGGTCCATCTTCAGTTTTTGGAAGAGATATTGAACCGGGATTAATATATGTATTTGATTCGATTTCTTTTATAAATGGTGTATGAAGATGACCATATATTAGGATTGAATTAGTTTTGGACCAATTACTTTCATTATAAATATGTCCGTGTGTTAAATATAGATCTTCGTTTATAGTTGCAATCAATCCTAATTCTGAAATAATTGGAAAGTCTGATACCATTTTATCAACTTCTGAATCACAATTTCCTTTAGTACAAATTAGTTTATCTTTAAATGAATTAAGAAATTCTCTTACATAATTTATATCATAGCCTTCAATCATTTTATTTCTTGGACCAATATAATATAAATCACCTAATACTACTAATTTATCACATTCTAATTCTTCAAATCGTTCTTTTATTTTTGGTAAATTTGTTTTTATTCCGTGAATATCTGATATAAATAATATTTTCATTTTGTCACCTCTAGTTTAGTATAACACAATTTTTATTTATTCATATAATACTTTAGTTAGAAAGGAGATTTATGAAAAATAGAATTATATTATTTTGGCTTGGAGCCGTTTTATTATTAATAGTTGCTTGTAGTGTGTTGTTTGACTTAAATAGAAAGAATGATGATAAGAATTTAAGAAAAATTACTGTAGCTGAAGTGGCTCATACAATTTTTTATGCGCCACAATATGCAGCGTTAGAACTTGGTTATTTTGAAGAAGTTGGATTGGATGTTGAATTACTACTTGCTAATGGAGCTGATAAAGTTACTGCTGCTGTTTTATCTGGAGATGCTGATATTGGTTTTTCTGGAAGTGAGGCGACAATTTACGTATACAATGGTGGTGAAAAAGATTATTTAAAAACATTTGCTCAATTAACTCAAAAAGATGGTTCTTTCTTAGTATCTAGAGAAAAACAAGAGAATTTTTCTTTAGATAATTTAAAAGGTAAAACAATTATTGCAGGAAGAGCTTTTGGTATGCCAGAAATGACACTTAGATATGCCCTAAAACAAAATGGTATTAATCCAGATGATGAAGTTGTTCTTGATACTTCTGTTGCTTTTGCTGCAATGAGTGGAAGTTTTATTGGTGGTAATGGAGACTATGTTGCATTATTCGATGTTAATGCAACAAAAAAATCACATAAATGTGATTTTTTATTGTACATATTTAATATTTGAAATAATTATATCCATCATTTCAACTAATTCTTTAGTTATTAAATCTGCTTCTAAATCAATAATGCCTGCTTTATATACTTCTGATGGAAGTGCAATTGGACCAGTACTTAAAGATAATTGATAAAATTTATTATACTGTGGTTCTACAAAATAAGCATTTATTTGTCTTATTGCACTTGGTTTTGGATTATTAATTACATAGTCTTGAATATATACTTTAAATTTAAATGTTCCACTATATTCTTTTAAGAAAATAAAACTTTTATCTGATTGAGATAGTTTGGCTTTAGCCATATATTCTTCTGTTGCTTTTATTGATTCTTCTATTTTACTATCTAGAGTTTCATTTTCTTTTAAATATGCATCAGCAATTAATTGTTCAATATAATGATTTTCTGAAATTGCTGCAAAGATTATGTTATCTGAGGTAGTATTTCTCATTATATTAAAACCTTCTAATACTGGTACATTCATAATACTTGCTTCAAGTTTGTTATTTAAACTTTTTGCCATTTGTATAGCTTGTTCTTTTCTATTCATTGTCTACCTCCTAATTACTTTTTTCTACAGGTTTAGAGAATCCCCATAGTTTTAGTCCTTCTTCTAAGAATACACTTAAGTCCCATACTTTTTCTGAATTATCTGGACTATTAGGGTCAGCAATTTTTATTTTTCCATCTTCTGTTATTCCTGTAATTACAACATAATTACCTTTATTTCCGAATTTTCCTTCATCCATAGAAATAATCATATATTTTCCTTCAGAAATATTTTTTATAATATTTTCTTTTGTAAGTTCTATTGATTCACACTCAATTCCATATGCTTTTGCTATATTATCAAAGTATGTAACTTCACCTTGTTCATTTGGAACGTCTGCTTTATTATCAATTCCCCATTTTGTTGTTTCTGGTGGAGTAATTTCTTTACCATTAATTGCGGTTAAAACCATGGCTACTGCTGTTGATGCTCCTCCTGCTGTTACTGCAGTTGAAATATTAGCTATATCACTATAATCTTTTTGATAATAATTTGTAAATTCATCTTTTTCTGGTTGTTCTGGAATGCTTACTGGTGGAACTACTGGTGTTCCCGGTGTTACACCTGGTGTTGTTGTATCATTTGGAGTTGGTTCAGTCTCTGGGGTAGTTTCTGGTACACTTGTTGACGGTGTTGTTGTAACTGGGGTACTTGGTGTTGTACCTTCAGTTGATGTAGTTGTCCCAGGATTATTTGTTGAAGTAGTTGTACCCGGTGATGAACTACTATTTTGAAAATCAAGACCTTCACTAGCTTGACATGAAATACTATTTTGTACAGTTGTATGTAAGTCAGCGGCATATGTTAAGACTTGAGCAATGTTTTCTACTCTAACTGTCATTTTATTTATATTTTCTGCAATTTTACTCTTAGCACTAGCAAAGTCAAATGTGTCATTTTCTACGGCATAACTTCCAATAGATTCTGATAGTTCTAGCAATTCTTGTGAAGAATTAAAGACATTTTCTCCTGCATCACTCAATGCATCTGTTTCCATTAAAAATATTGACATAATTATTCACCACCTAAATTGCCCATAGTTGTCTTCCTTCATTTAGGAAGATATTAACATCCCAAGTTTGTTGAGACCTTGTTTCACTATTTGGATCTGCTACAGTTATTTTTCCATCTTCAGTTATTCCTGTTAATACAATGTAATGTCCACCTTTAGTAAAGTGACCAGGACCAACAACTGCAATGACATATTTACCTTCAGATAAATTGTTAATAATATTATCTCTAGATACACCCATTTGTTCACACTCTACTCCATATGCATCAGCAATATCTTCAAAGTATGCCCAGGCTGTTCCATTATCTTTAATTCTATGGCCATGTTCCATACTCCAATTTGCTGCTTCAACTGGTGTTACTTCTTCGCCTGTTAAAGCTGTTAGAACCATTGCCATGGCAGTTGGTCCACATCCTGAACTAGCAATTGTTGTTCCATATCCATATGATTCTTGATAATTATATTGATAGTAATTTACGAAATCACCTTTACGTGAGAATCTTACCAATGATAATGGTTGTGCATCTGGAAGTACAGATGCATTTATAGCTGCTAGTATATTATTTATTTCTTTTTTCTGACTATTTAATAATTCATGTTGCTTATTTATTTCAGATGTATAATATGAAACTAGAGTTGCATCTGAATTATTTACAGCATTGTTATACTCTGTATAGTAAAAATCTATATTATTTTTTATTTGTTGATATTTTTCATATAAGTTTAATGCATCAACAAGTGATGAAAGTTGTTCCGAAATTGTATCTTTATGATAAGCAAGTGTATCTTCTGCATTTACTACTTGTCTATCTTTAGACATTCCCTTCCAAACACCATCTAAGGATGAGATTTGATTATAGATGTTTGTTGATGTTTGATTAAAACTATCTAAATCTGCTAAAACTTGTCCACTACTAACCATCTAAATCACCTCACATCCCACTTCATTTCCTGTTGTTGTATCTGCTGCAGCATACGATGCAGATACATCATTTAGATATGAAGAAATATTATTAAACCCATTTAATAAGTCTGATGCCTTACTATTAATGGCTTGCCACTCTTGAAGAGCACTATCACAAAGTGGGCCTAAGAATACATCTGAGTTTTGTAATTTACTTACTTCTTGTTGAATTGTAGTTAGTGCTTCTACTAATAATTTTACATTATTTGAAGTTGTTGCTATAGCACTTGAAAATATTTCATAATCACTGATATTATATTCATTCATATTTCTCACCTCAGATACTTATTGCAGATATTTCTGTTTCAGCAGTTTCTATAACATTTACTGCGTTGTTAAGAAAGTTTGCTAATTCATCAATACTTGTTACATATTTTCTGGCATTAGCTATTTGTTGTTCTGAAAAACTTGTAAATTCATTTTGGGCTAAACCAGACCAACCACTTAAATCTGATTGTAGATTTGTTTCATATGCACTTAATGCATTATTTAGATCACTAACTTGATTTTTTAAATTATTTGCAATTGTTTTTACCGTATCAAAATCACATACATATTTACTCATATTTTCATATCCTTCCATTTTCTTAATTATATCATTTCATATATCTTTAATCAATTTAAAAAACCACTTCAGAATGAAGTGATTTTGTTATGTAATTATATGTTTGAAATGGCATCACTAATTGCAGCATCAGCGCTTTCATTTTTAGATGTTACTCTATAGATATGATCTTTCATAGTAACTACGTTATTATAAAAAACTTCATAATTTTTTCTGATTTGTTGGTATCTTCCGTTAGATACATCTGCTCCTGAACTTTGCCATGCTTCTCCATACAATAATTTCATTGTTTGGTCAACATTATCAAAAATAGCAAGAATGCTATCGGCATCAGTTTTAACTAAATCAGCACAATTACGAGCCGCTTCAAAATCTTTTTGTTCAAATTCGTTCATAAATCCTCCTAATTAAATAAGTTCCTTGCTCGATCAGCATTATCTTGTTCAACTTGGTCAAAACGTTGAGCTCCTTCAACGATACTTTGACCTAACATATCTAATAGTTCTTGAAAACTTCTTAGATTTTGTATTTGTGGTTCAACAGCTTGTCTAAATTGTTCTGAAGAAGCACCTTTCCAAAGTGTCATTAGTGTTTCAATATTTGAGTTTAAACTACTAATTTGGGCACCAAGTTCTTGGGCTAAACCGATTGTACTCATACCTTGAGAATGCATTACTTCAGCATTTACATGTAATCCTGCCATATTATTCCTCCTAATATTCTATAATTAAATTATATCTTTTTATAATTATATTGTAAATTGTACGAAAAGTTATTTACAGTATTTTACAAGTTCTATCACAATAAAAAAAGAATGTTTTAAACATTCTTTTTCATTACTTTTTGATAAACTTTTGCAATTTGTTCTTTACTTCCTGCTTGAAAATGATTTGTATTTTCATCATCTAACATATAGGGAATTCCTAATTGTTCAAATAGGTTTGGTTCAAAAACTACTATTCCATCACTTCTATTTGATGTTACTTTTTCAATCATGTCATCTAATTCTAATACAATTGGATTAGTTTCTTTTTGTCTATCAATATAGCTTCCAATTACTAATAATTTATCTATATCTACTTTTGTTAAATCTACTCCTTTAAAATTATCTTGTTCAAAACCATACTCAGGATTAACAATTACTTTTAGAAGAGATGCTATTGCTTTTTGTTTAGCATTAAATTGATTAGTAAATATTGATAAGTACTTTGGATTAGCTAGTGGTGTCCCTAAAATTGATGGATGAATTGCAATTACTTTATCTACTCTGTCTGACTTTGTTGCTAAAGAAGCTATTGTTCCTCCGAAACTTTCTGTTACAAATACAACATCGTGGAGATTAGCATATTCTAAGGCAGTTAGTAAATTATTGGCAAAATTTTCTGCATTAAATTCTTTTTTATTTTTAGAAAATAGCGGATAATCATAAAACCATGAACCAGTAAACATATTATGTCCAGGATCCCCTGTTAAACCAGTTTGTTCTACTGCATGAAATCTATGTTCCATTTGACCACCAATGTAGATAACTGGCTGTTCATTTGGATTTAGTTTTGATTCATCTATATATAAACTTCCTAATTCATTAGGAATATATCTTGTTTTTCCTTGACGATAATTAATCATTTGATTACCTCCAGTGTTTCGTATTATAACATAGTATTTTCTTACTATCAAATAAAAAGACGATTACTCGTCTTTTGTTTTTCTAAACATTTTTCCAAGAAAACTTAAATCAATTCCTTCTTCTTTAGCCATTTCTTGTTTAAATAGTTCTGCTTTTTCCCATTCTTCAGGAAAGTTTTCTTTTGTTTTTTCAAATTCATAACGATATTCTGCCATAATAGGAGAAGTTTTATCTATTAGTGGTTCAAGCATTGCTGCAAGAGATGCAAGTTGATTTGATTCTGCTATAGAATTATAGTATCTTCTCTTATCTTCTTCATCAGCAGTACTTACTGTTGTTGAATGTTTTATATCCATATTAAACTCTTCTTTGAACCAGTCACTTCTTAATATTCTTTTTGTTAAAACATCTACTAAGTAATCTACTCCATCTATCTTTACTTCTACAAATGGTCTTGTTTCTTCTAATCTTACACCTGGTCTTGTTGGAGAATCATAAATTGCTTCAATAAATGTTGCATCTTCAAAGATAGAACTTACTGCATAGTTAGGATCATATACACAAGAACGACCGAACTTTACTGGAGGTCGTGATAATCTTAATGATATTGGTACACTTCCAGCGATATATACTGATTTCTTTCTAAATTTGTCCTTCATCCATAATGGTATACCGCAAATTCTAGGATGTTCTTCATAACGATAATGTTCTGTATCATCAACTATTACTAAATTTTTTAGATCTAGTGATTGTTTAGTAGGATCAATTAGTTTTTTTGAAACTAATGCTTCCATAATTGTAGCTTCTATTGATTCTCTTTCTAGAGGCGGCATATCTGGATGTGCCGCAATGTAATCTAGAATATGCCAACATCTATAAAATACTTCATTTGTTAAAATATCATAATCTAATAAACTAGTCATAATCTTCCCCCCTAAATCGAGGCATATTATAACATAATATTTGTTTTGGGTCAATTTTTAGACTTATTTAACTTCTTATTTGCTTTATTCCAAAGATATTCACTAACTATTGGCGGTATTCTTTCTTGATCTTTATAAATTAACCATTTATCTTTTGAAAGAAGAGTTACTTTTTTAGTCATATAATCTATTACTTCACTTTTACCTCCGACATAATATCCTTTATATTTAGGATTTCTTATTAATCTTGAAAGTGATGATGCACTAAAATATTTATTATTATTAGTTTTAATATTCTCTTTTTTTAGAATTCTGGCAATTTCACATAGAGAAATATTTGTTGATGAATATAACTTATAAATTCTTCTTATTGTTTCACTTTGACTATTTACTATTAGATACTTATTCGAAT
Organism: Bacilli bacterium; assembly: GCA_017409785.1. Taxonomy (GTDB): domain Bacteria; phylum Bacillota_I; class Bacilli_A; order RF39; family UBA660; genus JAEDES01. The sequence continues at coordinate 7,509 of JAFQSD010000004.1, read as the reverse complement.
TTTTATCTTTTATGTAGCCATATATTTTTTGATTTCCTAAAATATTTCCTTTTTTTATTGATTCTTTCATGCCAAATTTTACTCTTTCAGATAATCTTCTTATTTCATCTTGAGCAAGGGATGCCATAATAGTTAATCTTAATTCACTATCTGGGAGAATTGTATTTATATTATCATTTACAAAAAGTATTCCTACTCCGTAAGTGAGTAATTCTCTTGTGTATTTGATGCTATCGAGAGTATTTCTTGAAAACCTTGATATTTCTTTTGTAATTATTAAATCAAATTTATCTTCTTTAGCATCTTTAATCATTTTCATAAAGTTTGTTCTTTTTGTATCTGTTGTTCCAGAAATACCCTCATCTACATAACCATCAACATATTGCCATTTATGATTATTTTTAATCATTTCTTCGAAGTGTGTTTTTTGATTAATTAATGAAGACTGTTGATTAATATTATCTGTTGATACTCTTGAATAATAAGTTACTCTTAATGGAATATTTATTAGTGAATTACCTAGATTTAATTCTTGTCTTATTTTATATAAATCCATATATTTGTTCAGGCATAAAAAAATCACATCCTAGTTTAGGATATGATTTTATCTTGTTATTTATTCTCTTCACTTTTTTGTTCTAAGTCTACTGCTTTTATTGTTAAAAGATATAAATCATCATTATGTTTAATATAGAAACAACATTTTGTATGTTTTGTTACTACATAATACATAATTGGTAATTTTAAATTATCTCTTACATCTAATAGTTCTTCGAACTTAGATATTTTGATAACTTTACAGTCATTTAGATTTGGTCCTGTACCATTTTCTACAATTAATCGATCATACTCATTTAAGATTTTTTCAACATATTTATCATAGATTGATTTCTTACCTCTTAAAAGTGTTAATAATCTAATTATTTGGATTGCGAAAACTAATGCTGCTATTAAAGTTAATGTTGCTAAAATACCAAAGATAATATTATCTACTTTTGAATCTGTTTCTTGAATAATATAATTTGAATTATTAATATCTTGATAATTTAATTCAATATTAATTGCTTTTTCAGATAATGGTATTTTTACATACATTGTACTATTTTCATAATTATTTTGAGAGTTCTCAATATCTGTTTTCTTATTTACTTTTAGATATACTGTTAAATTACTGGTTGTATCTACTCCGTATTGTTGTTTAAAACTATTGGCTAAGCCATTATAGTATGCGTAATCTATTTTTACTTTTTCATCTAGGTTATAATTTTTTCCTGACTTTAGTTCATATCTTTTATTTGAAAGTAATTCGTACTCTTTTTCAAAATAATTATTTTTAGAAGTTCCATCATCAATAGTTAGTTTAGCAACAATACTATAATTAAAATCAACATTAGTTGGTTCTTCAATATAATAGTTATATCTAAAATTAACTTCAATATTATCAATTAAGTTAGCAATATATACTTTATTTTTACCTAGGTAATTTGTATCATAGAAATTATTTTCTTTTAGATATACTTTGTAATCTAGGTTACTTGTTTCATTATAATTTATATTCTTAGAGGCTACTACTCCGAAAGCACCTTGTAAGAATAACACTGTTAATATGAATAGGGCTATAAATGTTAATGAATGAGTCATTAATCTTGTTTTATAATCAATATATCTGCCTTTTTTATTAATTACACTTGATAAAAATGATTTCTTTTCAGTTGGTTGTTCTTCTTCTACAGACTCAATAATTTCTTTTGTATGAGTTTTTTCATATTGAGGTAAATCTTTCTTTTCTGTTTTAATAATACGATCATTATAGTTTACTTCATCAACAATTTTAAATTTATCATCTACTTCTGATTTTTTTTCTTCTTTTGTTGTTTTATCTTCTTTGGTTGATTTTTCTTCTTTCTTATCAGTTGCAGGTTGATTATCATTTTTTGTTTCTTGTTCTTCTACAACAGATTCGTCTGCTAGTGCAAGTAACTCTTTGATCATATCTGCTCTTTCTTTTTCACTCATAGTCAACCTCCTATATTTCATTTAGCCAAACAGTTGGTAATCCAAGGTATGGAACAACTGCTTTAACGGTTCCCATAATTGTATCTTGCTCTACTACGTAATTATCTTCATTAGGATTTGCATCTCCTTTAGTATATACGTAATATTGACCATCTTGTTTTATTATTCTTACAATTCTATGGACAACTAACACACCATTATATGTGTAGGCAATTACTTGGCCTTCTTTTAATTTTTCATATTCTGCATCCAACTTTTCAATGACAACAATGTCACCTTTTGAAATTACTTTTTCCATACTTCCACTAGCTATTGCAACTGCATAATAATGGAAATATCCTGATGTAAAATATACTAATATAATTACTAGAATTGTGGGAATTATTAATGAAATTATACCTTTTTTATTATAATCTCTTTCTATTTCTTCATCCATTGTTAGATTGAAGAAACTACTTAATTTAAATCCAAGTAATATTGGTAATAAGAAATTCACTAGTGATGCTAAATACTCATTAGGATTAGGAACTAATGGTAATAAATATTGATATAGATTTATCACTAGTAAATATAAAATATTTGGTTTATATCCTACTTTATATGTTAAATAAGAACATACTATATTTGAACTTATTGCTGGTAATAATGTTAAAGCGAAGAAAATAAATGTATCATATTTAGATGCAAATCCATTGTAAAAAATTGGATTAGTTACATCTAAGAAAATAAATAATATACAAGTCAATATTGTTAGTAATCTACTTCCTTCTGATTTCATAATAACCTGATAACGTAGGAATTCTTTTACAATAGTTGTTATTATTATAGGTATTATGAAGGTAATTATACCATTTACATTATAATAGTTATCTGTTCTGGCGAAGCCAATAATTATTCCAGATAAATAATATAGTAGGAAAAATGTTAATAAAAATATTATTACATCAAATATAATGTCTTTAGTAAAACGATGTCTATCTTTTTCAATTCCAAATATAAATTTAAAAGCAATTGTTGTTAATACTAAAAAGATTATAGTTGAATAGTTTCCTAATATATTATGAATAAAACTATTTAATATAAGTATGAGAAACATGATAAGTTGAAAAATTAATAATTTTTTATAACTTCTTTTCATCCTTTCCCTCCTATATCCAATATATTAGGAAAGGCACATTTGTGCCTTATTTATTTTTTTTAGTCTACTGTTGCGTATATAAGTTTGATATCGCCGAAAGCAATATTGAAATCACCATCTGCTCTATCACCATCACTAGCATATGTGATTGTTACTACAACTGGTTCATATGTTAGTTTTGATAATTGGTGACCACTAATTGAAGCAACTGATCCTGCTACTGCATTATCTGTTCCAACTTTTACTGAAAGAGTAATATCTTCACATGCAGCACTTACTAATGCTGCTGTTGTATTTTCAGTGTTTACTGCAGTACATACTTTTGGTGCATTTTGTCCAGTTACGTTTTCATGAGTAATACTATTTAAAAATGCATCATACTCTCCAGTATTGTGTACGTAGAATGTATACTTTACTGTATCTCCTGGTGCTTTAAAATTTCCTTTAATTCCACTTATAGTTGTTCCTGAAAGTGTAGCAGTTCCTGCTGTAGCTGTTCCAGTTGGTGTTCCTGTAAGACTACCTGTTGCTCCTACTGCTGTTGCACTAGTTGAGAAACCTACTTTAAAGTTTTCACTACTAGGACTAACATAAGCACTTGATGAAATTGTTAAAGTGTTTGAGAATGCTGCAAAACCTAGTGATAAACCAAGTACTGCAACTACTAATGCCACAACGGCTATAATTTTTGAAGTTCTACTTTTTTCCATATTTATCTTCCTTTCTTTGCATATCTTTTATCCTGATATACTATCTATCTTATATTATAGCAAATTTTCTTGTCGGATTAAACATTATTTTACAAAAAAATTTAGCTTTCTTGTTGCATTAAGAGAACCTAATGCATTAGATATAGAAAAAAATGGGTATGGATATGTTGTTGCAAGTATTGGTGAGCTTGGTGGAATTGTCCCATATACATCTTATTCTGCAAGAAATAGTTATATCGAAGAAAATAAAGATGTTATCTCTAAGTTTACTAGTGCAATTCAAAAAGGTTTAGATTATGTACATACTCATTCTGATAAAGAAGTAGCACAAACTATATTAAAACAATTCCCAGATACTTCTTTAAACGATTTAGAAAAAGTTATAGCAAGATATAGAAGTATTGAGGCATGGCCTAAGACTACCAAATTTAGCCAATCTTCATTTAGTCATCTACAAAATGTAATGATTGATGCTGGCGCAATTGATCAGAAAGTTGATTATGATAAGTTGATTTATAATGAAGAATAAATTATTAGAAATAATTAATTTAAATAAGGTTTATCATACTGAAAAAAATGATGTTCTAGCTCTTGAAAATATAAGTTTTGATGTTTATGAAAATGAATTTATTTCTATTGTTGGTCCTAGTGGTTGTGGTAAATCAACAATACTTTCAATACTAGCAAATTTAGAAGATAAGACTGATGGCAATATAATTTTTTTTAAAGATTTAAGCATTGGTTACATGCTTCAAGATGACTGTTTGTTTTTTTGGAAAAGTATTTTAGATAATTGTCTTGTTGGATTAGAGATTACAGGTAAGTTGAATAATGAAAGTAAAAATTATGTTTTGGACTTATTAAAAACGTATGGGTTATATGAATTTAAAGATATGTATCCTGCTAGTTTATCTGGCGGGATGCGCCAAAGAGTTGCTTTAATTAGAACTTTAGCATTAAAACCAGACATATTACTTTTGGATGAGCCTATGTCTGCGCTTGATTCTCAATCGCGATTAGCAATTGGAGAAGATATTTACAATATTATTAAAAAAGAAGGTAAAACTGCAATTATGGTTACTCATGATCTTTCAGAAGCTTTAAGTATGTCTGATAAAGTCATTGTTTTATCTAAAAGACCTGGTGTAGTAAAAAAAGTTTGTGATATTCAGTTAGATGGAAAGTCTACGCCTATTAAAAATAGAAGTTCTAAAAATTTCTCTAAATATTATGAAATGATATGGAGGGATTTGGATGTACATATCTGATTCTAGAAAGAATTATTTAAAAAGAATTAGAAATGAAAAGATTTTTGTTTTTATATTTAGATTATTAATCTTGTTAGCATTTCTAGTCGGATGGGAAGTTCTTGCAAGATTAGAGATTATTAATACGTTTACCTTTTCTTCTCCCATGCGTGTTATAAATACCATTATTGGCTTATTTAAAGATGGTAGTTTATTTAGTCACATTGGAATTACTCTTTACGAAATAATAATTAGTTTTATTATTTCAAGTGGAGTTGGACTGTTAATCTCAAGTATTTTGTGGAGTAATACTACTTTATCTAAAATAGTTGAACCATACTTAACAGTTCTTAACTCTTTACCTAAAGTAGCACTTGGACCTTTAATTATTATTTGGGTTGGTGCTAGTATAAATTCGATTATTTTTATGTCACTTTTAATTAGTACATTTGTCACTATAATTAATATTTATAATAGTTTTATTAGTACTGATAAAAATTATATTGTGTTGATGAAAAGCTTTAGGGCTAGTAAATGGCAGATATTTAGTAAAGTTGTTTTTCCTAGTAATTTTAAGAATATTATTAGTGCATTAAAAATAAATATTTCAATGAATTTAATTGGAATGTAAGACATATAGAGAGAAAACTAAATATTTTTTATGTTAGCTTTCGCTAACATTCCAATATATTTTTAATGTTTTCCCATCTACAACTATCTTATCAAGTAATTGTTCTACGACATTTCGTTTTTCTTTAAACTCCATATCTTTCCAAACACTGCAAAGATTTTTTATTTGATCATAAGTTTTTGTTTCTCTTTCTTTTTGTTTTATCTCTTCTAATTGGTTTATTATATTGGTCTTTTCACTTTTTAATTTAGCCAATTGAACTTTAACCTCATCATTTGCAATATCATCTGAAAGTAATTGAATTAAATTTTCAATTCTTTTTTGTATTTTATCAAGTCTTGTATTTAATTCATCTGTAAGATTAATTTTAGATAAATTAAATGTTTGTCTAAACAAATCTTCATCTAGTGACATTGCAAATAATTGTTCTAAGAAGTTATCCTCAATTTCAAAACTATCAAGTCTTATATTATCACAATTAGGGTCTTTAATTAATTTAGGTTTACTTTTTTGTTGTGAATAACAATAACATATAATTCTTTGTCCCCATTTTTGATAACGATATTTAGCACCACATTTTGCGCAATATATCTTACCAGATAACAAATAATGACTAGCTCGCTGATTTTTACTTCGTTGTTTTTCTATTTGTTGTAATTGTTCATATTCTTCTTCAGTAATGATAGGTTCATGTTTTCCATCGTAAACTTTATCTTTATAAGGTATTTTACCTAAATTAGTTTTTGATTTTAATATACCTTGAATCCATGATTCATCATATCCAGTTATTTCTGATAATTGATGATAACTATATCCTTCTAATCTCATTGTCTTCATTAAATCAAACATAGCTTTATTTTCTTTATTAATAACAAGCATACCAGTTTCCTTATCATAATCATAAGCAAATGGAGTTTTGCCACCACCACGCCAATAACCATCTTCAGCTCTTTTTTTAAGACCCATTCTAGTTCTTTGTATAATTGTCTCTCTTTCTAATTGAGCAAATACTGATACTATACCTAACATTGCTTTTCCTGTTTGGTCACTTGTATCAAATCTTTCAGTTATTGAAATAAAGCTAACATTATTTTTTTCAAAAACTTCATCTAATAAATATAAAGTATCTTTTTGACTTCTAGATAATCTATCAAGTTTATAAACATATACACTTTCAATTTTTCCATCTAAACAATCATTAATTAATTCTTGAATAGCTGGTCTATTTAATGATGCTCCACTAAATCCAGGATCCTTATATATTTTGTAATCATAATCTAAATGAAATGAATGTAAATAAGATATTAAACTCTCTATTTGAGCATCTATAGAGTAACCATCAATTTGACCCTCAGTAGAAACACGAACATAAAGAGCTCTAATTTTTTTTACTACTGCTTTTATATTACTAATAATTTTACCTCCTTTTTATAAAAGCATTTTTTGTAAAAAAACTTGCAACTACATAATACCATTTTTTATACAAAAAACAAAATGCTTATAGTTTATTTACGCCTCTTTTAGATACTTCTTTAATAGAGAATATATTAAAGGATATTTTAAAATAATTTCTTTAGGTTCTATTTTATTTCCATCTTTATCATAGTTTTCAACTCGTACAGACTGCAAAAACATCACCTCTCTTAATTATATTTTTTTTACTTCTCAAAAATGTGTACGTCGTTTGTTTTTACTGCATTAAAAAAACGCCTCAAAATTTATTTTGAGGCGCGCACTTCTACCTAAAGAAATAATAAATTACCACTT
>JAFQSD010000002.1 GCA_017409785.1 Bacilli bacterium | reverse complement strand
TTCATCCTGAGCCAGGATCAAACTCTCAATAAATTTATTTATTTTAGTTTGTTCAATTTTATCCTAGCTACTCAAAATTGACGTTTTGCTTAGTTTTCAAAGATCATTTGCACTTGCTTTTTTCGCAAGTTGCTTCATTAATATATCAAACATAATTTACGAAGTCAATACTTTTTTTAAATTTTTTTCAAATTTTTTTATTTTTGTTTTTTTATCGGCTTCGTGCCTCATGTGATTAACTATTCTAGCACGTTTTTTTGTTTTGTCTAGCCTTTTTTCAAAAAAAATAAACTTTTTTATTTAAAGTTTATTTTTCCATTATTTCTTTATATTTGTTGTAGTAATGTTCTACTGTTCCTGGCTCAAAAGCTAATTCCTTTTGCCTTACGGAATTGATTAGATTTGTTAACTCAGATTTAAGGATACTATCTATTTTTTCTGAATATCTCATAATACTTTTATGATACTTATATTCTCCTCTATCTAATACTTTAAAACTTCCATCTGGAAAAACTCGCAAATCTAAATCATAATCAATATACTTAATTGCTCCTTCTTCAACAATAAATGGTGAGGCAATATTGCAATAGAAATAAATTCCATCTTTTTTATATTGTCCTATTATATTATACCAACTATTGTAGAAGAAATATAATACCGCCGGTTCTTTTGTGCGCCATGTTCTTCCATCTGACTCAGTTACCTTTGTCTTTTCATTTCCGAACACTAAATATTCATCACGTATTTCAAGTAGAACCGCTTCATCCCAAGAACGATGTATCTTACCATCATGTTTGTACGCATGAATAAGATACTTTTTTCCTATTATTAGTTCTTCTTTTTCCATCTTTTTACCTCGTTCTGTTTGTATTATAACCTTTTTTATATTTTTTTTCAACCATAGAACAAGACACATAAAAAGAAAGCAGTTACTTTGCTTTCTTCTTGTTTTCTTTTTTTGAAGTTTCTTTAGTTTCTTCTTCCTCAAGAGACTCTATTTCTTCTTTAACAATTAAGGCTTCTGTAATTCCTTCTTTCATTGTTTGTTGGAATAATTTTACATTTCTTTTAATTGTGAATGTTGAAATCATATCTAAAGCAGCATATATCACTATAAATATTCCTACCACTTTGGTAAATGATGTTAATGCTTTAAATGGATTAAATAATAAGACTATACCACATAGTGTACTGATTAAGGAAATTACCATTGTTGTTTTCCAAAGGTGATTTCCATTAGCTTTCAATTCAAATGCATATTGTAATTTTGTTGCACTACTTATTACTATACCGATTCCTAAAATAGCTGGTATTATACTAGCTATTGCTTCTGGATTTTTTATTACAATCACTCCTAGAATTACACTAACTATTCCATAAACTATATCAAGTTCTGCTTTTTGCTCATTGTTGGTACTTTGAATAAATTTAATTACTGCTAAAACACCAATTGCAATTAAACTTCCACCAATAATATATGAGATAGAATAAATAACCGCATCCGATTGAAAAATAAGTAGTAAACCTAGTGCTATTAAAATTAAAGATGTGATTAGTGACGATCTAAAAAACTTTTTCATTAACTTTTCCATAATTACCTCCATATGTCTTTGCTTAATTATAACATGATTTTATTCGTTTTTACAATCAAGCTCAGTAATAATTTCTTTTTTTTCAGTATTAATTGATGATTCAACCTTTTTATTTTCTGGAACATTTATTGCTATTGTTGATACATTTTTTGTCCCTGTAATAATTTCATATAAAAAGACATGTTCTTTTTTTGTTAGACTTGTATATATATAACATCCAATATTTATCAGTTGAAAAGCAATAAGCACATACCATAATCTTGTATACATAGCATTTTTCATTACCGACTCTAACATATTCATCCATGAGAATGGATATAAAATAAGAAACGCTAAAATGATATTTCTTATTAGTATTTGATACCATTTGGCTGGTGTGTCATTTGCTGATATTTTTAATCTTATCATCTTCTTACCTAATGTTCTTCCTTCGGTAAATGATGGGAATACTATATAATAAAGAAACAATACAATTAATGCATAATACTTTTCAATTGCTGTATTATAAAGTATTATTCTCGTAATAACACAAAATATTAATATAAATAAGATATCTATTGTTAGTGCGACCCCACGTCTTAATAGTTTTACTTTAGAACCCTTACGGTAACTTTTTTCATCAAGTTCATCAATCGTAGGAATAAAGAATGTGAATATTGGCGTTAGCGCGTGGCCTAATAGTCCGCCCAGAGTATTAATTAATAAATCATCAATATCAAATAATCTATATGGTCGTGGATATATTCCATAAAGGCCACTAAGTTGAGTAAGTTCGAAAAATAAACTCAACAGAAATGTATATATTAATGAATGATACCACTTTTTCTTAAACAGATATCTTAAGTAAACTCCGAATGGTAAAGTTAGAACTATATTAAATAGTACTGTATATACTGTTGAATTTCTAAATATATTTATAAAATCTTGAAGGTTTGAAATATCAAAAGATGTAGTTGCAATTATATCTTTTATAAATTGAAAAGGTACAAGTTGCATAGTTGGTCCAGTCATTTTAGCCACTTTTTCTATTGATGGTAATGGTAGCATTACTAGGAAGTATGCACATAGTGTATAAAGAATCATACTGTAGAAGCAGAAACTTTTTAATATAGGGATTGAACCAAACTTTCTATATTGGTGGATCAAAAAAGGAATCGTTAAAACGAATGCTATAAACGGAAACACAATAAATGCATATTCTATTGGTATTTTATAAACATCCACAACTATTCCTCTTTTCTTTTATGTAATTAATTTTTTTCCACAAGAAATGTTAATAAAGCTTCCGGTTCTAGACCTTCTACTGCTATATCATAAATTAAATCAATTATTGGTATTTCTACTTTCTTATGTTTAAGTAGTTTGTAAATTGATTCTAGTGTATAGAAACCTTCAACTGTTGTTTTTGATAAATAGTCTTTGATTTCTTCTGGAGTCTTCTTTTCTCCAATAATTTTACCAAAACTATAATTTCTTGATTTTGTTGATGTACAAGTTAATAGTAAGTCACCTATTCCTGCAAAAGTATCAACGGTTCTTTTCTTTGCTCCAAAAGCAAATAAGATTTCTTCCATATCACGCATTGCTTCTGTAATTAACATAGCTTTAGTTGATTCATTTGCTTTCATTCCTTCAAGCATTCCTGCTGATAAGGCTATTACATTTTTTATTGAACCACAAATTTCTACACCAATAACGTCTGTTGATTCACGTAATTTGATATATCTGTTTGCTAAAGCTTTCTTTGCTAATTCACGTGTTTTTTTCTTTTTACTTGCAAGAGTTAATCCTGCTGGCATCTTAGATACTAAATCTATTGCAAATGATGGTCCACTTATTACACCAATATTTTTTGTACTTAAATGTTTTTCAAAAATTTGGTTAATAAATAATCCTGTGTCTTGCTCGATACCCTTTGTAGCAATAATAATATGATTATTCTTAATAAATGGTTCCATTTCTAATGCTAAATCATCAATAAATGCAGCTGGGATTGCAACAATAAGTAAATCTTGTCCCTTAATACATTTTTCCACAGAAGTTGTTAATTTAATTTTTTCTGATATTTTGAAATTAGGGATAAGTCTTTCATTTTGACGAGTCTCCTCTAATTGTTTTTTTTCTTCCTCAAATTTTGTCCACATTGTGACATCACAATTATTTTCTATTAATATACTGCTTAGAGCCATACCATATGCTCCACAGCCAAATAAACCTACTTTCATATTTACCTCCAGTCTTTCATGTAGTATTTTGTTTCATTTTGTAATTTACCACTTATTTTTAAATTTGTCTAGTTTTTACTGATTATGACATCTATATAATAATATTGATTAGTTGTGTATATATTAATATATATCTACTTATTATCTTTGACTTTAGGTTTTATTTAACATATACTAAAAACGAGGTGATATCATGAAAGATATGGATGTTCATAATACAGAAATATTAGGAGATGGTGGTTTAAAATTGTCTCGTACTTCAAAAGTTGGTACTATAATAGCAATTTGTTTAGGTCTTGGAGTTGGTGCCGCTGCTGGATATATTTTTGGTGATATTGAAAGTCCGGAAACACCAGATTTATCTAACCCACCAGGAATTGAAATTAGTGTTGATACTCCGTTAAGAGATCAAAACTTTGTGGATGAAAATGAAGTTATAGTTCCTTATGAACAAGAAGATCCTATAAATGTATCATTAGAAGAAATTAATAGTTTAAATATTATAATAAATGATAATGATTGCAGAGAAGATTTTATCAACAGTGTATGTGAAGAACTTGATAAAGATGGTATTAAATTTACATTTACTAGAAATGGAGAAAATATAGATGTTGATAATGCAGTTGTAATTACTTTAGATCAACAATATATGGCTGGTCCTGCTACTGTGGTGTTCGCACCCTTAGAAAATAATAGACTTGGTTATTCTGATGCTTTAGCACTTGCTGCTGAAAAAGCATTTTATGAAAAAGGATTTTTAGTTGACGGTGTAGTTTGTGGTCAAATGGGATTTAGAGAAAATGAAAATGGTACTATTAGTGAAAGAATCCCTACTCCAACAGAGAGTGCAATTAGTTCTGATAAAAATTCTAGTTTTGTAACTATTTCTTTTGGTACACAAAATACACATGCAGGATTAACTGCTTCTAGTATTGAAGCTATGTTAACAAGATATTATTCTTATGTAACTTCAGGCTATGCATATTCAGATTTAATTTATTGTGTAGAAGATGGTGAAGATTATGGAGATGTTGCTTCTAAACTTGGTACTGCTGAAACTGCACTTGATGAATTCAATCAAACATCAGATGAAAGTATGTTACTTACTGGAGAAGCAATTATTAATCCAATTGTTGGTTCAAGAAGAGAATTTAATAAGCATGTTCCAACTAATTTATATGTTGATAAAACTATTTGGTCTAAATAAAAATAAATTTTTTTTGTTGAATAATAAAAAGAATTGTGTTATACTTCAATTGTTCTATTCAAAAGAACGAAGTTTTACACAACTTTTTAGGGGATTAGTTAAATGGTATAATAATGGTCTCCAAAACCACTGTTGGGAGTTCGATTCTCTCATCCCCTGCCATTTAGAATTATAAGCAACAGTGATGTTGCTTTTTTTGTTGTTTTGGCGTGGATGACTTTTTGACTAGACCACTCTACAGGTCAATGAGTCCCCTCTCTAGTCAAAAAGATTTTCTATATTGGTTCTTTTGAATGGTTGTTTTGTTTATATAAATTACAAAAATATTTTATATAGGAGGATTTATATGACAGAACAAACAATCAATGAACTTACAAACTTTTTTCAACAATTTAAACAAGGAGAAACAAAACAAGCCACGCAAAGCAATCTAACTTTTGATGATGCGGTGAAATACTTTTTTAGGAATATGGAAGAACGTGGATTGGCAGAACAGACAATGAACTTCTACAAGAAGAAACTTAGTCCATTTCGAAAGTTCTTAGTGCAGATTAAAAAGGTACAGACTTTAGAGACTTTAACAGAAGAAGAAATAAAATATTATATTGAAAGTAAATATTCAAAGAAAAAGACGGGTTATTATAATTGTCATGCACGTGCACTAAGAGCTTTCTTCAATTATTTAGAAAAAGATGGATACTTAATTGCCAATCCTGGTCACAATATTAAACCTAAAAAAGTAAGACAAGAAAAGATAGATTACTTTACGATAGACCAAGTGCGAAAGATGATTACTTCGTTTGATTTACGTTACAAGTCAGAATTACGAAATTTACTTTTAGTATTAATCTTACTTGATACCGGAGTTCGTAATAGTGAACTTGTACGAATCAAACTTGAAGATATTAATTTTCAAAACAGAAGCATTTATGTGTACGCAACTAAAACTAATACCTTTCGCACGGTCTATTATTCAAAAGAAACTGAGAGAATATTAAATGTTTACAGGCGTGAAGTTTTAAAAGGCGCAGAAAAAGGACCACTTTTTGTGAAATTTCATATGCAGTTTAACGAACCTATGGTGGGTCATGGTATAAATACAGAAATGGTTTATAGTATTTTAAGTCGTCGTGCTAAGAAAGTTTTTGGCGAAGACTTTAGAATGAACCCACATAAGTTTCGTCATACTTTCGCTACTCATTTTGTAATTAATGGCGGTGACCCTTTTTCACTCCGTGATCTTTTGGGACACACTAATATTGAAACAACTAAAATATATGTAGATATGTCACCAAAAGATCTTAAAACTAAACACGCCGAACATTCAATATTCACCAATATAGAAAATAATAGACAAGCAGGTAACCATCATGAAAATTAGAAAATTATCTGTGTATGAAGATTCATCTAATAGACCATATATCTTATTAAAAGGTAAATGGTTACAAAAACTTGGATTTAATTTTCATAATTTTGTCGAAGTAGAAACTTATAAAAATAAAATAATTATTAGAAAAGTAAAAGACCTGAAGAAATGAATCTTCAAGTCTTTTTGTTTTTATACCCTGCTTGTCTAATCGAACCCCCATCAGAGGTTTTGGATTTTATTATACCATTTAACTAATCCCCTAGTACTCGACTAAGCCTTATAAAATATACGAAATTAATTGTTTCTACATAATGGTCTCCAAAGGATTTGGAGATTTGACCCAATATATTATAGACCCACCAATAAATTTCAGTACGTTTTATAATTATATAATAATGAATCTCATATATATAAATTACACTTTCAGTATAAAGTAAATAAATGGTTTACGCAAGTAGAAATGGGACATTTCTACTTCTTTTTTTGAGTTGGAGCGCGACAAGTCAAAAATCGCGTGCTTTGCCCGAAAGTGGTAGTTTTAAAATAGTCGTTTCTATTTAAAAAGTATTGATAAATAGTAATTAAAATCAAAAGTCAGAATTTCAACAGGTGTGGGGAAAGCGGTTCTTTTATTTTATAATCTTATGACTGAGGCATCTTGTTTGTACCTTCTCTCCTAGTATGTGGGAAAACAAAAAAACTCATAATCCTTTGACTATGAGTTATTATTTTTATTCTTCTACTTCTTTTACATCTATATAAAAGATGTACTCTCTTTTCTTGCCATAATTATTTTCTATTTCTATTTTAATTTTCTTTTTTCCTAGTGTTGTAGTATCTATATTTTCTTCTTTTGAAATTACTTTTCCATGTCTTACATCTTCTATATATGAGATGTTAGTTACCTTTTCATTTTGCTCAGCAGTTAAATTATCTGTTAACTCTACAATGGGCAATGTATGGAATGGATCAAACATTTGTATAACAAAATATAACATTATTAATAATAAAATTATTGTCGAAATTATGATTACTTTTTTTCTCATGCCTACTCCTTATATTCCATAATGAATAATATAGTAATTATTATCTATAGCTTCTTCTGTTAATTTAATAAGTTCATTCATTGCTTCATTATTTTTATTATGGCTTTTTATTATTTTTATAAATCGTTCCAAACTTGTTGGAGGAATTATTGTAATTCCCAAAACATTTAAATCATTTCGTTTATACTTTTTTCGATAATAATTAAAGTATGTTTCTACATTAGTAAATGAAATACCGTCAATGATATTGTCGTCTATTTTTACTCGCCAATATTCTTTTTCATTAAAATATTTGCTACTAATAAAATTGGTAAAGTAACTTGGTTTCTTTTTATATAATATAAAATCATGATTTGGCATAATATTATCTCCTATTAACTTACTAATACTTTAACAATAACTGCAAGAATCAATAACGCAAAAATAACTATCCACTTAATAATACAATCTTTTTTATGTTGTTTAATAAAATAATTAGGTTCTTTTTCTAAATAATATTCTATTGATTTATATACAGCTTTGTATGTTTCATTATGACTATGCGCTATACTTTTTCCTTTGTAAAAACAAATTACACTATCCTTGTATGCTTTAATTTCTTTATCATTCTCTCTTATGATTATTTCTTCATTATTATTTAACTTTATATTTAAATTTTTATATTGATCTTTTATTTTTTTGTAAATATCGTTCATATTATCCATAAAACATACTTCTTTCTATCACTTTACTTCATATAAATTTGTTATCCACTCTATCCATCTTTGAATTGTTGATGCTCTTCTCTCAATTGTCACATCAGATTTGAGATTATATAAATCTGATTTCTTCATTATCTGAATTAATCTTTCTTTTGTTATATTATTTTTCTTATATTCAGCAAACGATTCATAAAATACTTGATGTTCTAAAATAGCTTTTACATATTCTAATTGTCTATTCTTGTGGGAAGTATTAAACAAATTCTTTCCTCTTGATGTTAACGCTATTGCTGTCTTTTCTACATTTTTTTCATCTTCCTCAACTACTATTTTTGTTTCTTCTAAAAATCCCAAATATTTTCCAGCATTAAAGTAGTAATCTGTTTGTCTTGGGTCAAATTCAAATTCCTCTGTTATTTCTTCTTTTGACTTGATTGTATCCGTATTCAACATTTCTAACAAGCTTATTACTCTATCAAATGAATTAGCTTGTGGGAATGGTACTTCTGGTTCATCAGTAATCTCAATGCTTCTAGTAATATCAAGAATATCTTGTTCTGTTATTTTCATTTCTTCTGGACTAACTATACTATATCTTTTACTTTTAATTAATTCTAAAGAATTGTATCTATTTGGTTCTTTAAACTCATATTCGTATAAACTAAATATTCCATTGTGATATTGCATAAATATTGTTCTAACTTTTTTCTTTACTTTTTCTTTCCACAATCTATATGGATAATACAATTGTCTGACTAGAAAATCATCTGCAATTACATTTTTCGCTTCTATTAAAACTAAACTTTCATTTGTTTCATATCCTGCATCTATTTCAATGCCTGTTCTATCCACAGAAATTGTGTAAAACCCTGTATCTATACTACTATCCACTTTAAATTCAAATTGTCCAGAACTCATTTTACCGGCTACGGTTGGTAAAATACCCATATGTTTATTTTCTTCATCTAAGAAGTTATCTATAATTTTTGAAATATGTGCACAGTTAAGAGCAATTGTCTCACTATTAATTTTATTACAATCTATGCTTTCTATTTGAGATGGAAACTCCATAAATTCTATTGGTGTATCTATAGAGGGTATATTTTTATATAATTGAAAATTACCAATAATATAATTTGTTCCAGATATTGGCAAAATTGTTAAGTTATTATCTTTAAATAATTTAGGTAATGTTTTTTGATTATCAAATTTAGTCATTAACCTTGCTTGTCTAAATTCATTAATTTGTGATGAAGTAATGATAAAGTATCCTGTTTTATCTATTTCTTCTTTTATGTTGTACTTTTCAAATAATTGTTCCCAAGCCATATCATTTTTCGTTAGTTGAATTAAACTCATAAATCCACCTCATTACTTGTCCTTATTTTATCATTTTAACACGTGAATGTCCATCGTTCTTATACAGTAAACCATACACAAAGAAATGCTTATATTTGTAAATTTACATTACATTAAATTAAATTTTTTTTATTAAAAATCCTTATATTATAAGGATTTTCTGTGTTTAATTAAACATTTGTTTTGATTTTATTTATTAATTCGTTGTTTTTTTTGACTTTTTAGTATATCATTTTCTTTAGGGATATATTTATTGTAGGTGCTTTTGTTACACTCTATTCGATTTAATGGCTAGATATTAAAAAGAATGGAGGGATAGTTATGATAGAAATTAACAACAGGAGGTTCCTTTGTGGAAGCGATTATTATATTCGCATTTCTAACTTTGCTATGCATTATAGCAACAAAACAAAAGGATTAAGAAAAGCACCTATCATCTAATGATTGGTGCTTTTCTTTTTTTGAACGATAATTCGAATAGAGAAGTATCTACTAGTCAAATAAATATATCTCTATTTTTATTTTGTGAAGAATTATTATAATAATACTTCTTTTCAGCAAGTTATTATAATGTTTTTCTATATTTTGTCAATAATAAATTGCTATTTATATAGTGTTAGTTTTCTTATCCTATGTTATCACTATATACTATAATTATAATATATTTTATTCTTTATTCAATACTTTTTTGCACTTTTAACATATTTTTTTGTTTTTTTACACTATAATAAAAGAATCGCTTTCCCCACACCCCTTGCGATTCTTTTGTTTTGATTTTAATTACGATTTATATACTTTTGGTAAAAATTAATGACTATTTTAGAAACTACACTTACCGGCGAAGCACGCGATTTTTGACTTGTCGCGCTCCAACTCAAAAAAAGAAGTAGAAATGTCTCATTTCTACTTGTGTAAACATCTAATTTTCTTTATGTTGAAAGTGTAATTTATATATATGAGATGCATTATTATATATAATATAAAACGTACTGAAATTTATTGGTAGGTCTATAGTGGATTGAGTCAAATCTCCAAAACCACTGTTGGGAGTTTGATTCTCTCATCCCCTGCCATTAATGAATTTTAAGCAACAATGATGTTGCTTTTTTATTTACAAATTCATTAAACGTTACTATAATATGTTCAAGGAGTGATTTTATATGATAAAAACAAATAATACATGTTGTTGCTGTAGAATGTTAAGTTGTTTTTATCGTGTAAACTCATAATATATAACTAATATTACTAAGCAGTAACTTTCTATGTAGTGAGTTTATACATTACTATATAGGAGGTTTTTTTATGTTTAAAAAGATAGTGAATACTGTACGATGTTGTCTTTTCTTTTATATAAATATTTTAAAGAAGGAAGGATTAACATGAATATAGATAAATTAATTGGCAACACGCCTATGATAAAAATTAAAGCGAAATATAACAATAAGATTGTGAATGTATATGCAAAACTTGAATATTATAATTACTCAGGTAGTATTAAAGATCGTTTAGCAAACTATATTATTAAAGAAAGTTATAAAGATGGTACATTAAAGGAGAAAATGCCTATTGTTGAGGCAACTAGTGGAAATACTGGAATTGCATTTTCGGCACTTGGTGCTTATTATGGACATCCTGTTCATATATTTATGCCGGACTCTGCTAGTAAGGAACGAATTGAAATTATGAAAATGTATGGGGCAAAAGTGTATTTAGTTCCTAAAAATAATGGTGGATTTAAAGAAACTATTAGATTGGCTGATGAACTAGCCAAAAATATTAATGGCTTTAGGCCTGATCAGTTTAATAATACTAGAAATATTGAAGCACATTACTACTCAACCGGTGAAGAAATAGTTAACTCTTTAAATAAAATAGATGGTTTTGTTAGTGGAATTGGTACTGGTGGTACTTTAATAGGAATAGCAAAAAGAATCAAAGAAAACTATGAAAATGCAAAAATTATAGCTTTGGAGCCAGAACAGCTTCCAATAATGAGTAAAGGAATTAATTCTGGAAGTCATCGTATTGAAGGTATAGGAGATGATTTTATCCCCAAAATTGTGGATAAAAGTTTAATTGATGAACTAGTTACTATTGATGATGAAGATGCTATTAATATGTCTAGAATTTTAAGTAGAAAGTTTGGCCTTGGAGTTGGTATTTCAAGTGGAGCTAATTTGCTTGCGGCCATTATTAGCGGAAATAATAACGATAATATTGTTACTGTATTTGCAGATGATTTTAAAAAATACTTATCAACTGACTTAGCTAAAGATATAGATAATGATAGAAAATTAATATCTAATAAAATTCAGATCTTATCAATTGATTATGTATAAATTATTTGATTTAGACTAGTTGTATAAGGACAACTAGTCTTTTTTTGTTAGAAAAATGTAATCCTTTGTTGATAAGTGGATTTTTTTCGTTTATAATTTTTCTTCCTCGGAGGGATGTTACGATGGAAAGATTAATTAATGATATTTTCAGTGATAAGAAGGATAACTAATCTTTTTCTATTTATAATTTTATGATATAATATAAATAATGATTGAGGTGAATCTAATCGTGAAAACGGTAAAAAAAAGACAACGTAAAAATAGACGTATTAAATATAATGAAGAATTATATATAGAAAAAAATTATATTGTTGATGGTAAGGCAGTTATTCCTGTGGAACTTGAAAAAACAGATGATTTATTCATGAAACATGATTTTAAAAAGTATGAATTATCTGATGAAGTATGTGATTACATTGAAGAGATTGCTTATATGATTCCAATGAATACTGATATTGTAATTGAACTTCATTGTCCAAGCGTTGATGATGAAATGCAAATAAAAATGATTAAGGCCATTAAAAATAACTATGGTATGGATATCGATGATATGGATTATGATATTGGTAAAATTAATTCTCGTTCTTTAGTTTATGGTTTAATTGGAATTGTTATTTTAATTATTAACTTAATTACAGAACCATTTATTGGAGCAGTTTTATCAAACTTTATATGTGTTGTTTGGTGGGTTGCCATATGGGAAATGGTAGAACTTCAAACTATAGAAAAAGCTGATGCTAAATGGAAAAGACTTAACTATCAACAATTATATGATGCAGAAATAACATTTGTTTTTGATAAGTAGAATTAGCAACATTATTGTTGCTTTTTTGTTTCTAAAAATTTTTGACTATGTTATTATAGTAAGTTAGGAGTGATAAAGTGAAAAAATTAGTAAAGATTTTGTTGATTATCTTGATGATAGTAGTTAGTGCTATTGTTCCTAATGGTGTGTTTGCTAAAGATAATAGTGACTTATTACCTCAACTATACTTTTATGGGGATTTAGATAAATTAACTTCTAAAGAAGATAAAACAAAAATTAAGATTGAATATAAAGATGGGGATAATAGTTTTGATGGATATGCTGAAATAAAATGGCAAGGATCATCAAGTATAAATTATGAAAAAAAGAATTATACGATTAAATTATATAAAGATAGTAATTTAGAAGAAAAATTGAAAGTTGATTTCGGATGGGGAAAACAAAATAAATATTGTTTAAAAGCCAATTGGATTGATAAAACTCATTCAAGAAATATTGTTACAGCTAAATTAGCTAGTAAGATACAAAAGAAATATAATTTATTTAATGATACTCCTAATAATGGTGTAATAGACGGCTTCCCTATTGAGGTTTATTTAAACGGAGATTTCTTAGGACTTTATACGATGAATATTCCAAAAGATGCATGGATGTTTAATATGGATGAAGATAATAGTAAACATACAGCTATTGTTGGCGATATGAATAATTCTGTAGTTTTTTTCAATTCAAATATTGATGAGTTTAGTGATTGGGAATTGGAAGTTGGAGAAGATAGCGAAGAAACTTTAAAAGCATTTAATAGATTAATAACTTTTGTTAAAGATAGTACTGATGAAGAGTTTAAAGAAAACATTAATGAATATTTTAATTTAGATTCTCTTCTTAATTATTATTCTATGTTTCAGTTAGCCGAATTACATGATAATCAAGCTAAGAATATGATGCTTGTTACATATGATCAAAAAGTATGGTATACATCACTTTATGATTTAGATACTTCTTGGGGAACACATTGGTATGGAAATTCTTTATTCGAATATTCTGTTCCTATTCAATGTAGTAGCTTACTATGGGGTAAATTAGAAAGAACTTTTCCTAATGAAATAGCTAATAGATATTTCGAGTTAAGAAAAGATATTCTATCTAAAGAAAACATTTTAAAAGAGTTTTACTCCTTTTATAATTCAATTCCAGAAAATACTTTTAAAAAGGAAAATGAAAGATGGAAAAATATACCTGGATATGATTTAAAACAAATAGAAGATTTCTTAAGTGTAAGAATTCCTGTTATAGATAAACATATAGGAAATATGTTTACTGTTAACGCCGGAGTATATGGTTATTGTATTAAAGAGGATGATAATATAATAATGAAGGTTGAGCCACTTCGTAATGACATAAAAATAGAAACAAATAGTTCTTATACTTTTGATAAAAGTGGAACAGCAATATTTATATATTCTGACTATGCGGGTAATATGGGTTATGTTGAAGCAGATGCATTAATTTATAAAAACTTATTTGAATAAACGAGATGGAAACATCTCTTTTTCTTTTATTATTTATAGTTTTCTTGTATAATAGAAAGTAATTTTAAGTTTGGGGGTATTTTATATGTTTGGAAGTTACGATAAAATTACTTTATCTTTAGTAAATGCAGCAGATATAGATGGTAAGTTATTACCCTTCTCTTTAACATTACCAGTTGATGAAGAAGTAACAATTCCTAGTGAGTTGGCATCAGTTGATGTATTTGAATATCAAGAAGGATTTATTTCTGGTGGTGAAATTGCATTTTCAATCTATGTTGGAGAAAAGTCTACTATTGATGAAATCGTTGATATGAAGGATGGCATTAGAATGAAATTAAGAGATGAAATAGAAATACCATCTGTTGATACTCCGGTATGTTACCAAATAGTTGATAAGAGTAAGAAAATTTATGCAACACTTGAAGAAAATGATGTGGTAGTTAAAGACCACGATGAATTAAGAGAAGCAATTGCAGAACTTTCTAGTAATTATAGAGCGTTTACCGCTGCTACACAAAAAATTAAACAGTTTAGAAAAACAAACAATCAATAAGAGGTGTTCTTATGGAATATAATTTTAAAGATGATGTAAAACTATTTATGGTGTTTGATATTCTTGGTGATACCGAAAGAACAGGCCCACATCTTTGGCAAATTGAAAGATTCAGATTAGAAGACGTTAAGAATCACGTTCTGGATTTGATGCTAATGGTAAGAATTTTAAGAAAATATCTTCCTGGTGATTTAGACTATAATAGAATTTCAGATTATATTTTGTGTCATGATTTACCAGAAGCTATTACGGGAGATATCACTAAGTTTGAAGGTGTATCTAGCGAAGAAATTAAACGTGTTACTGAACTTGCTATTCAGTATTTAGGCGAGACATTTAGTGGAGTCATGGATGTCAAAGGAATAATTGATGATTATGAAGCAAGAGCTGATCTTGAATCTAAGATAGTTAATATGTTAGATAAACTTCACTCTTCTACTACATTTATAAAGTATGAAAGTGAAAAGCATGTAGATATGGATGACCCAAGAATTATTCCAGAACTAAGACAAATTCCTTTTGTAGTAAAAGATATTGAAGATGGTTTGGATTTGGCTGATATTTTCTTTAAATTTCATATGAAAGCTGTTAATATTTCTGATGATGAATGTGAAAAATATGGAATAAGTCGTGAATATGCCGATTCAATAGTTACTGCTATTAGAGGTTTTGGTAGTGAGTTTTATGCTCAAAAAGTAAATAGAACACTACTTGATACAAAAAAAGACTTTCCACAAAAAGCAATGGTTTATAATAGAAATATAAAAAAAGATAGTTAATTGTAACTATCTTTTTTAATCTTCTTTTTCTAAAATAACAATACTATTTAAAAAATCTAGAATTTCATCATCAGTTTTATTCTTTAATAAAAATGTATATTGTTCATCGTTTTTTTCTATTGTTATTTGTTTGTAGTTGTTTATATTAAAAATATAACCTTGATATTCTCCTGATAAGAAGGTAATACTATCTATTTTAGGCATAGTAATTGAAGCTACTAAATGTAGCCCATAATGTTCTTTTATTTTCTTTGTACTTGTGAAGATGTTTGGAACGTAATCTCTTGTTTCTGATAAGAACTTGAAAAGGTCTTGGTCATTTTTTATATTATTTTCTTTTAGGTAGTCATCTATATCTGCTTCTAATGGAGTACTCTCTCCTTCTGAATTAATTGATGTGATAAACTGTTTTTCATCAGAAGAAAAGATATCTTTATAATTATCCCTTATTGCGATGGACATTGAGTCTATAACATTACCAGTTGCATCTTTTTTTCTATAAATTACTATTGGTGTTAAACCATTTGTATAATCAGTTTCTACTGATGGACCATAAATGTTTTTTACTTTAACATTTAGATATGTTAAATATTCAGATTCATTTAATGTTACATGGTCAATATTTAGCTTATTTTGATTCTTATAACCTTCTAAAAATTTATCGTAGTTGTCTAGATTTAATTTTGAAACATCATATTTATTTAATATAAAAACCTTGTATGAAATAAATAAAGTTATTAAAACAATTATGACTGCTATGACGATAGCTATGATTAATTTTTTATTATTATTTTTCTTTCTTTTTCGCTTATTTTTCATTTTTACTACCTCTCTTGTTATTTTTATTATATAATATCTTTATAAAGATAGGCTTCTTTTAGTATTATTTTTTTAGACTTGACATATTATTTTGGTGTGATAAGATTATTTAGCCTATCAAGGAGGAATAAGAAGTGGAATATTTAGATTTTTTAGCACGTATCAGTGTATGTTTTGTTTTAGGAATTATTATTGGATTAGAAAGACAATATAGAAGAAAGATTGCAGGAATTAGAACAATTACATTAGTTTCTCTTGGTGCATTCTTATTTGTTTCAATTTCAGATTTTACTGCACCAAATGATGTTACAAGAATTGCTGCTCAAGTAGTTTCTGGTATCGGTTTTATTGGTGCTGGTGTTATTTTAAGAGATGGGAAAGATATTCGAGGATTAAATACTGCCGCTACATTATGGTGTAGTGCTGCTATTGGTACACTTACTGCTTTAGGTTTAATTGGAGAAGCTGTAATTGGAGTATTATATATTTTACTTTCTAACATCTTATTACGTTTTGTTTCTAGAAGCATTATGAAAAGAATTAATCAAAAAGCTGAATACTATGTAATGACTATTGAATGTGAATTAGATAAAGAAATGGCTGTTAAGAATTTACTAATTCAAAAATTAAAATCACAAAAGAATGGTTTAAAAACATTTAATACTAAAAAGGGTGAAAAAACAGTTGTAATGGAAGCACATTTAGAAATAATTAATGATGGTATTGAAAGTATTGATAGTATTATTAATAGACTTTGTATTGAGCCAGGAATTATTTCTACTGAATACAATAAAATTAATAATTACGTTGATGATGACGATGATGATTTTGAAGGTAAATAATCTTATCAAAAGAAGTATCAACAAAAAAAGGTTGACATTTTAAAAAATAAGAGTATAATTAGAAACGAGTGAGGAGATATAAACAATTTATTAAAACTTGTGAGCTATCTCGGGTATATACCTACACGAACTTTTAGGAGTACGGAGTCACTAAAGTCGATGACTTCGTACTTTTTTTGTCGCTTTTTAGTTGGGTATGAAGACATCAGAAAAGAAAGGAGGAATTCTATGATGCACAATTTATGTAAGTCTTTTAAAAATCAAGAATCGTTATATACTGGATTCTTAATGAGTCTAGCGTATGATGAGAAAAAAGAATATGAACAATATAAGTCTGGCTCTACAGAAGGTTTTTCAGAAGAGAGATTAGAACATATGGAAATACTTAGTGTCTTAGATAAATTAAGATTCCCAATGGATGAAGTTGGAACTTACTTTTATAAAGATGTTATTGTGAAAGCAAAAAGATATTTAGATGGTGTTGATGATTTTGGTAATCCAATAAGTCAAGGTGAGCTTTTACAAGAATTAAGAAGTCCTTATTCACAATTCTATTTTGATTTAGCAAGAAATGATATGGATATTGGATTAAAAACTTTCCATTCTAATATTGAACACGCTTTAGAAAGCGTTGATTATGGACAAGCTGATACTACTCTACTTCAAGAAATATATAGTAATTTCTCTGAAGAAGCCGACTATGGAGAACATGCATTAGCAATTAGTAAATATTTGAGAAATGCAAAACAAAAGAAAGGTGGATATCAATATACTTTGGTATCTCCAGTTAAAGTACAAGTTGGTGTTTAGTGAGTATGTATAAGTTTTAAACGAGCTACATAGGGATTATAAAGATTTAATCTTACACGTATATAAAGTACGGAGTCACTCTTATGAATAATAAGAGTGTTTCCGTACTTTTTTGTTTATACTATGTGATATAATTTTTGTATAATAGGCAGGTTATTATAACTAAGATTAGTAAAGGAGTGTGATGTTTATGGCGATTATAGAAGTAAAGAATCTATCAAAAACATTCAGAGTTAAGTTAAAAGAAAAAGGTCTTAAAGGTAGTTTAAAAGCTATATTTAAACCGAAATATAAAGTTGTAAAAGCTGTTAAGAATATAAATTTCGAAGTAGAAAAAGGTGAAATGATTGCCTTTATAGGTCCTAATGGAGCTGGTAAAAGTACCACTATTAAAATGCTTACTGGAATACTTTATCCTGATAAAGGAGATGTAAAAGTATTAGATATTGATCCTAAAAAAGAAAGAAAAAAATTAGCATATAACATTGGAACAGTTTTTGGTCAAAAAGAACAATTGTGGACACATCTTACGCCATATGATAACTTTAAGTTCTTTGGAGCAATCTATGATATACCAGAATCTAGAGTCGAGAAAAAGATTGAAGAATTAAAAGAATTATTCGAACTTGAAGAGTTTATTAACACTCCTGTTCGTAATTTAAGTTTGGGTCAAAGAATTAGATGTGAAATAGTTGCATCTTTAATACATGAACCAAAAGTATTATTCTTAGATGAACCAACAATTGGTCTTGACCCTGTTGTTAAGGAAAATATTAGATCACTAATAAAGCGAATGAATAAAGAATATAAAACTACTATATTTCTAACAAGTCACGATGTTGGAGATATAGAAAAACTTTGTAAAAGAGTTATTATTATTAATAATGGTCAAGTTGTATTAGATGATTCTATGGAAAACTTGAAATATCATTATTTAAACAAGAAAATAGTTGAAGCAAAAATGAAAGAAAAAGTTAATTTAGATGATGAAGAAGGAATTACAATTTTAAAGGATAAAGGTTACAATTTAAAGATTGAAGTAGATACTCAAAAAAGAAGTGTGGCAGATGCTTTAAAATTACTTAATCCAGATAATATAGTTGATATTAATATTTCTAATATGCCACTAGAAGAAATAATTAGTAATATTTATAAAGATGAGGCAGGAAAATGAGAAAGTATTTATTCATCTTTAAATCTGAATTAATGAGTAACTTACAATATGTCTTTGATATATTTGTAGGATTTATTGGATACTTCATAATGTTATTTATATTATTTAATTTATGGGAATATATGTATAGTGATCCTAGTGAATTAATAAATGGTTATACTATGAGTCAAATGACTTGGTACGTTATTGTTACTGAAATTTTATGGATGACATTAGGTGGAAGAAAACTTTGTAGAAAGATTTGTAATGATGTTCGTGGTGGAAACATTGCTTATAATATTAATAAACCTTATAGCTATATTGGATACTCTTTATTTAGTCACTTAGGAGGAATTGCTCTTAAGGGATTAATATATACAATACTTGGTATGATTATGGGATTTTGTTTTTTAGGAGAATTCCCTACTATTAATATATTTAGTATTGTTGCTGTTTTAATTACTGGAATTTTAGCTACTATAATTAGTATTTTACTAATTACATTTATTGGATTGTTTTCATTTATTATTGAAGATGCCAATCCATTTTATTGGCTATATAGTAAGTTTATTTTAGTGTTAGGTACAATCTTCCCTATTGAGTATTTTCCAGCAGTAATGCAACCAATACTTACATTTAGTCCTATTTATGTTGTATCTTATGGACCAGCAAAATTATTTGTAGATTTTAGTTGGAGTAATTTTCTTTCAGTTTTAATTGCACAAATTATCTATGTGATAATTGGTTATTTATTATGTACATTAATTTATAAGAAGGGAGTGAAAAATCTAAATGTTAACGGCGGTTAAAAATCAATTAAAGATTACTTTATTGACTATTAAGTTTGCATTAATGAGAGAGATGCTTAATAAAGTTACATTTGTAACTAATATCATTTTTATGATTTTGAATAATGCGAGTTTTATTGTTCAATGGATAGTTTTATATTCGTTAAAAGATAATGTTGGTGGTTATACATTTAATCAAGTATTATTACTTTGGGGTATTGCTGCTGGGACATATGGTGTATCACGTTTCTTCTTTAAAAAAGCATTTAGCTTAGCAGAAACAATAAATAATGGTAAATTAGATTCTTTCTTGGTACAACCTAAGAACGTATTGTTGTCTGTAATAACTACAGATGTTGAGCCTTCTGCTATAGGAGATATTTTATATGCATATATTATGTTGTTTATATATGGATTTAGTATTGAGAAATTCTTATTATTTACATTATTCATATTCACAGGTGGTTTTATGTTAACAGCTATAGCAGTTATACTTGGAAGTTTAAGTTTCTGGTTTAATAAAACTGATATGATTGCTGATGTTGGAAATAGTTTAACTACTAACTTTGCTACTTACCCTGATGGTATATTTAAGGGTGTTGTTAAGGGCATTTTATATACAATTATTCCTGTTGGAATGATTAATTATATTCCTATTAAAATTCTTACAGAATTTAATTTAGGATTAACTATTGCTGTTTTAGGGTTTACTATTTTTATGATTGCCCTTGCCTTCTTTGTATTCTTTAAAGGATTAAAGAAGTATTCTTCAAGTAACCTTATGATAGCAAGATTATAATTATAGAAAGGAGGTACTTTTATGGATAGACTTAGACATGAAGTTCCTAGTATAGAAAGAAAAGACGAAGCACTTCAATATATCCAAGAATTTTTAGATTATGGATCAGATATAAATGGGGTTGGCGGATTAGATAGATATTTGGATAATTATGAAGAATGGCTTGTTAAATTAGAAGAGGATCGTATTAGAGTTCCTAGTGAAGAAAAAGTTCCAGCAGATACTTATTTTCTAGTAAGAGAAAATGATAATCGAATTATTGGAATGATTAATATAAGACACTGTTTAAATAGAAACTTAAGAATTATTGGTGGACATATAGGTTACTCTATTCGACCAAGTGAAAGACAAAAAGGATATAATAAAGTTAATCTTTATTTAGGATTATTAAGATGTCAAGAACTTGGAATTGATGAAGTCTTAATGGATTGTGATGCTAAAAACTTAGGTTCTGCTAAAACAATGCAGGCTCTGGGTGGTAAGATGATAAGAGAATGGCACGAGCCTGATATTTATAAAACTTATCTACAAGATTACACTATAGATGTCGATGATGCCATTAAGACCTATAAGAAAGTATATGATCCTATGATTTGGAAATAAAAAGAACTGTCATGCAGTTCTTTTATTCCTTTACTTTTAAGAGATTTTGTGGTATAATATGGGCACTATTTGGGGTGGTTGTATGAATAAAATAGTAAATTTTGAATCAGAACAAGCAGTTAATAGTTATTGTATGAAAAAAGCTGTTAGAGAATTAGGAACTGGTAGTGAAGGAACATGTTACTTAGGTGATGACGGACTTGCTTACAAAGATATGTCTGATGGTTTTAGAAGTGAAGTTTATATTCCAGAAGATATTATAACTACTGCTGATTATCAAAATAAATCATTTTTCTTTCCACATGTATTATTTGTGGTTGGAGATGAACTTATGGGATATACAAGTGATGCGGTAAAAAAGAATTTAACAAGTTATCGTTATTTATTTGATCATGGAATTGATCATATTGATTTTGATAAGTTATATAAAGCCTATGAAGTTATGTATGAAGATGCTATTCAATTAGCAAGAGATGGTATAAGTATATATGATTTACCATACAATGTTGTGTTCGATGGAGAAAGATTAATTGGAATTGATACTTGTGGATATTCTAGAGCTCCTGTTATGGAATGTTTAAGAAATCCAGAATATGTAGATGATGCTGTTAAAAGATTATTTACTGACTATGCTGAGTATGTTCATGATGATAAATTAGATATGAGTTTAGATGTTAAAGAATTCTTAGATGATGTAAAAAATAGATATACGTCTGGTAAAAAAGGAAAACCTTATATTAAACAATAAAAAATACTGAAGTAATTCAGTATTTTTATTTTTTCTTATTATTATATCTTAGTTTTTGAATCTTATATCTGATTGGTACTAAAGTTTTATATATGTAATATATTGGTTTATTTATTATTAAATCTAATTCACCAATAAATTCTGTATATTCCCCACCTAGTCTTTTCTTAAATAAATGAATTCCATAAACTGGATTATCTGTTGTTGGATTACCTGTTGTTCCAAAGAAATCTATTATTTCGTAATTTTCTTTTTTAGCATCTTTAATTATTTCATAATAAATAAAATAATTAGCATTTAATTCTCTTAATAAAGTATTATTTCCACCATGTAGAGTCCAAACTTTATTACCATATTTAGCAGTCATTATAGCTGAAAGAGTTAAAGTTTTTTCTTGTATTGGTTCTATTACTTCATATTCTTTCTTAGCTTTATTTAATTGATTAACAAACTCTTGTTTTTTATTAGCATTCTTTTCACTGTCTTTATATTTTTCATCAGACATTTTCTCAATATTTGCTTCTAAGTTTTTAATCTTTTCTTGATATGTTTCTTTTAATTTATTTACATCTACTTTTACTACATATAAGTCACTCATATTTTCTTTATGTAGAGTTTCATAATAACTCTTGTAATATTTATAAGAATGATTTACAATTCCTTCCCTATCAGATGTTTGAGACATTGTTTCAAAGAAATCATCAATTGTTTTAGGGTCGTTTTTTATTAATTCTAAATTATATGGATTTCCTTTATTTATAATTTTCTTAGTTGTTGGATGAAAATTCTGAGTTATTTCTTCTATTGATGGTTCTAAACTTAGTCTAAATGTATATCTAGGTTGATTGTTTTCAAAGTTTTTATTAAAACCTAGATGTTTATATCCTAAGGATTTTAGATATGGAATTAAGTCTTCATTATTATTTGTGTCAAGGATATTTCCTTCAATATCTATATCATGTAGTTTATAATCTGGATCAATTTTTATAAAGATTGCTTTTCTTTTTTTAGCAAACTGTTTTAACTCATTTGTGAAGTCTTTTAATAATTCTTTGTTTTTATAATCAATTACATATCCTCTTGGAGAATAAAAGTACGTGTATCCTAGCATTAACTTTCTTTCTAATAAAAGTGCTACTGCGACTAATTTATGCTTATCATCTTCATATCCAACATAATGAGGAATTACATTTCGTTCTTTCTCTTGAAACTTTCCCCAAACATATGAATGTAGAAAATGGGAATTATGTTTGCTTTCACGACAGAATTTTTCGTATTTTTCTTGTGATAAATTTTCTATTAGTTTCATATACTTTCTCTCCTGTTCACTATATTTAAAGTATACACTTTTTAGTTAACAAGGTCAATGTTACTAAAGAGCATAAAAAAAGAAAGTCCTTTGACTTTCTTAGTTTGCCATCATTGTTAGTAAAGCAATAATTATTGTAACAATTGAACAAATTATTGTTAATGATAATAATGCTGTTACATTTCCATAACCTGATTCATTTGAGGCAGAGTTTCCTGTATTTGGTGTTTGTTCATTTTGAGTTTTTACTAGAACTTTTGCTTGGTCTTTGTTTGCTACTTGTTGTTGTTCGTGAGAATTATCTGCTACTAATAAATCGCTCGCTTCACCTAAAGCATCATCAATCATGCTTTGTAATTGTCTTTTTTTATCTTCACCTGGTAATTCAACCTTTAAAGATTCAACAACTTCTACTGGTTCTGTTTGTGGAAATGCTTGAATTCTGGCATTTCCATCTTGATGAGAAATGATTGCTTCTTCCTTTTCAACTGCGGGTTCTGATTCCTTTGGTTCTTCTCTTTCAAATTTCTTTGCAGCTAATTCTTTACCTTTTTCGCGTTTTATTCCTTGAGCCATTATTTCTTCAGAATATGCTTCTAATTCAGCGCGAATTTCGTCAAGCGGTCTCATATCTCCATTATACATTGATCTAGCTTTAGCTATTTGTTCCTTAGTAATGTATGGATTGTTGTCTGCTAATTCATTTATTATATTTGTTACTTGTTGAAATTGTTCTTCCATTTATATCACCTATCTTCTCTTATAGTATATCATAAATATTGAACTTGTGAAGATTCTTTTTAACTTGTAAAGTGTTTTTTATTTGACTGTATATTGTCATTTCTTGTCATATTTTGCTATTTTTGTTTACATTGAACTTTTTTGTTTTTTACAAAATACATATTTTTTTTAATTTATTTTGTAATAATCAATTTACATTGTGTTTTAAGTTCTTTTACAAATTGTACTCTACTTAGATTTATGATATAGTAATTACGAGAAATTATGATGTAGGGGGACTTTTATGGATAAGAAAGAAAATAAAGGAATTACTTTAGAAGAATTATTAGCAAGTTTTAATAATAATCCAAATAATTTAGGAATTCCTGGAAATGGATTTCAATATCAAAATTTAGGATCTGGGCAAGATGCCACAGAAGAGTTTTTTAAAACTCAAAATTTTCTTAGAAAAATATTTTTAGAAAGAATTGTAGAAGAAGCACCTGAACTAGTTGACCCTAATATGAGACTTGAATTTATTAATTATGGTGATACACAACAAGTATATGTTTTAACAGCAAATGGAAAACAATGGTCAGTACTAGTTACTCAACCTGGTACAAAGTTTGGAACTGGTAAAAAAGAACATGATAATTTAAGACAACTTGCGACTATTTGTCCTGAGGTAATTGTTAAACCAGAATACTATTTTGAAGATAATGGTAAAGAATTATACATTGCTCCATATATTTATCAAGCAAGATGTATTGCTAGTCAAGATCATGGATATGGAGTATATGTACCTGAACCTTATTATAGATTTGATACATTTTCACCTAGAGACAGGGAAACTGTTAATACATGTATGATTGCTAATTTAGTTAGATTATATGATGAAGAAAAAGGTCAAGGAATTGGTGCTTGTAAAATTGGTGGAGGAGACTTCATTTTAGATAAAGCATGGGATACAAGTGATAAATCGATCGACTCTACTCTTGGAAGTATGAAACTTATTGCTGCTAGAGAAATGGTTCCAATGAGTTTATCTGATTACGAGCAACAATTATTAATTGAGTTTTCTGAGAGAACTTATTATAAAAGACTAGAAGATAGGGATCCTAATATTTTAATAAATCATAAAAATAGAATACCAATGACTTATGGTGAAATTGGTAATGGTATAGAATTAGGTAGACAATTAAGAAAGAAATTATAGGAGGTTATTATGATAATAAAATCTAGTGCGATTGATAGACTATTAAGAGAAAATCCAGAACTTGGAGAAAGAAGATTTGGACTTCCAAACATCGGTCTTAGAAATGATGGAGAAAAATTTAATCCTACTGTTCAAAGTATTGCTGATGCAATTGACTTTTATGGATTTGAAGTAAGAGATGAAAATATTACAACTATTCCAGATATTGATTTAGGTAGTGGAAATCCAACTAAGTATCCACCCTTTCCTTTATCTATTGAAGAGATGAAAAAAAGTTTAGATTCACAAAATATGTATAGATATCCTTATACCGAGGGTGATGATGAAATACGTAAAGTGTTACTTGATTATGTTGAAAGAGAAGGTTTTGTTAATACTACTCCATATGCATATTCAGATATTGATGATAAAGGACTATGTGTGCATAATATTACTTTTTTACCGTCAACATCTATTGCCTTTAATATGATAATTAATATTATCTCGAAACCTGGAGATGTTGTATTAGTAACAGGACCAAATTACGGATTATTTACAATTAGAGCAGAACGAGAAGGTGCTGAAGTTGAAGTACTTCCACTTTCTAAAGAAGATAATTGGTTAGTAAATCCAAAGAAGCTTGCTCAAAAGATTGATGAAATTAATGATAGTTTACAAAAAGTATATAATCGTCGTAAAGGATATGTTCCAAGAGTTGTTGCTTTTTTAAATGCTAATCCTAATAACCCTACTGGTAAAGTTATGGGAGAAAAAGATGTAGAACTTTTAAAAGAAATTGGAGAAGTTTGTAGTAAACGTGGAGTTTTCATAATAGATGATTTAGTTTATAGAGACATTTGTTTTGAAGAAGATGGTAAGGCTAAGCCTATTGCTACTATTCCTGGTATGTTTAGAAATACAATTTCTTTATTAGGTCTTTCTAAGAGTTATGGAATGGCTAGCCTTAGAGCAGGATTTGTTGTTGCTGATGAGATTATTATTCGTGAATTAATTAATAGAATATTCCAAGGAATGGACTCTGCTCCAGATATTGTTGGTAGAGCTTTAGCTGGTGCATTTAATGTAAGTCCAGAAAGAGATAAAATTTATAAAGAATATTTTGGTGAACTTAGAAAAATTTATAAAAAGAAATTTATGTTACTAAAAGCTTTAGTTGACGGAATTGATTCTATTGATGATAAAGAGTTGAGCGTTGAAATTGAAAATACTATTAGAGATACTATTAAAGAAAATGATGTTTCTAAAATATTAAATGGGTTACCTTATGTGTCGTTTCCTAAGAATTTAGAACCAGAATCTGGGTTCTTTGCAATACTTGACTTTACTCAAGTTAAAGGTATGAAATATAAGGATATGATTATTAATAGTGAGAAAGATTTATTAGTATTCTTCTATAGAACTTCTAGAACTAGATTTTTAGTTGGACAATCTATTAGTTGGCCATATGAAAATGAAATGGTTGGTAGAGTTACTTTTGCACTTGAAGATAGTCGTATTATTACTGCCCTTGCGAATATGAATAGAGCCTTACAATTACTTGTTAAGGGTGAAGATTATATTATTCGTAAGAATGAATTAAAAGATCAAGAACAAATGGCTAGAATTAAGATTGATGGATGGAGAACTGCTTATGATAAGATTGTTGCTTCTAAATATTTAAATGAATTAGATTATGAAGCACAAACACAACGTTATATTAGTAGTTTTGAAGAATATAAAGATTTAGTATTAGTTGCGGTTAAAGAGAATGAAGTTTTAGGGTATTCATGTTTTGCACTTAACGATAAGAGTGGTAAATATGACTCTGAACTTGTAAGTTTATATGTAAAAACAGAACAAGCAGGACGTGGTATTGGTTCTAACTTATTAATTGAAACTGCTAAGGAATTGTTAGACCAAGGTAAACATAATATGATTGTTTGGTGTTTATCTGATAATAAGAATGCTATTAAGTTCTATGAAGGTCTTGGTGGAGTTAATGTTGAAACTAAAGATGCTAAGATTGGTGATGAATACTATAAAGAATATGGTTTCTATTTTGATTTGGAGACTGTTACTGGTAGAAAATAAAAAAGAGTTTAAAACTCTTTTTATTTTTGTCTTCTATTTATAGCATCTAATAATGTTAGTTGTTTTACTTTGACATTTTTCTTACCAGTTCCTAATTCAACATCAGGTTTTACATTAGGTCCATGGTAATCACTTCCTCCACTAATTAGGAGATTATATTTATCAGCAAGTCTTAGAAATTCTTCTTCATCTTCTTGAGTGTGATTACTATGATATACTTCTATTCCATCTAATCCATTATCAACTAAATATTCTATTTTTCGTTCAAGGTCACTTTTACTTAGTTCCAGTGATACTGGATGAGCTAATACTACATATCCATTAGCATTATGAATTAATTCAGCACACTCTGGAAATTCAATTCCTTTAGCAACATCACCTAGTTTTTTATAAGCTTCTATTAAGTATTTATCAAAAGCTTCTTGGACGGTTGAGGCATATCCATGTTCTATAAGTAGTTTTGCAACATCTGGTCTTCCGATATTTCTTTGAGCATTTAAAATATTTAGTATTTCATCTGATGAAAAGATTATTCCATAATCTTTTTTTAATTGGCATATGATTCCTGATACTGAGTAAATACTTCTAGTATGTAAATCCTTCATTTTTTCATTAAGTCTTTTATCCCAAATGTCGATATCTTGTCCTAGAATGTGCATTCTACCAACTGGAACTTTAATTGAAATTTCTATTCCATTAATTACTTTTGTTTTTCTTTTACTTTGAGGAATAGTCATATTTTGTACTCCTAGTAATGTATCATGATCTGTTATTGCGATTGTGTCTAGTCCTTCTCTATCGGCTTTTTCTACAAGTTCGTTTGGAGTTAATTCTCCATCTGAATAGCAAGTATGTGTATGCATGTCAATTAGTCCTGATTTACTCATTTTATACCTCCTAATTTTAAAACTTTCCCTTCTTCGGCAGCAGCTGTATTTTCAAATATAGTTCTTGCTTCTTGAACATATTGTTCTTTGTCTATTTCTGGGAAGAAGTGTGTTAATACTAGTTTCCTTACATTTGCTTCTTTAGCAATCTTTGCTGCTTCATATGCATAAAGATGGTTATCTGTAAGTCTGGTTTGGCCTCTTAGAAATGTTGCTTCGCAAAGTAAGATATCTGCATCTTCTGCCAGTCTTACTAAAGAATTACCTTGATAACCAGTGTCACCACTATAGACAAATGTTTTGTCTTTATCCACAATTTTTGTGGAATAAGTATTTACTTGATGAGGATTTTTTGAAAATTCTATTTTCATATTTCCTATCTCTAACTTTGTTTTCTCATTATATGGAATAAACTCAAAAAACTGTTCTGGTCCAAATTCTTGTAGAAATACATAATCAAGAATTGGTTTTTTTACCATATGAGATGCTCCCCAACCATCAGCATCTTTATAATCTTCTGTTACATTTCTCATATCAGCTTCTGGAATATAGACTTTTACTCTATTTGGCAAATAGCCAAGATTGTGGAAAACATAAGTTGCATATCCTAAAGATAATAAATCTCCATAATGGTCTTTGTGTAAGTGAGAAATAATAATATTTAAATTTTCTAAGTCTTCTGGTAACTTTAGATTTCTTGTAATACCATTTCCACAATCAAGTAATGCTTTTGAAGAACCTTCAGTCACTAAATAACCGGGACAATTTTTATCTTCTTTACAATACGGAGATACGGAACCTAAGATTTTTATTTCCATAAATAACACTCCTATCTTTTATATTTTTTTACCATTGCCTCTTCTACAACAGGTTCTACATAATCATCGATGGGTTCATCAAGAGAGAATAATTCTCTTACAATAGATGATGAAATATATTGATATTCTTGATCTGGGAATAAACAGATTGTACTTAGTTCTCTATTACTTAGTTTTCTGTTTGTTGTTGCTAACTGAATTTCTGAATCGAAGTCTGTTACTCCACGAAGTCCTCTAATCATTGCCTGACATTCGTATAACTTTGCTAATTTGTAAGCTGCGCCTTGTCCAGTTACTACTGATACATTATCTAAGTCTTCTACAGTTTTCTTTACTAATTCAACTCTTTCTTCTAAAGTAAAGAATGGATTCTTTTTTGCAGAATTTTGCATT
This sequence comes from Bacilli bacterium, assembly GCA_017409785.1. GTDB lineage: Bacteria > Bacillota_I > Bacilli_A > RF39 > UBA660 > JAEDES01. Next base: position 722,287 of record JAFQSD010000002.1, on the reverse strand, counting down.
ACTGCAACAACTACTTCATCAAATAAATTACTTGCTTGATGAATTACATTTAAATGTCCTTTTGTGATTGGATCAAAACTACCTGCGTAAAATACTTTTTTCATATACTTGTTTCACCTCATTTTGTGTTTTTTCTTTATTTGTATTATTTATTACAACATCATACTTTCCTTCCTCATAGTCAATTCCAGCATCATCTCTTTTTTTAAAATAATCTGGTGTTATTGGATCGCTAATTGATCTTTTTACTACTCTGTCTAATCTTTCTGTAAATGGTGCGTCCACCCAAATTCTTAAATCACTTTGATTGAAAAATTTGGTTTTTGGAAGTAATAACCAATCTAGAAGAATTATTTTATTTGGATTATTTTTAATAATTTGATCAATGATTCTTTCCATATGTGACCAAGTTATATCAGTTAATTTTTGCATTTGTTCTGGAGAAGAAAATACAATTCTTCCTAATACCTTTCTTTGTACTTCATGGTCCATAACTACGTCTGGACAAAAACTTTTTTGTAATTGTTCTTGTACTTCTGGAAATGTAAGCACTTGATGTGATATTTGATCAATATCAACATGTAACATTCTTTCATCTAGACTTTCTAATGTTTTAGAAATAGTACTTTTTCCACTTCCACTTTTTCCAACGATTGAAATTATCATTTTTATCACCTCTCTAATTGAATTATAGGTCTTTTTCTTATATAATAAAAATATATATTATTTATGTTTATCATAACTGGAGGTTATCTTATGAATATTAGTTTTGAATATTATAGAATCTTTTATGTGGTTGCAAAAACTGGAAACATTACAAAGGCAGCTGATGAATTAATGATTAGTCAACCTGCTATTAGTAAATGTATTAAGATATTAGAAGAACAATTAGGTGGACAATTATTTATTAGAACTAAACGTGGTGTTGTGCTTACTGAAGAAGGAAAAGAATTTTATCGTTACATTAAACAAGCTATTGAGTATATAAATAATGCTGAAAGTAAATTTTCAGAAATGATTCATTTAGAGACTGGAACTATTAGAATTGGCTCTAGTACAACACTTACTAAAAAGTTTTTAATACCATATTTAGAAATATTTCATAAGAGATACCCTCATATAAAAATTGAAATAGAAACTCATATGTCTGGTGTATTACTTTCTAGACTTAGACAAGGGTTATTAGATGTTGTTATACTTAATCTTCCCTATCACGATGAAAATGATATAGAACTAATTAAAGTTAAAGATATTCATGATTGTTTTATTGTAGGAGATGCTTATAAAGAATTAGTTAATAAAAAGCTTACGTTAGAAGAAATAGCTAAATATCCTTTAGTTTTTCAAGCACATGGCTCAACTACTAGAAGATTTTTAGATGAGTTTGCGAAGACGCATGATATTGTTTTTAAACCTGATTTAGATTTAGCAGGATTTACATTAGTAACTGAATTTACACAAATAGGGTTTGGTATTGGATACGCAACAGAAGAATATATTCAAGACGAACTTAATTCTAAGAAGTTATATAAGTTAGATATAGTAGAAGAAATACCAAAAAGAGAAATTGGCATTGCCTATTCAAAAAGAAATATTCCAAGTTTCTGTACTAAGAAATTAATTGAAATAATATTAAATAAACAAGTATTTTAATACTTGTTTTTGTTTGACAGATTGGACATTTTTATTTAATAGATTTATCTTGTGCAAAAAAGTTATGTGCTATACTTATAATAAGGTGAACTATATGAAAAAGATTGAATTACATTTACATTTAGATGGTTCTTTAGATATTGATTATGCAAAGGAACTTACGGGTAGAAATGTCTATGATCAAATGGTTAGTAGTCGCGATGGAAGTCTTGCACAATATTTAGAGAAATTTTATTTACCAGATGAACTTATGACTGACTATAATGTTATTGTGGAATTTTCTTATAGATTAGCAAAGCAATTAGAAAAAGAAGATGTTATTTATGCAGAAATAAGATTCTGCCCCACTTCACATAATAAGAAGATTTCAGTTGATAGAGTTATCACTGGAATTAGAGAAGGTTTGGCAAAAGTTCCTACCGTTAAAACAAATTTAATCTTTTGTATGAGAAGAAATTATACTTTTGATGAGAATTTAGAGATTATTAAACTTGCCAAAAAGTATTTAGGAAATGGTTGCTGTGCAATTGATTTAGTTGGTGATGAAGCAAGTTATCAAACAAAATATTTTGAAGAACTATTCGAGATTGCAAGAGATTGGGGTATTCCATTTACTATTCATGCTGGAGAAGTTGGTTCATATGAAAGTGTATTAGAGGCTATTAAGTTTGGTGCTAAGAGAATTGGGCACGGAATTAGAAGTATAGATGATATGAATACGATTAATGAATTAAAAAAACATAAAGTTTTCTTAGAAGTGTGCCCAGATAGTAACTTAGACACAAAAGCAGTTTATTCAATAGGAGATCATCCAATACGTGGATTGGTTGATTTAGGAGTTAATGTTACTATTAGTACAGATAATCGTACTGTTTCAAATACAAGTTTGGATAATGAATATAATTTATTAAAGAAATATTTAGGTTTTACAGATGAAGATATTTTAAATTTTAATTTAAATGCTATTGAAGCTGCCTTTATTAGTGAGACTGAAAAACAAGAATTAAGAGATAGACTATTAGACAAGTAGTCTATTTTTTTCTTTTATGATAAAATAATTTTGAGGTTATATTTATGAATATATTAAAAGAATGTAGATTATGTCCTAGAAATTGTGGCATAAACAGATATGAAAAAGTTGGTGTATGTGGTGCAGGAAGTAAAGTTAAAGTATCACATTACAGTTTACACGAATGGGAAGAGCCTGTCATTTCTGGAACTAATGGTAGTGGGACGGTTTTCTTCTCACATTGTAATTTAAAGTGTATTTTCTGCCAGAATAAAAAGATTAGTACCGGAGGATACGGAAAAGAAATAACAAACAAACGACTTGGGGAGATATTTTTAGAACTTCAAGAAAGAGGTGCTCATAATATTAATCTAGTTACCCCTACTCATTATGCTCCACAGATTAAAAAAGTTTTAACTAAATTAAAAGGAAATGAATTAAAAATACCTGTTGTCTATAATACAAGTAGTTATGAAAATGTAGAAACTATTAAGATGATGGATGGATTGGTTGATATTTATTTGGCTGATTTTAAATATTATGATAATGAATTAGCTATGAACTATTCAAATTGTAAGAATTACTTTGAAGTAGCTGCAAATGCTATTGATGAAATGTATAGACAAGTTGGATCTCCTATTTTTGAAAATGACTTGATGAAAAAAGGATTAATAGTTAGATTATTAATTTTACCAGGACATAAAGAAGATGCTAAAAAAATAATTGAATATGTTTATAATAAATATAAAGATAATGTTTTTATTAGTATAATGAACCAATATACTCCAGTAACAAAGAGTCTTGTATATCCGAATTTAAATTGGACTGTAACTGATAATGAATATTGTGATGTTATTAATTATGCTTGTGATTTAGGTGTTACAAATGCTTTTGTTCAAGAGGGTGAAACCGCTGATGAAAGTTTCATTCCTGAGTTTGATTGTAGTAATGTATAGGAGGATTATTATATGGATAAAAATTCAATGGTTGCAACAAATAGTACACTAGAAGCAAAAGATGGATCGCTATATAAGTTTTTTACTGATTACAATTGTAATGAAGAAAGGAAAAGAAATATACAATTTTTTAGAGAAAATCCGATGTTTTCTCCTAGAATTAATTATACTTTTAACTCTGGAAGTATTTTATTAGGATACTCTATGGAATTTATTCCTGGATGTATTACTTTTAAAGATGCTGTTGGAGATGAAAGTTATACTTATGAGGATAAACTTAAAGCAATTAATGGCGTTTTCGCTAAATTGAAGCTGCTACATAAATGTGATATTTTAGTTGGAGATATGCATGCACAAAATATTATGTTTAATGGTCAAGATGGATATATTGTTGATTTAGATGAAGTGAGATTTATAGAAGATGATACACATAAATTTGAAACTGCTTATAAGTTACAAATAGATGAAGATGGTACTTTAATTGATGAAGAAAGTTGTTATACCGATAATGTTAAAACTACAGTTTGTGCATTATCATTACTTTATGGCGTGGATTTCGAAGATATTATGCATCATGGAGTTATGAAGATATCAGATTTAAAATCTGCAATTGATGTTGTAGTTAACGATAGTGATTTTAAGGGAGAAGTGTTTAAATTACTAGACTCTCGAGATGAAGTTATATATTTTGATGAAATATTAGCAAAACAAAATGTTGATAAAAAGAGTGAGGTGTTATTATGAAAGGTTTTAGAATAAATCCTGATAAGAAATATGTTAATATTATATTGGAAGGATTACAAAAAAAGTCTGGGCATTGCCCATGTAGATTAGATGTTAATGATTCTACTCTATGCCCATGTGATGAATTTATTAATTCTGGAGTTTGTAAATGCAAATTATATATTCCAGAAGAAGAAGCTTTAAAGATGATTGAAGAAAAGAAGTTAGAACAATAACTTCTTTTTTTGTGAAAAAATGATGAAATTTGGCTTTTTTTCGTATTATTTCTGCATTTTATTTTATATTTTTTTAATTTGTGTTATTATTAATTTAGGAGGTTATGAAGATGAAAAAGTTAAAAGTACTTTTATTAGTTTTAGCAGTTTTACTTATTGTGCCTTTTGGTGTTTTTGCTGAAGAGGCAACTGATGTTACTGAAGAAAGCAAAGAAGTTAATGTATATTTATTCTATGGAGATGGCTGTGGTTTCTGTGAAAAAGCAAAAACATGGTTTGCATCTATTGAAGATGAATATGGTCACATGTTTGAACTTGTTAAATATGAAGTTTGGAAAGATGCTGCAAATAGTCAATTAATGAATGATGTTGCAGAAGTTAGAAAAGAAACAGTAAATGGTGTTCCATATATCATTATTGGTAACCAATCTTTTGATGGTTTCTCTGAAGAATATGTTGATACAATTTTATCAAAAATAAAATCTGAATATGAAACAGAACCAAGCGAAAGATATGATGTTTTAGATTATGTAGATTTAGCTGCTAATGGACAAGAAGATGAAAACAATACTGTAAGAGATGTTTTAGTATTATTAGTTCTTGTAGGTGTTGTTGCACTTGTTACTGTTGGCGTTGTTGTTGCAAGAAAACAAACAAATTAAAAAGAAGTGCTACTTCTTTTTTTTATGGAATAATTAGTTGTTGCCCAATAGATAAAAGATTACTTGTAAGATTATTTTTTTCTTTTAATGACTGAACTGTTATATTTTTATCTCTAGCAATTGACCATAAGGTATCTCCTCTTTTAACAGTATAAATGTTTTCTTCTTTAGTTGTTTTTGGTACTAGTAATTTATCACCTATTTGAAGATTAATTGTGGTCAAATCATTTAGTTCTATTAATTCATCTACTGTAATATTATACTTTTTTGATATTGACCACAAGCTATCGCCTTTTTTAACTATGTATATTTCTGTTTCATCTTTTTCTTCTGGGATTGTAGTAGTTGGTATTAGTAATTTTTGTCCTACTGTTATTAGATTTGTATTTAAGTTATTTAGATTTTTTATGATATTAGGTGTTGTATTAAAATTATTTGCAATACTATAAAGAGTATCACCTTTCTTAACAATATAGATATTATTTAGGTCTTCTGGTGGAGTTTCTTTTAATATTAATTTAGTACCTATTGTTAGGACATCTGTGGTTAAATTATTAATTCTTTTTAATTCAGAAACCGTTGTATTAAATCTATTTGCTATACTATATAAAGTGTCTCCTCTTTGTACAATATAAGAGTTTATGGTAGTTGGTGGTGTATATTCATATCCTGCATAGTCAGCAATTGCTTTTACTACTCCTTCAACATAGCTTTCTAGATTATTAATTAGTTTTGCTGCATCTTTTTCATTGTCAATAAAACCATACTCTACTAATAATGGTTCTGTGTTACCTGTTTCTCTTAGAATATAGTAATAATCTCTTGTAGGATCTTCTGGAAGTACTCTTTGATAGATACTTCTTTTTATTTGTCCAGCTTCTCCAATATTATTAAGAGCCATTCTGGCAAGCGTATCATCATTTCTTAGGGCATAGACAATTTCTGCGCCTTCTCCTCCACCAGCATTTATATGATTAGATATAAGTATAGTATTAGGTGCATTATTATAAGCATTTAGTACTCTTTCTATACGTTCGTTTTTTGGTAGAGTTTCATCTGTATTACGAATAATTACTGAGGGAATATTTAATTCTTGAAGACGCTTATACATATATTGGGCTGCACGAAGATTTAAGTCTTTTTCTAGGAGGTTATTACCTACTGCGCCTGGATCATTTCCACCATGTGGAGGTTATGTTTATTCTACACAAGTCCTGTATGGACTAAATTATATAGCCCATACAATGTTTATTTCTCGTTCATTCGTTTCTTTATCTACTGCACCGATATATATTTTTTCTATAAAATCATCTAATATACTTCTATCTAATTCCTTTATAGATTTATATTTATTAAATATTTTATCTCTATCAATCATATCATTGTGCCTTTGATTTAAGAGAGTGATTTCATCTTTTATTAATTGAATTCTGTTTTGCAATTCATTTAATTCATCATCATAGTCTTTACTAAAAGCTTTGTATTGCTCATCAGTAATGAAACCCTCTATTCTATCTTCATATAATTTTCTTAAATAAGAATTCTTTTTGCTTTGTAATTTCTCTAATTCAGTTTGTTGTTTTTCCAAAGTTTTTATTTGTTCTTGAATCTCATTTTTATTATTCTTAGTATTTAATTTTTGGTATTTCTCATTTAAAGTTTTAGAATTATGATAAACTTTGATATATTCATTAATCTCATTAAGGATAAAGTCTTTTAATTTATCTACTCTAATGGATAGATTATTTTCACAAAACACCCCTGATTTTCTAGACTTACAAGTTAAATAATAATGCTTGTTCCCATTTCCTGATTTAGAATAACCATTATAAAATATTTTTTTGCAACAATCACAATAAACCTTTTTAGTAAACATATGAATTTCTCCTGATTTACTTGGCTTTGTCCTACCTTTAAATTTAGCAGAAACTATATTCCAAGTATCTTCATCTATTATAGGTTCATGTGTATTTTTAACAATTATCCAATCTTTTTTAGGAACAGGAACTGATTTTTTATTTTTATAACTTATATGTCTTGTTTTTCCTTGGACTAGATTACCAATATATACTTCATCTTTTAAGATTTTTGCGATTGTATCTGAATACCAATACGATTTTTCCTTTCCAACATTTCCACATACAAATTTGCTTCCACTTGCTTTTTTGTGTTCATAAGGGCTAGGAACATTAGTATCATTCAAATAAGCTGCTATTTTAGTATAACCATTACCTTGTTTATACATTTCAAATATCTTTTTAACAATGATTGAAGCAATAGGATCAATAACTAATTTGTGTTTATCTTCTTCACTTCTTAAATAACCATAAGGAGCAAATGAACCAGTAAATTGTCCAGACTCTTTTTTATTCCTTATCGTTCTTTTAATGTTATCTGATAAATCTTCTAAATACCATTCATTAGTTAGTCCTAATATTTGAATAGATTTTTTATTAGATTTGTTATCAGTATCTATATTATCTACTAAACTAATAAATCTAACATTCCATTCTTTAAATTTGTTATTTATATATCTTTCAATTATTTCCATATCTCTTGAGAATCTTGATTGACTCTTACATAAAACTATATCTAGTTTTCCATTTTCACAATCTTTTAACATCCTCTCAAATTCTGGTCTATAAACTCCGGCTCCTGAATAATCTTCATCAATATAAATATCAACTACATCCCAATCATTTTTTAAAGCATACTCTAATAACATTCTTTTTTGATTTTGGATACTTTCACTTTCATCTTCTTTGTTTATCTTATCTATATCTTCTTGTGATAACCTCCCATAAATACCAACTCTTAGTCTCATAGTTATATCCTCCAATTCTGTGTATAACTATCAGAACTAAATCGATTACAACTTATATTATACCCCTTTTTGATAGTTATTTATAATTTTTAACTACTTTGGTAATTTTGTTCAAGATGCAATATAACTTTTAACAATATCTCATTAAATCTATCTCTAAATAATTCTTCGTTTGATATATCAGTTTTAAATGTGTGTTTTGCCTTAAGTACTACCTCCATTCTTATAATTCCCCCTTTTCCTTTTTATTAAATTTTATGATTTAGTCTTGTATTTATTTATAAAACCAACTCCTTTTCAATCTTTTTTAAATTCACCTAGTAGAGCTTCCATCTCTGCTTGTTCTTCCGGAGATGCAGGATTTTCTTTTATCTCTTTATCCAGCCACCAAGGAACATTATTATTGGTATTATATTTTTTTATCTTTTTATTCTTTATATTATTATATTGGAAATTATCTTCCATACCGGTATTAACATTTTTTTCTATACCCCCAGAATTTATTTTCCATACCCCCTTATCAGTTACAAATATTTTTCTTTTATCTTTATTTATTTTTTCCTTGTGATATTCAACTCGTATATAATTATTTTTTTTAAGATTAGAAATACTATTAGAAATTGTTTTTGGAGTAACATTATTTAAATTAGATAGATAAGAATTAGTAGCAAAACAGAATCCATCTTGTCTTGTCAATGATAAGATTTGAGCGTACAGTAATTTATCTTGCGATGTGAGTGCATCATCTATACCTACTTTTGCAGGTATAATCCAAAACCCCTCTTTTATAGATTCTGTTATGCTATCACCCCCTTTTAATTAACCTTTAAAGACTTGTGTAAATTTTCAAAGAACATTAGTCGCATTGGCAATCTATTCTATTGCTATCCTCCTTTCTTACTTTGTCAAGATTGCCCGACAACTATAATATACATTGTAATTATAATTTTGTCAAGAACAACCGACAAAATTATTGCTTTTTAATTTTCATTATGGTATTATGTTATTGGAAGAAAGCATTTTTGAGGTGGTTTAAATGGAAAATAATAATGCTAATCTTGAGGAATTAAGTAAGATATTGAGTATCGCTAGAACGAAAAAAGGCTACTCTCAAAGAAAAGTAGCTCGTTTAATCAATACACATCACTCTACATATAATGAACTTGAAAAAGGAAATATAAAAAAACCAGATATAGATATGTTAAGAAGCTTATCTGAAGTATTAGAAATAAGTTTAGAATTTCTTTTAACAACTGCTGGTTATAGTGATATTTTAGATAGTTTTAAAGATACTTCAAAACATAAAACTCCTAAAAATATAAAGGAATTAGTAAAACAATATAGAGAATCTCAATTGGATTTATTAGAAGATTCTTATGAGAAAAGAACTAGAGTTGCTGATTGCAGAACAAGAATATTTCAAATGATGCTTTTGCTTAAAGATTATGATTATTATAAAGAATTGCTTCCACCCGAAAAAATATTAGCACAATTAACCTCTATTTACGAAGATTTAGAAATGTGTGCTGAAAAATATGATTACTCAAAATTACCTGATGATAGAATAAACCTATAAAAACTTATCACAACGATAAGTTTTTTTATTTATATAACCATTGGTAAAACTCCAATATATGTTAATAATAACAACAATAAATATGTAATTCCCAGAATTACAACATATACAATAAAATATAGAATAACACCTAACAAGGGTTTAGAACCTTTATCATAAAATCTTCCAACAACAAAATAACTTATTGCCCACAAAATAGTATATAAGGATATTACTTCCCCTAAAATACTATTTAATATCGGATTAGCTAATATTGGAATATTATCTATTGTGCAATAACACAAATATGCCCTAATAAGAAAACTGAATAAACTCAATAATTGATACATAAAACCACCATTTTTTCATTAAATATTATTATAACATAAAACAAATATAAAACGACCATTTTGATAAAAATATCTAACAAAAAGAAGTCTTAAAAAGACTTCCAACTATTTTACCAGCTTGTTATTTCATGATAATCGCAATGATCAACAGTTTCAGCATCACTAAACATAGCCATTGCTTTAAATTTCCAAGTCTGATTTCCTAGTAAATTATTTGTATTATCAATAGCAGTTCCAAGGTTATTGCCTTCTGCATCATAGCAAACAAATTCAATTTGAACATATGAATAATCTTTACCCTTATTATTTTTTACACTACCTTCTATATAATAAGACATACCATATTCATCTGCATATTGTTTTGTTACTTCATAAGTAAATTTTTCTGTTGGATTATTACCTCCGTTTGAAACATTTCCTTCCTTAGCATTCTCTTCGTTACCTCCAGCAACAGATGCAATAATCATTATTACAATAATAACAATTAAAGCTATTAACCATTTTGGTTTACCTTGCTTCTTTTTACAGTTTGGGCAAATTTTTGCTTTTGAGTCAATTTCAGTTTGACAATATTTGCATTTCTTCATAAAAGCATTCTCCTTTCATTTTAATTATATCACAAAAACTTCTGCCAGGCGACATATTTTTTAAAATTTTTATGAAATAATTTAAATGTGAGGAGGTGTATAACTTCTATGGGAAGATATTCAAAAACAATTTTATCTATTCAAGTTAGAAAAAACATTCGAAAATACAGACTTATACGTGGTTATACACTTCAAGAATTAGCTGATTTAACTGAACTGACTCATGGATATGTTCGAGATTTAGAATGCTTAAGCATTGATAAAACTCCAACATTAGAAACCATAGGTAAATTTGCTGATGCTTTAGGAATAGACATTAGACAACTATTTGATGATATTCCATCAGAAAAGACTGACAATTAATTTTTGTCAGTCTTTTTAGCTCGTGGCACGTTTTGTTGCTTTAGCAATGAAAGTGGCGATAGAGCTAATAGGGTTTCCAAAGGGACAATTCCCTTGGCACACATCGTTATTGACTCTGTCAATATCGTAGTGTGTTACTAAAATGTTTTTAACACTTAATTTTTGTTGGTTTTTCCTTAAATTTAAAACCATTTTGATTATCTTGCTGATAAATATTAATTATAAATCCATCTCTAGTATTAAATACTTGTTCATATATAGCTTTATTAGTCCATGCCGGAGTAGCTAAAAATAAATTATACTCATCACAAAATGAATGTGTATCTCGTATCTCCCTATGTATAAGATCTACTAATTCCTGAGATGATACCCTAATACTTCTTTCTCCAATTCTATCAATCTTGATTGTATAGTTGTCTTTAATATTATTTGGAAGCTTATCGTCTAATATGTCAAAAGTATCTGCAACTATTATATTTATCTGTTTAACTCTGTAATTCAAACCATCGTTTTTATCAACTTTATATTTAAATTCTTTATTAGATTTTATAGCCTCTGCTTTACAATTAAATATATTTTGATGTAATAGTTGAAATTGAAGAGGTATTGGTTTCATTTTTAAGTCAACAACTTTATAACCCATAATCCAGTAAGCTAAAGTATATACAATCAAAGGATAATCACCATAAAAATCGCTTTTAGCAAATTCTTTATATTTTGTAACAAATAATCTTACAATAAACCATTGTATTATCACTAATAATATACTTAAAATTACTTGTGGATTCTTAAATGATAATTCAGAAAAATTAAATTCTAATCCATATGCACTATAATCAACCAATTCTAAAATTTCAGAACATTTGATAGCAATAATTATCATTAATACAAAAGGAACAACTATATGTGTAATAGGATAAACAAATCTTTTAAACCTTTTCATGCTCAATTCCACCTCCTAACCATTTTCCTGTTAATCTCCAATGCTCATAATAGTATAACCATTCTATTGCCCAAGGAATGATTGTATCGGATATATACATATCCTTAGTCCATTCCTTATATTTTGGATAATATAAACATATTTTAACAAACTCATTATTTTCTTCTTTATAATATCTTTTATAACAATGGGGGATTTTATCTTCTTTATTCTTCATAATTCCTTGATTAATTAAATATACCTCCGGTTTATTTTTGTCATACTTTAATGTCAAAATATATTCTCTAGACATGTCCGTTGGTCTAACCTTTTGCTTCCACGTTAAACAATTGTTAGTTATTCCAAAATCTAACCAATTATATTTAGATTTTAATTTCACAAGTTGCTCTGCTAAATTTTTAGGTTTATTAAAGAATTTAGTTGCCATAAAAATTATGTTTCCTTACTTCTGTTTTTGTTTCATCACTAGTTAATGTTGCTACATTTTCAGTTTTAATATATTTTTTACTCATTGCATTAGCTCTTTTCTCAAATACAGACTCAATAACAGCTGTTCCAAAAACTTTTTTTAAATGGTTCCCCTTGTCCACCAAATCTTCAAATATCATAAAATTATTAGTTATCAAATCTTTTTTTAAGCCTTCCACCCAAGAGTAAAAAGCAGCTTTTCTTTCTGGATAAATTTCCCATTTGTCAGCAAAATTTTCATCTTTATTAATAGGATTACGAATTATATACTTTCCATTTTCATCAATCTCTATATACTTTTGAAAATTATTTACAAATTTACAAATCAGGTCCAATATAGTCTCTTCTCCAGTATACATATATCCGACTAATGTAGTTATAATTATTGATATTGGTTTTTTATCTTTTTCTTCTTCCGGTAAGTTACTATATTTAATATCTCTATGTCTCTTTAAAATTTGAATTGTTTTTTGTAACGTTGTCCTTATTTTATATTTTCTTAAATCCTCAACTTCTGCTGAAAATTTATCTTTATTTCTTTCAAATATTACTCGTCTCTCTTTTTCTTGAAGTTTATCAAACCATGTCGCATAATCTTCAGGATTTGATACCATAAAAGTATAATTCCCATCTTCTTTATGTGTTATTATTATAGAATTGTTATTTACACCATTATTTGGCATTGATGGTAAAATATCCATATGGAAATTAGCAGCTTCACTATATTTTAACGTCCAACATCTTTTACCTTCTTCTTTAACCAATAATTTACTATATCTATCACTTTCCTTTAATACATCACCAATCAAATTTTTCAAATCAGCTGGAAATTCAAATTCATAATAAATCTTGCAAACTGCATCTAAATCATAATCATCATCTTGATTAATTGGCTTTATTAAAGTCCCTAAATTCATGGATCCCTGCGGAAATATCGTAACCTTATAATCTTTTAAATTGTTATCTAAATATTCACCTAGTGCTTTGTAACTTTTATTTGCACTATCGAATACAGCATCCGAAATATTCAACTCATCTGCTATCTCTTCATACATTTCATTTATTTTTTCTTTTTCTAAATTTTCTAATTCTGCCATTTTCTCCTCCTAATTATTTAAAATTAGGATAACTACCAACTTCTTGTATGTTGGGTTTATTCTTTCAAATAAAAATGCATCTTGATTACCTCCTAGTTGGGAACTAATAATGTAAATCAAAATGCATCATATGTAACATTACATTTGACAATTTTCATAAAATTGTGTAATATAAATATAGGAATTGATTTATCTATTCATTCAATCAGTTCTCCAAATTTCTTTTTTAAAAGTTGTTTGTTTATCTTAATGGAAGTTGGTCGCTATCCATTATAAGGAAATATGCTTTTCTCGTAGCATGTTTTTTTATTTTCACGATATATTTCGACATATATTCCTTATAAGTTGAATATATCACAAATAAAAAGAATTAGCAATGTTTTATTAGAGTGCTAATTCCTTTTTTTAAAATTTATTTACTTATATCAAAATCATCGTCTTTTTCTTTATGATAACCTTTCCTAATATAACCAATGTGTTCAAATATATCTCTTTCTTTGGTTGTTCCTTTCGAAATATAATATAAATCTAAATCATTATAATAATTATTATCATAATGATACTTTATTTCCTCTGATACATCATTTTTTTCTTTATCAGTGCCTATATGAAGAATTTTTTTAAATAAATCTTTCAACCCTTGAAGTAAATTATATATGAAATTTTCTAGTCTATTATTTTCTTGTTTTATTTCTTCGTTTTCTACTTCAAGTCTATTTACTTCTTTCTTTAGTTGAATATTTTCTCTTTGTGTAGTTCTAAAAGTTTTAGTATATTCTTCTAAAGTTCTTACCATTGATTGTGTTTTAGGTATATCTTCTATTACCCTTTTAGCAGTACTCATAAATTTATTTAATGTTTGATAAGTATCTTTATCTATTTTAACTTCTTTACCTGTTATAGTAGGTTTGCTTTTATTTAATTTACCTTTTAATTCTTTGTAATCATCATTTAATAATAGTGTACTCTTCTCTAATGACTTATCTAATCTTCTAGTCATTTTTTTAAATTCTCTTATATTAATATTCTCTGCAGCACTGCCTTTTAAACCTCTTTCTAAGTCAAAACCTGCCTTAACTAGTCTATTATGATATTTATCCTGTAATTCGCTTAAATGCTCGTTATTTTTGATATATTGCTTCTTTGAGATAGTATATCTTTTGGTATTTGTTCTTTTATCCAATTTTTTAACTAATGGAATTACTACACAATGAATGTGTGGAGTTTTTTCATCCATATGAATTGTGGAATGTAATATCTGTTCTTTAGTATAACCTAAATCATTATAAACAAATTCCATACAGGTATTAGCCCACCTTAATATTTCTTCATTACTTTTATCTTTAAAGAATGAACTATCACTAGTAAATAATAATTCATCTGCAACTACATTTTTAGCATCATTAAGCATTTTGTAATAAGATTTCTTTCTATCTTCTCTTACAACCTTTTGTCTTTCTTCATGTTCTTTTTTATATTCTTTAGTTATTTCATAAAATTTTTTAACATATTTTTCATCACATCTTACTAATTCTATATTATCTTTTATTCTATCTAATTTTATATCTGGATTACTTTTATAAGCATCTTTTTCTCTTTTATTGTGTGAACCAATTTGTGATAAATCTTGTAGTGTATTTATTGGTTGACTTCTAAATATTGCATAACTCATATAATTCCCCCTTTTTAAATATGCAAAAAGAGATACTTTTTCAAATATCTCTTTAAAGCTTAATTTCCTTGTAAATCAACTAGTTCCGATAGTTCTTATTCATTGTGTAGAATAACAGTATCTCCCATGACCAGCATCTACAATTACTTTTGTGTTATTATCATTATTCATATTAATCACCTATATTAAGGTATGAAAAAAGAACCAAAATGGTTCTTTTTATTACATAGTATGTTTATTTGATGTTTCTTGTTGTGCAGCTTGGTCTAGTTCTGCCAACATTCTAGCTTTTTCATCAGCAACTGATTGTTCTCTGAAAACTGATTCTTTTTGTAAATCATTAAATTGATAATCCGATGCTACTGTTGTACTTGTATATCCTGCCATTGGAAAATCTAAGTCATCTTCTGATAATTCTCCAACTTTCGGAAACTCCTTTACTACAGCTTTAGGTGCACCACCTAAATATTGTTCGAAATCTTTTTCTTGTTCCATACAAACCTCCTATAAATTTCCACTATAATTTAACATCATATCTACATATGTGTTTGTTGTGTCTTTATCCCAATGTACTCCATCTGTTGTATTATAAATTATCTTGTATGAGAAATTCTTTTTATTATTATTTGTTTCCATAATTTTTATAAATAATGATTCATATTGTAGATTTGCTTGATAATTATTTTCTACAATTGATTTCATAGCTTTATTAAATTGGAAATACTTCCAATTTGATCGATACCCTTTTGTACAAGCATTTTTATTTTGATTAGTTACTGTTTTATTATTAGTTGCTTGAGTTGGTTTTACTGGATGCATGGATACTACATATCCTTGAACATTGTATCCACTATTTTTTAATTCAGCAATTGCATTATTATAATTAGTTGCATAATTAATAATATTTTGATTGCTTGTAGAAATATCATCACAAGTAAAATCTTTAATTGTATTTCCTGATAATGGGAAGAATATATCAAATTTTGTTTCTGCTTTAGCAAGACTATATTCCTCTATTTTCTTTTTGGCTTGAGTAAAGCCATCAGTTGTTTGATAATCTATTCCAGAACCACTTTTATTTACATATACTAGTGTTCCGTCTCCAGTTTTATATGTGACTGTTTTTGATGAATAACTTGTTTTATAATCAGCCATTCTAGTTACTTGTGATGCTCCAATAATAATTACCACTCTTTTTGTAACTGTTACTTTTGCAGTGGCAGTAACTTCATTATTACTTGTTGAAGCAGTTATTGTTACTGTTCCAGGCTTCTTGGCAGTAATAACACCATCTGTTACAGTTGCTATATTTGAATCACTACTTGACCATGTAACTCTTTTATCTGTTGCAGTTTTTGGTAAAATGGTAGCCTTAATAGCAGCTGTTTTTGTACCAGTGTTTAAGTTAAAAGTTAAATCTGTTTTATCTAATGTTATACTTTTTGGTTTAATTTTTGTTGCTTTATTGTCATCTTGCACTTCAGGTAATGATTTATCTACAGGCTTTGTTTTTGCAGTTTCTTTGTTATCTTTTGGATTATCTTCAAGATATTCTTTGATCGCATCAGGGCCTACATTTACTACTAATGCTTGAGTTTGTTTTTGATCCTTTGTTGTAATAGTAAGAACGGCACTACCTTCTCCTACAGAAATTAAATTTCCTGATTCATCAACTTTAATTATAGATTCATCTGAAGATGAATATAGTAAATCCTCACTATTAAATCCTTCTGATGACTCTAATCTTAATGTTTCATTTGTACCATTAATATTTAAGTTTTTTTCATAAGCAAGCAAAGCTTCTTTTTGTTGTCTTTTTACATTCATAAAAAAGAAAGCTGCAACTATTACTCCTAATATACATATACCATAAAAGAATGGTAAGAAAAATTTATCTAGTATTTTTCTCATCTCTACTGACATTATTATCACCCTTGATTTTATTATATCAAATTATATTTATAAGACTAATTTTTTTAATTATATTACAAAAAAATTTACAAATAATTTGTAAATTTTGTTTTATTTATTTTTATTATATAGTTCGTATTCATCAAATACTGTATCATTTTCTATTTTTGTTCCAACGTGACTAAAGCCAAGTCTTAATAATACTTTTTTTGAACTTTCGTTTTTTTCCACAGTATCTGCATATATCTTTGATAAACCTACCTTGTCAAAACATATTTCAATTACTTTTAGCATTGTTTCAGTACAATAACCTTTCTTAGTATAATCTTCATCAAAGATATATGATATTTCTGATGAGTTATTCTCTTCTGATATTTTGGCTCCTACAAAGCCAATTGGAATATTAGATTCTTTTAGATATACCGTTAATGATGAAGCTATTCCTTGTTTAAATTTTTGTTCTTTTTTATTTAAAAATTCTAGTCTTTCTTCTTTTGATTTGTTTTTTATACCACCTAGAAATTTTTGTGTAGTTTCTTGTTTATCTAGTTTTAAAAGTAATTCTATATCTTCTTTTGTTGTTTTCTTTATAAGTAATCTTTCTGTTTCTATGGGTAATTTTTCAATAAATAATTTATTTTTCATACACATTCCTACTTTATTCTCTTTAACACTTCTTTAAATAATATTCCATGGGACTTAGTTATTTGATTTGTTTCTATTAAGTTGTTAATTTCTTCGATAGTCATATATTTAACGTATTCAACTTCTTCTTGTTGGAGTTTTATATTTTTTAAATCTATATCTTTTTTTAGATAAAACATATATCTTAGTGGTTTATCATATAACATAAATCCTAATTCTTGAATATTTTCATTATCAATATTTATACCTAATTCTTCTTCTACTTCTCTTTTAATTGAACTTAGTGGAGTTTCATTATGTGTTATATGTCCCCCTGTGGAAGAAAATTCTCCTCCTTTTTCAATCGATGTCTTTTGAATTAGAAATTCTCCTTTACTATTTTCTATAAAGATTACTCCTACTGCGATATGTTCATTATCCCCTAAAATGGTATTTTTATCGCCTCTGACGATTGTTTTTCCTGTTGGTAGACCTGTTGAATCATAAATATCTAATAATTCCATATGACCTCCTATTTTCTTCATTATAACATAAAAGATTATACAAAAATGTATAATCTGATTTTAAAACATATCTTTTTTCTTTAATAAGAAGGCTACTACTAGTGATGTTATTAGTGAAATAATAATTACAATTGGAAAAGCGTTTTCCATAGTTGTTATTTTTCCTAAATCGATATTCATTCCTAAGAATGATGAAATCATAGTTGGAATTGATAATACAATTGTTGCTGCTGCTAGAAATTTCATTGCAATATTTAAGTTGTTTGATACTACTGTTGAGTAGGTATCTTTTATTGATAATAAGATATCTTTATAAATTGTAGTCATTTCCATCGCTTGTTTATACTCAATGATTGCATCTTCTAAAAGTTCGCCATCATTTTCATATAATGGTAAAACGTTTCCTTTAGCCAGTTTACCTAAAACAACGTCATTTGATTTTAATGATGTCATGAAGTAAACTAGTGTCTTTTCAATTTCTAACATATCTACTAAATCTTTATTTTTAGTAGATTTTTTTAATTCTTCTTCTTTTAAATCAATATCTCTACTTACTTGTTTTAATACTCGTAGATATGTTGCTGCTGTATGAAGTAGAATTTGAATTAAAAATCTTGTTTTCTTAGCAGTTCTAAAGTTTTTTACTTTATCTTGTTTAAATGCATTTAAGATTGTTGTTTTCTTTGGTGATACTGTAATTACATAATTATTTTCACTTATAATAATACCTAATGGTATAGTTGTATATTGATGGTCTTCATCAAGATATGGTGTATCGACAACTACAAGTGTTGAATTTCCACTTCTTTCGATACGTGGTAACTCTTCTACGTCTAGCATCTTAGTAATTAAGTCTTTATCCACAAGTGTTTTAGCAACTACTTTGTCGATTTCGTCGTTTGTCGGGGTAGTGAGTTCCATCCAACAATCAACTGTTGGTTTTTTTATTTTTTTAAGTGCCTTGTCAACTGAATTAGTTTTAAATATCTTTAACATTTTTCCTCACTCCTTTTCTTCTGTGGACATATTATATCATATTATACTTTATAAATAAAGAAAAAAGTTCTGTTATTCAGAACTTTTACCTAGTTTAACTTTTGTTGTTTTTTCTTTACCGTCTCTTATATAGACAATTTCAACGGTATCTCCTGCTTGATGTTGATACAATTCATATCTTAAATAAGCATAGTCCTTAACTTCTTTACCAGCTAATTTTATAATTACATCGCCTTTTTCTAATCCTGCTGCTTTAGCACCAGAACCGTCTACAGCACTTATAACAACAACACCTTGTTTTATATCTTCATCTAAGATAATTCTATTTCTATATAGTAATGATGTATCTGTTACATTTGCCATTTCTATTCCTAATAATGGCCATTCGATTGTTTTACCTGCTTCTAGTGTTTCAACATGACTCATAGCATATTCAATTGGAATCGCAAATCCCATTCCTTCTATTTCATCATCAACTAGTTTTAGAGAGCATATTCCAATTACTTCTCCATTTACATTTAGAAGTGGTCCACCACTATTACCTGGGTTAATTGAAGCATCTAATTGTAGTACACGCATTACCCAATCATTTCCTAATGAATTTGATACGCTTACTGAAACCATTCTATCTTTTCCTGAAAGAATACCTGAAGTAACACTTCCACGATAGTCATATCCCATTGGAGAGCCTACTGTGAAAACAGTATCTCCTAATTTCATATTTTCACTACTACCAATATTAGCAATTAATGATACTTTTTCTCTAGCAATACGAATTACTGCTAAATCTAAATATTCATCTCCACCTAAAACTGTACCTTCTACTTCTTCATCATTTGACATTACAACAGAAATTTTATCTCCATCAGCAACGACATGATTGTTTGTTAATAAATATCCATATTTATCATCTGCTTTGTAGACAAATGCAGTTCCAGTTGAAGCAACTTGTTCTTTTTTGTAAGTTCTTACTAGTGCAGTAGCATCATATATTTTCTCTACTGAGGCAGCTAAAGAACCTTTCTCATAAACTTGTGTTTCATTTTTAGTTACAATTGTTCCTCCACCGGATGTTCCTAAAACTTCACTAATAATTGGTGTCCATTTTAGTAAGGCAAACATTACTACTCCTCCTATTACGAAGGAAAAAGTAACGATAAACATCATTTTTAAGGTTTCATGCTTTTTCTTCACTCTGTATCCGAACTCCTTTCAATTTTTGATAACTCTTTCCAGTTCATTGGGAATCCCATACGATTGAATACTTTTTCTATTTTTATTGTATGTAAGTTGTAATTCAATGTTTGAATAATATTTTCTAATTCCATAGTCATATTTTTGAATTCCTCGGTTTGTAGCATTTGTTTCATAATTATTACTAGGGCAAATAGATCATGCTTACCATAAATATATTCTCCTTCTGATTTAGGAATATCTAAAATTTTATGATAAATTGTGTCATCTATAGCTTTTTGAGTCTTATTTTCAAAAAGAATATCTTCATGAGCACATAAATTACGATAATTAGCTAAAATTGGTAAGTATGTTTGAAAGTCATCTGGTTCTATACCGTATGTTCTAGCAATATCTCTTTGATCTTCTGCTTTTAAGACAGAGTACATTTCACTTACAATACCAAATGATAATACTTTAACTAAGATCCATAGTGGAATATATCCATAGTTTGAAACATAGTGTAATGTAGCAGTATGTTGTGAACCATTTACACGAATTTGTCTTTTCATTTTCTTTAATAAGTCATTTAACTGACGTTGCTTATCTGGATGTTGTGTAAAGTTTTTTGGTTTTAAATAATCACGTTCACGATATCCATACTTCTTAGATAATTGATATGATGTAATAGACTTTAAGTTATTTTCAATTACAAGTAAATATTTAAATAAAACATTTCTAATAGAACGATCAAATAAGAATAAGCTATATAATTCTTCAAATGTTGTTCCTTCTAGATAGTCATTATCTTCTCTTCTTTTCAAAAATAAGTGGCGATACCCATTTAAAAAGAAGTAATTTTCACGTAATAATACTATTTTTGCATAGTCTTCATCATTAATAATCATACCTCTATGTTTAAGTATTTCAATTTGTTCATCTAAGTTTTTAAATTGTTTCCCTATCATTATTCTCACCTAGTATAAATTATATCATATTATTTATAGAAAAGTATGAAAATTTAGTGAATTTAATGGTATAATTTAATTACCTTTATTTTTTGAAGGTATGTATTTTAATATTATGTTACGAGGGAGGAAGTAAAATGCCCGCAACGATTACTCATGCTTATTTTGCAAAAGATGTTTTTGATATCTTACCAAGTAATATTAAGAATATAATAGATTGCAGTAGAATTAAGATGTTTGGTCAAAGTATGGATGCCTTAATGTTTTATAATTTATTTTCAATTTTACCAGGAAAGAAAATTAGAAATTTCTGTGGTGAGTTTCATAGAACTGAGACACAAGCTTACTTTGTTAATTTAATTAACTATATTAAAGATAATGATTTAACTAATGATATGGATGTTTGTTCTTATTTAGCAGGTATGATTTGCCATTATGTATTAGATTCAAATATTCATCCATATATTATTTATAAAACTGGTATATTTGATAAAAGAAGAAAAAATACTTATAAATATAATCATGTACATGAGTTTATGGAAACATTCATTGATAATGATATAGTTAAAAGAAGAGAAAAAGTAAATCCTTATAAATTTAGAATGGATGAATTTTGTTTTAACACAAGAGAATTTTCAAGTAATTTAAAGAATGTTATTGATAATAGTTTTTATGATACATTTGGTTTAGAAAATATGGGAAATATATACTATAAATCGCTTAAACAAATGAAAAATTCATTATTCTTATTTAGAAGAGATCCTTATGGGATAAAGAAATTCTTTTATAAGATCGTTGATACTTTTACTACTAAAAGAGTTTTTAGATTTGAGGCTATAAGTTATCATGTTCCGTTAGAAGATAAACATAATTATTTAAATTCTAATCATACGTTGTGGAGAAATCCAACTAATTATAATATGACAAGTACTGAGTCTTTTGTAGATTTATATGTTAAATCTATTAAAACTGCTAAAGTATTAATATGTGCTAGTTTTGATTATATTAATAATAAAGATATTGAATTAGAAAAAATATTTACTAATATTAGTTATGTTACTGGTCGTGATTGTAATTTAAATAAAGAACTAAAATATTTTGAATTTTAGTTCTTTTTTTGTATTGTTTTTTATTCTCTTACGCATACTATTTTTAGGTGATGCTGATGTTTTATAAATATGAAATTAAAAATAATGGTACTGAGGATGTTTTATATTTATACCTATCTATTAATTATGAATTTTCAAGAGAGTTAGTTTTAAACTCTAAAGATGATGATTTAGCAAGAAGAGCTAGAAATTTTATTAGAAATAATAATATTAATTATACTGGTAAGAAAGTTTACTTAGTAATTGATGGTATTGTTGTAAAGACATTAGATATTTCATTAGAAAGTAATCCTATTGAAATATTAAAAGATAGTTTATATTATTCTAATGAACATTTTTTAGTATCTATTAAATTACAAGATAATTCTATGGTTGAATTACCTTTAAAAGAATATTTACTTGGTGTTTTAGCAACTAATTCTATAGTTGGAATTGATATTGAGGTTATTAAAGCACTTTGTATTTTATATAGAACTTATGCATTTTATAAAATGAGTACTGATAAATTTGTAGATGCTTTTAATGACTTTGCTTTATATAAGCCTATTTCGTACTTTAAATTAGTATGGACTGTTGATTACGATGAGATCTTAGAACAACTTAGTAAAGCAATAAAAGAGACTGATTGCCTCTTTATAACTTACAATGATAATTATATTTTGCCTTTTATACATTATTCAAATACTGGTAAGACTTTTTACCATAGAGACTACCCTTACTTAAGTTCTGTTAAAAGTCTTTGGGATTTAGGTTCTCCTTATTATGTAGAAGTTAAAAGTTGGAAATATGATATTCTTAGTAATTTATTAGGATTTAATATTTCTAAGGACTCAACTTTTACTATTATGGATGTTGATAGTCGTGATTACGTCAAGAAATTAAGTATTGATAAGAATGTTTATACTGGTGAAGAAATTAAGAGAATACTTGGATTAAAATCTATGAATATAAATATTATTGTTAATAATGAAGAATTAAAAATTATTAGTAAGGGCTATGGAAATGGATATGGTCTTAGTTTATATGGGGCAAATGAAATGGCCCTTAATGGCTGTGATTTTGCTAATATAATTAAATACTATTTTCCTAAAGTTAAAATTAATAAATATATAAAAGAACTTTCGTAGTGAAAGTTCTTTTGTTTATTTTATTTTGTCTTTTAATGGTTTTAATACGGTATCGGCATCTTTATATATTTCTACTGTTGATTTTAGAAATGTAGAATACCAGTCTACGTTAGAGATAAATGTTTGTAGCATTCCTGCATCTTGTTTTTTAGCAAGTTTATCAACGATATCTGCATTGTCTGCTAATTCTTTAGCAAACTGAAGAATTTCTTCATAAGTAAATTTCCCTATCATTCTTCAACAGCCCCCGTATCTTCATCTTCATCTTCTAGTGTTAAATCGGCTTCTGGTGCAGGAGTTGCTTGTGGTTTTGCTGGTGCTTGAGTATTGAATAACTTTGCAGCTTCAACTACTGTTGCTTTAGAATCTTCGATACTATCAGCGATATTGACATTATCTTGATCTTTCCAACCAGCTTTGATTTTAGCAGTAATTTCAAATATTTTATTAACTGCCATTACAAATTGATTATAATCTGACATAGTTACCTCCTATATTAAGATTATTCTTGAACCATTTTTTAAGTCTGTTTCTCTAACATTTTTATTTACATCGTATATTTGACCAGTTTCTTTACTATAGAAATTAGTATCTAACTTCATTTCATAAGCACCTTCGGTTATTTCTACTAAAGCTTGTTCAATTAATTTTTTGATTGTTCCTATTCTTTTATTAATAGGTATATATAAATCATATGACTTTTCAATTAGAGGAATTTCTAATTCTATTAATATTTTATTCTTATTCATATCATTTTCTCCTATTCATTAGAAATAAATTTAATTAAAGTAGCTTTACCTTTCTTAATAACATAACCGAATTTTGGATCGATTTCTGCACGAAGTGTTCTAGCATTAGTTGTAACTTTAAGTGTGAATTGGTTGGCAATTCCATTTCCAATCCAGATACCTGCAGATAAGTCGATACTTGCTTTGTACCAAGCTTCGTAACTGATTGATTTAATATGATCAATTGTTTCAACTATTACGAAACGAATTGTTCCTAAACCACTTGAATTTTGAATTGCCATTGTTAAGTTACCTTTTTCAATAGCAGACATTTTTTGGAATAATGTATTTAATCCAACTAACATACATACAACTTCTTCTGGAGTGTTATTTTCCTTCTTAGCATTACAGATATCAACGATTTGTTGAACAACTTCTTTGCATGCTCCACTACCATATGTGATAGATTCTTCAGCAAATTTTACTCCAGATAGAGCACTTGCAGCATCAACGATAATACATTTAGCATTTGGTACTCTTACAACATTTCTGGCAAAGCCATGTAAGAATTCTGGTAGAGATGTAACATCTTCTCCAGTGATATTGTAAATGTAAGAATCTTTTAGGTTGATTGTAGCAATTTCTAGTGATTCTTTTTCGATACCAACTGGAAGTGTTCTTAAGTTTCCTAACACTTCTGCAACTTCTTCTTGACCAATTGTTTCTGGTAAGATTGGTACTTTCTTAGCTTTTGTTGTACAAATTTCACTTAATTTACTACAGATTATTCTAATATAGTCTGACATTTTTTCTTCTTTATATGGGTATGCTGTTTGGAATTCATAGATTGCATCTATGGCAATCATACCACGACCAAATACTTTAGAAGGTTCTTTCTTTCTAACACCAGGAAGAACACTTGCGTAATCTGATGGATCGTTGAATTGTAAAACAACATTTTGACGGAAGTTTTGTCTAATACGATATCTTACTGTATTTGGACCATTTGTACTAAACATGAAGACTACTCCATATTTTAAACAGTCACGTGTAATTTGTCCTAAGATTTCTTCGTAATCGCCATATGTTTCCATAAATGCTTCAACGTTATTGATTACTACAATTATTAATGGAAGTTGTTTTCCACCATGGTTAAT
This sequence comes from Bacilli bacterium, assembly GCA_017409785.1. GTDB lineage: Bacteria > Bacillota_I > Bacilli_A > RF39 > UBA660 > JAEDES01. The sequence continues at coordinate 696,872 of JAFQSD010000002.1, read as the reverse complement.
ATAGAAATCAAATGAACCATTGTAGTCTACGAATAAACGTTTACGGTCTTCTATAATCTTATTGATCATCTTGAATAAGTTATCAATCTTTTCATTATCTGCGGCAAGTAATACCTCACCAACATGTGGAGCTTTCTTGAACATTGTCATTGTTTCTGCTCCAAAATCTAAGATATAGAAGTTAACTTCTGATGAATCATGAGTAGTGATTGTTGAATAAATAATACTTGTAAGCATTAATTCTTTACCACTACCTCCAGAACCAAAGATAATAGCATTTCCATCTCTTGATAATGGAAGTGTTAATAAGTGTTGTTGTTGGTTATCTGGATCATCGTATTCACCAATTACTGGATTAATATCATTTTTCTTAATTTCATAGTTATATTTTTTCTTTAATTCTTCAACAAAGATTATATCTGGAATTTTATCTAACCATAGTTGTTCAATTTCAATATTTTCTGCTTTTGCTTCATCGACAATATATTGAATAATACTTGTGATTTCTTCACCTTTAGCTTCTACAACTACGTCATCTTGTTTTGTATCAAGATTTTTAATTACGTTACCAACATTATCAATGATATTGATAGATTGGTCTACTTTCTTTTTACGTTTTTCTGTTGGGTAGTATTTGGCCCCTGCCCAAGCAGCTTGTCCCATTGCGAATAACTCATTATAACCTACTTGTAGGTAGAAGCGTCCTGCTTCTTTTAAGTTAGCAGCATCTGGAACTCTAATCATATCATTACTATCTGCTTTATCTTGAACTTTTAAGCAGACACGGAATTTTGAGTTTGACCAAATTTGTTCATTAACTACTCCGGCTGGTTTTTGTGTTGCTAGGATTAAGTGAACTCCTAGGGAACGTCCGATACGGGCAGTTGAAATTAATTGTTCCATGAATTCTGGTCTTTGCGCCTTTAATTCGGCGAACTCATCACTGATGATAAATAAATGTGAAATTGGTTTATCAACTAAACCTTTACGATATAGACCTTGATATTTGTAAATATCGATTGTACTTTCATTTAATTTATCTCTTGCTTCATTAAACATTCTTTGACGTTTACGAAGTTCTGATTGAATTGATGCTAAGGAACGGTTCATTTCGTTTGTGTCTAAGTTGGTAATTGTTCCTGCTAAGTGAGGAAGTTTCATTCCTGTTTCTCTGTTTTCAAAGGCTCCTGTTAAACCTCCACCTTTATAGTCGATAAGTACGAATGATACTTCGTATGGGTGGTAGTTTAATGCCATGGACATAATATAACTAATGATAAATTCTGATTTACCTGAACCTGTCATACCAGCGATAAGACCATGTGGTCCGTGGAATTTTTCATGTAAATCCAACTTAAATAGTTCTCTAGTCTTATCTACACCAACTGGGGCTTGTAATGACTTAGTAGGATCATTTTGTTTCCATCTATTTAAGATATTTAATTGTTCTACCATACCTACGTTATACATTTCTAGGAATGTAAGGGCATTTGGTAATGATTGATTTTCTTTTGCTATATCAATTGGAATATTAGCTAGAATCTTACAACATTCATACATATTTAATGTTGGATCGAAATCTGCTAAGAATTCTTTTTGCTTATTTGAAACAAGTTCGTTTTCGAATACTCCTGACTTTTTATCTCCGATACTAATGAAAGTTTTACATTCATTAGGGATGTTGATAAGTCTTGGACTTACTACGATTAAACTAAATCCATAGTTTAAGTTTGATTCTGCAACGTCTTTAATAATTTCTATATCTCTGATTCCTTTATAGTCATCAGTAAATATTACATAATATGGTTGATAGTGCTTATAATCAACTGCACTTTGTTCCATCTTACCATTATTATCTTTGAATTTTCTTGCTTGGAAAGCTTTTTCTAATGTTAAAGATATTTCTTTTGCTTCATCTAAGTTTGTAGCAAAATATCTTGTACTCTTATCATTACTCCAAATGTGTGGAGATACTTTTAAATAGTCCCAATATGGAGCATTCTTTTCATTAGTAAATACAACTAACTTTAAGTCTTCATAACTATGATATGCTAACATTTGAAGAACTAATCCATCAATGAATTGACGTTTATTAGCTGATGTTCCAATAATTGCAGAAATATTTTTTTGAACAAATGATAATGATACTGGTACGTTTTCAAGCATTCTTGATTCTGCACCTAATTTGTATACTTCTTTTAATAATTCATCTGTTTCTAGAGAGAATCTTTCTTCTGGGAAACTTACGTTACCAAATAATGGTGTTGTTCCGATACCTAATCTTAAGTCTAGGAAGTCTTCTTGATCGATCTCTCTTTCCCATAAATTTCTCTTTTTACCATAAATAATATCTTTTGTAGCAGATAGTGGTAGATAGTTGTCAATTAAAATTTGACGTTGAATCTTCATTTCTGCTTGAATCTTTTCACGTTTTTGTTCAACGTATTCATTATATTTCTTTAAACGTTCTTTTTCACGTTTTTTGCGTTGACGTTTTTGATAGTTTTGTGACATGATTGGCCAAACAATCATAGTACACATCATGGCTCCAGATGTTAATAATGTTGAAGCAACATCTTTGATATCAACTGAACCATTGATTACGCTCATAAATGCACTTATTCCTGTTGATAGTGACATCATTGCCATTGTCATCATTGGCCCTAATGTATAAATAAGTGGCGTTTTATCCTCTGCTTCTTTTCCTGGAGGTGGGTCAATTCCGATGTTTACCTCTTCAATTCTTGTTTTGAAACGAGGAGCACGATAGAAATAATCTTCTTCTTTAAAGAATTCAATGCTTTCTTCATCAGGATTGTCTTCTTGTGTTTGTGTTTGAACTAATGGCCTTTCAATGTCGAATAGACCTCTATTAAAGTTAATATAATTTCCTATTGTATTAATAATTAGGGATTGGTCCATTACAATAATTTTTAATCCCATAATAAAAATTATATCTCCATATTCAAGTGTTTGAGTTGTTACAGCTACATTGTTAACATAGGTACCATATTTACTATTTAGGTCTTGTACAACCCATGTACCACCATTGTATATTAATCTAGCTTGTTGTTTCGATACTAAAGGATAGGCATAACTAATGTGTGCATTAGCATCATTACCTATTATTATTTCACCTTGTGCTTTTAAACGTAATTTTAGTGTTGTTTTTTCTGTACTTGGTGAGCAATATAAAATAACATATTCATTATCTGTATTAATTTTTAAGAAATATAAGCTATATTCTTGAAGAATAGCCGAATCAATTTCGTGATCTCCATTCATGATTTTAGTTTCGAAGTCACTTTTTATTTTCCATTGACCGTTATCTTCTTCAACGTTAATTAGGTTTCTTACATTACCGAGATAATCGTTGTCTGTGATCCAATAATTTCCAGCAACTTTTGTTGGTAATGTAAAATTATAAATTTTGCTTTTTTTAATCAATCTTACGATCACTTAAGATCACCCCAGTTATTATTCCTATTCTATATGTAATTATATCTTTTTTTCTATTTTTTTACAATATTTATTTTTCTTTTCTCATAATAAAAAGTACTATTACTAGTACTTTAACTTTGACTTATTGAAACTACTGATAATATCATAAGCATTAATAACGTTACATCTTTTGTTTTCTTAACATCTATTAACCAAGTTCTTTCTGGCAAATTGAATTTTACTTCTGCTATTATTTCATTATTTTCATCGCATATATTGTATTCTGTGAATGTTACATCTACCTCAATACGCCATTTGTTTTGTTCCAACTGATACTCACGTTTAATCTTTTTGGAGATAAGATTAAGTTCATCAATTACTCTATCATTTTCTTTGAACGTTAATTTTTTTGCTCCAAATAATGGTGTTACTATTTCAGCAATATATTTTTTATGAGCATCATATAGTTGTAATTCTTTTTTTAGAAATAGGTATCTTTCACGCATGACATATATACGGTCATTAGTTTCATTTCTTGTGATGTATAGTTCTAAACCGCCTTCTTTTGTTACTGATATTTTTAATTTCATATAATCACCTACTATAGTCAGTATAACATTTATTTGCTAGAGTATACAATTATTTTATTGTGAGGCAGTGTAAAGTTGTTACTTATTATTTCTTCTTCTAAAGATTGATTTAAAAAATGACTTTTTTCCATTTGAAGACGCTGGGATTGATTCTACTTGAGAATCTTCTTTAACAACTTCTCCCTCTACATCAATAATTGATTGTGCTGGTCTTTCTACTCCTGCTGGTAAAGGAAAATCTAATTCTCCTCTTTTAAACATAATAATATCTCTTAATGAATACATCTTAAAGTCTAATAGATCAAGTTCAGCAATTACACTTTCATAGTTTTCTTGTCTATATTTCTTTGGTTTAGCGTTAAACTCATCTGCTCGACGATTCTTTTCTGCCGCTACTTCTTGTCCTAACTGTAAAATTTCTTCTTCTGTTAAATCTTTAACTGTATCGTAATCTACAATCCAGTCTTGACCTTGGAAGAATTCTATTTCTTTTGGATCCGTAAATTCTATAAATTCATATCTATTACTATTATCTATAATAGTAATTCCATGGCCAAATACTTTTAGAAATATTGATGCTGGAATACTTAATCCAGAACTATTTAAATAAGCCATATCGTTTTTTTGTATATAAAGTTTATTATCTTTTAATATTTTCATAATGAACCTCCTCTTTTATGTTTTTTATTATAACATATTATTTTATTTTTTTTGATAAACCTTTGCTAATTGTGTCTGATACTCCTCTTTAGCACGTGGATCTTTTGTATCAGAAAGGAATGAGTCAACTGTTCCATCTGTAAATAGTGTTATGTACCAGTCTTTATTACAAATTGTTTCTTGTTCATGTTTATTAAGCATTTGTTCATAAAAGGTATATCCCTCTTGTGTTTGTGTTCTTTGATATCTTAATGAGATTATTCTTCTTTCTATATCTTGAACTGGATAATTATTCTTTCTAGATAAAATTGCTTCTCTTTGATCATAGTATCTTTTTTCAGGTATATAGGCTTTCATATCATGAATTGTTTTTGATGGGGCTAAATCTAATAAACATTGATAAGTTGATACTCCATTGTAATAGTTACTACTATTTTCTATGTTTGGTGATACTATAAACGGTAATATATTATTGTTATAGGAAGTTACATTTTCATTTGTAGCGCCAATTATTGTTCCTACTACTTCATCACCACATGAGTTCATATAATTCATTACTTGTTTTAGTGTGTTACGAGTTAGATCATATAATCTTTTTCCTTTTAATTCTGGTGGAACCCACTTACTAGTTTCTATTCCTTGAGCTATTAAAACATTACCATTTCTCATCAGTAATACCATTGCGTAATCTTTGTATTCTTCTGTTGAAAAACTTAGTATTCTCATGTGCTCGCTTTCTAGAAATTTAGAAAATAGTATAGCTGCATCTCCATTTACTCTAAAGCAATTACCTGAGCGATATCCGTGAGTCAAATTTCTTGGGTCACTTAAATTTAATAGTTCTGGTTTTATTTCTTCATCATCTGTTTGTATGGTTATTTGTGGAATGGACGAAGCATATTTATTTCTTAATTTTTCTGTATATAAACTAATATTTTTATCTATAACTATATCTGGTTTTGTGTCTGTTTCTGTATATTTATGATAGTAAGAAGATAGCATATCTTCTCTTAATTCAGCAGTTATTTCTGGTGTAGTTGGTTCTGATGTTAGATATCTTTCTTCAAGGAGAAGACGTAATTTATCTAGTGGTAGTTTTCTACCTAATTTTTCAACGAAGTATTGATTATTATTATAAAAATAATCAAAGTTTAAAAATAATGGTAATATTCTTCCGTTTAACATTTGTCTAATTGGAATGTTATAACTTTTTTTGTCTCCAAATAAGTATCGATTTACTCTTTCTCTTTCTTCTGGTGAATAATGTTTAGGTTCTAAGTTCTTTATTAAGAAATGAAGTTGCTCATAGTTGAGTGCCCCATATTTATTAAATATTAGTTCACTTGCATTATCAAATCCAAATACTTGGTAGAGTTTATAAGCAAGTTCATGATATTCTTCATTAGTTTGTATTGGTCTTCTTCTTAATTTCCATATTAAGTCTTCAGATATAATTGACGAAAGTTCATTTTCGTCTTTAGGCATATTTTGAAGTAATTGTTCTAATTTTTTAATATGTTTTTTTGATATTGAAAAATAATCTTGTGGTGTTAAATAATCTTTAATCTCTTCTGTTTCTTCTGAATTATACTTTAGATAGCTTATTAGTTGATATATATCTTGATTAATAACACTTAATAGTACTTGTTTTGATTTTAATTTTTGAAGAAACATCTCATAGAAGTTTTCAGGCATGTTATCAACATGATAAAACTCTCTAAAAAAGTCTTTTATCCTTGTTAGAGACGGTGTTTTTCTCAAAGCAAAATAGTCTTTCATTAGTTTTAAATAACCTAATACTTCAAATTTTTCCATCACTATGTCACCTGTAATTTTTGCTTTATATAATAACAAGTTTTAGTGTTTTTTTCAATATTAGAAAAAATAAAAAACTCGAAAAATTCGAGTTTTATGCATAATAGTTAGTAAATCTATATTTACCATTTTCATAGTTGTCTATATATAATGAGAAATTTGATTCTTTATCAACACTTTTCATATTATCTGGAACTAATAGATACTTGTTTGGTTCTAACCAAGGATCTAATTTTTCATATATTAATTCATTTGTGACAACATAATTAACATTTCTTATTCCGACTGGTGTTTTTAAATCGTTTATTTTTGTTATTATATCTTTTGCATTTACATTATCGATTATGTAAATAGACAATTCATAAATGTCACTTCCATCTGTCTCTTCTATTTGTGCATTCGATATTTTTATTTCTGTGTTATAATTGCTTTTTATTTTATCAATTGATTCCCAATACTTTTCATACTCTTTAACTATATTCTTTATATTTTTTCTACCATATTGGGTATCTGTAAATACGCTGTTTTTATTGTGATGGAATGGTATTGTAATATGCATTCCTGTTTGCATATTTTGTAAAGTTGCATTACAGATAATTTCTTTGTTTACATCATCTTCTTCAATATCATAATACGAACTCCAGAATGTATCTAAATACTCGTACTTTACACTCACTAGTTTATAATCTTGATAATTTTCGGTTATATAATTTTGTATATAGTTTTTATTGTAGTCTATAACGTATTCTTTCTTTAGGATTTGACTTACAAATAACACAATTATTATTAATAGTAATATTAGTAAGATAATTGGAAGTTTCTTTTTCATATTATCACCATTTTAATTATAGCATATAGGTTTAATATGACTATGATAAAAATAATTTAATATGTAAATTTAGACAGCAAAAAAGCTTGGTTTTTCCAAGCTTTTGTAAACTGTATAATTAACGTTTTGAGAATTGTGGTGCACGACGTGCTTTTTTAAGTCCTGGTTTCTTACGTTCTTTCTTACGAGAATCTCTTGTGATGAATCCAGCAACTTTTAATGTTTTTCTGAAACTATTTTCTGAATCAGCTGGTGTTGTTTTATCATAGTCTAATAATGCTTTTGTAATTCCGTGACGGATAGCTCCAGTTTGTCCAGAGAATCCTCCACCGCTTACTTGTGCATCTACGTCAAACATTTCTCTTGTGTTTGTAACATCAAGTGGTTGACATAAGTCCATTACTAATACTTCGAAAGGTAAGTAGTCATGAACATCTTTACCATTAACAGTAATTTTTCCTGTTCCTGGAGTTAATGTAACACGTGCTACACTAGTTTTTCTATGTCCAGTTCCAGTATAAACATTTTTCTTTTCTTTTGCCATAACTTAAACCCTCCTACTTAACTTCAAGCACTTCTGGTTTTTGTGCTTCATGTTTGTGTTCATTTCCAGCGTATACGAATAATTTCTTATACATTTGTCTTCCTAATCTGTTATGTGGAAGCATTCCTTTTACAGCTCTTTCCATCATTTCAGTTGGATATTGTTCTCTCATTACTTTAGCAGTTCTTTCTCTTAATCCACCTTGATACATAGAATGGTCATAGTACATTTTGTTTTCTAATTTGTTTCCAGTTAGATTAACTTTTTCTGCATTAACAATAATGATGTTGTCTCCGCAATCAACATGTGGAGTATAAGTTGGTTTGTGTTTACCACGTAAGTATGTAGCAGCTAAGCTAGCAACACGACCTAAAGATTTTCCTTCAGCATCGATTACATACCATTTACGTTCTACAGTTTCTTTTTTTTGCATATAACTTGTCATATTTTTTCTCCTTTTACTTAAATCAGACTTTCCCACGGTCTAATTTATGTGGGGATATTCGAATGTACCGATTATGATTATACTAAAAAATGTATTAAATTGCAATAGTTTTTATCATTATTTCTCTTGATTTTCGGTACTTTTGCACATAAATTTTACTTTTTTACATATGGTTGTTTTGTTTCTATTTCTCCAAGTGCTGTTTGTTCGACTAATTCTAGTTCTGCACCTTTGGCATCAAGCATTTCTGCTAATTCAGCTAATCTATCTTCACTTAATGATTCAACGTATGCTTGAGCGTTATGAACATTATTTAGTGTATTATTTAAGCTTTGTTGTTGAAAACCATAAGTTGCTGTTGTTGCACTAGAACCTATAGTTGTTCCTACTATTGCTCTTTTTTTGTTAACTAAAATTGCTGTTTTGTTTCCTTTTTCATCTACTTCATATTTTACTGCTGTTTTTGCAGTTAATCCTGTAGCTCCTGCTACTGTTGCTGTTTCTGCTAATATTGTTGTTGATTGTAACATATTACTTTTTCCCTCCTGAACTTTTAGCATCCGTATTTTGACTTGTTGATGCTGCTTTATTTGCACCTAGTGTTACTTGCACTAGTTTTCTCAATTGTTCTAGTTCTTCCTTTGTTTGAATACTATCGATTACTTCTGTTAGTGACGGAATATCATCTGTTTTTGCCATACTTCTACTTATTGCTGCACCAGCTTCGCTGTATTCTTCAACATTCTTTTTAGTTCTTCTTTCTTCAAGTCTTTTCATTGTTTCTTCACGTTGTTTATATCGATATATATTACAGTTTTGAATATTTACACATTGGAAGTTAATAAATAATGACCCTAGTTCTAATGCTAAGAATGGCACTACAACTGTTGGCCAAAGACCAAATCCTGCTGCTACTGCTAAGCATGGTATTGCAATTGCATTTTTAATAATTCCTCTCATATGAATGTCTTTATTCCATTTTAAATATTCTAATATTTCTGTGGGCTTATTAGGATCCATATGATAGTTTCTGTTTTGCTCTCTGTGAAATTCTTTTCGCATTAACATTTTTTGACGACGATAATGTTCTACGATATACTTTCTTTCTTCTGGCGTTTTAGCTTTTTTTAGTTCTTTTTTTCTTTTTCTATCGCATATTTTGTCATACCATTCTATGTATTTAGGAATGAATTTTTTAATAAACTTGTATTTTAATTCTTCAACCTTAAATACAACTTTTTGGAATTTATTGGCTCCAAGTTTTTCACACAGTTTAATTTTCTTTTTGTAATCTACTGCTTCCATAACCGTTTCCCCTATTCTCTTTGAACGGCTCTTATTATACCATAAAGCAATGAAAAAAGCAACTATTACTGTTGCTTTGGACTTGTCTTAGTATATACTTTTGCAGGTTCTTTAACGTTATCTGCATCAGTTTCAGAAAAGGTTAGTTCTTTTTCTGCTAATAGTTGTTCTAACTCAATTAGTTGTTCTGTTGACATTGATTCAACATAACTTTGTGCATCTCTTACTATTACTACACTGTCTGGAACTTGGATATTATTTAAAGCTGTTGTTACAGAACAAGCAATTGTTGTACTCTTTGATTCATCATCCATTCCATCTAAACATGTTGTTGTACAGTATAGTTCACTACCTAATGTTGCTAGGTCTAATGAATTATAAATTAATGTCTCTAATGCTGTCATATTCATTCCCCCTCAGTGCATTATAATATATCACATTTTATATTAATTTTCAATGTTATTCATAGGACACATTTGTTAAGTATAGTCCTTCTGGTGGAGCTGTTTTTCCTGTTGTAGTTCTATCCTTACTCATTAGTATTCTTTCCACATCTTCTGTGGATATTTTATTTTCTCCAACTCTTATTAATATACCCACCATATTTCTTACTTGATAACGTAAGAAGCCATCTCCACGGAAAGTTATTATTAATTTATTATTTACTTGTTCTACATTTACATAATTTATTGTTCTAACACAATTTTCTTTTTCTTTACTTTCTGTTACAAACGCTCTAAAATCATGTGTTCCAAGAAATACTTGAATAGCATCTTTCATTTTATCCACATTAAGTGTGTAATTATATTGAAAGACATAATTTCTCTCTAGAGGATTATATTCACCTAAGTTAATATAATACTTATATTCCTTACTTTTAACATAATACCTTGCGTGAAAATCATTTGGAACAATATGTGTTTCAATAACATGTATATCATCTGGGAGGTTACTATTCATAGCTCTTTTTAATTTATATTCAGTAATATCAACATCAATATCTGCATGTGCATATTGACATAATGCGTGTACACCTTTATCAGTTCTACCTGTTGCAACTATGTTAGTTTTTTGACCATTATTTATAATTGCTATAGCTTCTTCTAATTTTTCTTGAATGGTATTTAAACCAGGCTGAGTTTGAAATCCACTATAATTGGTTCCATCATAAGAGAACTTTATTAAAAATCGCATAATATCCCTCCTTTTATATATGTTTATAAATATCTTTTATTATGTCCCGAACATCTTTATGATAATCTATTTTTACTTGTTTTTTCTTTTTAGCAATATATGTAAATTCTATTATATCTGGTATATCAAACTTATTTCTTTTTAAAAAGTCTACTCTTAAGTAAAGCTCGTTTGTTGGTCCTGATAATAGAATATCATTATTCTTTATAAATAGCATGTTACTTGTATATTTATATAAAGTGTTACTATCATCTGAAGATATTATTATTGTTTTAGAAAATTGTTCTTTTAGACGTTGAAGTAGCATAATAAGTTTTTTCTCATTACTTTTATCTAGGCATTTTATTGGTTCGTCTAAAATAATTATGTCTGGATTAGACAGTAGACTTAATGCTAATTGAAATAACTTCTTTTCTGATGAAGATATAGTCTCAATATTTCTATTTAATATATCCTCAGGCAATTCTACAATTTTTAATGAATCTTTTATTTTCTTTATAGGATCTTTAATTGTAAGATTATGTCTTTTTATATGATCTATCATAATGTTTAGTAGCTTATGTTGTGATGTTTCAATGTCTTGTCCAATTAAACTTATTCTTCTTCTATATTCATTTATATTGTCTTTAGTAACTTTTTCATTATTAATTGTTAAGATACCCTTGTTTAACTTATTTAAGGCTACTATTTCTAGTAGGTCTCTACCATTTTGACCAGTAACTCCATAAATTGTTCCTTTTTCAATTTCAAATGATATTTTTTTTTCCTTGAATTCGTAGTTGGTAAATTTTAATTCCATAATGTATCCACCAACCTATCCATATCTAATTCTATTTGTTTTATCAGATCATAATCTCTTAGTTTTACTGATAAGTCCATCATAAAAGGTAAGTTTAATCCTGCCTTATTTAGTATATTATCTTTTTCTAATACTTCTAGTGGACTCCCTTCAAGAACGATTTCTCCATTACTAATAATATAGGTATAATCACTTAATAAATTGCATTCAAGTTGACTTGTGATCATAATAATAGTTATTTTTTCATTTTTATTAATTTCTTTTATAGAGTTTGTTATATCTAATAAATCTTTTTTCGAAAAATATGATGATAGGTCATCAATTAAAACTATTTTTGGAGATGAAATAAAAGCAAGAGCTAATTGTAGACGAATTAATAATTCATCAGATAAATTATCCACAGTTCTTGTTAAAAACTTAGTTAATTTAAATTGTTTTGCTATTTCTTTTAGTCTTTTTTGCTTTATTTCTTTCTTTGTATTAAACGAAATCTGATAAAGTAATTCTTCTTCTATTGTATTTTGTGTTTTTGTAAACTCAAGAGGTATAACTGATTTAATCAATGTATTAATTTCTGTAATAGTATAGTCCTCATACTTTTTTCCATATACAAGGATTGTATTTAAAATTGGTACTTGTCCATCAATTATTCTAATAAATGACGTTTTTCCACAATTATTTGAACCTGAGATAGTTAAGAACTTTTCTTTTTCAAAGGCAACACTAAAATCCTCAAATAAATTTAAGTATTTTAGGCCTATTATCTCTATACAATTGTTATTCATAAACCTACCTCCCCTGCATTAATTAAAAATCAACATTTAGTTGATTTTCTTTTTTTGTATTCTATATGCTAATCTAAGCATAAATTTGTCTGATACAAATCTTCCAAAGAATTTCGCACATTTCATAGTAAATCCCGGGATAATTAGCATTTTGTTTTTAAACATTTTATCAATAGCATATTTTGCTACATAACTACTTTTTAGTGGTTTAACTCCGAATTTTACACCTGCTACATTATTAAAGTTAGTATCAACTGGTCCTGGACATAATACAGAAATGTGAACATTTGTATTCTTTTTCTTTTGCTCATAATATAATGCTTCTGTTAGTTGATACACGTATGATTTAGTTGCATAATATGTTGCCATTAAAGGGCCTGGTTGAAAAGCGGCTGATGATGCTACATTAAGGATATATCCAAAATTATTTTTTTCCATATCTTTGACAAAAAACTTTGTTAATAAATGAACAGCTCTAATGTTAGTATCAATCATTTCTAATTCTTTATTAATGTCAGTTTCGGTAAAATATCCAAATACTCCAAATCCAGCATTATTAATTAGAATATCAATCTTTTCATTTTTAGTTAAAACATATAGTTCTTTTACTTTTTGCTCATTTGAAAGATCTGCAACTATAATTGTTACTTTGGTTGGAAGTGACTCTTGAATTTTTTCTAATTTCTCTTTATCACGTGCCACTAGTATTAGTTCACATTTCATAGTAGCAAGATATTTTGCCATATCTAATCCAATTCCTGATGATGCACCAGTTATTAATGCTTTCATTCAACCACCTCATTTACTAATTTTATTATAACAAAAAATCTATTCTTTTTCTATGCATTTGTATTTATAAAATAAAAAAGACAGATAATTCTGTCTTAATTACTATTATTTAGCTTCTTCTTTTGCTTTCTTTGTTGTTTTCTTTTCTTCTACTGGTTTAGCTTCATCAACTAATTTTAAAATAACCATTAATGCGTCATCTCCGCGTCTTTCAGCTACTTTTAAAATTTGTGTATATCCACCATTACGATTTTCATAACGTTTAGCTAAGTCGTTAAAGATTTTATCAACTGCAGCTGTATCGTTATGTAAGAATGCTAATGCTTTACGACGAGAAACTAGGTCTGCTCTTTTTCCGTAAGTAATCATTTTTTCAACGAATTTACGAACTTCTTTGGCTCTAGTTTCAGTAGTTGTAATACTTTCATTTTCAACTACTTGTTTTGTTAATGTAGCAAGCATACTTCTTCTATGTTTATTATCTCTTCCTAATTTTCTATATGCCATAGTTTTGCCTCCTTATATTTTAGTCATCATCACGTAAGATTAGACCCATATCTCTAATTTTGTCTAAAACTTCTTTTAGAGATTTTTTACCTAAATTACGTATTTTCATCATATCTGATTCACTCTTGTTAACAAGGTCTTGTAAAGTATGAATTCCAGCTCTCTTTAAGCAGTTATATGCTCTTACAGAGAAATCTAAATCTTCGATTGAAGTTTCTAAAGCTTTAACTTTTGGATCTTCAGTCTTTTCAATCATCATTCCACTTACATCAGCAATTGATGATAAATCAGTAAGGATTGTAAAGTGTTCAATTAAGATTCTAGAAGCTAAAGCGATTGCTTCTTCAGGTTTAATTGAACCATTTGTCCATACGTCTAAGATTAATTTATCATAGCTTTCATCTTGTCCAACACGAGCATTTCCTACTTCGTAAGATACTCTTTCAATTGGAGAATATAATGAGTCAATAGCTATAACTCCAGCTTTTTTGATATCATGGATTCTTTTGTTTTCTTCACTTCTAACATAACCACGACCATTTGTAACAGTCATTTCCATGTTTAAAGTAGCACCTTTAGATAATGTAGCAATTACTTTATCTTTGTTGATTACTTCAACATCAGCATCACATTCGATATCTCCAGCAGTTACTTCTCCTTCTCTTGAAACATTGATACGTACTGTTTTTGTTTCATTTGAATGATTTTTAAATACTATACCTTTTAAATTTAAGATAATAGTAGTTACGTCTTCATATACTCCATCAATTGTTTGGAACTCATGAAGAACACCTTCGATTTTAACACTACTAATAGCGCTTCCTGGTAAAGAAGATAACATAACTCTTCTTAAAGCATTACCGATAGTAGTACCAAATCCTCTTTCTAATGGTTCTAATTCAAATCTTCCATAGAAATTGCTTTCTATTGAATCAGTTATTTTATAAATTGGTTTTTCAAATTGTAACATGAAACTAACCTCCCTTTGTTTTTTGCCACTATAATTATCCTTTTAATTATCCACGTGGACGTTTTGGTGGACGACATCCGTTATGTGGAATTGGTGTAACGTCTGAAATTGCAGTTACTTCTAATCCTGCTGTTTGTAATGAACGAATAGCAGTTTCACGTCCTGGTCCTAAACCTTTAACGCGTACTTCTAATTTTCTCATTCCAGCATCGAATGCAACTTTTCCTGCAGCTTCAGCAGCCATTCCAGCAGCGAATGGAGTTGATTTTTTACTTCCTTTGAAACCGATAGCACCAGATGATGCCCAGCTAATTACGTTACCATCTTTATCTGTGATAGTAGTAATTGTATTATTAAATGTTGAATGAATATGAGCTATTCCTTCAGGTACATTCTTTTTAACTTTTTTCTTTCTAGTTTTATAAGCCATAAGTCTTACCTCCTTTTTTAAATTAACTAAGTTTTAAACTAAACTTTCTTCTTGTTTGCTACAACTTTTCCTTTACCCTTACGAGTACGAGCATTACGATTAGTTCTTTGTCCTCTTACAGGTAATCCTTTTTTATGACGTGTTCCTTCGTATGAATTGATTTCCATCTTAGTTTTGATGTTCATACTAACTTCACGACGTAAATCTCCTTCAGTTAAATGTTTGTTGATTTCGTCACGAATTGCAATTAAGTCATCTTGAGATAAATCTTTAGTCTTAGTTGTTGGATCAATATTTACTTCCTTTAAAATTTGTTTTGCTAGACTTCTTCCAATTCCGTAGATATATGTTAATGAAATACAAATATGCTTGTCATTTGGAATGTCTACACCTTTAATACGTGCCATTTAAGTACACCTCCTATTAACCTTGAACTTGTTTGTGTTTTGGATTTTCACAAATTACTCTTATTTTTCCTTTGCGTTTAACGATTTTACATTTTTCGCAAATTGGTTTTACTGATGCTTTTACTTTCATTTTATTCCCTCCTATTATTTACGATAGGTAATACGCCCACGTGTTAAGTCATAAGGCGATAGTTCTATCATTACGGTATCTCCTGCTAAGATGCGAATATAGTTCATTCGTATTTTACCAGAAACGTGAGCTTCCACAATGTGTCCATTTTCTAGTTGAACTTTGAATTTCCCACCTGGGATTATTTCAAGAACTTTACCTTCTATTTCGATTGTATCTTCTTTAGCCATCTTTTCACTCTCCTGTCCCTGTCAAGATTTTATATCCATCGGCAGTTACTACAACTGTGTGTTCAAAATGAGCTGATGGACGACCGTCTGCAGTATCTATTGTCCAATCATTATCATGAATGAAAATTCTCGGACTTCCTAAAGTTAACATTGGTTCTACTGCAATAACCATTCCTTCTTTTAGTCTTGCACCTGTGTTTGGTATACCATAATTTGGTACTTCTGGATCTTCATGTACTGAAGTTCCAACTCCATGTCCACATAGTTCTTTAACTACTCCAAGTTTATGTTCTTTTGCATATTGTTCTATGGCGTATCCAATGTCACCTACTCTATTTCCTGGTTTGATTTGTTCAAGACCAATAAATAAAGATTTTTCAGTGTGTTCTAATAAGAACTCAACTTCTTTATCAACTTCGCCTACTTTGTAAGTCCAAGCTGAATCTCCATGATATCCTTTATAGCATGCGCCAATATCAATAGATACGATATCACCATTTTTTAATACATAATCACTAGGAAAACCATGAACAACTTCAGAGTTAACGCTAATGCATAATGTATAAGGGAAACCTTCGTATCCCTTAAAAGAAGGTGTAGCATCTTTACTTCTAATGAAATCTTCTGCTAACTTATCTAACTCAATAGTTTTGATACCTTCTTTTATGTATGGTTGTAGATACTTATGTGTTTGATAGACAATATTACCAGCAATTGCTAAGAGTTCAATTTCGCGTTTACTTTTTAATGTAATCATCTAATCATTCCCCTCATTAATTCTTGCTAATAATTTCATCTATTTGTCTAAACACTTCATCGAATTCATTATTACTATCGATTTCATGTAAGACATTTTGTTTTCTATAGTGTTCAATGATTGGTTCAGTTTTTTCTTGATACATTGCAAATCTAGTTTGGAATGATTCAAGATTATCATCTTTTCTTTGATATAACTTTCCACCACATTTATCACATACAGATTCAACTTTTGGAGCTTTTGCAGTGTCATTTATATTATAAATAGCATTGCAATCCTCACAAACTCTTCTTCCTGTTATTCTTTTTTCAAGTGTTTTTGTTGAAATGTTTAGTAAAAAGACATTACCAACTTCATAGCCTAATTTTGCAAGAATTTTATCATATTCCACTGCTTGATCAAGATTTCTTGGAAAGCCATCAATAATAAATCCATTTTTGCAATCTTCACGTGCTAATCTGTCTTCAATTAATTGATATGTTATTTCATCTTTTACTAATTTACCACTTGCCATAGTCTCAGCTACATAATTTCCTATTTCACTATCTTCTTTAGCAATTTCTCTTAAGATATCACCAGTTGAGATATGTGGAATATTATATTTAGCAGTAATTATTTCTGCTTGAGTACCTTTTCCTGCAGCAGGTGGTGCTATAAACATTATATTCTTCATAAATTACCTTCTATATCCTCTTTTATAACTTCTAGAAAGAATGCTTCCTTCTAGTTGTTTGTAAGTTTCAAGTGCAACTCCTACCACAATTAATAATCCTGTACCACCAATTGATACTGATGTAGGTAAGTTAGTTACTTTCGAAAATAGGATTGGTAATCCAGCAATTATTACTAAGAAAGTTGCTCCTAAGACTGTAAGTCTTGATAACACTTTACTTATATATTTTTTTGTTTCATCTCCAGGTCTAATTCCAGGAATATAACCACCATTTTCTTGTAAGTTCTTTGAGAATTCTTCTGGCTTTACTTGTATAAAAGTATAGAAGTATGCAAAGAAGAAAATTAAGATTACATATAGTAGGAATCCTACTGGAGTTGTATAATCTAAATATTTTTGTGCGAACACTGTAAATGCGTCATTCTTAATAACACTGGCAATAATACTTGGTATTGATAATAAACTTGATGCGAAAATTACTGGTATTACTCCGGCTGTATTAATTTTAATTGGCATAAAGCTTTGTGCTGCACTTCCAAATGCATTTGTTGATTTGTTTGCATATTGGATTGGAACTCTTCTTTCTGATTCTTGAATGAAGACCATTCCTATTACTATTGCAAAGTAAATTACTACAAAGATTAGGAATTTTATAATTCCAAGTGTTATAACTTGTGCTGTTCCATCAAATGATATTAATCCATTGAAAGCATCTAAGAACATTTGAGGTAATGTAGCAAGGATACCTGCCATAATAATTAAGCTTAATCCGTTACCAATTCCTTTTTGTGTAATTTGATCTCCTAACCATAGAAGGAAAGCAGTTCCTGCTGTTAATATGATTGCAATTCTTAGATATTCCATTACTGGTGTACCAACGGCATTTTGATAAAATGCAAATGCAAATACATATCCTTCTACGAATGCAAAGAAGATTCCTAGATATCTTGTGATTTGATTAATTTTTTGACGACCTGTTGGTCCTTGTTTACTTAATTCTGTAAAATATGGAATTATATCCATTTGTAGTAATTGCATAATAATTGATGCTGTAATGTATGGAGTTACACCTAATGCGAAAATTGAGAAATTTTGCATTGCACCTCCACCCATAACATTTATCAACTCTAAAAATCCTAGACTGTCTGTAGCAAGAGCATTTGTGTTAGGAACTACTATTGAAGTCCCCAATATGAAGATCATTAATGCTCCAAGAGTAAAGTAAATTCTGTGTCTTAAATCTTTATTCGTTGAAGTAAATAATTGCTTCATAGTTGTAAGCATTCTAGATCACCTCAGCTTTGCTACCTGACTCTTTAATCTTTTCTAATGCACTAGTTGAAAACTTATTAGCTTGAATAGTTAATGTCTTTTCTAACTTTCCGTTTCCAAGTACTTTAATTCCATCTAATTGATTTTTAACGATTCCTGCTTCATTTAATAATGCAGGAGTTACAACTGTTCCGTTTTCAAAAACGTTAAGTTGATCTAAATTTACAACTGCGTAAGTTGTTTTAAACATATGATTTGAGAATCCTCTTTTTGGAATTCTTCTATATAATGGTAATTGTCCACCTTCGAATACTGGGTTGATACTACCACCACTACGTGCTTTTTGTCCTTTTTGTCCGCGACCACTTGTTTTACCAAGACCACTACCTGATCCACGTCCTACACGTTTTTTAGCATGAGTAGCTCCGATATTTCTTTCTAATTCATGTAATTTCATTATCCTAATATCTCCTCTACTGATTTTCCACGAAGTGCTGCAACTTGTTCAGCTGTTTTAATTGACTTTAATGCATTTAATGCAGCAGTCGCCATATTTAATTTTGTTCTTGCTCCTAGTGATTTAGAGACAACATCACGAATTCCTGCTAATTCTAAGATTGCACGAACTGATCCACCAGCGATTACACCAGTACCAGCAGCAGCTGGTTTAATGATTACTCTAGCAGCTCCAGCGTGTCCAATTGCTTCATGAGCAACTGTTCTTCCATCGATTAGAGGTATTGTGATTAATTTCTTATTAGCATCTTGAATTGCCTTTTTGATTGCATCAGGTACTTCGTTTGCTTTTCCAATACCTAATCCAACTTTACCTTTACGGTCACCTACTACAACTATAGCAGAATATCTTCTTTGACGTCCACCTTTGTTAACTTTAACAACGCTTTTTACGTCAATTACTAATTCTTCTAAAAGTTTTTCTTTAGGTTCTTGAGTTCTCTTTTGCATAATACCCTCCTATTAGAATTCTAATCCGTTTTCACGTGCAGCTTCAGCTAAAGCTTTTACACGTCCGTGATAAAGGTATCCACCTCTATCGAATACTACTTTTGTGATTTTTGCTTTTGTTGCTTTTTCAGCGATTGCTTTACCAACAACTTTAGCTGCTTCTACATTACTACCATTTTCTAGTTTTAATTCTTTGTCTAATGAGGAAGCAGATACAAGAGTAGTTCTAGTTTCGTCATCAATGATTTGTGCATAAATTCCTGTATTTGAACGGAATACACATAATCTTGGAGTTGCGCATGTTCCCATGATTGTCTTACGAATTCTTTCATGACGTACTTTACGCATACTATTACGAGATTCTTTTTTTATCATTTTAATTCTCCCTTCCTACTGACTAAGCAGCTTTCTTTCCTTCTTTACGAACGATATGTTCATCTTTGTAACGAATTCCTTTACCTTTGTATGGTTCAGGTTGTCTTACTTCTCTAACTTTTGCAGCGAATTCACCAACTAATACTTTATCAATACCTTTGATAGTGATTTCAGTATTTCCGTTAGCTTCAACTGTTAATCCTGCTGGAATTTCCATATTAACTGGGTGTGAGTATCCAGCACTAATTACTAATTTTTGTCCTTGAACATTGAAACGATATCCAACACCGATGATTTCAAGTGTTTTAGCGTATCCTTCTTTAACACCTTTAATCATGTTTGCGATTAATGCGTTCATTGTTCCATGCATTGCTTTTGCATTTTCATTTTTACGTTCTAAAATAATGTTATTTTCTTCTTGTCTCATTGTAATGTCTTTTAACATTGGTTGAGTTAATTGTCCTTTAGGTCCTTTTACTGTTACGATGTTATCGTTTAATTCAACAGTAACTCCTTCAGGAATTGTAATTATACGATTTCCTATACGGCTCATTTAGACACCTCCTATATCTCATTTTAAATTTACCATGATTCCATGGGTTTCAAACTATCTTTGTCTTAATTACCAAATATAAGCTAGAACTTCTCCACCTATATTTTCTTTACGAGCTTCTTTATCTGTCATAATTCCTTTAGATGTTGAAATGATTGCGATTCCTAATCCATTTAATACTTTAGGAATTTCATCATTTTTAGCATATACACGAAGTCCTGGTTTGGAAATTCTTTTTAAACCAGTGATAACTCTTTCTTTCTTGTTATATTTTAAAGTTAGAACGATTGTTCCTTGAGCGTCATCACTAACAATTTTATAATCTTTAATAAATCCTTCTTCTTTAAGAATTCTTGCGATTTCTTTTTTGATGTTTGAAGCAGGAACTGTTACTTCTTCATAACGCATTTGGTTAGCATTACGAATACGTGTTAACATATCTGCAATTGTATCTGTTACTACTGCCATTTTAATTTTCCTCCTTTCCAATTACCAACTTGATTTTTTAATTCCTGGTATTTGTCCTTTATAAGCTAATTCACGGAAGCAAATACGGCAGATTCCGAATTTACTCATAACTGCGTGTGGACGACCACATCTTGTACATCTTGTATATTCACGTACTTTGAATTTTTGTGGTCTATTAGCTTTTATTATCATACTTTTCTTTGCCATAATTTTCCTCCATTATTTACTTTCTAAAAGGAATTCCAAGTCCATTTAATAAGTCGAATGATTCTTCATTTGTTTTAGCTGTTGTTACGAACACGATATCCATACCGCGAACTTTTACAACGTCGTCATAATTAATTTCTGAAAAGATTAATTGTTCTTTTAATCCCATAGTGTAGTTACCTCTACCATCGAATGCTTTAGCACTAACACCACGGAAGTCTCTTACTTGAGGTAGAGAGATAGATATTAACTTATCTAAGAAGTTATACATATTATCTCCTCTTAAAGTAACTTTGCAACCAATTGCTTGATTTTCTCTAACTTTAAATCCAGCAATTGACTTTTTAGCTCTTGTTACTACTGGTTTTTGTCCAGAGATTTTAGCTAAATCAGCTACTGCAGCATCTAATAATTTAGAATTTCCAGTTGCATCTCCAACTCCCATATTGATAACAATCTTTTCTAATTTTGGTACTTCCATTACTGACTTATAATTGTATTTATTCATTAAACTTGAAACAACTTCATTTAAGTATTTCTCTTTTAGGCGGTTCATAGTTACCCTCCTTCCAATTAATCAATCTTCTCGTTTGATTTTTTTGCGATTCTTATTTTTTTACCTGTTTTTTCATCAGTTGTATGTCCTACTCTAGTTCTTTTCTTAGTTTTAGGATCAACTATCATAACATTTGATGCATGAATTGGTGCAGCCATTTCTACGATTCCACCAGTTTCTTGTGCTGTAGCTTTTTGATGTTTTTTAACAATATTAACACCTTCAACTATAACTTTATTTTCATCTCTTAATGTTTTAACAATTTTTCCTGTTTTACCTTTATCAGAACCAGCGATAACTACAACTTCATCTCCTACTTTAAAGTTCATATTTATCCTCCTCTTATAAAACTTCTTTTGCTAAAGAAACAATTTTCATGTAATCTTTATCACGAAGTTCTCTTGCTACTGGTCCAAAAATACGAGTTCCTACTGGACTCTTGTCATCACGAATGATAACACAAGCATTGTCATCGAACTTAATGTAACTTCCATCTTCACGACGAACGCCTTGACGACTACGAACGATAACTGCTTTTACAACTTTTCCTTTTTTAACTGGTGAGTTAGGAATTGCACTCTTAACTGTTCCAACTACTACGTCACCAATGTTACCTGTTTTTACTTTACTTCCACCTAATACACGGATTACTAATAATTCACGTGCACCAGAGTTGTCAGCAACCTTCATACGGCTTTCTTGTTGTAACATAGATTATTCCTCCTTCTTCATCTAAGCGTTAAATAATAACTGCTTCTTTTACGATTTCTTTTAAATAGAAATGCTTAGTTTTTGATATAGGTCTAGTTTCAACGATACGAACTACATCTCCAACTTTAGCGATATTCTTTTCATCATGTACACTATATTTCTTAGAGCTTTTAACTCTTTTGTGATATAACGGATGGTTTTTATAAGTTTCTACTAATACAGTGATTGTTTTATCATTTGCTGAACTAACTACTGTACCAACTAATTCTTTACTTAATTTCTTTTCCACTTAAATCCCTCCTACTCGCTTAATTCACGTTCTCTTAGAACGGTTTTTAATCTTGCAACTGTATGTCTTAAATCTTTAATTCTAGATGGTTTTTCTAGGTTCCCTGTTGCTTGTTGGAAACGTAAGTTAAATAATTCTTCTTTTGCTTCAACTAATTTTTTGTTGATTTCTTCTGTTGTTAATTCTCTAATTTCTTTAACCTTCATTTACTTCACCACCATTTTCTTTTTTAACAAATTTAGTTGCGATAGGTAGTTTATGAGATGCAAGTCTTAATGCTTCACGAGCAACTTCTTCAGTAACTCCAGCGATTTCGAACATGATCTTTCCTTCTTTAACTACTGCAACCCATCCTTCAACGTTACCTTTACCTTTACCTTGTCTTGTTCCGATAGGTTTTTTAGTTAATGGTAAGTGAGGGAAGATGTTTATCCAAACTTTTCCACCACGTTTCATATAACGAGTCATGGCGATACGAGCAGCTTCGATTTGATTTGCTGTAATCCAAGCTCCTTCTTTTGCTTGAAGACCGAATTCTCCGAATGTTAATTCTCTATTTCCACGTGATCTTCCTTCGTAAGGTAATCTATGAACACGACGATATTTAGTTCTTGACGGTATTAACATATTAATTACCTCCTTTTGCCTTTTTGTTTAAGATTTCACCTTTGTAAATCCAAACCTTTACACCAATCTTACCGAATGTTGTATCAGCTTCAGCTGTTGCATAATCAACATCTGCTCTTAATGTATGTAGAGGAATTGTTCCTTCAGTGTATCCTTCACTACGTGCCATATCAGCTCCACCTAAACGTCCAGAAACTGATGTTTTAATTCCTTTAGCTCCAGCTTTCATAGCATTTCTAATTGCACGTTTTTGAGCCATACGGAATGAAGCTCTGTTAGTAATTTGATTAGCGATTGAATCAGCAACTAATTGAGCATCTAAATCTACTTTTTTAATATCAACGATTGAGATTTGAACGTTTTCATCAGCAATCTTTGATAATTGTGTTTTTAATTTTTCAATTTCTTCTCCACCGTGTCCAATCATAACACCAGGTTTTGAAGTATGAATTACAACTTCACATCTCTTAGAATTTCTTTCAATTTCAACTTTTGCAATTCCGGCATTCTTTAAGTTTTCAGTTAAATATTCACGAATTTTAACATCCTTTTCTAAGTTCTTAGAAAAATCTTTACCTTTAGCATACCATTTTGCTTGCCAGTCTTTATTGATTCCAAGTCTAAGTCCATTAGGATTAACCTTTTGTCCCATTTTGTAACCTCCTTATTAGTTTTTTGTAGCCACTGCTATAACTATGTGACTAGTTCTGTGATCTTTGTGTCCAATATGAGAACGTGAATCAAACATATGACGTTTCATAACAGGACCAGCATCTACTCTTGCTTCTTTAACATAAAGTGTTGCAGCATCTGCACCATTGTTGTTAACAGCGTTAGCAATAGCAGAATCTAAAACTTTTTTAGTAAGTCTTGAAGACTTATTATTTACATTACTTAATATGGTTAATGCTTCTTGTACACTTTTACCACGGATTAGGTCAGCTACTAAACGAGCTCTAATAGGTGATATTCTAAGTCCCTTAGCAATTGCTTTTGCTTCCATATATTTCCCTCCTAGTCATTATTTTTATTTTTTGTCTGAACCATGTCCACCGAATTTACGTGTTAATGCGAATTCACCTAATTTATGTCCAACCATGTCTTCTGTTACATAAACTGGAATAAATTCTTTACCATTGTGAACTGCAAATGTGTGTCCTATAAAATCAGGAAAAATAGTGGAACGGCGTGACCATGTTTTAATGACTTCTTTTTTTCCAGACTTATTTAATTCTTGAACTCTTTTTAGTAATCTCTCGAATACATAAGGTCCTTTTTTTAAACTTCTTGCCATTTTTTAATCATCCTTTCCTATTATTTACTACGACGACGTACTATGAACTTGTCAGATTGTTTTTTCTTACGTGTCTTTAATCCAAGTGCAGGTTTACCCCAAGGTGTCATAGGTGCTTTACGTCCAACTGGAGCGCGTCCTTCACCTCCACCATGTGGGTGGTCATTAGGGTTCATAACTGAACCACGAACTGTTGGTCTAATTCCCATGTGACGGCTACGTCCTGCTTTTCCAACTTTAACTAATGAAGAGTCTTCATTTCCAACTTCTCCAACTGTAGCCATACAAGTTCCAAGAACTTTTCTTTGTTCTCCGCTTGATAAACGAATCATTACATAATTGTCTTCACGACCAAGGATTTGAGCAGATGCACCAGCACTTCTTGCTAATTCTCCACCTTTTCCTGGACGAAGTTCAATATTATGAATCATTGTACCAACTGGAATATTCATAATTGGTAATGCGTTACCAACTTTAATATCAGCATTTTCTCCAGCTTCAACTGTCATACCAACTGTTAAACCTTTTGGAGCGATGATATATCTTTTTTCTCCATCTGCGTAATTGATTAATGCAATATTAGCAGTTCTGTTTGGATCGTATTCGATTGATGCTACTGATCCAGGTACGTTTAATTTATTTCTTTTGAAATCAATGATACGATATTTTCTTTTTTCTCCACCACCGTGGTGACGAACTGTTATCTTACCTTGATTATTACGTCCACCATTTTTCTTAATAGTAACTGTAAGAGATTTTTCTGGTACGTTAGTAGTGATTTCTTCATTTACTAATGTACTCATTTTTCTACGTCCTGGTGTAGTAGGTTTATAATTTCTGATTGCCATAATTTAATTTCCTCCTTCTAACCAAGATCAATTGTTTGTCCTTCAGCAAGACTAACAATTGCTTTCTTATAACGAGTAGTTAATCCTGTATAACGACCAACTCTTCTTTTCTTAGGTTTTACATTTATTGTTCTAATTGCTGTAACTTTTACATTAAAGATTTTTTCGATTGCTTCTTTAATTTCAGTTTTTGTTGCTTTTGGAGCTACTTTAAAAGTATATTTTCCTTCGCTTTTAGCAATTTGTGATTTTTCAGTAATAACTGGTGCTTTAAGTATTTCTAAATATTTAGTGTCTTTCATTATTTAAGCACCTCCTCAATATTTTTTAATGCAGCTTCAGTAACTAACATTACATCAGTTCCAACTACATCTAATACGTTGATTTCTTCTGCTAAGATTAATACTAAGTTTTGAATGTTTCTTGATGCTAAAATCATATTATCATCAAATGCATCTACAACTAATAATACTTTCTTATCAGCAACTTTTAAATTTTCAAGAACGTTCATCATTTCTTTTGTCTTTGGTGTTTCAACTTTGAAGTTATCTAAAACGATGATTGCTTTTTCATTTGCCTTATCTGCTAAAGCTGATTTTAAAGCAAGTCTTCTTTCTTTTCTATTTTGTTTAATACTATAGTCTCTAGGTACTGGAGTTCCATAGTTTCCTCCACCTACCCATTGTACAGATCTAATAGATCCTTGACGAGCACGTCCAGTTCCTTTTTGTCTCCATGGCTTTCTTCCTCCACCACTTACTTCTGAACGATTTTTTGTTTTATGAGTTCCTTGTCTTAATGATGCCATTGTTAAAATGATTGCATCGTGTAAAACAGCATTGTTTGGGGTAATTCCAAAAATTTCTTCGTTTAAATTAATGTCCTTTACTTTTTCACCTTTAAGATTTAAAAGTTCTACTTTTTTCATTTACGATTCCTCCTTTCATCACATTTCAATTAATAATTTTCTTTCTTTATTATATATTGTGATGATTATTCAACTGTTGTTTCTTCAGTAGCTGTTTCTTCAACAACTTCTTCGATTGATGGTTCTACATAACTAACTAAGTTAGCAGCTTCTTTTTTTACATCAGGTTTTTTAACCGCAGTACGAATCATAACTAATGATTTCTTTGGACCTGGAACATTACCTTTAACTAAGATTACACTGTTTTCTGTATCTACTGATACGATTTCAAGATTTTGAACTGTTCTTTGAACATTACCCATTTGTCCTGGCATCTTTTTACCTTTAAGAACGTGCATTGGTAAAAGAGTACCTAATGAACCAACACCTCTGTGGTATTGAGAACCATGTCCTTTTGGACCGATTGATTGATTGTGGCGTTTAATAACACCTTGGAAACCTTTACCTTTACTAGTTCCAGTAACATCAACCATTTCCCCTTCGCTGAAAATGTCTACTCCAATAGTTTGTCCTAATGAGTATTCATTAACGTTAACTCCTCTAATTTCTTTTAAGAAGCGCTTAGGTGCTGTATTAGCTTTGTTTGTATGACCCATAGCTGGTTTGTTGCTTAAATTTTCTCTGATTGTTTCAGTCGCAAGTTGTACTGCTTCATAACCATCTTTTTCTACTGTTTTGATTTGAGTAACCACATTTGGTTCAACTTCAATAACAGTAACCGGAATTAATTTACCTTCTGTAGTAAATACTTGAGTCATTCCGATTTTCTTACCTAAGATTCCTTTCATTATTGTTTCCTCCTAAATTATTTTGTTTTGATTTCGATGTCTACACCACTTGGTAAGTCTAAGTGAGCTAAAGCTTCAACTGTTTCCTTACTTGGATTTTTGATATCGATTAATCTTTTGTGTGTACGCATTTCGAATTGTTCACGTGAATCTTTATACTTGTGTACAGCTCTTAAAATTGTGAATTTTTCAATTTCAGTTGGAAGTGGTACTGGACCAGAGATAACTCCACCAGATCTTCTTACTGTTTCAACAATTTTCTTAGCAGCATTATCAAGTACTCTGTGATCGTACGCTTTAATTCTGATACGAATTTTTTCTGTTGACATTTTGTATTCTCCCTTCGCCTATATCTTGTATAGACTTGCTCCGTGCGAATAACCCAATAACGGATTAACAACTTAACCCGGTGTATCGACAACCTCGCACATCTAAGCAGTCACACGGTTATAATTATAACAGCCCCTGCAAGCTTTTGCAAGCATTTTTTTGCTTTTTTTCTTATTTTTCAACATATTTTTCATTTTTGACAATTTTTGTTTGCTCTTTTTTAATTTTTATCTAGTTTTTTTCTTTCACTATGGTTTTTATTTATCATTTTTAATGATGCTGGACTAACTATTGACTTTCCAAATTTACTATTTATTTTGTCAATTGTCTTTTGTATTTCCTCATTTTCCACAGTTTCTGTGGATTTTTCTTCATCAAACAATGATACCTGTTCTTCTTTTCTATCTGTAAATGAAGATAACCTTATTCCAATTAATCTTATTGGGTCATGTTTATAATTAGTATCAAATATTTTAACAGCTAGTGCATATATATCTTTTGTATTGTTGCTTGGCGATGGTAATTTTGCTTGTGCCGAATAATTACTAAATTGATTATTCTTAAATATTACTGCAACGGTTGATGCATACTCGCCTTGTTTTCTTAATTGTCTTGATACATCATCTGCTTGACGAAACAATACTTCTTTTAATTTTTCTTCATCAGTATAGTCATGATTTAATGTTTCTGTTGTACTGATACTATCTCTTTTACTACTTCTTGGTTCAACTTTTGAATTGTCTATTCCCCACGCAGCTTCTTTCATGTATCTTGCTTGAGACTTAAAATTTCTTTCTAATAGTTTATCATCGGCAAATGCTAAATCTTTTATTGTATATATATTTAGTTTATTTAAAGCTTCTTTAGATTTTTTTCCGATCATAAATAGTTCGCCAACGTCAAGGGGCCATAATTTATCCTCTATCTCGTCTTTAAAAAGTGTATGAACTTTATCCGGTTTTTCAAAGTCTGATGCCATTTTGGCACATAATTTATTATTTGCAATGCCAATATTTACTGTAAATCCAAACATTGCTTTTACTTCTTCCTTAATTTTGTAAGCTAATTCCTTGTAATCTTTATATAGATACGAAGTACCGGTCATCTCTATAAAACATTCATCAATAGAAAATTGTTCTAATTGAGGTGAATATTGTGATAAATATTTAAACAAGGCTTTGGAGTTCTTTGAATACCATTCATAGTTTGGAGGAAACATTTGTAATGATGGGCATTTCTTTTTAGCACTATATATAGTTTCAGCTGTAACTACTCCAAATTTCTTTGCTACTGGAGACTTTGCTAAGACAATTCCTCTTCTTTCCTTTTCATCTCCACCTATAATTGATGGTATTTTTCTTATATCTTGTTTATATCCTTGTTTTAAAAGTAATACCGCAGTCCATGAAAGAAAAGCATTATTAACATCTATATGGAAAACAATTCTTTCTTTCATAAAACCACCTCTTAATTAATTATAAAATATTTTATTAGTTGATTCAATCGAACAAGGTTATTCTTTTGTACACTTGTAATTTACATATATTTTAAGATTTTTGGTACATAATATTGTTAGCAGGTGATATTATGAATAAATATGAAATTAATATATATGAGCAAATTGCAAGAAATATTAGAAAGTATAGAAAAGAAATTGGGATTACTCAAGCTGTCTTAGCAGAAAGAGTTGGAGTTTCTCATGAATTTATTAGAAGAATTGAATCTAAGAAAGGTGCAAAAACATTTTCTGTAGATACTATTTGGAAAATTTCATTAGCTTTAGATGTCGATCCAGGCAAGCTATTTGAAATTGATATGGATGAAGTAGTTAATATATAAAAAAAATAACAGTTGTGCTGTTATTTTTTTATTAGTGATTCACCAGTCATCTCAGCTGGTTTTTCTATATTCATTAATTCTAATATTGTTGGTGCAATATCTCCTAGTTTACCAGGAACTAGTGAGATATTTTTATTTGTAACAATAAATGGAACTGGATTAGTTGTGTGTGCTGTTAGAACGTTATCATTTTCATCTAACATTTCTTCGCAGTTTCCATGATCTGCGGTAATAATCATTGTTCCACCAAGTTCTTGAACTTTTTGATATATTTTTCCTAGACATTCATCAACACTTTCTACAGCTTTTATAGCTGCTTCAAGTATTCCAGTATGTCCTACCATATCTCCATTTGCAAAGTTCAATATTACTAAATCAAAGTTTCCAAGTTCATTTAATAATTCATCCGTAACTTCATAGACACTCATTTCTGGTTTTAAGTCGTATGTTGCTACTTTTGGTGATGGTATTAATACTTTCTTTTCATTTTGATAATCAACTTCTTTTCCACCATCAAAGAAGAATGTAACATGAGCATACTTTTCTGTTTCAGCAATTCTTAATTGTGACTTTCCTTGTTTTTCTATATATTCTCCTAAAATATTTGTTAATTTAGGATCATCAAAGGCGTGTTCTGCAATTACCGATTCTACTACAGGCATCATCGTTACTGTTTTTACATTTGTAAATTTTGTAACTTCCATATCATTAAAGTTAGGATTTGTTATAGCAGTTAGAATTTCTCTTAATCGATCTTTTCTAAAGTTAAAAGCAATTATACCATCGTTTTCTTTTAACATTCCTGTGTTATCAAATACTGTAGGAACAAAAAATTCATCAATTATTTCTTTCGAATAACTGTCTTCTATGTATTCTTTAATAGATAGTGTTGTTTCTTCCATACCATTTACGATAGCATCATATGCTTTTTTTAATCGGTCATAGTTATTATCTCTATCCATTCCATAGTATCTTCCACCTATTGTTGCGATAGAACCAATTCCTAATTCTTGTAATTTATCTTCTACTTGTTTGATATATGTATATGCACTTTGTGGAAGTACATCTCTTCCATCAGTAAATAAGTGTAAGTATAAATTTTCTACATTTTGTTCTTTACACATATCAAGTAATGCCATTAAATGGTCAATATGAGAATGAACTCCTCCGTCACTTATTAATCCAATTAAATGTAGTTTTGAATTATTTTCTTTTACATGATTTATTACTTTTAATAATTCCTCATTTTGGAAGAAATCTTTGTCTTCAATACTTTTGTTTATTAATTCTAATGGTTGGTAAACTATTCTTCCGGCACCAATATTCATGTGGCCAACTTCACTGTTTCCCATTTGTCCTTTTGGAAGACCAACAAGTTGTCCTGATGCTTCTAGTTGTGTATGTGGGTAATTATCCCATAATAAATTAAATATTTCATTGTTTGCTAGTTTAACAGCATTTCCATGAGTTTCTTCTCTTAGTCCATATCCATCTAATATTGTTAAAACTATTGGTTTTGTCATATGTTCCTCCTATATTTTTGTTTCATTTAGACAAAATACTGCGTATATCGGGATATATCTAATATCCTTTTTAGTTGAAAAATTATTTTCTGTAATTCTATATGCTTGTTGTACTGTGAATTTCTTCATAAATACTGATAATGATTTTGCTTTAGACATAGTTTTTGTAGCTATTTCAATTGGAATGATTTGCCCCATTCTATTTTGTACTACAAAGTTAACTTCTGCTTTTCCTTCAGATTGATAGTAATATAATGCATATCCTGCTTCTACTAATGTCTTAGCGATGTGATTCTCATAGATTGTTTCTTTTAATTTTTCGTCTGTAATAAATTGTTTATAATTAAGATGTAACATTGAGAATAATAGACCATCATCTGGTATATATAATTTAAAACTATCTGTTTCACGACAGCTACTTAGCGGTGATTTAATTGTTTTTACCTTAAAACTTCTATATACAAGTTGATTGTTTATTAAGAAATTAATAGTACTTTCATATTCTTTTGCTCTTTTACCTGTACCCATCAATCCGTATTGGAATTTTTTATTTTCCTTTTTCAATTGTTCTGGAATTGAGTTTATTACTTCAATACCTCTTGGAATATCAATTAATGTTTTATTTAAAGCAACTTCTTTTTTATAAACGTCTAGAATTTTTTGTTGAATGGCGTCAAGTTCAAAGTTTGTTTTACCATCTATATGAGCTTGAACAGCTTCTGGAAATCCTCCTGTCATTAAATATTCTTGGAATAATTCTAAAGCTACTTTATGGAATGGGCACGTCTTGTGCTTAGCATATGATTCTTTGATAAGTTCAGCTAATGACTTTTCATCTTTAGCCCATAGGTATTCTTCAAAATCCATTTCATTCATAGCTTTGAATTGTAATTCTTCACCTTTAAATTCTGTAAGTTTTTCTCTATTAGATGTAATTCCAATAATATGATACTTACTGGCTTCACTACCAAATAATTTCATTCCTTTTACTATTTCGATTGATGTTAAGTTATCTAATATGATTAGAGTGTCTTCTGGTAGTATTGTTTCTCCTGATATTAATGATAAATTAATAATAAGTTTTTCAGTTGATTTTTCTCTTGTAAATAGTTCTTCTAACTGTTTATTATTTTCTGTATTAAAATAAATTACATTCTTATACTCTTTGGATCCATATGCTAAAGTTGAGAAAGTTTTACCAACTTGCTTTGGTCCATAAAGAATTAAGGGCTTTCTAATAATATCTTTTTGCCATTTTCGAAAAAAGTTTTCTATTTTACGTTCCATAAACTGTATTCTCCTTACATATTTTATAAATTAAGTATACTTTTTTCTAACAATAAAGTCAATAAAGTGGAATAAAAAAAAGACCGAAGTCTTAATTTGTTATTAATGGTTTGTTATACTCTAAACGTAATTTATCAGCAACAGTAACTATGAATTCTGAATTTGTTGGTTTAGCTTTATCAATATCAACACTATGACCAAAGATATCTTCCATTAGTTGCCAATTACCTCTATTCCAACTTATTTCTATAGCATGACGTATTGCTCGTTCTACTCGCGATACCGTTGTATTGAATTTTTTTGATATTTCTGGATAAAGTTCTTTAGTAATACCGCCAACAATTTCTGGTCGTTCATAAACTATTGATATTCCTTCACGGATATATTGATATCCTTTTATATGTGATGGAACACCAAGTTCGTGAAGTGTTTTAGTTATAGAGACTTGTAGATTATTATGATATAAATCTATTGATTCTCCTCCATATTTAACTCCAGAAGACACTTCTTTTATTCTTTTTTCTAAGTCTTTTAATTCAAATGGTTTTAACATAAAGTAACTTACTCCAAGTTCTGAGACTTTTCTAATCATTTCTTGAGTATTGTAAGATGTTAAAACAATTGTTTTTTTGTTTATATTTTTCTTTTGCATGTGTTCTAATACACATATACCATCTTTATTAGGCATTATTAAATCAAGTAGCACTATATCTACTTCTTCTGCTTTAGAATCCAAGAGTCTAATGGCTTCACTGCCATCATATGCCTCATGAGTTATTTTAATATCAGCGTTATCATTAAAATACTCCTTGATCATTTCTACTAGACTTCTATTGTCATCTACTACTAATAAATTTATTTTTGTCATTTTTCTCTCCTTATCATACTGCACGCATTTTAATTATATAATAATTCGGCATATTACGATAGAGAAAAAAAGAACAAGTTTTGTCGAACCTGTCTTTTTGTGTCTAGTTTTCTAATTTTTCTAAGAATACTTTTAAATTATCTGGTTTAAGACTTAAACCACCAAGAAGATATCCTTCTATTAATGAACATTGTTTTAATTCATCGATATTCTTTTCATTAGCACTTCCACCATATAATACTTTTGTATTTGGTAGAAGACTGTTAATTAACTTAAATACTTCTTCAATTTCTTCATTTGTTGGGATTAAGCCTGTTCCAATTGACCAGATTGGCTCATAAGCCACTATTAATTCATCTTTTTCTTCTGATGTAAGGTTTTCTGTAGCAACAAGTATTTCTTCTTCAATGATTTCGTTTACTCTTCCTCGTTCTCTTTCTTCACGAGTTTCACCTACACAAAGAATTGGCTTAATTCCTTCACTATATAGATTTTGAATTTTTTTAGCTATTTCTTCATTTGTTTCTTTTTGATCTTGTCTTCTTTCAGAGTGTCCTACAATACAATATTCTACTCCATATGATTTTAATTGTGATGCTGCTACTTCTCCAGTATGAGCGCCTACTAAATCTTTACTAACATTTTGGCTTCCCCAATGGCAATTAGTTAAATTATAGTTAGCAATATTTAGAGGACTAGCACATAAAATCATTGTTGATGCTGCATTTATTGTTCCTAGTTCTTCTTGATATTTTAAGAATTCTTCTTTTGTTAAATTACTTTTGTTATTTAAAGCTACTATCATAATAATCTCCTTTTATAAAAAAAGAAATACTTGCAGCTATGCTGCCATAGCATTTCCTTTTTCTTGTTCTTGTATAAATTGTTTTTCTTTTAAGTACATGATGTTTCCATCATTTTCGCCTAAACTTTCATAACCATTGTGTTCTAAGTTTTCTGCTAGTTCTTGTTCTGAACCAGAAGCATTTATTGTAACAAACACGTCTTCCATACCTAATACATCAAAAGCATAATCTGTTGCTAATGGTATTAGTTTTCTATTTCTTCCTGTTGAAATTGGAGCGAAAAAGATTCTACATGATTTCATATCTTTTTCAGCTTGAATATGGCATGAGTCGGTAATCACTTCTTCATCTTGAAGGAATAAACTTTGATGTATTTCGTTACTATCTTTTACCTCTTCTTTATACTTTTCTTCAGTTCGTGTTTGGCGAATATTTCTTAGTAATGTTGAGGTAACAGTAGTTATTCCATTCGCTTCTTCAAAAGCGGCAATTAGCCTTATGTGTTCATCGTTATATGGGTCAGCTATGAAAAATCTTTCTGTACTCAATTAAGTCACCTACTTTTATTTTATTGCTTCAATACCTGGAAGTGTTTTTCCTTCTAGATATTCTAATGTTGCTCCTCCTCCAGTTGAGGCATGATATACTTTATCTTTATAACCCGCAGTTGATGCTGCTGCTACAATATCTCCTCCACCTAGGATGGCTCTTATATTATTTTCTACAATATAATCTAATAATTCATCTGTATGTTTTTTGTATTTTGAAAATTCATATACACCTAATGGACCATTCCATACAGCAACAGATGCATCTTTTAAGTAACTAGCAAATAATTCTTTTGTTTCTGGTCCTATATCTAGTCCCATTTCATCTTCAGAAATTTCATTTACTGATTTAACTCTGTATTCTTCATCATTTGTATATTCATTTGTTACGGCAGTATCTACTGGTAAAACAATTTTATTTCGGTGAGATGCTAAAACATTTTTACAGAATTCAACATTTTCTTCATCTAATAATGATTTACCAATTTCAATTCCATCTGCTTTTAGGAATGTAAATGCCATTCCTCCACCGATAAGAATTTTATCTGCTTTAGTAACTAAGTTTTCAATAACTCCGATTTTATCAGCTACTTTTGCTCCACCTAATACAACTACAAATGGATGTGGTGGGTTATCTAATAAACTTAGTGCTGTTAATTCTTTTTCAATTAAGAATCCAAAGGCAGATGGTAAATGAGCTGCTACTCCACAGTTTGACGCATGTGCTCTATGGATTGTTCCAAATGCATCATTTACAAATACATCCCCTAAAGATGCCCAATATGCACCTAGTTCTGGATCATTTTTGCTTTCTTTTTTACCATCTAAATCTTCATAACGAGTATTTTGAACTAGAACTACATCTTGTGGTTGCATTGATGCTACTGCATTTTCTAATTCTTCACCTCTTGTTTTGTTTATAAATGTTACTTTTTTACCTAATAATTCTTCTAATCTTACAGCTACTGGTGCAAGATCATTTTTTGCAAGGTCAGCTTCTTCTTTTACACGTCCTAAGTGTGATAATAGAATTACCTTAGCATTTTGCTCTAAACAATGTTTAATTGTTGGTAAAGCTCCTACTATTCTAGTGTCGTCTACAATTTTTCCTTCTTTTATTGGAACATTGAAATCAACACGAATTATAACTTTTTTGTTTTCGACATTTAAATCTTTTAGCGTTTTCATTGGCTAATCCTCCTGTCCTATCTAAAGTATAACACTTATTTAAATTGAAAAAAAGGAATTACTTCCTTTTTTGTCATTACTTTACTTATTATTTCATTAAGTATTTAGCAGTTCTTACCATTTGTGCAGTATAACTCATTTCATTGTCATACCAAGAAACTACTTTTACTAATTGATGTCCATCTACATCAAGAACTGTAGTTGAAAGTCCATCAACTAATGAACCACATCTTCTTCCGATTACATCGCTTGATACGATTGGATCTTCTGTATATTGAAGTGTTTCATTTTGAGCAGCTTTTAATGCAGCATTAATTTCTTCTGCAGTTGTATTTCTACCTAGTTCTAATGTTAAGTCTACTACTGAACCAGTTGGTACTGGAACACGCATTGCTGTACCATCTAATTTACCAGCTAAGTTTGGACAAACTAGTCCAATTGCTGATGCAGCACCTGTTGATGCTGGAATAATGTTTGCAGCACATGCTCTACCACGACGAGCTTTAATACCTTTTTTATGAGCGATATCAAGTGAAGCTTGGTCATTTGTATAAGCATGAACAGTAGTCATAAATCCTTTATTAATTCCAAATGTTTTATCTAAAACATCAACTACTGGAGCTAAACAGTTAGTAGTACATGAAGCAGCACTAATAATTCTTTCATCTCCTGTTAATGTTTCGTGGTTTACGTTGTAAACGATAGTTTTGATATTACCTTTAGCAGGTGCAGAGATAATAACTTTTTTAGCTCCAGCATTAATATGAGCCATAGCTTTTTCTTCTGAAGTAAATAATCCAGTACATTCAAATACTACATCTACTCCTAATTCTCCCCATGGTAACATTGCAGGATCTTTTTCTGCATAAACTTTTACTCGTCTATTACCGATAATAATTTCATCTTCATCATTAGAAATTTCATCAATTCGATAATTTCTATGATTAGTATCATACTTTAATAAATATGCTAATTGTTCAGCATCTGTTAAGTCGTTAATAGCAACAACTTCAAATTCTTCATTTTCTTCCATTAAACGGAAACATAATCTACCGATTCTTCCGAATCCATTGATTGCAACTTTGATCATTAATAATCATCTCCTTATATTTTCATTATATATTGTTATTTTTTTAGTTTCAACAAATTCATGTTATTTTGACATTTTTCAATGTAAAAGTTTTTTCCACAAGTTAAATTATACAAAAAGAAAATATCCACAGTTTTTGTGGATATTTATTAATCGTGGAAATAACTTCCACCAATGAATTCTCTTACTACAGCATCTTCTGGAATTGCATCTGCTGGAATTGGTAAGAATAAACGTAAGAAATTAATTAAACGTTTAGCTTCTTCATAGTAAGGTGATTCTAGTGGAACTGAATATAATAATGGTTCAGCATAAGTTTTAATTACACCAAGTTCATAAATTGATGCAGAGTTAATTGTAGCATCTGCTTCTCCTTGGAACGGGAAGATATATTTTTCTTCACCACGACGTACGCTATCCCATAGTTGTAGTGTGTATTCTACTCTATAATCACGAGTTCTATTATCTCTAATGATTCGTCTTAGTAAACGGTTATCACTAGTACAGATTCTATTATGAGTATCCATATTTAACTCAGTTAATGCTGAAATATAGATTTTATATTTATTTTCACGTTTGATGTTAGTTAAAATTTTGTCATCAAGTGCATGAATTCCTTCAATAAGTAAGATATCTTTTTCTCCAATTTGAACTTCTTCTTTAAATTCTTTTTTTCCAAGAGCGAAGTTATATGTAGGCATAATTACTTTTTCGCCACTCATTAAAGCAGCCATTTGTTTATCAAATAACTTTATATCCATTGCTTCAAGACATTCATAGTCTGGTTTACCATTTTCATCTAATGGTGTATCTTGTTTTTCCACAAAATAATCATCCATTGATACTACACGAGGTGTTAAACCAAAACTTTGTAAGTACATGCATAGTTTTCTTGTTGTTGTTGTTTTTCCTGATGATGATGGTCCAGCAATAAGAACTATTTTTACTTTATTTTTTCTTTCATTGATTTCTTTTGCTATATTTAATAATCTATTACTTTGTAGAGTTTCATCAATTTTAATTAAATCACTTATTTTTCCTGTTGAAACAATTCTATTTAAATCAACTATGTCTTTAACATTTATTAATTTGGCCCAATCTCTTGTTTCTTGGAATACTTTAAACATATTGGCTTGATGTTCATATTTTTTTATTTTATCTGGCATATATATAGTTGGGAATCTTAATACAAAACCATTATCAGTTAAGTATGTTAGATCAAATTCTTTTAATTTTCCTGTTGAAGGTGCCATCTTACTATAGAAATAGTTATATGAATTACCTAATCTATATAATGTTATATAACTATTTGTGTTGTAGTTCATAACTCCTGCTTTTGAACTATCACCAATACTTTCAAAATATTTAATTGCCTCAAGACGGTCAATTGTTACTTTTGTAATTGGAATATCAGCTTTAATTAGAGCTTTCATACACTCTTTAATATTAGCTAATTTAGTTTCTGTAAGACGGAATGATGTCTCAATATATATTCCTTTATCTAAAGAACGTTGAACAATAATATCTTCCTTTTGACCATATAATTTTTTTACAGCATAAACTAACATGTAAACTAGTCCATTTACATGGCAACGATTTCCTTCTCTTGAAGATAAGTCTAAAAATTCTACTTCACAATTTTCTGTAATTGGTGATGATAGTTCTTTATACCCATTATTAATTTTTGCTAAAAGAATAGGATGTTTACGATCTTTTTCTACTTCATTAGCAATTTCTAGAAGGGTAATTCCCTTACTATACTTATATGTCTTTCCATTTATTTTTACTGAAACTGTTTCTATCACAAATTTCACCCCTTATTTTTATCATATTAAGTATATCATAGATTTTTGTTTAATCTAGGAATAATTTTAGACGGTTTACACTATACTATGTATAGGCAGGTGATTATATGAATTTAGTACCAGTAGTTATTGATAAAGACATTAATGGTGAAAGAAGTTATGATATATTTTCTAGATTATTAAAAGAAAGAATTATTTTTATTAGTGGAGAAATTAATGATACATTAGCTAATAGTGTTATTGCGGAACTTTTATATTTAGATTCATTAAATCATAATGATATTTCTTTGTATATTAATTCACCTGGTGGTGTTATTACGTCAGGGATGGCTATTTATGATACTATGAATTTTATTAAAAGTGATGTATCTACAATATGTATAGGAATGGCTGCTTCTATGGCTGCATTCTTATTATCAAGTGGTTCTAAAGGGAAAAGATATATATTACCTAATGCAGATGTAATGATTCATCAGCCACTTGGTGGAGCTGAAGGACAAGCAACTGATATAAAGATTGCATCTGATAGAATTATTAGTTTAAGAAATAAACTAAATAAGATTCTTGCTAAAAACACCGGTAAATCTCTAAGTAAGATTGAGAAAGATACTGAAAGAGATAACTATTTAACTGCTGATGATGCTTTAATGTATGGTATTGTTGATAAGATAATAAAAAAATAGAGTTTCCTCTATTTTTTTTCATTTGATTTAGCTAGTCTATCAGCTAGTTCTTTTATTTTTCTTAGTCGATGATTTAAGCCTGATTTAGTAATTGGCTTTGATGTTTCTAGTGAAATTATTTCTGATAATTCTTTTAATGAAGCCTCAGGATATTTTTTACGATATTCTAATGTTTCTTTTGTCTTATCATCTAATAAGTCAACACTAGATGTTTCTTCAATTATTCTTATTTGTTCTAATTGAACTGTCGCTGTTGCAACGACTTTATCAATATTAGCTTGTTCACAATTATTAAGACGATTAGTCTTATTCTTCTGTTCACGATATATTCTTACATTTTCAAAATACATAACAGCATTATTTGCCCCTAATATTTTAATGTAGTCACTTATTTTTTCTGCTTCTTTTAGATAAATCATATATCCTTTATCACGATTTAAAATTTTGGCATTTAAATCAAAGATATTTAGTAGTTTTTGAACAAACACAGCTTCGTCTGGTGTGGATATTAATAATTCCATATGATATCTTGAAGTTTTTGGATCGTTAATACTACCACAGCATAAGAAAACTCCTCGAAGGTAAGCTCTTATTTCTTCATTTGCACCTACTATATAAGTTGGTGGCGTTAATAGAACATTTCCATCAGCACCAAGAAAACCTAGATCTTTTAGAATACTATCAACATTATTATTAATGTTCATAACGACTAGTTCTTTTTTACTAAAGTTAGCATTATCTTTTGTTTCTATTTTTAATTCTGTATTATACAAGTTTTTTATAAATAATTTTATTCTTTCAACTGTTTTCTTATTTTCTGTTGTTAGAATTATTTTATTATCACTTATTGTGCCATTATTTCTAATAAATCCTGCTAGCTCAGCGATCATTTCTGATTTTGTATTTTCAATACTAGCTATTTCTTCTTTTATTTTTGTTGTATATGACATTAACGCATCAAATATGAGAATATTAATGAACTTAATTTTAAACTATTGTGTCTTAATATATTGTCTTCAATGATTATTAAGTCATCTTCTATTAACTCTACTCCTAATTCTTTTAGACGTTTATGATCTATTGGCACTGGA
Organism: Bacilli bacterium; assembly: GCA_017409785.1. Taxonomy (GTDB): domain Bacteria; phylum Bacillota_I; class Bacilli_A; order RF39; family UBA660; genus JAEDES01. Next base: position 656,632 of record JAFQSD010000002.1, on the reverse strand, counting down.
TCTTTTTGTTCTTCTGTATAATATTTTTTAGCAATTTTTTTATCAATTTTTGTATTACTTGCGATTACTACATCTAATTTATTTTTTTCTAAATATCTGTTTAGAAGTTCAACGTGATCTCCAACAGTAAATTTATCTGTTTCTCCTGGTTGAGTCACTACGTTGCATAAATACATTGTAGGTGCAGTTGACTCAACAATTGCATCTTGTACTTCTTTACAAATAATATTTGGTAAAACACTTGTATAAAGACTTCCCATACTAAATATAATTAAATCGGCTTCTTTTATAGCTGTTATTACTTCTGGTACTACTTCAGGTTCTTCTTTATAATATATTTTTTCAAATTGACGATTAGCACTAGTTATTTGATGCTCTCCTTCAATAATATTCCCTTCAAAGTCTTTTCCCATAAGTGTTAACTTAGAATCTTCTGATATTGGTAAAACTGTATGTCTTACATCTAATAGTTTACTTAAATATGCAATTGAATCTTTTAGAGAGCCGTTCATATCCAACATAGCCGTTAGGATTAAGTTTCCTAATGCATGTCCATCTAAGTCACTTGATGTATTAAATCTATATTCCATCATTTTCTTAATTGGTTCATCAATACCAGATAATGATGTAATAACTTTTCTTATGTCTCCAACAGCTGGAGTATGAAATTCTTCTCTTAGTCTTCCTGTAGATCTTCCGTTATCAGATACTGCTATAACTGCAGTAATGTCTACTGGAAAGTTTTTTAGTCCTTTTAATAGGTATGAAATACCTGTTCCCCCACCAAAGACTACTATTTTTTTATTCATATAATCACCTCTAATTGAAATATACTATATTGTCCATCATTACTTTATTAGGGTCTTTTCTATATAAATTTTCGTCTCCTTTTGACTTTTTCATATTTATTAAAAATATGATTATTCCTATTAAAATAAATATAGCTGATACTATTTGGGCCATTTTAATTGGTCCTAACATTAATGAATCTGTTCTTAAGCCTTCTATTAAAAATCTTAATATTCCATACCATACTAGATAAAATGCTGTAAGATTTCCTCTTTTTAAGTACTTTCCACATCTAATTATTAGCATAGCTAGGAAGCCAAATAGACAACCTATTGATTCATATAAGAATGTTGGCTGACGATATTCACCTAATATATACATACCGTCTATTATGAATTTTGGTATTCCTTGAGACTCTAGGGCTTGTAGTGTTGTTACTGCACCATATGCTTCGCTGTTGAAGAAGTTCCCCCAACGCCCTATAGCTTGTCCAATTATTAATCCTACTACAATTATGTCTAGCATTCTCATAAAACTAATGTGCATTTGTTTGCAGAAAAGGAAGATTGTTATTAATCCGGCAATTATTGCTCCATGGATTGCTAATCCTCCATTCCATATTTCAAATATTTCGATTGGATGTTGTAAATAGTAAGATAAATTGAATAATACGTAATACAATCTTGCACCAATTATACCTGCAATTACAGTTGTGAAAGTCATATTTATTAAGGTATCTTCATCGATTCCTCTTTTTTTAGATTCTCTATATATTACTGTACATGCAATAAGTAATCCTAGAAATATAAATATTGAATACCAATATATTTGTATAAATCCTAAATCAAGTGCTACTCTATCCATATTAATCCCTCTTTATTTTAATATTTTCTTTAAGAACTGACCTGTATATGACTCTTTTACTTTTGCTACTTCTTCTGGTGTACCAGTGGCAACAATAGTTCCGCCACCATCTCCACCTTCTGGACCTAAGTCAATTATATGGTCTGAAACCTTTATTACATCAAGGTTATGTTCTATCACGACTACTGTATCTTTATTATCTACTATTTTCTGTAAAATTGCAAGTAAGCGCTTGATATCATCAACGTGTAATCCTGTTGTTGGTTCATCTAAAACAAATAGTGTTTTACCAGTTGCTTTTCTTTGTAATTCTTTAGCTAGTTTTACACGTTCTGCTTCTCCTCCTGAAAGAGTTGGAGCACTTTGCCCTAATTTGATATATCCTAATCCAACTTCTTCTAGAACTTGAAGCTTATGTTTTATTTTTGGTACATTATCGAAGAATGCTAATGCTTCTGTTACACGCATATCTAGTACTTCGGCAATGTTTTTACCTTTATATTTTATGTTTAATGTTTCTCTATTATATCTTGTTCCGTTACATACTTCACAAGGAACATATACATCTGGTAAGAAATGCATTTCTATTTTCTTAACTCCATCTCCACGACAAGCTTCACATCTTCCACCTTTTACGTTGAAGGAGAATCTATTTTTCTCAAAACCATACATTTTAGCTTCTTTTGTTGTTGTGAATAAAGTTCTAATATCATCAAATACTCCAGTATATGTTGCTGGATTAGAACGAGGTGTTCTTCCAATTGGGTTTTGAGAAATTGCTACTATCTTATCAAGATTTTCAATTCCAAGTATCTTTTCGTGTTTACCAGGTTTATCTTTTGTTTTATATAATTTCTGAGAAACTGCTTTACAAAGTATTTCGTTAATTAAACTACTCTTTCCACTTCCAGATACTCCGGTTATACAAGTAAATGTTCCTAAAGGAATATCTACATCTATATTTTTTAAATTATTTTCGTGTGCTCCTTTAATTTTTAAGAATTTTTTATTACCTTTTCTTCTTTCTTGTGGTATTTCAATACACTTTTTACCACTTAAGTATTGTCCAGTAATACTTTCATCACACTTCATTACTTCTTCTGGTGTTCCTTGAGCAATAATTTTTCCTCCAGCATCTCCTGCACCAGGTCCTATATCAACTAAATAATCGCAGGCCATCATTGTATCTGTATCGTGTTCTACAACAATTAATGTATTTCCTAAATCACGCATTTCTTGCATTGACTTTATTAATTTTTCATTATCTCTTTGGTGTAGACCAATGCTTGGTTCGTCTAATACATATAATACTCCTGTAAGATGTGAACCTATTTGAGTGGCAAGTCTAATTCTTTGCGCTTCTCCTCCGGATAATGTACCAGCACTTCTATTTAATGTTAAATATTCAAGTCCTACATTTGATAGGAAACTTAATCTTTCATTAATTTCTTTTAATACTAAGTTAGCTATTTGTTTTTGTTCTTCTGTTAATTTTAATGTTTCATATGATTTAAGTAGTTCTTTAATGCTCATGCATGTTACTTCATAGATGTTTCTTCCATCAACTTTAACTGATAGAACCTCATCTTTTAATCTTGCTCCATGACATGCATCACATTCATATTCAACCATATAGTTTTCTAACCAATCTCTAATCCAAGTTGAACTTGTTTCCATATAACGACGTTCTAGGTTATTAATAATTCCTTCATAGAAGTCTTTTGTATTGTAAGAATTTCCACTCTTTGAGTTATATTTAAAATGAATTATTTCGTCGGAACCATATAACACTAGATCTTGATGGCGTTCTGATAGGCTTTTCCAAGGTTTAGTCATACTAATTTTGTAGTGCTTACACATACATTCTAATTTTTTGTAATCTAAACCTTCTGGGTCGTCAGTTAATGTTTTGATACACCCTTCTGCGATTGATAGTGTTTGATCAGGGATAAGTAAATCTTTATCAATTTGAAGTTTTACTCCTAAACCCTTACATTCTGGACATGCTCCATATGGTGCATTGAAACTAAATATTCTTGGTTCTAGTTCTGTTAATGAAAAGTCACAGTGAGGACAAGCAAATTGTTCTGAGAAAACAATTTCTTTAGCATCTTCGCCTAATATTTGAATAACTACTTTTCCATTTGCTAGTTTAGTAGCAGCTTCAATTGCCTCAAATATTCTACTATGTGAATCTTCTTTTATTACAATTCTATCTATTACTACATCGATATTATCTTTTTTATTCTTGTCTAGGTCGATATCTTCACTTAAATCTAACATTTCTCCATTTACTCTAACTCTTACGTATCCCTCTTTACGAAGTTTTTCAAGTAATTCTTTATGTGTTCCTTTTTCACCATGTACTACTGGAGCTAAAATAATTATTTTAGTACCTTCTCCATATTCTAATACTTTATCTGTCATTTCTTCTACACTTTGAGAAGTAATTGGAATATTATGAGTTGGGCAATATGGTACTCCTACTCTTGAGAATAGAAGTCTCAAATAATCGTAAATTTCAGTAACAGTTCCTACTGTTGAACGTGGATTATTATGAGTTGTTTTTTGATCAATACTTATTGCGGGAGATAATCCTTCAATACTATCAACATCTGGTTTTTCTGAACCACCTAGAAATTGTCTAGCATAGGCAGATAAACTTTCTACATAGCGACGTTGTCCTTCGGCATAAATCGTGTCAAAAGCAAGCGAACTTTTTCCACTTCCAGAAAGACCTGTCATAACAATCATCTTATTCTTTGGTAATTCAATGTTTATATTTTTTAAGTTATTTTCTCTTGCACCTTTAATAATAATTTTATCCATAATATCACCTGGTTGATATTATACCACGAATGATTATTTTTAGACATAAAAAAGCAAATCTTTTTTATAGATTTGCTTTTTAGCAATCGTTATATTCCATGTATGTTTTTCCTTTGTCGAAAGAATGGTTATACATAGAGTACTTATTTAATGTATCTTCTTTTAAGTATTCTTTTTTATTCTTTTTTAGATACTTCCTATATTCTGAATTAATAGTGTCAGGATATGCTAAATAAACATATGTAATTTTTTTAGTATTTTGATTAATAAGTGCATATTCGTAGGTATGGCCAAATCCATCTATTGTTATATATGCTGGTAGTGAATAATCTTTTGTGTTGTATTTTACATAATTAGTATAACTTTTATTTTTGCAATCAGAAATTGTCATAGTAAGTTTACTTAATCTGTCTACTTCTTTTTTAAAATTATCTTCATTGTATGTTGTACTTAATATGATGAACCCATCACTATCAAATAAATTAGTTTTGATTGACGAAGTGAATGTTGCATCAATCATATTAGTAGTTTTTTCTGGAAAAATAGATAAGTTTGAATCTAAATCTCCACTATATTTATTTAAATAATGATTTTTATTGTAATTATTAATACCGGAAACTTTTTCGGCAGGTATTAAAGAGTCTATTGTTATGATTGCAATAACTATTAGTGTATTAATTATAAATATTGCTATCATAGATAAAATAATTATAATGATATTTTTAGTATTTTCTTTTTTCTTCATATGCTAATTTCCTTAAATCAAGTGCTTTATTTAAAACGATTTTTATATGTACAACTTAAACATAGTTTTTCACAAGGTTTTCTATCTTGAAATGATTTTTTTAAATCTTGACATCTTTTGCTATTAACTATTGATTCAAATGGTTCTTGATAAATATTTCCTAGGGGAATTTTACCATTACTATCTAGACAACATGGCACTACTGTTCCATCTACTAAAATAGCTATTTGAGTTTTTAGTGCCATACAGAAACCATTAGTTGTTTCTTCTTTATTATCATCTGGCCAAACAAACTCATTATCTTTATCCACATAAATTGTGGAAGTTATTTTAACATTATTTTCATTATATATTTTTTCCACTATTTCTGGGGATAATTTATAATAGTCAATTATTTTTTCCACTGTCCTTGTGGACTTTTCATCAAATTTACCATTTTGTAAAGTCCATAGCCTATAAATAATTGTTTTATCTTTTAAGTTTTCAACAGAGTTGAAGATATCTTCTAAATAATTAGGAACATTATTCTCAGAATGTAATGAGAAGTTTATTTTTTGTAATGAGTTGCATTTTGCTAGTTCATTTACTTTTCTTGGAAATAATACTCCGTTTGTAGTTAGATTAACTTTTATATTATGTTCCTCTGCAATATGTAGAAAATCTATTAAGTTTGGATGTAGAAGAGGTTCTCCTTTAACATGTAGATAAATATTATCAGTATATGGTTTTATCTCCGATAAAATATGAGTAAACTCTTCTTTTGTCATTGTTCTTTTCGGTTTTTCTACTTTACTACAAAAACTACAATTTAGATTACAAATATTTGTTATTTCAATATAAATTTTCTTAAACTTCTTCATCTGTATATACCGCACATACTAAATTTTTTCCTGGTTTATCTCCTAAATCAGAAAAATACTTTTCATCTTCAGTTGTATCTGTTGAATCAAAATAAATATTGTTTGGATCAACTATTTCTTTTACTAGAGCATTGAAGATAGCAAATCTTATATCTACATAAGTTTTCTTTTTCTTTTTAGTAATTGTGTTGTTCCAAATATATGAATTTGTTAAGAGATTTGGATCTACTATTAACTTTTCTTTTGATGGACATGCCCCAATATAGAATGTCATTTCAAATGGAGCTGCGTTTGTTTCTTTTAACAAACTTTCTATTATTTCGTGTAATAAATCATTATTTAGATTTTCGATCGTAGCTTGGGCTATTGCAGATACACTTTGTCCTTCATCAGTATTAGCAGTTGCAATTATTACCGGATAATCACATGTTTCTACTGCTACACATTTGTCTTTTACATTATCTTTTAAAATAATAATTGCTTCTTTAGACTTTGAATTTACTGATGTTACAGATCGTGATTTAATTACGTTATTCTTTTCTGTTACAACCACTACATCATCGTATTTTATATTTCTTCTTTCAAAGAATCTAGTTAATGTTGTTTTATATAAAAGTTCTCTTTCTTCTGTAGATAGATTTGGAAAGTATTTTTTATCTTTAGACATAATTCCATCTCTTTGAGATGAGACAAATACATTTAATTTCATATGTTCCTCCTATGCTGACTTCATTTCGAATAAGATATCTCTTAATTCCATTGCTCTTTCGAAGTCTAAATTTTTTGCTGCTTCACGCATTTCTTGTTCTAACATTTCCATAGTCTTAGCAAGTTCTTTCTTAGTTGGTTTCTTTTCTTTCTTAGAAGTAGAGTCAGTAGCAATATTACTTATAACTTCTCTTATTTCTTTAGAAATTGTTTTTGGAATAATACCATGTTCTTCATTATATTTTTCTTGGATTGCACGACGACGTGCTGTTTCATCAATAGCTTGTTTCATGGAATCTGTTATTTTATCTCCATACATTATTACATGGCCATTGGCATTTCTAGCACAACGTCCGGCAGTTTGAATTAAACTTCTGTTACTACGTAAGAATCCTTCTTTATCAGCATCTAATATAGCTATTAATGACACTTCAGGAATATCGATACCTTCACGAAGTAAGTTAATTCCTACTACAACATCATATTTACCTGTACGTAAATCATGGATTATTTGCATTCTCTCTAGTGTTTTTACTTCTGAGTGAAGATAAGCTACTTTAATATCTAATTCTTTTAAGTAGTTTGTTAGTTCTTCTGCCATGCGAATAGTTAGAGTGGTTACTAGAACTCTTTCATCTTTTTCAATTCTTGCATTGATTTCACCAACTAAATCGTCAATTTGACCTTCTGTTTTTCTAACTTCAATTGTTGGATCTAAAAGTCCTGTTGGACGAATGATTTGCTCTGCATAAACGTTATTTACTCTTTCTAGTTCGTAATCTCCCGGTGTTGCAGATACATATATTGCTTGATGAATTTTTTTATCAAATTCATCATATTGAAGAGGTCTATTATCTAAAGCACTTGGTAATCTAAATCCATATTCTACTAGATTCATTTTTCTAGCTCTATCTCCGTTATACATTCCTCTTACTTGTGGAAGAGTTACGTGAGATTCATCAACTACTAATAGGTAGTCATCTCCGAAGAAATCCATTAATGTAACTGGAGTTTCTCCTTTTTTACGTCCGGCCATTGGGGCCGAATAGTTTTCTATTCCAGAACAGAATCCTGTTTCTTGTAGCATTTCTAAATCATATCTGGTTCTTTGTTCTAATCGTTCTGCGGCTAAAAGTTTATTATCAGCTTTTAATTCAGTTAATCTTTCTTCTAATTCTTCTTTTATACGGATAATTGCTGCTTGTAATTTTTCATCACTTACTACGAAGTGACTTGCTGGGAATAAATTTAAGTTCTTAATATTTTTTATTACTACTCCAGTTAAAGCATCAATTTCACTTATTCGGTCTATTTCATCGCCAAAGAACTCTACACGATACCCAGTTGTTTTTTGATATGCGGGAATGATTTCTAGTACATCTCCTCTTACACGGAATGTACCTCTTTTAAAATCAAGATCATTTCTTTCATATAACATTTCTACTAGTTTTACTAAAACTTTATTTCTTTCTACTGTGTCTCCAACAGTTAATGTTAACATTTTATTTTTATATTCTTCTACTTCTCCAATACCATAAATACAAGATACACTGGCTACAACAATTACATCATCTCTTGATAAAAGTGCAGATGTTGCGGCATGACGAAGTTCATCTATTTCATCATTAATTGATGAATCCTTTTCAATGTATGTATCAGTTGAAGGTACATATGCTTCTGGTTGATAGTAGTCATAATAACTCACAAAGTACTCTACTCTATTATTTGGAAATAATTCTTTTAATTCAGAGTATAATTGTCCTGCTAAAGTTTTATTATGAGCAAGTACTAAAGTCTTTTTATTTACTTCTTTAATTACATTAGCAATAGTAAATGTTTTACCTGTTCCTGTTGCACCTAATAATACTTGTTCTTTTTTACCATCTTTTATTCCTTGAACTAATGTTTCTATTGCTTTAGGTTGATCACCAGATGGTTTATATTTAGATACTAATTCAAACATATTATCCTCCTTATTATATTTTTCTATTTAATTGTCTTTTTTAATTGATTCTACTATTTTTATAACTTGTGGTTCTAATTCTTCTTCAACATTGATTGTAAAATCTATTAGATTTAATGGAACTCTTTCAACATTTTCTTTCATCCATAAATAACCATTGTAGTCTGCTATTGAATAATTTACACCATCTAATGTACGTTTATTTAATCTTTCTTCTACTGTTTTATCAGAACATTCTAATCTTATGATGTAATATTTATACCCTAATTGTTTATAGTATTCCAATTTTGTTTTATAGTTATGACAAAAACAACTATCATGAATACAATTATTACCATTTTTTAATAGTTCTTCTAAACGATATTTTTGGAGTTGGTCTTTTAAAGTACTTTGGTCTTGATAGTCATTTAAAAAGTTTCTAACCTCATCATTGTTTAATATAATTGCTTCTAAATGTTTTGTTAGAACTCTTGCAACTGTACTTTTTCCCATTCCTGTATAAGCATCAAATAATATTATATATGGGTTTTCGTTCTTACCTTTTGGTATTGGAAAGTTTTGTTTAAATTTCTCTAATAGTTCAGTAGTCATAATTTACCCCACTTCTTGTTTATAGTAATTAATTATCTATTTATATATCACAATTTCAGTGTATATTTTATCACTAGTTTATTAATAAAACAAGTTAACTTCTCCTTGTTTAATGTTTTCATTTTTTTATTTTTTATTTTGATAATTCATGGTACAATTATTGAAGATAGAGGTATAGTTTATGAGTGAAAGAATAAAAAGATTTTTAAAAGTATTTTTAGTTTTAGTGATATTATTTGTTCCGTTTTTTGTATCACCTGTAGTTAGAGCTGATTCTGGATGGGATTCTGATTATGATTCAGGTGGTTCGTGGGATTCTGGTAGCGATTGGGATTCAGGAAGTTCTTGGGACTCCGGAAGTAGTTGGGATAATGATTATGACTACGATTATGATTATGGTTCTTCAAGTTATAGTGGAGATGTCGACTTTGTTGTAGTTTTCGGAATAATATTTTTTATGATCGTTATTATTTCAGTTTGTGCGAGAAGTGGAAAAGGTAGTACCACTAGTAGAACGGTATACTATCGTTCAAGCTATATTGGTGATTCATATAGTGATATAACACAAGAACATTTAACTATGGTTATGCCAGGAAATACTTTAAGTTCATTAAAAACAATGGCTTATGATAATTTCTTAAAAGTTCAAAAAGCTTGGATGAATTTTGAATATGATAAATTAAGAGAACTTTGTACTGATGAGTTATATAATAGTTATGTTTCTCAATTAGAAACATTAAAACTTAAAAATGGTCAAAATATAATGAGTGATTTTGATAGAAATAGTGTAAAGATTATTGATATTGATGATGTTAATGGAGATATTATTCTTACAGTATTCTTGTCTGTATCTTTCTACGACTATGTAATAAATGTAAGCACAAACAAAGTAACTAGAGGAAATAAATCTGTTAAACTTACTAATAATTATGTATTAACTTATGTTGTTAAATCTGATTATGATAACGATGAAGAAACTAAGTGTCCTCATTGTGGTGCTCCTATTAATCATGTTACTTCTGGTAAATGTGAGTATTGTAATTCAACTATTGTTAAGAAAGCATCTAAATTTGTACTTAGTAAAAAAACAAATGTAAACAAATAGAAATGTCCATAAAGACATTTCTTTTTTATGCTATACTAATAATAAGTGAGGTAGATAAAATGACTATTCAAGAATTAGAAAAATTAGATAATACATTTAATCAGGCAATGTTTCTTACTAAAGTTAATAATATATTTATTAAGTTTTTTACAGCTATTATGAGTGATAAATTAGCAGAGGTTGATCATTTTGTTGGTGATGATGTATATAACTTTGGCGAAAGTAAGGTTGCACCTTTAAGAAGCAAAAACTATAGACAAATGTATGATGAGTTAAATGTTAAAAATAGTATGATAAAGTCTGTTGACATCGTTGATAACAATTATGTGGTTGAAGTATATTTAGAAGCTAGATATATGGATTATATATTAGATCTTAACTCAGGCGATGTTGTTTCCGGAAATGATTCTGCAAGAACTCAAGTTAACTATATGCTTACTTTTGTAAAGCGTTCTGGTGCAGTAGATCAAGGTATTGCTAAGAAATGTCAGGCCTGTGGAGCACCAATGGATGTTAATAATTCTGGTAAATGTGAGTATTGTGGGGCAATTTATAAGCAAGAAATGCATGATTGGGTATTAGAAAAAATAAATATTTGTTAATAAAAAAAGCAAGAACTATCTTGCTTTTTTTGTTACTTCATTCATACCATTTCCTTGAACTTTATATTTTATTTTATGTTGGTTTAGTAAATTTTTAAATTCATTTTCTATTTTAGGATTTTGCAGACTGGTGCCAAAGGTCATTACTAAATTATCTTTAAAAGTAACTACTCCACATCTTAGTTTTTCTGACCAGTCCGGAGAAAGAATAAAATAATAACTTTCAATATATTCTTTATATTGGTCATCTATTTCAAATATACCAATATTGGAGAATGTTGTGGAAAAATGTCTTTTAAATTCTAATGTACCTAATACAACCATAATTCTTTTTAGTATTAATGGAACCACTCTTACAAATATATTGTTTAACATTTTACCATTAGATGACATTGTTTCCACAATTTTGTCATACTTTAATTTCTTTTTAAATTCTTTGTCTACCATATTTAAAATATCTTTAAATGTGTAATTTTGTTTCTTTTTTAAAGATAAACTTACTACCATGTAAGATACAAAGTTAGAAATTGTATCTGATGAAAAGTAATTCTTTAAATCTATTGGAATACATATATTTATAGGCTTTTTATCTTTATATTCTTTATAGTTTCCTTTATATATAGAGTATGTTAGCATAGCAACAAGTAATACTGATAAGGTGCAATTGTTGGCTTTAGCTAATTTTTTAATTTTATCTAGTTTAATACTAAAATGATTAATTCCTACTACACCTTGTGGGAGCTCTTTTCCTTTTAACATATATCCTTTAGGCGGATTATAAGCTTTATTTATATCTTTTTTATAATTTTTTATATAGGAATTTTCACTATCTGTAATAATTTTAGAAGATGATAGTGTATTTTGTTTAAATTTTTTTGGATAACGTAATTCAAGATAACGGCATATTATTTCTTTAAAGAACTTACTTCCACTATTTCCATCCGTTAGTGTATGGAAGAGTTCTAGATTTATCTTTTTATCATAATAAGTTACTTTAAATAAATAATCATTATTATCTGGTGTATTAATCTTTTGAAATGGATAGTCGTTTTCTTCTGTTACAACAGGCTTCTTTTTATTTTCGTCAAGATAGTACCAGAAAAAGCCTCCTTCCATTTTTACTTTATAAGCTTTATATGTTTCAAGAGAAAGCTCTACTGCTTTTTCTAATATCTGTTGATTAATCTTGTCATTTAAAATTACAGATAGTCTAAAAATAGATGTATCATTTATATTTTGAGATAATGAATATATCTTTGCTTGATCATCTAATTTTCGCCAATGAAGTTTTCTTATTATGTTTTTTGACATTTTAATCTCCTTTTGCTTATATAATATATTTTATTATAACATATTTGCGTAAAGTAACTGTTTTTTAGGTGATATATATTGACATTGTCTTTATTTAGCATTTAAATTAAAGTAGAACTTTTATCAAGAATGAGGGAGAGAGTTAGCTCAATGATCTCATACCAACCTGCTGTGTAGTAAGGTGGTAATGCTAACAACGATGAAGGAGGCCACAACTCTTTCTAGAGTTTTTTATTTTGATAAAATTTCTGAAGGAGGAGTGAAAAAATGAGAAAATATTATTTTACAAGTGAAAGTGTTACGGAAGGACATCCAGATAAAATCTGCGATAAGATTAGTGATAAGATTTTAGATGAAGCCTTAAAACAAGATAAGGATAGCCATATTGCAGTAGAAGCTACAATTAAGGACAATTTTGTATTACTTTATGGTGAGGCCACTACAAAGGCAAAACTTGACTACGAGAATATCGCTAAGAACGTTTTGAAAGATATTGGATATTATGATGACTTTGAGGTTATGGTTAAAGTATCTAAACAGTCTGAAGAAATTAATAGCGCTGTTAGTAAAAAGAAAATATGTGCTGGAGATCAAGGTATTATGTTTGGTTATGCTTGTAATGAAACTAAGGAATTAATGCCGCTTCCAATTATGTTAGCTAACAAATTAGCTAAAAGACTTACTGAGGTAAGAAAAAATGATAAAAACAGCTTTTTACTGCCAGATGGAAAGACACAAGTAACTGTTGAATATGTTGACGGTATTCCAAAAAGAGTTGACACAGTTATTATTGCATGTCAGCATAAACCTGAAGTTTCGAGAAGAAAATTGGAAAATTTTATAAAAAAAGAAGTTATTTTGCATGTATTAAATAGTAATTTGTGTGATTCTAATACAAAAATACTAATTAATACAAGTGGTTCATTTACTGTTGGAGGTCCTTTCGCAGATAGTGGTACTACTGGAAGAAAAATTGTTGTAGATAGCTATGGTGGCATGGGAAGAATTGGCGGAGGTTGCTTTAGTAGTAAAGATCCTAGTAAAGTGGATAGATGTGCTGCTTATTATGCAAGATATGTTGCAAGAAACATAGTTAGTAAAAAACTGGCTGATAGAGTTGAAATTGGCCTTTCGTACGCAATTGGTCAGGAACAACCGATAAGTGTATTCATTGAAACATTTGGAACTAACAAAACCGAACTATCTGAAATTGAGAAATATGTATATGATAATTTTGATTTTTCTGTAGATAATATTATTAAAGAATTAGATTTAAGACATCCTATATATTATGATTTAGCCTGCTATGGTCATTTTGGTAGAGATGGATATTCTTGGGAAAAAGATAAATAAACAAATAAAAACAGTTTGATTTACAATCTGTTTTTTAGTTTTGTTGTTGTTCTTTCTGTTAACTTATATAAGTAACTGTATTGAGATATAGGTTCAAATATATACTTTTCTTGATTATTTCCAACTTTTAATGTAATTTCAATATTTCCAGATTTTTTTTCTGCTTTAAGTATTTCTGGATTTGGTATTGTTGCTGGAGTTTCTGTTTGTGCAACATACTTTATATAACCATTGGCACTTTCATTATACTTATATGCAATGTTGTCACCATCATACATAATTGTTGAGAAATTCATGTTTGATGAACTTCCGAAAACATCTGAGTACATATTCACTACTAAATATCTTTCATAACGAATATTAGGAATAGATGCAGTATAAACTTTATCATTTAATTGTAAAGTTGTTTCTTCTACGTCTACTACAGGTGTACTTTGATAAGAGTTTTTACTTTTTAAACTTGCGGCTATAAGACGCATTTTTTCTTCATCAGTTAATTCTGATACTTTAAAGTTTTCTTTAATACCTGTTACATATGGATAATACTTTATATATGAATACAAAGATGTTACTTGATATGATGATGTTGATAATACTTCATCTTTTTCTTCATCATCGTAATAGTCATCATCGTAGTCATCATAATCATCATAATCATCGTAGTCGTCATAATCATCATACTTGTCTTCATAAACATCATAATCATGATAACTACCTACAAGTTTATTATTATCTTTTGTTATTACTACATAGACTGTTGTTGCTACATATACAACCAACACACATAATAGTAATATTGATCTTATTTTTTTGTTTGGGACCGTATTATCTTTATTCATATGTTACCTCCAACACCGACATTTCTATTCTAATTTAATTATATATTATTAGTTTTTTTATAGTCAACTTGATTATATATAAAAAATAGGCTTTTACGCCTATTTTATCATGAATTTAAAGATTCTGTTTCATATAGATTTTTATAAATTTCACTGTTCTTTAGTAATTCATCATGTGTTCCTGATGCGACTATTTGACCTTTATTAACTACATGAATTATATCAGCATCCATAATAGTTGATAATCTATGAGCAACAATTACTACTGTGTGGGATTTTGCTAGATTATCAATTGCTTTCTTTATGAATTCTTGTGACTGATTATCTAAGGCAGATGTTGCTTCATCAAATAGAATTACTTTACTTTCTTTAGCAAGTGTTCTTGCGATTGAAAGTCTTTGCTTTTGACCTCCAGATAAGTTTACACCGCTTTCTCCTAATAAAGTGTCGTACTTTTTAGGTAAAGACATAATGTAGTCATCTAGATAAGCTAACTTTGTATACTTTCTTATAGTAGCTAGTGGAATTTTTGAGTCGATTAACTTAAAGTTTTCTTTAATTGTTCTGTTGAAGATGAATGGTTCTTGTCTAATTATAGAAATATTTTTTCGAAGAGATTCTTCCGATAATTCTTTAATATTAACTCCATCAAGGAGTATTTCTCCTTCAAGAGGGTCGAAAATTCTTGTAATAAGGTTAAATAATGTTGATTTTCCTTGACCCGACTTACCTACAATAGCAATCTTTTTATTAGGTTCTATTGTTAAACTAAAGTCTTTTAGAGTTACTTGTTCATTCGGATAACCGAATGTTACATTTTTAAACTCAATTATTCCCTTATTTTTATTTATTTCCTTTTCACCGAACTTTTCATCTTCATATAATCTATTTTCTAATATTTCATTAACTCTTCCTAGTGATACAACTAGTTTTTGATACGTTTGTGTTAGATTATTGAAGTTTTCAATTAACCACATATATCTATAAACATAGTAAGTCATTGAAATAAAGAAAGTTAATGTAATTTGTTTATAATAAATTAAAATTACACATGTTATAAAAACACCAACCTCTAAAAATCCTTTAAGTATTCTTGTTTGTAAAGTAAAACCTTTACGAACATCAATTTCATTTTTTGACTTTTGAAATATTGTTTTAATTATTTCAGTCATATCATTTAATAAACTTCTTTTTATTCCTAATGTTTTGATTTCTCTTATACCTCTTATAGATTCTGTAACTAAAGAAGTAAATAAATCCTGCTTTTCTTTTCTCTCTTTATGAGCTTGTTTTAAAATTGGATTATATTTTTTTATTATTAAAAATAGTAAAAAGACAAATGTTACAATTTCTAAACCTACAATCCATGAGTTCATGAAGATGTAAACGATTACAACTAATGAACCGATTAATGAGGAAACTGCACTTAAAAGATGACCAAAAGCGAAACTTAGTGAATCAGCATCCGTAGTTATTCTATTAATTACTTCTCCGGATGTTTTTTCTTCATAGGCATACGATGGCATATCTAGTGCCTTTTTATATGTATAATATCCTAATTTTCTAGTAAGTTTGCTTTCAATTTTTTCTAACATTGCCCCAGCATAGTTTTCAATTATCGCATGAGATAGTAGTTCTATCCCTAAGTAAATTACTAAATATATAACTGCATTTTTTAAAGCTAAATTGGTAATTGATTCTACTGCTGCTCCATTAAGGTATCCCGTTGCAATTTCAGAAATACCTGCTAAAAGTATTAAAGTACTAGCAATGATTAACTTTACTTTTTCTTCTTTAATTAATTTCCATAGAGGTATGAATTCTTTTAAACTTTTCATATATACCTCCTAAAAATAAAACCTACTATTCTTATAGTAGGTCATAACAATAAAGTTAATCGATTCTAATGAGTAGGAAAAAATCCGATTTTCCAACTCCATTCTTGTTCTACTATAAGATTTTTAAAATTATTTTGTTTGAAATTTAAATTCTTCATTTTTCCCACTCCTTTCTCTTTAAATTCAAGTTGATTGTAACACTTGTTTTTAAGTCTGTCAACCTTTTTTTGTTGATAGATTGTTTTGATATTCCCAAAGTCCTAATTTTCCTTTTATCGGTATTTTAGTTTCTAATGGCTTTATTTCATCTAATAACCAGGCATAACGACCTTCTTCGTATATGCCTAATAGATTTTCCTTCTTATCTTTTTTTATTTGTTCTAGATAGTCTTTTGTCATTTCTACACAGTCTATAAGTTTAGCTTCGCATATAATCATTCCATAGTTTAAATCTATATTTTTTATTAAATCTAATATTTCCTGGTTTGTTATTGATTTTAAGAATTTTTTAGAAACACTTGCATGAATTAGAATTTCTCCACGATACGTTGTTTTCCAACTTCTTGTTTCTATTTTCTTATGACCTAGTGCAATTAAAGTTGCATATGGTTCTTGAATGCTTAGTACTTTCATAAACTTATTTTTTTAGTTGATTAGATTATTTTCTAGACAGTATGGTATGACTTTATGTTTCAATGTGTTTGACAAGATATCTTCTCCAACAGATGAGTCATACCATAAGAAACTTTCTATTTCTTCTGATACTTCTAATTCTCCTTGTAGTTCTCCTTCATATTTGAAAACATAGAAATGTATTTTTAAATTTGGATCTGATGTTGCGATTTCATCGAAATCCATAACTTGGGTGAACTTTGATTCATCAAATATTGCTTTTGAACCTAATTCTTCATAACATTCTCTTATTGCTGCTTGAAGAGGAGTTTCTCCTTCTTCTACTTTTCCACCAATCATTTGATGAGTTGGTTTTGTTCTTGGTTTATCTATCAATAATTTTTTATCTTTTAAAAAGATTGTTCCTACTACTTTTAACATATTATTCTCCTTTTGTTAGTACTTTTCTATTTGTATTTTCTCTTACCATTTCAATTAATATTTCAGTTGTTTTCTCCATATCTTCTAAAGCTATATATTCGTGTGTTCCATGGAAGTTATGACCACCAGTACCTATATTTGGGCATGGTAGACCATTATATGTTGCATCTGCTCCATCAGTTCCTCCACGAATTGGTGTTATTTTTGGTGATACTCCTACTCTTTCCATAGCTTCAGTTGCTATTTCTACAACTGACATATCCTGTTCAATAATGTTTCGCATATTATAATATGAGTCTTTTATTGTTAGTTTAATTCGCTTGTTATATTTTTCATTAAGTTTATCCACAATTTCTGTTAATAATTTTTTTCTTCTTTCAAAATTGGCTTTATCAAAATCTCTTATTAAATATTCTAGAGTTGCTGATGATACAGTTGCAATTACTCTTTCTATATGGAAAAATCCTTCGTACCCTTCTGTTGTTGCGGGAGTTTCATTTGGAAGAGATGACATTATGGCATTTGCTATTAAAATCGCATTTACCATGATTCCTTTTGCTGAACCACAGTGACATGATTTACCTTCTATTTCAATCTTTGCACTAGCAGCATTAAAATTTTCATAACTTACTTCTCCTAATGTTGAACCATCTACTGTATAAGCTATTGGAGAACCAAATGTTTTGTAGTCAAAATAGTCCATTCCTCTACCTATTTCTTCATCAGGTGTAAACGCTACACAGATATCTCCATGTTTTTCACCTGTAGATGAATAGTATTCTAACATAGTCATTATTTCTGCAATTCCTGCTTTATCATCTGCTCCTAGAAGAGTTGTTCCATCCGTTGTAATTAAGGTTTTTCCAACATGATTATTTAAGTCTGGATATTCATCTGGAGAAAGAACATTTGATGTATTTAACGCAATCTGTTGACCATTGTAATTATTTATAATATTAGGCGTAATATTTTCGCCTTTAGCATCTTCAGATGTATCTAAGTGAGCAATAAAGCCTATTTTAGGTAAAAATTCATCACCTTTTAGTATTGCATATAAATAACAATGCTCTTCATCATATTTTACTTCTGCACCTAATGAAGTAAGTTCTTCTTTTAGTTGATTTGCTAAAAGGCTTTGATTTGGTGTACTAGGTGTTTCTTCTGATAAAGAAGATGATGCTGTATCAATTTTTATATATTTAAGAAATCTTTCTAATACTGTCATAATCTTTTCCTTTCTTAACATTTACTTGTCTAATTTTATTATATCACAATAGATAGTTTTATTGATTTATAATAGTCATGTTATAATTATATTGATAGGATGTGGTAGTATGCTTTATAAAAGTGCCATTGTTGAGAGCGAAGATATTGACTTCTTATTCGATGCTGGTATATATAATGAAGACATTGATATACGTGAAGTTGCAGCTATTCAAGGATTTTATGAAAAGCACGGATATATTCCTGATAATTATATAATAACTTTCTTAAATTGGCTTACTTATAGTGCCAGAAAGAATATTTCCAATGAATTAGAAGATGTTACGAAAAGTTCTTTTGCTGGAAGGTGTGCTATCGCACAAAGTTTTTTTGATCAAATTTTAGAAAAACTAAATTTAAAGAAAATGACTTTTAATGTAGGAGATGTACTTGGTACAGATCCAATTCACGCATTGACATGTGTAGAAATTCCTACTGTTGTAAATGGTGAAAGAGTTTCTAGAACTTTTATGTTAGATCCTACGTTTAGACAATTTTGTATTGCTGAAGAAAATAGGTTTGAAAGATATAATGAAGAAGAAAGATGGGGCGTTAGAATGGCTACGCCACACCCTGGATATTTTTTTAATTTAACTGATGAAGGTAGAGAGTTTGCTGAAGGATTAATACATTATGGTTTCTTTGAAGTTAATGAAAAAAGTTTAAAAACTTATTTTGATCCGTTTGCTTTATATGTAACACCAAAAGAAGAATATGAAGATCAAAACCAAGTTGGTATGGTTTCTAGCACAACTGCAAGTGGTTTAGATTATTGGGATAGAATGGTATCTTCTATTGAAAAACCTCTTGTTGGATCACGTGGCTTTGATTTAAGTACGCCACGAGAAATTATTCAAAGAGAAGATAGACGTCTTATTAATAGAATTAGGAATAGAAATGTTCAAAAAGAACTTGACTCAATGTTTGAGTCTCAGAATTTAGATAATTCTATTAATAATCAATCAAAAAAATAAAAGAATGACAATAAGTCATTCTTTTTTATCTATTACTCCATCTAGATGGGAATCTTACATAGTTTGCAGGGTTATAAGAACTATATCTTGCATATGTTTCCCAAGAACATCCTCCACCTTGTTCTGATGCCCAGTCACAACTTGTGATTTCTAAGTGAACGTGTGGTCCTGTAGAATTTCCTGTTGATCCCATTTTTCCAATTGTAGTATTTGCTGTTACATATTGTCCAACTCTAACCGCGAAGTTTCGTTGATGGGCATATGTTGAATAAATATATCTACCATTGTAGTTATGTTTTATTTTTACTACTAGTGCTCCTGCATTATCATAGTATCTTGCAGTTACTACTCCAGCAGCAATTGGATAGACATCAATACTTTTATTATTACTTGAAATATCTATTCCAATATGTCCAGAACAAACTCTTTTATATTTATCCCAAGTGCCACATCCTGAATACCATTGTGTAACATATCCATTCTCTATTGGTCTAAAGAAACCATTAGTACTTGGAAGAGATGCATTATTTTGTTGCTCAATACGATATTGACACGCTTGAATATCTTCATTTGCTCCACAACCTAATTTTTTATAGAAATCAACTTGGCTTTGAGCAGATTTAATTTGTTGCTCAATACCTGGCATACCTGCTTTTAAAGCAGCACTATCTGCATCAAGTTTTAATTTTTGATTCATAAGTTCATTTTTGCTTTTTTCTAGTTGCTTTTTCTTAGCAGTTAAATTTTCTTGTTGCTTCTTATTCTTTTCAATTAGCGCTTCAAGTTCATCCATTAACTTATCGTTATATTCTGTTAATTGTTCTACAATTGACATTCTATAAATCATATCAGTTATACTTGTTGCACCAAAAGCATATTCTAAATAGATATTCTCACCATTTGATATTTGGTAATATTCAATAATTTTTTTACTTTCTTCACTTTTTTCAGCTATTTCAGCATTACTTTGATCTATTTCTTCTTGTAAAGCTTCAATTTCTGCTTCAGCATTTTTTACTTGTTTTTCAATTGAAGCAATGTTTGCTTTTATTTTTGCTACTTCTGCCTCATTTGTTACAATTTTACTTTTTACATTTTCTAAATCTTGTGTATATTTTCTTACCTCAGCTTCAAACTCAGATATTGTCTTTGCTTCAGTTCTCATTGGTAGTGCAACTAGAGATACTAGCAAAGCAATAATTAATACTACTGATATCTTTTTCATTAAACTTTTAAATACTTTTTAACGGCACTAGCACTACCTATCATACCTACAAGTATTCCTATAACTAGAACTATCAATGATGTTGTATAAATAAATGGTTCTGGTTTAATAAGTTGAATTAATTCTGAGAATAAGTATCCATCAAAGTGATTATAGAAAGCTAAATATCCATATGTTGATATTATAATTGGTACGATTGAACCAAATAATCCTAAGATCATACCTTCTACTATAAATGGTGTTTTAATTGTAAAATTACTTGCACCAACTAATCTCATAATACTTATTTCTCTTTTTCTTGCTGAGATTGTTAATTTAATTGTATTGATAATTAAGAATACTGTTACGATTACTAAAGCAATAACTATTCCATATGTAACTTTTTCTATAGATGCGAATGCAGTTACCATTTTATCAACCATTCCTTCGCCATATCGTACTACTGAAACTTTTTCAATACTTTGAATTTGTTTGGCTGTTTTACCAATATTCTCTATTTCTTTTACTTTTACTTGGAAAGTGTCTTTTAATGGGCTTTCATCGTCTTCCCATTCATCAAGTACTCTATTAAAAACTTCTGACTCTGCTTGCATTTGTTTTTTTACATCTACTTTTGATTGAAATTTGTAATTGTCTACGTTGTTAATTTTTTCTATTTTTCCTTTTACACTTTCAACATCTTCTTCTGTTGCGTCATTTTCTAAGAAAACAACTATTGTCATATCACGTTCAATTTCTTTTGTGAAATTTTGAACATTAAATGATGCGATTATTGCGATTGCTACTATTATTAAAGTTATTGTTATACAGGAAATTGAAGCTAGTGATAAACTAAAGTTTCTTATGACACTTTTAAATGCATCACGAATGCTTCTTCCTAACATTCTAAATGGCTTCATTGTTATATGTTCCTTTCTTCTTGAAGTTTACTAAACGACCTTCTTTTAATGTGATTACTTGTTTTTTCATCTTGTTTACGATGTCTTTATCGTGTGTAACCATAATAATAGTCGTTCCTCTTTTTTCATTAATGTCTTCTAGAACCTTCATAATTTCCATACTCATGTCTGGATCTAAGTTTCCTGTAGGTTCATCACACAATAATAATTTAGGATCATTAACAATAGCTCTAGCAATTGCAACTCTTTGTTGTTCTCCTCCAGATAGATGATCTGGATATTCATGAAGTTTATGCTTTAATCCAACGTCTTCTAAGGCTTTTAATACTTTAACTCTAATTTCATCTTTTTTTGCACCAATAACTTCTAATGCAAAAGCTACATTTTCATATACTGTTTGTTTTGGTAACAATCTATAATCCTGGAATACAATTCCTAATTTTCTTCTTAATTTATAAACTTTTCTATTTTTAAGTTTTGCAACGTCTAATCCACCAACTATAATTTGTCCTTTAGTTGGTTTTTCTTCACGGTATAGCATTTTGATTAAGGTAGATTTTCCACTACCTGATCCGCCTATAACAAAGACGAATGCCCCTTTTTCGATGGCTAAATTTAAATCATAAATTGCTGTCACACCGTTTTTGTATTTCTTTTCTACATTTTTAATTCTGACTAAATCCATCTTTACCTCCATCCTATACGTGTATTGTATCATATTTTATCGCATAAAAAAAGGGAAGATATTGGAAATCTTACCCTTTTTTTGTATTATTTACCACCAATTACTTCATAGGAGTCTGTAACAACGAAAAATGCTTCTTTATCGATGTGTTTAATTCCTTCTGCTACCTTGTAATATTCACGTGAAGGAATTACTGATAATAGAACTTTTCTTTTTTTCTCTAAGAAACCACCTTTTACGTCAAATGTTGTTACATTATGATGAAGATTTTCAATGATGTATTCTTTAATAGCATCTTCTTCACTTGTAATTATATAGAATGCTTTATTATTAGAAATACCTAATATTACTTTATCCATTACAATACTACTAATATAAAGTAATATTGCTGCATACATAGCATTTAAACTTCCAAAAAATATTCCACCAAATACTACAACAATAATGTTTATTACTAATGTACTTTTACTAATAGCTATTTTAAAATTTTCGTATAGAACTTTGCATATTACTGGAAATCCACAGTTTACATATCCTGATTTATAAAATAGACCACTGGCTATACCTGATAATACACCTGCGAATATAACAATAATAAATATGTCATTAGTTTCAATAGGAATTAATGCAGCAATTGGAGCAGTTACTTTTATTAGTATTGGATATATAATACTGGCTGCTATTGTACTGGCTGTTTGTTCTACTCCTAAATATAATAAACTTATTAATGAACAAGCTGCTGATAATAGAAATACCATTAGTGATGGATCTATATGATATAAGTAGTTTGTAATTGTGGCTACGCCACTTACACCACCTGATACAATATTTAATGGTAGTAGAAATATATTATATATTAATGCACTCATTGTTAGTGAGATAAATGCTAGGGCAAACTTTTTTATTCGACCTTGTTTTTTTATAGAGGCTAATATTTCTTCCATACTATTCACCTCCAAATACTTCATAAGCATCTGTTACTACAACAAAAGCTTCATTATCAATCTCAGTTATACCGGCTTTTAATCTATAATAGTCCTTTGTTGGTAGTACACACATTAATACTGTTTGATTAGTCTTCTTATATCCTCCTTGAGCATTGAATATTGTTACTCCGTGATTTAATACTTTTAATATATATTCTTTAATTAATTCTTCTTTGTCTGTAATGATATAGAATGCCTTACTATCTGAAACACCTAAAATTACTCTATCTGAAATTAAACTAATTATATATAAGACAATAATGGCATACATTACTCTTGTAGGTCCAAAGACTAATCCAGATAGTAAAACTATACCACCGTCACAAAATAACATTGCTTTTCCAATACTTACTTTGGCAAACTTTGAAATAATTTGATTTAGTATATCAGTTCCACCAGTTGTGAATCCTGC
The DNA here is from genome assembly GCA_017409785.1 of Bacilli bacterium. Taxonomy (GTDB): domain Bacteria; phylum Bacillota_I; class Bacilli_A; order RF39; family UBA660; genus JAEDES01. The sequence continues at coordinate 632,738 of JAFQSD010000002.1, read as the reverse complement.
TTTAAAGATCATTCCCAATCCAAATCCGTACATTACTCCACCGAATACAGATGATACTAATAATTGTGATGTATCTAGTTCAAGCCAAACATTAATGTTACTTGTTAGTTCGATAAATACTGGTAATAGCAATGAACCTAAAATTGTTGCCTTTGTTTTGTCCTTACCTAGAAGAAAATAACTTAATACTAGTAAGAATACATTACATATTAACATTACTAATGAGTTACTTATACCTGTTAATTCATTTAAGATAATGGCAATACCACCAATACCTCCAGATACAATATTATTTGATGCCAAAAATAAATTATATGCAATTGCTACTAGTAAACATCCTATCGTAAAATTTATATAACGTTTTATAACAGTTTTCTTTTCTACTTCTTCTAATGCTTTTTTTATTTTAATTCTTGAAAATATACTCATATCTATAATCCCCTTTTTAAATTACTTTCTATAAATAAATCTATATCTCCATCTAGAACTTTTGTAACATTACTTGTTTCTTCATTCGTTCTATGATCTTTTACCATAGAATATGGATGCATTACGTAACTTCGTATTTGTGATCCAAATTCGATATTCATTTGGTTTCCCTTAATAGCATTTAATTCTTGAGATTGTTCTTCTAAACGTTTTACTAATAATTTGTTGCGTAGTACTTTCATCGCTTGCTCTTTATTCTGTATTTGACTACGTTCATTTTGACATGTAACAACGATCTTTGTTGGTAAGTGAGTAATTCTTACTGCTGAATCTGTGGTGTTTACGCCTTGTCCACCACAACCACTTGAACGATAAACATCTATTTTTAAATCTTTTTCATCTATTTCGATTGTTGAATCTTGTTCTATTTCTGGCGTTACTTCAATAGATGCAAATGATGTATGACGTCTATTATTAGAATCAAATGGCGATAATCTTACAAGTCTGTGAACTCCTTTTTCATTTTTTAGGTATCCATAGGCATTTGTACCTTTTACTCTTATCGAAGCACTTTTAATACCAGCTTCTTCACCGTCTTGATAATCTAGTAGTTCTACTTTATAGTTTTTCTTTTCACACCAACGCATATACATTCTATATAACATCATGGCCCAGTCGCAAGCTTCTGTACCACCTGCGCCTGAATGAACTTCTAAAATACAATCTAATTTATCATATGGTCCACTTAGTAATAGTAATAAATTTAGTTTTTCTACTTCTTGTTCAATTGAATTAACATCTTGTGTTAATTGTTCTTCAGTTTCAGAATCACTTTCTACCTCTAATAAGTCTAATAATTCTAGATTATCATTAATTTTTGTTTTAATAGTAGTTAGTTCTTCAACAGTTATCTTCTTTTCACTTATTTCTTTTAATACTTTTTCAGCCGACTCACGATCATTCCAAAAATTTTCTTGTTCTGTTTTACTTTGAAGTTCTTTTATTTCTTGAAGTTTTGAGTCAATGTCAAAGTGACCTCCATAGGTTTGTTACTACTTCTAAGTTTTTTTCTAATACTTTTTTTAATTCTTTTTTTTCCATAGTATCTCTCCTTATTTTGCCTGTTTTGCTTTTTTTCATACTTTCTCAGCATAAGTCTAACATAAAATATGAAGTTAGACAATTAATTAGATGTATTATTTGTGTATACTTTCTGTCATGTTTGCATATATTAAGATTAGAGGAAGGTTCACGGTAAGTGTGAAGATCCTCTTAAAATAGATTAGGAGCCATCAAGGCTCCTTTTTAATTGATTAATTCTAAATTCCCATTAAGAATAACGGAGATGAATCCCTTTATTTCATCATATAATATGCTATTGAGCATACATTTAATTTTTTATGTTATTCTTCTATTTCTTTGTTTTTTCACTATTATTTTGTGATAAATTATTACTTTCAGTAATACATGAACCTATAAATGAGTGGGCGGCACCATTGATATTATGGTGATTTAATCCTGAATATGGTTGGTGATAATCAATTGACAATCCCATATCTTCTGCTACTACTAATTGGGCATTAAATCTTTCAAAAGAATCTCTTCCAAAACAATCTCTAATAGTTTGACCAACGTGTTGTGGTACACTTCGCTCCATATAACTCATATCACACATTGGAGCAGGCTCATTATCTTCAGTAAACCTTGTTTCTGATTTTCTTTCATTCTCGCCTTCTGTTACGTAATAGTGAAATTTTATTTTTTTATATGATTCAATATCAAATGGTTTTCCTGTCAGTGTTTCGTAATCTGCTATACCTAGGGGATAACCAATTTCTTTTCCTTGATATTCAGTAATTGGTAAAGGCATACTGCCTATTGCGCCACCAATACAAGCTTCTTTTACTAATTCTGGATGAAGTAACGCAAAGCGTTGAGCAAAAACACCACTAGATGAATAGCCATTTAAAATTACTTGTTCCCCGACTTTCTTCCCTTTTAATCCACTAATTATCTTTTTAGCATCTTCAATCATAGAAACAACTTGGTTGTCAATTCTATAGAATTGTCTAGCAAGAGTCTCATCAAAACACTCTATTGATAGTTGTTGATAATATGGAATACCATTGGGGTTACTTGGTAGTAGTGGGACTAATATTGGATTTTTATTTTGACTATGATATAGAATTGAAAATAGGCTATCTATTGTACTTTCTACTGCAGAAGTAACAATTTTTGGAGAAGATTCTTGATTATTACTTTCTAAAATTATAGAGTCTCCTTCTTTATATTCGTGAGTAATTGCCAATATATACGGACATTTAAATTCTTTACTATCATCTGGAAATATTATATGAATTCTATGTGTATTACTGTTACCTATACATTCCACTATTATCACTTCCTTATTTATAAATACATTATAACATTAAAAAACTAAGATTTTCATCTTAGTTTATTCATCTAATACTTCAATAGTTTGAACAAAACGAGTGTTAATATATCCACAGTCTAATTCAATAAAATCATTATCTACTGCTACTACTATCCCATCATAGTATTTTGTGATATTAGCAAGATTCATTTTTGATGCAGTTATAAAAGCAACAGCTACTCTTACTTTTTTTCCTACTAGTTTTTCTAACATAATTTTCTCTCCTATTTTTTTTCTTCTATTAGTTGCATATTATTTGCATCATATTTAACATTTAGACTGTCGTACCAAGTCCATATTGGTCTTGTTTTACCAATATCATACTTATAGTTTACCTCTGTTGTTTTACTATAATAATTATTAATTCCTGTTAGTGCACATACAATATTAAGATTTTTTATTCCATTGTGGAATAATTGTTCATCTTTAGTTCTTACCATATATGATACTGTTGGATAATAAATATTTATTCCGTGTGTCCATAGTCTTACCGAATATAGATATTGGTGTTCTTCATAAGTTAAATTTGGATCTATTGGAATTGTTTTAAATACATTAGATTTACAGAAGATAAAACCATCTGAAATAAATTGGGTTTGATATGGTACTCCTCTTTTAGATAATTCTATTTTTTCATTATATTTTAGATTAGCAATAAAATTATAGAATGCATTAAATTCTTTAATAACATTATTGTATGTACATAATTTATTAAGATCTGTATCTTTTCCTGTTCTCCATACCCAACTAGTTAAAGCACTTTTTTCGCCGCAAAGTTTTATACTTTGACATAAGCATTTATCCCAATCATTAATAAATCTATAACTTGAATCTATTACTGCAGCATATGCATCTCCTAAATATTCTGTGGCTTTTGCTAAAGCTGGCACATAGGTTTCGCCTTCTTCTAAAACAATTATTTCTTTAATATTATTATTCTTAATATATTCCTTTGTAGGTGTTTCTTTATCTGTTGTTGCAATTATGAAGTTTATTTTATTTACTTTTGTTGCTGTTTTTAAACATGATTTTATACATTCTTTATAATCATTAAATAAATCAATCATTATAATATCAATTTGTTCTGATTTATTCATGTCATTATGCTTGTTAGCTTGACTATTTTGAAGATAAGATATTTTCTTCTTCATTTCTTCGTTTTCAAATTCACCTGTTTCAGCACACATATATACTTTTTGATTTTTAAAGTTTATACCGGCGAATTCCTCATAGTCTTTTAACGTTCTTTCAGTACCTAAGCCAAATTCTTCTAGGTCTTCTGGTTTTCCTTCTATTCCAAGTAAAGCCATTAAACGCTTGTTTTCTATTTTCATTGCATCTGTTACTGGTGGGAATTTTTGATTTTTTCTTTCATATTGATGATAAATGTAGCTTTCTCCTGGAATGTATACATTCCAACCATGAGTAAACAAGCGAATACTCATTGGTAGTTCATCTCCGTAGAAATACATTTGTTTATCATGAAGAACATCTCTATGAGCTTGAGAATATGTAAAAAAGTTCCCTGCAGCAATAAAGGCATTTCTTTTATACGCTCTATAATCATCGTTTTTTATTGGGATTGAATTACAACTTAAAAAGTATGTTGATGGATCTCTAAATCCGTTGGTGTACATTACTCCACCATCTGCAGGTTCATCATATATTTTGTCATCTAATGGTTTTTTCATCATATCCTCTGTACAGAATGGAGGATATACAGAAAGGATTGCTTTTGGATCGTTTAGAGATTCTAACTGTTCAATAATTTTTGTATCCCAATGCTTTACAAATCTCATATGTGAATCAATTTGATAAATATATTTTTCATCTTCAATCATTTGTTGACAGAAATATCTTGCATATACGCTTCCTCTTGCCTCTGACTCTTTCATATATTTAATTCGACAATTCTTTATTTTCTTTAATTCATTGTAATCATCTAAATTATCACTTTGGTAACAGATTGAGAAATGAACTCTGTCTGGATAATCAGCTTGAATTAATGCACTTTTTACAGTGTTTACTACTTCTGGATCAATGTACGCTGCTATTTCAATTAATATTGTTTCGTCTTTATGTTTCATATATACTGCCTACCTTTATTTTCGATTCTATTTTTTTAATTATAACATATCTTTTTAGCATATAAAAGAAAGACTCTTCAATTATGAAGGGTCTTTCTTATTTTTATTAATAATTATTTGTTCAAAATCTAGTTTGAATCTGAATTAGTTACTTCGCGTGGGAATATAAGGGATAATTCTATTAGCAAATTCACGGAAGTTTTGTGATTGTACTATGACTTTCCCTGGGCCTACTAGTTTAGTGTGGAATAGACCTTCTCCACCAAATAAAATGTTTCCTAATCCATGAACCATTTCAACTTCATATGCAACTGTTGGTGAAAACGCTACTACGTTTCCTGTATCAACTTTTAATACTTCTCCTGGTTTTAAAATAAATTCCATTGCATCTCCATCTACTTCAATGAATAGTTTTCCTGCTCCTTGAGCATGTTGAAGAATGAATCCTTCTCCACCAAATAATCCTGCACTAAATCTTTTTGTAAATGCAACTTTAGTTGTTACTGATTGTTCAGCACATAAGAAAGCATTTTTTTGTAACATAATACCTTGTGGTAGTGTTGCTAAGTCAATTGGAATAATTGAACCTGGTACTGATGCAGCAAAAGCAATCTTTTGATTGTCATTTGTAGCTGTATAGTTAGCCATAAAGATTGACTCACCAGTAAATGCTCTACCAATACTTGCTAGTACTCCGCCTCTAGCATTTGTTTGCATTTGGATATCATTTGATTGATATACCATTCCTCCTGATTGTGTGTATAATGATTCGTTTCTGTTTAAAGTAAATTCTACTACTGGAACTGTTTGTCCTTTAATTTGATATTCCATATTTACTCCTCCTATATTTTGAATTATACCATATGAAAAAATAGTTTTTTTATTTTTATTTTTATTTTATTGTACTTTACTGTAAAAGTTACTTGTTATTAATTCTTTTTAAAGATTTTCTTATTGCATTATATCGATAGGTGTTTTGTAGTTGTTCGTTATTTAGTTCATTAAATGCTACACTTGTACCATCTAGGATAAATACAGAGTAAAAATATGGTTTCTTTAACTCTCCTATGATTTCTTTGGCTATTGTACCTTTGCTTTCTCCTACTTCTTGTTGGTAATCACCATTTGGATACATTGTAGTTACACAACATCTGTATTTAGCATTTCTATTAGTTTCACTATTTAGTTTTCTTAATAGTTTTACCACGCATTGATGCTTAGGTAGTTCTGGATTTTCAAATAACTCATCATCTGCATATCTTGCTGTATATATACCTGGTTCTCCATTTAATACATCAACAAATAATCCCGCATCATCTGTCATTATTGGATAGTCAATATTATGTTCTTGACAAAATGATAAAATAGCTTGAGCTTTAATTAAAGAATTTTCTTCTATTGTTGATCCATTTTCTTCGATTTCTCCTCTATCCCAGCCAATATCTGCCATACTTAGAACTTCAATACTTAAATTAAGTTCATTAATTATATTTTGTAAGTCTTCAGTTTTTCTTTTATTTGTAGTTCCAAATATTAGTTTCATGTTATACCTCCAAACTTAATATTTATCTACTTTGAGTATATAGTATTTTATAAAAAAAAGATACATCATAGACGTTGATTTTGTCTATAATGTATCGGATGTTTTACTATTTACCACATCATTGTTTATGTTTTTTACCGCTGCCACATGGAATTATTTTTCGTATTTTCTGCAATAATCTTCCTAATTAGTGCTTTATTCTTCGTATATTGTTCAATATTCTTCTCTTTTTGAGCAATATAGTTATCTAAAACGATATCTAAATATTTATAAATTAAAGCAAGTCTCCATATGGTAAAGATTTAATATATAGTTCCATATAATTCCAATCTATTTTTAAATCTTCATTTACAGGTAAATATATTGATTCTTCTTTAATCTTATCTAGAATCCTAGCCCTACCATAGTTATATAATTCTATTTTTTGATTTAATATAGTAGCAATGAAAATTGCATTGTATTTGTTCAATTTATCATTTCTTAAGGTATATACTTTAACTCCCGGAATAAAACTTTCACTTTGATAAAATGCAACTCTTCCTTCGGCACCGATAGTTATGCAATTACCTTCATTTATATAATCAACATTCCCATAGTATCCACTATTACCGTTATTAAATGCACTTCTTGTAATATATGGTATATTACCATCTATTGCATCATTAATGTCTAATGGCTTTGTAGTTTTACATTCGAAAATTTCTTTGATTTTAAATTTTTCCCAATTATCAAAATTTAATTGTAACGGTGTATGATTAGCTGTTTCTGGAAGAGTTAAATCGCAGTTATATATCCAGTTTGGGATTTCATCAGGCACTTCTATGTCCTGAATATATTTATTTACTTCTCTCCCAAATGCAGAAAATTTAAATCTATTTTCTCTTAAAATATAACAATAAAACCATTTTTCTATTTCAGTCATTTCATTTTTAGGTCTTAAAACATCAACATTTTGAGCTGTTACAAAATCTTCATTTTGAACAAATGCTGATAAAAGATATGATCCTCCCAATGGTACAGTTATATCTCCCTTTTTATATTTTTTCATATTTGGCTTTAGCGCCACTTTCCCGACAACACCATTGTTATTTGAATTCCTTGAAACAAAATTAATACCTTTTTCATCAATTTCTTGTTTCCCAAAGTCCAATTTACTTCCTGTATATATTTCAAATATTTCAGATAATTTTTTCATTTTTTACCCCCATTTGAAATTATATATCCTATATACTGATTTAAAACAGATTGAAAATCAGATTGATTAATATTTCTATAATCAGTCTCCATGTATGCTTCTGCAAGCCATTCGTCATTTGCATCTACATGTTTCAATACTGAATAACCTATTTTTTCAATCTTATTTTTATATAGTTTTAACCATTCAGATTCTTTTTGTTTCCATGCATTCTCATATTTTTCTACTCTTCCAAGATTTTTCTTTTTTTCAAAACCATCATCTTTATAATATCCAAAAAATGTTTTAAAATCCTTATTGTGTCTAACTCCTAATGTAAATACCATACAGCAAGCAACAGCATTTGCACCTGGATAAAACATGTCTGAAGGTAACGAAAAAACAGCTTCCAAAGTATTTTCTTCTAACATTTTTTCTTTAAAAGTTTTTACATCTCCACTTGCACCAATTGCACACTGCATAGGTAATAATACTGCTAATTTTCCTTTTTTTAATAGATTAGCAATATAATATACATAATGTAATCCTTTTGATGGATCAGTTGTTATTTTCTTATTCCAAGTTTTAACATAACTATTTAAACTTTGTTTTCGAGTTGCATTGTATGGTGGATTCATTAAAACAATATCAATGTTAGCATTTTTTATCCATTCTTCATTATCAAACATACTTCCTTGTATAATATTTGAATTACCATCTCCATGAATAAGCATATTTGTAGTTGATAAACCAAATGCTATATCTTCATATTCAATTCCATAAATATTGTGTGCTTTTATATTATCTCGTTCTTCTTTTGTATCACAATCGTTCATTGCCTCTGTCATTGCTCTAACAAGGAATGATCCACTACCACAACATGGATCTAATACCTTTGAATGTCTATTTACATCAAGTACATGACACATAAATTGTGTAATATGATCAGGAGTAAATGCTTGATTTTTATCCGCTTTACCAACATATTTATTAAATGTTGTAAAAAACAAACTTAATAAATCTTGTCCCTGTGTGCTTTCCGCATTTATATATGGTAGAATATTTTTATTTATATTACTTAATATTTCTTTTAGTTGGTTATCTGTTAAATCTTTAACATCTTGAGAATTTAAAACATTTTTGTCTAATAATACGAGTTTTATTGCCTTATTTAAGTTGTTATTCAATAATTTTTCTAAGTTTTCTTTTATCCCAGCAATAATTTGTGTAGTAGTTAAATTTGCATCTGAATATGATAATCCATTTTTTAAAGCTAGCAAGCATGTTCCAACAAATTGACTTCTTATTTTTTCATTTATTCCATATTTGTGTAATAATTCATTTAAGTCATATGTATTTTGTATTACTTTCAATTTATCATTAGTATTTGAGAAAAATATATTTTCATATTCTTCAAATGTTTTTATTTTTCTCTCATCCTCAATATAGTCATCTAAATCAATTGTTATTTTATCACCATACCAAACCCTTATTCTATCATCAATAGTGTTTGTTAATATTGCAATAATCTTATTACCTGTCAATACATTTTCATAATATACGTATTGTTGTAGCTGTTGTTCAATTTCTTTTCTATTCCATCTATCAAAATTATCTTTTGTTTCTACCAAAATTGTTAGTCTGTTATTAGCAAATCTTAAGTCAACATATTGATGAACTTTTTTAGAATCAGAATTTACATAATCTCCAATACTTTCACCAATTTCTGTTAAAGACTTATTATAACTAAACTCATCATTTTCAATATTGCTTGTTAAATATTCTCTTCCAATTCTATTAATAATATCTGTTCTTATCATACTTTACTCACTCCTATACTTCTTTCATATGAATTGATTTTATCCACCATTTTTATGTATTCATCAAAATCTAATATGACTACATAATCTTTACCATTTCTTGTTACTCGCAAAGGCTTCTTTGTGTCTTTTACTTGTTTAAATAATTTGGCTGATTTTCCTTTGCAAAAATCTCTGGTAAGGGTTGTATCTTCAATATATTTTTCCATACTCCCTCCTATCTTATTCTCTATAATAATTTTATCAAATGTAATTACATTTGTAAATATAATTGTAATTACAATAGAATAAAGAAAAAAGACCTTTTTTGGTCTTTTTCAGGGTATCTAAAAGGTATCTAATTCACGATTTTTCACTTTTTACCACTCTGTGTTCTTCGTAAATCGTTGATATTACTTACTTTCCGCAGCACTGCTTATATTTGCGTCCAGAGCCACATGGACATGGATCATTTCTGCCAATCTTATTTACTCTCTTTGGTGCTTTTTTTGCTTCTTCTTTACCATCATTAGTCATCATTTTCTTTGCTGCTGGTTTTCTTTCTACATTATGTCTTATTTCTGCTTTTAATAAGAAGATTGATACATCTTTATCAATTTTTTGCATCATAGAGTCAAATAAGTCAAATCCTTCCATAGTGTATGCTCTTAAAGGATCTTCTTGGGCATAACCACGTAAGTGAATTCCTTCTCTTAAATGAGACATTGTATTGATATGCTCCATCCAGTAATTATCTAATACTTGTAATGTAATTACTTTTTCAAATTCTGCTGTTACTGGTGCAGGTATATCTTTTAGTTTTTCTTCATATTCAGATATAACAAGTTCTGAAAGTTTATCGATTGCACCATTTGGTGATAAATCATTAATATCAGAAATTTTAATATCTTTTGCTAATAAATTTTGATTTGCAAATTCTACTATTTCTTCAAAATCTTCATTTGTTAAATGTCCTTCTGGATACAGATGAGAATTTACTAAATCAGTAATGTGGTTTTTAAATGAATTAATAACCATTTCGTGAATTGATTCGCTATCTAAAATGGTATTTCTCTTTTCATAAATAATTTCTCTTTGATTATTCATTACATCATCATATTGTAATAATGATTTACGAATATCGAAGTTGTTTCCTTCAACTCTTTTTTGAGCTGTTGTGATTGAATTTGTAAATGTTTTACTTTGGATTGATTGATCACCAAGTCCCATTGTACTCATCATATCAGCAATTCTGTCAGATCCAAATCTTACCATTAAGTCATCTTTCATTGATACGAAGAATTGAGTGTATCCAGGGTCTCCTTGACGTCCTGAACGTCCACGTAATTGGTTATCTATACGACGTGATTCATGACGTTCTGTACCTACGACACATAATCCTCCTAATGCTCTTATTTCATCAGATAGTTTAATATCTGTTCCACGTCCAGCCATATTTGTAGCAATTGTTACTGATTTTTGGCTACCAATTTTAGAAATAATTTCAGCTTCTCTTTCATGATTCTTAGCATTTAATACTTCATGTGGAATATGTGCTTGTTTTAACAATCTACTAATTAATTCACTTGTTTCAATTGCAATTGTACCAATAAGAACAGGTTGTCCTTTATCATATTTTTCTTTTACAAATTGAATTAATGCTTTATATTTTGCCTCTTTATTTGCATAAACCATATCTGGTGCATCAACACGGATTACTTCTTTATTTGTTGGTATTTCAATAACATACATATTGTAGATATTTCTAAATTCTTCTTCTTCTGTTTTTGCTGTACCTGTCATACCAGATAATTTTTTATACATTCTGAATAAGTTTTGGAAAGTGATTGTTGCTAAAGTTTTTGTTTCTTGATTGATGTTAACTCCTTCTTTAGCTTCTATTGCTTGGTGTAGCCCTTCTGAATAAGCTCTTCCTTTCATTAAACGACCTGTGAATTGGTCAACAATAATGATTTCTCCTTCTTGAACAACGTAATCAACATCTTTTTTCATTGAATAGTTTGCTCTAAGAGCTTGATTAATGTGATGTAGTAATGAAGCATTATCTACTTCATATAAGTTATCAATATTAAAACTCTTTTCTGCTTTATCTGAACCACTTTCTGTTAAGTTTACGCTTCTTGTTTTTTCATCAAAGATAAAATCTTTTGCTTCTTTTAAACTTTTTGCGAAACGGTCTGCTTCAATATATAGATTAGCACTTTTCATTTCTCCACCAGATATAATCAATGGTGTTCTTGCTTCATCTATAAGTACTGAGTCAACTTCATCGATAATGGCAAAGTTTAAAGGTCTTTGAACTCTATCTTCTTTTCTTACTACCATGTTATCTCTTAGATAGTCGAATCCAACTTCATTATTAGTTGAATATAAGATATCGCAAGCATATGCTTCTTGTTTTTCCTTGGCATTCATATCTCTTTTATTAACACCAACTGTTAGTCCTAAGAATCTATGAATTCCTCCCATCCACTCAGCATCACGTCCTGCTAAGTATTCATTAACTGTAATAATATGAACACCTTCACCTGATAATGCATTTAAATAGGCTGGTAATACTGATGTTAATGTTTTTCCTTCACCAGTTCTCATTTCTGCAATGTTGCCATAATGAATTGCTAAACCACCTAGTATTTGAACATAGTAATGTTTTTCTCCAATTACACGGTATGCTGCTTCTCTAGCTGTAGCAAAAGCTTCTACTAAGATATCATCTAATGTTTCTCCAGCAGCTAAACGTTTTCTAAATTCTTCTGTCTTTGCTTGTAATTTTTCATCGGTTAATTTTGAATATTCATCATCTAATGCGATTATTTTATCTGCTAAAGCAGTAAATCTTTTTAATTCTTTATATTCATGATCGAACAGTCTTCTTAAAAACTTCATTCTATCATCTCCTTCAAGATATTATTTTATCAAAAAATACGTGATAAGAAAAGCATTTATTCTTTACATATCATTATATAGAAACAAAAAAGGTGCTTTTTAGCACCTTTAATAGATTATTCTGATTCAATTACACCATAATTGCCATCATTTCTCTTATAAACAACAGCTGGTTTATTTGTATCACTATCTTTATACATATAAAATTGATGTCCTAATAATTCCATTTGAAGAATTGCTTCTTCTTCGTTCATAGGTTTTACTTCAACTTTCTTTCTCTTTATAACCTTTGTATCAGAAACGTCTTCTTCGTCTGCCTCGAACTCAGGTAAAGCAAAATCAAATGATGTTTTGACTTGTTTAGACATAATTCTCGTTTTATTCTTACGAATTTGTCTTTCTAGCTTGTCGATAGTTTTATCAACAGCTGCATAAAAGTCATCTTGTGTTTCCTCAGATCTTAAAATAAATGTTTTTAACGGTATGGTAATTTCTACACGTTGCTCATGGTTTTTTACTTTTACTATCACGTTTGCGCGAACTGTATCGCTATTTTCTAGATACTTATCTAATTTTCCTAGTTTATCATTAATGTAATCGCTCATAGCATCAGTAATTTTAATTTTATCTCCACGAATGATAATTTCCATACTATCGCCTCCTTTACAACTTAAGTATATCATATTAGAAAAAAAAAAACCACTATTTTACAGTAGCAGTTTCTTTCACTAGTCGAACATTAATTGCTTGATAACCTTTACTGGTTTCAATAAGTTTAAATTCCACTAGTTGACCTTCTGATAAAGTCTTATACCCCTCTTTATCGATAGCTGAGTAATGTACGAAAATATCTTCATTCTCTTTGAAGTCAATAAATCCGTAGCCTTTATCATTATTAAACCATTTCACGCGCCCTACGATCAACTCTAGCACCTCTCATTCTACCTATTATTTTTCTGTCGGTATTATTTATTTTAGCAGAAAAAATTTATTATTTTCATAAATTCCGTTACTTGATGTTTTTCAACCTTAAATAGATTCTTTTTAGTCCTGAATCTGCATTTTGAGGCTTTTTTATATTTTCAAGGCCAAGTTATGGAATAAATAAATTTAAGTTAGTCTTTTATTTTATAATTGTCTTAGTAAGGTGTGATGTATATTGAAAGAAAAATTTTTAGATTGCACAATTAACTATTTAAAAAAATATAATAATTATTCGAAAGAGGAAATAAAAAAATTAAGATATGGGTTAGAGGGAATATATTTAACTTTAACAAAAACTATTGTTATTCTTATTGTCTCATTGATTTTAGGTATCTTGATGGAAGTTGTTATTGGACTTATTTTATTTAACATAATTAGATACTTTGCATTTGGCTTCCATGCTGAGAAGAGTTTTGAATGCTTATTATTATCTTTATTTAACTTTGTGTTAATACCTTATATTTTATTAAATACAAACTTTAATTTAATAACTAATGAAATAATTTGTGCTATATGTTTCATTTTAATATTATTATTTGCACCAGCCGATACAGTTAAAAGACCTTTAAAAAGTAAGAAGAAAAGAGTTATAAGAAAGATTCTTTCTTGTATTACCGGTATTATATATATCACTTTAGCAATTATATTTAATAATCATTTTATATCTGACTTACTAATTAGTAGTTTGATTTCAACTAGTATAGTTATTTGTCCAATTACTTATATGATATTTAGACAACCATACAATAACTATAAAAAAATTAGTTAGGCTATAATACTTCGGTATTTTAGTAAATATATATGGAGGTGTATTATGAAGAAAAGATTAGCTAGCATTTTAGCTGCAGTTGCATTACTTGCTACTACTGCTGCAAGTTTAGGATGCCTATGGTTCGTTGCTGATGAACCAAGTTCATGTGGATTATTCAATGACTAATAAAAAAAACTAGATAATTATTTATCTAGTTTTTCTATTATTAAGGTTTGATAATAGTAGTTATCTACTATCTTTTGAGATGAAGTTATCCATTTATTTTTAGATAATATCCTAGATGCTAGATATAGTCCATTGCCATGACCTTCTCCTTTAGTAGTAACTCCTTTTTCATTTCTCTTTTCAAAATTACTTGAGGCAATATAGCTATTGGAAATGACTATTTTAACTTTGTCACTCATTTCATACATTTCTAGTAATAGATACTTTTCTTGAGTTTCCTCTGCTGCTTCTATGGCATTGTCAAGATAAACTCCTAATAAATGACATAATACTTTATTATTGGGTTCAGATAGTTTCTCTAAATATGTATTTTTCTTTAAGCTGATATCTGAGGTCAAATTAATATTCTTCTTTTGTGCTAAGGCGGCTTTATAGTAAACTAATCCTTTTAATCCACCTTTTGGTAAATCTTTAAGTTTACCAATAACTTCATCTTTTAACTTAATACTGTCCTCTAATATTTCATCAATTTTATTTTGAACTTTTTTATCTTTTGTAAGGGATCTTAAGACAGCTAATTGATTTTTATATTCGTGTCTGTTAATTTGATCTTTTTCAATCCATTCTTCAAAATTTTGAATATAACTATATAGAACATCGTATTCATCACTTAATCTTTTATAATCATTCTTGCTTTGTATAAATATTATAGTAATAACGGTAAATATACCAATTATAATTACATTTGAAATATATGTTTGATCAGTTACGTTATGAGTAGCATAGTTATATCCTAAACAGCAAAAGCCAATTACTAATAGTAAGAAAAATACTAATTCAGCAATTATTCTTTTGCGACTTATATTTTCATAAAATAATCTAGTAATTTTATTTATAAATGGAATACTTATTAACCCTACACTTACTATCCCTATCATTGTATTAGCAGCGATAGAAACAAAGAAATCTGCTCTAATTTGATCCTGTGTCCATATTAGTCTAAATAATGTATTTATTATTACATCAGCTGGGATTAGAGCAATCATAAATATACTTGTTGCAATTATTGATTGACTCCAATCTATGTTAAATATCTTTTTAAACACAACTATGTTTAGCAAGAATACTGTTATTGTATAAATTATTGTGTATTGAACTTGATGTAAAAATACTGAAACAAGAGCCAATAATGTAATATAAAAAATTAATTCTTTAGAAAATGTAATTTTTTTATTTACAATCTTTTTAACAATAAGGTAGCCAGTACCGTACATTATAATAAAACATATAAAATTAGTTAAGACTTCTAACATATTCTATTATACCTTTTCTCATATCACGTGAGATTTCGTTTGTGACATCTCCATTTTTAAATTCTATGACATTGTTTTGTAAATCATATCTTTCTACTTGGTCTAAGTTAATAATGGAACTTCTTGATATTTTTACAAATCTTTCATCTAACTTTTTAATTAAGCTACTAATAGTTCCTTGATATGGTATTTCTTCCTTATTAACTAGATGGATTGTACATCTTTTACTATCTTGTTCTTTCTCAATACGTACTATATGTCTAAAATCAATATTATGAATTACATTTTTATAAACAAATTTTAATGATTTTAAACGTGTATCATATAGTTTTATGCATATTTCTAATGTCTTTTGTAGATGCTCTATGCACTTGTCCAACTTATTAATAAAATCTACAAGCATTAATCTTTTTCCGAAGGCATCATACTTATACTCATTGTATGATGTTATGATTATAATTAATGATGTCCAGTCATTATATTGTTCTCTAATCATTCTGGCGGCATCTAACCCTGATCCTTCGTTTGTTTTAATATCTAGTAAATAGATTTTATAGTCTTGATCCTCTTTTACTGTTTCCTCAAACTCTTTTGTATAACCTGTGAATAATTGACATTTATATTCATAGTCATACTTCATCATAAATTTATCAATTTCATTTTTATATTCTGCTGCTAAAACTTTTTCGTCTTCGCATATTACAAATTTAATCATTTTACTCACCCGCTTCTTTCTTATCTTGTGTAACTACTATTTTATATCTTTTAAAGTAAAAATAAAAGAACGTTTTAGCGTTTTACGTTCTTTTTTTTCTTTGTTTTTTTATTTTTTTCTTCTTTTGTAAACAGGCTGGTTACAATAGGTTTATCTGGATTTAAATGAAGTTTCTTTTTAATATTTTTTCTTAATGTTTCACTCTTATCAGAAATGATAGATGTATGGAATACGAACCACACTACTAAGATAAAAATTAGTATATAAATTATTCTACCTTTTACAGGATCTTTTATTGTATAAAAGATTGAGGCTGCAGCAAATAATAAGTTTATTCCATAAATTATTAATACTGTTGTTTTTTGTGAAAAGTTCATTCCTAATAATTGATGATGTAAATGTTCTTTATCTGCTTGGAATGGAGGTTGTCCTTTTAATAATCTTCTAATTATAGCAAATAATGTATCTAAAATTGGGATTCCTAAAATAGATATTGGGATAAAGAACGATATTAACGCTGGTCCTTTAAACTCTAATAATGTAATTACTGAGATAATGAATCCCATGAATGTTGCACAATCTCCTGCAAATATTTTTGCTGGATTAAAATTATGTAATAAGAATCCTAATGTAGAACCTAACATAATTAAACTTAACATCATTACTAAACTTCCATATCTTCCTTGATAGAAGGCTATTATAGCAATAGTTATATAGAAGATACTACATATTCCACTACTTAATCCATCTAGTCCATCAATTAAATTTATAATGTTTGTACAAGCTACGATAAATAGTATAGTTATTGGATATGAGAATATTCCAAAATTTAGAGTGTATCCAAAAGCACTTATTTGGTCTAAAACTATTCCTCCGTAGAAGACTATTACTGATGCGGCTATTAAGTGGCCTAACATTTTATGTGAGGCTTTAATTGGCTTAATATCATCAATAATTCCTGTAAGTATCATGATAAAGCTTCCGATTAGGATTGAGTTCATTCGGACACTTTGTTCTCCGAATAACATATATCCAATTAGGAATGCTAAAAATATTCCAACTGCTCCTAGTTTTGGTGTGGCTTTTTTATGGATATGTCTATTTCCTTCATCTGACCTTGGGATATCCATTGCACCCACATGAGCTGCTATTTTCTTCATTCCTTCCATAATAATTGCCGAGCAGATAAATGTTACTAACACTATCTTGCAGGCTTCAAGTATTTGCATTTTCATCTATTTCAACTTCTTTCTTACTAAGATTATATCTCAAATGCTTGATAAATAGCAAATAAAAAGACCATTATTGGTCTTCTTCTAATAACTTTAATTCCTCTAAAAGCATTCCAGTCCCTTCAGCCACACAAGTAAGTGGTGATTCTGCTATTAACGTTGGTACTTTAATAGACTCTTCAATTATATCAATTATTCCTGTTAGAAGTGCACCTCCACCAGTTAATACAATTCCTTTTTCCACAATATCTGCGGATAATTCAGGTGGTGTTGACTCAAGAACTTTCATTATCTCATTTATTATTGTTTGAACACTTTCTTGAAGGGCTCTTTCTGTTTCTATTTGATTTATTATTATTGTTTTAGGTAATCCAGTTAACAAATCGCGGCCTTTAACTTCGTAAGATTCTTCGGAAGACGGATTATAAATATTAGCAAATTCTATTTTAATTTTTTCTGCGGTCTTTGTTCCAATTAGAAGTTTGTATTTTTCCTTAATATATTTTATTAAATCTTCATTAAATTTTTCTCCTGCTATATTTATAGAACTCGAGCAAACAATATCATTTAAAGAAAGAACGGCAATATCTGTTGTTCCTCCACCAATATCAACTATCATATTAGCTATTGGCTGTTTTATATTCATTCCGGCACCTATGGCTGCTACTTTTGGTTCTTCTTCAATATAGACTTTTCTTGCACCAGTTGCTTCCGCAACAGCTTTAATATTTTCTTTTTCTTGAGTTGTAATATTGGTTAGACAGCATATTAAAATTCTCGGCTTTATAAACTGTTTTTTTAATTTTACCTTTTTTATAAGTTCGTTTAACATTATTTCAGTTATTTCCATATCTGCTATAACACCATTTTTAAGTGGTTTTATTGCACTAATTTTGCCGGGAGTTCTCTCATACATTTCAGCGGCTTCCTTACCTACTGCTAATACTCTTTTACTATTTTTGTCTATAGCTACTATTGATGGTTCATTTACAACAATCCCCTGTTTTTTTATATAAATAAGAATGTTAGATGTTCCTAGGTCAATACCTATATCTGTTGATAACATTTTTTCACATCCTTTTTCTTATCTATTGTTTTGTTGTTTTTAATACTTCTTTATCTAAATATAGTGTTGGATTTACTATTTGACCGCCTATATATAATTCAAAGTGAAGATGATTACCAAGTTCTTGATCTAATTTATTTGTTCCACTTTTTCCAAGAACTTGTCCTTGAGTGATACTATCTCCTTTTTTTACATTAATTTCACTTAAACTTTGATATACAGAAACATAATCATTATCATGAGTAATTTCTATTGTTTTTCCTAGTAATTCATCTTCTTTAACATTTGTTACTGTTCCATCTAAAATAGATATTACTGTGAATTGTTGTTCATGAACAAAATCCACCCCGGAATTTTGAATATAAGTATTTTCATGAAAAATAATAGAATTTTCTTGTTCTTCTGATGAACCTTTATAATCATAGAAATTCTTACCTATAGTAACTGCTTGATCAGTATATGGATATATTACTTTAGTTGTTGTGTTTATTACAGCAACGTCTTTTGAAATGATTGTGCTCGATACATAGTTTAAGTGCTCTTCACTTTTAAAATTTTTATTTGCTTCGCCTACTGTGATTCCCAGAATTAGTGTTAGTAGTCCTAGAGTTATTAAAGTTGTTGGTAATACATATTTTTTTAATTTATATTTTTTCATATTTTCACCTCATTATAATTTTGGTCAAAAAAAAAGAATTTATACTTCTTTATAACATTTTTATAGAAGTGAATAAATCCCAGAAAAAATTTGTTACTAAATATATTAATGATGCTGCTAGTAAAAAATAAAATATTCTTGCCTGATAGTATCTATTTTTTTTAAATATTTGGTTTATATTAACTGACTCTAGTGACCATACAACCAATACTGTAACTATAATATAAATAATGAATTTGGCTGACATTAGTTATTATCCTCATAAGCAATAATTTTATTTACTCTTCTTACATGCTTTTCTTCTGTTGATGCAGCTGTTTTAATGAATGTTGTAACTATTTCTACAGCTTCTTCAGGAGATACTTTTTCACTAAAAGCTACAATATTAGAGTTATTATCTATTCTTGTTACTTGTGCTTCATCTTTATTTGATACTTTAGCACAACGAACTCCCTTTACTTTATTGCATGCAATACTTATTCCGATACCAGATCCACAAATTGCTACTCCAAAGTCAACATTTTTGTTTACTACAGCTTCACCAAGTGCAAAAGCATAATCTGGATAATCTGTTGATTCTTCTGAATTTGTACCATAATCAACTACTTCATAATTAAGTGTTGGTAAGATTTCCTTTAAATATTCTTTTAATTTGTAACCACGATGGTCACTTGCTACACCTATTCTCATTTTTTTCTTCTCCTTTTTAATTTTTGTAATAGTATTTCTCCACCTAAACATTGGCTAAGATGAGAGTAATGAATTCCACTATTATCATCATAATCTTCTATATGTAATTTATTATCGAGTGCTTCAAGTTCACTAATTGAGCGTGGTAAGTCATACCCATAACCCATTTCTACTTTTATTGTTCTTTGTAAAACATAAGTTTCTCCTGATGTTATATTATGTATCATAGGTCTATAATTTATATACATACTCCCAGGATAAATTATTCCTGCTGAAAAATCACATGTTATAAAATTTCTAGCTCGTTGCTCTTTTATATGTGGATAAAAGATTGCTAAGTCTCCTGGAAAGAAAACTTCACTTCGATATTCTTGCTCCGCTTCCATTATTTTATAGGTTATTTCTTCTATTGAATCACCTTCAAATGAATCAACTAGTTCTCGGTAGAAAGAATTTGTTTTCATTGAATCTAAATATGCATAGTATCTTTCCAGGTCTTCTTGATTACCTGAAGCTATAATTTCATCTAATGTCTTTTCTTCTAATTCTTTCATACCTTATCCCTCTTACTAATTATAGCATAAAAAAATGAAGTGTTACTACTTCATTTGTTATTTCAATAGTTTTTGTGGATAATTTATAAAATGTTTTAAAGTTGACTTAAGTTTTTGGATTTTGTATATTCTATTTACTTTAGTTAGACTTTTTTCAAGAGGTTTTCCTGTGGATAATTCTGGTGTTTTGCCATTTACAATAACTTCTGGTGTTGTAGTACGATATAAATTTTCCTTGATATCTGTTATTTTCCAATGATATTTTTCCCCAATTCTTGTGAATTCATGTAATTTATCCATTGGAATTGTTATTAATGGTTTATCTTCTTCTAAATATTCCACAGCTTTTGTGGCTAATAAAGTTCCTATTTGATTTCTTCGAAAGTTTTTTTCCACATAAAATGTGCAAATTTTCTTTTCTTCTGGTGTTTTTTTGAGAGAAACAAATCCTACTATTCTATCCGCAATATGAGCAATAATTATATTTCTAGTTCCATCATATATACCAGGAACTTGAATTGTTTGATACCAATTTCTATAGTCTGGATAATCATTTTTTACTTGCATACTAAGGACTAATACATCATTTAATAGTTTTTGAATAAATTCAAGTGGATATTGTTCTTTAATTAACTCATCAATATTATGTATCTCTATTTTACTCATAAGTCCCCCCTAAAATAAAAACTGCTTATTCAGCAGTTTCATTTGTTGTATTAAATCCGTATTTTTTGTTGAATTTATCTACGCGACCAGCACGAGATGCTCTACTTTGTTTTCCTGTATAGAAAGGATGGCATTTTGAACATACTTCAACATTAATTTCTGATTTTGTTGATTTAACTGTAAAAGTTTCTCCACATGCACAAGTTACTGTACATTCTTTTACTTCTGGATGTATATCTTTTTTCATATTATCTTCTCCTTCCGCCATGACTTATAAAGTCATAGTAATTCAAATGCGTTATTAGTATAACAAGTATTTTTCTATTTTTCAAGTTTTTTTGAGATTTTATCTATTATTTTACTTGATATTACTTGATATCCTTTGTAATTTGGATAATATTTTGAAGGATTCGAGAGAAATATATTCTTATTTTCTGAAATTATATAGGTAGATATATATATTACCTCGGAATTGGCTTTATATATATTATTTAATTTTTTAATAGCTTTTTTATAAATCTTATTATCAATATTTATGTCATAATAACCAATTACAAATATTTCATGTCTATATACTTTTCTTATTTCTTTTATAAGTTCATCAAATGAATTTGATATTTCTTCAATGATTATATTTAAATTATTGTCAGTTAATTCATTTGTCAAAGTTAACTTATATAATAAATCATTTAGGCCAATTGAGATTGTTAAATAGTCAGTTTCTTGCAAAATCTCTTTTATGTTCTCTTTTTTGTTATTTCGACTCATTTCTTTGTTTATTAAAATGTAATTATATAACTTTTCTATTGTCATATCTTCAGAAGTAAATGTTTTGGAATAGTTTTTTAACTTCTTTTTTGAAATTAAATATTCTTTTACATAATCACTATAACTGTATGTTCTTTGACCATAACTATCTATTCCTACTGCTAGGCTATCGCCTAAGGAAGTATAAGTTATGTTGTTATAATTTGTTTTATCATAAATAAAAAATACTGTTGAACTTAGTATAATTAAAGTTAGTAACTTTAATTTTCTTGTAAATTTCATTATGCCTCCATAAAAAAAGAAATATAGTAAACTATATTTCTTTAATTTCTATTTTAGCACCAACTTCAGTTAGTTTTTCTACTATATGTTCATATCCACGTAGAATGTGTTCTACATTGGTAATTGTTGTTTTGCCTTCAGCAAGAAGTGCTGCTGCTACCATTGCTGCTCCTGCACGTAAGTCTGTTGCTACAACTTCTGTACCTACTAGTTTGTGGGGACCTAAGATTGTAGCTGTTTGATTTTTGATAGTTATATCGGCTCCTAAACTATTTAAATATGGGATATGCATAAAACGATTTTCCCAAATAGTTTCGGTTACTTTTGATTTTCCATTACTTTGAGTTAATAAAACTGTAAATGGTTGTTGTAAGTCTGTTGCAAAACCTGGATAAACTGCTGTTTTTAACGATGTTGCTTTATATTTTTCTGGTTTTCTTACTATAACATAGTCTGCTCCAATTTCCATATCAACACCAATTTCATCTAATTTAGAAAGTAATGCATCTACATGTTCTGGAATAATATTATCTACTTTTAAGGGATTACCACATAACGCACCAATAATGATATATGTTCCCGCTTCTATTCTATCTGGAATTACTTCATGGAAACATTTTCCTAGATGGTCAACTCCAATAATTTTAATTGTTGATGTTCCAGCACCTGTTATCTTAGCTCCCATATTGTTTAAGAAAGTTGCTACGTTTACAATTTCTGGTTCTTTTGCTGCATTATCAATAACAGTAGTTCCTTGTGCACGTACTGCTGCTAACATAATATTTATTGTTGCACCTACTGATGCAAAATCTAAATAAATATTAGCTCCTTTTAATTCTTCTGCTTCAACTACGTATTTATTACCTTCATTTGTAACTTTTGCACCTAAAGCTTCAAAACCTTTTAAGTGTAGATCGATTGGTCTAGCACCAATTGAACAACCTCCTGGGAAATACATTGATGCTTTTTTATACTTTCCTAGTAATGCTCCCATAAAGTAATATGATGCACGTAATTTTTTTGAGAATTTTTCTTCGATTTCAATATTTTCCATACTTGTTGGATTAATTACAATACTTTCACTTGCTCTTTTTACGTCGACTTTTAATGCCTCTAAAATATCGCATAGTGCTTCCGTATCAGTAATTTCCGGTATGTTACAAATTGTTGCTTCTTCATCAGTTAAAATTGCTGCTGGAATTAAAGCAACAGTTGCATTTTTTGCCCCACTGATTCTGATGGTTCCAGTTAATTCCTTGGCACCACAGATTTCCATAATTTTCATGTTATTATACCTCCACTCTATTTTATAAGCGCGTGTTGAATAGAGTAACTAGTTCTTTAATTCTTGTTTTCATCGCTTCTTCGCCGCTTCCAATAACTTTACGTGGATCATATACGTCTTTATCATTTTCTAATTTATTTCTTACTGCGTTACTCCACACTGCTTGTAAATCAGTATTAATATTAATTTTTGAGATACCACAGCTAATTGCTTTAGCTATTTTATCTTCAGGAATACCAGTTCCACCATGTAATACTAGTGGGATTGGTAAATTATTATTTATAATTTCCATTGTTTCAAAATCTAAGTTTGGTTCACCTTTATAAAATCCATGAACACTTCCTAATGCAGGTGCTAATGAATCAATACCTGTATTTTCATATAATACTTTACAATCTTCTAAAGTTGCATTTGTTGAAGTTGCTGTAATATTATCTTCAGTTCCTCCAATATGTCCAACTTCTGCTTCAACGCTAACACCTTTTGAATGTGCATATTCTACTACTTGTTTTGTTATTCTTACATTTTCGTCTAGTTCATGACGTGATGCATCAATCATTACTGACGTAAATCCTGCATCAATTGCTTTTTGACATGATTCAAATGATGTACCATGATCTAAATGAATACATACAGGTGTAGTTACATTTAGTGATTTAACTAGTTCTTTTACCATTGCTGAAACAACATTAAATCCACCCATGTATTTTCCTGCACCTTCACTTACACCTAAAATAACAGGTACATTTAAATCTCTACATGCTTCTAAAATATATTTTGTCCATTCTAAGTTGTTAATATTAAATTGTGGCACTGCATAGTGCTCTTTTTTTGCTTTATTTAACATTTCTACGAAATTTTCTAACATTATTATCACCCAACTTAATCATAGGAGAAACTAAGAGTTTTGTCAATTAAATCAACGTTTTTAACGTAAACTAAACGTAAAGATTTTGTTTCTATATTAATTTATTCAATATACTTTTAAAAGTACTTGTTAATTAATTCTTTTATAAATGATGTGTATTCTACATCATCATTATTACCCTCTTCTCCTTCTAATAAACATAGCGGTGGAAATAATACACACCAAAAGTTGTCACCTTTTCCTTCTCCTAATTTTACAACAACTGATTCGTATTCCCCTTCTTCATAAATTACATTATTACTTTCTTTTTGTGGAAAATAATTCATACCATAATTTATACTATAATCTTGTTGAACATTTAGTTTGTTAAGGGTATTCTCTACGGATTTTTCTAATGTAGGAATACTTCTTTTTATCATAGTTCTTGTAGATAATATATCTTTGGGAACTAACTCAATTTTTCTTAATTCTGATTCTAAGTTTTTAACAACTTCCTTTTTAATATTTTGGTCATATTGTGTATTACTATTGGCTATTACTCTAAATCTAATAGATTCTTTGGGAATTGTTATTACTCCACTCTTTAATGTAGAAAGAATACATACTATCACGGCAGCAACTACAATTATTTTTTTCATATAAAAACCTCACTTTCATATTAATAGTGAGGTTTGTTGATAATTTTTATTCAAGATTTTTGAAAATAAATAGCATTCTGTCTTTACCGGACATATCTTTTTTTACTTCTACCCTTACGTTTTGAAGATTATCTTTGACTAAATTTGTGATATCTTCCGCTTGTGTATAACCTATTTCAAAGGCTATTAGACATCTTTCTTTCATATGTTTTGAAACATCTTTTAAGATTTTTCTATAACAATCTAGGCCATTTTCTCCAGCGTATAGTGCAAGATGTGGTTCATTATCTCTGACTATATCTTCAATTTCTTCTGTTGTTTTTATATAAGGTGGATTACTTATAATTACATCATATTGTTTTTCCACTTTTTCAAACATATCGCTGTTAATTAAATTGGCCATTGAAGAATGTTTTACACAGTTTTTGTAAGTAACGGCTAAGGCATTTGGACTTATATCAACTAAATCCACAGATTTTGTGGAAACTTTCTTTTCTAATGTGAGTCCGATTACTCCACTTCCACAGCCTAAATCAATTATATCCACAGGTTCTGTGAAAAATTTTTTTATGTAAGCAATTGTATTTTCTAATAGTTCTTCTGTTTCAAATCTAGGAATTAGTACATTTTCATTGATATCATATATTTCCCCATAAAAATTTACGTTACCAATAACATATTGAATGGGCTTTCCTGATTGAACAGCATCTACTTCTTGTTTATAAAGTTCTGATTTATCTTTTGATACTATATCATCTAAATGATTTAGTAATTCTAAAGAATTTAGGTTTAGAAGTTCTGCGAGTAACATTTTAGCTAAATCTGAATGGCACTTACTTTTTCCATATATTAATAAGTCCTCTACTCGCATATTCTCACTCCTATTCTTCTTCTCCTTGAAGTTTTCTTTTTTGATCTTCTTGGATTAAAGCATCAACTACGTCATCTAATGCTCCATCCATAATTCTATCTAGATTGTTTGTTGTGAAACCAATTCTATGGTCTGTTACACGGTTTTGTGGATAGTTATAAGTTCTAATTTTTTCTGCTCTATCCCCTGTTCCGATTTTACTACGACGTGCTGCTCCAGCTTCTTCTAATTGTTTTTGTAATTCTAATTCATAAAGTCTTGTCTTTAATACTTTCATAGCTTGTTCTTTATTTTGAATTTGGCTACGTTCATTTTGACATGTAACAACTGTATTTGTTGGTAAGTGAGTGATTCTTACTGCAGAGTCTGTAGTATTTACTCCTTGTCCTCCACAACCACTAGAACGATAAATATCAATTCTTAAGTCACTTGGATTAATTTGAATATCAATATCATCGTCAGCCTCTGGCATTACTAATACTGTAGCTGTTGATGTTTGAAGTCTTCCGTTGGCTTCTGTAACTGGTACACGTTGAACTCTATGTGACCCGCTTTCATATTTTAATAATGAATAAGCGTTTTTTCCTTTAATAATAAATTCAATTTGACTAAATCCTCCTGCAGTTCCATCTACAGAGTTGTAAACTTGATATGAGAATCCTTGTTTTTCGGCATATCTTGTATACATTCTAAATAAATCTCCTGCAAAGATGTTAGCTTCATCTCCACCTGCAGCACCACGAATTTCTACCACAACGTTTTTACCATCGTTAGGATCTTTTGGAATTAATAATATTTCTAATTCACCATCTAGTTGTATTTTTTCGTCTTCTAAGGCTTTTAGTTCTTCTTTAGCCATTTCTCCTAAGTCTGGATCTTTTGTCATTTCTTTAGTACTTTCAATATCCTCTAACACTTTTTTATATCTTTTATAACAATTTACGATATCTTCTAAAGAGGACATTTCTTTTGAATATTCACGTGTTTTCTTAACATCGCTTAGTATTTCTGGTTTTGTTAGTTCTTCTTGTAGTTGATTATACTTTGCTAATGTTGCTTCTAATCTTTCTATCATATATTTCACCCTTTCTCGGTAATCAGTTGTATTATATCATATTTTTTTTAAGAAAAAAACTAGATTATTGTTCTAGTTCTAATTCATCTTCGTCGATTACTACTAAATCTTTTAATTCTTCATTTGTATCTTCATCGTAATCTTCATCTTCTGTATCATCGTAGCTATCTTCTAGTGAATCATCTTCTTGTTCTTCTTGTTCATCTAGTTGCTCTTCTTCCTCTTCATCTTCGTCGTCAGTAATTTTTACTACTTTATCTGATGTATGGCGACTTCTTAAATCCCAAGTACCATCTTCTAATAAAATAAATCTTTTATCTGTTGCTAAAGAGGTATAGTAATCTCCAATCTTGTTTTCAAATGTACTTGATGGTAATTCTAATAATTCGATGATTTTTTTGAAAAGATCAGCTGTATTAATTGATTTTTTACTTTCTGATAATATTAAATCTGTTATATCCTTGTTTGATAGTAATTCTAAATCTTCTTTTGTCATTTTCTTAAGACTCATATTGACCTCCTATATCAAAACATTATATGTTTAAATAATAAAGTTTGTTAGCACTATAAAAGCGCCAACAAACTTATAACATAGTTTTTATAGAAATACAACTATTTTTTACATTTTTTCAGGAACTTTTATTCCTAAAACATCTAAAAGTAAGATATTTATATCATATACAAGTTTTGTTAAAACTAACCAAGATTCTTGTAGTTGTTTATTTTCTTCAACTAACACTTTATTTTCTGCATAGAATTTATTGTATAAAGATGTTAGTTTGTATAGATATTCAGCAATATCATTTAATGATCTTGCTTCTTTAGCTTTTGTTAAAACTGTAGGCATACTTAAGATTGTTAGAGCTATTTCTTTTTCTGTTTCTCCACCAACTAAATGCATTTGTTCTTGTTTTAATCCAGATGCTTTAGCAAGTAATGATTTCATTCTGATTGTTGAATACAAAATGTATGATCCTGTTTTACCTTCTAAATCAGCAAACTTTTCTAGTTCAAATATATAATCTGTTCCTCTAAAAGGTAAAAGGTCTGCATATTTTAATGCTGCTACAGCTACTGTCTTAGCAACTACTTCTTTTTCTTGTTCTTGAATAGATTCGTTTGTTATTTTACTGTATGTTTCTTTATATACTAAATCCATTAATGCTTTTAGACTTAGTACTCCACCGTCTCTTGTTTTAAATGGTTTTCCATCTTTTCCATTCATTGTTCCAAATCCGATATGTTCTAATAAAACATCTTCTCTAACTAAATTTGCTTTTCTTGCTGCTCTAAATGTTTGTTCAAAGTGTAGAGCCTGTCTTCCATCAACAACATACCAAATTTCATCAGGATTGAAGTTAATTTTTCTCTCATAGATTGCCGCTAAATCTGTTGTTTCATATGAAGCAACACCATTGCTTCTAGTAAATATTAGTGGTGGCATTGGTGCCTTATCTTCTTCTGTTGCCACTTCAACTATTTGTGCTCCTTCACTTTCTACTAATAAATCTTTATCTTCGTAAATTTGTTTTAGTTCATCAAAATATTCCATTTCATCTGACTCACCATTCCATATTTCGAAGAATACATTTAATGCTGCATAAGTTCCTTTTATATCTTCTTTAGAAATGTCTACTACTTTTTTCCATAAGTCATAGTAACCTTTTTCATGTCTTTGAATTCTTAATGTAATATCTCTTGCATCGTCTAAGTACTGTTCATCTTCTTTAGCTTTATTTGATGCATATGGATAAATAATCTCAAGGTCTTCATTTGTTATAGGTAATTCTACTTCACTGAAGTCTCCTGTATAGTTTTCATCAAAATATTCTAAGTTTGGATATCTTTCTTTAATTTCTCTTAATACTAAACCTAGTGGTCTACCATAGTCTCCTAAATGTGCATCTCCTAGTACATCATGTCCTAATAATTTAGCTAATCTTTTTAAAGCTTCACCAATATTAGCACTTCTTAAGTGACCTACGTGTAAGGCTTTAGCAACATTTGCTCCACCATAGTCAATTACAATTTTCTTAGGATCTTCTTTATCTATATTTAGGTTAATGTCTTTTGATATTTTATTTAATATTTCAACTAAATATTCATCAGTTAAAGTTATATTAATGAATCCTGGACCCGCAATATTTATGTTTGTAAATCTTGGATCTTGTTCTAAAACTTTTACGATATCTTCTGCAATCATTCTTGGAGCTTTTCCATATTTTTTTGCTAATGGCATTGCATCATTTATTTGATATTGTCCTAAATCTTTTCTGCCCGATGGTTGAAGTACTAAGTTTTCTACTTCATAACCAGCTTGTTTTACTATATTTTCTAATTCTTTTGTTATATTTTTTATAATACTCATATTATTTCACCTCTATTTTATAATTAAATGGTTGTCCTTCGACTAAAAATTCTATTTCTATATTGTTCTCACATCGGAGTATCTTAGTCGTTTTAATTATAAGATCTAATGAACGACCAAATTCTTTAACAAGGATTGTTCCTCTTGAGTTTTTATCTTTATTAAAGATATAATGCATTCTCAATGAATCATTTTCTCTAATTAATTCTTTAGTTCTATAATTGAAGCTGGTAGTAGTGCGTTGGTCGTCTTGTTCTTTATAAATAATAGTCCTTTCGTCTTCTTTAAAGATTGCAGGGACATTATACTCATAAGTTTTTTCTTGTGTTTTTAACACTGTGTGTATATTAATTTTTGACATACTATCACCCACTTCAAATTTATGTATAGATTATAACACAATTCTTTATATTTTTATACATATTTTGGTATTTATTCTTCAATAATAATAGTAAATTGGAGGTGTTTTTATGAAATGTTTAAAAAAATTCGTTTGGAAGATGATTAAATTTTGTTTTCTTTTCCTTATTCTTTTTTTAATTGGAGCGACAGTGTATGTTAAATTCTCTCCTAAAGTGCAGATTAATACTGCTAATAATATGATCTTATACGATGCAAGTGATACTGTTTTTTTTAAGGGTAACGAGTCAAAAGAATGGGTAAACTTGGAAGATATTTCTGAAGATTTAATAAATGCTACTATATCAACAGAAGATAAATATTTTTATAAGCACTTTGGGTTTGATTTTTTGCGTATTTTAAAAGCTAGTTATATAAACTTAAAGAATGGAAAAGCAGTTCAGGGTGCTTCAACTATTACTCAGCAATACGCGAAGAATTTATTTTTAGATTTTGATAAAACTTGGAAAAGAAAATGGGATGAGATGTGGTATACATTAAGAATTGAGGCTAATTATGATAAAGATGATATTTTGGAAGGCTATTTAAATACTATAAATTATGGTCATGGAAAATATGGAATTGAGAATGCTAGTAAATATTATTTCAATAAATCTGCTTCTGAATTAACATTAGCAGAAGCTTCTATTTTATCTGGTATTCCTAAATCTCCTGCTAATTATTCCCCACTAGTTAATTATGATTTAGCTAAGGAAAGACAATATATTATTTTAAACTTAATGGTTGAGAATGAAGTAATTACTGAAAAGGAAATGCATGATGCTTATAATGAAAAACTAGTTTTTGTTACTAATTCTGAGGAAGAAGAACTTTCTACAATCATGTATTATTATGATGCTGTAATTGACGAGTTAGAGTCAATTGATAGTATTCCTGATTCATATAATGATATTAATGGTCTTAAAATCTATACTACATTAGATATAAATGCACAAAGAGAACTAGAAAAAAACATCTTAGAAAATATTCCAAATGAGTCAGAAATTGAAACTGCTGCTATTATGATGAATCCCCAAAATGGTGGTATTGTTGCACTAGTTGGAGGAAGAAATTATAATAAATCTTCTTATAATAGAGCAACTGATTCAATGAGACAGGTTGGGTCTACGATGAAACCTTACTTATACTATGCTGCCTTGGAAAATGGTTTTACTACAAGTAGTTCTTTTACTAGTGAAGCAACAACTTTTTCGTTTAGCAATCAAGAAGATTATTCTCCTCAAAACTACAACGGTACATATGGCAATAAAGCTATTTCTATGGCTGCTGCGGTTGCCTACTCTGAAAATATATATGCAGTAAAGACTCACTTATTTCTTGGAACTGATGCTCTTATAAATGTGGCAAGACGTGTTGGCATTACTGCAAAACTAGAAGAAGTTCCTTCTTTGCCACTAGGTACAAATGAAATTAATATTATTGAGATGGCTGCTGGTTATTCAGCTTTTGCTAATCTAGGTTACAAAGTTGAACCACATCTTATAAGAAAGGTGGTTGATAATAATGGAAATATATTATATGAGGTGGATGATAATAGAGATTTGGTTTTAAATTCAAGTTTAGCCTTTATTCTAAATAATATGTTAACTGCGACCTATGATCCTCTTTATATTGATTATAATTATCCTACTGCGGTTGGCCTTTCTTCAAAACTTACTCATACTTATGCACTTAAAAGCGGTACTACTAATGGTGATAATTGGAATATTGGATACAATAATGATATTTTGTGCGCAGTATGGATTGGTTACGATGACAACAGAAGTTTAAATACTAGTGAATATAAATATTCACAGAATATATGGTATAAATCCATTGAAGCATATGAAAAAGATAAAAATAATGAAGATGTTTGGTATGATGTTCCTAAAAATGTTTCAGCTGTTTTTGTAGAACCAATATCCGGAAAACCTATTACTAATGAGACAACCAAGAAAAAATTAATGTATTTTATTAAAGGCACTGAACCAACAGTAACTGATAGAGTTTTTGATGAAATTTTAGATAAAGAACAGGGTTCTTGATATTACTTTATTATTGAGAATTCTTTGGTAGTTTGTTATAATTGTCATAGTATAGAGGTGATTTGATGTTATATACTATTTTGGCAATTGTGATTGTAATTTCAATAATTTTAATGATTATTACATTCTTTTATAATAAATTTAGTTTTGCTATTATTAAAATTGAAGAAGCTGAAAGCAATATTGATGTTTTATTTGAGAAAAAGATTGATTTACTTGAAAGAGCTAGACAAATTGTAAAAAAAGAATTAAAACTTAAAGAATTTATGGACGATATTGAGTTTTTAAATGAAACTACTATTAATCATTTTGAAATGAACAATAGTTTAAAAACACTTCATAATGAATTTAATAAGATTTTAGATGAATATGAAAAATTATATAAAAGCGAAGCTTTAGCTACTATCATTGAAGAATTAAATGCTAATGATGAGGCAATTTTAGGATTAACTAAGTTTTATAATGATAATGTTGTTATATTTAATCAATTAGTTGGAAGTTTTCCTTCTAATATTGTTGCTTTACTTTGGAAATATAAGAAAAAAGAATTTTATAATAACGAAAAAAAAGAAATGTATGAAATTTTAAATGAGAAGTAGAAAGAAGTGGAAGTATGAGTTTTATAGAAAATATTAAAAATAGAGCTAAGCAAGATAAAAAAACAATTGTATTACCAGAATCTATGGACAAACGTGTTATGGAAGCTGCTAGTAAGATTTTAAATGAAGGAATTGCCAATATTATTATTATTGGTACCGATGAAGAAATAAGAGAAAGTTCTAATGGATTTGATATTAGTAAAGCTACTATTATTAATCCATATACAAGTGAACTTACAGAAGATTTAATATTAAAATTAGTTGAATTAAGAAAAAATAAAGGTATGACTTACGAAGAAGCAAAAAAACTATTGCTTGAAGATTATATGTATTATGCTTGTATGTTAGTTAAAGATGGTAAAGCAGACGGATGTGTTTCTGGTGCTTGTCATTCTACATCTAATACACTAAGACCAGCATTACAAATTATTAAGACAAAACCTGGAGTTGAATTAGTATCTGCATTCTTCTTAATGGTTGTTCCTAATTGTGAATATGGTTCTAACGGAACTTTTGTATTTGCAGATTCTGGGCTTGAACAAAACCCAGATCCTGTTAAGTTGGCTGCTATTGCAGCAAGTAGTGCTGATAGTTTTAAATTATTGGTTCAAGAGGAACCAAAAGTTGCATTTTTATCACACTCTACAATGGGTAGTGCAAAACATGCTGATGTTGATAAAGTAGTTGAAGCTGTTAGTATTGCTAAAGAAAAATATCCTCAATATAAAATGGATGGAGAATTACAATTAGATGCTGCAATTATACCAAGTGTTGCGGCTTCTAAAGCCCCAAATAGTAATGTTGCTGGACAAGCCAATGTATTAGTATTCCCAGATTTAGATGCAGGTAATATTGGATATAAATTAGTTCAAAGATTAGCTAAAGCTGAAGCATATGGTCCTGTATGTCAAGGAATTGCTGCTCCTGTTAATGATTTATCTCGTGGATGCAGTGCAGATGATATTGTTGGAGTTGTTGCTATAACAGCAGTACAAGCTCAAAATAATTAAAAAAATAAAAGTTACACAATGTGTAACTTTTTTATTATCTTCTTTTTACTTTAACTGGAGGACATTCTGCAAGTTTTCTTTGTGATTCTAATATTTCCTCTGCTGTCATTGGTTTATAGTATGTAGGTGTTCCAGCTGGTCTATGATATTTAGGTGTTTCCTCACTTGTTGTTTGTTTTCTTTCTGTTGTTTTCTTAGGAGGTTGTTTTGTTTCTTGAGATTGTTGTGTTGTCTTCTTAACCGGTTGTTTTTCACTTTCATGCTCTGCTTTAATTAATAATGCAATATTTTCTTTATCAAAACAATATTTATTTGGATCTATTCCTAATCTTACTGCATCTTGTTTAATTCTTACCTTTACTCTTTCCTTAAAGGTTGGATCATTGGCATTTATTGCGCCAGTAAATTCTTTCAATACCTTTTTAATATCAGAAGGAGTTATAGTAATATTTTCTTCACCATTTAGTGGGGTTTTAATAGAAGTTGATATTTTTGTTCCTTCTAAATAACTTTTAATAATCAATGGAGCTTTTGCTTTAACTTCTCTATTTAACCTTGCGATAAATGCTGGATTAGAAAGGTCTTGTGCTGTATATTTAATCCATTTACTGTTAGGATATTTCTTTAATTTTTCTGATAATTGTCTTAATCTTTTCTCTACTATTTGGTTACATAAGTACTCTTGTAATGGAACTTCTTTTCCATTTTGTTTCACTTTTGCAGCCATATTTTTCTTATACCAAGCTTTCATTTCTTCTTCAATAGCATTTTCAATAGATTTTGCTCTAATAGAGTTGAACGATGCTTCTCCTGATTGAGCTAATGGTTCACTACCATAGCCAATCCATCCACGCATTAATCCCGATAGTATTGGTGGTCTACCACATCTACTTATTAATTCAGGATGCTCTTTTTCTATTTCATATAATACTGTTAAAAATTTTGGTAAATTTTTTGTGTCTGAATATATAACAATATTGTCATCTCGACGATCAAATTCACCTATTTTAAAGTAAAATGGTAATTTTTTTGCAGTACATTTTTCTATAAATAATTTTGACATTGTATGAACATCTGTCATTTCAGTATTTAGATATAGTCTATGTTCTACTTTTGGACGTCTAGTCTTTTTTCCATTGATATGTCTTGCATCTATATGCGTCCAGCCACTATACAATCCAATAGAATCCCATCTATATTTTTCCATTGCGTCGGCAAGTTGTTTATCTTGATAATTAGCATCTAATATTTTTTGTGCTTCTTCATATGTTTTTACATCTGGTACAGTTTTTAGAAAAGCTAGTAACTTAAAGATGTCTCTATCGTATAATCCATCTTTAATAGCTTGTTCATACTGTTCTTTTGTAATTGATAGCATTTCTTTTTTCCATGTATTAAAAATTGATGCATACAAACTATCTCTTTCACCTGGTAGATATAAATTCTTCTTATTTTTCGAATTTCTCTTTGTTAAAGCTGAATAAAACCCATTATCTTCTGTATATGTTTCAATTAATTGTTCTAGAACATAATCATCATCTAATGGGTTCTTTATATTTCTATATAAATTTGTATATTTCATTTGACCTATCCCCTTTTTTTGGATATATACTATCCAATTGATTGGGCTTATTTTACCACAAAATCGTGTTTTTGTCAATCTTATGTACTTTTTGTTAATAATAGAAAAAGAAAAAGAGAGTTATTCTACTCTCCAATTTATTTCTTTAATTCCTTTACTTTTTAAGAACTCGTTTGTCTTAGAAAATGGTTTACTTCCAAAAAATCCTGTTCTTGCTGAGAATGGTGATGGATGAGGTGACTCAATTATATAATGAAGAGGATTTGTTATTAGTTCTTTTTTATTTCTTGCATAGCTTCCCCATAGAATAAATACTACTGGTGTTTCTTTCTTATTTAAAACTTTTATTACATTATCTGTAAATATCTCCCAACCTTTATCTTTATGAGATGTAGGCATATGTTCTTCTACTGTAAGAACTGCATTTAATAATAAAACTCCTTCTTTAGCCCAGGGTTTAAGTGAATTAGATTCTGGAAAATGTATTCCTAAATCACTTTCTAGTTCCTTAAAAATGTTTTTTAATGATGGGGGTTTTAGGACTTCATTGCTTACCGAAAAAGATAATCCTTCAGCTTGATTTGGACCATGATATGGATCTTGACCTAATATTACTACTTTAACATCATCGTAACTTGTATATCTAAAAGCATTAAATACTTCGTTTTGTTTAGGATAAATTGTCTTTGATTTATATTCTCCTTTAACAAATTCCATTAGTTGTTTAAAATAATCTTTTTTATACTCTTCTTTTAAAAGAAGGTCCCAACTATTTCCAATCATATAGTCCTCCTATTTATGATAACTTTCATTATTTAATATTTTATATGCTCTATATATTTGTTCTAAAAGAAATACTCTGAAGAGTTGATGAGGGAAAGTCATTTTAGAAAATGATAAGTGTAATTTTGACTTTTCTTTAATTTCATTACTTAAACCATAACTTCCACCAATTATGAAAACAATATTACTGTTTTCAATTTGAATTTGATTTAGTTTCTCGGAAAATTCTTCTGATGTAAATGATTTTCCTTCAATTTCTAACGTAATTATGTAGTCTTTTGGAGAAAGATATTTAGATATTTTCTCTGCCTCTAGTTGCATTGCTTTTTGTTCTTCAACTAGGCCTTCATCTTTTACTTCAATTAATTCTATATTGGTGTATTTTTTTAGACGTTTCATATATTCATCAATTGCATCTTTTAAATATTTTTCTTTTATTGTTCCGACTGTTATTATTTTTATCATTTTATACCTCTATCATTGGGCTTTCTTCATATTGTTTTGCTATTAAAACCTCAATTTGAGGGTTATTTAACGCATTTTGTGTACATGCATATGCAAGTTCTTCTGTATTGTTTTTTTCGCTTATATGAGCAAGTATTATATGTTTAGTGCGATCTCCTACTAACTTTTGTAGATACTTAGATGTTGTTGTGTTAGATAAGTGCCCTTTGTCACTAATTACTCTTTCTTTTAAGAATCGTGGATATGGTCCATCCATTAACATTATTTCATCATGATTACTTTCTATTAAATATAGTTCTTTATTAATCATTTTATTTAGATATTTTCTATTAATGTAGCCTGTATCTGTAATATATACAAGACTTTTATTATTTTGGGTTATTATAAACCCAAGTGAGCATGGAG
Organism: Bacilli bacterium; assembly: GCA_017409785.1. Classification (GTDB taxonomy): domain Bacteria; phylum Bacillota_I; class Bacilli_A; order RF39; family UBA660; genus JAEDES01. The sequence continues at coordinate 596,107 of JAFQSD010000002.1, read as the reverse complement.
CATCATGTGATGTGTGAATTAATTCAATATTAACATCATTTATTTTAAATTCATCATCTATAAATTCACAACGGTCTTTTGGAACTATTTCTTTTATACCATCATACATTTCTTGTGGTATAAATAGTGGTAACGTAGTTTTTTTAATTAATGAAGCTAATCCATTAATGTGGTCATTGTGATTATGTGTTATTAATACTCCAGTAAATTGGTCAAAAGAAAGGGAATTTTCTTCTAAACTTCTTTTCAAAGTTAAGTAGGAAATTCCCATGTCTATTATTAAATTGGTCTCATCGCATAAGACTATTGAACAATTTCCTTTTGAACCACTGGCTATTGTCTTTATCTTCATATTAGTAGAAGTTCATTGGGTTTAATGGTGTTCCTCTGAAAGGATATCCACTCCAGATGGCAAAGTGTAAGTGAACACCTGTTGCGGCACCTGTTCTACCCATTCCTCCTATTGGTTGTCCTTTTTCTACTACGTCTCCCACTTTAACATATCTACATCCAGGACACATATGTGCGTATTCTGAATAGTAACCATTTCCATGGTCAATTATGATATATTCTCCGTTTGTTCCATATCCTAATGAATATCCACCGCGAGTTCTTTCTGACACAACGACAGTTCCTGCGTTAGCTGCGAATATGTATGAACCTTCTCCACATCCGGCTATATCTATTCCTTTATGTAATGATCCCCATCTCCATCCAAAGTAACTTGATACTGAACTACAAGATGCAGGCCATCCCCATGATCCGGATACAGCTACATGATTTCCATATCCCGAACCATATGTTTTCTTACCTTTTACTACTATTTCATTTATAGCAGCTTTTAATACTTCTGTACTAAGAGGTTCGATTGTTTTAATTTCACCATTTATTTTGTAGACTCTTTGAGTAACTCGGTTTTCACCATCAACACCTCTTTGAGTTGTTGCTTGGTATCCTACCCATTGATTGTTATCATATCTAACTTCTGTTGTATATTTTTTTGCTACTCTTTCAACTACATAATCTTGTTCTACAACATTTACTTGTGGGTCAATTATTCCAATATTTACCACTTGTCCTGGTGCTAACAAACTATTTTCATCTGTATAAGATGGATTTGCTATTAAAAATTCTTCTGTAGCCATTTGATTATTAGCTGCGATATCAGTAATTGTATCTCCTGCTTTTACTACATATTCTTTTTGTTTTTCTGTAGTACCAAATAATAAATATTGACTTAACTCTACTTTATCTTGGTAGATTTTTTCATCTACTGGGATATTTTGTTTTTTGATTGTTACTTTGTTTTCTAAGTATATTTTTTCAATAACTTTTCCTGTATCATCAATTTGTGTTTGTGTATCATTGGCAAAATTATTATAGTCTTCTTCTGAAATAAATGATTTAACTGTATTATCAATTGCTTCTACAAATGTATCTTTTTCAATAACATAAATTGTTTTATTTTCTCCTTTTACTGTCTCATGTCCTTCTGTTGATGAAACTCCTTTAATAGATATTTTATATCCATTGATAGTAAAGGGAGATGTTCCTTCAATCTTATTATAGATTTTTTTTACGGAAGTTATGTCTTCATTAAATGTTATTTCTTTAATAATATCAATATCTTCTGGTGCATATACTTTATCAACACCATATTCTTCTTTTATTTCTTGTTGTTTTTCATCTATATAATCTTCTAAGGCTTTTTTTGATTTAATTAAACCTAGAGATTTTCCTTTTAAATAAACTCTATATACTGTTTTTGGAGCCTTTATTTTAAATGAAAATCCTGCGGTTAAAAACACTGATAATATTAAGATTACTATCGTTATTGCTTTTAATTTTTTGGTCATTAATTACCCCTCCACACTTTCTCGATCTTTTCGAAGATTCAAGAATGTTGATGTATTCTTTTTAAATAATAGTTCAACTGTTGCTGTTGGTCCATTACGATGTTTTCCTATAATAAATTCACTTATACTATTTCCATCGTCGGTTCTTGCTTCTTTATTATAATAATCATCACGATATAAGAACCCTACAATATCTGCATCTTGTTCAATTGATCCTGATTCACGTAAGTCACTCATTAATGGACGTTTATCTTCTCTTCCTTCTACACTACGTGATAATTGAGATAAAGCAATTACTGGTACACCTAATTCTAAAGCTAAGGTTTTTAAACTTCTAGATATATCAGAAACTTCTTGTTGACGATTTGTTCCATAGTTTTTTCCACCGGAAATTAGTTGTAAGTAGTCAATAACTACTAATGCTAATCCTTTTTCACTACTAGCTAAACGACGACATTTTGCTCTTATTTCACCTATTGTTATACCTGGTGTATCATCAATAACTAAGTTTGTTGAACCAAGTTGTGATGATGCCTCATTAATTCTTTTCCAGTCATTATTCATTAGACTTCCTGTACGAAGTTTAAAACCATCTAATTGTCCAACAGATGATAAAATACGCATAGCTAATTGTTCCGCTGACATTTCTAAGTTAAATACAGCTACGGATTTGTCTTGCGTCATAGCAACATGAGTTGCTAGGTTTAATGCAAAGGCAGTTTTTCCCATAGCTGGACGAGCAGCTATGATAATAAATTCGTTTGGATGTAGACCTGTTGTAAGTTTATCAAAATCATACCAACCTGTTGCTAAACCGGTAATTTCACCTTTATTTTCAGATAATCTTTCTAAGTCTGATTGTGTTTTAGCTAATACATCTTTAATACTTCTAAATTCACTTGATTTTCTATTTTTTACAATATTTAATATCTTTTTTTCTGAACTATCTAATATTTCATTAACTGTTTCATCAGTTCTATATCCTTCTGTGGCAATTTCTGTTGCTGTTTCAATTAATCTACGAAGCAAAGCCGCTTCTTCTACAGTTTTAATATAATAATCTATATTACTAGCAGTTGGTACAAAATTAATTATTTCAGTTAAATATTCTACTCCTCCAACTTCTGTAAGTTCATTTTTCTTTTTTAAAGCACTTGTTACTGTTGTTAAGTCTATTGGTGTATGTTCTTCCATAAGAGATATCATTGTAGCAAAGATTTTACCATTTTTATCATTATAAAATGATTCTGGAGATAAATTTTCTCCTGCTTTTTGTAAAGCGTACTTTGATAAAAAACATGCGCCTAAAACAGATTGTTCTGCTTCTAAATTGTTAGGTAAAACTCTACCGTTCATGTTATCACCTCTATTTGATTACGTGTACTTTGATTGTTGCTGTTATACTTGGATATAATTTTATATCTACATTATGAAATCCTAAAGATGCGATTGGATTTGGAATTTCAATTTGGCTTTTATCTATTTTATAATCTTTCTTTTGTAGTTCATCTTTTATTTGTTTTACACTGATACTTCCGAAAACTTTGTCTCCTTCACCAGTTTTTACTTTAAATTCGATTACTACTTTATCTAATTCTTTTTTTAAGATTTCCGCATTCTTTTTATTTTCTGCGTCTTGTGCAGCCTTGTTTCTTTGTTCTGATTCTAGTTTTCCTAAATTTTCTTTTGTTTTTCTAACTGCATATCCTTGTTTGATTAAGAAGTTTTCTGCGTAACCATCTTTTACATTTTTTATTTGTCCCTTTTTACCTTGGTTTTTTAAATCTTTTATGAAGATTACTTCCATCTTATTCACCCATTTCTTTTATTGTATTTTTAAGTAATTTTTCAACATTACTTATTGTTGTGTCTTCAAACTTGGCAGCGCCGTTATAGTCACTACCTCCTCCACCTATTTTTTCTAATATTTTATGAATTTCGTAGTTTCCTAGGCTTCTTGCACTTACTCCTATTGTATCTTTACCAATTTTACCAATAACAAAAGATGCTTCAATGTTATTAAAGAATAGAAGTGTATCTGCTACTCTTGCTAAATCCTCTCTTCTATAAATTGTGTAAGGTGTTGCTTTTGTTATTGCAATTCTTCCGTTTATTGTTTCTATTCCTGCCAATAGTTTTTGACGTTCTGTATATTCTTCAATATCTTGTTTTAATAAATATTGAACCTTTTTAGCACTTGCTCCTAAACTAGATAAATAATATGCTGCATAATAAGTTTCTGGTGTTGTTTTTAGTGTAAAATTATTTGTATCTAAAACAATACCTGCTAATAGTACTGTAGCATAATATGATTCTATTTCAACGTCATAGAATTCTATAAGTTCTGCAATCATCTCACAAGTACTAGATACTTCTGTATCGTTTATCATAATTGCATCTTTGATACTAGATTTTGATAAATCATGATGATCGATTACAAGTTTATTTTCAAATTTCTTTAGTAAATCTTTATTTTGTACTAAGTCTGGCTTGTTTGTATCCAATATTAGTAAAAGATTTTTTGATTCTCTTGGATGCATGTACTTTTCAACATTTTCACTTTTAACGATAGTAATGCATCCTTCTAACTCTCTTAAAACCTTTTCTACACCAAGTTCATGAGTTAGATCGTCTACTACTATATAGCAATCTTTTCTTTTGCCTTTTAGCAATAGATACATTCCAATAGAACTTCCTAAGGCGTCTAAGTCTAGATCTCTATGAGCCATTATAAATACTGTTTTTGCTTTATTTATCGCTTTATTTAACGAACCTCTTTGTTTAATTATTGACATATAGACCTCCTTTAAAGTATCACCTTTATTATATAATACATTGGGAAGTTTGTAAAATGAAAAAGTAGCCTGTAATTAGGCTACTTATTATCTTGAATAAGGCATTAATGCGATTGCACGTGCTCTTTTTACTTGTTTTGAAACATGTCTTTGATGTAATGCACAAGTTCCAGTTACTCTTCTTGGAACGATTTTACCCTTTTCATTTGTATATCTTCTTAGAGTTTCAACGTCTTTATAGTCAACTGTTTTACCAGCACACATCATACAGATTTTTTTCTTTCTACGATTGAATTCTGCCATTTTAAATCCTCCTTTTTAGATTAGAATGGTAATTCGTCATCACTAATTTCGATACTTGCACCGAAGTCAGCAAACGGATTACTGTCTACGTCTGTTCCTTGTGGCTCTGGAGCTCCTCCAAAGTCATATGGACTTGGTCCTGCATTATAATCTGCTGAACCACTCATGTTATTAGAATTTCCTGAGGAATTACGTGATCCTAAAAATTCAACGTTATCGGCAACTACTTCTGTAACATATACTTTTTTACCATCTTGACCGTCGTAGTTTCTTGTTTGAATTCGACCTTCAATTGCAACTTGGCTACCTTTTGTTAGATAGTTTTTACAATTTTCAGCTTGTTTTCTCCATACAACAATATTGATGAAATCTGCTTCTCTTTCTCCTGCTTGATTTGTAAAGTTTCTATTTACAGCAATTGAAAAAGTTGCTGATGGAATGTTGCTTCCTGTATATCTCAATTCAGGATCTCTTGTTAATCTTCCTATTAAAAATACTTTATTCATAACATACCTCTTTTTTCTTAGTCTTCTACTTTTACAACTAAATGACGAAGTAGACTTTCATTGATTCTTGCAACACGATCAAATTCTTTAACTGCTGCTGAGTCTGCTTCAACTACGAATAAGTAGTAGTATCCTGTTTGAAATTTGTTGATTTCATAAGCTAATTCTCTTTGTCCCATAGCTTTTTCTTCAACGATTGTTGCATTTTTTTCTGTTAAAACCTTTTTTGCTTCTTCTGCAGTATTCTTGATTTCTGCTTCTTCCATATCTGGTCTAACAATGAACATGATTTCATATTTATTCATCTTTGACACACCTCCTTTTGGACTTTTCGGCCACTTTTGTGGCAAGGAGTATTTTAAATACTCGGATGTATTATATCAAACTACTTTTATTTTGTCCACACTATTTGTAAAAAAATCCTACGAAATTTTGTCCTTTTTTATTGTTATTTCCTTTATATGCAGCACTATGTGAATAATGTTTTTCATTAGTAATTGTGTCTTCAGCGCTGACTTCAATGTTGCTGATATTAAGATTTTTTATTTGTTTAATCATAGCTCCTACCATATCTATATGATAATCTTCTCCATTTTGAATGATATATTCATCCCAAACTTCTTGATTTTTAGCCCATAGAGGATATCTATCATAAATAAAATTTTCTTTTTTTGCACAACTTCCTATATATACATATAAATCATTGGGATTACTTTTACATTCTTTAATTAATGCTTCTATTGTTTGGTATGGAAGCAATCTATCTATGTATGGTGCTCCACAATGTGATAATGCAGTTACTCCTTGCTTTCTATCTTCAACAATAAGTATTGGACAATCTGCCATTTGATTTCCAACAACAACATTCTTATGTTTTTCTGAAATAATTAATATGTCTGCTGGAATTTTTACTTCCCATAAATCATCATTATCTATATCATTTTCATTTATTACATGATACATACCGTCTGGATATTCTATATTATTTTGATCTGTTTTTTGTAATGCTTGAAAGATCTTTCTTCCATCAAATCCGTATTTTTTTCCTAAATTTATTCTTACTTGAAGAAATAATTCATTTATTTGTTCTTCTGTTGTTTCTTCAGGATAGAATTTTTTGTTTTTTGACATTACTCCTTCTGCAATTCCAGATTCAAATATTTTTATTTTTGACTCCATTTTATCCCTCATTTCCTTATAAAGAAAAAGACTTTAGACATTAAATCTAAAGTGGCAGATATCTCCATCTTGCATTAAATAATCTTTTCCTTCTAGTCTGGCTTTACCTGCTTCTTTTACTTTTAACTCACTTCCACATTCGATTAAGTCTGTGTATGACATTACTTCTGCTCTTATAAATCCTTTTTCAAAGTCTGTATGAATAATACCGGCACATTGTTTAGCATTCATTCCTTTTTTGAAAGTCCAAGCTCTTACTTCATCTTTTCCTACTGTGAAGTATGTTGCTAAACCTAAAATATCATAAGTTGCTGTAATTAATTTATCTAATCCAGAACCATCTAAACCTAGACCTTCTAACATTTCTTGTTTGTCTTCTTTTGATAGTTCACTTAGTTCTTCTTCTACTTTAGCACATAAACTTACTACTTTAGCATTTTCCTTTGCTGCGTATTCTTTAACTTGTTCTACATAAGCATTGTCTGGATTTCCTAGTTCATCTTCTTTAATATTTGCTAAATAGATAATTGGTTTAAGAGTTAAAAAACTATATGATTTAAGTAATTTTAATTCATCTTCACTATATTCTACTTGTCTTAATGGCTTATTTTCTAGTAAAGCGGCCTTTGATTTTTCTAATGCCTCTACTTCTGTAATATCATCTTTATTTTTTGTTGTTCTTGCTTTTTTAGCAACTCTTTCTAATCTGTTATTAATAACATCTAAGTCTGCGATAGCTAACTCTAAATTAATTGTTTCAATGTCTCTAATTGGATCTGGGGTTCCATCTACATGAATAATTTTTCCATCATCAAAACATCTTACAACTTCAACTATAGCATCTACTTCTCTAATATGAGATAAAAATTTGTTACCAAGACCTTCACCTTGTGATGCGCCTTTTACTAAGCCTGCAATATCAGTAAATTCATAAGCTGTTGGAATAAACTTATTTGGTTCATACATTTCATTTAATTTGTCCATTCTTTCATCTGGAACTGTTACAACACCTACATTTGGTTCAATTGTTGCGAATGGATAGTTTTCTGCTAATATTTTTTGATTTGTAATTGCGTTAAATAATGTAGATTTCCCTACATTTGGTAGTCCTACTATACCTGCTGTTAAACTCATTTTAATACCTCTTTTCTATATCTATATATATTATATCATAGTTTCATTATTTCTTTAAATAGCGGTGACTCTAAAAATTTTTGGAATGACTTTATTTCTTGAGCACTTTTCTCATCTTTTTCTTGTCGTATTAAATCATAACTTGGAAAAAGAGTTGCTTTTCTTCGTAGAAGTGCCTTTTTTCTCGGATATGTATATGATGATGAAAATACATTAGTAAATCCTTGTTTTTCAAAAAATGTAGTTGCATTACTTATACATTCTAGTTTTATATCACAATCTTCGGCTAAGGCATATTCCTTTATTTCGTTCATTAAGAGTTTACCATATCCTTTTCTTTGTTTATCTTTTCTTATAACAAATTGTCCGATATGAAATGAATGTTCACTAGGTCTTGAAATAGATGCATATCCAATGAACTCATTATTATCTTCTATGACTAATATTCTTGTTGATAATATTGTACCGTCAATTACTCCTGTTAGTATTCTTTCTTCTTCATATATTGATGGCTTTAAATCAGAATTAATACCAACACATCCAAAATCTTCTGAATTAAATAATTTTAGATAGTTACCTTTATCTTCTGCTTGAATTTGCCTTATGCTAATTTTTCTTTTCATTTTATCCCCGCTTTTCGTGCTATATTATATACTTTTTAACTATTTATAGCAACAAAAAAACACCATAAGGTGTTTAAATTGTAGGATATACTCCTGGTCCTATTGGTAAACCAATAATGTACCATGATACAACCAATACTATCCATACTGCTGCAATTAGTAAGAAATATGGGGTAATCATTTTTAATGATTGTCTAATTGTAACTGGTTTTTCTTTATTTAAATTATATAGATTTAAATATCCAATATAAATGACAAATGATGCTAGCAATGGTGTAAATCCTTTTGTCATTGAATCTGCTGCTCGCATTACAATTTGAGCAAATTCTGGAGATATATTTGACTGCATAAATACCGGTACTACTATTGGCGAGAATAATGCCCACTTGTTTGATGAACTTGTTAGTAGCAATCCAGATAATGCTATTAAAAGTAATGTAAATATAATTAATACTATTCCATTCATCTCTACATATTCAAATATGCTAGCTAACCATGTTGTTACTACTAAACCAATATTTGTTTTCTTGAATACTGCAATAAATTGAGATGCAACAAATATCAAGATAAACATTGATGAGAATTTTGATAATTTGTTGGTCATTTTTTCAATTAGTTCTTTATCATTCTTTATAGACTTAGCTCCTATTGCATATGCAATTCCTGTTATTATAAAGAATAATGCTACTAAATATGTAAATCCATTTTGGAAGTAAGCGTTTTCTCCAAAAACTTGTAGAGCATATGTTTTTTCTGACATATCTAACATTAATCCAGATCCTGGAAGACCAGGTATTAATGCATATATTGATAGGATTGCATATACTACACCAGTAATTAATGCTATTCTTATTCCTTTTTTCTCTCTTTTATCTTTTTCAATTAGTTTTTGTTCTTCTTCCTCTAAACTAATTGGACTATATTGCTCAGTATTAGCAAATTCTTCTTCTTTCTTATATTTTCCAATTTTTGGTGCAAGAATTTTTTCAATAATTACTGTTCCTACAACTGATAGTAATATTGTTGCTACAATTGAAAATATTAAATTAGAAGATAATGCTATATGTGTTGTTTCATCAATTAACATTGCAGCGTTTTTTGTATAATCCATTAATGCTATTTCTTGAGTACCTATAAATAATGATACGCCGTATCCAAATGATACTCCACAAAAGGCAGTCACAATTCCTAGTAACGGATTTCTTTTATTGATAAAGTATATTGTTGCAACTAATGGTATTAATATAGCATAACCTACTTCGTTAATAAGTGATGATGTTGCTGCTATAAATAACACTAAAAATGTAAAAACTTGTCTTGGTATTTTTGATAAATATCTTTTTGTTACTGTTTCAATAAATCCAGTTGATTCAGCAAGTGTTAGGGCAATTATTGAAATAAGAAGTGTTCCTAATGGAGCAAAACTTAAAAAGTTCTTCATAGCACTACTTATTATATATCTTAATCCACTAAAACTAAAAAGATTTTCTACTGTTATTAATGTTGGTTCTAATTCCTTTGTGTTTATATTTACAGTATTATACGTTGCTTGCATTTCAAACAAAGAGAATATTCCACTTAAGACTACTACTAATATTGTCATTGTTAAAAATGTAGTTATTGGATGGAAATAAAACTTTTTTAATTTTAATTTTCTTTTATCGTTCATATGTTATCCTTCCTGGGAAATTATCTTTTTAACTTTTTTGTTAAATTCAATTCTAGGAATTAATATTGTTCTTCCACAGTTTAAACATTTTATTTTGATATCTGCACCTAATCTAGTTATTTCCCATTCATTCGCACCACATGGGTGTTGTTTTTTCATAACCACTTTGGTTCCTAATTCGTAATTTAAATTATTTTCCATTATGCACCTCAACTTGTGGAAATGGAATCTTGATATTTTCTTTATCAAATGCTTCTTTTATTTTTTTTCTTAAGAATCTTTCCACTTCAAATTGTTTCATAGAATTAACTTCTACCGCTACGCGATATACAACTGATGAGTCATCAAGTTCATTGATTCCCCATATTTGTAATTCCCCTTTTGCTTCTTTTATTTTACCATTTAATTCTTCTGCTAAAGAATTTAATACTCTTTCTATCTCTTCTGGAGAATGTTGATAATCAGTTGCTACATCAACAACTGCTAAAGAATTATGAAGGCTATAATTAATCATATTATCCATGTAATGATTACCAATGATTTTAGTAGCTCCTTTATAATTTCTTATTTGTGTTGTTTTTAATCCTAAAGAAATTACTTCTCCCATAAAACCATCTACTTCAACTGTATCTCCAACCTCATATTGTCCTTCGGTAATTATAAATATCCCGGCAATTAAATCCTTGGCTAGATCTTGAAAAGCAAGACCTATTATTGCGGCAGTAATGCCTAGTCCAGCCACTAAAGAGCTTACGTTTACTCCATATAAAGCAAGTGTTGCAAGGACAACAATTATTACAATTACATATTTTATTATGTTTATAATTAGCATATTAACAGTTTTGATTCTTTGTAATTGTTCCTTATTAAGCCTTTTGGTATTTCTTAATGATAGTTTTGTTATTGCTGCTCTTAGAATACTATATATAACCATTCCTACAATAATATATATTATAGGAAAAATAATATGCTTTAATTCTATTGTTATTAACCCTGGTATTTTTACCATATATTAACCTCTTGGAATAATTCCCATGACTTCTAATATTCTATTTAAGTCACTTCCATTAACAAAGTTAATTTCAATTTTATTATTTTTTACTTTTACTCTTGTTCCTAGTTTTTCGCAAAGTTCATCTTGAATATATTGGTATTCACTAAATTCTTTGTCTTTACGTTTAATTTGTTTGGTTCTAGCATATTCTTTTTCTGATGTTGTCATTTCTTCTAGTTGTCTTACGCTTAATCCTTCACTCACTATTTTATCAGCAAGTTCTTTTTGTTGAATATTACTATCTAACTTGCTTAAAACTCTTGCATGACCCATTGTAATTTTTCTCTCAGTAATTTGAGATTGAATATCTTCTGGTAAAGTTAATAGTCCTAACATATTTGTAATATGACTTCTACTTTTTCCTAATCTTTTAGCTAACTCTTCTTGTGTTAAAGCTAGTGTTTCTATAAGTTTTTTATATGCAGTTGCTTCTTCTACGGCATTTAAATTTTCTCTTTGTAAGTTTTCTAATAAAGCAATTTCCATCATTTCAGTATCATTGAAATCTCTAATAATTGCTGGAATTTCTTCTAATCCTGCTAAAATAGATGCTTTAACACGACGTTCTCCTGCTATTATTTCATATCCTTTAATACTTTTCTTAATAATAATTGGTTGAAAAACTCCATGTTCTTTGATTGATGCTGCTAATTCTTGTAAAGCATCTTCATCAAATACTTTTCTTGGCTGATATGGATTACTTCTTAATTCAGATAATTTTACTTTTACGATTTCTTCACTTGGTGTTTCTGTAATTATCTTTTCTTCAACTTTATCATATGCAATTGGCTCGTTAAAGAATAATTCTTCTAATCCTCTTCCTAATGCTCTTCTTTTAGTATTATTTGTTTCCATTTCTTGCAATCACTTCCTTTGCTAAATTTAGATAAGCTTCAGAACCTCTACTTTTTGGATCATATGCTACGATTGGCTCTCCATGTGAAGGAGCTTCTGTTAATCTTACTAGTCTTGGAATAATTGTGTTGTATACTTTTTCTTTGAAGAATTTTCTAATATCATCCACAACTTCAAATCCTAAATTTGTTCTTGAATCAAGCATTGTTAATAATACTCCTTCAATATCAAGTGTTGGATTTAATGTTTTTTGTGCTAACATTATTGTTTTTAATAATTGTGTGATTCCTTCTAAGGCGAAGAATTCACATTGAACAGGTATTATTACTGAATTTGATGCTGTTAAAGCGTTTGTTGTAATAATTCCTAATGATGGTGGACAATCAAGTATAATATAGTCGAATTTATCAATGATTTCTGCTAAATGAATTTTTAATTGTTCACCTTTTAAGAATCCATTTTCTCTATGACTTTTTTCAACTAATTCTATATCTAAACCAGCCAAATTAATTGTTGCAGGTAAGACATATAAATTTTTGTATTTTGTTTTAATCATGGCTTCATCTATTTTGCATTCACCTATTAAAACATCATAAACACTTTTTTCAATGTCTCCTTTATTTATTCCTACACCAGTAGTTGTATTTCCTTGAGGGTCTAAATCTATTAATAATACTTTCTTCCCTAATACTGCTAATGATGCAGAAAGATTGATACTTGTTGTAGTTTTACCTACTCCACCTTTTTGATTTACTAACGATATAACCTTTCCCATCTAATCACCCATTTTCCATTTTACTTTATAATTGTACCAAATAAATGTTTTTTTTTAAATGCTTTTATAAAAAAAAGTAGATTTTTATCTACTTTTTCAATTATTATTATTTATCTATTTTTATTATGATTTGATATGAGTTTTCAAAATTCATTTCATCAGCATGAACTGCTACGCCATGTACCTTTAATTCCGAAATAGCATCTCTTAATTTTTGCATTGCTGTTTCTGGGCTGTAGTTAGCTGGAGATGATATTTCTGATATTCCTAAATTTCCTGCAGCAAAATTTGATACGTTTGGTACAGTTGGAATAAAATCTGCTGTTTTAAAATAATCTGCAGCTTTTTCTTTTGGTACTGGTTTAGTTGAATCAGTTTTAACAATCTCTTCTGCTGGTGATAAGAATGGATTTGCTCCTGGAATTGTTCCTGAAGCTGGTCCTGCGGACATATTTTGAAGATTTAATAAACTATCTAAATCTGCTGATGGTAATGATTTTTCTTCTTTAGGTGTTCCAATATCAATTGAATTATTTCTAATACTGTTAACATCTATTGGAGTTACAGGATTATTAAATTGCATTGGTGGTTCTTCATCATCGTCGTCATCATCAATTTCACCATAATTTATAAACTTAGAAGTTTCAGGTTGAGCTTGTGTACTTGGCGCTTGTGCAGTAAATCCAGGAACACTAGGTCCCATAGGAATTGATGAAATTTCAGGAATTCCTGCTGGTAATGCTCCAGGAAGATCAGTTGTAGGCATTAATGGATTGCTATTTATATAACTATTTGTTGTTGGAACTGATATGCTTTCAGGAATTCCAATATTTTGATTATCCATACTACCAACACCTTCATTATTTTCTTCTTTTGGATACATTTGCTTTATTTCTTCTTCTACTGCTCTTACACTCATTTTATTACTAATTATTTTCTTTAACATTTCAATTTGTTTACTTGCATCAGGTATATTTAGTAATGCTCTTGCATGTCTTTCTGATATTTGTTCTTTTAATAGTGAATCTTGTACATCATCTGGCAATGATAAAAGTCTTAATTTATTTGCTACTGCAGATTGACTTTTACCCATTGTTTTTGCAAGATCTTCTTGTGTCATTTCATCTATTTCTAAGATTTTTTGATATGTTCTTGCTTCTTCGATTGGTGTAAGATTTTTTCTTTGTAAGTTTTCTAGAAGTGCTACTTTAGAACTCTCTTTATCATCAAGATCTCTTATTATTGCAGGAATTTTAGTTAATCCTGCTAAAGCAGAGGCTTTATAACGTCTTTCACCGGCAATTATTTCGTATTTACCTTTTACGTTACGGACAATAATTGGTTGAATTACACCATGTTCTTTAATAGATACAGCAAGTTCTTTTAAGGCTTTTTCATCAAAAACCTCTCTTGGCTGAAATCTATTTGGTATTATGTCATCTAAATATAGTTGGACTACTTGATCGTTTGTATTTTCTGTGTTCATAAATTGTCCCCTCACTTCTATTCTTTTTATCCTATGTTATCATTATAGACTATTTTTGTTGTTATTTCAACAAAAAAACAACTCTTTCTTTACATAGAGTTGCTTTTTACAGTTTGTTTTACTTGTTCTTTATAACTACAAGACTTCTATTACTATTTTCTATTGGTAATAAGAATTTATTGATTGTAACTAAATTATATTTCTTATTGATTTTAGAAACAACTTGTTCTGTTATTTCTTCTTCAACATTTCCTTTCATAGCAACAAATATACCATCTTTATTAACTAAATGCATTGTGAAATTTAAAAGTTTTTCTATATTCGCTACGGCTCTTGCTGTTACTACATTAAATTTTTCTTTGTAATCTTCTCCTCTTGAATGAATTGCATTAATATTATCAAGATTTAATTCAGCAATTATTGTATTCAAGTAGTTTACTCTTTTTAGTAATGAATCAACTAATGTTATTTTTAAGTTTGGATATATTATTTTTAAAACAATTCCTGGAAAGCCAGCACCTGTTCCAACATCACATAGTGTTTCTTTTGTGCTTAAATCAACAACTTTTGCAATAGTTAAACTATCGTAAAAATGTTTTAGATAAACATCTTGTTCTTCTGTAATTCTTGTTAAATTTATTTTTTCATTCCATTCTATTAATTTATGATAAAAACTATCTAACTTATTTAATTGTTCTTCTGTAAGTTCAATTCCTAATTCTCTAACTGCAATAATAAACTCTTCTTTATTCATTGTACCCTCTTCTTAAATAAACCATTAATATTGAAATATCTGCAGGATTAACTCCACTAATACGAGATGCTTGTCCTATTGTTGTTGGAGATATTTCTGTAAGTTTTTGTCTTGCTTCACTTGCTAGATTTGGTACTTTAGAATAATCAATATCGCTAGGAATTTGTTTTTCTTCAAGAGCTAACATTTTTTCTGCTTCTTTTAATGATTTTTTAATATATCCTTCATATTTTGTATTTATTTCAACTTGTTCTTTTACTTCATTACTATATGGTATATCAATAAAATGTTCTAGGTGTTCTAATTTAATTTCAGGTCTTTTTAAAAATTCATATAAAGATATTCCTTCTTTTAGTGGTGTTGTACCAATTGATTCTACATATTCATTTGTTTCTTTCTTTGGTGTAATTCGTGTTTGTTTTAATAATTCAAAGAATTCTTCAATATCTTGTTTTTTCTTATTAAATTCTTTATTTTGCTCTTCTGTAATTAAACCAATTTGATATCCATAGTCTCTCAATCTTAAGTCTGCATTATCATTTCTCAATAATAAACGATATTCAGCACGGGATGTTAGTAAACGGTATGGATCTTTTACACCTTTTGTTACTAAGTCATCAATAAGAACTCCAATATATGATTCATTTCTCTTTAAAATTAAAGGTTCTTTTCCTTCTAATTTTAGAGCAGCATTGATTCCAGCAATTAAACCTTGTCCTGCTGCTTCCTCATAGCCACTTGTTCCATTTATTTGCCCTGCTGTGTAAAGTCCTTCTATTAGTTTTGTTTCAAGAGATTGTTTTAATTGTCTTGAATCTATCGCATCGTACTCTATCGCATATGCATATTTTAATATTTTGGCATTTTCAAGTCCTGGTAAACTATGAACCATTTTGTCTTGTACATAATGTGGCATACTTGTTGAAAAACCTTGAATATAAATATCATCATAATAAATACTTTCAGGCTCCAAAAATAGTTGATGTCTTTCTTTTTCTCCAAATCTTACTATTTTATCTTCAATCGATGGGCAATATCTAGGACCAACTCCTTCAACATATCCACCATACATGCTTGATTCATTTAGATGTTCTCTTATTATGTTATGCGTTTCTTCTGTTGTATAGATAAGATGACATGGAACTTGATTTTCTACATCATAATATACTTTATTATCAAATGAGAATGTTCTTTCTTCAGGATCTCCTGGCTCTAATGATGCTTTACTATAATCAATTGAGTTTTTATCAATACGTTGAGGTGTTCCGGTTTTTAGACGAAGTATTGTAAATCCTAACTCTTTTAAGTGATTACTTAGATGTTTTGATTCTTTTTCTCCGTGTGGTCCTCCAGGTGTTTTATTATCTCCAATTAGTATTACACTTCTTAAATATGTTCCTGTTGTAAGGATTACTGCTTTAGCATTAATTTGGTCTCCATTAGCTAACTCAACACCTTTTATTTTATTATCTTCAACTATTAATTTTTCTACCATTGCTTCTTTTATTTCAAGATTAGCTGTTGATTCTAGTGTTTTTAGCATTTCTTTAGGATAAGTAATCTTATCCGCTTGTGCACGTAATGCTTGAACTGCTGGACCTTTTTTTGTGTTTAACATTTTAATTTGAAGAGCTGCTTTATCTGCGTTTCTTCCCATTTCTCCACCTAAGGCATCTATTTCTCTTACTACAATACCTTTGGCTGGTCCACCTATTGATGGGTTACATGGCATATCAGCTATATTCTTTATATTTCCTGTAATTAGAAGGGTTTTATGACCTTTTCTTGCACTTGCTAATGATGCTTCGCATCCAGCATGTCCTCCTCCTACTACTATTATTTCGTACTCCATTTTATTCACTTCCTATTTTCCTACGCAGAAATTTTCAAATAAGTTATCTATTATTTCTTCACTATAAGTAGCACCAATTATTTCTCCTAATGTATCGAAACATTCTTTTAAATCAATTTCAATAATATCAACTGGTTCTTCATTTTTAATAGCTTCTTCTGCAGATAATAAACTCTTATATGCTTGTTTTGCTAATGATATTTGTCTACTATTTGTTAAGTATGTATAATCTTTTGTTGCTATTTTTTCTAGATTAAATAATTCTTTAATCTTATTTTTTAATGAATTTATTCCTGAATAGTCATTTGTATTTGTTTCTACTATATTTTCTAAATTTGCTGGTAGTTCTATATTTCTTGTTAAATCATTTTTATTAAGAACAATTATTCTTGTCTTGTTTTTTGTTTTTTCCAATATTTCTTTATCTTCTGTTGATAATTCCTCATTACTATTTAAAACAACTATTACTAAATCTGCTTCGTCAATCATTGATAGACTCTTCTCTACCCCAATTTTTTCAACAACATCATCTGTTGAACGAATTCCAGCTGTATCTATAATGTTTAGTAATACACCGTCTATATATATTTCTCCTTCAACAATATCTCTTGTTGTTCCTGCTATATCTGTAACAATTGCTTTTTCTTGCTCTAATAACTTATTTAAAATACTACTCTTTCCAACATTTGGTTTTCCAATAATTACTGTTTTGATTCCATTTCTTATAGTAGTTGTATTTTCTGATTCTTGAACTAACTCGCTTAATTCTTTTTTCATCTCAGTGACTTTTTCACTTACTTTTTCTATTGTCATTACTTCTATATCATAATATTCAGGATAATCAATATTAACTTCTATTGAAGATAATAAGGACTTTAATGTATCTCTAAATTTTGTGATTAAATTTGATGTTCTTCCACCTAATTGAGATAATGCTATTTTTCTAGCTTCATCAGACTTACTTTCAATTAGATCCATTACAGCTTCACTTTTTACTAAGTCTATTCTTCCGTTTAAGAAAGCTCTTTTAGTGAATTCTCCTGGTTCAGCAAGTCTTGCTCCATTATTTAGCATAGTTTCAAGAATTCGGTTAGTTGTTATTATTCCACCATGACAGTTTATTTCTACAATATCCTCCGCTGTAAAACTACGAGGTCCTTTCATTACTGATACAAGAACTTCATCAATAAGTTCATTTTCATCATAAATATGACCATAATTAATTGTATGTGTTGGAACTTCTTCTAGATTTTTACCTTTAAAGCTTTTATTAACTATGGAAATAGCTTCTTTTCCACTTAGTCTAACGATAGAAATTGCCCCTACTCCCATTGTAGTTGAGATCGCTACTATTGTATCATTCATGATAATCCCTCCTTTTTTCTTTCGATATTATAACACATTCTTTACTTTTTGAACATTATTTTTTATTTAGATCATTTACTATATAGTTTTTAAACTCATTATTTTCTATTATTTCTTTTAAAATTGATGGTAGAATATTTTGTTTTTTAAATTCTTCTGTTGTATACCAATAAAATTTAGAATCATCATTATCTTTATTTTCAAACCCATTTTCTATACCGTAATCACTTGATAATTCTGCCTTATAAACAAAATATAGTTCATGATATGTCTTATTGTTAAACTCGAAGAAATTTTCTATTAATGCATGCAAATTAAATTTTTCTTTTGATAAATCTACATCTAGTTCTTCTTTTATTTCTCTTATCAAGGCTTCTTGTCCACTTTCTAATGTTCTTATTCTTCCACCTGTTATTACACCAAAGTCTACTTTTTTATTTTTTTCTACTAATATTTTTCCTTTATACTCTAGTATTGCCCCTACTCTTATATTTAGTTTTATATCTCCTAACATTAGTGATAAATCTGTTTTTTCCATATGAATACCTCCTATTATTTATATTATACAATACTAATCTACAAAAAAAAGAAGATTTAATCTTCTTTTGGTTTTACTACAACATAGCGGTTTGGTTCTTCGCCTTCGCTTTCTGTATATACTCTTTTATTGTTTGTTAATGCATTGTGAATTATTCTTCTTTCATATGAATTCATTGAATCCATTTTAACTTCAATCTTAGAACTTGCAACTTCTCTTGCTACTCTTCTTGCTAATTGTTCTAATTGTTTTTCACGTTTTTCTTTGTATGAATTTATATCAATAATAAATTTATAATTTTTACCAATTTCTTTATTAATATGTTGATTTACTACTACTGATAAAGCTTTTAAGTTTTTACCATTTTTTCCTATTAATAAGGCATCATTATCAGAGTAAACAGTATATGTTGGAACTGTGTCTTTATTTTTAATTTCAACATTTGCTTGAAATCCTAAGTCTTTAAGTAATTTTACTATGTAGTCTTTTATATATTTAACTACTTCTCTTTTTTCAATTACTTCTATTTCTACTTTTGGACTTTTAAATAATCCACCTTTAATTACTTCTAACTCTTTTATAATTAAGTTTGCTTCTACTTCTTGTAAGTCAACTGTTGCTTGAGAAATTGCTTCCTCTTTTGTTTTTCCTTGATATTTATGCTTTTCCATTTGCTTCTTTACTCCTTTTAACTAACATATTTTGGACTATTGTAAATAAATTTGTAGTTGCCCAATAGATTCCTAATCCTGATGGCATAAACAATGCTGTTATTATAATCATTCCTGACATCATTATTGGCATCATTTTCATACTAGGATCTTGCATGTTTCCAGTAGAGTTCATTTTAAATGAATAGAATGTTGTTAATGCAATTATTAACATTAAGATAATGTAAGCATAGAATGTTCCAGTTGTAATACCTGCTACTGGTGTGGTTCCAAGTTGTAATCCTAAAAATTTATCTTCAAATAAAGCTGGTGTTCTTTGTACTGCTTCAAAGAATGCTATAAACAATGGTAATTGTAACATTGAAAATAAGCAACCAGACATTGGATTTATATTATATTTTTTATAAACCATCAAGATTTCTTGATTTTGTTTCATCATGGATTCTTGATCTTCTTTACCTTGGTATTTCTTTTGAATTCTATTTAACTCTGGTTGAGCTTTCTTTATTAATTCAGATTGTAGCGCTGTTTTTCTTGTAACTGGATATGCAATTAATCTTATTGCTAAGCTAACAATGATAATTGATAATGCATATTTTCCCTTAAAACCAAGTATTTTTCCTATTGTTAATAGAATAAATGCTAATGGTTTAACTAAAAAACTTGTCCATAATCCTTCATATTTACCAGATGTTATCTTGAAATTATCACACTTTGGAAGTTTTTTTATGTCTACCCCATTCTCTTCATAAGCCTTTATTGATATTTTATCAGTTGGCTGACAGATAATGTTTTCTGTTAGTGTTTGTTGAGTTTTTTCATTTTTAACTGCTTGGTTATCTTTATCAGTTAATGTTTTGGTACAACCTGTAGTCAGTAACAGAAGCATTATTACAATAAGTATTTTAAATTTATTTTGTTTCTTCATGTTTTTGTATATCCTTTCTTATATTATCCATTAAAGCTAAGAAGTCATCATTAAGTTCTTGATATTCCTTATCTTTTGCGCTTCCTCTTAATATTATAATATAATCTCGGTTATTTACATATAGTTTTTTATAATTATCTATGATTGCACGTAGTTTTCTTTTATGTTTGTTACGATTTACTGCATTACCTATTTTCTTTCCAACAGATATTCCAAATCTATCATAAGGTAATTCATTTTTTTCGTAATATATTACATAACTATTATTTTTACGATACCTACCATCTTTTATTATTCGATCAAAATCACGTTGATTTTTTACTATATATAATTTTCTCATTAATATCACCTATCTTTTAATAAGAGTAAAAAACCACTGTTTTAGCAGCGGTATTCTTATTTACAAAGGCTTTTACGTCCTTTGCGACGACGACGATTTAAAATATTTGTTTTTTTACGTGCGAAAAAACCTAATCTCTTAGCTTTTTTACGATTGTTTGGTTGATATGTTCTCTTCATTTGCTCCACCTCCAGACATAAATCTCCATTATTATAATAGGATTTTGTGGTTTTTGTCAATAAAATGTTTATTTTTTGGCTTTTTGTAGTATTTTGCACAAAATCCACAACTATGTGGAATACTTTATTAACCATTGTGAATAAAAATCTGTGGAAAATGTGGAAAAGTCATTTTTTGCTTTATATTTCAACGTTTGAGTAGTGGAAAAAATTGTGGATTTCTTGTTCAAAACTTTTTTTCTAAAAAAATGGTTTCTTTTTTCAACAATTTAAATTATACTAATCGTGATATTTTTAATTATGGGAGAATTGACCTATAAATTTTTAACGAATAGGTTAGAGATAATAATATTTTATAAATTCTTTGTTTTATATAGATATTATTCTGATTTTCCTTTATAATTAAAGTGTATTATGTATAAATTTTTTATTCGAATTGTGTTTATTTTTTCGTTTTTTTAATTTATACTAATTCGTAGTAATTTCTTGTGGGGGAGATGGTATGATGAATGTAGATATTTTATGGTCTAATTTTTTATCACAGATAAAAGAAGAATTAACATCTTTATCTTATAATACCTGGTTCTCCGAAACTCAATTATATAAGTTAGAAGATGGTAAAGCTTATATAATTGTGCCAATGCCAATTCATAAAAAGCATTTAATGGATAATTTTTCAACATTAATGGTAGAAAAAATCAACTCAATTACTGGTAGTAATTATGAATTAGAACTTTTATTAAAGGAAGAGATAGATACTATCGTTCCTAAAAAAGAGCCTGTAATTGAAAAAGTAGGAGAGGGAAGTAGTACTATATCAAAACCCCAATCTAACTTAAAAAGTAAGTATACTTTTGATAATTTTATAGTCGGTAATAGTAATAAATTTGCTCATGCTGCTGCTTTATCGGTTGCAGAGAATCCTGGTAAAATGTATAATCCTTTCTTTATATATGGTAATAGTGGATTAGGAAAAACACATTTGATGCATGCTATTGGTAATTATATTATTGATACAGCAAATAAAAGTGTCTTATATGTAACAAGTCAAGATTTTATAGCTGACTTTGTTAGTATGAGTAAAAAAGATGAAGACGGGAATAATTTCAATTATATTGATTTCTTTAAGAATAAATATAGAAATATTGATGTTTTGATTATTGATGATATTCAATTTTTAGGTGGAGCAACTCAAACACAAGAAGAATTTTTCCACACATTTAATAATTTATATAATGATAGTAAGCAAATAATTGTATCATCAGATCGAAGTCCTGCTGATTTAAAAATGTTAGCAGAACGTTTAAGAACAAGGTTTTCATGGGGATTAACAGTAAATATTTATCCACCAGAATTTG
Source organism: Bacilli bacterium (assembly GCA_017409785.1). Taxonomy (GTDB): domain Bacteria; phylum Bacillota_I; class Bacilli_A; order RF39; family UBA660; genus JAEDES01. The sequence goes on along the minus strand of JAFQSD010000002.1, from coordinate 573,887 downwards.
AACTCAGAAAAGAAATTTTAAGAAAGAAGATTATGGCAGGAGATTTTGAAGAAGAAATACCGGATGATGTAATTGAATATATTGCATCAAATATGGGTACTGATGTAAGACAACTAGAAGGGGCTGTAACTAGATTAATTGCTTATTCTGCGATGATGGGTGGTTCTAAGGTAACTCTTGACCTAGCTATAGAGGCTTTAAAAGACTTTATTAGTAAAGGGATGGGAGAAAAGAATGATGTACATCGTATTCAAAAAATTGTTTCTGAGTATTTTCAAATATCAGTTGAAGATATTAGAAGTAAGAAACGTAGTTCAAATATTTCTTTTCCTAGACAAATTGCAATGTACCTTTGTAGGGCAATGACTAGTGAATCCTTTCCTAAGATAGGTATTGAATTTGGTGGGAAAGACCATTCTACTGTAATGCATTCTGTTGAAAAGATTGAAAATGAGATAAAAGTTAATAAAGATTTAGCAAATATAATAGAAAAATTAAAGAAAGATATAGGGGTTGTTTAAAACTTTTGGTAAGTAAAACTTTTTTCCACAAGATAAAATTTTAGTTTTGCTTTGAAATATAAAGGAAAAAGAGAGTTTTAAACTTTTTCCACAGTAATAATATAAATAGTTTAAAAGAAAGAAGGAATGATTATATGAAATTAACAATTAAAAAAGATTTATTATTAGATGCATTAAATAAAGTATCAAAGGCTATTTCTACAAAAAACTTAATCCCTGTATTAGCAGGTATTAAATTTGAATTAAAGAAAAAGAAATTAACTTTAACTGCTAGTGATAACGATATTACTATTCAAACAAGTATAAATTGTAATAGTGATGATGATTTTACTGTTGAAAGTGAAGGTAGTATCATTATTCAAGGTAAATATGTATTAGATATAGTTAGAAAATTACCAGATAAATATATTAATATTGAAGTTGTCGATGAATTAAAGATTCTTATTTATACAGAAAATAGTGAATTTAATTTAAATGGTATTAGTGAAAGTGAATATCCTAATATTGGTTTAGAAGAAAGTAAGAAGAAGGTTAATATAAAAGCTGGAACATTTAAAAGCATTATTAATCAAACAGCATTTGCTTCTTCTAATGAAGAAAGTAAGCCGGTTTTAACAGGTATTAACTTTAATATAGTAGGTGATGTTTTAGAATGTAATTCTACTGACTCATATCGTTTAGCAAGAAAGGTTGTTAAATTAGATAATGTAAGTGAAGAAAATTATAATATTGTTATTCCAAGTCATAATGTTGTTGAATTTTCAAGAATATTAGGTGATGATGATGAAGATGTAGAAATTCATATTTTTAATAATAAAGTTTTATTCAAAGCTGGAAATTTAAAATTTGAATCAAGATTAATAAATGGAACATATCCTAATACTTCTAATTTATTACCAGATGATTCTTTCTTAGTAATTAGTACTAATTTAAGTGATTTCTATGATGTAATTGACCGTGTTAGTATTTTAACTAGTGATAAAGAAAAAAATATCGTTACACTTGAAACTAATGGAAATATGTTAGTATTAAGAAGTAGTTCGGCTGAAATTGGTAGAGTAGAAGAAAAAATGCCTATTTCAAAGAATAATAATGAAGATATTAAGATTTCATTTAGTGCAAAGTATATGATGGAAGCTTTAAAAAGTTTTTCAACAGAAACTGTTGATATTCATTTTGTTGGAGAAATTAAGCCAATTTTAATTAAATCTACAGAAGATGAAACATTAACTCAACTAGTTTTACCAATAAGAACATATTAAAAGGATTAAAAATCCTTTTTTTTTGCACTTTTTTTGTGGAAAAAAGGAAAAAAATTCTAAATTTATCGAATAATATAAGTGAAAATAGTTAAAAAGTATATTTTTAGACAGAATATGACATTACTATTTGATATTTTTTTATTGGAAACGAGAAGTTTCCACAGTTAGGGGGAATAATATGAAATATGAAATAAGTAAAGGAACTTTAGCAATAGTTCCAAATGAAAAGGACAGTAGTTTAGTATATGAAGATGAAGAACGCTATATAATTAATGATTCACCATTCAAAATAATGGAAGATAGTTGTAAGTATTTTGGTAGTACTTATAATGGGAGAAAAGATAGCGCTAGAGAAATTTTAGGAGCTGAATATAAAGTTCCTATTGTTGTTGAAGATAGTGAAAATTTAGTTGTTTTTCCAACAACTTCACCTTATTCTGATGAATGTGTCTGGATTTCTTTAAAAAGGGTAAAGGGATTTGAAAAGATTGATGCTTGTAATACAAAAATTATATTTGATAACGCTAAAGAAATCATTGTTCCATGTTCTTATAGATCTATTGAAAATCAAGTATCACGTGCTTCAAGATTGGATTATATTTTAAGAATGAGAAAAAGCCGATAAAAATATACCTAAAAATAGCCTAATAAGCTATTTTTTTAGTGCTTTTTATAGGTCTCTGTGGTATAATATAAACGTATGTATAGGAATACTGAAATAGGGGATAGGTGATTATATGGGTATTTTAAGAGGTTTTAAATGAAACTGACTAAAATTAATCTCCTTAATTTTAGAAATTGTTCTAATATTAATATTAACTTAGGTGATAAGATGAATATTTTTATTGGAAACAATGCTCAAGGAAAAACTAATATATTAGAAGCGATAACTATACTTGCTCTTACTAAATCGCATAGAGTAGGGGTTAATCCTAATATTATTATGTTTAATAAAAAGAAGGCTCAAATAAAAGGAGTAGTAAAAAATAAAAAAATTATCTCTAAATTAGAAGTAAATATTACGGAAGATGGTAAGTCATTAAAAATTAATCAAACTGATATAAAAAAAGTTGCAGATTATATTTCAAATTTGAATGTAATTGTTTTTACTCCAGATGATTTAGAAATAGTTAAAGGATCGCCTAATATTCGAAGAAATTTATTAAATATACAATTATCTCAAATATCTAAAACTTATTTAAATACATACAATGAATATAATAAACTTTTAAAAACGAGAAATGAATATTTAAAGATTTTATTTAGTAATAGTATTGCTGATAAAGCTTATTTGGATATTATTACTGATAAATTGGTTGAAAAGGCTGTAATTATTTATCAAAAGAGAAGAGAATATATCGATTTAATTAATATGAACATTGATAAATATTATAAAGATATAGCTGAAGTAAGTGGTTTAAAAGTTATTTATATTCCTAATATTGAAATTGATAATTATGAATCTGAAGATATTAGAAAAAGACTTAAACATAAGTTGTATAAAAATTATAATAAAGAATTGAATTATGGTATGACTATGTATGGCCCACATAGGGATGATTTCTATTTTGAATTAAATGGAAATGATTTGAAGTTTTTTGGGTCACAAGGACAACAAAAGTTAGCTATTTTAGCTTATAAATTAGCTGAAATTCCTATATTCATGGATATATGTGATACTGAACCTTTATTATTATTAGATGATATTTTTAGTGAATTAGATATCAAGAAAAGAAATAAGTTGTTGAAATTTGTTAGTGAAGGTAATATTCAAGCAATAATTACAACAACAGATTTAAAAAATATTAGTAAAAAGTATTTAAATGATGCTTATATATACGAAGTAAAAAATGGGAATGTAGAAAGAAAGTAGGTTAGAATATGAGTGAAGAAAAAGTAGAACAAGCTTATGATTCGTCTGCCATTCAAGTATTAGAAGGGCTAGAAGCAGTTAGAAAAAGACCTGGAATGTATATTGGTAGTACAAGTTCTAGGGGATTGCACCATTTAGTATGGGAAATTGTTGATAATGCAATTGACGAAGCGTTAGCTGGTTATTGTAAGCATATTGAAGTAACTGTTGGTGTTGATAATAGTATTACTGTTAAAGATGATGGACGTGGTATTCCAGTTGATTTACATCCAAAGACAGGTAAAAGTACTGTTGAAACAGTATATACAGTATTACATGCTGGTGGAAAGTTTGGTGGAGGAGGATACAAGGTATCTGGAGGACTTCATGGAGTTGGTGCCAGTGTTGTAAATGCACTAAGTGATTGGTTAGAAGTAAAAGTTTATAAGAATGGTAATGTCTATTATCAAAGATATAGCCATGGAGGTCATCCAGATGATGCTTTAAAAGTTATCGATAAATGTGATGCTGATAGAACTGGTACTACAGTTCATTTCTTACCAGATGATGAGATTTTTACTGAAACAACAGTTTATGATTATGAAATATTAAAAACTAGATTGAAAGAATTAGCATTCTTGAATAAAGGATTAAGAATTTCATTATATGATGATAGAGAACCGGATAAAAAAGATTCATTCTATTATGAAGGTGGAATTGTTGAATATGTTCAAATGTTAAATAAGAGTAAGAATCCAATTCATGAAACTATTGTTGATATTGAAGGTGAAGATAAAGATATTAGGGTAGAAGTTGCTCTTCAATATAATGAAACATATAATTCAAGTATTTATTCATTTGTTAATAATATCACAACACCTGAAGGTGGTACACATGAAGATGGTGTTAGACGTGCATTAACAAGAATTATGAATAAATACGCAACAAGTGCAGGGATGCTTAAGGAAAAAGATGATCCACTTACTGGAGATGATGTAAGAGAAGGATTAACAATGATTGTTTCAATTAAACATCCAAATCCACAATTCGAAGGACAAACTAAGACTAAACTTGGTAATAGTGAAGTTCGTGGTATAGCTGATAAGATTTTTTCTGAAACATTTGAAAGATTTTTAATGGAAAATCCAGATCAAGCTAAGATAATTGTTGATAAATCAATGACTGCAAGTCGTGCTCGTGTTGCTGCTAAAAAAGCTCGTGAGTTAACTCGTAGAAAAGGTGATTTAGATGTTACTAATTTCTATGGTAAATTATCTGATTGTAAAAGTAAGGATGCAGAGGTATCCGAAATATTCTTAGTCGAAGGAGATTCTGCCGGAGGATCTGCTATTAAAGGTAGAGATAGTATGACTCAAGCTATTTTACCTTTACGTGGTAAGATTTTAAATGTTGAAAAAGCTAGACTAGATAGAGCTTTATCTAATGAAGAAATTAGAACTATTATTACTGCATTTGGTACTGGTATTGGTGATGAGTTTGATTTATCAAAACTTCGTTATCATAAAATTATTATTATGACTGATGCCGATGTTGATGGCAGTCATATTCGTGTATTATTACTTACATTATTTTATAGATTCTTTAAACCTATTGTTGAAGCAGGTCATGTATATGCTGCTCAACCACCATTATTTGTTATTAAACATGGAAAAACTATTAAGTATGTTTTAAATGAAGCAGAAAGAGATGAATATCTTAAAACATTATCTCCAAATACAAAGTACGATATTATGCGTATGAAAGGTTTAGGAGAAATGGATGCAGAAGAATTAAATGAAACTACTATGGATATTAATAAACGTGTTTTAAGACAAATAACAGTTGATGATGCAATTGCAGCGGATGAAGTATTTTCTAAATTAATGGGAGAAGAAGTTGAGCCACGTAGAGAGTTTATTGAAACTAATGCTACATATGTGGAAAACTTAGATGTATAGGAGGGTTTTAAATGGATAGATTAGAAAAAAATAATATAGTTAAAGAAGTCCAAGACTCTTTCTTAGAATATTCGATGAGTGTTATTGTTGCTCGTGCGTTACCTGATTTAAGAGATGGTTTAAAGCCTGTTCACAGAAGAATTTTATATTCAATGTATGAATCAGGCTATACTCCAGATAAGCCTCATAAAAAGAGTGCTAGAATCGTTGGAGACGTAATGGGAAAATATCACCCACATGGTGACTCATCAATTTATGAAGCAATGGTAAGAATGGCACAAGATTTCTCTTATCGTTATATGTTAGTTGATGGACATGGAAACTTTGGTAATATTGAAGGTTATGGAGCAGCGGCAATGCGCTATACAGAGTCGCGTTTATCAAAGATTTCATTAGAATTATTAAAAAATATTAATAAAGATACTGTTGATTTTACTCCAAACTTTGATGAAAGTGAAAGAGAACCAGCTGTTTTACCTTCTAGATTTCCTAATATATTAGTAAATGGTACTACAGGTATTGCTGTTGGTATGGCAACAAATATTCCACCTCATAATTTAGGTGAAGTAATTGATGGATGTGTTGCTTATATTGATAATCCTGATATTGATGTTGATGGATTAATGAAATATATTAAAGGACCTGACTTTCCAACTGGAGCGATAATTCTTGGAAATAGTGGAATTAAGAAAGCTTATGAAACTGGTAGAGGATCAATTACTATTAGAAGTAAGGCAACAATAGAAGAAAAGAATGGAAAGCAATACATTATTGTAGATGAAGTACCTTATGGTGTTAATACTTTAGAATTAAAAAATAAAGTTGCTGAACTTGTTCACAATAAAACGATTGAAGGTATAGCAGATTACCATTCAGATTTAAAAGATGGTATAAAAATTACTATTACTTTAAAGAAAGATGCTAATGCTCAAGTAGTTTTAAATAAGTTATATAAACATACTTCATTCCAAACTACTTATGGTATTATCTTCTTAATGTTAGATCAAGGTGTTCCAAAAACTTTAGGTTTAAAAGATATTATTGTTAAATATATTGATTATCAAAAAGAAGTTATTATTAGAAGAACAAGATTTGATTTAGATGTTGCGGAAAAAAGAGTTCATATTTTAGAAGGGTTAAAGATTGCCTTAGATAATATTGATGCTGTTATTAAATTAATTCGTGCTGCTAAATCAGATGAAGAAGCTAGAAATGGATTAATGAATAACTTTAAGTTAAGTGAAGTTCAAGCTAATGCTATTCTTGAAATGAAATTACGTCGTTTAACCGGCTTAGAGCGTGAAAAGATAGAAAATGAACTAAATGACTTGCTAAAGTTAATTGACGAGTTACGTGCCATTTTAGCTAGTGATGCGATGATATTAGAAGTAATTAAAAATGAATTATTAGAAATTAAAGATAAATATGGTGATGAAAGACGTACTAATATTGATATGACAGCTATTGAATATATTGAAGATGAATCTTTAATCCCAGAAGAAGATGTAATTGTTACATTAACTAAGAATGGTTATATTAAGAGATTAAGAACTGATACTTATAGAACTCAAAATAGAGGAGGAGTTGGAGTTAAAGGTATGGCTACAAATGAGGAAGATTTTGTAGAACATATGATTTCAATGAAAACTCATGATTATTTATTATTCTTCTCTAATAGAGGTAGAGTATATAGAATGAAAGGTTATGAAGTACCTGAGTTCTCAAGACAATCAAAAGGTTTACCAATAATTAATTTATTGCCATTAGAAAAAGACGAGAACATTAGTTCGATAGTTGAATTAGATGTAAATGACGACGTTACAAAATATTTAATGTTTGCAACTAAATGTGGTATTGTTAAACGTACTGAAATAGCTGAGTTTGACAATATCCGTAAAGGTGGTAAAATTGCTATTGTTTTAAAAGAAGATGACGAGTTAATTTCAGTAAGAAAGACTTGTGGAAAAAATGAAATTGCAATTGGAGCAAGTAATGGACGCATGGTTCGTTTCGATGAAAATGAAATTCGTTCGATGGGTAGAAGTAGTTCAGGAGTTAAAGGAATTGAACTTGAAGGAGCTACAGTGGTTGGAGCTGAAGTTGTAAATCCTGGACAATATATATTAATTGTTACTGAAAAAGGTTATGGAAAGAAAACAGTTATTGATGAGTATAGATTAACTCATAGAGGTAGCAAGGGTGTTAGAGCATTTAATGTTACTGAAAAGAATGGTATGATGGCTGCTCTTAAATGTGTTGCTGAAGGTAATGATTATGATGTAATAGTTGTTACTAATAGTGGAGTAATCATGAAGATGCCTGGAGAACAAATATCTACTTTAAAACGTGCTACACAAGGTGTTAGATTAATTAATTTAAAAGATGATCAAACTGTTTCTACAGTAGCTATTGTTGCTAAAGAAGAAGAGGAAACAGAAGAATCAATTACAAATGAAAATAAATCTTTACAAGAAGTTAGTGAAGAGATTGCAGTTCAGGAGTAATTAAAAGAGGATGAGAAATCATCCTTTTTTTTGTTGTTATGACAATTTTATGTATATGATATGTATGTTTTAGTAAAATTACACCCTGTGGAAAAAAATATTTTGACTTTTGTCATAATATTTTTTTATGATTAAATTATTTCCCAAAATTATTTCCCGGGAAATATTTTGCTGGGAAATAAAAGATGGCATGTATTTTTTCATAAAAGTCAAATATTTTTTTATTTTTCTATGCAAATAACTTACAAAAGTGTAAAATTTGACGCCAAAGTGCATTTTAAGCGATTTAAAGTATTTTGTGTGATGGGAAGGTGGTTTATTTTTATTAAAATCGATTCTATTTTTATTTTATTTTGTGGATATTTAATATTTTTTTATTCACATTTTTATGTTCCACGTGAAACATTTTATCCACAGTTTTTGTGGATTGATTCTATTTTTCTATTTTTAAATTTTATATTCAATTGAATTTTATTCACATTTTCAATAATTTATGTTCTTTGAAATAATTTATTTTTTTGTTTGAATTAAAATAATGTTCCACGTGAAACTTTATCCACAATTTTTGTTAATAAAACTTTTTATTTATTTTCTTTTTTGTTTTTAGTTATATTTCATTATAATTTTATTTTTTAATTAATATATAAGGTTTCACGTGAAACGTTTTGTCCACAAAAATTGTTTAATAATTGTATTTTTAGTAAATTATTTTGTTTTAATTGTCTTTATTTTTTTTTTGTTTTACAAAAAAAGTTTATTAATTTTTATTCAAATTAGAATAATGTTCCACGTGAAACATTTTATCCACAGTTTTTGTGCAAAATACATTTTTTATACGATTTTTTCCACTAATTTTGTGTATTTTTGCCTTTTTTAGATTTTTATCCTCAGTTTTATTAAAAGAAGTTTACAAACTTAAATTCTTATATTAAAATATATATCGTGCAATGGAAGTGTTTGAACCAGGTCAGGATCGGAAGGTAGCAGCCTTAAGGACCTACTTCCATGTGCACTTTTTTATTGGAGTGATATTATGAATTTAGAATATATGGAACTTGCTTTTAAAGAAGCAGAAAAGGCTTTTAAATGCGGTGAAGTACCTGTAGGTGCCGTAATTGTCAAAAATGGAAAAATTATTGCTAAAACTCATAATAAGAAGGAAAAAACGCATTGTGCCGTTAATCATGCTGAAATTTTGGCAATAAAACTTGCTTCTAGAAAACTTAGAAATTGGAGATTAGAAGATTGTGATATTTATATTACGTTAGAACCATGTCCAATGTGTGCTAGTGCTATAAAACAAGCTAGAATTAAAAATGTTTATTCCGCTATTTCTAATAAAGATGAAAATAATAATTTTTTAATAAAGAAAATTTTTGAAACTGATAAAGTTAATTCTGCTGTTAATTTTATTAATGAGCTTTCTGTTAAAAAAAGTGAGACATTATTACAAAAATTCTTTGTTTCTCGAAGAAAAAAGTAATAATGTTTTTTTCTTTATGTTATAATATAGGGGATTAGGAGGTATATTATGTATCGTGCTTTATATAGAAAATATAGACCTCAAGGTTTTGATAGTGTTGTTGGTCAAAATACAATTGTAAAAACATTACAAAATTCGGTTAAAAATAAGTCTTTTAGTCATGCATATATGTTTTTTGGGCCTCGTGGAGTAGGGAAAACCACAGCTTCAAAAATTTTTGCAAGGGCGATTAATTGTTTAGAGCCTGTTGATGGTAATGCGTGCGGTAAATGTAAAAGTTGTGTTCATTCTTTTGAAAAAGAGTGTGTAGATATCATAGAAATTGATGCTGCTTCTAATAATGGAGTTGATGAAATTAGAGAGTTAAAAAATAAAATTTCTCTTGTTCCAGCTGAACTTAAATATAAAGTATATATTATTGATGAAGTTCATATGTTATCTATTGGTGCGTTTAATGCTTTATTAAAAACGTTAGAAGAACCACCAGAACATGCAATTTTTATTTTAGCTACAACAGACCCTCAAAAAGTACCAGAAACAATAATTTCTAGATGTCAATGTTTTTCTTTTAAAAGAATCTCAGATGACATGATAGTTGACAGATTAAAAACGGTTTGTGAAAGTGAAAATATTGATTTTGATGATGAAGTTTTATCAGAAATTGCGATTTCTTCGGATGGTGGTATGAGAGATGCTTTAGGTGCATTAGATAAACTTACATCTTATACTAAAGATAAAATTACAGTTGATGATTTTGCCGAATTGAATGGTATGATTACAAAGAAAATTCTTCATGAATTTTGTAACGATATTTTTGCCGGTAATTTGGCTAATGTTTTAGCAAAAATAAATAAATTTAGTGGTGATGGAAAGAATTTGATTCAAATTATGTCACAATTAATGCATTTTTTGCGAAATATTGTAGTTAATTACTATGTGGAAAACTCAAAATGTGAGTATTCTGTTGATAATATGTTAAAATTGATCAATATTATTAACGAAAAAATGTTCGATATTAAAAAGAGCGGTAACCCTAAAATTTATATAGAAATGTTATTAATAAAATATATAAAAGATATTTCTGATAAAAAAAATATTTCCCAGGAAATAATTACACAAACTTCTGATGAAAAAAGTATTTTGGGAAATAATTCTGCTGTTGAAAATAAAGAAGATAATTTAGTTAACTTGGTTAAAGAGACAGATAAAATGGCCGAAAATGTTGAAGAAGATGATGAAGAATATGACTTTGATAAAGAATTTTCAGATGATGAAAATAGTTATGATGATGTGATGGGAAATAATTACAATGATGTTTTATCTGCTGATGATGAGTCTTTTTCGGACACAGATGAGGATAGTTCTTTAAAAATCGTTAAAAACATAGATGATATTATGAAAGTTAGGGTAAATAATACTTTAGCTAATGCAAATAAACAGATTTTAAATAAAGAACAAGAAAATTTTAAACTGTTAAATGATTTTACTTTTGATCAAGAAATTGGTTATATTGTATGTAATTTACTTGATGCTACTGTTAGGGCAGCTAGTGATGATAGCATTATTATTAGTTATGAATATGATTCAAGTGTTAAGCAAAATTTATTAGAATTAGAAAAAATAACTTATGTTTATAATAAAATTACTAATTCGAATAAAAAACTTGCTATTATTACTGATGAAGACTGGGGAAATGAGAAAAATAAATATATAAAGAGTTTAAAAGATGGTGTTCAATATCAAGTTATTGATGAACCTCAAGAAGTCTATGAAGAACAAGTAAAAAATGATATAATAACTAATAGTGCAGTGGAACTTTTTGGTGACATTGTAGAAATTAATTAATATAAATAATAAAGGAGATTTTAAATATGAATATACAAGCAATGATGAAGCAAGCTCAAGCTTTACAAAAAGATATGATGAAAATTAAGGATGAAGTTGATAATACTGAATTTACTGGAGAAAGTTCTTTAGTAAAAGTTACTGTAAAAGGTACTAAAGAAGTAGTTAAAGTAGAAATTAATGCTAAAGATGGTTTAGATGCAGATGATATTGAAATGTTACAAGATATGATTATGGTTGCAATTAACCAAGCTAATGATAAAATTGATGAAACTTTAGATAAAAAAATGGGTAAATTTGGTAATATTCCAGGTTTATTTTAGGATTTAATTTATGTATCCTGATAGTATAAAAAGTTTAATTGAATCATTTAAATTTTTACCAGGAATCGGGGAAAAAACAGCCGAGAGACTGGCTTTTTCTGTTTTAGATTTAGAGGAAGAACAAGCAGAATTTTTTGCTGAAAGTATAAATGATGTTAAGAAAAGTATTCATAAATGTGCTATTTGTAATACGCTTACAGAAAATGAAAAATGTTTTGTTTGTATGGATGAATCTAGAGATTCAAAATTATTATGTGTTGTTGAGGATACAAAAAATGTTTTTCTTTTTGAAAAGCTAGGTATGTTTCATGGAAAGTATCATGTTTTAGAAGGGCTTATTTCTCCACTTGATGGAATTAACCCAGAGGATATTGGTTTAGATAAATTGATTGATAGAATTACTAATGAGCAGTTTAAGGAAATTATTTTTGCTTTTAAACCAAGTATTGAAGGAGAAACTACATCTTTATATATTAAACGTATTTTAGATGGGTTAGACGTTAAAACAACAAGACTCGCTAGCGGTGTTCCTATTGGTGCTGATATGGAGTATGTTGATAGTTTGACATTGGAAAGAGCTTTAAATGATAGAAAAGAAATAGAATAATTATAATTATTTTTCATATTCCTTAATAGGAGATGATTATATTTATGATTTTACGTTTATTAAAAAAGATTATTATTAGTGCATTTTTATTATATGGATATAATTTAATTGCGGTTAATTTTAACTTAATTATTCCCATTAATTTTTATACAATTAGTTGTGTTAGTTTGTTGGGAATTCCTTCAATGTTAGGATTGATTTTATTTAAAGTATTTATTTTGTGAGGTGAGATTATGGAATTAACTTCTGCTAAAAAAAAGTTTTATGACATTATTAATAATATTGTTAGTTTCAATAAGGTTTCTCACGCTTACATGATTGAAATTGATAATTATGAAGAAGATTTTAACTGTGTTTTGGATTTTGTTAAATTAATTCTTGATAATAAGAATGAAAATAATATATCTGCTTTAATTGATAGTGGTAATTATCCTGATTTAAATATTATAGAGCCTGATGGTAATGTTATTAAAAAACAACAAGTTATTAAATTACAAGAGAATTTTAGAAACAAATCTTTCTTGAATAATAAAATGATATATATTATAAAAGAAGCCGATAAGCTTAATGATGCATCGGGTAATACTATTTTGAAATTTTTAGAGGAACCGGAAGATGATATTATTGCTATATTGGTTACTACTAATAGATATAAAGTAATTGAAACTATTTTATCAAGATGTCAGGTTTTATCATTGCAAGATAATAATTTAAATGTTGATATATCTGATAATATTATTGATTTAGTAAAATTTATAATTAAAAAGGATGCTTTGTTTGTTAATTATCAATATATTATGGACAATATTTTGATAGATAAGGTTGTTGCAAGGGAGATACTTAATGAAATAGAAGTAATTTTTATTAATTATCTTAATTATATATCTGATAAAAATAGTTATGATTGTAATAATGATATTGTTAAAATCTTGTCAAATGTTGATATTGATAAAATTACAAATTATATTGCTATAATAGAAGAAGAAGTACAAAAACTTGATTATAATGTTAACTACAAATTGTGGTTAGATTGTTTATTTGCCAAGTTAATAGGAGGTTAGTTTTATGATAGATGTAGTAGTGGTTAGACTTAAAGCAAGTAAAGGTATTTATTATGTTTCTCCAAATTTAGTTGAATTAAATAAAGGAGATTTAGTTGTTTTTGAAACAGAAAACGGATTACAACTTGGTGAGGTTTGTAAGGATATATATAAGGAAAAACAAGAAAATCTAGATTTACCTTTGTCAAAAGTTATTAGAATTGCTTCTGAATCTGATTTGAATGATTTTGAAGAAAATACAAAAAGTACTGAAAAAGCATTAAAAGATGCTAGAAAAATAAGCAAAGAGTTAGAACTTGATATGAATTTTGTAGAAGCATATTATAGTTTGGATAAATCTCAATTGGTATTTTCATTTTTATCTGAAAATAGAGTTGATTTTAGAGAACTTGCTAAGAAATTAGCTCAAAAATATAAAACTAGAATTGAACTTAGACAAATAGGTGTAAGGGATAAATCAAAGAAAATTGGTGGGTTAGGACCTTGTGGATTATTTTTATGTTGTAATTCATTTTTAACAGATTTCAATAGTGTGTCAATTAATATGGCGAAAAATCAATTTTTAGCTTTAAATCCAACAAAAATTAATGGTGTTTGTGGAAGGTTATTATGCTGTTTAGATTATGAAAATGATGTTTATACAGAATTAAAGAAAGATTTACCTAAAGTTGGTATGATGGCAGATACACCTATGGGAATGGGTAAGGTTGTTTCTGTTGATGTGTTTAAGAAGACATATTCTGTTGATTTAAAAGAAAAAGGGATAGTGGAATTTTCAAAGGAAGAGAACAAAAATGGAAGTTCTAAATGATATTTTAGGTTATAAAAATAGAAAAATTTATCAGGATAATGAATGTTTTTCTTTTTCTTTAGATAGTATTATGTTAGCTAATTTTGCAACTATTAGATTGAGAGATAAAAATATTGTTGATTTAGGTTGTGGAAATGGTGTTATTCCTTTAATTATGTCATTGAGAACAGATAAACAGATTTTTGGTGTGGAAATTCAAGAAAGATTAGCTGATATGGCAAGAAAGTCTGTTGAATTTAATAAACTAAGTGATCAGATTAGTATTTTTAATGTCAATATGAAAGATTTTGCAAAGGGTAATTATTTTGAATATTTTGATTTAGTTACTTGTAATCCGCCATATTTTAAAGTAAATGAAAAGAATTATTTTAATGATAGTAATGAAAAGAAAATTGCTAGACATGAAATAGAAATTAATTTAAGTGATTTACTTGTGACTGCTAGAAAACTCTTGAAAAATAATGGAAATTTTGCTATAGTACATAGACCTGAGAGGTTAATGGAGATTTTATTTGAATTTAAAAAAAACTCTATTGAGCCTAAAAGGATTCAATTTGTTTATGAGAATATAAATAAAGGTTCTACTTTAGTTCTTGTTGAAGGACAAAAGAACGGTAAAGAAGGTTTAAAAATTGAAAACCCTATAGTTATGTATAATGAAGATGGTAGTATGACTGATAGTTATGCTTTACTTCAAGTAGAGGTGAAATAATGAATCAAAAAAGTTATGATGATAGTGCAAGTTTATATTTAATTCCAACACCTATTGGTAATTTAGATGATATAACAGTACGAGCTTTAAAAACTTTAGAGGCTGTTGATTTTATATTATGTGAAGATACTCGTGAAACTGGGAAACTTCTTAGTAAATATGATATTAAGAAGAAGTTAGTAAGTTGTCATGAGTATAATGAAGAAAATGTAAGAACTTATGTTGTTGAAGAATTAAAGAAAGGGTTTAATATTGGATTGGTTACTGATCAAGGCACTCCTATAATTAGTGATCCTGGTTATATTGTAGCTAAAGAAGTAATTAGATGTGGGTTTAATGTCGTTAGTTTACCTGGTGCAACTGCATTTGTTCCAGCACTTACTATGGCAGGTATTGATCCATCACCATTTTTATTTTATGGATTTTTAAATGCAAAAGGTTCAAAGAGAAAGAAGGAATTACAATCTTTAAGTAGTTTAAAATATACTTTAATTTTTTATGAAGCACCTCATAGATTAAAAGATACTTTGCAAGATATGTTATCTGTTTTTGGAGATAGAAATATTAGTATTAGTCGTGAAATTTCAAAAATTCATGAAGAAGTTTTACGTGATAAAATTAGTAATTTAATTGATATTGCAGATTCTTTAAAAGGTGAATTTGTTTTAATTGTAGAAGGAAATAGAGATGTTGTTGATTATTCTCATATGTCTATTGTAGACCATGTTAAATTATACGTTGAAGATGGTATGAATGAAAAAGATGCTATTAAGTTAGTTGCTAAAGAAAGAGAAGTAGCTAAATCAGTGATATATAATGAATATCATCGTGAAAAGGGAGATTAATTTATATGAAAGATAAAGTTAATCCGCATGGGCTAAGAGTAGGAGTTATTAGAAATTGGGAATCTAGATGGAATTCATCTGTTTCTCAACAAATTAATATACCGAGAATTAATGAACATTTAAAGAATCTAAATATTACTAGTAATGTTAGAATTTTTGGTTATAATAGTTGTGATATTGAAAGAATCGTGAAAATAATGAAGAAAAGGTGATTTATTATGAAGTTAATAGTTGGGCTAGGTAATCCGGGAAAAGAATATGAAAACACACGTCATAATGTAGGATTTATGGTTGTTGATAATTATATTTCAAAAAAGACTCTAGGTGATAACTGGAAAAGTAAATTTAATGGATTGTATTTAGAAACTAATATAGGTGGAGAAAAAGTTATTTTTGTTAAGCCGCAATCTTATATGAATTTATCTGGTGGTGTAGTTAGTCAATTTGTTAATTTTTATAAGTTGAATATTGAAGATATTCTTGTTATATCTGATGATTTAGATCTATTAACTGGTAATTATAAACTTAAGAGTAATGGCTCTTGCGGAGGACATAATGGATTAAGAGATATTGAAAGATGCCTTGGGACTAGCGAATATAAAAGATTAAAGGTAGGTATTTCTAAGGATAAAAATATTGATACCAAAGATTATGTTCTTGGTAAATTTTCAAAAGATGATGTTAAAATATTTGAAGAATTATTTGTAAACTTAGTTAATGTAATTGATGATTTTTTTAAATTACCTTTTGGTGACTTAATGAGTAAATACAATAGTAAGAATAGGTGATTAGATGGGGTTATTTGATCGATTTATTACTGTAGATATAAAAAAGAACATGGGTATAGCTGGTCTTACCGATGAGTTTTTTTGTGTCTATTTGAATAGTTTATTAGAAAAATATAATAGAAATATTTTAGTTGTAGTAAATTCTTTATATGAGGCAAATCAGTTATATTCCTCAATGAAAAATTATACTGATAATTGTTGTTTGTTTCCAATGGATGATTTTTTAACTAGTGAAGCATTAGCTATAAGTCCGGACTTACAAATTACACGACTTGAAACAATAAATGAGGTTATTAAGGATAAACCTTTGATAGTCATTACTAATTTGATGGGTTATTTAAGATTTTTACCTACTAAAAATACTTATAAGAATTTTTTATTAGAATTAAAAGTTGGGAGTATAATCAGTCCTCAAAAACTTGTTGAAAAATTGGTTGCGAGTGGTTATACAAGAGATACAATTGTTACTAAGACAGGTGAATTTGGTGTACGTGGGTTTATAATCGATGTTTTTCCTGTTGATGAAGAAAATCCTATTCGTATTGAATTTTTTGATGACGAAATTGACTCAATAAGAATATTTGATTCTGAAACACAAAAGTCTTTAGAAAGCATAAAGAAGATTTTAATAAAACCATATTTTGAATTTATAACAGATTTAGATGTTGCTGAAGAAAAGTTTGGTAAGCAGAAGTATTTACCTGAATATGGGAGTGTTTCATCAATTAGTGATTATCTTGAAAATAATATTACTATTTTTAAAGATTATGAGCAATTGGAGTTTAGTTTTACTCACATAATGGAAGAAGTAGTTACATATAAAGAAACAAAAGATATTAATTTTGATGGAAATTATATGTTTAACTTATCGGAAATAAAATGTGATTTTCCTATTTATTATATGTCTATTAATAATGTTGTTAATAATAAAGATATTTCTGCTCTCCATAATTTTGGTGTTAGAACAATTAATAATTTTGCAGAAAATAGTGAAAATATTAATAATTTTATTAGAAAAGCAATTGATGACAAAAAAACTGTCCTTATTTGCTTAAAACAACATCAACTAAGAAGTATTGTAAAAATACTTAATATGAAGGTTGTGGAAAGTTCTCTTGATGATATTAAATTAGGGATGGTTAATTTAATTGATAAGGAAGTTAATCAGGGATTTATTTATGGTGATTTGGTTGTTTTATCTGCGCATGAATTGTTTTTAAATAGTAATAATAAGAAAAAATATAAAACAAAATTTAAATATTCAGTAAGTATTAAAGATATTAATAAATTAAGTGTGGGCGATTATGTTGTTCATAATGTTCATGGTATTGGTGTTTACAATGGAATTAAAACACTAACACTTAATGGAATTACAAAAGATTATTTAGAAGTTTTATATCAAGGTACTGATAAAATATATATTCCAGTTGAGAAGATCGATTTATTAGCAAAGTATTCTGGTAAAGAAGGAGCAGCACCTAAAATTAATAAATTAGGTGGTAATGAATGGAATAAGACTAAAGCTAGAGTAAAAAGCAAAGTAAATGATATGGCTGATGAGCTGCTTGCATTATATGCAGAAAGAGAATCTCGAAAAGGTTTTGCTTTTTCTGCAGATTGTGATATGTCACAAGATTTTGAAAAGGATTTTCCTTATGAATTAACACGTGATCAAATGCAGGCTATTAGTCAAATAAAGAAAGATATGGAATGTCCGGTTCCAATGGATAGACTTTTATGTGGTGATGTTGGTTTTGGTAAAACTGAAGTAGCATTTGTTGCTGCATTTAAGGCTGTGCTTGATTCTAAACAAGTTTTATTTCTTTGTCCGACAACAATTCTTTCTAATCAACATTATGAGAATGCTAAATTAAGATTTAAGAATTTTCCAGTTTCTATTGGATTATTAAATAGATTTACTACTCCAAAAGAGGCTAAGAGAATTCTTGATGGTTTAAAAGATGGTACAATTGATATTGTATTTGGTACTCATAGATTATTGAGTGATGATGTAAAACTTAAAGATTTGGGTTTACTTGTTATTGATGAAGAACAAAGATTTGGTGTTGCTCATAAGGAAAAGATTAAACAATATAAAACAAATGTTGATGTATTGACACTTACGGCTACACCAATTCCTCGTACTCTTCAAATGTCTTTAGTTGGAATTCGTAGTTTATCTTTAATTGAGACTCCGCCAATGAATAGATATCCTGTACAAACTTATGTTATTGAGGAAAATAAGCAAATTATTAAGGATGCAATTTATAAGGAATTATCTCGTAACGGCCAAGCATTTATTTTATATAATCGTGTTCAGTCGATTGAGGAAGAACGTTTAAGAATTCAAAATTTAGTACCTGAAGCACGTATTGCGATAGCTCATGGTCAAATGACTAAAAATGAACTTGAGAATGTTATTATTGATTTTACAAATCATGAATATGATGTTTTAGTTTGTACAACAATTATTGAGACTGGTATTGATATACCTAATGTTAATACTTTGATTATAATGGATGCAGATCATTTTGGTCTAAGTCAGTTATATCAAATTAGAGGACGTGTAGGAAGAGGAGATAAGTTTGCATATGCTTATTTAATGTATCAACCATTTAAGTCATTATCTGAAACGGCCATTAAGAGATTAAATGTTATTAAAGAATTTACTGAACTTGGCAGTGGGTTTTCTATTGCTACGAGAGACTTATCAATCCGTGGGGCTGGTGACATTTTAGGTAGTGAACAAGCTGGTTTTATTGATTCAGTAGGTATTGATTTATATTTAAAAATGCTTAATGACGAAGTTGCTCGTAAGAAGAATATTACATTAGAAGTAGAAGATGATGAACTAGATAAACCTCCATTATTAAGTGTAACAACTCATATTGATGATTCTTATGTTAGTGAAGATGAGTTGAAAATTGAAATTCATAGGAAAATTAACGAAATTGATTCAAAAGCAAAATTTGATGCTGTAAAAGTGGAGCTTGAAGACAGATTTGGTAAGTTAAATGAAGATATTATTATATATATGTATGAGGAATGGTTTGAAAAGTTAGCATATAAAGTAAAAGTTTCAAATGTTCATCAAACTAAAAATTCAATTGAACTTGTATTTCCGATGGACGTTGTATCTAAAATGGATACAGAAGAGTTGTTTATGGATGCTTTTCATGTTTCAAATATGTTTAGATTTATAAGTAGAGGAAGTAATTTAGTTATAGTTTTAGATATTATTAGATTAGAAAAACATCCAGTATATTATTTAGTTGAATTGTTAGATAAAATTTATGATAAATTTGGAAAAAACATTGACTAATTCTTTAGATTCTTGTTAAAGTTAATATACTAGGAGTGAAGATGAGAATGGTAGATACATTAGAAGAATTAAAAAAACAACATTTAGATAATTATAAGCAAGCAATTATGGAGATTATTCGTAATAATACTGATGTATTGGTTAATGAAGATATTATGTCTTTATTAAGAAAACCGCCACTTGATTCTATGGATGCAATTAAATCAAAGTATTTAGATTTGGCTAAGAAAAATAAAGTTGTCTTAGATACAGTTAAGTTGGACGAATTGCTTGATGAATATAGAAAAGATGTAATTAAATGTTGTGATAAAGTAAAAAGTATTAGAGTTAAAGCTCTTGAAGATATTATTAAGAAAACTCAATTTTCTAAAGATACAGATGTTATTAAGTTTAATAAGAAAGATTTTAATGAGATTAACAAGAATATTAAAAAAACTTTAAAAGATCAACTTCAAGAATCAGTTGAAAAGAAAATTATTAAAAAAGTTGATTCTGTATTTTCAGATGATGCTGATGATTCTATTAAGAAAAAAATTAGTGATGAAGTTGTTAAATTTGTTAAGGGTGCTTATCAAAGACAGTTGCTTGAAAATGTTGATTTTAAATTATTAGTTAAGGATACTACTTTAGCTAATAGTACAAAAGAACATGGAGAAAGACATTTATTTACTTTAGCAAATTCTAGAATTTTTAAGCAAGATGATAAATAAGAGACTTAGGTCTCTTTTTTTTGTGTTATAATTTAATTGGTGAAGTGCTTTATGAAAATTAGTATTAAAGAAAATAATAAGAATATTTGGGACGAATCAATTTTTATTATTGAAAATATAAAAAGGATAAAAGATGATCCTACAATGATGGTAAAACGAATTACAAAAGATAGAACTCCTATGAGATTAATCATATATTTGTATACGATTTTTTTGTCGATACTTACTATATTTAGTATTTTAGATAATTCTTCTCATATTGTTGAAATTTTATTTGCTTTATATTTTGTTCTTTGTTCAATATGTCTTTTTATTAAAACAATAATATATAAGAAGCTTATAAAAAAAGCTGCAGATGTTTTTATGAATTATGTTATTGAAATAAATGATGAAGGATATTTTGTTCATGGTTTAGATGATAAATGCACTTCATATTCTTGGGAAGAAGTTTATAAAGTTATTATAAATAAGTATTCAATTGTATTTATTTCAAATAATGAAAAAAATGAAGTTTTATATTGTTGTTCTTCAATTTATAAACCACAGATTTCAAATGCTATGAAGGAGTATAATAAAACTCATTTACTTATAGATAATAGTGATAAATACAAAAAATAAGGCTTATTTTAAGTCTTTTTTTGTGACCATCTTTAATTTTGTACATACGATATGATAACGGAGGAATTTGTATGTTGTTATTGTATTGTTTATTAGGAATTCTTATACCTTTTATAGGAACTTGTATTGGTAGTTTCTTGGTTTATTTTTTTAAGAGTAATTTAAGTGATAAATATCAGAAAGTAATGACTGGGTTTGCGTGTGGAGTTATGTTAGCAGCTAGTATTTGGTCACTTATAATACCATCTGTTGAAATGGCAGAATCTAGTTATAAAATTGTATGGCTTCCTGCTGTTATTGGCTTGTTATTAGGAGTTGTATTTTTAATATTTGTTAATAGGATATCTGATAGAGTACAAAATAATAGTGGTAAAGGTATAAATATGTTAATGTTTTCTGTTACACTTCATAATATTCCGGAAGGAATGGCTGTTGGTGTATGTTTTGCTAGTGTATTATCTGGTAATGTTGGTGTTAGTTTGCTTAGTGCAATTATATTAGCTTTAGGTATTGCTATTCAGAATATTCCAGAAGGAGCAATTATTTCAATGCCGATGAAGTTAGATGGTGTTTCTAAGAAAAAGTCTTTTTTTACAGGTGTTATGTCTGGGGTTGTTGAGCCTATTGCATCTTTAATAACAATTGCACTAATTAATGTAGTCGTACCTTTGTTGCCATATCTTTTGGCTTTTGCTGCGGGAGCAATGATATATGTAGTATTTGAAGAATTAGTTCCAGAAATGCATAATGGTAATAAATCTTTTTGGGGAATTATAAGTGTTATGATTGGCTTTATAGTAATGATGGTTTTAGATATTACATTAGGTTAAGTAATGTATAGATTTTGTCAAATAGAAGAAATTTTAATTATTTCTTTTTTTTATATTTAATAGTCATGTTATATTGTTTTTAGTAAGGAGAATTTTTATGTTTGGTAATATTAAAGAATATAAAGTATTAGAAATAACAAAGAAAGTACTTGAGAAGAAAAAATGGTTATTAGATGAATTTGATAGTAGTGTAATGGCCGAAATTAATGAAACTTTAAATAATGACGGGTTAGTTTTGGCTTTAGGTAGAAAAGTAGAAAAAAATAAAATTGTAAAAGGAGTATATATTTTTAAAAAGGAAATTAGGGACAATGAAAATATAATTACTTTTGTTAAAAATGTTTTTGTTGAGGAAATTCGTGAAGAAATAGTTAGAGATTTTGAGAATGCTGTTGATGATTATTTAGGTGCAGTAGTTTCTGAACAACAAGCACATAGAGCATTTTTTAGAGATAAGGAATTTGAATTAAAAAAGGTAAAGGTTGGAAAGTATGAATTGTCTGCGACTTTACTTTGGATTTTATGGGGAGTTATTACATGGATTTTAACGCAGGATGTAATGTGGCTATGTCTTGGTGTTGTTTTTGGTTCTTCTTGTGGATATGCGGTAAAAGTTAATGGAAAAGCAATTTCAGTTAATGAATCTAAGAAGAAAAAGAAAAAAGAATCTAAAAAAAATAATAGAAAAAAGACTATTGAAAAATAATAGTCTTTTTAAATGGTATAAAATTTATTTCCCGGGAAATAATATTCTTAGGGAAAGTGAGGAATAATATGAAGTCAACTGGTGTTGTTAGAAGAGTAGATGATTTAGGAAGAATTGTTATTCCAAAGGAAATTAGACGTACGTTAAGAATTAGAGATGGTGAAGAATTAGAAATTTTTGTTGATAATGAAGAAATTATATTAAAAAAATTTTCAAATGTTGTTGATTTAGGTGAGGTTTCTAATAAGATCATTGGGGTTGTTAGTTCATTAGTTGGAAAAACTATTTTAGTTACTGATCGTGATATTGTGGTGACTGGTAGTGGAGATTATAAAAAAAAGTTTGTTAATAGAAAGATTTCAAAGTATGTTGAAAATGTAATTTTTAATCGCACGGTATCTGTTGAAAAAAAATTGAATTATAATGAACTAGTTGATGGTGATGTTGATCAACATTCGTATCTTATATATCCAATTTTTAGTTTTGGAGATGTTATAGGAACTGTTATTATGCTTTCAACTAGTAGTGATATTTCTGAATTTGATGTAACTATAAGCGGTGTGATTGCACAATTTTTGGGAAAATATGTTGAAGATTAAAATTTTTTATGTTATATTAAGTCCGTAACTTTTTAAAAGTTGTGATGAAGAGTCTGTAACTAAAAGTTTATTTTTAGAGACCTCGGTTAGGTGAAAGCGAGGAATAAATTAGGTTATAAGATATGGCTTCTGAACTACTATATCGATATGTAGGTATAGTCGTAGATAGGCGTTAACTATTTAAGTGTATAATATCAAATTATTATGAAATAAGGTGGTACCGCGAGTTATTCGTCCTTATGTTGTAATAATTTTTTTTTGATATTGAATATGATTAAAGGGAGTGAATTTATATGGCAGAAAAATATTATATTTCAACAGCTATTGCTTATACTTCTGGTAAGCCACATATTGGAAATACTTATGAGATAGTATTAGCTGATGCTATTGCAAGATGGAAAAGATTAAAAGGATATGATGTTTATTTTCAAACTGGTACTGATGAACATGGTATTAAAATTGAAGAAAAAGCAGCGGCAGCTGGTGTTGAACCTCAGGCTTTTGTTGATGGTGTAGCAGGTGAAATTAAACGTATTTGGGATTTAATGAATACTAGTTATGATCGTTTTGTTAGAACTACTGACAAAAAACATAAAGAAGTTGTTCAACATATCTTTAAAAAAATGTATGACAAAGGTGATATTTATAAAGGTGAGTATAAAGGACTTTATTGTACACCATGTGAGTCATTTTGGACTGAGTCACAATTAGTTGATGGTAAGTGTCCTGATTGTGGACGTGATGTTCATGAACAAAGTGAAGAGGCCTATTTCTTCAAATTAAGTAATTATCAAGAAAAATTAGAAAAATATATTGAAGAACATCCTGATTTTATTCAACCGGTTGCTCGTAAGAATGAGATGTTAAACAATTTTATTAAACCAGGGTTACAAGATTTATGTGTTTCACGAACAACTTTAAAATGGGGAATTCCTGTTGATTTTGATTCAAAACACGTTGTTTATGTTTGGCTTGATGCTTTAACTAATTATATAACTAATATTGGTTATGACGTTGATAATGAAAGTGAAGAGTTTAAGAAGTTATGGCCTGCAGATTTACATTTAATTGGTAAGGATATTATTCGTTTTCATACTATTTATTGGCCATGTTTCCTATGGTCTTTAGACCTAGAATTACCTAAAAAGGTTTTTGGACATCCATGGTTATTAACAAGTAGTGATAAGATGAGTAAATCTAAAGGTAATGTTATTTATGCAGATGACCTTGTGGATAAATTTGGTTTAGATGCTGTACGTTTCTATTTATTACATGAAATTCCATTTGCTAGTGATGGTAATATTACTTATGATTTATTAATAGAAAGAATTAATGGAGAACTTGCTAACGTATTAGGAAACTTAGTTCAAAGAACTATTTCTATGGGAAATAAATATTTTGAAGGAAAAGTTACTAATAAGAAGGTTAGTGATGAAATGGATGCAGCTTTTATTAATAGTATTAATGGACTTGATGCTTTAGTAACTGCTAAGATGGATGAATTACAAGTTGCAGATGCAATTACAGAAATCTTTAATGTATTACGTGCATCTAATAAGTATATTGATGATACAATGCCTTGGGCTTTAGCAAAAGATGAAACTCAAAAAGATAGACTTGAAACAGTATTATATAATTTACTTGAATCTATTAGAGTGTGTGGTTCTATGCTTGAAGCGTTTATGCCAGATACTAGTGCTAGTATTTTAGGTCAAATTAATATTTTAGATAAAACTTATACATTTAATGATAATAATTCTTATGAATTAGGGCAACCTAGTGCTTTATTCCAAAGAATTGATCGTGATAAGTTTATAGCTGAACATAATTTAGAAGTGTAAAGTTATTGCCAAGTCAATTATAAAAACATGTAGAAGTATTTATTCTACATGTTTTTTTATGTTATATTGAAATAGTAGTACAGCGGAGGACTTATGACGGAAGAAAATAAGAAGTTGTTGTCTTTGGATGTTGCGTACTTTATTATGATAATGTTAATGACATTATGTTTTTTAGATGCAAAAAATGTATTTGATTTACTATTTTTGGCGGTTACGACATTTTATTACATCAGAGTTAAGATATATCGTTGGAAAAAGTACCATTAATGTGGTATTTTTATTTTGGAGGTATTTTTATGTTTATAGATACACATTGTCATTTATCAAGAGAGGATTATGATGATATTGATTTAGTTATTAAAGAAAATAGAGAAGCTGGAGTAAATAAAATTATTATTTCTGGGTGTAGTAAAGATTGGATTGATGAATCATTAGAGCTGTCAAAACAGTATGAAGATGTTTTTGTAACATTAGGTTATCATCCTTCTGAAGTAGAGATGGTTGATGATTTATTACTTGATGATTTACGTAATAAGTTAAAAAGTAATAATGTTGTTGGTCTGGGAGAAATAGGACTTGATTATTATTATGGTAAAGATAATAAAAATCAACAATTAGAATTATTTGAAAAGCAATTAAAAATTGCTGAAGAGATGGGGCTAGTTGTAGTTATTCATAGTAGAGATGCTACGGAAGATACCATTAATTGTTTAAAAAAATATAATGTTACTGGTGTTATTCACTGTTTTAGCGGTAGTGTAGAAACAGCAAAGATTTATGTAAATATGGGTTATAAGTTAGGAATTGGTGGCGTCGTAACTTTTAAAAATAGCAAATTATATGAGGTTGTTAAGGAAGTAGGACTAGAGAATATTGTTTTAGAAACAGATAGTCCGTATTTAACACCAACACCTTTCCGTGGACAAAAAAACAGTTCAAAATATATACCATTAATTGCAGAATGTATTGCTGATATTTTAAATACCAGTGTTCAAAATGTTGCTGATATAACTACAAATAATGCTTGTAATTTGTTTGACTTGAAATAGTATTTATGGTACTCTTTAAGTAATAATAGGGAGATAGGTGATTGAGATATGAATAAATTATGGAAATCTTTTTCAACGTATATTTTTCCAGTAATTATTATTGGAAGTGTTGTTATATGCTGTGTTTTATTTTTATTAGATAATCTTCCTTATGATAATAGTGCATTAGATGTTGATATTTCACGAAAAAAAGTGGTTGTTAATAATGATTTATTAATGAGTGATACATTAGGTAAAAATATTTCCAATGATAATTATAAAAATGGTACAATTGGATATGCTGATGTTGTAATTAAATCTAAAGCTGACGGAAAAGTTAAATTTGAATTAGTTATTAATAAAGAGGAAGTTATTTCTGAAGTTGACCCAAGATTTGTTAAGGTATATGTTACTAATTTTTATGATGAACCTTTAAAAGGGTATAATGGAGCACAAGTTCCAACTTATTTTGACTTGAAAGTTGCTGAAACTGATCCAAGTGCAAAAGTTTTATATTCCGGTTCATTAAAAGATAAAGGTGAAGCAAAAATTAGAGTTAGAATGTGGGTTGCTGATACTTTAGAACTTACTCCTGAAACTAAGATTTTTTCTTCAATATTTAGTGTTAATGTAAAGTAGGAGGATTTATGGAGAATAAAAAGGGAATTTCAAAAGGAATATTAATTATTTGTTTAGTTATTGTTTTATTAGTAGTTGCGATTGTAGTAGGAGCATTTTACATACATAATAATCAGCCGGTTGATGTTGTTGAAGAAAATTTAACTGGAGGTAGTGTTGCACTTACATATAGTGATGATGAGAATTTATTTGTTATAGAAAATGCAATTCCTACAAGTGATGTTGTTGGTACTAAATTTGATAGTGCTGAATTGTTCTTTGATTTTACTGTTAAGACTGAGATTGAAGATGCAAATTATGTGGAATATGAAATTATTTTGGTAAAAGATGAAAAAACATCTAGTTCTTTAAATGATAATATTAAAGTCTATTTAGAAAAAGAAAAACGTGGAACATATTCAAAAGTAGTTGAACCTACAATATTTAAATCAAATATTACTGATAGAGAACTTGGTAATGATTTAATGAGTGTTTATAAGCAAAAGAAAACTACAAGTGGTAGTGATAATTATCGCTTAAGATTATGGGTTTCTGATACTGCTGTATTTAATGCAGGAGAGGTACAAAACTTTGGTGTTAAAGTTGCTATTAAAGGTATTGCTAAATAAAATATTAAACGTGTCAATTCACGTTTTTTTATTGTCAAAATATAGTTTTTAAATATTTTATGTATTATAATTGTGCTAAAGATAGGTGGTGACTAAATGAAGATACGGGTTAATAAAAAAATTAAAAATGTTGGATATTGTTCTAAACTAATTCTTAGAGCTTGTTTAATTGCTGTATTTTTCATTTTGTTATCAGTATTTGGCGTTATGGCGGTTTGTTGGGGAGATGCCTTTTATAACTCAAGTAGGGGAATTTCAAAGAGTCCTTTGTTAAATGCTTATGTTATTGTGACAGAAAGTATGGTTCCAACTATAAATGTTAATGATGCTATTATTGTAAAAAGAGTTAAAAATAATACTTTAGATATAGGTGATATTATTACTTTCTCATCAAATGATATATATTTTAATGGTTTAACTGTTACACATAGAATTGTTGGTAAAAAGTTAGATGTTGATGGTAATTATATATATCGTACAAAGGGTGATAATAATTCTTTAGAGGATACTGCGTTGGTTGATTTAGATAATATATATGGTAAAGTTGTTTTAAGATTACCAAAAATAGGTTATGTACAAGGTTTTGTATCAACTCCTTTAGGGTTTGTTTTGTCAATAATAATACCTGTTTTGATAGTTGTTTATTATGAAGCATGGAGAATTTATAAAACAATTAAGCAGAGATATGCAGAAGTTGAAATATAGTAAGAAAAATTAGATATTAATTTTTCTTTTTTTGTAGTATAATATGGGCTAAGTGGTGAATTGCATGGAAAAATATGATGTAAAGTTTAAAAAGAAATTTGGACAAAACTTTTTAAAGGATGTTAATATTGTTAAAAAGATAGTTAACTGTGCTAATATTGAAGATAATTCTCTTGTTATCGAGGTTGGACCTGGTGGTGCTATTATGACAAGAGAACTTTCTAAAGTTGCGACAAATGTTTTGGCTTATGAAATAGACACAGAGTTAGAAGAAGAATTGTCAAAAAGATTATATGATTGTGATAATGTCGATGTGGTTTTTCAGGATTTTTTATTATCAAATTTGATTGATGATGTTGCTGATTATAGTTATAAACATTTATATTTTGTTAGTAATGTTCCTTATTATATTACTACACCTATTTTAATGAAACTTATAGAAAGTGGACTTAAATTTGAAAAAATAGTCATGATGGTTCAGAAAGAAGTTGGAGATAGATTTTCTACTCAAAGTGGTAATAAGGAATATGGTTCAATTACTGTGTTACTTAATTATTTTTACAATGTAAAAAAAGAATTTTTTGTTTCTAGAAAACAATTTGTACCTGAGCCAAATGTTGATAGTGTAATTATTTCTTTTTCTGAGAAAGAAGATAAATTACCTTTAAATGATTTTAAATTTTTTGAAAAATTAGTTAGAGATAGCTTTCAATATAAAAGAAAGACGTTACGTAATAATTTAAAAGGTTATAATTTAGAAATAATAGAAAATGTTCTTTCTAATTATGATTTAGACTTAACAGTTAGAGCTGAGGCTTTAGATGTAGAAATTTTTGTAGAAATGGCTAATGCATTAAAAAAATAGACTGAAAAGTCTATTTTTTATATATATATCGTCTTGTTCCGAAATAACTTAGAGTTTCAATTATTTCTGCCATTTCATTGATGTCTTTGTCAAAGTTATTTTGTACCCAAAAGTTTATGACACCAAGTGCTCCATTAAATATGAATACCGATGCATATTCCATGTCTTCTTGACTTATGTTAGGTAAATCCTTTTCCCATTTTTCTTTACATCGTGCATATGCAATTTCTAATATATCGTTTAAGAAATATAGACCATTGTTTGTATTAAAGAGCATTTTGACTAGTTCTTTGTTTTCTAAAAATACTTCAAGCATAGCTTTAGCAAAATTTATTACAGTATTTTCCTTTTCGTTTGTTGGTGTATAAGCATTTTTTAGTTCGGTAGTGAACTCTTTTTTTATTGTGTCTAAAAGATCATATACATCTAAGTAGTAGCGATAAAATGTAGCTCGATTTATATCTGCCTTAGAACATATTTCGCTAACTGTTATTTTTTTTATATCTTTTTCTGATACTAGTTCAATAAATGTATCTTTAATTATTTTTTTTGTGTATTTTATACGTCTATCCATGTTTACCTCTTTTTTTAAACATTTTTTATTGTTTTTGTTTAATATCTATCAATTATGTAATTTTTGATTATTGATGTGATTATATATTAATTATATAATACAATTGTAATATATTCAACAAGTGTTGAATAACTGAGGTGAAGAAATGAAGATTATCGATAAAATGATTAAAAAAATGAAATATAAAAATCCATGGGATAAATATTATGATAAGGATAAAAGAACAATTGAGGTACCTAATAAGTCAGTATATGAATATTTAAGAGATTGTAATGAAAATAATTTAGATTCTATTGCGATAAATTATTTTAATAAAAAGATGACTTATAGAGCGTTCTTAAATGAAATAAATGTATGTGCTAGAGCACTTAGAAGTCAAGGAATTCGTGAAGGTGATGTTGTTACAATTTGTATGCCTAATACTCCTGAAGCAGTTATTGCATTTTTTGCAACTAATGAAATTGGTGCAATTGCTAATATGATTCATCCTTTATCTGCTGAAGAAGAAATTAAACATTCTTTAATAAGTACTAAGAGTGTAATGCTTATTGCAATTAACTTAAGTTATAAAAAAGTTAAAGAAATCATTGAAGATACAGCAGTATATAAAACAATTATAGTTTCTGCAAGTGATTCAATGCCTACTTTATTAAAACTTGGTTATAATTTAACTCAAGGTAGAAAAATTGAAAAACCTAAGAAAAGTGAAACATATATGTATTGGCATGACTTTATGGAAAAAGGTAAACACTATACTAAAAAGGTATTAGTTAAAACTACTAAAGATCAACCGGCTGTTATTTTACATAGTGGTGGAACAACTGGAACACCTAAAAATATTGTGTTAACAAATGGAAATTTAAATGCTTTATCTAAACAAGCAACTATTATTTTCCCTAAGATTGGTCCTGGAGATTCAATGCTTGCAATATTACCACTTTTCCATTGTTTTGGATTGTGTGTATGTGTTAATGCTGTAATGTGTCTTGGAGCGAGCGTAATTTTAATTCCACAATTTGATGCTAAGAGATTTGATAAATTGTTTACATCATATCATCCAACAATTGTTGCTGGAGTGCCAACATTATATGAAGCATTACTTACAAATAAGCATATGGATAATATGGACTTATCTTATGTTAAATATGCTATTTCTGGAGGAGATAGTTTAATTCCAGAAAAAAATGATGCAGTTAATAAGTTTTTTAAGAGACATGGTGCAGACATTAGTATTATTCAAGGTTATGGTATGACTGAAACATGTGGTCCAGTTTGTGCACAAGTATTAGATGCAACAGTACCTGGTTCTATTGGTATTCCATTCCCAAGTAATGAAATAAAAATAGTTAATCCTGATACGAAGGAAATTCTTCCATATGGGGAAACTGGAGAAATTTGTATTCATAGTCCAGCCGTTATGTCAGGTTATTTAGATAATGATAAAGAAACTAACGATATTTTACAAATGGATAAAAAAGGTAAAATTTGGGTTCATACTGGAGATTTAGGATATATGACTGAAGATGGTGTTGTATTCTATGTTTCGCGTTTAAAGCGAATGCTTATTGTTTCAGGATATAATGTTTATCCATCACATATTGAAAATGTATTAATGAAGCATCCTGATGTTTTAAATTGTGGAGTTATTGGCATACCTCATCCATATAAAGTTCAAGTGCCAAAAGCTTATATAGTTTTAGATAATGGAGTAAAGGATAAGTTGAAAGTTCGTAATGATATTAAAGAATATTGTAAGAAGAATTTAGCTGCTTATATGGTTCCAAAAGAATTTGAATTTAGAGAAAGTTTACCAAAAACAATGATTGGTAAAGTAAACTATAGAGAACTAGAAAATGAGAATAAGTAATAAAGTACCTAATGGTACTTTTTCTTTACGTACATTTATTAAAAAAAGGTTGATTTTATTTCTTTAAAATAAATATTGTGCTATACTTTGGTTAAAATAAAGGAGGATTTTATGGTTTGTAATAAATGTAATTCACAAGTTCAAGAAGGATCACAATTTTGTCCTAATTGTGGAAATGATATGACTAGTCCAACTGTTGAAAATACTGTAGTAAATGATGTAAATAATCAAGGAAATATAAATCCTGAACAAAATTTGGGTAACGTACCAAGTGGTCAAGTTCAAAATACTCAGGATAAGGTAAATGTGTGGTTAGCTATTTTATCTTGGTTTATTCCATTAGCTGGTTTAATTATTTTCTTTGTTCAGAAGAAAACTTCGCCAAAAACTGCAAAAGCTAGTGGTATTTGTGCATTGATTAGTGCATTACTAAGTATAGTTGTTGTTATTTTAAGTTTTTCATTTATTTTTGGTGCATTAAATTATGCAATTGATTCAACTGATGATACTGCTCAAGAAATAATTGAACAAGCAGAAAGTCAAATTAAAGATACTCAAGATATGCTTGATGATAATTTAAATACAAATACAGAGAAGGATGAATCAATCACAAGTGATTCTACAACAACAAATGTTAATGTTTCAAATGATTGGAAACAATATCAATTTGGTATTAATGGAAAAGTATATACACTTCCTATGTCATATAATGATTTTAAAAATGCTTCTGGTTTTACTATAAAAGATACATATTTAAATATGGTATTACCTAATAATCATTATGCTCCAGTAAACTTATATAAGAATGATAAGTTAGCTTTATATATTGAATTATTCAATAAAAGTGGAGCAGAAGCTAAATATGTTGAAAGTAATGTAACAAGAATATCTCAAACTAAGTATCAAGTTTCTCAAGGCGCTGATAAAATTATTTTCCCTGGTGGACTTAAAGTTGGAGATAGTATAACAGAAGCTAAACTTACTGAATTATTTGGTGCACCTAATGATTCTAAGGATTATAGTGGAAATAAACAATATACATATTTATCTGATACAACATGGACAACCACAAATAATTTTAAAATTAATGTTAAAGATGGCGTAATTGATGAAATTCAATTAGATCATAGAGGTTAATAATTTAAGCAACTATTTAGTTGCTTTTTTTTATGATTTAATGTGTAAATGATATACTTCTTTATTAATTTGTATTTATTATTATGTTATAATCTTGGTATAAGATAGGTGAGTAATATGAAAAATCATAAGAAAAGTAATGGTTCTTCAAATTTAATTGCTATTATAAGTTGTTTATTAATAGTGGGGATTATTGTTATTTCGTGTTTTTTAGGATCGGGTAAGAATAATATTTCTTATACTTTAGAAATAAATGGAGATAATAGTGTTATTGTATACAAAGGAAATGCTTATAACGATCTTGGAGCAAAAGCATATGATTCTGAACAAAATGATTTAAGTGCGGAAGTTTCAGTTATTAATAATGTTAATACGAATAAAACAGGTAAATATGAAATTACATATACTTTAGGTGATATGTCAGTTAAAAGAATAGTTAGAGTTATTGATAGACCTGGGAATAGTAATTCTCAACAGTCAGGTGAAACATCAGAAAATAATCAAAAAACTGGTGAAACAGTAATTACACTTAAAGGTGAAGAAACAGTTTATATTGATTTATATGGTAATTATAAAGAAGAAGGTTTTACTGCTGTTGATAGTAAAGATGGTAATATTAAGAAAAAAGTAAAAGTTACGCATAATGTTGATAATTCTACTCCTGGAGTTTATGAAGTAGTTTATACTGTTAAGAATTCTTCTGGTATTACTACATCTGTTAAAAGACAAATTGTTGTAATGAATGTTAAGATGACTTTAAGTGTTTTGAACACTGGATATACAAATGGTACTGTT
Organism: Bacilli bacterium; assembly: GCA_017409785.1. GTDB lineage: Bacteria > Bacillota_I > Bacilli_A > RF39 > UBA660 > JAEDES01. The sequence continues at coordinate 540,471 of JAFQSD010000002.1, read as the reverse complement.
GGAATTAAAGCCGATATTGTTGATGAGTACTTTGATTATCTAGTTTTACCAAACGGTCAAACAGTTGTTAGCAAAAGCTATACTTATGAAGTTTCTGAAAATGGAACTTATAAATTTAAATTAATGAATAAACATGGTGCAGTTAGAGAAGCAGAAATTGAAGTTAAAAACATTGATAAAGTAGCACCTGTTGCTAGCTGTAGTGCTGAATATAGAGGTGGAAAGACTATAATTAAAGTTGATGCTAGTGATAATGTTGGTGTTAAGAAGTTTGTTACTAGTGGTAAAACGTATACTACAAATACACTTACTGTAGATTCTCTTGTTACTAATAATACTGTTTATGTTTATGATGCTGCTGGAAATGAAGCAAGTACTAATTGTATTGTTAATTCAAGAGTTTATATTGAAAGTGTAAAAAGAGATGGAGTTATTGTTACTGTAAAAGCAGGAAATATAAATAGTTCAATTGCTGGCTATTATTTTAGTTATAATAATGTGGTTCCGAGTAAAAGTACTGGACAATTCATTGCTACTTCTAGTGAAACTCTTGATGTAGTAAGATTACCTGGAACAACATATGTATGGGTGGAAGATGGATTTGGTAACGTAAGTGAGGCTGGGACAGTGTCTGTACCTAATGATGCTTTACTTATTACATATAGTGGATATAAAAAGTTAGAGAATATGTCTTTAGAGGCATATTTGAGCGCAAATGGTTGGTCTAAAACTGAATTTGATAAATTAATTGCGAGATCAGTAAGGGCCGCTGGAGTATATTCAAAAAATGCTGCAGCAACCGCTGGTGTGGCAATGCAAACAGTACTTGCCCAAAAATATAAAATTAAGATGCCATATTGGTGGGGTGGTAAATCCTGGGCATTTGGAGCAGATAAGTCTTGGGGAATTGCAAAATCAACTTATTCTGAAGAATATGATGTTCATTATTATTACTATGGATTAGATTGTTCTGGATTTGCTACTTGGGCATATGTAAATGCAGGATATGATATTAATAGAGGGCAATATCCTAGTTTTTGGTCATATAGTAAATTACCGTTGTCAAAAGAAAGTGGTGAGGTAGGAGATTTTATCTTATCAAGTGGTCATGTTAAATTGATTGTAGGAAAAACGGATACAGGATTTATTTGTGCAGAAGCTGCAGGAAAAGGACCGGGAATGTGTCTAAGTAATCATCCGTATAGTAAATCGTCTGGTTTCTGGATAGCAAAAGGCGAAGGTATTGCCAATAAGTATCCTAAAGAATCAATTAATAATATTCCGACAGGAATCTAAAGCACTTCGGTGCTTTTTTTGTTCTAAAAAATAATTATTTTCATATATTAAAGTGGAGATGATTAGATGAATTTTAAGTTAGGTGATTTAGTAACAAGAATTTCATATAAGCATGATATTGTATTTAAAATAGTGGGTTTTGAAAATAATGTGGTTTTCTTAAAAGGAGTTGATTTGCGGCTTTGTGCTGATAGCGATATTTCAGACTTAGTTAATGCAAAATATAATTATATCCAATCAGATAAGGAAATAATTGATGCTAATGTAAGAGATATAAAGCTTGATAGAAATCAATTTTTTTATTTACCAGGAAGAATATTACATATTGATGGAGATGGAGAATATTTAGAAAGATGTATGAGTTTTTATAAAAATATGAATATTAAGGCTAATGGTATTTCAATACCTGAGCATGATGTGTCTGATAGAATATTGGATTTATTAGTTGAATATAGGCCTGATATTGTTGTTATTACAGGACATGATGCTTTTTTTAATAGAAAAGTAAAAGAAAGTGGAAGAGATAATTATCAAAATACTAGTAATTTTATTGAAGCGGTGAAGGCTGCAAGAAAGTATGAGAAAAGTCAGGATAAATTAATTATTATTGCTGGAGCGTGTCAATCTAATTACGAAGAGTTAATAAAAGCAGGAGCAAACTTTGCATCAAGTCCTAAACGTATAAATATTCATGCATTGGATCCAGCAATTATAGCTTCTTCGCTTGCTCTTTCTGATAAGAATAAAAGTATTGATGTAATAAGTTTAATTGAAAAGACAAAATATGGAAGCGATGGTATGGGAGGAATTATTACGAATGGGACCATGTACGTGGGGTATCCAAGATGATTTTAGATAATGTTAAGACACTAATTAAGAATAATATAGGAAAGTATCATCGGTTTATTTTTCATGGAACAAGAAATCAAAATGAGGAGTTTGCTGGAACTATTATAAAAATGTATCCGGCAGTTTTTTTGATTGAGCTTGATAATGGGCAAATTAAATCTTATTGTTATAGCGATGTTTTAATTTCTAATTTAGAAATATTGGAATAATCAAATTGTAGTTGCATTAGTTTTTTTGTTTGATATAATGATTTATAAGAAGTAGAGGTGTTTTAGATGAAAAAAAAGACGGTAGTTTTAATACCTTCTTTAAATCCAGATAAGGAGTTAATTAAATATGTTAAGAAACTTATTAATTCCGATAATAATATTGAAGTTATTGTAGTTAATGATGGAAGTAGAAAAGAATTAAAAAGTATTTTTGATGAAATTGAAAAAATTAAGAGATGTGTAGTTTTAACACATGCTGTTAATTTAGGAAAAGGACGCGCTTTAAAAAATGGATTTAATTATTTTATAAATAATTATTCAAATGAAGAAGCAAATGGTATTATTACTGCAGATTCAGATGGTCAACATGCAATTGATGATATATTAAAAATTGCAGAAGATTTAAATTCTGCAAAATGTGAAACATTAGTATTAGGTACTAGAGATTTTAATTTAGATCATGTTCCATTTAAGAGTCGTAAAGGGAATAAGATTACAACTGCTGTATTTAAATTACTATATGGAAAGAAAATTAATGATACACAAACAGGGCTTAGAGGTTTGACATATGATTTCGTAAAAGATTGTATATCTTTAGATGGTGAGAGATTTGAGTACGAAATTAATATGTTAATTGAAGCTGTTAAGAGAAAAATTAATATTTTAGAACCAACAATAGAAACAATTTATTTTGATAATAATAGTGAAACACATTTTAGACCAGTGATGGATTCATTAAAAATTTATAATGTTATGTTTAAAAAGTTCTTTAAATTTGCATTTTCTGGTTTAAGTTCTGCGGTTTTAGATATTGCATTATTTACTTTATTCTATGGTTTATTAGATACCATTTGTGGAGAAAATGTATCTATTTTAGTTTCTACTATTGGTGCCAGAATAATTTCTTCACTATTTAACTATACGATTAATAAAAATGTTGTATTTAATGCTACTAAAGGTAAGGGCACACTTATAAAATATTACACATTATGTTTAATACAAACAGGTGCTTCATGGGGACTTGTTAATGGAGGATATATTTTATTAGGAAAATTTATTCATCCAAGTGTTATAAAAGTTGTTGTTGATGCGTTACTATTCTTAGTAAGTTTTCAAATTCAACAAAGATGGGTATTTGGTGTAAAGGAGAAGAAAAATGATTAGTTTATTGCTTCTCTTTTTCTCTTTATCGAGTTTTAGTGTTTTTGGAGCATTATATAAAAAGAGATTTGAGGAAATAATGCCAATTACTGTAGTTGGTATAATGTTATTTTTATATTTGTTTTATATTTTTAATATATTAAATGTGGGATTTATTTCTTTGATAGTTCTTATGCTCATTACTTACTTATTATTTATATTTAAATTTATTAAGAAAGATAAAAGTGCTAAAAAAGAAATATTAAAATGTATTTTTACACCTGGTTTTGTAATATATTTGTTAGGATTTGTGGGCTTGTTTGTTTTAACGTATGGCAATAATGTCTTATTATGGGATGAACTTAGATTATGGGGAGCATATCCTAAAATATTATTTTATGATGGTAGTCTTCAATTAGGAGATAAGGCTTATTTATTAGCTGATATGAGATCATATAATCCAGGAATGCCATTGTTTATGTATTTTGTTACGAAACTTATGGGTACTTTCAAAGAACATTTATTATTTTTTGCTTATTCATTAGTTGGATATTCAATTTTACTTCCAGTTACAAAAAATATTAAGTGGAAGGATTGGTTTAAAATACCATTTTATTTATTAGGGTTGTTTGTTGTTCCATTATTGTTTGCTAATAGTAATAATGATAGTTTAGTTTATTATTATACTTTATTTATTGAACCTGCTCTTGGAATTATATTTGGATATTCTATGTATTTAACATTTAGTAATGTTATTAATGATAAATTTAAATATATATTATTCTTAGTAATGCTATCAGGTATGACTTTATTTAAAGACACAGGGATATTATTTTCTGTAACAGCTGGTCTTGCATGTATTTTTGGTGAATTATTTAATTATAAAAATTATAAGAAAACAAAATATGGTTGGTTTAAGTTGGTTTTAATTATTTTGATTCCATTACTTATTTTCGGTAGTTGGAAAGGAGTTCAATCTTTATATAAGTCTGAAAATATGTATACTTCAGTACTTGATAAGAATGAAATTATTTCGTTGTTTACAAATCCAACTTCTTCTCAACAAAAGTTATTAGATGATGCTCAGAAAGAAATCTTATTTACTCCGATTGTTAGATCTAATTTTTCTTCATTAGATAGACTTTATACTTTCCCTATATTATTTGTTTGTCTTATAGGATTTTTGGTTTCTTATATGATTTTGTGTGGTAAGAAAGATTTTAAGAAAAATGGTATTCCAATTTTATGTTTTGGTATAGGAAGTATTATATTCTTTTTAGGAACATTATTTGTTTATTTCTTTAGTATTCATACTGTTGCTAGTTTTCCAAGATATATATCATTAATTTTTACAGCTGGTAGCATTTTATTAAGTTTACTTTTGGTTGAAAAGTTCAGTAGTAAAATTAAAAATGAAAAGCATTTTAAATATTTTATTGGAACTTTATTAGTATTTTCTATAATGGCTTTACCAATTAGACAACCTAGGTTAGCGGTAAAAGATTCTTTATCAAAAATTAATTTAGTTGGAAGTGAATATGCTGATGTTATTAGTAGTAATACTAGTGTTAATGATGATATTTTATTAGTTTTTGGAGAAGAGCAAAGAAATAATTATGATTATGTGATTTATCATCATCAGATTTATTTAGAGTTGCTTGATGAAGGTTATTATTCTTTTGATCAATCTTTTGTTGGAGATAGTAATAGTAAAATTGGTAATTTGGATGATTATGATTATGTTTATTTTATAATTACTGAAGAGTGCGATGAAGAAGATTTTGAAATAACTACTGGTTATGATATGAAGTATTCAAGTCTTTTTAAAGTTGTAAAAAGTAATGATAATATTAATTTAACAAAGGTTAATTAAACCTTTGTTTTTTAAGGGGTTTCATTATAAAAAAATGTTGCTTTTTCGTTGATAATATTATAAAATGTTCTTATAAAGTGGTTATGCTTTAAGAGGGAGGAATATTTTCATGAAAATTACATCAGTTAATGTACGTAAAATTGAAAAAGAAGGTTCTCGTATGAAGGGAATTGCATCAGTATTACTTGATGATAGCTTTGCAGTACATGATATTCGTATTATTGAGGGAGACAACGGTCTATTTATAGCTATGCCTAGCCGAAAGACAGCTACAGGTGGATATCGTGATATCGCTCATCCAATTAACCCTGAAGTTCGCTCAATGTTTGAAGAAGCTATTTTAGAAGCTTATGAAAACGCTCCAGAGGCGACAGAAGAAGAATAAGAAGCATATGCTTCTTTTTTTGTGCTATTTTCTAGTAGTTTTGCATATTCTTTATTAGGAGGAATATGTTATGGATAAACAAGATAATAGTTTGAATAGTTATAGTCATGGAATAAGTTTGTTTGAAAGAAAAAATTTAGTTATAACTGGTGTTAAGAAGATTGATAATTTTGATAATACTCAGTTTATATTAGAAACAATAATGGGTTATATGATTATTAAAGGTAGTGATTTAGAATTGGTTAAGCTAGATACATTACAAGGACATGTTTCTATAAAAGGGTTAATAAGTAGTATTAATTATGCAGATGAGAATGGTAAAAAAGATAAAGAAGAAAGTATTTTTAGTAGATTATTTAAATGATTGATTTAAAAATACAAATTATATCTATTTTATTTTCATTTGTATTTGGGGTTATTTTTTATATATTAGTGTTTTTAAATAAGTGTGTTTTGTTTAATGTTAAAAAGTATATTCAAATTGTAAGTACTTTTTTGTTTATGTTTGATATGTCATTATTATATTTTATATGTATTAGGTTTATTAATAATGGGATTATGCATCTTTATTTTTTACTTTCTTTTTTGTTTGGTTTTTGGTTGTGTTTTCTTTTATTAGACAAATTGTCAAGAAAATAGTGTCAAGTTATATCTATTTTTGTTTTATTTGTTGAAAGAAATTATTGATGAGGTTTATACTATAGGGTGAAAAGGTAGGTGATAATAGTGGCTAATAGAAAGAAGAATGGTAAGAAGAAAAGAAATAGAAGAATGCTATTACTTGGACTAGGTTCTATTGCTATTATTATCACGATGACTTTAACTATAGGAAAGTATTGGGTAGAAATATTCGATAAGTATAAAGAAAAACAGGAATTAGAAGAAAAATTGGCAGAATTACAAGCAGAAGAAAAAGAATTACAACTTGATGCTGATAAATTACAAGATCCTGATTATATAGCACGATATGCTAGAGAAAAATATTCATATTCAAAAGATGGGGAATTTATTATTAAAATACCAGAAAAATAATAAATTTCTCTTTTTCTTTTTTATTTGTGATATAATATTTTATAGTCTTAGATATAGGAGGATTTATGATTAATATTGAAGATAATTTTGAATTTAAAGTTAATGATACGATAATCATTGGATGCTCCAGTGGACCTGATTCTATGGCTTTAGTTGATATGTTACTTAAAATTAGAGAAAAGTATCATTTGTCATTGATAATTGCTCATGTAAACCATAATGTTAGAAAAGAAAGTTTTGATGAAGCTCTGTATATGAAAGATTATTGTCAAAACAATAATTTGGTTTTTGAAACAATGACTATTGAGGATTATGGAGATGATAATTTTCATAATGAGGCAAGAAATATTAGATATAATTTCTTTGAATCTTTAGTTCATAAATATGAAGCTGATTATTTGATGACTGCTCACCATGGAGATGATTTAATAGAAACTGTTTTAATGAGAATTGTTAGAGGTTCTAATTTAAATGGTTATAGTGGGTTTAAAAAAGTAGTTCCTATGGAGGGATATAAAATTGTAAGACCACTTATTCATTACACTAAAGAAGAGTTAGAAGAATATGATAAAGTTAATAATGTTAAGTACTTTGTCGATAGTTCAAATGATAAAGATAAATATACTAGAAATAGATATCGTAAGTATGTTATTCCTTTCTTGAAGGATGAAGATAGTAATGTTCATCATAAGTTTTTAAAGTTTAGTGAAGAACTTAGTGATGCCAGTAGATTTATTGATAAAGAAAGAGATAAAGCACTTGATAGATGTTTAAACGGTAGTTCTATTAATCTTGAATTATTTGTTAAGGAAGATAAATTTATTCAAAAAGAAATTTTATATTATTTACTTAGTGAATTTTATCAAGATGATTTGATTTTAGTTAATGATAAACATATCGATTTAGTTTTAAATTTAATATATAGTAATAAAGCAAATAGTTTTGTTAATTTACCTAATGAGGTTGTTGCTAATAAGAGCTATAATATGTTAGAATTAAAACGTGAGACATTAGAAATAACTAGCTATGAGATAGAGTTTAATAATTATGTTTTATTACCTGATAATCATGTAATTGAACGCGTAGAAGATACTAGTGATAATAGTAATAATATTTGTAGATTAAATAGTCAAGATATTACGTTACCACTTATTGTTCGCACTAGAAAAATTGGTGATAGGATGTTAGTAAAAGGATTAGATGGCTCTAAAAAAGTTAAAGATATTTTTATTGATAAAAAGATAAAGATGGATAAAAGGGATGCTTGGCCTATAGTTGTTGATTCTAAAGGGAAGATAGTATGGATTCCTGGAATTAAAAAGTCTGTATATGACAAGAAGAAAGTAGATAGTTATGATATTGTATTAAAATACAGTTAAGGAGGGAATTTAGTGGATAAGAAAACTGTAAAAAGAGGTTTATTGCCTTATTTATTTATAGCTTTAATTATGTTAGGGATGTTTTATGCAATTGGTTTTACAAACATAAAAGTACATGATTTGAGTTATGATCAATTTATTGAGAATTTAGATGGTGGAAAAATTAAAGAATTAGAAATAGTTCCACGTACTAGTGGTCATACTTATGACGTAAGTGGTACATTAGATAATTATAAAGATGGAGAATCTTTTAAAACGGTATTACCATTAAGTGATGAAGTAATGAAGAAGATTGTTGAGGCTAGTGATAATCAAGATTTTAAATTAACTACTGAGCCAGATCCTGCTTCAAGTTCGTTACTTGTTATTTTAGTTAATGTATTACCATTTGTTATATTAATTGCTGTTGCAATGTGGTTTTTAAATAAACAAGTTGCTGGTAATAAAAGTTCTATGGACTTTGGTAAGAGTAGAGCTAAACTAAATAGTGATAACAATAAAGTTACATTTAAAGATGTTGCTGGATTAAAAGAAGAAAAAGAAGAAGTTAAGGAATTAATAGATTTCTTAAAGAATTCAAAAAAGTTCCAAAAACTTGGAGCTAGAATTCCAAAAGGAGTATTATTATTTGGTCCTCCAGGAACTGGTAAAACTTTATTAGCAAAAGCTGTTGCTGGTGAAGCTGATGTTCCATTCTACTTTATTAGTGGTTCTGATTTCGTAGAATTATTCGTTGGAGTTGGTGCTTCTCGTGTAAGAGATATGTTCCAACAAGCTAAAAGAAATGCTCCATGTTTAATATTTATTGATGAAATTGATGCAGTTGGTAGACAAAGAGGTACTGGTTTAGGTGGAGGTCATGATGAACGTGAACAAACACTTAACCAATTACTTACTGAAATGGATGGATTTGGTGCTAATGAAGGAATTATCATTATTGCTGCTACTAACCGTCCAGATGTATTAGATCCTGCATTACTTAGACCTGGACGTTTCGATAGACAAGTTACTGTTAATTTGCCTGATATAAAGGGTCGTGAAGAAATTTTAGCTGTACATGCTAGAAATAAAACTTTAGCTGAGGGAATTACATTACAAAACTTAGCTAAAAGAACTCCTGGATTTAGTGGAGCTGACTTAGAAAACTTACTTAATGAAGCAGCATTACTTGCTGTAAGACGTAATAAAGAAGAAATTACTATGAGTGAAATCGATGAAGCTACAGATAGAGTTCTTATGGGACCTGCAAAAGCTTCTCATAAATATAGTGAAAATGATCGTAAGTTAGTTGCTTATCATGAAGCTGGACACGCTGTTATTGGATTAAAACTTGCACATGCTAATGTTGTACAAAAAGTAACAATTATTCCAAGAGGTACAGCTGGTGGTTATAACATGATGGTGCCAAGTGAAGAAAAAATGTGTTCTACTAAAACTGATTTATTAGAACAAATTACAGGTTTACTTGGAGGTAGAACTGCTGAAGAAGTTATATTTGGTGAAATTACAACAGGTGCACATAATGACTTTGAAAAAGCTACTAAGATTGCTAGAGCAATGGTTACTGAATACGGAATGAGTGATTTAGGACCTCTTCAATTTGAACAACAAGCTGGTAGTGTATTCTTAGGAAGAGATTACAATAAGAGTCAACATTTTTCTAATGAAGTAGCAAATGAAATTGATATGGAAATGAGAAAAATTATTAATAACTGTCATAAGAAAGCTACAGAAATTATTAAAAAGAATGAAGATTTATTAAAATTAATCGCTGAAACATTATTAGAATATGAAACATTGACTAAAGAACAAATTGATTATTTAGTTGAACATAAGAAAATGCCTGAAGAAGATGAAAGTAATTTAGAAGCTATGTCAGTAACTAAGTTACGTGAAATTGCTAAAGAAAAAGGTATTAAGAATGCTTCTAAAATGACTAAGGCTGAATTACTAAAAGAGTTAGATGTTTAATTTAACTCTTTTTTCTTGAAAAAATATAGATAATAATTATAATAAAACTAAGAGGAGTGGAATTATAATGAAAAAGAAGAAAATAGAACTTGATGCAAAAAAAGAACTCGGTAAGGTAAAAAAATTGGGTGGAGATTTTAAATCATTTATCTCAAGAGGAAATGTTGTGGATATGGCTGTCGGTGTTATTATCGGTGGTGCTTTTGGTAAGATTGTTACTAGTTTAGTAAATGATGTTTTAACTCCAATCATTGGCGTTTTTCTTGGAGGTCTTAATTTTAGTGAATTAAGTTTTGGTTTTAAAGATGCACAAATTAATTATGGTTTATTTATTCAAACAGTTGTGGATTTCTTAATTATTGCTGCTTGTATTTTTGCAATGGTTAAAGTATTTGAAAAGTTCAAGAAAAAAGAAGAACCAAAAGAAGAAAAGAAGGAAGAACCTAAAAAGAGTGATGAGGTATTACTTCTTGAAGAAATTAGAGATTTGTTAAAGAAAAATAGTAAATAATTTTATATAGAATGACTTAGTCATTCTTTTTTCTTGTATAAATATGTGTTTTTGTTGTATAATATGCTTGATTTAAAGGGAAAGAGACGATTTTATGGAATGGAATATAGGTAATGTTAAAATTAAGAATCAGGTTGTTTTAGCACCTATGGCTGGTATTTGTAATTCGGCGTTTAGAAGAATTTGCAAGGAAATGGGCTGTGGATTAATTTATGCTGAAATGGTTAGTGATAAAGCAATTACTTATAATAATAAGAAAACAATTGATATGCTTTATATGACAGAAGAAGAAAGACCTATCGTTCAACAAATATTTGGGTCTGATAAAGAATCTTTTGTTGTAGCTGCCAAATACATTTATGAAAATATGCATCCTGATATTATAGATATTAATATGGGATGTCCTGTTCCTAAAGTTGCAGTTCGTGCGCAAGCTGGTTCTGCATTGTTGAAAAACCCTGAGAAGATATATGAGATTGTAAAAGCGGTTGTTGAAGCTGTACCGATTCCTGTTACTGTAAAAATACGTAGTGGATGGGATCATAAAAATATCAATGCAGTAGAAGTGGCTAAAATAATAGAAAAAGCTGGTGCTAGTGCTATTTGTGTTCATCCTAGAACAAGAAGCCAAGGTTATAGTGGAAATGCTGACTGGAGTGTTATTAAGGCTGTTAAAGATAATGTTTCAATTCCTGTTATAGGGAATGGAGATATTAAAAGCCCTGAAGATGCTAAGAGAATGTTAGATGAAACTAATTGTGATGCAGTTATGATTGGAAGAGGAGTTTTAGGAAATCCTTGGATAATTAAAAATACAATTGATTTCTTAGATGGAAAAGAAATAGATAAGATTTCTAATAGAGAAAAGATTGATATGTGTTTACATCATTTAGATTATTTAAATGATTTAAAAGATGAGCATCTTGCTTGTTTAGAAATAAGAAATCACATTGGTTGGTATTTAAAAGGTATGAAGGATGGAAATATTGTTAAAAATAATATCTATCAAACTTCGAATATTCGTGATATAATCGATATATTAAATGAATTTAAGGAGGGATTAGATGAGTAACAAAGACGTATCTGAATCTGAGAAATCAGACAAAAGTGACAAATCTGACAAACAAAAATTTATAATTGGACCTTTTGGTAGGTTAGTTACTAAATCTAATCTACTTGTATAAAGGTTACTTACAAAAAGAAGGAGTAATATACAAATGAGAGAATTAAGTGAACAAGAAATTGTTAGAAGAGAAAAATTACAAAATATTGAACAACCATATCCTGAAAGATATGAAATAAATTATGAACTACATGAAGCTGCAGAGTTAGAAGATGGAACTACTGGTGTTAGAGTTGCTGGTAGAATTATATTAATGAGAAAAATGGGTAAGATGAGTTTCTTAACTATTGGTGATATTCATGGGAAGATTCAAATTTCGGTTAAAATGGATATGATTGGTGAAGAAGCATATCAACAATTTAAAGCAAATTATGACTTAGGAGATTTTATTGGAGTTGAAGGAGAAGTATTTACTACTCATACTGGTGAAAAAACTGTTAGAGCTGATAGTATTACATTCTTAGGAAAAGCGTTAAAGCCACTTCCTGAAAAATTCCATGGAATTGAAGATATTGAAACAATTTATCGTGAAAGATATTTAGATTTAATTATGAATGATGAATCTAAAAAGAAATTTATTTTCAGAAGTAGATTTATTCGTGAAATTAGAAATTATTTAGATGAAGCTGGATATATGGAAATTGAAACTCCAATCTTAAATAATAAAGCAAGTGGAGCAACAGCAAGACCATTTATTACACATCATAATGCATTAGATATTGATTTATATTTAAGAATTGCACCTGAAACTTATTTAAAAAGAGCAGTTGTTGGTGGAATAAATAAAGTATTCGAAATTGCTAGATGTTTTAGAAATGAAGGAATTGATGCAACTCACTTACAAGATTTTACAATGATTGAAGGATATTGTGCTTACTATAATTATAAAGATAATATGAAGTTCTTAAGAGAAATGTTACAACACATTATTCAAAAATTATATGGTACATTAGTTATTACTGTTGGAGATAAACAAGTTGATCTTGGTGGAGAATGGCCAAGTGTTAGCTTTAGAGATTTAATCTTACAATATAGTAGTATTGATATTAATGAATATAATACTAAAGAATTATTATTACAAAAAATTTATGATGAAAAAATTGAGATTGATTGTGATACACCATTAGAAAATTTAGGATTTGGTAATTTAGTTGACCAATTATATAAGAAAGTTGCTAGACCAAATGTTGTTAATCCAATCTTCTTAACAGAACATCCAATTAGTTTAAGTCCATTAGCAAGAGCTAATGATGATAATCCAGAAATTACTGATAGATTCCAATTAATTATTAATGGAGCAGAGATTATCAATGCTTATTCAGAACTTGTTGATCCTCAAGAACAAGAAAGAAGACTTGAAGTTCAAGCAGCTTTAAAAGCTGATGGTGATGAAGAGGCTATGCCAATGGATCATGAATATATTTCAGCTATGGAAGTTGGTATGCCACCTATTAGTGGATGGGGAATGGGAATTGATCGTGTAGTTCAATTACTTACAAATGCAGACAATATTAAAGATGTTGTTATGTTCCCATTAATGAGACCATTAAACGTAGAAAATAAGGACTCTGAATAGAGTCTTTTTTCTTTGCTTTTCACCAAAATTTCATATAAAAACCCTTGAAATGCTTGAAAAATAAGGCTGTTATAGTATAATTATAGTGGGAGGTTAATTATGAAGAAACATAATACAATGAAAGTCGTTCTTTTAGTTGTGACTGCTTTGTGGTTAATATCTGCATTATTCTTACCTGATAAGGACTGGGGAGTATTAGTTAAATGTGGATTATCATTAGTTGAGTTAGTGTTATTGTTATGGAATCTTAAAGATAAGAACAATACATTAAAAGTTGTGTTAGTTACAACATTTGCATTGTGTGTACTTGCTTGGATTTTACCAGCTGCTTATTATTCTGGTGAGTATATCGATCAAGGACGCGTTCAAATAGGTCTATTCGACGTATTTAATTATTCACTAACTGCTTTATCATACTTTGGATATATTGCTTTATTCATAGTATTAGTTGGTGGATTCTATGGAATTTTACATAAGATTCCTGCTTATCGTAGTTTTTTAGATAAGATTGTTGCTATTTGCAAAGGAAAAGAAGCAATTGCATTATCAGTTATGATGGTACTTTTAGCTGTTATTACTTCTATTTGTGGTTTACAATTAGGATTAATTTTATTTTTCCCATTGTTAGCATCTGTAATTTTACTATTAGGATACGATAAAATTGTTGTAGCACTTACATTAGTAGGATCTACTATGATTGGTATTGCTGGTACTACATTTGGTTTTAGCAATACTGGTTTATTAAATTCACTTTTAGGATTAGATATGATGGATAATATTTTACTTAAGGTTATTATCTTAGTAGCAGGACTAGTATTATTAATTTTTAATACTTTAATGTATGCAAAACGTTCTATTAGTGGAAACTATGCTGCTCTTAAAGCTGCTAAAACTGTAGTTAAGAGCGAAGAAGTTGAAGAAAAAGTAGTTGAAGTTAAAGAAGAAAAGAAAACTCCAGCTAAGAAATCAACTAGTAGTAAATCTGGTAAGAGTGCTTCGAAAACATCTAGTTCAACTGGAACTAAGAAGAGTGCTTCTACAAAGACAAGTTCTACTAAAAAATCTACAACAACTAAAAAATCAACAGCAAAAGGTAAATCTTCATCTAAGTCTAGTAGAAAAGACATTAAAGCAGCTGCAAAAGGTGATGATGTTATCGTAGTTAAAGAATCAATCGTTAATGATTCTATTGAAAAGTTTGTTCCTACAGTTGTTGATAGTAAACATAGCATTTGGCCAATTGTTACTGGATTCATTTTAATGTTTGTAGTTATGATTGTTGCTTTTATTCCATGGTCTGATACATTTGGATTAGAAACATTTGCTGATGCTACAACAGCAGTAACAGAATTTGAATTATTTGGATTTGCTATTTTTGGTAAATTACTTGGAACAGTTAATCCATTTGGATTATGGTCTATTACAGATTTATTCTTAGTAATGGCTGTAGTGATTGCTTTATTAACAGTTATTTATAAAGTTAATGTTGATGATGCATTAGAAGGATTTGCAAATGGTGCTAAAAAGGCATTAGTTCCTGCGCTTATAACTATTGTTGTTTATACTTGTTTAGTTACTACAACATATCATCCTTATCAATTAGCTATCTATAAAGGATTATTATCAATTGGTAAAGGATTCAATGTTGTAACAGCTACGTTATCTGGAATTTTATCAGGACTATTTAATCAAGATCCTGCATATGTATTCCAAGCAGTAGTTCCTTACTTTGCAGGAGTTGTTACTAATACAGATGTATATCCAATTGCTGGAATTTTATTCCAATCAGTATATGGAGTTACAATGTTAGTTGCACCTACAAGTTTAATCTTAACAACTGTATTATCTTATTTAGAAGTTCCTTATAAAGAATGGTTAAAAGCTATTTGGAAGTTACTTGTAGAAATATTAGTTGTATTACTAATTATATTTACTATATTAGTTTTAGTATAATATTAAAGGAAGCATTGCTTCCTTTTTTTTGTGCTTTTTTTGTGCTTTTTTTGTAGTTTTTTTGGGTATGCAATTTCTTGTGAGTAGCAGTAATTTAGAACTAAAATTATTATTATAAGGAGATGATTTTAGATGTTTTCAAGATTTACTGAAGAAGCACAAAAAATACTATTAATGATGAAAAAGGAAATGTATGAATTAAAACATCCATATGTTGGAAGTGAACATTTACTTTTAGCCATTTTACATAATAAAGATTTAGAAATAACAAAATTTTTAGAAAATTTCCAAGTTACATATGATAGATGTAAAAATGAAATTATTTCTGTTATTGGAGTGGGAAAGAAAGAAAATGATTGGTTTTTATTTACTCCACTTTTAAAAAGAGTAATTGAAAGTGCAATAGTTGAATGCAAAGATGTTGATTCTTTAATTACTGTTGAAGGTTTGTTTATTGCTTTATTAGAAGAAGGAGATGGAGTTGCAAATAGGATATTAATGGGAATGAATATAGATATAGATAGTTTATATGAGAAATTCTCTAATAGATTTGTACTTAAAAATGGTGTAAGTGGTAATAAATTGCTTTTAGAAGATTATGCTATTTGTATGAATAAAGTATATAACGAATCTGGTTTTGATCCTGTTATAGGTAGAGATGAAATAGTAGATAGATTAATGGAAATTTTACTTAGGAGAACAAAAAATAATCCGTTGTTAATAGGAGAAGCAGGAGTTGGGAAAACAGCTATTGTAGAAGAATTTGTTCGTAGAATTGAAATTGGTGAGGTGCCAAAAAAATTATTTAATAAGAGAGTATACAGCCTTTCTATGGCTAGTCTTGTAGCAGGAACAAAATATCGTGGGGAATTTGAAGAAAGAATTAATCAAATTATTAGTGAGTTGGAAAGTGAAGAATCTGTTATTCTTTTTATTGACGAAATACACACTTTAGTTGGAGCAGGAGGTGCTGAAGGTGCGATAGATGCCTCTAATATATTAAAGCCTTATTTAGCTAGAGGGAAAATTCGTATTATAGGTGCAACTACAAAAGATGAATATAATAAGTTTATTGAGAATGATAGAGCTTTAGATAGAAGATTTCAGAAAATTTGTGTTAATGAAATGACAATCGAAGATACTGAAAATATTTTATTTAAGTTAAGGGATGTTTATGAAAGTTTTCATGGGGTTTTAATTGAAGATGAAATAATTAAGGAATGTGTTAGATTGTGTGAAAGATATGTTACTTTTGGTAGGTTTCCAGATAAAGCAATTGATTTATTTGATGAAGCATGTGCTAGGGCCGCTTTGGTTGATGATGAAATAGATATGCGGGTAAAGGAATACAATGCTTCGATTAAAAAGGTTCTAGAGGATAAAAATAAAGCTATTATTAATCATGATTACAATACAGCGAGTAAATTGAAAGAAAAAGAGATGACTTTAGAGGGCGAGTTTAATAATTATATGTATGAACATAATCCCGAACATTTATCTAAAAATGTAAGCATTGATGTTTTATATAATATTGTTAGTAAAAGGACAGGTGTTCCAATGACGCATTTGAAGGGAATTAATAAAGAAATTATTTCTAAGGAGTTAAAAGATAAGATTTTTGGCCAGGATGATATCATTGATAAAGTATTAAGTTTAACTATTAAAAAGTCTAAAAGTAAGAAAAATAAGCCGATAGTTATTTTATTGGTTGGAAAAAGTGGATTAGGAAAGACATTTTTGGTAAAAGAGTATGCTAAATTACTTTATAACAAGGAATCTTTTATAAAATTAGATATGAGTGAATATAAAGATGAATTTTGTAGTAGTAAAATAATTGGTTCGCCACCAGGTTATGTTGGCTATAATGAAAGTAAAAATCTATTAGACAGAATTAAGTTTAATCCTTATTCAGTTTTATTGTTGGATGAAATAGAAAAAGCTAGTCCTAGTGTTTTAAAACTCTTTTTACAAGTATTTGATGAGGGAGTTATGACAAATTCAAAAGGGGAAAGCGTTGATTTTAGTAATGTAGTTATATTTATGACTTCTAATTTAGGTATGAGTAAAAATTGTATTGGCTTTTCTAATGTTAATAGAGAACGTATTCTTGATGAGTTTAAGAACTTTGTAGGCATTGAGTTTTTAAATAGGATTGATGAAGTTTTAGTTTTTAATAATTTAGATAAGAGTGTTGTTGAAAAAATTGTAAGAAAAAAATTAACAATATTTGGGGATAAACGTAATTTAAAAAATCTTTTATCCACAAAAAATGTTAATAAAATAGTTGAGGAAATAGATTATGAACATAGTGGAGCGCGAAAAATAAATAGAATTGTTGAAAAAAACATAGAAGAAATGAGTGTTTTAGAAATATAATCTCTTTCTCTTTTAAAATTCCTATGTTATAATAACGGCAGGTGATGAAAGGTGAAACTATATAATACATTGACAAAGAAAGTCGAAAAATTTATTCCTAATGAAGAAGGAAAAGTAAAAATGTATACATGTGGTCCGACAGTTTATCATTTCGCTCATATTGGAAATTTAAGAACTTATATTTCTGAGGATGTTTTAGAAAAGGGTCTTAAATTTATTGGATATGATGTTGAAAGAGTAATGAATATTACTGATGTTGGTCATAATGTAGGAGATGGAGATTCAGGAGAAGATAAGATGTCAGTTGCTTCTAAAAGAGAAAATAAATCTTCTTATGAGATTGCAAAATACTATACTGACTGTTTCTTTGCTGATTGTTGTAAGTTAAACGTTCGTAAACCTGATGTTGTATCAAATGCAACAGATAATATTGATATGTATATTAAAATGATAACTAAGTTATTAGAAGATGAATATGCATATATTGCTGATGGTAATGTTTATTTTGATACTACTAAGTTTAAAAATTATTATGAATTATCTGGTCGTAACAGTGATGATTTAATGGTTGCTGTTAGAGAAGATATTGAAGAAGATACATCAAAACGTAATCCGTTTGACTTTGGGTTATGGTTTACTAATTCTAAATTTGATAATCAAGAATTACAATGGGATTCTCCTTGGGGTAGAGGTTATCCAGGATGGCATATAGAGTGTTCTGGAATTTCTATTAAGAATCTAGGAGAAAAATTGGACATACATTGTGGTGCTGAAGATGCAATATTTCCACACCATACAAATGAGATTGCTCAAAGTGAAGCGTATCTTGGACATAAATGGTGTAATTATTGGATTCATTTAGGATTCTTAAATGATGAAACTGGTAAAATGAGTAAATCTAAAGGAGAATTTTTAACAGTATCATTATTAGAAGAAAAAGGATATAACCCTCTTGCTTATAGATATTTATGTTTAAATTCTTATTATCATAGTCAATTAACATTTAGTTATGATATTTTAGATGGAGCTCAAAATGCATATAATAAACTAAAAAATAGAATTGCTAAGTTGGAAAAAACTGATATTGAAGAAGATAAGATGTCTGTTTATATTGAGAAGTTTAGTGATGCTATTAAAGATGACTTGAATACATCTAATATGGTTACATTAGTATATGATGTATTAAAAGATGATAGTTTAAATGATGGTACTAAACTTGCTATTGTAGAAAAATTTGATGAAGTACTAGGATTAGATTTAACTATAGTGGAAGAAAAAAATGTAGATGCAGATTTGGAAAAAGAAATTTTAGCTAAGATCGAAGAAAGAAAGGAAGCTAAGAAAAATAAAGATTTTGCAACTGCTGATAGTATCAGAGATGAATTACTTGCTAAAGGCATAAAATTAATTGATACAAGAGAAGGAACAACATACGAACTTATTTAAGAATTAGACTATGTCTAGTTCTTTTTATTTGTTATTTTACATTTTATGTGTTAATATATGGTTGTTTTTGCGCAGTAGATGCGTAGGTTGAATTTTGAAATGATATAATATAAGTGGTGAAAAATTATGCAAACAAGAGAAATTAATGTATTAGTTTTAGCTTATTTAGGTGATACTATTTATGAAAACTATATACGTAGATATTTAATTAAACAAGGTATTGCGAATGTTAATGATTTACAAAAGGAAGCAGTAAATTTTGTTAGTGCTAAAAGTCAGGCTGCTTTTTTAACTAAGATGATGGATAATAATTTTTTAAGCGAGGAAGAAATTACTATTGTTAAGAGAGCGAGAAATTATAAGACAACTTCACATCCAAAAAATTGTGATATAGTTACTTACAAATATGCTACTGGACTTGAAAGTTTAATTGGGTATTTGGAATTAGAAAATAGAAAAGAAAGAATAGATGAAATAATGAATTTTATCTTAGGTGAATAGGGTATGTTAGTATATGGTAGAAATGTTGCAAAAGAAATTTTAGGAAAAAACAAAAAAGTTGAAAAAATTGTTTTACAAGAAGGATTTGATGACAAAGAAATAAATTCTTTAATTGAAAAAGGAAATTTCAGAGTAGAAGTTAAGCAAAAACGCGATATTGACCGTTTGGCAGATGGAGTTCATCAAGGTATAATACTATACATTCCGGATTACAAGTACAAAACATTAAATGAAGTGCTTGAGAATGAACCTCAATTTTTAGTATTGCTTGATCATTTAGAAGATCCACATAATTTAGGAGCTATTATTAGAACAAGTGAGGCTGCTGGTGTAGATGCTATTGTTATGCCTAAAGATAGACAAGTTATGATTAATTCGACAGTTATGAAGACTAGCGTTGGAACATTAGATAATATGAATATTGTCGCTGTTACTAATCTAGTTCAGACTATTGAGGAATTAAAGAAGAATGGTTATTGGGTTGTTGGTACTGCTTTAGAAAACAGTGTTGATTATCGAGATATTGACTATTCTGGTAAAATTGCCTTAGTAATTGGCAATGAAGGAAGCGGAATATCAAGGTTAGTAGCTAAGTCTTGTGATTTTATTGCTAAAATTCCAATGTATGGTACTACAAATAGTCTAAATGCATCTGTTGCTGCAGGTATTATGATTTATGAGGTTGTCCGAAATAGAAAGTAGGATATAATGAATTATAAAGGTATTAATGATTATGAACTTATATATCGTATTAGAGAAAATAATGATGAAGAAGCAATTAATGATTTAATCTATAAATATGAACCATTAATTGCCAAGCTGGCACGTAAATATTATGCATGTGGATGCCAAGGTGTTGATATAAATGATTTTATGCAAGAAGGAAGAATTGCTGTAGTTAAAGCTTTAAAAATGTTTGACTTTAATAGTTCTTCGTTATTCTATACCTATGTTTCTGTTTGTATTAATAGGCATTTTATTACATACTGTAGAGGATTAGTTGCTTCAAAGCATAATGCTCTTAATTATAGTGTTTCAGAAGACGTGTTTGCTTGTTTAAGTGATTATAGTTATGAACCTTTTACTTGTTTAGATAACAAGAGTTATGATTTAGAATTAATGAAGAATATTTATTCTATGAAACTTATTGACGGTAGTATATTGGAACTTAGATATAATGGTTTTTCTTATAAGGAAATAAGTGAACTATTAGATATATCTATTTCATCAGTATCACGTCATTTATGTAAAATTAAGAAAAGTTTACAAGTAATTAAAGACAAATTTTAATTTAAATTTGTCTTTTTATTTTGTTTGATATAAAATGAAAATAGGGAGGATAGCCTTATGAGTAATGATCGTGTTATGAAATTTAGACAAAAAACTGATGAGTCAGCTGCTGTTTCATTGGCTTCATGGATTAATTCTTATCGTGATGAAGAAGAAATGCGTGAAATATTTCTTAATATGGACAGAGCTATGAAGTATTTGCATGATCGTGGTTACTGTATCAAGTCATTTGATCCTCGCAATATTTATATACTTAATAATTCTATTGATCAAATTAAATTAGATGTTTTACCATTACCAAGTGATTATTCAGAAAGCAAAAAATTTGTTAAAGAAGATATATATAATTCATCTTTTATTCAGATTGGTCTTTATTCAAAATGTTTACCATATTTGAAAAGAGAATTTTTAAAAAGTAATTTCGATAAGTTTTGTGAATTTTTACCTGAAGGTGATGTTCCTTATTATAGAGGTGTTATTGATAGAGGAGCGTCTGTGTATTTTTGTGAATATGCGATGGAGAAAGCTAATAGGGACTTAGCGGCGTTAGAGAAAGAACTTGCTGGAGAAGGAATGGGAACTCCTGCTCCTAAGGCTCCTATGGGAGATGTTAATGTTAATACTCGAATTAATGATGGTATTTATAAACAATTGAGTGGTAAGAGAGATGCTGCTTTTGTAAGTTTATTATTATTCCCAACAGCTTTATTGGTTTTAGGTGTAGTATTGGCGCTTATTTCTTTAATTATAAGTTTTGGATAAATATAAAAATGTTGACATTTCTAAGTGTTTATGCTATTTTAATGGTGAAGCACGTAGAAGTGTTTTTATTTTGAAAAAAATTAGGGAATGGTGAAATATGGCTGAAGTAAGAAAAAAAGAAAAAGTTGAAAAGTATAATATTGATGAAATGGCTGTAAAAAAGAATGAAAAAGAAAAACCTAAAAAAGTAGAAAAGAAAAATTCTAAAAAGAACAATAAGAAAAAGGTAAAAGAAGAAAAGAAGAGTTTATGGGTTAGATTCCGTATATTCTGTCATGGTGTAAAAAGTGAATTTACTAAGATTCATTGGCCAAGCAAGAAAGATATGGTTCGTTATTCAATAGCATCTATATTCTTTATTATTTTCTGTGCATTATTCTTTTATTTAATCAACGTTATTTTTGCACTTGTTCAAACATTATTTAATTAAAAAGGAGTTTATTTATGGAAAAACAATGGTATGTAGTTAATACTTATTCTGGTCATGAGAATAAAGTAAAAGAAAAACTTGAAATGAGATCTGAATCTATGGATATGCAAGACTTTATTTATAGAGTTGTAATTCCAGAAGAAAAGGTTGTTGAAGTTAAAGACGGTGTATCTAAGGAAAAGATTAAGAAAATGTTCCCTGGATATATTTTAGTAGAAATGGTTATGTCTGATGAGGCTTGGTATGTTGTTCGTAATACTCCTGGTGTTACTGGATTCATTGGATCAAGTGGTAAAGGTGCCAAACCAACTCCATTACAACCATATGAAGTTGATAAAATTCTTGGTAATATGGGTATCAGTAGAATTGATGTTGATACTGAACTTACTGAAGGAGCAAAAGTTAAAATCGTTGATGGACCATTTAACGGTATGTTTGGTAAAGTTGATGAAGTTGATTTACCAAATCAAAAAGTTATGCTATTAGTTGACTTATTCGGACAAGAAACTTCTGTTGAAGTTGAATTAAGCCAAATTGAAAAAGCTTAATAAAGTACTTGCAAAAGTTCAAACTTTATGTTATTATTTTGGTGCTATATTTAAATTAATATAGATTTAGTGGGAAGCATGGTTTGCATTGAAAAGCGGTAATCAAGCTATTTGGACCACTCGCGAAAACTAAAAATTTATTAGGAGGTGTTTTTCGTGGCAAAGGAAGCAATTAAGAAAATTAAATTACAAATCCAAGCAGGAAAAGCTACACCAGCTCCACCAGTTGGAACTGTTTTAGGACCTGCAGGTATCAATCTACAAGATTTCTGTACTAAGTACAATGATGCAACTAGAGATAAAATGGGAGATGTATTACCAGTTGAAATTTCAATTTATGAAGATAGAAGTTTTGATTTCGTAATTAAGACTCCACCTACAGCATTCTTATTAAAGAAATATGCTAAGATTCAAAAAGGTTCTACTAAAGGATCTAAAGAAGTTGTTGCTACTATTACAGATGCTCAATTAACTGAAATCGCTGAAACTAAGTTACAAGACTTAAATGCGTATGATGTTGCTGCTGCTAAGAAAGTTGTAGCTGGTACAGCTAAAAACATGGGAATTGCTGTTGAAGGACAAGAGTAATTCTTAAGAAAAGTAATTATTAATAGATTATTACATATAGGTTTAACCTATGTGGAAGGAATTTAAATTAAAATCCGCTTAAACCACATAAGGAGGAAATGAAAAATGGGAAAAAGAAGTAAAAAATATATTGAAGCTGTTTCTAAAATTGAAAAAGGTAAAGTATATTCTAAAGAAGAAGCTGTTAAGTTAGTTAAAGAAACTTCAGTTTGTTCATTCGATGGTTCAGTTGAAGTTGCTATGAGATTAAATCTTGACACTAAAAAAGCTGATCAACAATTAAGAGGTGCAATTGTACTTCCAAAAGGAACAGGTAAAACTAAAAAGGTATTAGTAATCGCTAAAGGAGAAAAAGCTAATCAAGCTAAAGAAGCTGGTGCTGACTATGTTGGTGACGTAGATATGCTTGAAAAAATCGAAAAAGAGAATTGGTTCGATTTCGATACAATGATTGCTACTCCAGATATGATGCCATTACTTGGTAAATTAGGAAAGGTATTAGGACCAAAAGGATTAATGCCAAACCCTAAAACTGGAACTGTTACTATGGACGTTGCTAAAGCTGTTGATGAAGTTAAAGCTGGACGTGTTGAATATAGAACAGATAGTTTCGGAAACATTCATGGTGTTATTGGTAAGGTTTCTTTCTCAGAAGAAGACTTACTTGCTAACTTAGATGCATTTGTTGCACAAATCTTAAGAATTAAACCTGCAACAGTAAAAGGTGAATATGTTAAAAACATTTCAATAACTTCTACTATGGGTCCTGGAATCAAAGTTGAAAATAGTTTTGACAAATAGGATTAGTTGAGTTATAATAAAGACAATTTGTTGGTGCCATAGACAGTAGGTATACAAATAAATCCTACCGAGGACTTTAAAAAGTAATCAAAAAAAGTTCTTTGGCTGTCTAGTTGAAGAACTTTTTATATGGCATCCCTAAATAGATTAAGGAGGTGTATTATGGCAAGTGAAGCAATCTTAAAGCAAAAACAAGTTGTAATCGATGAGATTAAAGAACGTGTTGAAGCTGCAAAGACTATCGTATTATTCGATTATCGTGGTATTACTGATAGCGAAGCTAAAGAATTACGTTGCAAATTAAGAGAAAGTAATTCTGATTACAAAGTATATAAAAATACTTTAATGGCTCGTGCTTTCAATGATTTAGGTATTGACCTTAACGCTGAGTTAAATGGTCCAAGTGCTTTCGCATTTGGTGAAGATCAAATAGCTCCAATTAAGACATTATCTGAATTCGCTAAAGATCACCCAGCATTAGTTTTAAAAGTAGGGATTGTTGATGGAGAAAAAGCTGATGCAGCTAAGTTAGCTGAATACGCTACTATCCCTTCAAGAGAAGGACTACTTACAATGCTTGCTGGTGGTATGATTGGTATCGCAAGAGACCTTTCAATTTGCTTAGACTTATATAGTCAACAAAAAGAAGAAAATTAATTTAAAATAAAAATATAGGAGGAAAATAAAATGGCTAAATTAACAAGAGATGAATTTATCAGTAGTTTAAAAGAAATGACATTATTAGAAATCAAAGAATTAGTAGATGCAATGAAAGAAGAATTTGGAGTTGATCCAAGTGCTGTAGCAGTTGCTGCACCTGTAGCTGGAGCTGCTGCTGATGCTGCTCCAAGTACTGTAACAGTATCAATCGCTGATGCTGGAGCTGGAAAAGTTGGAGTTATCAAAGTAGTTAAAGAAATTACTGGTTTAGGTTTAAAAGAATCTAAAGATATCGTAGATGCTAATGGTGTTGTTAAAGAAAATATTTCAGTTGCTGAAGCTGAAGAAATCAAAGCTAAGCTTGAAGAAGCTGGAGCTACTGTAGAAGTTAAATAATTAACTTAAAGTGCTATTTAGATACATACTTTTGAGTATGTATCTTTTTTTGTAAAAATTTGTAAAAAATTCAAAAAATGTTTGACAAATACTATAAAGTCGTGTATTATATCTTTCGAAAGGAAGAAAACTAAGGATTTTTGTGCGGTTTTCTTCTTCTTTTTTTTTCTAGAGAAAAAGAGGAGATTAAAATGGGTCAATATTTTACTAATGAGAACTTACCTAGTAATGTTCGTAAAACAGAATGTGTTGTCTTAGGTCGCAAGTTTATCTTCCTAACAGACAATGGAGTTTTTTCTAAAGACGGTTTGGATTTTGGCAGTAGACTTCTTCTTGAAACAATCCCGCTTGAAGAGGTTGGAGGCAAAATTCTTGATATGGGTTGCGGTTATGGAGTGTTTGGAATCGTTATAGGTAAACTTGCTAAAGCACATGTTGATATGGTTGATGTTAATTTACGTGCTCTTCATTTAGCGGAGAGAAATATTAAAGAAAATCATGTTGTAGATATTAATGTGTTTGAAAGCGATGTTTATGAGAATGTGTCTGGCAAATACTCTACTATAGTTACTAATCCTCCGATAAGGGCTGGTAAAAAAGTAGTCTATGATATAGTGATGAATGCTAAGGATTATCTTGAAGAAGATGGGAAGTTATTCTTGGTAATTCGAAAAGAACAAGGTGCTAAATCGCTAATTGTCGACTTGCAAAAACTATACAATGTAAAAGTATTAGAAAAGAAAAAAGGTTTTTTCATTATTGAGTGCACTTTATAATGAATAGAATGTTTTTCAAAAAATCAATAGTGTGGGGTGAATATTAGTGGCATTTAAAATTACAAAATGTGGTGATTACAGAGAAAGACGTAATTTCTCTAAAATCAGAAATGCTTATGAATTAAAAGATTTATTAGAAATCCAAAAGAAATCTTACCAATGGTTTATTGAAACAGGAATCAAAGAAGTATTTGAAGATTTATTTCCAGTAGAAAATTTCTCTGGAACTTTATCTCTTGAATTCGGAGATTATCATTTTGATGAACCAAGATATTCTATTAAAGAGAGTAAAGACCGTGAAACTACTTACTCTGCACCTTTAAGAGTTGAAGTTCGTTTATTTAACCGTGAAACAGGAGAGGTAAAAGAACAAGAAATCTTTATGGGTGATATGCCAATAATGACAGATAGTGGTACATTTGTTATTAATGGTGCTGAACGTGTTATTGTTTCTCAATTAGTACGTTCTCCAAGTGTTTATTTTAATCGTGAAATCGATAAAAATGGACGTGAATTAATTACTTCCCAAATTATACCAACACGTGGTACTTGGTTAGAATTCGAAACTGATGCAAGAGATGTATTATATGTTAGAATTGACCGTACTAGAAAAGTTACTTTAACAACTTTATTACGTGCATTTGGTTTATCTTCAGATGATGAAATCTTAGCTATGTTTGGTGAAGATGATTATCTAAAGAATACTATTGCTAAAGATTCAACTAAAAATACAGATGAAGCTTTAATTGAAATTTATGAAAAATTAAGACCAGGAGAACCAGCAACTTTAGATTCTTCTAAGAACCAAATTATTACAAGATTCTTTGATGAATTTAGATATGATTTAGCTCGTGTTGGTCGTTATAAATTTAATCGTAAATTAAATGTAGCTGATCGTTTATTAGATCAAACTTTAGCAGAAGATATAACAGACGAAGATGGTGTTGTTGTATTTGAAAAAGGTACTAAGATTACTAAGGCTAATTTAGAAGAACTTAAAGCTGTTTTAGCTAAAGGTTTTGGGGTTAAAGAAGTTACAATTAACGATGAATTAGATACTTATAATAAAGTACAAATCGTTAAAATTTATGATCCAAGTGATAAGAAAAAGAAAATTGCTGTTGTTGGAAATGATCAAAGTATTGAAGTTAAGAGATTAACTATTTCTGATGTTTATGCTTCAGTTTCTTATTATTTAAACCTTTTACAAGGTGTTGGAAACTATGATGAAATTGACCATTTAGGAAATCGTCGTATTCGTCAAGTTGGTGAATTACTACAAAACCAATTCAGAATTGGTGTTTCTCGTATGGAAAGAGTAATTCGTGAAAGAATGACTACTCAAGAAATGGAAGAAGTTACTCCTAAGACATTAATTAATATTCGTCCGGTAACTGCTGCTATGAAGGAATTCTTTGGTAGTTCACAACTTTCTCAATTTATGGATCAAACTAACCCAATTGCAGAATTAACAAATAAACGTCGTTTATCTGCGTTAGGACCAGGTGGACTTTCTCGTGATCGTGCTGGAGTAGAAGTTCGTGACGTTAACGCTTCTCACTATGGTCGTATTTGTCCAATTGAGTCTCCAGAAGGACCAAACATTGGACTTATTACATCACTAGCAAGTTATGCAAAAATTGATGATTATGGATTTATTATGACTCCATATCGTAAAGTAGAAAATTCAAGAATTACTGATGAAGTTTGTTATTTAACAGCAGACGAAGAATTAGATTATATTATTTCACAATCAACAGTTGAAACTAGTGAAGATAATACAATTATTGATGAACAAGTTAGAGCTCGTTTCCGTGGTGAAAATATTTTAGCTAAACCTGAACAAGTTGATTATATCGACGTAAGTCCACAACAAGTTGTTTCAGTTACAACAAGTTGTATTCCATTCCTTGAACACGATGATGCTACTCGTGCATTAATGGGATCAAACATGCAACGTCAAGCTATGCCTTTAATTAAAACAGAAGCTCCATATGTTGGAACTGGTGTTGAATTTATTGCTGCAAAAGACTCTGGTGTTGAAATTGTTGCTAAATCTGATGGTGTAGTTGAATATGTAGATGCTAAGAAGATTGTTGTTAAGACAAAAGAAGGAAAAGATACTTATAAAGTAGCTAACTTCGAATTAGCAAACTCTAGTATTTGTTCACATCAAAGACCTATTGTTCACGTTGGTGATAAAGTAGTTGCTGGTAAGACTATCCTTGCTGATGGTAACTCAACAGACAAAGGTGAACTTGCATTAGGTAAAAATATGACTGTTGCATTTATGACTTTCAATGGCTATAACTATGAAGATGCTATTATCTTAAATGAAAATTTAGTTAAGGATGATAAATATACTTCATTACATTTAGAAGACTATGAAATGCAATGTCGTGAAACTAAGTTAGGACCTGAAGAAATTACAAGAGATATTCCAAATGTTAGTGAAGAAGCTCGTCGTAACTTAGATGAAAATGGTATTGTTACAATTGGTACTGAAGTACATGAAGGAGATATCCTTGTTGGTAAAGTTACTCCTAAGGGAATGGCTGAACTTACTTCAGAAGAAAAATTATTACATGCTATTTTTGGTGAAAAAACTCGTGAAGTTAGAGATACATCTTTACGTGTTCCACATGGTGGAGATGGTATCGTTCATGATATTAAAATTTATTCAAGAAAGGATAATGATGAATTACCAGCAGGTGTTTCTAAAGTTATCCGTGTATATATAATTCAAAAACGTAAGATTCAAGTTGGAGATAAAATGTCTGGACGTCATGGTAACAAGGGTGTTATTTCATTAGTTCTTCCACAAGAAGATATGCCATACTTACCAGATGGTACTCCAGTTGATATTATGTTAAATCCACAAGGTGTTCCTTCTCGTATGAACTTTGGGCAAATCCTTGAAATCCATATGGGTATGGCTTGTAAGAAACTAGGCGTTCATATTGCTACTCCAGTATTTGATGGTGCTCACATTAGTGATATCCAAGAAATGATGAAAGAAGCAGGAATGGACGAAGATGGTAAGACAATCCTTTATGACGGACGTACTGGTGAACCTTTTGATAACCGTATTTCTGTTGGTGTAATGTACATGATTAAACTACATCACATGGTTGATGATAAGTTACATGCACGTTCTACTGGACCTTACTCATTAGTTACTCAACAACCACTTGGTGGTAAAGCTCAATTCGGTGGACAAAGATTTGGAGAAATGGAAGTTTGGGCATTATATGCATATGGTGCTGCACATACATTACAAGAAATCTTAACAGTTAAGTCAGATGACGTTACTGGTCGTGTAAAAGTTTATGAATCAATTATTAAAGGTCAAGAAATTAATCAAGCTGGTGTTCCAGAATCATTCAGAGTATTGATGAAAGAATTCCAAGCACTAGGATTAGATATTTCAATCATTAATGATGAAGGTGAAACTTTACAATTAAAAGAAATCGAAGAAGCAGAAGATAAAGAAGATATGAATACTTCAATTGAAGAAGTAGAAAGTCCAGCAGTTGAAATTACTGCAAGCAATGAAACAGAAGAATATGAAGAAGACGATGAATTCGAAGATGATGAAGATTTTGATGATGAATTCGATGAATCTGAAGTAGACTTCGATGAAGATTTTGAGGAAGGAGCTGAATTTTAATGTTAGAAGTAAATAAGTTTGATGCATTAAAAATTGGTATTGCTTCTCCTGATAAAATCCGTGAATGGTCATATGGAGAAGTAAAAAAACCTGAAACTATTAACTATCGTACGCTTCGTCCAGAACGTGATGGTTTATTCTGTGAAAAAATCTTTGGACCTACTAAAGATTTCGAATGTGGTTGTGGAAAATACAAACGTGTTCGTTATAAAAATATAGTATGTGATAGATGTGGAGTTGAAGTTACTCGTGCTAAAGTACGTCGTGAACGTATGGGACATATTGAACTTGCTACTCCTGTATCTCATATTTGGTTCTTTAAAGGTGTTCCTTCAAGAATGGGTCTTGTTCTTGATATGAGTCCAAGAGATCTTGAAGAAGTTTTATACTTTGTTAGTTACGTTGTAATTGATAAAGGAAATGCGCCTTTAGAAAATAAGCAAACTTTATCTGAAAAAGAATATCGTGCATATTACGAAAAATATGGTACTGGATTCAGAGTAGGAATGGGTGCTGAAGCTATTAAAGAACTTTTAAGTAAAGTTGATTTAGCTAAAGATATTGAAGAAATTTCTAAAGAATTAGAAACTGCACAAGGACAAAAGAGAACTCGTTTATTAAAGAGACTTGATGTTTTAGATGCATTCTATCAATCTGGAAATAGACCTGAGTGGATGATTATGGATTGTATTCCAGTAATTCCACCAGAATTAAGACCAATGATTCAATTAGATGGTGGTCGTTTTGCAACAAGTGACTTAAATGATTTATATAGACGTGTTATTAACCGTAATAACCGTTTAAAGAAACTTATTGATTTAGGAGCACCTGGAATCATTATTCAAAATGAAAAACGTATGTTACAAGAAGCTGTTGATGCATTATTTGATAATGGTCGTCGTGGTAGAAGTGTAACAGGTGCTGGAAATAGACCTTTAAAATCTTTATCTAGTATGTTAAAGGGAAAACAAGGACGTTTCCGTCAAAACTTATTAGGAAAACGTGTTGACTATTCTGGACGTTCAGTTATCGTTGTTGGTCCATCTCTAAAGATGTATCAATGTGGTATTCCAAAAGAAATGGCTCTAGAATTATTTAAGCCACATGTTATTCATGGTTTAGTAAGCAAAGATATTGCTCATAATATCAAAGCTGCTAAGAGATTAATTGATAATCAAGATCCTGTAGTATGGGACATTGTTGAGGAAGTTATTAAAGAACATCCAGTTATGTTAAACCGTGCTCCAACTCTACATAGACTTGGTATTCAAGCATTCGAACCAATCTTAGTTGGTGGAAAAGCTATTCGTTTACACCCATTAGTATGTCCTGCGTTCAACGCTGACTTCGATGGAGACCAAATGGCTGTACACGTTCCACTATCTGAAGAAGCTCAAGCTGAAGCTAGAATGTTAATGTTAGGATCTAACAACATTCTACATCCAAAATCAGGAGATCCTATCGTTACTCCATCTCAAGACATGGTTTTAGGTAACTACTATATAACTATGGAAAAAGCTGGAGAAGAAGGAGAAGGTCGTGTATTTAGAAACTCTAATGAAGCTTTAATGGCTTATGAAAGAAGAGAAATTACATTACACACACGTATTGCAATTCCTGTTGATTCATTTAAATATAAATTATTTACTGAAAATCAAAAAGGTAAATATTTAGTTACAACTGTTGGTAAAATTAAGTTTAATGAAATCTTACCTGATTCATTTGCTTATATTAATGAACCAACTGATGATAATATTTCTAATATTACTCCAAGTAAGTATTTCCTTGAAAAGGGAACTAATATTCCAGAAGCAATAGCTGCTATGCCATTAGTTAAACCTTTTGTTAAGGGAACATTAGAAAAAGTTATCGCACAAGTATTTAAACGTTATAAAACTACTGAAACATCTACAATGCTTGATAAGATGAAAGATTTAGGATTCTATTATTCAACTATCGCTGGTATTACAGTTAGTATGGCTGACGTTAGATTAAGTAAGAAAAAACCTGAAATTGTTCAAGAAACTCAAGGTATGGTAGATAAAATCAATAAACAATATAAACGTGGTTTAATTACTGAAGAAGAAAGATTTACTAAGGTAATTGAAACATGGAATGGTGCAACTGACCGTGTTAAAGCAGAACTTGAAGAAGTTGCTAAGTCAGAAGTAGATAACCCAATCTTCATCATGATGAACTCTAAAGCTCGTGGTAATATCTCAAACTTCACTCAAGTTGCTGGTATGCGTGGTATCATGGCTAAGCCAGATGGTACTCCAGTTGAAATTCCAATCCTTTCAAACTTTATTGAAGGATTATCAGTTGCTGAATTCTTCTTATCTACACATGGTGCTCGTAAAGGTTCTGCCGATACAGCATTAAAGACAGCAGACTCTGGATACTTAACTCGTCGTTTAGTTGATGTATCTCAAGATATGATTGTTAGAGAAGCTGATTGTGGTACTGATCAAGGTGTTGTTGTTTACGACTTCATTAATGAAAAGAATAACACAGTTATTGAAAGCTTACGTGATCGTATTGTTGGACGTTTTGCTAATAAGAAGATTGTTCATCCTGAAACTAAGGAAGTTATTGTTGATAAACTACAAATGATTACTGAATCATTAGCAGATAAGATTGTTGCTGCTGGAATCAAAGAAGTTGAAATTCGTACAATCTTAACATGTAATACTGCTGGTGGTGTATGTCAAAAATGTTATGGACGTAACTTAGCAACTGGAAACTTAGTTGAAATCGGAGAGGCTGTAGGTGTTATGGCTGCTCAATCTATCGGTGAACCTGGTACACAACTTACAATGCGTACTTTCCACTCTGGAGGAGTTGCGCATGGTGGTGACGCCGATATTACTCAAGGTCTTCCTCGTGTTCAAGAGTTATTTGAAGCACGTAATCCAAAAGCTAAAGCTACTATTGCTGAAATCGATGGTACAATTAGTAAGATTAAAGAAGATCATGGAAAATATAAAATTAGTATCACTAATAAGTTAGAAACAAAAGAACATGTTACTAACTATGGTTCTAAACTTTGTGTTGAAAAGGGTGCTGAAGTTAAGTGTGGAGATAGACTTACTGAAGGTGCTATTAGTCCTAAAGAGTTACTTGCAGTTACTGACCCAATTACAACTCAATCATATATCTTAAAAGAAGTACAACATACATATCGTTCTCAAGGTGTTGATATTTCTGATAAACATATCGAAATTATCGCTCGTAGAATGATTTCTAAGATTAGAATTGTTGAAGGTGGAGATACTCGTTTCTTACCTGGTGCACTTGTTAACTTCCGTGAATTCACAGATGGAAACAGAGATGCAGTTATTATGGGTAAAAAACCAGCTCTTGGAAAACCAATCTTACTTGGAATTACTAAAGCTGCACTTGAAACTGATTCATTCTTATCTGCTGCATCATTCCAAGAAACAACTCGTATCTTAACTGATGCTGCAATCAAAGGTAAAGTTGACCCATTATCAGGATTAAAAGAAAATGTTATCATTGGTAAATTAATTCCTGCTGGTACTGGTAGCAAAGCTTACCGTGATGTTGATTATGAACTTCAAACAGAATTTATGGATGAAGAACCATTAGAAAAATTAGAAGATCAATTTATGGAGTAGAGTAATCTACTCCTTTTGTTTTTATTAGTGTTCTATTAATACACTTTTTTTTCGCTAAGACATTTATAAAAAATGAATTTTTATTTTAAATATTTATTGAAATAATTGTTTTTATTATTGAATATTGTTAAATTGATAAAATTATGAATATTTTGATAAAGATTTGTTGACTTTATTTTTGTTTAGTGATATATTATTACTGCTGATTAAATAGCTTTGCATTGCGCAAAGTTTTATTTAAAGGGTAAAATGATACACCTGGATATGTGTAAAGAAAGGAGATATATTTTATGCCTACAATTAACCAATTAGTTCGTAAAAATCGTAAGGATAAAGTAAGAAAGAGTAAGGCACCAGTTTTAGGTGTTGGTTTAAATACTATTAAGAAAAAGACTACAGATACAAATGCTCCTCAAAAACGTGGAGTTTGTACTCGTGTTGGTACTAAGACACCAAAGAAACCAAACTCAGCATTACGTAAGTACGCTCGTGTTCGTTTATCAAACGGTAAAGAAGTTGATACTTATATCCCAGGAATCGGACACAACCTACAAGAACATAGTGTTGTATTAATTCGTGGTGGACGTGTTAAGGACTTAATCGGAGTTCGTTATCACATCATTCGTGGTACATTAGATACTGCTGGAGTTAAGGATCGTATGCAAGGACGTAGTAAATACGGTGCAAAAAGACCTAAAAAGTAATAATAATTTGATTTTAAATACAGTGAAGGGAGGAAATTAAAATGCGTAAGAGACGTGCAGTTAAGAGAGATGTTCTTGCTGATCCAATATATAAGTCAAAAGTAGTTGCAAAACTAATTAACACTATTATGTTAGATGGTAAAAAAGGAACAGCTCAAACAATAGTTTATGAAGCATTTGAACAAGTAAAAACTAAAACAGGAAAAGATCCGTTAGAAGTATTTACTGAAGCAATGGAAAATATTAGACCTCAACTTGAAGTTAAAAGCCGTCGTGTTGGAGGATCTAACTACCAAGTTCCAGTTGAAGTTACACCTGCTAGAAGCCAAGCTTTAGCATTAAGATGGTTAACTAAATATTCACGTGAACGTGGTGGAAAAGGAATGGCTGATAATTTAGCTAATGAAATCGTTGATGCATCAAATGGTACTGGTGCAGCATGTAAAAAACGTGAAGATACACATAGAATGGCTGAAGCTAATAAGGCTTTCGCACATTATAGATGGTAGGAAGGGAGTCATAAAATGGCAAGAGATACGTCTTTAGAAAAGACAAGAAATTTCGGTATCATGGCTCATATCGATGCAGGTAAAACTACTTGTAGCGAAAGAATCTTATTCCATACTGGAGTTAATCATAAAATTGGTGAAACTCATGAAGGTGCCGCTACAATGGACTGGATGGAACAAGAAAAAGAACGTGGTATCACAATCACTTCTGCAGCAACAACTGCTTATTGGAAGGGACATCGTTTAAATATTATCGATACTCCTGGTCACGTAGACTTCACAATTGAAGTTTCTCGTTCACTTCGTGTATTAGATGGAGCTGTAGCTTTAATCGATGCACAAGCTGGAGTAGAACCTCAAACTGAAACAGTTTGGAGACAAGCATCTGACTTTAAAGTTCCAAGAATTATTTTCGCAAATAAAATGGACAAAATGGGTGCAAATTTTGAATATAGTTTAAAAACTATTAAAGATCGTTTAGGAGTTAATGCTAAACCAATCGAATGGCCAATTGGTGCTGAAGATCAATTCAATGGTGTAATTGACTTAGTTACTATGAAAGCTTACCATTATGATGGTAAACAAGCTGAAGATGCTGAAGAAATCGAAATTCCAGCTGACTTAAAAGATATCGCTGAAGAAAAGAGAATGGAATTAATCGATGCTGTAGCTGAATTTGATGAAGAAATGATGATGACTTATCTTGATGGTGGAGAAGTTAGTGTTGAAATGATCAAGAAAGCAATCAGAAATGGATGTTTAGCTGCTGAATTCTTCCCAGTTATGTGTGGAACAGCATTAGGAAACAAAGGTGTTAAATTATTATTAGACGCTGTTATTGATTATTTACCATGTCCATTAGATATTGAAGCTGTAAAAGGTACAGAT
Organism: Bacilli bacterium; assembly: GCA_017409785.1. Taxonomy (GTDB): domain Bacteria; phylum Bacillota_I; class Bacilli_A; order RF39; family UBA660; genus JAEDES01. The sequence continues at coordinate 505,191 of JAFQSD010000002.1, read as the reverse complement.
TTAGATGGAAATGAAGATACTCGTAAGGTTAGTGATAATGAACCATTCGCTGCATTAGCATTTAAAGTTATGACTGACCCATTCGTAGGACGTTTAACTTTCTTCAGAGTTTACTCTGGACATTTAACAAGTGGTAGTTATGTATTAAACTCTACTAAAGATACTAAAGAAAGAGTTGGACGTATTCTACAAATGCATGCTAATAACCGTAAGGAAATTAGTGACGTTTACACAGGAGATATCGCAGCTGCTGTAGGATTAAAGAATACAGGAACTGGAGATACTTTATGTGATGAAAAGAAACCAATTATTCTTGAAAGCTTAGTTGTTCCAGAACCAGTTATTCAATTAGCTGTAGAACCAAAATCTAAAGCTGACCAAGAAAAAATGTCAATTGCTCTTCAAAAATTAGCTGAAGAAGATCCAACATTTAAAGTTCATACTGATGCTGAAACTGGACAAACAGTTATCGCTGGTATGGGAGAATTACACTTAGACGTTTTAGTTGATCGTATGAAACGTGAATTCAGCGTTGAAGCTAACGTTGGTGCTCCACAAGTTGCTTACCGTGAAACAATTAAAGCTGCTGCTGACTGTGAAGGTAAGTACATTAAACAATCTGGTGGGCGTGGACAATATGGACACGTTTGGGTTAAATTTGAACCAAATCCAGATAAAGGATATGAATTTGTTGACCAAATCGTTGGTGGAGTTGTTCCTCGTGAATATATTCCAGTAGTTGATAAGGGATTACAAGAAGCTTTACAATCAGGTGTACTTGCAGGATATCCTATGATAGATGTTAAGGCTACATTATTTGATGGTTCTTACCATGATGTAGACTCTAACGAAATGGCTTTCAAGATTGCTGCTAGCTTTGCTTTAAAAGAAGCTAAGAATAAATGTAAACCAGTTTTACTTGAACCAATCATGAAAGTTGATGTTACAACTCCAGAAGAATATTTTGGAAATGTAATGGGTGATTTAACTTCTCGTCGTGGTAAACCACTTGGACAAGAAGCTCAAGGTAACGCTATTAAACTTAGCGCTATGGTTCCACTTTCAGAAATGTTTGGATACGCTACTAACTTACGTTCTAATACACAAGGTAGAGCTACATTCGTAATGTTCCCAGATCATTATGAAGAAGTTCCAAAAAACATCGCTGATGAAATTATAAAAAAGAGTGGAAATTAATTAAAATAGTATCAAAATAGTTGAAAAACTTTCAATTATTAGATAAAATAAATGTGTAATTTATATAGGAGGAAATTAATTATGGCAAAAGAAAAATTTGATCGTTCAAAACCACACGTTAACGTTGGTACAATTGGACACGTAGATCATGGTAAAACTACTACTACTGCTGCTATCACTAAAGTATTAGCTGGTAAAAATGGTAATGAAGCTGTTGACTTCGCTAATATCGATAAAGCACCAGAAGAAAGAGAACGTGGTATCACTATCAATACTGCTCACGTTGAGTACAGTACTGATGCTCGTCACTACGCTCACGTTGACTGCCCAGGACATGCTGACTATGTTAAGAACATGATTACTGGAGCTGCTCAAATGGACGGAGCAATCTTAGTTATTGCTGCTACAGATGGTCCAATGGCTCAAACTCGTGAACATATCTTACTTGCTCGTCAAGTTGGAGTACCAAAAATGGTTGTATTCTTAAATAAATGTGATATGGTTGACGATGAAGAATTATTAGACTTAGTAGAAATGGAAGTTCGTGACTTATTAAACGAATATGATTTCGATGGAGACAACACACCAATCATTCGTGGTTCTGCTCTTAAAGCTCTTGAAGGAGATGCTGCTTGGACAGGAAAAATTGAAGAATTAATGGCTGCAGTTGACGAATGGATCCCAACTCCAGAAAGAGACAACGACAAACCATTCTTAATGAGTATTGAAGATGTTTTCACAATTACTGGACGTGGAACAGTTGTTACTGGACGTGTTGAACGTGGACAATTAAAACTTAACGATGAAGTTGAAATCGTTGGTATTAGAGACACTAAGAAAACAGTTGTTACAGGAATTGAAATGTTCCGTAAACAATTAGACTATGCTGAAGCTGGAGACAATGCTGGAGTATTATTACGTGGTATTGCTCGTGAAGAAGTTGAACGTGGACAAGTTTTAGCTAAACCTGGAACTGTTACACCTCATAGAAAATTCAAAGCTACAGTATACGTACTAAGCAAAGAAGAAGGTGGACGTCATACTCCATTCTTCAACAACTATCGTCCTCAATTCTATTTCAGAACTACAGACGTAACTGGAGTTATTAACTTACCAGCTGGAACTGAAATGGTAATGCCAGGAGATAACGTTGATATCGATGTTGAATTAATCCATTCAATCGCTTTAGAACAAGGTACTAAATTCTCTATCCGTGAAGGTGGAAGAACTGTTGGTGCTGGTAACGTTACTGAAATCGTTGAATAATAATTTGATATATTAAAAGAACTCGTAAGAGTTCTTTTTTTGTTTAAAAAAAAGATAAGTTTTTACTTATCTTTATTAAAGCTTTTATATAGATTGTATGCGAAGTTATTTAAGACAATATCGAATTCTCCTAGGTATTCAGTTACTGTTGTATTAAATCCTAACTTCATTTCATTTAATCCACTATATTGGTTCTTTTCTTGGAATTCACCAACAATTGCATTTAAATTTAAATATTTGAATCCTCTAGTATTGTAATCTTGAATCATATACCATTTTAATAAATAGTTTGCATTTAAATGACTATATTGTTCATTAACCCCATCTATAAACATGTATGCTGCATTATCATATGTAATTACCATAGCTGCAGCAACTTTTAATCCTTCAGGATGTGCTTTTAATAGATCTGTTGCTAAAACAATGTTGTTTTTATATTGATTTAGTAACTTGTCTGATTCCATCTTTTGATTTAGATAGTTATTTCTTTCTTTAACATCTAAATTCATATCTTGGATAATTGCATTTAATTGATCATTTCTTTCTTGTTCTTGCTCTAGAATTCTTCTACTATTAATAGTAAATGTTTCTGTATTTAAAATTGCGTAATATATTTCAATATTATCTCTAAAATTCTTTAGCATTTCTTTATAGAATGATGGAGGATTTGGAGTTTTCTTATGTATAAATTTACATAGTGCTGTTAGATCCATTTCGCTATCTCTATATACTTGTACACCATTAGTTGTAGCTTTTCTAATTTTATTTCTTGTTCGTTTATCAAATTTTGCAAAAATTTCTCTATCATCTCTATTTAATAAAACAAGTGCTTCCCAACGAGGTTTTTCAGTTTCGAAAAATAATGTTTTACCTTTGTATGAGAAACCTGCATTTGTTAAATTACTAATAATTGTACTTGCTTGATTATTAAAGTTTATTGTGTTTCCTTGAGAATCTCTGATAGTTTCAGGAATATATGGATCCATTCTTAATAACATAAATCCTTGTTTACCAAGTAATTGTTTTAATTTTTTTACCATTTCTTCTACTTTGTCAGTGTCTTCGTAATTAAATAATATTCCTCTTGGAGCATATGCGATTTTATTGCTCATAAAAATTTCTTTATAAATAATAAGTGTTGCACCAATGAGTTTGTTTTGATCACTTATAATTCCTAAATAATGGATATTATAACCAAATTTTACCATTACATTACCGTATGCGGAGCTTTGATAATAATTTCTGTAACGATGATTTGATGCAAATTTATCAAATTGTTCAGGGGATAAAGTTACAATTTTCATTGTATGTTGCTCCTTTCTATCTATATTGTTAATTATATCATTTGTGTCTAGTACTTTCAATATAGAAACTTAATTTCTGGTGGTTAAAATGTATAGTTCATAGTATAATGATAATGGTGATATTATATGTTTAAAGATAAGAAAGTATTTATTTTGGGGTTAGCTAGAAGTGGTTATCAAGCGGCGAAAATATTAATTAATAGAGGTAATGAAGTAATTCTTAATGATGGTAAGGCTGAAGAAAAATTGAATAGTGAACAAATAAGAGAATTACGTGAATTAGGAGTTAAATTAATATTTGGCTCTCATCCTGATGATATTTTAGATGAAACATTTGATTATTTAATAAAAAATCCTGGTGTTCCTATTGACCATAAATATGTTTTAAAAGCTAGAGAATTAGGTATTGAAGTTATGAACGAAGTAGAAATGGCTTATAGACTATTACCAGAAGGTGTTAAAATTATTGCGATTACTGGTACTAATGGTAAGACCACTACAACAACTCTTACATATGAAATAATGAGAAAAGCATTTGGTGATAAAGTTTTTCTTGCTGGAAATATAGGTTATCCTTTATGTAGTATTTTAAACGATGTTAAGAGTGGAGATATTATTGTTACTGAGGTTAGTTGTCAACAACTTGAGAATTTAACTGAATTTAATCCTGATGTAGCTTTAATGACAAATTTAAGTCCTGCACATATTGATTTTTTTAAGAGTTATGAAAATTATAAGAGAGTAAAAACAAAATTATTTCAAAATCATTCAAGTGATAATGTGGCAATTTTAAATATTGAAAATGCTGATGTATTAGAAGAAACAAAAAATATTAAATCTTCTGTTAAATATTTTTCTAGTAAAAAGGAAATTACTGGTGGATATTTAAAAGATAATAATCTTTATTATTTTGGGGAAAAGGTTATGTCTCGTGATGATATTTTTATTGCAGGTCTTCATAATGTGGAAAATTGTTTAAGTGCAATTATGTTAGTTAAAGAGTTTGGTGTTTCTAATGAAATAATTAAAGAAGTAATTAGTAATTTTAGAGGCGTAGAACATAGACTTGAATATGTCGATACTATTGATGGTAGAAGATTTTATAATGATACTGAGGCAACTAATATTAAATGTACACAAATAGCTTTATCTTCTTTTGATAAACCGATAATAGTTATTTTAGGCGGACTTGAAAGAGGACAAGATTTTAATGAATTAACTCCGTTTATGGATAATGTTAAAAGTATTATTGGAATAGGTGAGTGTAGAGAAAGAGTTCTTGAATTTGGTAATAGTTTAAGTATTCCAACATATATTTACGAACATTTGACGGATGGATTTGATAAATGTTTTGAAGTAAGTGATGAGGGTGATATAATATTATTGAGCCCTGCATCTGCTTCTTGGGATCAGTATAAAGAATGCGAAGTTAGGGGAGCAGAATTTAAGAAGAAAGTTGAGGAACTTAAGAATGCAAATAAGTAAAGGACAAGTATACAAACATTTTAAAGGACATATTATTAAAGTTTTAGAAATTGCAAAGCATACTGAAACTGAAGAATTAATGGTTATTTATGAGCATCAAGGGACTAACGTTATTTGGGCTAGACCTTATGATATGTTTATATCTAAAGTTGATAAGGAAAAATATCCAGATGTTGAACAAGAATATAGATTTCAATTAATGGAAGAAAATGATATTTCTAAATAAGGAGGAAATAAAATGAAAATAGTTGATGTAAAAGGAAGAGAAATTCTTGATTCTAGAGGAAATCCAACTGTTGAAGTTGATGTTATTCTAGAAAATGGAGTAAGAGGGCGTGCGGCAGTACCAAGTGGTGCTTCTACTGGAGAAAGAGAAGCATTAGAAATGCGTGATGGTGGAGATCGTTATTGCGGTAAAGGAGTTTTAAATGCTGTTAATAATGTAAATACTATCATTAGAGATGCTGTTATTGGAATGGATGCAGCTGATCAAAAAGCATTAGATTATGCGATGATCGAACTTGATGGTACTGAAACTAAATCTAAGTTAGGTGCTAATGCTATTCTTGGAGTTAGTATGGCTGCTTTACGTGCTAGTGCTATTAATGAAGGAAAAGAATTATATGAATATATTGGTAATGGAAGAACATTGCCTTATCCAATGATGAATATTATTAATGGTGGAGCTCATGCTGATAATAATCTTGATTTCCAAGAGTTTATGATTATTCCACAAAGAGATACTATTCATGAAAGAGTTAGAGTTGGAGCTGAAGTATTCCATTCTTTAAAGAAAGTATTAAATGGTAGAGGATATTTCACTGGAGTTGGTGATGAAGGTGGTTTTGCGCCAAATCTAGGGTCAAATAAAGAAGGTTTTGAGTTAATCGTTGAAGCAATTCAAAAAGCTGGATATGAGCCTGGAAAAGACGTTAAAATTGCTATTGACGTTGCTGCTTCTGAATTCTATGAAGATGGTAAATACCATGTTGATGGAAAAGAATTAACTACTGATGAATTAATTAATTTCTATGAAGAATTAGTTAATACATATCCAATTATTTCAATTGAAGATCCTGTTGATGAAAATGATTGGGAAGGATTTACTAAAATTACTGAAAGAATTGGAGATAGAGTTCAATTAGTTGGAGATGACTTATTTGTTACTAATAAGAAATGTCTTCAAATGGGAATTGATAAAAAAGCAGGAAATGCAATTTTATTAAAAGTTAACCAAATTGGTACTATTACTGAAACAATTGAAACTATTGAGTTAGCTAAAGCTAATGGATATAAGACAATTATTTCTCATAGAAGTGGTGAAACAGAAGATAATACAATTGCTGATTTAGCAGTAGGTTTAGATTTAGGACAAATTAAGACAGGTTCTATGTCTAGAACAGATAGAATTTGTAAATATAATCAATTAATGAGAATTGAAGAAGAACTAAATTAATTAGTTCTTTTTTTGACAAATAATAGTTTATATGTTATAATATGAGCACATTTGGAGTTAATAGATATTAATTTGACAAATGATTATTTAAATAGTAAAATCGATTTATTGAGAAAACCAATAGAGAAGACCATAATTGTATAAGCTCTTATGCAAAGTGAATTAAGGATAGTGTGAACTTAATGATAATCTAATACAATTCCTAACTTTTCTGGTGAAATGTATATTTCCGGTGTAGTCTACATCGTTAAAAATAAGAGTTAAAGTAAGGATGGTACCGTGCGTCAAGCACTCCTTTGGGTATCATTCTTTTTATTTTTGGAGGGATAATATGAAAAATGAAGCAATAACAAGTAGAGATGTTGATTTTGCGAAATGGTATACAGATGTTGTAAAAGCAGCTAGATTATGTGACTATTCAAATGTTAAAGGATGTATGGTAATTGAACCTGCGGGGTATGCTTTATGGGAGAGAATGCAAAGTGTCTTAGATGGTATGTTTAAAGAAACGGGGCATCAAAATGTATATATGCCTATGCTTATACCTGAAAGTTTAATGAAAAAAGAAGGAGAACTTATAAATGGTTTTGCACCTGAAGTTGCATGGGTTACACATGGTGGAGCTAATTTATTAGAAGAAAGATTATGTGTTAGACCTACTAGTGAAACTTTATTTAGTGATTATTACAGTAATGTAGTTAGATCTTATAGAGATTTACCAATGAAATATAATCAATGGTGTAGTGTTATGAGATGGGAAAAAACAACTAGACCATTTTTAAGAAGTAGAGAATTTTTATGGCAAGAAGGACATACTGTACATGCATCTGCAGAGGAGGCAGAAGCTGAAACAAGACAAATGCTAAATGTATATAAGACATTCTTTGAAGATTATTTAGCTATTCCGGTTATTGCTGGAAGAAAAACTGAAAAAGAAAAGTTTGCTGGTGCTGAATATTCTTTAACAGTAGAGGCATTAATGTATAATGGTGTAGCTTTACAATCGGGAACAAGTCATTATTTTGGACAAAAGTTTTCTAAGGCTTATGATATAAGTTTTGTTAATAAAGAAAATAAACAAGAATATGCTTATCAAACTTCTTGGGGAGTTACAACTAGAATGATTGGAGCATTAATTATGGTTCATAGTGATGATTTTGGATTAGTATTACCTCCAAAGATTGCACCAAAGCAAGTAGTTATTGTTCCTATTGGAAATGTTTTAGAAAAAGTTAATGAAGTATATGAAGCTTTAAAAGCAAATAATATTTCAGTTTATGTAGATGATTCTAATAAGTCTCCAGGATTTAAGTTTAAAGAAGCTGAGGTTAATGGAATTCCTGTTAGAATTGAAATTGGAGAAAGAGATTTAAAAAGAGACGTTTATACTATTGCTAGACGCGATACACAAGAAAAAGTTGAAGTTAATGCAGATATAGATGTTGTTAGTTATGTTAAAGATTTAATGGATAAGATTCAAAATAATCTATTTGAAACAGCTAAAGCTAGACGTGATAAAATGACTTATGAAGTTGAATCTGTAGAAGAAATGAAAGAAATTATTGAAAATCATCCAGGTTTTATTATTGCAGATTGGTGTGGTGATGAGGCTTGTGAGGTTTCATTAAAGGAAATAGGTGGTTTAAAATCTAGATGTATTTTAGAAGAAGAACAACCTACTCATAAATGTGCGATGTGTGGAAAAGAAGCTAAACATCGTGTTGTTTGGGGAATTCAATATTAATATCGATAAGAAAGACCATAATTATATTAGCTCTTATGCAAAGTGAATTAAGGATAGTGAGAACTTAATGATAATCTAGTATAATTCCTACCTTTCTTGATGAAACATTTGTTTCCGGTGGCCTACATCGTTAAAAAATAAGTTAAAGTAAGGATGGTACCGTGCATATGCACTCCTTTTAGGTATCATTCTTTTTGTTTTATAGGAGGTGGTTCAGATGAGAACTGATTTTAAAATTATATGTATGGGTAGTCAGATATTATCTGGACTACCCAAAAAGAATTCTTTTCTTGGAGTTAATCTCCCGGAATATTTATAAATTATACGAAAATAGGAGGAGAAAGTTATGAAATTAAAAAATAGTTATTTTTTTACAAAAAGAGAAGATTCAAAAGATGAAGAAAGTATAAGTGCTAATTTATTGGTTAGATCAGGAATGATTAAGAAAGCGGGTAGTGGAATATACTATTTCTTACCAATGGGTTATAGGGTTACTAAGAAAATTGAAAAGATTGTTAGAGAAGAAATGAATGGCATTGACTGTCAGGAGTTAGTAATGCCACAATTATTACCAGAAGAAGTTTATATTGCGAGTGGACGTAGAGAAAATTTTGGTAATGGGATGTTTTCTTTAAAAGATAGGTTTAATAGAAGTTATGTACTTGGGCCAACACATGAAGAGATGTTTGTTGAGGCTGCAAAAGAGGTTATTAAATCTCATAAGGATATGCCAATTAGTTTATATCAAATGGCTAATAAGTATCGTGATGAACCAAGAAGTAGATATGGTTTAATTCGTACACGTGAATTTGTTATGAAGGATGCTTATACGTTTGATAAAGATGAAGAAGGATTAGCTGTTGCATATGATAAGATGTATGATGCTTATAAGAGAATTTTTGATAGAGTAGGTTTAGATTATAAGATTGTTACTGCCAGTTGTGGTGTAATGGGAGGTACTTTATCTGAAGAGTTCCAAGCTGTATGTGATATTGGGGAAGATGTACTTGTATTATGTGATAAATGTGGACTTGCAACTAATATTGAAGTATGTGAATGTGTTGACAATATGGAAGAATCCACTGAGGAATATAAAGAAAAGGAACTTCTTTATACACCAAGTGTTGGAACAATTAAAGATTTAGAAGATAATTTTAATATAAAGGCAACGGATACAGTTAAAACCTTAATATATAAGGCTGATGGTAGATTTGTTGCTTTAATGATCAGAGGAGATCATGAGGTTAATGAAGAAAAAGTTCAAAAACTTCTTGGTGCTAAAGAATTTGAAATGGCTTCAATTGAAGAAGACGAAGAAATAACAGGGGCTAGAGTAGGATTTGCAGGACCAATTGGTTTAGATGTAGAAATTATTGTAGATAATGTTGTTAGTAAGATGAGAAACTTCCTTGTTGGTGCTAATAAAACGGATTATCATTACATAAATGTTAACTTAAAGGACTTTAAAATTGATAAAATTGCTGATATTAGAAATGTTACTGAAGATGATGTTTGTCCAAAATGTGGTGCAAAGCTTTCATTTAAAAAAGGAATAGAAGTAGGTAATACGTTTAAGTTAGGTACTAAATATTCTGAAGCAATGGATTTATATTTTGCTGATGAAGATAATAAACTTAAGCCTGTTGTTATGGGATGCTATGGAATTGGTATTGCAAGAATACTTGCGGCTGTAGTTGAACAAAATCATGACGAAAATGGAATGATATTACCAAAAGAGATTGCACCATATGAAGTTGCTATTGTAATTGCTAATACGAAAGATGATGAACAAATAAAATTAGGTAATGAATTATATGATAAATTAACTTCTATGGGAGTAGAAGTATTACTTGACGACAGAAATGAACGTGCTGGAGTTAAATTCAAAGATATGGATTTAATTGGTATACCAGTAAGAGTTGTTGTTGGTAAGAAGGCAAGTGAAGGTATTGTTGAATATAAGGAACGTGCTACTAGTGAAGTAGAAGAACTTAATATTCAAGAACTTATTTCAAAATTTTAATAATAAATAGAAGACATGTTAATTTCTTGTTAACATGTCTTTTTACGTAAAAATGGTATAATTGTGTGAAAAAAGTCTTGCAATATTTATTAAAAAATAAGATAATTGTAGTGTAAGGTACGGATAATAGGTGTAGCTTACTTTAAAGGAGGATAATATGGCTACTAGTGATAACGGCACAATTTTTATAGTAGAAGAAGAAATTAATAAGCATATGTTGAACATTGTTGATTGTAGCAATAAGGTTAAAGCTATCTTAAGCAAAATCGATGATCAAATGGCTATGCTTAGAAATCATTATTCTTGTTCTGCTGCTGATACATTGTATAAGCAATATGAAGAATTTAATGAAAATTATGCTATTGTCGTTGCTAATTTACTTAGCTATAATAGCGATTTGATGACTTTAAAGAAAAGTTATTCTTCATTATCTAGTGATCTAACACAAAAACTTCAGTCAGAAGCTGCAAAATTAGTTGCAGGAATTGACAAATATAAGGAAAAGAGGTAGAAAATTATGGATTTTCAAGGAGCAAGCTATGGTGTAGATATCATGGGTATTAACCAATATATCTCTGATTTAAACACTGCAATTTTAACAAAAGTATCTAACGTTATCCGTAACACTTCAGAAGTTGAAACTGAAGTAAAAGCAGGATGGGTTGGACAATCTGCTGACCAATTTTTATTAAACTTAAATAAAGCAGCAGACACAATGTGTGACACATTAAAAGAATTAGAAAAAACATTTGAAGCTGAAATTAAAGGTATCAAAGACCAAATGATGGATTTTGATGACACTTTAGTTGATGCAGAGTAGGAGGGCAAAAACATGGGTGTTATTGAAAAAGTAAAGCTTGGTTTAGGTAAAGCTTCAGATTGGATGAATGGTCTTAAAGACAAATTTACAGCTTCAATCAATAAGGTTCAAGGATATGTTGGATCTGCATTCGAAGTTGCAAAAAATGGTAGTACATTTACAGGAATCAACTATGATTCAATTGATAAAATTCGTGGATCAATTAGAACTTATGTTACTAAAATTCAAAATGAATTAGCTAACATTAACTCTGATTTATCACCAGATAAAGCATTAAAAGGTGATGTTGCTGCAGCAGCTAAAGCTTATGTAAAAGCTGTTACAGACGTTGCAGAAGCTTATGTTTCTTCATTATTAGCTTATAGTGATAAGATGTATGAATACGGAGAAGCATTCAGAAAGAACGAAGCTACATTAACTCAAAACGTAAACGACGAAGCTACTGCTCTTTCAAGTTCTGCTGAAAAATATACAGAAAAATATTAATTTGTAGATGAGTACACTTTACGAATTATATAACAAGAGAACAAAATATAGAACAGTAAGAGAGAACGTTAGTAATGCTATTAACGTTCTTTCTCGTAATAATTCAGTTGTTGATAATATTTCTACAGCTGAGTCTATATTAGCAAATAATTATCTTGTTAATGAAGCGCCTTGTAAGGCAAATTTGTTAAGAGAAGTTAGAGAGAGTGTTGAAGCTGATTTAAATAATTTAGAAACAAGTTTATCTTCTATTAATTCGAAGATTTATACGCTTACTAAAGAAATTGAAGAAAAAGAAGCAGAAGAAGCAATGGGTTAGGAGTGTGAATTATGGCAGAGATTAAAGCAAGTGGTGCAGATATTATTGCTTGCGGTAATGAAATTTTAGATTTATGCAAACAATATGATGACCAAATTAAAGATTTGTTTGATTCATTCACTAAGATTAATCAAGGTGCTTGGTCTGGTAGTGCTGCTAATAGTTATGCAATGAAATTAGAGGCAGAAAGAACTACATACGAAGACTTTGGTGACTATTTAAGATATTATGGTAATACTGTTAAAAAAATTGGTGAGAATGTTGATAAAACTATTAATAAATGGGAGAGTAAATAATGGCAAAAGTATCTTTAAGTTATGATTCAATTAGTGTTAATGGTTTTAATGCTTTAGATAGTGCTATTAACTATTTAGACACAGTTATTAATTATTTACAACAAAATTCTATACCAAGTGATTTTTATCGTTATAATACTCTTATTAATACTATTGCAGATTTAAAGAAACAACGTGGAAGACTTGTTGATTTAAAAAATTGGATAGTTAATAGTAACAAAGAATATGATTCTTTAATTTCAAAATTTGAAGTTCAAGCAGCTAAACTTCCTGTAGGTAGAATAAAACAAAGAACAACAGTTGTTCGTTAATAAAAAAACTCGCATTTGCGAGTTTTTTATTTTGTATATAATACATCTTTTTCAGATGACTTTGTAGATGTATTTATATAGTCTGTAACTAGGCTATTACGGCTGAATTTACTTGTAGAGTATGAATCTTTAGCATCAGTAATATATGAAGCTGTATAGTCGCTATAATTGCTTAAATTACAGTTGTTATAGATTTGATCTTCTACGCTTGCTTGTAAATTATATTCTGCATATTGATTTTGAATATTATCAAGTGTTGTATTATTACTATTTGCTAATGCTGTAAATAATTTGTTTTGAATATCGTTTTGCCATAGTATAAAATCTTTAGCATGTTCTAGTGAACTTGTTTTTGTATATTCTAAGTGTCCATATACATCTAATTCCCAATTTCTTACTAAATAGAATACTGTGTCTAAGTCCTTTACTGATCCTGTATAGATTGCATCTGCTAGATTTTCATAGAAGTTTCTAGATAAGAATTTTACTGCATCTGTTCTAATATCCATTCGGATTGCTAGTTTTTCATCTTCTGTTGGAGTTATTCCAGTTTTAGCTGTGTAATTTTCCCAGAAATCTTCTGGATCTGATTGTGTAATTTCTACTGAATATAAGAAGTTTAAAAATTCTCTTTGTTCTTCTGGACTATTTAATCCTAATTCTTTATAAGCATCTTCTAATTTATGGTTAAATACTACATCTTCGATTGAATGGTTAGCTAAGTCTAAATCATTAAATCTACTTAAATTATATGATCTTGCGTATGATATTTTTTTGGCATATGTACCAGGTTCAATATTTAAATATTCGGCCATTCCTAATTCGGCAGCAGCCTCAAGTAACCATGAATTCCATAGTGAATCTACTGGTACTTTAACATCTTTATTTGGTAGATTATACATTCTACATATACCTGATTCAAGTCCATTTTTATCGTTTGCATCACTTGATGCGTATTGTAGTAAATGCATTACTTCGTGAGTAATAACTTGTTTTAAAGTTTCTTCTTTGCTATTTGAAGTTCCTTCGATTTCTTGTTTGTTTGCATATAATCCACTCATTGTTGGATTATATACGAAAGTTAGTGTATTTGTTATATATGCATTAGATGCTGAACCTGTTCTTTGAAACATTGTCATTTGCATTAATGTATTTGCTACTTTTTCTTTTTCGATACCATTAAATTCTTGATTTACTACTTCTGCTATTATTTTGCAGATCATATGTAGATCTGATGATGATATATCTGTATAAAAACTATTTATAACGTCTTTTCCTTGGGCCATATAATCTTTATTATTTGCTAATACTTGTTGTGCTAGTTTTTGTGGATCTAATTGACCATTGGCATCTAATAAGGTTGATGTTGTACTTTTATTTACTGTAGTTGAATTATACATTGCTAATGCTTCATCTAATCCGTAGTAAGGTGAATATTCAAATGTATAGTCACCTTCATCTAATGTATTTATTACGTCCATATAACCTACATTATTAAGAGTTACATTTGTTGTATTTAAATCTTCATCGTATACTCTAAATTCATTGCTAGTAACTACATCAATATAATCATTTTCATATGTTTGTGTTACTGATGTAGATGGTGATCCAGTATATGAAGAATATTTATTTGTACATCCTGAAGCAGTTAATGCTATTATTGCGGCCATACCAATTGCTAAGCCGCCTTTGGCTATTTTATTTAATTTATATCCCATGGATAATCACCTTATCTTTCATTATTATTTTAACATATATTTGGTGTTGTAACAATTGCTTATATTTAAAAATGTGTCAACTAAAAAACAGTTTTTCAACTGTTTTTTATAGTAATATTAAAGTTGTTCCGTTACGGATATCTGTATTATATAGTAGAGTATTTATTTCATATTTTTGACTTGTTTCTCTATTATATAGAGCAGTACTGGCTGTTCCTTCATAACATCCTTCTGATAGTTCAGATACTGTTTTATTTAGGAGTGTAATTATATTTCCAATTCTTTTATTTATTGGTAAATAGATATCAAAGCTAGATTCAATTGTAGGAACTACTAGTTCTACTAAAACTTTATTTTTCATCTTCAACATCCTCCTTTTCAATAACCACTTTCTTAAATGGTATTACATGTTCTTCAGTAACGATAAATGCCATATCATCAAATTCTAATTGTTTTACTTCAGGTTCTAATCTTGGTGTATCAATTACAACTTGTTCTGCAAGTCCATTTCCTAACCAAATACCACGTTTTTTATTAACTACGTCATCAAACCATGTTTCGATTTGTAATTTTTGGAATCCGGATACATTATCTACAAGAAGTAAGATTGTACTTTCATTATCTTTGAATGATTGTAAGAATTGTTCATACATAGGTAATGTTTGTTCATTTAATTTGTCTTTAATTCTTGATGCTCCATTAATTACATATACACGCTTGATTTCGCTTTCTGTTTGCATTTCTTGCATTAATGCAGGAATAATAGCATTGAAGTTATCAGTGAAACATTCAACAGGTATTTTAGATACGTCGTATGATTTAACTGGATCTAATACTCTAACTTTAGTTTGTGGTATACGTTTAAATATATTGAATAGTGAGAAGAAGAAGTTTTCGTTCTCTGACATTGTATTTCCACAAATAATTGTTACTTTTTCTGTGAAGAAGTCGAATTGTTCGTTCAACTTAGTATCATAGTTAACTCCAACTGGAACCTTAGTTAAGTCTTTAATGTCTTGAGCTAAGTGGTTAATAGATACAACATCTGGTAAGACTGGTACACGTCTTGCGTGAGTAGTATAGTTCTTTTGTAGAACTGCAACACCTTCACGTACTGTTTGTGTAATCTTACTTTGTTTTGTGATAAAGGCAGTTTGGAATTCTAGTTTCATATCTCCAATACCTGTAATACCACGACCTTTTGTTTTGAATGGTATTAATCCTTTTTCACACATTAGTAAGTTTCTATAGTCTGTATCATTTGCCATTTGTAATACTAATTTATTAGCGAAGTATTCAGCTAATTTTGGTCTGAAACTATTTGCTGCACCTGTTGTGATTACGAATGATACTCCGTATTTTAATGAATCACGGTACATTGTTCCTAATACTTCAACGAAGTTACCCATATTTTCTGAGAATACTTCATAGTTATTAATAATGATATTGATTAATGGTAATTTTTCACCACTTTGTTCAATATAGTTCATGTAACTACCACCATAATCAATAAATAATTCTTTACGTTTATCTAATTCTTTATCGATCATAATAAACATGTTAAGGATTTGTTCAGCATCTTCTAATGTACACACTTCTCCAACATGAGGAGCTTTTGTAAACATTTTTAATGTTTCTGAACCAAAGTCAATGATATACATATTTAATTCATCTGGGCTGTGTTCTGCAATTGATGAGTAAATCATTGTTGCAAGTAAGTCTTCTTTACCACTATCGTTCATACCATAAATTAATGTATTATTTCTAGTTATATCGATTGTAAGTAGACCTTGCATTTGAGCAGCAGGTTTATCATATTCTCCAATAATTGGATTAATAACATATGGTTCTGCTTGGTAATTGTATTTTTTCTTTAAGTTTCCTAAGAATATTTCAGGAGGGATCTTATCTAGCCATAGTTTTTGTGCTACATATTCATCTGCAGCAGCTATTTCTGTGATGTGTTTTACGATGTTTGATAATTGATCTCCTTTTTCAGCTTCTTGGGATTGTTTTACTATTTCATTAATGCTTCTTGTTACTGCACCTACATCATCAACGAATTTAATTGAATCGTCAATCTTTTTAACAATTGCATCACTTGGATAATATTTAGCTCCTGCCCATCCGGATTGACCAATATCGAAGTATTCATCAAATCCTACTTGTAGGTAATAACGTCCAGTTTCTTTAATACTAGCTGCATCTGGTTTCTTTAAAACTTCCATTGAGTCACTTCGATCTGCAACTTTTAAACAGATACGGAATTTTGTATTTGACCAGATTTGGTCATTAACAACTCCTGATGGTTTTTGTGTTGCTAGGATTAAGTGAACTCCTAAGGAACGTCCGATACGTGCTGTTGAAATTAACTCATTCATGAATTCTGGTTGTTGAGACTTTAATTCGGCGAACTCGTCACTTACGATAAGTAGGTGAGACATTGGTTTATCAAGTACACCTTCTCGATAGTACTTTTGATATTTGTAAATATCGATTGTACTTTCACCAGTAACTCCTTTAGCGTCATTGAACATTCTTTGACGTCTTTTTAACTCTGAGTTAATTGATACTAATGTTCTGTTCATTTCAGCGGTATCTAAGTTGGTGATTGTTCCAACAACGTGTGGAATTCTTGTTTTTGCTTCATGGTTATCAAAGGCCATTGCTAGACCTCCACCTTTGTAGTCGATAAGTACGAATTGTACTTCATCTGGATGGAAGTTAACTGCTAACGATAATAAACATGTTACGATAAATTCTGATTTTCCTGAACCAGTAGAACCAGCTATAAGTCCGTGTGGACCATGGGCTTTTTCGTGTAGGTCTAGGAAGAATTGTTCTCCGCTTGAGTGAACACCAATTGGTACTTTTAATGTATTAATAATGTCATTATTTTTCCAACGATTTCGAATATTTAATTGTTCAATTCTACCTACGTTATACATTTCTAGGAATGTTAGACTTGTTGGTAGGGAAGAGGCTTGGTCAACATATGAAATTGGAATGTTTGCAAGTCTGTTGGCAACTGCTCTCATATTTAATCCTGTAACAATTTCTGGGATGAAACGTTGTTGATTGTTTAAGTCTTTTTCAATGATACAACTTTCTTTATCTAATACTTCAATAAATGCTGAACATTCATTTGGTAAACTTTGTAATGAATCATCAATGATGCTAAGTGAGAATCCAACGTTTGCATCTGTATTAACTATTTCTTTAATAATTGGTACATCTTTGATTGCAGTATAATCATTTGTAATGATTAAGTAGTATGTATCAAAACTTCTGAATCCACTTTCTTGATTTACTGTTTTACCAATTTCTTTTTCTTGTTGTTCTTCTTGTGTTTCTTTTCCATAGTATGCTCTTTTTCTTTTTCCAAAGATTCCTTCTAAGTAGTTTGAAATCTTTTTAATATTTGAATTGTTTATACCATAGAAACGAATTGATTTATCTTCTGTTATACAGTGAGGTGCATATTTTGCATAACTAAAGTCATATGTACTTCTATCTGTTAACATAAAAATTAATTTTAAATCTTGTGAACTGTGATATGCCATTAATTGTAGGAATACTCCATTTAAGAAATCTTGATTATATGATGAATTACAAATAAATGCAGAGATGTGTTTGTCTGCGAATGAGAATGTAATTGGTACATCATTTAATGTGTAATCTCTTACTGACATATTTGTTGCTAATTCAAGTAGGTTATCTTCATCTAGTGTAAATCTTTTTTCAGGTGCCATTACTTTAATTTTTGCTGGGCAATTTCCTGTTCCTACTTTAACTGCTAAGAAGTCATCATCTCTTATTTCTTTATTCCATAGGTTAGTTCTTGTTTTTCCAAATACTAAACTATAGCATTCACTGATACTTGGATTTGTATTTTTTAGTATTTGAGTTTGATTAACCATTTTTACATTAATTTCTTCTTCTTTTTCTTTAATGTAAGCTGTATATTTTTGTTGACGATTTGCTTCTTTTTTCTTCATTTTCTTTTGTTGATATGCAGAAGTAATTCTTGGCATTACTGCACCACCGAATAACATACATAAGCACATTATTAATGAAGGTAGGGCGTCACCTAATTTTGATCTTCCACTTGCTAGTCCTGAGATTGCATTATATGCATTCATTACTGCTGAAGATAACATTGTAACCATTGAACCTAAAGTTAATAGTACAGGCATGCTTTCTTCTTCAAAAGATTGTGGTGGAGCATCAATTAAAATTTCTTCTTCAATAAGACTTTGTTTTAATCTTGGTGTATGGAAGAAGTAATCTTTGTCTGTATATAATTCTAATGCCATTTCTTCATCACTTACAGGATCAACATTTGTTATATCTTCTGGATTTGTTTCAACAAAAGTTGTTAAGTTGAAGTTGTTAATAAATAGTTTATCTTTTGGTTGATTGATTTGAAGGAATGTTCCCATCCATATAATTTTTAATCCGTATAAAAAGATAACATCTCCAACTTTTAGTTTTGTTTGTTTTACTCTTTTGTCATTTAAGTATACATAATGTGTTTCATCTTCAGTTGCTGTTATATAATATGAACCATCTTGAGCAGGGTTTATTGATATATGGTGTGGAAGTACATGGTTATTTACATAACTAATACTCGTGTCATTGGCTGAACCTACTGAAATAGCTCCGTTTTGTACTAAATATCTTGTAAATGTATCTTCAACACTTGGTATACAGTAGATACCAATGTAATCATTACGTCCCTTAATTTGAATTGGTTGATATTGATATTCTTCAAGAATTGCTACTTCTTGAATCATGTTACCGCTAACTATATTTACACTACCATTGCTTTTAACAATCCATTTATCGTCTCTGGCTTCAATACTTACTGTTCTTTTAATTTTAGAACCTACTGGTAAGTAATCAATTGCATATACTCCAGACACTTTGTTTGGAAGATTAAATTTTGTTATTTTTTCTTTGTCTAAAATAAATACACGCAAAGTAACCACTCCTATTCTTCTACTATATAATAGTATAACATATATATTTATAAAAGTCAGTTGAAAAATACATAATTTTGGAGATTTTTTTGATAATATAAAAATATTGCATAAATACTTAATTTATGGTATTATATTGGTATTGTTATCGGAGGTGTGGTTATGGAAACAGCACTTATAATTATTTCAATTTTATTAATTGTTATAGTTTTATTACAAAGTGGTAAAGCTGAAAGTGCAGCTCAAATTTTATCTGGTGGTAGTTCAGATTTATTTACAAAAAGAAAAGAACGTGGATCAGAGTTATTTATTAGTAGATTAACTTTTGTTTTAGGAATTTCGTTCTTTATAATTTGTTTAATTTCAATGTTTGTAAAGTAGGACCTTTGGTCCTTTTCTTTTTGGAAAAAACAAAGTATAATGTATAGTATAGGATGTGATACTATGCGTGATGCAATACTAGATGTACTTAAGAACAGTGATAAAGCACTTGATATTTATGAATTACAGGATATGTTAAATGTTAATACTGTTGAGAATACAACAGCATTAATGGAAGAGTTGAGAAAACTTGAAGATGATGTAGTTATTTATCATTCGAATAAAGACAAATATATGATGCTTGATAATAGTCATTTAAGAAAAGGTGTTATGAGAGCAAATAAAAGGGGATTTGGATTTGTTGAAGTTGAAGGTATGAATGATGATATCTATGTATCACAAGAAAATATGAATGGTGCTATTCATGAAGATATTGTTTTAGTTGAAATTACAAGTAAAATGAATATTGAAAGATTAGAAGGAAGAATTCTTAAGATTATAAAAAGACAAGTTGAAAGATATATTGGAGAAATTAATTTTGATAAAAAGGGTAAAGGACATATTACTTTAGATGATCAAAAGATTAAATTAAATATTGAAGTGCCTAAAGATAAGGCAATGAATGCAGTAGATGGTCATAAAGTAGTTGTTGAATTAACAAAGAAAGTTAATAAGAATACAAAATATGAAGGTAAAGTAATTGAAGTAATTGGACATAAACATGATCCAGGAGTAGATATTTTATCAATTATTTATAAATACAATATAAATGTTGAGTTTCCTGATGATGTAAAAGAAGAAGTTAAAGAGATTCCGTCAGAAGTATCTGAAGAAGAGATAGTTGGAAGACGTGATCTTCGTGATGAAGTTATATTTACAATTGATGGTGATGACACAAGAGATATTGACGATGCTATATCAATTGAAAAACTTCCTAATGGAAATTATAAATTAGGTGTTCATATTGCGGATGTAAGTTATTATGTTAAAGAAGGAAGTCCTTTAGATGTTGAAGCTCAAGAAAGAGGTACTAGTGTTTACTTAGTTGATAGAGTTATTCCAATGTTACCTCATGAACTTTCTAATGGTATTTGTTCATTAAATCCTAATGTTGATAGACTTGCTATGTCTTGTGTAATGGAAATTGATGAGAATGGTAAGACTGTTGATTATGAAATTTTTGAAAGTGTTATTCGTTCTAGAATTCAAATGACTTATAAGAAGGTTAATAGTATTTTAGAAGATAATGTTGTTCCTGAAGGTTATGAAGAATATGAAGAAAAATTACGTTTAATGGCTGAACTTGCTGAAATATTACGTAAGTTTAAGGTTAGACGTGGATATATTGATTTTGGTGTACAAGAAGCAAAAATTTTAGTAGATGAAAATTGTAAACCTACTGATGTTGTTATTCGTGAACGTGGGGTAGGTGAAAACTTAATAGAAGACTTTATGATTGCTGCTAATGAATGTGTTGCTAGTCATATTTTCTATATGAGTTTACCATTTGTATATCGTATCCATGAAGTTCCTGAGGAAGAAAGAATACGTAGTTTCTTAGCTTTTGTAAGTAGTTTAGGATATAATGTTGCAGGTGATATAAAAGATGTTAAACCTACAACAATGCAAAGAATTTTAAAGAGTTTAGAAGATAAACCAGAATTTAAGATATTATCTAGTTTATTATTAAGAAGTATGAAAAAAGCTGTATATAGACCTGAAAATTTAGGTCACTATGGACTTGCTAGTCCTTGTTATACACACTTTACTTCGCCAATTAGACGTTATCCAGATACAACTGTTCATAGATTACTTAGAACTTATTTATTTAAGGGAAAAGTTGATATGGGAACAGTTAAGAAATGGGAACAAAGATTAGTTTATATTACAGAACATTCTTCTGAAAGAGAACGTGCTTCTATTGAATGTGAACGTGAAGTAGAAGATATGAAGATGGCAGAATATATGGAAGAACATATTGGAGAAGAATTTGAAGGTATGATTTCTTCGGTAACAAATTTTGGTATGTTTGTTGAACTTGATAATTTAATTGAAGGTTTAGTTCCACTTAGAGAAATGAATGATTTCTTCCATTATGATGAGGAGAGAATGACATTAACTGGGGAAAGAACTAATGTGAAGTATTCTATTGGAGATAGAGTTGTAGTAAAAGTTGTTAGAGCTTCTCGTGAAGAGAAAACTATTGACTTTGAGGTTATTAAAAAGGTGTAAAATGAAAAAAATAAGAATTAGTAAAAAAGTATTTTCTGTTATATTTACTGGTGTTTTAGTTGTGCTTTCAGTAATATCAGGATACTTATTGTTTACTAATTCTTTTTATTTTGATGGAATAAATTTTACGATTAGAAAACCAAAAGTTTATGAAGCAAAAATGTTTATGGTTGGTGACGCTCTTATCCATCAGTCTGTATATTATAATGCTGGACAAAATGGTAATGGTTATGATTTTAAACCAATGATTGAACTTATTAAACCAATTTCATCTAGTTATGATTTAGCTTATTATAATCAAGAAACTATATTAGGTGGGACTTCTTTGGGACTTTCACATTATCCTAGATTTAATTCTCCTCAGGAAGTAGGGGATGCAATGATTGATGCAGGATTTAATGTTGTTTCCTTAGCGACAAATCATACGATGGATAAAGGTGAGGCTGGAGTGTTAGCCTCAGTTAATTATTGGAATAGCAAGAAAGATGTAGTAACGTCTGGTCAATGGTCTTCTTATGAAGAAAGAGATAAAGTTAGAGTATATGAAAAAAATAATATTAAATATGCATTTTTTTCATATACAACACTTACTAATGGATTAAATACTCCATATGGTAAAGATTATTTAAATAATGTTTATTCTGATAGTAAGGCAAAAAATGATATTGAAAAAGTTAAAGATAAGGTTGATGTTATTATAGTGGCGATGCACTGGGGAGTAGAGTATTCGATGAATGTTTCTAGTGAACAGGAAAGAATTGCTAATTATTTATCTAATTTAGGTGTAGATTTAATAATTGGTGCTCATCCACATGTTGTTGAAGCAGTAGAATATATAAATAATGGTCAAACTTTTGTTATTTATTCATTAGGTAATTTTATTTCAGGACAAATTGGTGTAGATAAATTAACGGGGTTAATGATGGAAGTGACTATTAGAAAAGAAGTTGATACGAGAGGTAATACTAAAGTATCAATTGTTAATCCGAAGGCTGATTTAATTTATACAAGATATAATATGAATTCTAATAATTGGAATTTTAAGGTCTTCCCTTATTCTCAATTAAATGATAATATATTACCTAGTTATAAAAGTTATTATGAAAAGTATAAAGCTGTTGTAAGTTCTAGATATCCAGAACTTCAGTGGGGCATTACAGGAGCGTGATAATATGGAAATTGTTAATAGAAAAGCATATCATGACTATTTTGTAGATGAAGTGTATGAAGCAGGTATTGTTTTAACTGGTACAGAGATTAAGTCTATTAGAAATGGTAATTGTAATATAAAAGACTGCTATGGAATTATAAAGAATGGTGAAGTTTTTTTACTAAATATGTATGTTGGGCAATATAAAGAGGGAAATATTTTTAATCATTCTGAAACTAGAAGTAGAAAATTATTGTTACATAAGAAAGAAATTAAAAAATTAGATGAAGGTATTAAATTAAAGGGTATTACTTTAGTTCCAGTAAAACTTTATTTTGTTAAGAATAAGTTAAAAGTTAGTTTGGGAGTTTGTCGTGGTAAGAAAGATTATGATAAACGTGAGTCTATAAAACAACGTGATATTAAAAGAGAAGTTGCAAAAACATTAAAGAATTATTAGTTTTATATTAAATTATTAAAAATGTAATGTGTTTACTTAAATATTGATTTAATGCATAAAAAAAGTATCTTTTTAGATACTTTTTCTTGTTGTTTGAAATCTTTTTTTCATAAATATTGTTGTGGTTAATATAGTTATTATGAATAATATTGTTCCTATAGTTGTTGTTATAGGATGAGCAGTTACTGGATTTGTTGGATCAACTTTTAATTGAATTGATGAAGTTAATATAGGATTGTTTCCATCATTTTTAATTTCGCATGTTAAATATTTATTGTTATAGTCCATTGTTGGAATTAGTTTTAATACTGGTTCTGTTGTAGTTGTTAAAATTTTGTCTTTTCCATTCGGATTATTTGATAAATACCATGTATAAGTGTTATTTGTACCTGTTGCTGTAAATGAAATTATATTTTCTTGATTACTTTTTAGATTTTCATTTAATAATAAATCTTCTTCAATTGATGGTGCGATATTTGTTACTGTAACTTTATACGTAGCTGATGCATTATTGATTGGTGAAGTAACTGTTATGTCTGTTGTTCCATGATTTACTGGTGTAATAATAAGTTTTGAATTTATAACTTTGCCAATAGCAACACCTGTATTTGATTCTATAGTTGCGTTTGTCATATGTTTTTCTATTAATTGTATTTCAAGCGGTGTTCCAACTGTGGTTTCACCACTATTTGTTGATAATTCAATGTATCCATGTTGATATACGTAATCGGCAAATGCTTGTGATAGTATGTTTAAATCACTTGTTGTTACGGATGCATAATTTGCTATTAACATTCTTTGAGCCATTGTATTACTTATTAATTGATATGCTGTTGTTTGAATAACTTCATTTGTTCCTAAAATTGCTTGTGTTTGTTGTGATCTTGAATTTTTATTTTCACCCATATAGTAATTATATAATGTTGTATATAGGTCTGTATCTAGAGTTGTGATTACTGAAATATTTAAAGCATCTAGGTCGGCAAAAGCATCCTGTTGAGAGAATGTACTACCTTTATTTGTTCCTAGCATGGAACTTGTATAATTTTCTAATACAGTTGTATCTGTGATTGAATTAGTAGTACGATATGTTACTACTTCTGAAAGTAAAGTCATTAGGTCTCCAGCCCATCCGGCGTAGTGTGGACTAAACATTGAAGTAGTATTTTTGAATCTATAATAAGTATTTAAAGCTGCGCACATGTGGATAAAATCAATATTTTTCATTGTTGCTTTGTCTATTAAATAATCTTCATCTGTGAATACTAGAGAAGGGTCTTTTGTTGATACATATGTTACAAACTCAGTATCAATATTTCCTAATAATGTTGTCCAAAAACCAGTACTATATTTATCTTTTCTAATAAACGATAAACTAAGTTCTGTTGCTGTTGTTGTTACTTGTTTTTCTTGAATATATTCATTTGCATATTTTTGAAGTTTTTGAACTTTATTTAATACTATGTTGTTTTGTTCAACTAATTGTTCATTTTCACTTCTATATTTGATTTTATTTGTAGTTATTTTTTCTTTTGGATAATATCCAAATAGAGTAGGAAGTACTAATAAAAATATTGATATTAGTATTACTAATTTTTTCATATAATCACCTATCTTAAGTATAAGATTATTTGATAATTAATTCAATTGACTTTAGTTTATAAAACGTAAAAAACAGTAAATTAATTACTGTTTTTTTGATACTTTTCATTAAAATATTTATATAGTTTATTGCATTCTTCTTTGTCCATTTCATTTTTATCTTCATATGGATATTCTAGACCAAGAGTAATGTATTTTTCTCGTCCTAGTCTATGGAATGGTAAGAAGTCAACTCTTTCGATATTATTTATATGTTTTAAATATTCTATTAAACTATCGATATATTCATAATTGTCCATTATTCCTGGAACAATTACTTGTCTTATCCAGACTGGTTTATTTTGTTTATTTGTTTCTTGAATAAATCTTTCTACTTCATCTAATTCAAGATTTGTAAGTTCTTTATATCCATGTGGTTGTGTATGTTTAATATCAAGGATAACTAAATCAATATATTTTAGTAGTTCTTCATAGTCTCCTAAACCAACTCCTGCGGTATCAAGTGCTATATGAATATTTTCTTGTTTTAGAAGTTTTGCGGTTTCGATAATAAATTTACTATGAAGTAGTGGTTCTCCTCCAGAGAAGGTTACACCACCATTGTTTTTAAAATATGGTTTGTATCTTTTTATTTTGTCCACAAGTTCTTGTGGAGAATAGTTATTCTCTTTTTTTGTCCACATTTCTGGATTATGGCAATACTTACATCTTAACTTACATCCGTTAAAGAATACGACTACACGTACTCCTGGGCCGTCGACTAAACCGAATGTTTCGATTGAATCGATGCTGGCTTTGATATTATCTTGATTCATGGAATGTTCTTGAGATAACTTCTTCTTGTTGTTTTCTTGTTAATCTGTTGAAGTGAACTGCATATCCTGAAACACGGATTGTAAGTAGTGGATATTTTTCTGGATGTTCCATTGCATCAATTAATGTTTCGCGGTTTAATACGTTAACATTTAAGTGATGAGCACCTTGTTCAAAATATCCATCAATAACATTTACTAAGTTAATTATTTGTTCATCTTTATTTGTACCTAATGCTGATGGAACAATTGTAAAGGTATTTGAAATACCGTCTTTACAACAATTTCCATAAGGAATTTTTGCTACTGAGTTAAGTGAAGCAATTGCTCCTGACTTATCTCTTCCATGCATTGGGTTTGCTCCTGGTGCAAATGGTATTCCAGCTTTTCTTCCGTCTGGAGTTGCACCAGTTTTAGAACCATATACTACATTTGATGTGATTGTTAATACTGAAAGAGTAGGTTCTGCATTTCTATATGTTTTATGTTTCTTTAATTCTGAAGACATTTTATTAACGATTTCTACTGCGATATCATCAACTCTGTCATCATCGTTACCATATTGAGGGTAATCTCCTTCGATTTCGAAATCAATTGCTAAACCACTTTCATCACGAATTGGTTTTACTTTTGCATATTTGATTGCTGATAATGAATCGGCAACTACTGATAATCCGGCAACTCCATATGCCATGTAGCGATGTACCATTGTATCATGTAGAGCCATTTGTCCAGCTTCATATGCATATTTATCATGCATGAAATGGATAATGTTCATTGCACTTGCATAGATTTCAGCAACTTTTTCAATTGCTTTGAAATATACTTCTTTTACTTTATCATAATCAAGAACTTCGTCTTGCATTATTTCGAATCCATCTAATACTTTTTCTTTTTTAACTTCATCAATTCCACCATTAATTGAATATAGTAGAGTTTTTGCTAAGTTACAACGTGCACCAAAGAATTGCATGTCTTTTCCAACACGCATTGCTGATACACAGCAAGCTATTGTATAGTCATCTCCATAGATTGGACGCATTAAATCATCACTTTCATATTGAATTGCGTCTGTATCGATAGACATTTTTGCACAATATTTTTTGAAGTTTTCTGGAAGTTTTTCACTCCATAAAACAGTCATATTTGGTTCTGGTGCTGGGTTAAGATTAGTTAGTGTATGTAAGATACGATATGAACTTTTTGTAACCATATGTTCATTATGGTCGTTAATACCTGCGATACTACATGTAACCCATGTTGGATCTCCTGAGAATAATTCATCATATTCTGGAGTTCTTAAATGTCTTGCTAAACGTAATTTGATTACGAATTGGTCGATTAATTCTTGTGCTTCTTCTTCAGTAATTATTCCTGCTTCTAAATCTCTATTGATATAGATATCGAAGAATGTATCAACTCTACCTAAACTCATAGCAGCACCATTATTTTCTTTAATTGCTGCTAAATATCCAAAGTAAGTCCATTGAACTGCTTCTTTAGCATTTTTTGCTGGCTTAGAAATATCAAATCCATATTCTGCAGCCATTTGTTTGATTTCATCAAGAGCTCTGTATTGCATTGATACATCTTCTCTTAATTGAATCATTTTAGCTGACATTGGTCCTGTTAAATTGTCCCAATCTTTTCTTTTTTGTTCTTGTAAGAAGTCGATACCATATAATGCGATACGACGATAATCTCCAATAATTCTACCACGACCATATGCGTCTGGTAATCCTGTTAATAATCCTACGTGACGAGCTTTTCTAATATCACTTGTGTAGGCATCAAAAACACCTTGATTGTGAGTTTTACGGAATGCATTAAAATATTTATCTACTTCTGGATTTAGTTTGTAGTTATAAGCTTCTAATTCTTGATATACCATTCTAATTCCACCATAAGGGTTAACAATTCTCTTTAATGGTGCATCAGTTTGAAGTCCAACGATAACATCGTCTTCTTTACAAATATAACCTTTACTAAATGCGTTAATTCCAGACATGTGATCTACATCAATATCTAGAACGTGTTTTTCTAATTCTTCTTTTAGAAGTTCTTCACATTTATCCCAAACTTTAGTTGTTTTTTCACTTTTTGGTGATAAAAATGATTCATCTCCATTATATTGTTTATAGTTTTTTTGAATGAAATCACTGACATTTATTGTTTTTTGCCAGTTTCCTTCTTTGAAATTTTTCCATTGTTCCATATGCCTCGTCCTCCGATTATTAGTATACCACAGAAAAGGGGAGTTTAGTAGTACTTAAAGTACATTGGACACTATTTTTGGAAGTTGTTTACATTGTATTTTTTTTATTGTTATGTTATAATCTTTGTACATGGGGCTGACTTGGTTTCGACGGGAATATTTGAGCATAGATGGCAAGTCGAATGTCCACGTCACGGACACAAAAAAATAAATGCAAACAAAATTAAAAATGCAGTAGCAAACTTATTTGGTGGAAACCAAGCAGTTGCTTTTGCCTAACATTAATAATATAAAGGCCTGCGCTTTCTCTTAGTCTCTACTCGTGGATTATTAGAAAGCTCGATTTAGCGAGTTATGTCTACTGGTTGCCTAGCTAGTAGAAAGAAATTTTAGGCTGGTATATCATCTTGGTCGTTAATTACTTGGATGGTATATGAGAATAATTAGTTAACTAAGCTTGTAGAGGTTTATGTAGCTTTGTTTTCGGACAGGAGTTCGATTCTCCTCAGCTCCACCAATGTGTTATAAGAGTTAAACTTAATTGTTTACTTTGAAAAATAAAAAAAACATCTTATGATGTTTTTTATTTTTGTGTTGGTTTAGCTTTAGTTGTTAATTTATTTTGACTTATTGTATTAAAGTAACTTGAAAATAGAGTAGATACTTCATGAAATATTCTGTCTAAGTGTTCATCTGAGGTTTCTGGGGTTGCTTTTATTTCATTAAGATTTTCTATTTCTCCAGCTTGGTTTAGGAAGTGTAACATTAAATTTGAGAACTCAGCTTTGAAATAGTTCCTATTTCGTGGGTCTGGTGTTGTTCTTGTTGAAATATCTGTAACTCTTTCATATGGGGAAATTATGCCATATGATGTGGCCATTAAATCAGCCATATTGATAATTGAGTCGTATGAATTATAGTTATAACTATCTAAAAATAATGTAATATCATCTTTTTGAATTGATTCATCCCATTTGGGATTTCCGTTTTCATCTATAGAAAAACCTGGAACAGCAGGATCACATCCACAGCAACGTCCTCCTTTATTTGTTTTTTTATTTCCAATGAAGGAATGTGTTAAACAAATAAATGCTTCATCTATCCAACCTTCGTCTACGAGTGTTTCAAATCCTGCTATTGTATGCATTAATGTGTGAGTATATTTTCTTCCTATGTCATGAAGAATTCCTAGTTTTCTAGCAGTATCTGGATTCAATCCTTGAGATTTGGCTAATATAGCTGCTGTTTCACCTTGATATAGACAATGACTTAGCCAAGATGTAGTTGAACTTTTACTATTTTCTCTTAGTTTTGATCCAACTGTTTTTCTTTCATTAATACATTTATAGGCTAATGCAAGTAATGTATTTTTGAAATCCTTATTGCAAAAAACATATTGTGTATCATTTCCTTGAGTTAATTGATAACAATCTTCTAAAGATAAAAAAATTGGTGTTTCTTTTGAATGATAATACTCTTGAATTTTTATACATAAATTATCAAGTTCTTCATAGGGTAGAGAATTTATACATAACATAAATGCATCCGCAGCAGATCTTGAATTTTCATAATTTGCAGTGTATTTGTGATTTGTTATATTTCGATAATAATTTCCTGAAAAATTTAATGAGGTTGCCATTTTATCTCTCCATTCTAAGAGAATTATATTATAAATTTAAATTATTTTAAAGATTTATTTGAGAGGTAATAGTAACATTTTAATATTTTGTTAAAAACATATTGACAAAAATAGAATGCGGGTCGTATAATGAAATTGTCAGAAGAGTGCACTTTTTTTTGATAATACATATTAACAATATGTTAATAACAAAAAGAAGGGATGACTATGAGTAATTATGAAAAGAGTGGTAGAACATTTATAGCCTATCAAGGTAGGGAGTTTAGTAGCCATAATATTGTGGCAAGATTAAATAGGGATTGTCCTAGTTGTTATACTGTTAAAAGTAGTGTTAAACGTGATGATAACGTTGTATTTGCAAAGATTGTTTATGACAATTATGTGGATGATAGAGATCCAAATAATGCTCAAAATGTAATGACAGTTAATGGATATGATCAAGATGAAATTTCTAGGGCTATTAGGGATTATAGTACGTATAGTATTGATGATTCTGATAAGTATCATACATTAATTAGTAGACTTTATAGAGATAATGGTGATAAGGTCTTTAGGAATTTAGCGGATAGAATGGATTTTTGTTCTGTTATTTGGGATGGAAGAAGTAAAGAATTAATTGCTGGTGTTACTGAAGGAGCACATGAATATTCTCAATTATTTTATGGATATACACGTGAAAATGAGGAAATTATGTTTTCTAATGATGAAAATGTACTAAAAACATTTTGTAATGAGATTCATAAAATGGATAGTAATACTTATATGAGAAATGGTGAACTATTTACAATTGAAGGAGATAAGATAAATGTTGGTAACGATCCTTTAATTAAGAAGACACGTCAAAATGCTGATTTCTTGTTAGACGGGTTAAATGCATTACTTGTTTCTATTACTAAGGAATCTGTTAGACAAAAGATTGAAGAAAATCTTGAAGAATATTTAGCTTCTGATGATCCTAAGAAAAGACTTAGTGATTATATTGTTAAAGAATTAGATGATGTGACAAAACGTGAAGTTTTGGCTTTAGTAAATAAAGTAATTGATGAATATCGACTTGAAGAGAATGTTGAGGAGACATTAAGAAGAATGTTCGATCATGTTTTAGAAGAATATTCAAAAACTGTTAATGTTCCTGTTTCTTATAATGTTTACTTAAACGGAAATCAGGTTGGTCAAACAAGTGGTGGTTTTTATCATGAAAAGTATCCACAAATTTTAAGACAGATTTCACTTGATGAACCTATTATGTTGATTGGTCCTGCAGGTTCTGGAAAGAATGTAGCTGTTGCTCAAGTTGCTGATTCATTAGGACTAAAGATGTATTATACAAATAATGCGTCTAATGAATTTAAACTTACAGGGTTTATTGATGCGGGTGGTAATTATCGTAGTACAGAGTTTTACAAGGCATTTAAGGATGGTGGAGTTTTCTTCTTAGATGAAATTGATAATTCTGATCCTTCTGCTTTAATTGTTATTAACTCAGCACTTGCTAACGGATATATGGCTTTTCCACATGAAACTATTGATAGACATCCTGATTTTAGAATTATTGCTGCTGCTAATACTTGGGGAAAAGGTGCTGACTTACAATATGTTGGAAGAAATGCACTAGATGCTGCAACTTTAGATAGATTTGATAATATTTTCTTTGATTATGATAGACATTTGGAAGAATGTTTATATCCTAATGAAGAAGTATTAAAATTTATGTGGTCATTTAGAGATGCTGTTTTAAAATCAAAAATACCGCATGTTGTATCTACACGTGGAATTGGAAAAGTTTATAAAAAAGAAATGAATGGTATTCCTGTTGAAGATATTTTAACTTCTAATGTTGTTAAGAATTTAGGACAGGATGATGTTAATACAATTGTTGGTAATATGAGAGATATAAATTCTTCTAATAAATATCTTGAAGGGGTTAAGAGATTAACTTTAAGGAGATAATTTATGTATAAGACATATAGAAAAAATGGTTATAATGTAATGTATTATAGATTTGATTCTATTTCAGAATTTGTTGATTATTTGAAGAATGCCCCTGTTCAACATTATGCATTTGATAGATTAGCTAGTGAAACTGGTAGTTATGGGTTTACACAAACTAGCTCGTTAGAAGAAGCATTAGATCTAATTAAGTTTGGTTATCATGAAGATTTTGAAAAGTTAGTCCAATTAAAACTAAAATTAGAAAAGTATATTAAAATGTCTAAGAAGAGAAATAAACAATTTAATGATTATATTGGATTTGCTCCTGATGTTAAAGCATATTTAGAGGGTAATCCTTTATCAATGTTAAATAAGAAGAGTGAAGCAAGAAAAAAAGTAAATGTTTATATGAATACATCTTTTTATGGTAATACTTCTAAAGAGGCAATTTTTAATAGAGGAGCAATCGTTTTATCAATGATAGAAATTCTTGAGAATATGGGATTTAGTGTAAATTTACATTTATTTGAAATGTCTACTGTTGATACTATGATGCATTTTAGTGATTTTGTTTTAAAGTCTGAAAATGAAAGAATGAATATTCAAAAGTTGTATTTTCCTTTATGTCATCCTTCATGGATTAGAAGACTTAATTTTAGATTAATAGAAGTAACTCCAGATATTACTTCAAGCTGGTCTAATGGTTATGGTAGACCAAGTGATTTATCAACTATGAAAAAAGTTATAGATTTAGATAAAAATGATATTATTATTCCGACAATTGAAGAGTTAAATATTCGTGGAGAAAATTTGGTTGATGATGCTAATAACTTATTTGATTATGTTAATAGAATAGATGGGAAAGAATTTACTTTAGATAGAGTTGAAGAAAGTCCAAAAGTTTATAGAAGATAAAAAAAGAACCTGTTGGTTCTTTTTATGAATGATTGGCTATATAGTTATATACATCTTCCCAAGTGTAAACTAGTTGATGTTCTTGATTATCTTGATTTATTGGAGATGCAAATAAAAGTGGTTTTATTCCAGCAGACTTTACATTGTCACATTGTCGAATTGAGTCGTCAATAAATATGTCAACATGTTGTTCTTTGCAGATACCAACTTTGTCAAATGTACAGAATAGTTCATCATATTGTACATTATGTTTATTTAAATATTCAGATGATGTTTTGTATGCATCTTTATAAAACATGTTACATCTGGCAGTAATTATAATAATTTTGTGACCTAATTTTTTAATTTTTCTAATGTATTCAGCTGCTCCATCTTTAATTGGAGTTGACGGAATTAATTTGTCAAAATAGGTTCTAGCAAACTCTAATTCTTGTTCTTTCATTTCTGGAGTTAGAGTTGTATAAGAAATTTTATTTTCTTTTAAATATTCTAAGTCTTTATTATAAAATTCTGCTACAGCAGGCATTAAATGATAAAAAGTATTTGTAATTGTATCATCTATGTCTATACCAATGGTTAGTTGTTTCATAGTATCACATCCTAGTACAAGTATAACATATATGAGAAGTATGATATAATAAAAGTAGGTGATAATATGTCAAATGATGAATTGTTTATTGATGTGGTGGTGGATAAAAAGCCATATATTAAAAATTTTAGTAATGATCCCGTAATTAATTTAACTGGTGAAAGTGGAAGTGGAAAGTCATTTTATGCACAGCAGTATTTGAATGACAGTAATTATATTGTGCTTGATACAGATGATGTTTTTAGTAGATTTGAGAATGCGACTGGTATAAGTCGTGAATATGGTGAGCATATTAGAAAGAAATTTGATGTTCTACCTAACTTTATTGAAGAATTTGATATGTATTATCAAGATATGATAGATTATTTTTCAGGTTGTGGAAAAACATTAGTAATTGACTCTGCACAGTTTAGAAATATGAAAGATGTTAGTAAGTTAAAAGGAAAACTTATTGTGATGAGAACTTCTATTAACACATGTTATGAGAGGTGTTTAGAAAGATATAAAAATAATAATCAAGATTGTTCAGAAGAAGATTTTATAAAATATAGTGAAAGAAAAAAATCTATGTATAAGTGGTATTTAGGGTTGAATGATTTTTTAAAAAGAGTAGATGAGGTGGAAAAATGAGAGTAAATTTTTCTGATGAGGTTGTGTTAAAGGGAAAGAAGTCAATCTTTTTAGCTGGTCCAACGCCTAGAGGTAAAGAAGTTGCTTCATGGAGAGTTGAAGCAGTTAAAAAATTAGAAGAACTTGGTTTTGATGGAGTTGTGTTTGTTCCAGAATATTCTACTTGGATTCCTAAAGAAAATTATGTTGATCAAGCAAATTGGGAAAGAGAAGCCTTAACTGAGGCTACTGTAATTTTATTTTGGATTCCTAGAAGTTTACCGGATATGCCAGGTTTTTCTACTAATGTTGAGTTTGGTTATTGGATGCATTCTAAAAAAGTTATTTATGGTAGACCTGATGGGGCTCCTAAAACAAGATACTTAGATTGGTTATATAGAACAGATTATAATGAAGAACCATTCAATAATTTAGATAAATTATTAGAATATGCTGTAGAAATTATTAATAGATTGTAATTATTAATTTTTTATGATAATTTTATTTTAGATTTGGGAGGTATTTATGGAAACTTTTGATGATGTTAAAACAAATTTGTTAGAAGAAAGACTACCAAGTGCTTTTGATAAAGCTATATTGGTCGGAAAAAAAGCTGAAACTATGATTTATATGTCTATTGTAAGATGTTTAGAAAGTTTTTCTGATGTGTGTATTGATTTTGATGAAAATGATCCAGTAGTGGCTTTTTTTGATAAATGGGATAATGATGGTCATATAGATGGTGCTTTATCTTATGGTGATATTGGTGAAGGAAAAAGAAGATTGACATGTAGTTTTGATTTGTATCGAATAAGAGATACATTTGAAACAATTAATGGTGAACTTTTTGGAACTATTTCTGACGAGTATTCTAAAAGACTTGATGATGCTTCAAGACTAGCTGTTTCACAAGAGGAAGTTAGTCAGTTAGAAAAGCAATTTAAAAAAGTAAATAATAATTAAAAAAATATCGCTTTAGCGATATTTTTATTTTGTAATAAATGATTTTGTTTTTTGATAGATATCTTCTGGTGAATGGAATTCTGTATTTTGGTATCCATCCTTATTAACAAGTAATGATAAATGTTCTCCTTGACGTAGATCGTGTAGGTCATTTGCAATGATATAATCCATATCATTTTTGACACATAATTTTTGAGCGACTTCAATTAAATGTTCTTTTGTAACATTTTCTAGAAGTTTAAAACCTACTAGTGTTGCATCTGGATACCACTCTCTTAAATGGGAAATTAGTTTTGGGGTTAATGTTAATTTTACTGTTAAGTGTGGTTCATAACTACTAATTTTTGTATCATCATCTACTTTGCATGATGGATTTGTTAAGATGTTTAGAATTTCTTCTTCTGTTGTTTTGCCAGAAGCGATAGCTTCAACTAATTCTGAAGCTAAGTCTTCCATTCTAAATGAGAATTCTGGTTTGTAGTCTCCAACTGCTGAAGAGTGAATTACTAAATCATATGGATTTTTTGATTCTTGCTCTAAAGCAGTATACATATCTTGTGTTGTTTCAATTGGAATAGATCTTAAGTTTGGATGGTTTGCTAAATGGTATTTTTCAAATAAACCACTTCTAAAGATACTTCTTGTTCCAATTAATGTTACTTGTTCACCACTTTCTAAAAAATTTCTGGTTAATTCAATTCCTAGTCTACCAGTAGACATGTTTGTTATTTTCATGACCTCATCAATGTATTCATTTGTTGGTCCTGCTGTTATTAAGATATTTTTCATATTATCTCTCCTTTCACTTTGTATTTTACGCGTATTTGTGATATAAGTATAATATATATAACTTATGTTAAATATAAGGGGAGATTATATTATGGATGTAAATTTTGAATTATATAAAGTTTTTTATGTTGTTGCTAATAATAAGAGTATTTCTAAAGGTGCTGAGGAATTATTAATTAGTCAGCCTGCTGTTACACAATCAATTAGAATGTTAGAGGGACAATTAGGAGTAACTTTATTTGTTAGAACTAAAAAGGGCGTTTTACTTACTGATGAGGGTGAAGAACTTTATAAGTATGTAAAAGAGGGAATGAATTATTTTATTAATGGACATAATAAGGTTACTTCATTAAAACAATTAAATGCAGGTGTTTTAAAGATTGGAGCATCTACATCTGTTACAGAACATTTCTTAATGCCTTATTTAAATAAATTTCATGAATTATATCCTAATGTTGAAATTAAGATAGTTAATTTACTTACAGATGTTTTATTAAAGGAACTTAGAAATGGTAATGTAGATATTGTTATTGGAAGTAATAGTATGAATTCTGATAAGGATTTAGAATTTAATGTTATTTGTGATATTAGTGATATTTTTGTTAGTAGTAAAAAATTAAAATTAAGTGTTGATGAGTTATTTAATGAAAAGATTATTATTCAAACTGCACCATCTATTTCTAGAAATGCATTTAATGAATTTATTAAAGAAAAAGGTATTAAATTTAATCCTTATATGGAAGTTGTAAGTCATAGATTGGTTACTGAACTTACTAGGGCAGGAATGGGAGTTGGTGTAGTTACTAAGGAATATGTTAGTGA
Organism: Bacilli bacterium; assembly: GCA_017409785.1. Taxonomy (GTDB): domain Bacteria; phylum Bacillota_I; class Bacilli_A; order RF39; family UBA660; genus JAEDES01. The sequence continues at coordinate 468,734 of JAFQSD010000002.1, read as the reverse complement.
ATATTTGGAAAATAATAAATTATTTCCTGTTGATGTTGATTTAAAACTTCCAATAAGACAACTTGGTTATACATTATTAAAAAATAGTGTTCCTTCTTATAGAGTTAAGGCTTTTATAGATTTATTAAAAAATAAAAATACTAGATAGCTAGTATTTTTTATTGGATAAAGTTTTCTAAAATAATTTGATTTTCTTCATCGAAGAATTTACCATTTTGTACATTTGAATGATCTATACTAAGTTGTTTTATTAGTTCTTCTCTTGAAATAAAGTCTATTTTAAAGTTTTCTTTTATTTCTTCAACTGTTAAGGATTGATTATTTTTGTTTATATTATCTGATGTTTTTACATAATAGTAATAGGTTATTGTATGGCGTGGTTTTAGTGATTGTGATCTGTAGTCAAAAAAATCTGAATAAAAAGTTTCTAATTTTAAAATAAAATTTAAATCTTCTTTTTGGAAAGTTATTCCAGTTTCTTCTCTTAATTCTCTTCCTATAGCATCATGAAAGTCTTCGTCTTTATCACATTTTCCTCCAGGAAAGATTAGTTTTCCTCCTTCTTCAGTTATGGCAAATGTATTATTATTTTCTATAATAGCGCGAACTTTTCTAAAAGTTTGCCATGTGTCATCTTTTACTAAATTATCTCTATTAATTTTTATATATTTTGGGAGGTTATCTTGTTGTTTTTCATATGTTAAATATTCTGTTTCATCTTCTTCCTTTATCCAATAACCAAATTTTCCTGTAACTTTAATTGGTTTTTCTAACGGAATAAATTTTAGATTCTTTGTTAGATATGCTTTTGAATCTTCTGATATTGAAGTAGTTATATGTAATTTTTTTAATTTGCTTGGATCTTCTTCTTCATAATTTATGTAATATTTTTTATATTCATCTGGTATTTTAATTTCAAAGCCACTGTTTTTACCATCACTTCCGTATCCAACTAATTCTATTTCTATTTCTTGTCCTATTATTTCGTCAAACAATTCATTTGTTGTTGGTTTTGATTTAAATGTACAATGTATTTCATCATTTAAGATAGGTAATTTATTTTTATCTAATGAGATTATTAAATCTTGTGTTTTTTTATCAAAAAATATTCCTTCGTAATGTACCATAATTATCTCCTTTTTCTATTTGATTATATCATAAATAATAAATTATTTGTTTGTTGGGTATAAATTGTAAAATTTGGTTAATTATATTTGTAGGAGGAATAATTTATGGAAACATTACAAAAAGTTTTATTAGTTATAACTATAATTGGAGCAGTAAACTGGGGATTAATCGGTTTATTAGACTTTGATTTAGTTGCTATGATATTTGGTGAAGCTACTTTATTTTCAAGAATTATTTATACACTTGTAGGTGTTTGTGGTCTTGTAAATATTGGGATTTTATTTAATCATCTTGAGCCAACTAAATAGGAAAAGACTTAGGTCTTTTTTTTATGGCTTTTTTGTTTTGTAAGGTTGATAAATTTTCTTATAAATGTTATTATAGATAATAGAATAGGAGTTGATATATATGGATATTTTCATATCTTTTTTTAGAGATACTTTAGATGGTCCATTGTATATTGTTATAGCAATTCTTTGTGGGATATTAATTTGTTCTTGTATAGGATATTTAGGTGAAAGATATCTAAAAAATCAAGAAGCTAAGAAATTATATGATGAAACTCATGCTGCAATTGCTGGAGATACTGTAGATGCTTCAGCATTAACTGTTGGAACAGATGCACCAGTTGCGGGAGTTACTGCTTTGGAGCAAGATGTAGTTGCACCTATGGCTGAGGTTGCTGATACTATACAACCTGGTGTAAATCCTGGTCAATAACTTTACTATTTAAGTAAATTTCTGTATACTAGATTATAACGTTTTTAAAAGGAGAGGATGTAATGTCAATAACTGTTACGGATATTTTATCTATACTAAGAGACTTTGTTGATGTTTTATTAGTATGGTTTGTTATTTATTATATTCTTAAAAATATTAAGAATAATATTAAGTTATCATTAATTTTTAAAGGAATTGTATTTATAGTTCTTTTATATGTTGTTAGTGATATATTTGGATTTGTTACTATTGGAGTTTTATTAGATTATATTCTTCAATGGGGACCAATTGCATTAATAGTTATATTTCAACCTGAAATTAGAACTATTCTTGAACAATTAGGACGTACTCAATTGTTAGGTAGACATAAAGTATTAACTGTTGATGAACGTGAACGTATGGTTTATGAAATGATTAATGCTATTGATTACTTAAGAAAAGAAAGAATTGGAGCTTTAATTGTAATTGAAAGAGATATAAGTCTTGGAAATTATATTGATAAAGCAAAAAAATTATATGCTGATTTAACTAGTGAATTATTAATTGCTATTTTCTATGAAGGTAATCCATTACATGATGGTGGAGTAATTATTCAAGGAGATAGAATTACTTGTGCTGGAGCAGTATTCCCTACAAGTAATAGTCCTAAATTAAATAAGAGATTAGGTACTAGACATAGAGCTGCACTTGGTCTTGCTGAAGAGACTGATGCTATATGTATAGTAGTTTCTGAAGAAACTGGTAGAGTGTCAATTGCACTTAAGGGAGAAATGTTATATAACCTAACACTTGATGATGTTAGAATGATGTTAATAGATGAGTTAAAACCAAAACAAGATATTGAATTTGAAGATGAAGTAGAGGAAGAAGCTTATGAAGAAGATATTTAGAAAGATTGGAAGATTATTCCATCATATTGGTTTATTCTTTGATAAATGGGTTATAACTCCTATAACAAAACTCATCTTAATAATTATGAATTTCTTTAAAGATAATTCAAAGAGCATTGATAGATTTGCTGGTAAGAAATCAACATTACTTGTAATTAGTATGGTTTTAGCGTTTGCTATATTTGTATGGATTGATAAAGAATCAAATATTATGATTGATCAATATGCTGAAATTTTATCTGATCAACAAGTAACAGCTGTATATAATGAAGAATTATATGTTGTTGAGGGATTACCTGAAACAGTAGATATTACTTTAGTTGGACAAAGAAGACATATCTTCTTAGCAAAACAATCTCCATCTAAAGGTGTATCAGTAGATTTAACAGGTTTAAAACCTGGAAATCATAAAGTAACATTAAAGTATACACAAAGACTTAAGTCTTTAGATTATAAGTTAGATCCTGAAAATGTTACTGTTACTATTTATGAAAAAGTTAGTGATACTAAGTCATTAACATATGATATTTTACATAAAGATAATTTAGACAAAAAGTTATATATTAGTAATGTAGAATTAGATAGAACTGATGTTATTATTAAAGGAGCAGACTATAAGTTAAAACAAGTTGCTTCTGTTAAAGCACTAGTTGATGTTAATGAAATTCCAAATCCAAAAGCTGGAGAAATTGATTTAAAAGCAGTTCCACTTGTAGCTTATGATACTGATGGTAAGATTTTAGATGGTATTGAGATTGTTCCTAAGACTGTAACGGCTAAATTAACAATTACTTCTCCAAGTAAAGAAGTACCTGTTAAAGTTGTTCCTAAGGGAGAATTAGCATTTGGTAAGTCAATTAAGTCTATGGTATTAAGTACTACATTAGTTACTGTTTACGGTGAACAAGCTGCAGTTGATGAAATTGATCAACTTGAAGTAGAAATTGATACTAAGGGATTAACTAAAGATAAAGAATATCATGTTACTCTTAAGAAACCTGCTGGTATTACAGAATTAAGTACTAAGACATTAACAATTAAACTTACATTAGATGATTCAATTACTAAAGAATTTGAAAATATTTCAATTCAATTTAAGAATTTAGGTAATAATTATAAAGTTCAAGCTTTAACAGATGCTGATAGACAAGTAACTGTTGTTGTATCTGGAAGTAGCGATGTTGTTAAGAACGTTGAAGCTTCTTCAATTAAACCATATATTGATTTAAAAGATTATGGTGTAGGTACACATGAAGTTGAAGTTAAGGTTTCTGGTGATGACTTGAAATTAAATTATGAATCTAAGACTAAGAAAGTTAAGATTGTTATTACAGAGAAATAGTTTAAAAACTATTTCTTTTTTTGTAATAAATAGTTTATCTCTAAATATAATTTAGTATAAATGGGGTGAACTATGAAAAAATTAATTATTTGTTTGGGTGTTTTTATATTGTTTATTACTGGATGTGGTAAGTATAGTGATAAGGATATTGTTAAAGAGATTGAGAAGAAAACTAAGAATAGTTATATATTAGAAGGAGATTTAGCTATATCTAATAATGATGATTTATATAATTACGAAGTTGAAGTTAGTTATAAGAAAGATCATTATTATAAGGTTAGTCTTACTAATATGGCTAATGGTCATTCACAAATTATTTTAAAAAATGACGATGGAGTTTATATTTTAACTCCTGCTTTGAATAAGAGTTTTAAATTTCAAAGTGATTGGCCATATGATAATTCACAAATATATTTAATAAAGGCATTGTTAAATGATATAAATAATGATGAAGAAGTTAAGTTTAGTGAAAATGATGATAATTATACTTTTATTACTAAGGTTAATTATCCAAATAATAAGATGTTAGTGAATCAAAAAATTACTATTGATAAAAAACTTAATATTAAAAATGTTAAAGTATATGATTCAAATGATTCAGTTAAGATGGAACTTAATGTAGATAGGATAGATTATTCTCCAACGTTCAAAGATGATTATTTTGAACTTGAGACAATAATGAGAACATTTGATGATAATGAGGTTGTGGAAAGTTCTAATTTAGATGATTCTATTTATCCATTATTTGTACCTGTTAATACGTCTTTAACTAATAGTGAAAGAGTTGAAACTGATAATGGGGAAAGAATTATTATGACATTTAGTGGAGATAAACCATTTTTATTAGTAGAAGAAACTGCTAATGTAATGGAAGAGTTTACTGTAATTCCTACTTATGGTGAACCATATATGTTAATGGATACTTTAGGTGTGGTTACGGATAATTCTTTATCATGGACGAGCGGAGGTATTGAATATTATCTAGTTAGTGATGTTATGGGGAAAGATGAATTAATAGAAATTGCGCAAAGTATTAGTGCTATTCCTACGATGAAATAAGGCTTTACGCTTAATTTTACTTATGTTATAATTGATTCGTGGTGATAAAAATGGCAAAAAGTAAAAGTAAAAATGTAAAGAGTAATAAAAAGGAAACTGTTAAAAGAAAAGCTGTTGATAAAAAGATAGATGAAATGACATCAAGTACTTCAAATGAACTATTAAAATTATTTAGAGTTTTATTTGCTGTTATAGTTGTTTTAGGAGCTTTCTATTTATTGACAATTGCTATTGTAGGTAGTGATAAAGAAGAAGAAAAAGAAACTGCTATTCAATATGAAGAAATATTAGCTGGTTCAAGCTTTAATATGAAAGATAGTGAATATGTAGTAGTTTATTATGATTTTTCTGATACAGAATTAAGTGAACTTGCATCGCAAATATATTCTTATTCTTATACAGGAGAATATAGATTATATACAGTTGATATGAGTAATGGTTTTAATAAACCATATATAACTGGTGAAGATTCTGATAAGAGTCCAAACAGTGCTGAAGATTTATTAATTAAAGGACCTACGCTTATTAAGTTTAAAGATGGCAAAGTAGAAAAATATGTTGAAGGATTTGATGAAGTTCTTGAATATTTAGGAAAAGACAAGTAATTGTCTTTTTTTATTTTATATTGAGTTTTTTGTTCTAAAAGAGTTATGTTTATGATATTATAAATTATAGATAAGAAAGGATTGAAAACTTATGAAGAAAAGTAGTAAAAGTAAGAACATTGAAAAAAAGCCTTTCATTTTTAAGAAGAAACGTAAAGTTGTTGAAAAAGAAGAATTAGATGATGATATACGTGAAGTTATAGTTGAAAGAGATAATGGTTTTAATATAGTTGAAGTAATAGTTATTATTCTTATTTCTATTTTATTTGGTGTAGTTGTTGGATGTATTTTAAATTCTGATAAAACATTTGGTACGGCTGTATCTGATGAAGTAAGCGAAATTATTTCTACATATGATGCAATCTTGGAAAACTATTATGAAGATATTGATGCTGGTGAACTTGCAGATGCAGCAGTTTCTGGAATGATAAGCATTTTAGATGATCCTTATTCAATTTATATGGATAGTAATGACACAGATTCATTTTTAGAAAGTGTTAATGGTTCATTTGTTGGAGTAGGTATTACTGTTGAATGGTGTGATAATATATTTAGAGTTGTTGAAGTTTTAGATGAATCACCTGCAGCAGATGCTGGATTAAAAATAGATGATATTATTATAAAAATTGATGGTAAAGATGTTAATGGGTTAACTTTAGATGAACTTTCAAATTCAATAAAAGGAAAAGTTGGGTCAAAAGTAAAGATTACTGTTAAAAGAAATGAAGAAGAAATTACTGTTACTGCTAAAAGAGCGGTTGTGGAAATTCCTTCGGTAACTAGTGAAGTTTATGAAAATAATATTGGTTATATTGCAATTGATTCTTTTTCAGCAACTACTTATGATCAATTTAATAAGGCATTTAAGAACTTAAAGAATAAAGATATTAACTCATTAATAATTGATGTTAGAGATAATCCTGGTGGAAAACTAGGACAAGTTAATAAAATTTTAGATTTATTCTTTAATAAGAAAACAGTTTTATATAAGATTGTTACTAAAGATAAAACAACTAAGATTTATGCTGATAATTCGGATAAAGAAAGTATGCCTGTTGTTGTACTAGTTAATCATGAAAGTGCTAGTGCTTCAGAAATATTAGCTGCTAGTTTTAAAGATAATTATAAAAATTCTACAATAGTTGGAAGTGTCACTTATGGTAAGGGAACAATTCAAAAAGCTGTTGAATTATCAAGTGGTGCAAGTATTAAATATACTACACAAAAATGGTTAACTCCTAAAGGAGACTGGATTAATGAAAAAGGAGTTATTCCTGATGAAGTAGTTAATCAAAGTGATGAGTATTGTTTAAATCCTACTTTTGAAAATGATTTACAATTACAAAAAGCAATTGAAGTACTAAAAAAATAAGAGTCTATTAAGACTCTTTTTTTATTAGAATAGAATTTATTATTAATTGATAGTTATCTTTTGTTGGACTACAGGTGGTTAGGACAAGTTGGTTTGAATTTTCTTTTTCCACAGAAATATTACCTGTTTTTTTTGTTTCCCAAATATCTTTTATTTGGTATGTATATAATTTATTTTTATAAGTTAATTCAATAATATCGTTTATTTCTAGTTTGTTTAAGTTTTTGAAGAAAGCAAGTTTACCTGTTCCAGAATGAGCTGCGATAAATATTATGGAATTATCATTAGATGGTTCATTTGAATAATTTAATATTGTGACATTTTTTTCAATATTGTTTAATGGATCATTTATAGGATATATTTTGTTAAATAAATTAATTTTATTTATTTTTAATGTTCCGATTGATGTATCTGGAAGAGGAGTATATTTTATTTTTGGAGTTTCTTCTATAGTGGTTTTAATACTTAATGTTTGTGTTTCTTGTATTGTGTTTGATTTATTTAACACTTGTTTTAGTTCTTCTTTAGGTTTTTCTATCTTAAATTCTAGATATATTTTATGACATATCATTGTGTATATTAGAAGTATAATAGTTGTGGATAAAAGCTTTTTTAACATATTATTTCCTTTATAAATTCTATTATTAGTTTTAATAATGATTTTTTTGATGTGTTAGGAACTTCTATTTTGTAGTTTTTTAGTGTTTTTTCAATTACTTGATTATTTGTGGTTATTTCAAATGTAATTGGTTCTACTTTTTGATAGCCTTCTGTTGTAGTTAACTGAGTTAGAGTATATTTTCCATAAGGTAAAGTAATTTCTGCTGTACCGGAGTTGTCTGTCATAATTGTTTGAATTAGATTGTTACTTTGATCATATATATTAAAACTAATATTTGGTTCGGGATTAAAGGAATTATTATTTCCATATTGTTTATGGATTATTAGTTTACCTTTAATTGTTTTATTTTTAATATTTATTGTCTTTTGAGGATTGTTTTCATCCAGAGTGAAATTATATTTATTTGTATTTAGAGTATAACCTTGTCCTGGTGTTTTTTCTTTTAGATAGTATGAACCAAAGTTTAAATTATTTAGAGTTATTGTTCCGGTTTCGTCTATTTCAATGTCTTTTATAAAACTATTATTTTTATATAGTGATAGTATAGTTCCTTTTATTTTGGCATTACCACTAGGTATAGATGAATTTGTATCATAATCTAGTTTATTAATTATTAATTTTGTATCTATGACGTTAATTGTGAATTTATTATAATGTTTAGGTGGATCGCCTAAAGTAATAACATCTTGATTTGTTTCTGATTGGTAGAAAAGAATTGGTTGGTTGTGTTTAATGCTTTCTTTTTCAAGAACTATTTCATACTTTCCTGTTTTTAAAATTGGTGTTTGTATAAGATTATCATATATTTCTATTGATGGGTTAGTTGATTTATAAGAACTTAGAACTCTATTTAAATCAGTTTTTGTAAAGCGATTATTTGAAACAATTGTATAGGTATTATTATTGAATGATGTATTTTTTTTATAATTTTCTACTAAGTCATATATTTCTTGCTCTTCGTTGGTAAAAGTTATTTTTTCACCATTGGGTGTAGAAGTATAATAGTATCTTGAAGTTGGGTTAGTTATTTTCCATATTAACATTTGTGTTATAGCATACCATTTTGGGTCCGTATGATTTTCATAGCCATAGCCAAAATGAGCAATTAGAGTTAAATACTCAGTTTGTGTTTCATTATATGTAGTAGGTCTTGATGTTTCTTGATAAGAATCAGTATCATTTAAATCTGTAAAGGGTTCTAGGCAATAAGCTATATTATTAGTTCCGTGTTGTCTTATTATACGAGCTGGATGATAGTATATTAAATTGTCATTTGGATTATATTTATTTATATAGATGTTTGGAATTTGTTCTCCTTGATAAAATGGCGATGCTGCATATGTAGGTTCAATATTTATAAAAGATACTACTATTAATGTGATTAAGAAAACTATTATTTTTTTCATGTATTATTCCTCCTTTTTTCTTAATGGGTTCATAATACATATTTTTTTTGAATGATGCAAATGAAGGTTTTATTGATTTTTTATTGTTTTTCTTGTGAAAAAGATTAATTGATTATTTAGTTTTAATAAATTGAAGGGTAATTTGCTTATAAAAAACAAGTTTAATAGTTTTATGATATAATAACTTGTGAGGTGATTTGATGAAAGATATAGAAATCGCAAGAAGTATTAAAAAGTTAGATATTAGAGAAATTGGGAAGAAGATAGGCCTTAATGAGGAAGACTTAATTCTTTATGGAAATGACAAGGCAAAGATTAGAAATTGTCCTTGTGGAAAAAATGGTAAATTAGTATTAGTAACAGCAATTAGTCCAACTCCTTACGGGGAAGGTAAGACTACTGTTTCTATTGGTTTACTTGATGCACTTAGAAAGATTAAGAAGAATGCTATTGGCGTTTTAAGAGAACCATCAATGGGTCCGGTTTTTGGTATGAAGGGTGGAGCTACTGGTGGTGGTTATAGTCAAGTCGTTCCAATGGAAGATATTAATTTACATTTTACTGGAGATTTTCATGCAATTACTTCTGCTAATAATTTGTTATGTGCTGCTATTGATAATCACATTTATTTTGGAAATGAATTAGATATTCAAGAAGTTACTTTTGGTAGATGTTTAGATGTTAATGATCGTGCTTTAAGAGAAGTAACTGCTGGTGGAAGAAGTGATGTATTTTCAATTACAGCGGCAAGTGAAATAATGGCTTTATTTTGTTTAGCTACTTCACTTGATGATTTAAAAGAAAAATTAGGTAATATTGTTATAGGATATAATAGTAAGAAAGAAGAATTATATGCTAAAGATTTAAATGTGGAAGGTGCTATGCTTACTTTACTTAAAGATGCATTTTTACCTAATTTAGTTCAAACTTTAGAAGGAAATCCGGTAATTATTCATGGTGGTCCTTTTGCAAATATTGCTCATGGATGTAATAGTATTGTTGCAACTAAATATGGTTTAGGACTTGCTGATTATGTTATAACTGAAGCTGGTTTTGGTGCTGATTTAGGAGCTGAAAAATTCTTTGATATAAAGTGTCGTAAGGCTGGTCTTAGTCCTGATGCAGTTGTTTTAGTCGCAACTATTAAGGCTTTAAAATATCATGGTGGAGTTAAGAAAGATGATATTTATTTAGAAAATATTGATGCATTAAAATTAGGTCTTTCAAACTTGGTTAGACATATTGAGAATATGAAAAAATATACTAAAAATGTTGTAGTATGTTTAAATAGATATGATACTGACTTAGATACTGAGATTGATATTGTTAGAGAATGTTGTAAAAGTAATGATGTATTATTTTCTGAAAGCAAGGCTTATTCATTAGGTGGAGAAGGAGCAATAGATGTTGCGGAAAAAGTACTGGAAGTATTAAATAATAAAAACGATTTCAAGGTACTTTATGAAGATGAATTAAGCCTAGTTGAAAAAGTGAATAAGGTTGCTAAAGAAATATATAGAGCTAAAGATGTAGAGTTTAGTGAAGTTGCTTTAGATAAGTTAACTTTATTTGAAGAAAAAGGATTAGGTAAGTTACCTATTTGTATTGCGAAAACACAATATTCTTTCTCTGATGATGCTAAAGCAGTTGGTGCTCCAAATGATTTTGTAATTCATGTTAGAGATGTTAGATTATATAATGGTGCTGGTTTTATTACTGTATTATTAGGTGATATTATGACTATGCCGGGTTTATCTAGAAAACCTAATTATGAGATTATTGATGTAGTTGATGGTAATATAATTGGTTTAAATTAGACATAAAAAAATCCACAGATTTGTGGATTTTTTATTTTTCTTTAGATATGTTGGTAGCAATATCGATTAGTTCTTTATCTGAACGTATATCGGATGGATATGGATAAGTTTTTCCCATTTCAATATATTGTTTTTTTATTTTTTCTGCTTTATCTTTATCATTTTCTAATAGAAGTGCATATGTATATTGTGTTCTAAGAACTGTTGGAAAGTTTTTCATTGATTTCATAAAGTTTTGTAGTTCAGAAGTCATTAGTTTTTTAGCTGATGTTTTATTATCATTTAATAATTCACAGTAGATTCTATCACATACAAGTAAGTTACGATGTATACCAACAATTGCAGTTTTTGCTCGTAAAATTTGTTTCATTTTTTCATTTGCTTCTTCAAAGTTATGTTGGTCCATTAATCTATTACATGTCATTACTCCAACTGTTGCGATTAGACTGTTTCGCATATCAACTGGTTTTGGAATATAGAACCATTCATCTGGCATGTTTTTAAGTCTTGTTCCTTTGGATTGAAGTTCATTGATTTTAAGTTGTGTCCAAAATGCTTGTTGTGATGCGGGATTTAATATTAATGATAGGGCATTATATCCATCATTATCAATTGTTCCTGTTTTCATTGGAATAGCATTAAGGGCTGCAAAATATAGTCCATAAGCAATTGATAATTCTAAAATTACTGATATTAATTCGTAGTCTTTTACAAAGATATATATAATGAAGAAAATAATACATGATACTAAGTTAAGTAATGCTCCTCCAAAATTATATAATAAAACTGGCATCTTACCATCTTTCATATCAGGTGGAGTCATAAGACATTGTCCTGCAGTTCCTGCGATTGTAAGTTTTTTGAATTTAAATTTACCACCATGTTTTAGTAACATGATATTACCAATTCTAAATGATGAGAACTTATAACCAGATAATAATCCAAATATTAAATGTCCTAATTCGTGAATAATTAATTGAATATACATTGTTACATATATACTTAAAAAGATTATTAATAATAGGATTATTTCTTGTTCTTCAGGTACTGCATTGATGTGTTTGTTAAAACTTAATAATAGGGCAACTGTAAATAGAATAGTTAAAACAATATTAACAATTAGTCCAAATATTTCAATTTTTTTCTTTTTCATATTACTACCTCACTTCTTATTTAAATTATAGCATAAAAAAAACACTAGATAAACTAGTGCTTTTATTTATTTTAGGTATTCGTGTAATGGTTTGTTTCTATATAGAAGTTCATCCATTTCATGTGTTGGGATAAATCCTGGTTTAGCATTAATTACATCTGGTAATCTATTAACAATAGTTGCACATGTAAGTTCTACTGTTGCTGGACGATTTACTGTAATTGTTGTATCTGGTTCTCCCATAACAGTCCATTCGTTCTTATCAAATTCATCTGGTCCATATACTTTACCGATACATTCAGATTCAATTATAATTCCTTCAGCAGTTTCTGTTGTAACGATAGCACTCATTCCTGTTGCATCTCCTGCTTTAACAGTCATTCCTAATGTAGTTGATTCAATATCTTCTGGGTAAGTAGTAGGTACACATTTTTGTGATTGATTTGTTACTGTTAAACCTAATTTACCAGCTAGCCATCCATTAACGTTCCACATGTAAGAAGGTGAGTATGTACCACTATTAATTAGATTATTTAATTCTTCTTTACTCATACGATCAACACTTGCAATTTTTTCATCAAATTCATTTAATGTAAGACCAGCACCATGTGCTTCTGCTAGAGCAATTCCGTAATCTTCAACGTTATATGATGAACTACCTTTAATTTTTGTAATCTTATGAGTTGATGCTGCTATAGCACTTATTAATTCTCCCCAATAAATATCTTGGTATCCAGAGCCTGTAATTGTACAGTTATTAGCTAATGCTAATTCATTAATTTTATTAGATAGAACTGGATTAGAGTTATATGAGTAGAATGCTTCTTCACAAGTTGTTATGGCATTTATACCAAGTCTTGCACATAACATAAGTGGATTTTCTAAATCACTTAATAGGGACATTGTAGTTACTATTACAACGTCAGGTTTTACAGTTTTTAATAATTCTTCTGCATTTTCTACAGAGGTAACTGTAACTCCTTTAGGTTCAGAACCCATTATTTCACCAATATCTTTACCAATTACTGCTGGATTGATATCTAGTGCTCCAACGATTTCTCCACCTTTTTCGTATACATAACGCATTGTGTATACTGACATTTTTCCTGTACCATATTGTACAACTTTAATTTTTTCCATTTGATTTCCTCCTTATTTTTAGCATACGCTTATTTAATTTTTTTATTAGTCTTAATAAAAAAACAAAAAAGAGGGCGCAAAAACCTCTTTTTTTACGGTGTTGTAGTTCCTTCAGATGCTGGTGTTTCTGGTTGTGTTGTTGTATTTTCATCTGTTGTTGGTGTATTTGGAGTGATAACAGTTGTTTGTTTTTCATAAATCCAAATTTTACCTGTATATAGTCTATTATTGTAAGTTACTGTATATTGGTATTCACCTGGTTGAGCTGTATTAACGTCTCTTAAGTTAAGAATAATATTATTTCTAACTTCATCTGTTAATTCTTCAACAATATAAGTTGATACATTTGTTGATAGAGCAGCACCTTTTTCTAAACTTAAATTTTTAAGTGTTAAGTCAACTTTTGGTAATTCTTTTTCTTTAATTGTAAAAGTCCCATTATATTTTTTCTTTTTATAACTAATTGTATATGTATAAGTACCAGCTTGATTAATATTTACTAGTGATGTATCAAGTTTTAATGCTTTTAAAACACTAGTTTCTATTTGATCAACATTTTCAATATAATCTTTTATATCTAAACTCATTGGGTTGTTTATTTCAAGTTCCATTGCTTTTAATTTAATTTCATTTGTTTTAGCTTGAGCAACTTTTTGTTCTGTTACAGCAACGCTATAATTGTGTTTGATAATAGTTTCTGGAGTTGTGTTTGTCATTACTAATCCACTTCCAATTAATAGTATTCCACATCCGGCAATTGTTAGTGATAAAAATCTACTTTCTTTTTTTGTAATTGTTTTACCCATGACACACACTCCTTATCTTAATATTGATTATATTATAAATTTCAATGTTTCTCAAGAAATTTTATAGTTTTTTTGTTGAAATTTGTCTAGTGGTAACATATAATTTAATTAGAGGTGAGTTTAATGTCTTTGATTTGGGTAATTGCATTTTTAGGACTACTACTAGTTGAATTTTTAACAGTTGGCCTTGTATCAATATGGTTTGCAGTAGGAGCGCTAGCAGCATTAATTACTAGTTTTATAACAGAATCAGTGTTAATTCAAACTATTGTGTTTGTTGTTGCTTCAATTGTAACTTTATTTGTCACACAACCTTTAATCAAGAAGTTTAAAGTAACTAAATTTGAACCTACAAATTCAGATAGAGTTATTGGCAAAACTGGTGAGGTTACTAAGGAAATTAAGCCAAATGAATATGGTGAGGTTGTAGTGTTTGGGACTGAATGGTTAGCTGCTAGTGATAAAAAACAAGCAGTTGGAACTAAAGTTGTAGTTGAAAAAATTGAAGGAAATAAACTTATTGTTAAGAAAGAAGGAGAAGAATAATTATGGAGTTTTTATTATTTATTATTATCATAGTTTCAGTAATTGCAATTTCTGGAATTAAAATTGTACCTCAATCAAAAGCACAAGTTATTGAAAGATTAGGAGCATATCATAGAACTAATCATACTGGTTTAAAATATGTTGTTCCATTCTTTGAAAGAGTGTCAAATACAGTTAGTTTAAAAGAAATCGTTAAAGATTTCGCACCACAACCAGTTATTACAAAAGATAATGTTACAATGCAAATTGATACTGTTGTATATTTCCATATAACAGATCCTAAAATGTATACTTATGGTGTTGAAAATCCTGTTAGTGCTATTGAAAATTTAACAGCAACTACATTACGTAATATTATTGGTGAGCTTGAGTTAGATGAAACTTTAACATCTCGTGATGTAATTAATGTTAAAATGCGTTCTATTTTAGATGTTGCTACTGATCCTTGGGGAATTAAAGTAACTCGTGTAGAAGTTAAAAATATTATTCCACCAAGAGATATTCAAGAAGCAATGGAAAAACAAATGCGTGCTGAACGTGAAAGACGTGAAGCTATCCTTAAAGCTGAAGGAGAAAAGAAAGCAGCTATCTTACTTGCTGAAGGAGAAAAAGAAAGTGCCATTTTAAAAGCTGATGCAAAGCGTGAAGCACAAATCCGTGAAGCAGAAGGTGAAGCTGAAGCTATTGTTAAAATTCAAGAAGCTACAGCTCAAGGGTTAAGATTATTAAAAGAAGTTCAAATGGATGAAGCTTTATTAAAATATAGAAGTTATGAAGCTATGGCTCAAGTTGCAAATGGTAATGCTACTAAAATTATTGTTCCAAGTGAATTACAAAATTTCGCAACTGCTGGTGTAGTTTTCAATGAAATGATTGATAAACCAAAGCCACCAAAACCAGTTGAATTACCAAAACCAAAAGTTAAAGAAACTTTAATTAGTGATAAACTTTAAGAAAGTACCACATTATAGTGGTATTTTTCTTATAGACAGATAAATGTTTTTAATAGTAAAATTGAATTAAGAGTTGAGGTGGTAAAATGAGGAAAAAACGAAAATTAAAGAAAGTAGTAAGAATTTTACTTTGGGTTGTTTTATTTTGTTTTTTGATTAGTTTTGCTGCTATCTTAATTCTTAATTTACCTAAAGAAGAAAAGAAAGAAAAAGAAAATATAAATTATACTAATGAGATTATGAAATTAGATAATCATTCTTTTGATAGGAAATTTTTAGTTTGGATTGAAGATAATTATGGTGAAGGTATTTTAAGTGAACTTTATAGTTATTTAAAAGATGATTCTTATGATGTTAGTTTTTGGCATAAGTATACTGGAAATTCTTACATTGTATTAAATGATTTATATTATAATTTATATGAAAATAGAAGTGATGTTACTTATGTTGATGGTAGTAAAGAACTTGTTTCAATAGGTTTTGCAGGAGATGTATCTTTAGCTGATAATTGGGCTATTATGCCAAAATATGTTGCGCGTCAAAATGGAGTTTATGGAATTGTTTCTGAAAATATGGTTGGTTACATGAAGAATCTCGATTGGATGAATGTTAATAGTGAATTTGCATTCAGTAGTCGTGGTAGTGCAATGAGAGGAAAACAATATACTTTTAGAGCTACTCCAAGTAATGTAAGTGTTTACGATGAAATGGGAGTAGATATGGTTGCTCTTGCAAATAATCATGTCTATGACTATGGTCAAGATGCTTTTTATGATACATTAAGTACTTTAAAGAATGCTAAAATTCCTTATATTGGTGCTGGTGTTAATAAAAGTGAAGCAGAGAGTGCATATTATTTAGTTATTAATGGTTATAAGATTTCTTTCTTAAATGCTACTAGGGCAGAGAAATATATTATGACTCCTGAAGCTGGAGAAAATTCTCCAGGAGTATTTAGATGTTATGATACAACTAGATTAACTGAACGCATTAAAGAAGAGAAAGAGAAAAGTGATTATGTAGTTGTTATTGTACATTGGGGTAAGGAAACATATCATACTTTAGAACAAGTTCAAATAGATACTGGTAAAGTATATATTGATAGTGGTGCCGATATGGTTGTTGGGCACCATGCACATGTACTTCAAGGCATGGAATTTTATAAAGGAAAATTAATTGCTTATAATCTGGGTAACTTTATATTTAATAGTCAAACTGTTGATACTGGTATATTAAAATGGGAACTTGATAATGATGGTAATAGTAAATATTATTTTTATCCAGGATTACAAAGTAATTGTTATACAAAAGAAGTAACTGGACAAGATGCTATTAACTTATATAATAAAATGACTAATTGGTCTATAAATGCCAACTTCTTAGAAGATGGACAAATTATTGAAAGAACAAATTAAAAAAGACAAATGATATTTGTCTTTTTATATTTGTAAATATATTAATATATGAATAATAATTGATAATGGAATTATAATTAAGAATTTCATTTTTTTAGTTTTATGTCTAAATATTATCATTCCTAGTAGTGAACCAACACTTCCTCCAAATAGAGTTAGTGTTAGTAAATGAAATTCGCTAATGCGATATTTCTTTTTTATTGCTAGATATTTATCAATTCCCATTATTAGAAATGTAATAATATTTAAAACTATTAAATAAATATTAATTATTATCATTTAGTTTTTTTCCTTGATAAGAATCTCTTTTTACCATTTCTTTATCAATATCATTTAAGACACAAAATTTTTTAACTAACCAAGTTGGTTCGATTAAATCTTCTACTTTTGGATCTCCTGTTATTCTATGAATAACTATTTCTGGTCTTAGTAATTCTAATTGATCTATTACGATATCAACATATTCATCTTTTGTTAGAACATGGAAATTATCTTTTTCATATAAATAGGCTAGAGGAGTATCTTTTAAGATACTTAGCATATGAATTTTTATTCCTTGAATGTCTAATTTATTTAGGTATTTAACTGTTTCTAGCATGTCTTCTTTTGTCTCGTATGGTAAACCATTGATGATATGAACAACAACATCAATATTCTTTTCTCTTAGTTTTTTAACCATATCTTCAAAGCATTCTAATGAATGACATCTATTAATTAATTTTGTTGTTTTAGGATTTGTTGTTTGTAATCCTAATTCTACAGTTAAATAGGTTCTTTTATTTAAATCGGCTAAATATTCTAAACATTCATCTGTTATTGAGTCTGGTCTTGTTGAAATATTTAAACCAATTACATCTTCTTGAGATAATATTTTATTATGTAGTTTTTTTAAAGTTTCAACAGGTGCATATGTATTTGTTCTTGCTTGGAAATAACCAATGTATTTAGCTTTTGGCCATTTTTTTAACATTGTTTCTTTTACTTCTAAAAATTGTTTTTCAATTTCATCTTCTTTGTTTCCAGCAAATTCACCACTACCTGTTTTTGAACAGTATATACAGCCGCCATATCCAATTGTTCCATCTATATTTGGACAAGAAAAGTTAGCGTTTAAACTAACTTTAAATATTTTTTCATTAAATCTATTTTTATAGTAATAGTCTAATGTATGATATCTTTTATTTGATGAGGAATATTTAAAATTATTATTCATTTTATGCCTCACAAATTGTATAAATGTATACGGCTTTTAATGTATCAATTGGATTTAATAAGGCTTGTTTTCTTAATTCTGTATAGTCAGCTTCTTTAATTAACTTATATAGTTCAACTTCTTTTTTCTTACACGGTTCATTTAATTCAATTTCTTCTTTTAAATATTTTTTTAATTTGATTTGTAGCATTTTATTAAAACTATGATGTGTGTAAACTCTTGTTTCATCTAAATTAAAAGATTTTGCTAGACTTTCCATTACACGTAACATAAGTTTTCCAAATATTTCATCTTTTGTTTCGTCTTCAATACTAACATCGATATTAACTAATTCTTCGAATTTCTTAATAGCATTTTTATATTTTAATATTTTATTAATAATATGTAAGTATGTTGCTTGATATAAAACTCTATTTTTTTCTAATTGATTTTTTCTAAAAGTAAATTTATTTCCTTCAAACTTACCAAATGTTTTCATTGTATCATTATATCCAAACTTCATATTATTCATTGTTCCTTTTTCATAGAAGTTTAAGAAATTTGTTAATTTGTTTCTTGGTTTAATATAAGTTATTTTTACTTTTTTCTTAGGAGATTTTTTTAATCCTGGAGCACTTAAATCAACGGCGATGATTTCTTCTGCTCCCATATCGATAGCAAGATTAATTGGTAGATTGTCATGATATCCTCCATCGATATGTTTTTCTCCTTCAATGTCTTTCTTTTTAAAAGCAGGGAAGCATGAGGCTGATGCCATTAAATAGTCATCTAGTTGTGTTCTTTCGATATCTTTCTTTTGTAGTTCTACTGCTTGTTTGTTAGTTAGATTGTATGTAGTTAATCCATAGTTAATTCTTGATGAATAAAATTTACGTAGATTAAGTGATCTTTTAATTAATCTTTCTAGATCTCTTACATCCATTCCGCCATATTTTAAGAAATGTTTACTGTACATTTTATATATTTCAAAGTTATTTGTACTTTCAATTGCATCTTCTCCAAATAGAACTTTTAAATTTATTTTCTTCCAAATATTTATAGCTTTATGATAATCATTTTGGACCATCATTGCTCCATTTAGAGCTCCTACTGATGTACCAGTGATAATATCAAATTTATAATTTAATTCTCTTAATGCTTTCCATACTCCGACTTGATATGATCCTTTGGATCCTCCTCCGGATAAAACTAATGCTTTCATTATCTCACCTTTCTTATATTATAGCATTATTTATCTTTATAGGAATAGTTGTTTTTCTTTCCGACAAAAGTGCTTAAATTATAACATATTTTTCGAAAAAAATCAATTATAGTATGGTATACTTAGTATAGTAGGTGGTAGTTTGAAGACAAAAAAAGTAAAATTAAAGTTAAAATCTAATGTTGTTAATGTATTAAAAATTATTGGGGTTATTCTGATTATTTTATTAATTATATTTATATATTATCGTAAACAAATTAGTAATATAACTGAACTAGGTTATAGTGAGGTTGCGGCTAAAAAGATTTTATTTGATGATAATAAAGAGTATTTTATGACGGTTAAAGAGAATAAGACTTTGAATGCTGCAATTGAGGGGGATAATTATAAAGAAAAATATATTAAAAACTACGCTCAAATTGATTATTATGATTATAAAAATTTAATTAAAAATGTTAATACATTACTCTCTAAAGGATATTCCAATGGTGATGTTAATATTATTTTAGCGCATGGTAATGATGAGGATATTACAGAATTTGCTAAAAGAGAAAGAGTTAGATATTTAGAAGAGTTTTTTGAGTTTCCCTATGCTAAATTAAAAAATTATGATAGATATTTAGCTTATACAGATGAAACTGGTGAGGATGAAAAAACGACTGTTATTCATGTTAATTTAAATATGGATAAGACAGAGTATGATGATGCTGTTAGTGTTAATAATTTTGGTTATGATATGCTTGTTAATAAATTTCATGCATTAAGTGAAATGTTTGAACCAACTGATTTAATTACCGTTCCAGAGGCATATTCTGGTGGAGAAACTTATCAAGCTAATCGTACAGCAATTGCTGCTTTATCACAAATGTTTGAAGTAGCAAAAACTGAAGGGCTTGAGATGAAAGTAAATTCTGCTTATAGAAGTTATGCTGACCAAATAGAAATTCAAGAATATTATCGTAAATGGTATGGAGATAATTATGTAAAAAATTATGTTGCTAGACCGGGATTTTCGGAGCATCAGACTGGACTTGCTTTTGATATTGGTAGTACAAGTACTAATGTTTTTGCTAATAGTAAGGAATATGTTTGGATGCAAGAAAATGCATATAAGTATGGTTTTATTTTAAGATTTAGTAAGAAGAATGAAGTTATTACTGGATATAGAAGTGAACCATGGCATTATAGATATGTTGGTAAAGATATTGCAGAATATATTTATACGCATAAAATTACTTTAGAAGAATATTATGTAATGTTTTTAGACAAATAAAAAACAGATTTAAATCTGTTTTTTTTTATTAGGCTACGCCTAAGTATTCTTCAAGTGTTATTTGTTGGTTATAAATGTTTGTTGCATGTTCTACTCCTAGATAACGAATGTGCCATGGTTCGTATTTATAACCTGTAATATGTTCTTTTCCTTTTAGATAACGAATTATAAAACCATATTTATGAGCGTTTTCTTTTAACCATGTTCCTGCAGGTGTATTACCGTAGTTATCATCGATTGCTCCTACGTCAAAGGCTAAGCCTGATTGGTGTTCTGAGTGACCTGGTCTAGCAGAGTAAGTATCTGCTTTTGCGACTCCATCTCTTGCGACATAATTGTTATAAAGTGTATTTTGTCTTGAATATGATCTGAATCCAGAGATTAGAGGCATTTTATGACCTGCGGCATTAGCTGCCGCTTGAAGTTGTTTTAAGGCTGAATTAGCAGTTGCATTTACTCCTGGATTATATGTACTTGGTAGAGAATATGTTTTATTTACTAGTAATATTCCATTAATATAAGTTATACCTGAAGTTACTTGAATTTCTTTTTTCTTAACAGTTACTTTTCTTGTTACTGATGTTTTGTTTTTACTTTTATCGATTGCATTATAAGTAAGAGTGTAGTCACCAGGAGTTTTAGTATCAACAGTTCCTGATACTTTAACTTCTATTTTTTTATCATAGTTATCTGTTACAGTATAGCCTGGTTCAGAATATTCTTGATTTTGAAATATAGTTATATCTGTTCCATTTAATGTTATTACTGGTGGAGTTTTATCTATAACATTTACTATTCTTGTTACTTTTTTTGTTGTTTTTAAGAATGATACTTTATAGGTAATTGTATATTTTCCAATTTTCTTAGTATTAACTTTACCTGTTATCTTATATTTCTTTTTAGTTCCTTTTACACTAGCACCTTGTTCTTGATAATTGTTATTTACTTCGAGAGTTATTTTATTTTTTCCTTTTAATGATATTGAAATAAATGGATTGAAAAAAATAAAATATAGACTCACTAGGAGTATTATTAAAAGGGTAATAATTATTGTTGGTATAATAAATTTCTTTTTCATATGTCCTCCTTAGTTTATTACGTTTTAAGTATATCATAAGTCTTGTATTTATGTTTGTAAATTTATTTTTTTGTGATGTTTTTAACTAGTAATATTTATTTAGGTGTGTTATTATGGTATTAGAGTAATAAGAAGGTGGTTATATGTATCCGCTTGGAAGACAATTTAGTGTTGATTCGACTAAATCAAAGAGCGATGCTAAGGCAATTATTCAAGGTACTAAATATCGTATTTCTGTTATTTCAGAAAGAGTTATTAGACTTGAATATTCTGCTAGCGGACAATTTATAGATAGACCTACACAGTTAGTTAAAAGAAGAAATCTAGGACTACCTGATTTTTCATTGCGTCAAGATACGCATATTTTAGAGGTTAGTACTAAGTATTTTACACTTACATATTTGAAAGACCAACCTTTTGTTGGACCTAAGATGGATCCGATGAAATTCTTAAAAGTTACTTTAATGAGTAGAGAAAAAGATCGTAATAAGGATTGGTATGTTGGTCATGCGGAAGCTAGAAATTTACTTGGTAATATGATTAGTGTGGATATGGGAATTCCAAAACCACTTGATAAAGGATTATATTCTCTAGATGGATTTGCATCATTTGATGATTCTAGTTCAAAAGTTATTATGGACGATGGTACATTAGCAGATGCACCAGCAGACCATATGGATATATATGTATTTATGTATGATAAGGATTTTAAGCAAGCTTTACTTGATTATTTTAAGATGACCGGAGCACCTGCTTTAATTCCACGTTATGCACTTGGTAACTGGTGGAGTAGAAATATCACTTATAATGATAGAAGTGTTAAAGAGTTAATTAGAAATTTTGAAAGAAATAAGATTCCACTATCAGTTATGTTATTTGATCATGATTGGCATATTAGAAATGTTGGGGCTTATAAAGACTTGAAGGCTGGATTTACTTTTAATAAAGAATTATTTCCTGAGCCTGAAAAGATGATTGAAGAATTTCATAAGAGAGGTATTCGTGTGGGATTATGTGTTAATCCAACTAATGGTATTTATCCACATGAAGAATATTATAAAAATATAGCAGAAGCACTTGGATTACAAGAGTCAAAAATTATTTTATTTGATCCATTAAATCCTAAGTTATTAGATGTTATGTTTAAGATGTTATTACATCCATTAGAGGTAAAAGGAGTAGATTTTTTCTGGAATGATTCTATGGGTGATAATAATGTTACTAAGTTATGGGCATTAAATCACTATATGTTCTTAGACAGTGGTAGAGCAACTAATAAGAGACCTATGTTGTTAGGTAGAGGTAGTGTTTATGCACCACATAGATATCCTGTTTTATATGGTGGCTCTAGTGAAATTAGTTGGGAAGCATTAAAGAAACTTCCATTTATGTATTTAAATGCTGCTAATGCTGGAGTTAGTTGGTGGAGCCATGATGTTGGTGGAAACCATGGTGGTATTGAAGAAGGAGAACTTTATGTTAGATATCTTCAATTAAGTACTTTCTCTCCAATATTAAGATTCCATGGGGCGAGGGGAGTTTATTATAAAAAAGAACCTTGGTTATGGGATGTTGAAACTGAACAGATTGCTACTGATTATTTGAGACTTCGTCATAGATTAATTCCTTATTTATATACAGAGGCATATAATTATACAAAATCTGGTACACCACTTATTCAACCATTTTATTATAACTATATGTGGGTTTATGATGATGCTACTTATAGAAATCAATATTATTTTGGATCACAATTACTTGTATGTCCAATTTTAGATAAAATGGATCCGACAATGGAACGTACAATACATAGATTTTTTATGCCTGAAGGAGTTTGGTATGACTTTATTACTGGTAAGAAATTCCCTGGTAATAAAAAATATGTTTCATTCTTTAAAGAGGAAGAGTATCCAGTGTTTGCACATGCTGGTTCAATAATTCCACTTTCTAATAGAAGTGATTACAATAATACAGGAATTCCTGTGGATTTAGAAATTCAAATATTCCCTGGAGTTAGTAATACGTATACTATGTATGAAGATGATGGTGTTACTGCTTTATATAGAGAAGGTTATTTCTTAAAAACATCAATTGACTATAATTACTTAAGAGATAATTATACGGTGGTTATTAGAAGTGTTGATGGTAAGAGTGGTATTGTACCAGAAAGAAGAAATTATAAAATGGTATTTAGAAATACTAAGATGCCTGAAGAAGTACTTACATATTTTAATGCTGAAAAACTATTATGCGAAGCATATGAAGATGGTAATGACTTCGTAGTAGAATTAAAAGATATTCCTACTATTGGACAAGTTACTATTAATTGTAAGGGTAAAGATATTGAAATTGATGCTGCTCGTTTAATTAACGATGAAGTAAATAGTATCTTAGTAGATTTAAAGATTAATACATATTTAAAAGAAGAAATAGCAGATATTATGTTTGGAGAAGAGCAAATAAGTAAAAAGAGAATTGCTATTCGTAAATTGAAGAAAAAGGGACTTTCTAAAGAATATATTGGATTATTCTTAAAACTTTTAGAGTATTTAAGTGAAGTTTAGGAGGAAAGTTATGAAAACTAAACAAGAAAAAATAGATGATGGTATTAAACGATTAGAAAAGTTAAGACAAGCAACTTTGGATAAATATACTGAAATAATTGATTTTGACCAAGAACTATCATTATATGATGTTATGATAAATCATTTTGTTAATGGTGATTTTGATGATGTGTTTGACTCATATGTGTTAGATGGAATGAGTGAATTAGATAAAGAAAAGTTATTTACTTTAACCAGAGAGTTTTGTGGTTTGTGTTTTTCAAATGGTGATGTTGATTATTGGTTAGATTCATTAGAAAATACACCAATATCTGACTGTGATTTGATTGCTTATTCTATCTTTAATAGTTTTGAATTTTTAATGGAACTTGCTAAAGAAGGTGGAAGAGGAGTGTTAGAATTATTAGTTTCTCTTCGAGCAAGTGAAGATTTAAGAGATGTAGCTTTAGTTAGTTATTTAAGAAATACATTTGTTGATGATAGAGTATTAAGTTCAGTATTATTAGATATGTCTAGGGAAGATAGTCAGTATGATATATTTACTGATGAACAAAAAGGTATATTATTAAATTATCCTGAAGGTACTTTATATGCATATGGTAATGATGAAATTAGAATTACTTCACCATTAGTTTTAGGTGTTCAAATCTATAATAGTGTTAATAGTGATGATCCTATTACTGAAATTAATGGAGATAATATTGCTGATGTTACATCATCTTTGAAAGAATTCTTTAGAGATGAAGAATTTAGTTTCTATGATGAAGTTATGTCTTTAGTTGGTAGTTATAGAGACTATGTTAGAAAAAATGATATTGTAATTAATACGGAGTTTTCTAAGGTAATACATGATACTGATAGTGAGATGATTCAAGATGCTTGGGTATCAGGTGATGAAGTATTAGGAAGTACTTTTGATACTCCATATACTGGTGGAAAGAAATAAGAAGCTTATGCTTCTTTTTTTTGTTAGATAAATTACTTTTTATACTTGAAAAATTTGATAAAAAATAATATACTAGTGATATATTTTTGAGATGTTGCTGGTAGTAGTAGTAATTTATCTTAATTTTAGAGAACTTATGGCTGGTGAGAATAAGTATTAAGAGGTTATGAACTTGACTAGTTTTATAATATGTAGGGTAAGACCTTTATATCTATTAAAGCTGCATAGTTTAACTATGAAGTAAGGTGGTACCGCGATATTTCGTCCTTATGTTATATAAGGGCGTTTTTTTATTAGAAGGAGGCGTTATGCAAGAATTAGTTTTATTTATATTAAGTTTTTTATTAATATTAGTGGTTTATGAATTATTTGTTGTTTCTAAGGCTAAGAAAAATGAGAAGAGTAGAAAAGATAAGAAATTACCTATAGAAATAGTGTATTTAATGACAAAATATAATTTTAATTTAAAGAAAATTGATTATCATAAGTTGTTACATGTGTGTGCACTTGTTTCATCATTTGATATGGCACTCATTGTTTCACTGGCAATGTTATTTGAGAATACTTTAATACAACTTTTAATGGTATTAGTATTGGTTGTTCCAATAATATTAATTAGTTATCATATAGTTTATTTAATTTATAAGAAGAGAGGTTTGATTTAGATGTATAATTTTAAAGATATAGAAAAGAAATGGAGAAAATATTGGGAAGAAAATGATACTTTCCACACTGACGTATGGGATTTTAGTAAACCTAAATTCTATGCACTTGATATGTTTCCTTATCCATCAGGTGTAGGATTACATGCAGGACATCCAGAAGGATATACTGCTACTGATATTGTTTCAAGAATGAAGAGAATGCAAGGATATAATGTACTTCATCCAATGGGATATGATTCATTTGGTCTTCCTGCTGAACAATATGCTGTAAGTACTGGTAACCATCCAAATGGATTTACACAAAAGAATATTGAAACATTTGGTGAACAATTAAGATCAATTGGTTTTGACTATGATTGGACTAAAACAGTGCAAACTAGTGATCCAGCTTATTATAAATGGACTCAATGGATTTTTAAAAAGTTATATGAAGATGGATATGCTAAATATGTTGATATGCCAGTTAACTGGTGTGAAGAATTAGGAACAGTTTTATCTAACGATGAAATAGTTGATGGTAAGAGTGAACGTGGAGGATATCCTGTTGTTAGAAAGAATATGAAGCAATGGGTTATTGATCAAGCTGCTTTTGCTGAGAGATTACTTGAAGGTATGGATGAAATTGATTGGCCAGAATCTACAAAAGAAATGCAAAGAAACTGGATTGGTAAATCAATTGGTGCTCATGTAATTTTCAAAATTAAAGATACTGATAAAGAATTTAAAGTATTTACTACTCGTTGCGATACATTATTTGGAGCAACATATTGTGTTATGTCTCCAGAACATGAACTTGTTGATTTAATTACAAGTGAAGATAAAAAGTGCGAAGTAGCTGCTTATAAAAAAGTATGTGCTTCTAAGAGTGATCTTGAAAGAACAGAGTTAAATAAAGAAAAAACAGGAGTATTTATTGGTGCTTATGCAATTAACCCTGTTAATGATAAAGAAATTCCAATTTATATTTCTGATTATGTACTTGCTACATATGGAACTGGTGCTATTATGGCAGTTCCTGCACATGATGATAGAGATTACGAATTTGCTAAGAAGTTTAATATTGAAATTATTCAAGTACTTGAAGGTGGAGATATTTCTAAAGAAGCTTATACAGGTGATGGTGTTCATATTAATTCTGGATTTATGGATGGTATGAATAAAGAAGATGCAATAGATGCAATGATTAATTGGTTAGAAGAAAGAAAGATTGGTTCTAAACAAATTAATTATAAGATGAGAGAATGGATATTTGCTCGTCAAAGATATTGGGGAGAACCAATGCCAGTTGTTTATGAAGAAGATGGTAAGATTCATATGTTAGATGATAGTGAATTACCACTTGTTCTTCCTGAACTTGAAGATTATAAAGGACATAACGGTAAAGCACCACTTGAAAATGCTACAGAATGGAAGCAATATAATAAGAATGGTATTAAGGGAGTTAGAGAAACTTCTACAATGCCTGGTTCAGCAGGATCTTCATGGTATTTCTTAAGATATATTGATCCTGAAAATGATAAAGAGTTTGCTAATCAAGAGTTATTAAAACATTGGTTACCAGTTGACTTATATATTGGTGGACCAGAACATGCTGTTGGACACTTAATGTATTCAAGAATATGGACAAATTATTTATATGATAAAGGATTATGTCCAGTTAAAGAACCATTTAAGAAATTAGTTCATCAAGGTATGATTTTAGGTGCTAATGGAATTAAGATGGGTAAGAGATTCCCAGAATTCTGTATTGATCCAATGGATATCGTTAATAATTATGGTGCTGATACATTACGTTTATATGAAATGTTTATGGGACCACTTGAAGCATCTAAACCTTGGAGTCAACAAGGTGTTGAAGGAGCTCAAAAGTTCTTAGATAGAATTTATCGTTTATATGAATCTGGTAAGATTAAAGATGAAGAAAATAAGAATCTAGAAAAGATTTATCATCAAACAGTTAAGAAAGTTACAACAGATTTTGAATCATTAGGATTTAATACTGCAATTAGTCAAATGATGATTTTCATTAATGCTGTTTATAAAGAAGAAGTATTCCCTAAGGAATATGCTGAAGGATTTGTTAAATTATTAAATCCAGTTGCTCCACATATTGGTGAAGAATTATGGGAAATGTTAGGACATGATAATACAATAGCATTTGAAGCATGGCCAACATGGAATGAATCATTACTTGGTGAAGCAGAGAAGGAAATAGCAGTTCAAGTTAATGGTAAAGTTAGAGCTACTGTTATGATTGCTGTTGATGAAGAAGAAGATTCTATTAAAGAAAAAGCTTTAGCAGAAGAAAATGTTAAACGTCATATCGAAGGTAAGGAAGTAGTAAAAGTAATCGTTATCAAAGGTAAGATTGTTAATATAGTTGTTAAGTAATAAAAAGCAAACCAATTGGTTTGTTTTTTTATGTTATAATTTTATAGAGGTGATGTTATGGAAAAAATAATGGATTTACATATACATACTAATAATTCTGATGGAACACTTAGTTCTTATGAAGTTATTGATAGAGCGTTAGAAAATAATTGTAGAATTATATCTATTACAGATCATGATAATATTGATGCATACAATGATGAATTATTTGATTATGCAGAAACAAGAAATATGATTTTAATACCCGGTGTTGAGATATCAACTAAAACTAAATGTGGTATTCATGTATTAGGATATAATTTTGATATTAGTGATGAAAATTTTAAAAAAGAATTAGAAAAATTAAGAGGAGCAAGACATGAATATTTAGTTGATGTTTCAGCTAAGTTGAATGAATTAGGTTATATTGTTAATGTAGATGAATTAGATAAGATTGATTCTATTACAAAAGCACATATTGCATTAGATGTTATTTCTAATGATAAAAATAGAGATAAGTTAATGAAAGAATTTGGTCATATTCCTGGTAAAGGTGAATTTATTGAGACTATTATGAATGAAGGATGTCCAGGGTATGTTTGGAAGAGAAGTGTTACTCCAAAATATGCTGCTGATTTAATTAGAAATGCAGGAGGAAGAGTAGTTCTTGCCCATCCGGTTTGTTATAAGTATGAAGATAATTTAAATGTAGATGATATTTTAGATCTTATTAAAGAGACTGATGCTAAAGTTATTGAGTCAGCATACTTATATGTAGATAAAGATAGTAATAAAATAGATGAAGTGGATTTTTGGAAGAATTTTGCTAAAGACAATGATTTAATTTATTCTGTTGGAAGTGATTTTCATAATGATGATGGTGTTCATCCTGATATTGGATTTAGTAATTGGGATATAGATTTTAGCAAGGAAGAGGCTTATGTTTTATTAGATTATTTATCTAACTAAAAGGCTATAAAAGTCTTTTTTCTTGCAAAAAATTAGTTTCTATGGTATAATTGATAACATCTTTTGGGAGGGGGAATAAAAATGAGCCAAAAGGAACTTTTAGAATCATTAAGACTTGGACTAATTGATGTTGAAGACGTTATTGATGCAATTATGAAATGTGGTAGTTCGGAAAGAAAAATTGCTGCTGCTAAGCTTTTAGGTGTAGATCCGAACCGTGTTATTCAAGAAATGTTTATGGGATATAAACAAAGAAAACAACGTAAACAATTATATGGTGTTGATAATGATATTCCTAATGATTTAATTGGATTATATTATGAATTAGGAGATAGAATGCCATTTGATAGTTTAAAGAATGCGTTTGTTTCTAGATATATTACACAAGAAAGTAGATTAGAAGAAGTACATAGTTTAGTTGAAGTTGAAGGATTACGTGAAATGTATGAATTTATTCACTCTGATGAAAGTGATTATATGTTTAATATTTATACATTAAAAGATTTACATAAAAAATTATATTCTAAAGCACCATACCCTGATTTTGGTGGTAACTTTAGAAATGATGATGTTTATTTACCAGGAACAGGTACTGAAATTGCTGAATGGTCAATGATTAGACCTTTATTAAATGAAATTGATAAAGATGTTTTATTACTATGGGATTTAGCTCCAGAAATAAAAGATTGTGGAGATGCTGATGTAATGCTTGATTATTTAGATGAAGTAGTTAGAATTGGATGTAGAATTATTAAAGTTCACCCATTCAAAGATGGTAATGGTCGTACAGTACGTGGATTTATGAACAAAATGTTAGAAGCTGCTGGACTTCCACCTGTATATATTAAGGTAAATGAAAGAACTGAATATCATAAAGCTATGAATAAAGCAAATAACGAAGGAGATTATACAGATATTCAAAACTTCTATCGTTATAAAGTATGTGATTCAATAGTTGAACTTGATATTAATCCTAGAATTAGAAGACAAATGGCTGGAGGAGAAGATACTACTGGTACTTCAAGAAGTGATGTAGTTGTTAAATCTAAAGCTGATGATAAGAAATAGAGATGGAAACATCTCTTTTTTTCTACAATAATTGTGGAAAAAAGATTTTATAATTTATTTGGTGATTATATGAAAGTTAAAATATTTGATTTTGAAGATGAAAAAGATTTAGAAGAAGAAATTAATAATTTCTTAAGTGAGAATACAATTAATTTACTAGATATTAAATATCAAGTAGGAGTAAGCGTCTTTAGTGAAGAACAAGTATTTTGTTTTTCAGCAATGATTATTTATAGTTAAACATTAAGTGCTATGCTTAGTGTTTTTTTATGTATTTTATGATATGATAATAATATTAGGAGGGATAGAATGAAGAGTAAGAAATTAAAAAAGAAAATTACTATTAATAGTTCATTTATTAGTATGCTTATAATAGTTATTTCCAATATCTTAAGTATTATTTATGTTATCCCTTTTCATGCAATTGTAGGAGATAGTGGTGGGGCTTTATACGGATATGCTTATACTTTATATAGTTTATTTATGTCTATAGCTTTTGGAGGAATCCCTTTAGCAATAAATAGAATAGTTAATGAATATCAAACTCTAGGATACCATGGTGCTAAAAAAAGAGTATTAATAATAAGTAAGAAGATTGCCTTATTACTTGGGATTGTTTGTTTTCTTATTCTAGTTTTATTAGCACCATTATTTGCTAAAGCAATATTAGGTAATTTAGTAGGAATTAATAGTTTAAAAGATATTACTTTAGTTATTAGAATTATGGCTATTGCAGTACTTGTAACTCCTATATTAAATGTTTATAAAGGATATTTTGAAGGACATAGATTAGTAAATGAGGTTTCTTTTTCTAAACATTTAGAACAAGTAATTAATTATATGGTACTTATAATTGGTAGTTTTTTTGCATTAAAAGTCTTTAAAGTATCATTAAGTGGAATAGTTAGTGTTGCTTTAACAGGGATTATTATTGGAGTAATTGGTGTGTATATTTATTTAATTGATAAGAAATTGAAAAATAAAAAGAAGTTTGATGAAAAGATTAGAAATGTAAATGAACCAATTGTTTCTAATAAGATGATATTTAGAAAGATTGTATTATATGCAGTACCATTTATTGTTATAGATTTACTTAAGTCATTATATGGTTATATTGATATGGTGACTGTTGTTAAGGGATTAGTTAAATATGCTAGATTTAGTGTTGTTGATGCAGAAACAATTATGGGAATGTTATCATTATGGGGTGCTAAGTTTAATTTGATTATGTTATCAATGGCAATGGGAGTAGTTGTTAAACTTATTCCTAGTTTAAGTCAAAGTATTGCTAAAAAAGATAATAAAGAAATTTGTAGAAAAGTTAATCGAGGATTAAGTATTACTTTATTTATAATGTTACCTGTTACTATTGCGATTAGTTTTTTAGCTGAGCCTATTTGGAGTTTATTTTATGGAGCAAGTAAATATGGGGCTAGTGTTTTAGCCTATTATATATTTGTTGGTCTTTTAATGGGATTATGTGCAGTTGCTATTGCGATTTTACAAGCAATGAAAGACTATAAAACAATTTTTGCTAGTTTAACAATCGGAGTATTAATTAAGATGCTTATGAATACTAGTATGATTTATACATTCCATCAATATGGAATGCCAGGATATTATGGAGTTATTACTGCTAGTATATTAGCTTATTTAGTTTCATTTATTATTTGTTTGGTTTCATTATATTTTAAAAATAAAGTTGAATATGAAGAAACAGTTAAGAATTTTACAGATATACTTTGTGGTTGTATGTTGATGGTAGTGGTACTTTTCTTAATGAAATTTATAATACCTGTTGTTAGTGAAGTTAGAATTATTAATTTATTTATTTTATTGATATATTTAGTTATTGGTACTTTTATTTACTTATTATTTGTAGGTAAAATGGGAGCAATTAAAAATATATTTGGTAATAATAAAAAGAAATAGAGGGATAATATGAAAAAGAAGAAATCAGTAGGTGCATTTCAGAAATTTTATAATGTATGGATGATTGTAACTGTAAGTGCACTTATATTATGTCTTTTATATTATTTCTTTGTAGAAAGAGTTCAGTAATTTTGGTAGGTGAGTTTATGAATGATAAGAAAAAGAAAGTAGATCATACTAGTGCTATTGCAACTGTTGTAACGTTATTAGTAACTGCTATTTTATGTTTATTTGTAGGTAGTAATGAATCTAAGGGAGTAGAAGAAGTTGTTAGTTTTCAATTAAAAGGAAGTGATATTGTTCATCTATATGTTGGGGAAAACTATAAGGAATATGGATTTATTGCTTCAGGTAGTGTAACAGGAGATGTAAGTAGTTATGTTACAGTTAATGATGAAGATGTAAATACAGGTTATCCTGGTGTATATGATGTAGTCTATAAACTTGATTTTAACGGAGCTAAGTTAGAAAAGACTCGTAAGGTAAAGGTTGTGAATAAACCGGTTACATCAGAAGATGTAGTAGATGAATCTGAAGAACCTGATGATAGTACTGTTGGGAAAAATGATTCTTTAAAAGTTGATACAACAGATAGAATTAAGATTAAATTAAAAGGTTATTCACATATTTATTTATTAAAAGGAATGAGTTTTACAGATGACGGTGTTTTAGCTGTTACTGATAGTGGAAAAGATGTAACTGATACTGTAGTTAAAGAAGGTAGTGTTGATGTTAATAAAGCAGGAACTTATACTATAGTTTATAAAGTTACTGATAGTTCTGGAAAGAGTGCTTCTGTTAAAAGAGTTGTAGATGTTATGGATATGAGTGTTACAGCAACAGTTAGTACAACTCAAAAGACAAATAGAAGTGTTATTTTAAAAGTTGTTGCAAGTGCTGATAAATTTAGTCATATGATTATGCCGGATGGCGTAAAGAATAAGTCTAATGTTGGAGAATATATAGTTGAGGAAAATGGAAAGTATGCTTTTGAGGTTGTTAATGAACAAGGTCTTTCAACAACATATGTTTATGTTATAAATAATATTGATAAATCAGCTCCTAGTGGAAGTTGTAGTGGTTATACTACTGGAAAGAAATCTTTTATTACAGTTAGTGCTAAAGATAATGATGCGGTAGCAAAATATATGATTGGTAATAATACATATAATAGTAGTTCAATTGAATTAAACGAAGTAGTACCAAAACCAACTATTGTTATTTATGATGTGGTTGGTAATACTAAGTCAATTACTTGTGAATTAGAGAATAGATATACTTATGTTCCATCTGATCCAAGTTTTAAATTCTCATATAGTTATATAAATGATGGTACAAGTATGCCATATGGTTTATTTACTCCATCAAATGTTTCACAAAATGAAGAAACGCCATTACTTGTGTGGTTACATGGTTCTGGAGAAGTAGGTACTGGTCAAGGACAATTTGATGGGGCTGGACTAGTAAAAGTTTTAAATAATTGGAATTTAGATGGATTTAATGCTTATGTTATTTGTCCTCACTTAACTGGTGCTTATAGAAGTAGTTGGGCTAATCAAACATCTTTAAAGAATTTAAATGCTTTAATTGATAAGTTTATTGCTAGTCATAAAATTGATAAAGAAAAAATTATGTTAAGTGGACATAGTATGGGTGGACTTGGTTCAATGTATGTTGCTTATCATAGTCCAGATAGATATTCATCTTTAGCAGTTATGAGTGGATATAATCCTGGTGTTGATTTAAATGGAATTAAAATTCCGACTGTTGGTTATGTTGGTACTCCTGCTGCAGGTGAAGATTCAAGTAGTTATAACTTTACTGTTGGAACATTTAAAAATAGATTTGGTGAGGCAAATACATTTGTTAGAAATGCTACTCATGGTGGTTTACCAAAAGCAGCATATACTGAAGATTTAAATAAAGATAATAAATCTGATTTAATGGAATGGATGTTAAGTCAATAAAAAAAGACCTTGGAAGGTCTTTTTTTGTAAAGTAGATGACATTGTTGGTTATTAAATTGACAAGTTTGTTTTTTATAGGCTAAACTTTAAATAGATAGTAGAGGAGTAGTGTTATGGAAAGAGATAGAAAAGTAAAAATTTTATCGATAATTGCATTAGTTTTAGCAATTACAGGTATGAGTTTAGGATTTGCAGCATTTTCATCAACGTTAACTATTTCATCTAGTGCGACTGTTACTCCTAATAGCGATGATTTTAGTATTACATTTATGGGAACTGATCAAAATGGAGAGTTTACATCTACTAATTTGATTTATCCATTGTTGGAAGATGGAGCAACTGGTAGTGTTGCGACATTATCTGGTGGGAAAGCAGCAACTTTATCTAATATGAAGGCTTCATTTACTGAACCAGGACAAAGTGTTACATATGCATATATGGCTTCTAATACGGGACTTTATGATGCTTATTTTAGAAGTTGGCAATTTAGACTTTTAAGTGGAATGACTGATGTTATTGAATGTGTTCCTTCTACAAATAGTACCGTAACAGAAGAGTTAATGAATAATGCTTGTGAAGATATTGATGTTAGATATCAATTATTATCAAGTGATGATAATACTTTAATGGATGGATATGCAAGAGAAAATTTTGCATATGCAGGCACTTCTATAGTGGATCTTGGTTCTTATTTTATGGTGAGTCCTGGTGATTATGGAGTGATGTTAATTACAATAGAATATGCAGGAAATGGTGCAAGAGCAGATGGAAGTTTTGAAGTTAAAATAGCAGACATAATTGCTGAATATGGTTCGGCTCCATTAAGTAGTTAAAAGACTGTAAAAAGTCTTTTTTTGTTGTATAAATATACTTGTGGATAACTTGACAAAAATTGGTGAGGTGGGTACAATTTTTACTAGAATAGGAGATGCTGAAAATGAGAAAAGATAGAAAAGTTCAAATGTTGTCGATAGTAGCATTGGTTTTAGCAATAGCAGGTATGAGTTTAGGATTTGCAGCTTTTTCATCTACATTAACTATTTCATCTAGTGCAACTGTTAATCCTAATAGTGATGATTTTAGTGTTGAATTTATTGGTATGGATGGTAATGAAGAATACACATTAAAAAATTCAATTATTGGTATTTCTGAAAATGGGGCAGTTGGGAGTACTGCAACTATAACAAATGGTAAGACTGCAACTATTTCTAATATTAATGTTTCATTTACTGAACCAGGACAAAGTGTTACATATCCTTATATTATTAAAAACACTGGTTTATATAATACATATATGAGAACTGGACTTGTAAAAGTTCCGTCTGGTCAAACTTCACCAATTGTTTGTACTGCTGCTGATAATAGTACTGTTACTCAAGAATTGTTAGATTCTGCATGTTCTGGAATTGATGTTCAATTTCATTTTAGTAAAGATTCTGCCTTATTTAATATGGGTATAAGGGAAATTTATAAAAAAGGTGGAGATACGCCTACGGAATTTTCGTGGGTTTCGGATCCATTTATAATGCAACCTGGTGAATATATTACTGCGTATTATTCTGTACAATATGCAGAAGATGCAGTTAGAGCAGATGGTGCATTTAATGTGGAAATAGCAGACTCTGAATTAGTATTTAGTACTGCTCCTCCAAATAGTTAATAAGACTGTAAAAAGTCTTTTTTTGTTGTGTAAATAAACTTGTGGAAAGTTGACAAAATAACGTGGGGGGGGGGTACAATTTTTACTAGAATAGGAGATGTGGAAAATGAGAAAAGATAGAAAAATTCAAATGTTGTCGATAGTAGCATTAGTTTTAGCAATTACTGGTATGAGTTTAGGATTTGCAGCATTTTCATCAACTTTAAGTATTTCATCTAGTGCGACTGTTACACCAAATAGTGATGACTTTAGTATTACTTTTTTGGGGTTAGATGAAAATGGTGAATATACTTCTGAGTCATCAATTTATCCTATTTCAGAAAATAATATTTCTGGTAATATTGCAACTATATCTAATGGTAAAGTGCCTACTATATCTAATATGAAAGCTTCATTTACTGAGCCGGGTCAAAGTGTTATTTATTCTTATAAAAATTTGAATACAGGACTATATAACATTTATATGAAGAGTTGGGTATTTGATTTATTAGATGGGATGAATGATGTTATAGAATGTGTTCCAGCAGAAAATAGTGATGTTTCTTCTGAACTTTTATCTAATGCTTGTCAGGATATAGACGTTAAAGTACAAGTATATTCTAGTGATGGAACTGAACTGGTTGATGGATATATGCGCTATTATTTTGATATATTTGGAACTTCATTAGTAAGCTTTGGTGATAATTTGATGCTAAGTCCTAATGATTATTATACGACGGTAATTTCAATTGAATATGCTTCTGATGGTGCTAGAGCTGATGGTGATTTTGAAGTTAAAATTGCAAATATCGATGTTGAATATGGAACAGCTCCATTAGAATAATAAAAAAGAGTAATTTATAATTACTCTTTTATTTTGTAAGTTTTTTCTTTAGATTTTTTAATCCGTGATATAGACTAAATGCTACGTTATATGTGTTATACCAGAATGGTGAGATTATTAAATCAAATTCTCCAATTAGTTCTGATACGTGTCCGCCGAAACTTTTTTTGAATAGGAATAATCCATATAATGGATTTTCTTTTCTAAAGTCTCCTGTAATTCCATAAAAGTTATATTTATCATAATTATTTTCTACAGCCATTTTAACTCCAGCGAAGTGTACTGTATAGGCTGATTGGAATTGCATTAGTTTAGCAGTTGAACCTCCATATAGAGATAATACTTCATTACCATATACTAAGAATAGGATTCCTCCAAGTAATGCTTTTTCTCCATGCTCTTTCTTTAATTCTTCAATTTTTTCTAATTGTTTTTCTAAGCGTTCAATTGCTTCTTTATTTTGTTTATTACTTTGTTCATATTTTTTATCATTCATTTTTAGAAGATTATTTTCTTTTTTATTAATTCTATCTTCTAATTCGCTTTTATTTTGATTTAGTTCTTCTTCTGTGTTCTTTTTATATTCATTAAAGTCTATTTCTGCAAGAAGTACTTTTAATATTCCTGAATCATGTAGAGAATCCCACATACTTTCATAATATGATAATGGTCTATCTACAAATTCACGTCTATCACTTGTATGTTGCATTATATCTTTAAATAGAGATAATTCATCACGTGATATTTCTCTAGTAGTTATTCCACATTTTTCGTTTTTACGTAGAATTTGTCTTGTTTTAGATTCCATATCTTTCATTACGTCATCAAGTGATTTGTCTTTTGTTTCAATAACATGCATCCATCTTGGTTGTAGTGTATCTTGCATTAAGTTAAATCCGTAATGTTTGTATCCTAATTTTTTTAAGTTATCTACGGCGTCTTTATTATTAAAACCATCTTCTACAACATTACCATCATTATCATGTTCTACATATTCTAGATATGGATCGATTTTTATGAAGATAGCACCATTTTCTTTAGCATATTTTTTAATTTCTTCTGTAAATTGTTTTAATAAGTCATAATCTTTGTAGTCGATTAAGAAACCACGTGGTGAATAAAACATCTTCTTTTTTACAAAAGGAACTGTTTTAGCAAGAAGTAGGGCACCGGCAACAATTTTTTTATCATCTTTTAATCCTACATAATGAGCTACCCAGCCATTACTAGCTTTTAAGTTAGCCCATTCTTCGGTTTGATGAAAAGTTATTTGTTCGTGCTTATCTGCGAACTTTTTAAATTCTTTTTTAGTTAGAGTTACTAGTTTCATTTTGTTCCTCCTTCTTGAATGCTTTAAATAGTGGTACGACTTTATTTTGAATAAAGTTTGTAATATGGTTGGTTACTAAAACGTAATCACCAATATATTCAATAAATTCACCACCAAATTCTTTTTTAAACTCATTGAAACTTTGATTACTTTCTAATGGACTTAGTTGATTGAAAAGGTTGAATGAGTTGTTTTTATAATATTTTATATATTCATTATAGATCCTATAATTTAGATTTGTTTCTAGTAATACTTTGTTATTAGCTTCGCTTAGAATCCATACTTTGTCATTTTGTTCCATGACAAGAGCTGCACTAATAGTTAGAGAATTACCATATTCTAATTTATATGATTTAAATCTTTTTAAATCTTCATTTATTTGATCTTTTTGTTTTCTTAAATTAGTTAATCTTTCTTTAGATGATGCATCTAAATTATCAATTGGAATAATTGCGATTTGATTATTAACACGTACTAATTCTTTTTCTAGTATTTTTAGTGTTTTTGTAATATGAAGTTTTCCTAATAATAATTTAATTTTAGTATATTCATTATTTCTAAAAATATCATATAGTGTTTCATAGTAATCGTTATTTTTATTATCTTGAAGAGTAAGGAATTCTTCAAAATCTTTTGGATCAGCAATTAATAATTCAACATCATATTTTTCTGTTTTTAATAAGTTTTCTTTTACATTATCTGAATATTCTTTTTCTATTTCTTTTAAATTTTTAGTTAAGTCTATTTTATAAGTATATTCTAATAATTTTACGTGTGAATTCTTTTTATAATTTAATTCTTTTAATGTAGCTAAGGCATCATCTGTTGTGGTTAAAGATGGGTTAATTCTAATGGATGTAGCTTTTCTTGTTTTTGCAAAATCTTTTAATTTTGTAGTAAAAGTTTTTAATAAACTTTTATCATTATAATCTATTACAAAACCACGTGGAGCATATAAGTTAGAGCTATTTAGTGGTAAATGTTCTTCTAATAATAGAGTAGCGGCAACTATTGTATTATCTTCATCTGTTAATCCAAGATAGTGTGGTGTAACATGACTTGTTACTTTTTCAAATTCTCCCCATGCAGATGAATGCATAAAATGAGTATTTGTATTTTCCTTTACATAATTGTCGAATTCTATTTTACTGATACTTCTAAGTTTTAACATCGTTTGTCATCCTTTCAATACTAGTATAACATAAAAGAAGACTCTGCAACAAAAAAAGAACGTGTAAACGTTCACATCATATATAGGCTATCGTCTTTTTGTAAGTAGTTTGGTTTATTTTCTTGTTCAAGACGAGAAATTCTTTCTTTTAATTCTTTAAGTTCATGTTTTAATTTTAAGATTTCTTCTTCTATATTTGGAGTAGGATAAGGCATTGGCCTTGGGATAAATGGATATTGCATGTTCATGATTATCAACCTCTATTTCGTTTTATTATATGCAACTTGTTATAAATATGTGTTAAAATATTGGTAGGTGATATTATGAGATTAAGAAATGTTAAAAATAAAGATGAAATATTAAACGCTTCACCTTACTTAGTTAGAAATCTTGAGGAAAATATTGGTAAGTGGAAAGAAGTATTTGGTAATGATAAGCCAATTTATATAGAAATTGGAATGGGTAAAGGTAAATTTATTATTGAAAATGCGATGAAGTATCCAGAAATTAACTTTATTGGTATTGAGAAATTTGATAGTGTTTTAGCCAGAAGTTTACCTAAAATTCCTGAAGGATTAGATAATTTGTTAATAATTAGAATGGATGCTTTAAATATAGATAAAGTTTTTTCTAAGGAAATTGATAGAATATATTTAAATTTCTCTGATCCTTGGCCAAAGGCGAGACATCATTTAAGAAGATTGTCTAGTAAAGTATTTTTAGAAAAATATGATAGTATCTTTTTAAATGATAGAGTTATTTATCAAAGAACTGATAATCAGGGATTATATATTTATTCTCTTATGAGTTATAGTGAAAATGGATATGTACTTAGCGATATAACATTTGATTTACATAAGGATAAAGAAGACCTTATAACAACAGAGTATGAAGATAAGTTTTCAGGCAAGGGAATGCCTATTTATGCTGTTGTTGCGACTAAGAATGTCCAAAAAAGTAAATAAATACAAAATATTTTACATTTGTAAAAAATTTGATATAATGTAATAAGAGTAGGTGAAATATGAAAAAGATAATTGTTTTACTCTCTATTGTTGTATTATTTCTATCTGGATGTAGTGCTTATAGATTAGATTGCACTGACTTAGGAAGTAATATAAAAATTTTGCTTTCAGAAAAAGTTGATATATATAATGTATATTTTGATGGATATAAGTATTATGTTCCTAAAGGAATTAAATTAATTAATAAAGATGAATATAATGCTATATTTTTAGATAAGTCTAATAATAAATATTATTTATATGTTGATGCTATTAGCTATTATCATAAAACTAAAAATACTTATATGATCGATGAAAAGATTCATTATTCTAATAAGTTAGAATATAATGATAAGACAGGATATATTAATATTGAAGAGATTGATGGTAAGTACTTTGTTCAGTTTATGTTTAACTATGCTAAGATGGAAGCATATGTTCCTGAAGAAGATTTAACAACAGTAGTCAATAACATGTGTTTAGTATTAAGAACAGTCAAATTTAATGACGATGTATTAGAAAGTTTAATTGGGGATAATGTTTTAAGTTATCAAGAAGAGAACTTTACTTTGTTTGATACAGAAAGTTCTAACGAAGATTTCTTAGAAGTGGTACAAGATAGTGGTTCTACTAGTGAGAAAGATGATTTTGAATCTGATGAAGAAATCAAATTAGATGAAAGCTATTAAAGAGGTGAATGTATGGGCTTATTTGAAAAAATAAAGAATGCTTTATTTGAAGAAGAATATGTTGAAATTGAAGAAAAACCTAAGAAGCCAAAAAAAGAAGTTTTGAAAAAAGAAGTTGAACGTCCGATAGCTAAAAAAGTTATTTTACCTAAGAAGGAAGAAACTAAAATTGAAGAACTTGATGAGGCTGAATATTTAGATGAAGATTTTGAAATTCAACCAAAAAGAGAAGAAGAAGTACATGAAGAAGTAAGAGAAGAGAAAAATGATTTTAAAGTTATGGATGATAGTGACTTTAGAGTAGAAGAAGAAAGAGAATTTAGACAACCTGAACCAAAGATTGTTAAAGTTTTTGAGAAGGATGAGGCTCCTGCTAGAGAAGAAGTACATTATTATCAATCTAAAAAAGAAAGTAAACCATATGGTATTGATGATGCTAGAGTTAGTATTGGAGAGTATGGAAGAAGTAATGATACTCCACAATATACTGGATTATATGAACGTAAGGAAGATAAGACTCACTTTAAACCATCACCAATTATTTCACCAATTTATGGTATTTTAGATAAGAACTATAAAAAAGAAGATGTTGTTACTAAAAAGGAAGTTCGTCTAACTAGTAGTTATGCTAAAGAAAACTTAAGTGTTGATGATGTTCGTAAGAAAGCATATGGAAGTTTAAGTGATGATATAGCTAAAGAGTTAGAAGAAGAAAAGAAGGAATCTACTTTTAGTGTTGATAAGTCAGAAGATGAAAATTTATTAGTAGATTTAAGTAATGATGAAGAAAAACCAGCAGTAAAAGAAGTAACTATGGGAGATGCTTTAGAATATTTTGAAGATTTAGGGTTAGAATATAATGTAGATTATGTTGATGCTACTAAAGAAAAGGCAACTGGACGTAGAAGTGATAGTTACGAAGATGTTCCACAAATAACTCAAGAATTACCAGTAGTTGAAGAAGAAAAGAAAGAAGAGACTGCTGAAGTTAATAAAGAAGTTAGCGTTGATTCAGATGATAATTTATTTGATTTAATTGATTCAATGTATAAAGAGAATGATTAGGAGAACTAAAATATGGAAATAATGTTAGATGCAATTTTACCTGTATTATTATATGTAGCTGGTATCATACTATTAATAGTGTTAATAGTTTTAGGAATTAGATTAATTCAAATTCTTAATAAAGTAGATAGAGTTGTAGACAATGTTGAAGCAAAAGTTAATTCACTTAATAATGCTTTTGATGTTGTTTGTAAAGCAACTGATACATTGGCTGTAATTGGAGACTCAGTAGTTACTGGAATTACTGGTGTTATTTCAAAATTTATTAGTAAGAAATTTAATAAGGAGGAAGATTATTATGAGTAAAGAAAAGAAATCAGGTTTAGGAAAATTTTTAGCAGGAGCTGCTATTGGTGCAGGATTAGGAATTTTATTTGCACCTAAAAAAGGTAGTGAAACAAGAGCAGATTTAAAAGCTAAGATTGATGAATTAGTTAAACAAATTAAGAAAATTGATTTAGAAGAAGTTAAAGAAGAATTCGAAGTTAAGTTAGAAAACTTAAAAGCAGAATTAGCTGATTTAGATAAAGAAAAAGTTCTTGAAATTGCTAAAGAAAAAGCTTTAGAATTAAAAGATAAAGCTCAAGACTTAGTTGATTTAGCTATTGAAAAAGGAACTCCTATTCTTAGAGATATGGCTGAAGAAGTTAGATTAAAAACTATTGATGTAACTAAAGAAGTTCTTAAGAAATTAGAAAATGCAGAAAAGAAATAAGAGTGACATAAGTCATTCTTTTTTTTACTAGGAGGCTATATGGGATTATTTAGTAAGAGAAAGTTATTTGATAAAACATTTTTGTTAGATGATAAGTCATTATTATTTAAAAATTGTATTAATTTTAGTTATTCAAATATTTATAATGATAATTATGTAGTACAGGGATTTACTATTTCTAGAGATTATTGTATGATTTCTGCTTATAATAAATTTAAAGCAAAGTCGAGAATTTATTTATATGAAAAGAATGGTGTTTTTAAGAAATATGTGGATTTAGATAATTCTGCTCATGTAGGTGGAATAGCATATGATTATATAAATGATATTGTTTTTGTTACAGGTTCTTGGGGAGTTATTAATGCATATAGTTATCCAGAATTAATTGGAGGAAATATTGCTAGAATAGAGTGCAATTTAGATATCTCTAAAGTGATTAGTGGTGTAACATCGGCTGCTACTATATATTTTTATGATAATAAGTTATATGCTTGTACTTTTGAAGGTGTTGGTAAGATGGTTGTATTTGATTTAGATATATCTAGGAATAAAGTAAAAGTAGTTAATGAAGAATTAATTAGTAATTTACCTAGTGCTATTCAAGGTATTTGTGTATTCAAACACAATGATAAGTTATATTATTTATTTAGTCAGTCATTTAGTAGATTACATTCAATTATT
Organism: Bacilli bacterium; assembly: GCA_017409785.1. Taxonomy (GTDB): domain Bacteria; phylum Bacillota_I; class Bacilli_A; order RF39; family UBA660; genus JAEDES01. The sequence continues at coordinate 425,376 of JAFQSD010000002.1, read as the reverse complement.
AAATTATTTGATGATAGTTTTAATTTTTTAGGACAATATAAGTTAAAAGAAATTGGTCTTGAAGGAATTGATATTGATTATAGTGGAAATGTTTGTGGTGTATTTGAAAATGGAATTGATAGAACAAGAAAAGTACATTTAAGTGATATTGTTCAGAGAAGAAGTAATATGCTAGATAAAAAATATTGCACTAAGGGAGTTTATTTTCAAGAAAAGTTGGTTAATCTAAAAGAAAATGTTTGAAAATAATAAGAATTATGTTATTATATCTATAGGTTTTCGATGAAAAACAATTAGTAGTTTAATTATTTTGTTTATAGAGATTTAGTGGTTGGTGGAAACTAAAAGTGATAATTAAATGAATTACAGGTTTGGAGAAAAAACGTTTATCGCGTTAAGATATAAAGTGCATAGACTTAGGTTTATGAATTAAGGTGGTACCGCGAACTATTCGTCCTTATTTGGATGGGTAGTTTTTTTATTTATAGAAGGAGGTGCTTTATGCATACAGAATATGAAGTAAGAGTATTAGAAATTGATAAGGAAGAGATCATTAAAAGATTAGAACAATTAGGGGCAGAGTTTCAATGGGACTATGTACAAAGAAGATATGTTTATGATTTTATTCCTAAAGTAGAAAGTAAATGGATTAGACTTAGAACTAATGGTAAGAAGACTACACTTACAATTAAGAATTTAGTTTCTTCAGAAATTGATGGAACACAAGAATTAGAAATTGAAGTTGATAACTTTGAAAGAACACATTTAATTTTAAAAGAATTAGGATATGAGGCTAAAGGATATCAAGAAAATAGAAGATGCCAATATGTATTAAATGGAGTTGAAATTGATATTGATAGTTGGCCACTTATTCCTACATATTTAGAGATTGAAGGTCCAAGTGAAGAAGCTGTTTATAATACTTTAAAAGAACTTGGGTTTGAGAAAAATGCTGCTACTACAAGAGATGTTGAAGGTATATATTTAGATTATGGACATGATTTAAATCAAATATATGATTTAAAATTAGAGGAGGATAGAAAATAATGACATTATATGAAGAATTACAATGGAGAGGATTAGTACAAGATATTTCTAGTCCTGAATTAATAGATAAATTAAACAACGGAGGATTAACTTTTTATATTGGAACAGATCCAACTGCTGATTCTATGCATATTGGACATTATTCATCGTTCTTAATTTCTAAGAGATTAGCTAAAGCTGGACATCATCCATTATTATTGGTTGGTGGAGCTACAGGAATGATTGGAGATCCAAAACCAGATGCTGAAAGACCAATGATTACTAAAGAAGAAGTTGATCATAATATCAAGGGACTTACAGAACAAGCTGAAAAAATATTTGGATTTGAAGTTGTTAATAACTGGGATTGGACAAAAGATATTAATGTTGTAGATTTCTTAAGAGATTATGGAAAATACTTTAATGTTAATTATATGCTTGCTAAAGATAAAGTTAAATCACGTATGGAAACTGGAATTACTTATGCAGAATTTTCATATATGATTCTACAAGCATTAGACTTCTTATATTTATATGAAACTAGAGGGTGTGAACTACAAGTTGCTGGTTCAGATCAATGGGGAAATATTACTTCAGGAATTGAACTTATTAGAAAGAAATTAGATAAAGAAGCTTATGGTATGGTTATGCCATTAGTAACTGACTCTACTGGTAAGAAGTTTGGTAAAACAGAAGGAAATGCCTTATGGTTAGATAAGAACAAAACTTCAAGTTATGAGTTATATCAATATTTAATTAACTTAGAAGATTGTATGATTATTGATTACTTAAAGAAACTTACTTTCTTAAGCAAAGAAGAAATTGAAGCAATTGAAAAGAGTCATAATGAAAATCCACATTTAAGAGAGGCTCATAAAGCTCTTGCTCGTGAAGTTATTACAGACTTACATGGAGAAGGAGCTTATGAAGAAGCGGTTAAGATTAGTGAATCATTATTTAGTGGAGATATTAAGAACTTTACTGAAAATGAAATTAATGATGCATTTAAAGGTTTAGATCCATTTAAGTTAAATGAAGATACATTATTAATTGATGTATTAGTAAATGGTGGAGTTTGCTCTAGTAAGAGAGAAGCTCGTGAATTTATTAATAATGGTTCAATTAGTGTTAATGGTGAAAAAGTTACTGATTTAGAAATGATGATTACTAAGAGTAATTGTTTATTTGATAAGTATGTAATTATTAGACGTGGTAAAAAGAAATATCATATTGGTATTTATGAGTAATTTATTGTAAAAATTGTGGAAATACTGTCTAGGTATTTCCTTTTTTGTGGTAAAGATTATGATAATTTGTTATCATAAGTATGAGAAGGTGATATTACATGAAGAAGACAACGATAAAATTATTGAAAGGGATTGCGATAGTTTGTGTAACTATTTTAATTATAGAACTTATTTATATTTTTTATTTATTACAGGGTAAATCAATTTATTTTGATGGAATTAATTCTGTAATAAATGTAGATAATGGTTATGTTTCTGTAGGTAGCAATAATAATAATGATAAATATTATGAAAAGGCTAAAATTACGAAATATGATAGTGATAAAGTAAAGGAATTTGAGAAGATTTATAATAAAGGATACAATGGAGTTTTCTTTGATGTTATTGAAGATCAAGAAAAGAACTTAATTGCCGTAGGTAGTTTTGAATCTAATGACAAGGACCATAGTGAAGGTAATAGAGTAGGACTTATTGTTAAGTATGATAAAGATGGAAATATTCTTTATGAAAATAGTTTTAAGGTATTAGATAATTCTAAATTTACTAGTATAGCATTAACAAATGATGGATATGTTGTTACGGGACAAAGTGTTTATGATAATATGAAAGTTGGATTATCTTTAGAAGGTGGAGCTATTGTTATTAAGTATGATAAAGATTTAAAAATGACTTGGATGAAAAATTATGGTGATAGTAAAACTGCTTGCTATAATGATGTGTTAATTTATGATAATTATATTTATACTGTTGGTGTTACTGATAGTATAGTGGGAATTATTTCTAAATATGATATGAATGGTGAGTTAGTTAAATCTGTAAGATATGATAATACAGACAATTTAGGATTTACTGGTATTGATTATTTTAATGGTAGAATTCTTGTTAGTGGTGCTAAGAAGAATGATACAGATATTAATGCTTTACTAATTAAATATAATTTTGATTTAGAACTTAGAAAAGAAGTTGTTTATGAAGGCGAAAACTTAGAAAGATTTAATCAATTTGTTGTAGATAAACATAATAATGTTATTTTAGTTGGAACTTCGGCTAAAGTAGATGATAAGTCTAGTGGAGATAAAGTTAATGTTTATGTTCACGATGGTTTAATTGGTAAGTATGATGAGAATTTAGAGAAAGTATCAGTTGTTTTATATGGTGATGATAGAGATGACTATTTTACTGATGTTGTTATTAGTAATAATAATTATTTGGTATCTGGATATTCATCATATGAAGATGGTAGTTATTTAAGTAAGTTCATTACTTATAGTGATGCGCTTAAAACATTAGGAGTTGAGTAAATGAAAATTACATTAGTTAGACACGGACAAACAGAAAGTAATTATTTGGATATTTGTCAGGGTTCTTCTAATATTTTACTTAATGATACAGGTAGAAGAGAGTGTCAAAGATTAAGAGAGAAGATTAAAGATAAACATTATGATGTTTGCTACATGTCACCATTAGTTAGAACTGTTGAAACAGCAATGATTTTAATAGGTGACAAGGTGCAAATGATTCCAGAAAGGAAACTTATTGATCGAGATTTAGGCGAACTAGAAGGTAAAGAAAGAAGTTTATATGATGCAAATAAGTATTGGGATTATAATTTAAATTGTAGTGAACAAGGTGTTGAACCTGTACAAGATATTTTTAAAAGATGTAGGGAGTTTTTAGATTATATTTTAGAAAAGCATAAAGATGAAAGCGTTTTGATAGTTGCTCATGCTGCTACAATTAGAGCGATTAGACATTTGCTTTTGAAAACAGATTTATCTAAGTCACTATTACATGATGATATTAAGAATTGTTATTATGAGGAAATAGAGGTGTAAGTATGAGAGATAATACAGATTTATTTAAAGAAGAAATTGATGAGATTAGAGAATTTGCTGAACTAGATATGGAAGTGTTCACAGAAGTTCTTGATTATTCTCGAGGAGTAATTGAAAAGTTAGGAGATAGCATTTCACCAATGAGTGTTGTGGATGTTATTGAAGGGGCTGTTGGTAATTTGATTTATCATCCAGAAGATGAAGTTGTTACTGTAGAAGATGCGGTTGAAAGAGCTGTTGCTAATCTACATCTTGGTGAGGAATTAGATGATATGTTTGAAGATGATGTTTTTGTTCCTAGTGATGAGGCTGATACTGGTAAAGTTAGACAATAAAAAAAGTTTGGATAAACCAAACTTTTTCTTTTTATAATTACTTGTTGTAGAATTCAACGATTAATGCTTCATTGATATCAGCATTAAGTTCATTTCTTTCAGGAAGTCTAACATAAGTAGCTTCTTTTTTGTTCTCATCATAAGTAATGAATTCAACTCTTTTTGTAACTTTTTCTAATGATTCGTTAACAACTTTTAAGTTTTTATCATCTTCTTTTAATGAAATAACATCTCCAACTTTAACTCTGTATGAAGGAATATCAACTTTCTTACCATTAACAGTAACGTGTCCGTGGTTAACAAGTTGTCTAGCTCCACGACGAGTAGAAGCGAATCCAATACGGTATACTAAGTTATCTAAACGAGATTCTAATAATCTTAAGAAGTTAGTACCATGAATTCCTGACATTTTTTCAGCTTCAACGAAAGTTTTATGGAATTGTTTTTCATTAACACCATACATAAAACGAACTTTTTGTTTTTCCTTTAATTGATTTCCGTAGTCAGAAGATTTACCCTTACGAGCATTTCCGTGTTGACCAGGACCATAAGGACGACGAGCTAATTCTTTACCAGTTTCACTGATTGAGAATCCAACACGTCTAGCTTGTTTATAAGCTGGACCAGTATATCTTGCCATAATTAATTTCTCCTTTCTTATATTACAAATCAATGAATTGAATCAGTCGTATCTTAGGGAGTTTTTCTTATGTGTTCGCATAAACAGCAACTGTTACTAGCTTTATATTGAAAAACACTTTAAAATACTCTAATTCCGCTGCTTCAAGGAATTTGCATTTTTAATTATATGTTAAAAGTGTTGATTTGTCAACGTTTTTGTTATAGTTAGAGTGGTTATATAGATATTTTTATCTAAAATAGTAGAAAATTGTAAGGTGTTTGTGTTAAAATATTGATAGAATTAAAAATAGAGGTGAGGATATGCAAGGACAATATCTTATGATTGGTTCAGTTGTTGTAGTTGTACTTATTATTGTTATAGTTGTTCTTCACTTTATTAGAAAGACACAAGCTAAATTTTATAGAGAAAAAGTTAAGAACTTAGAGGTTCAAAGAAATTTAGTAGCGTCTACACCAGTTCTTCTAGAATTATCAAAGGTAGAACCTATTATTAAGAATGATAAGATGGAAGAAAAGTATAATAAGTGGCAAGATAGATTTACGCATATTAGAGAACATAGATTAACACAAATTGATGATATGCTTATAGACTTGGATCTTTATATGGAGAAAAGAGATTATAAGACTTGTAGTGTTAATATTGCGAAAATAGAAATTGAAATATATAAAGCTAGAGAGTCTGCAGAAGCTTTACTTGAAGAAATTAAAGATATTACTTTAAGCGAAGAAAAATATAGATCAATTGTTATTAAATTAAAGAGTAAGTATAGAACATTAAGTAAAGATTATCATGAACATAAACAATTATATGATTGTGTACAAGAAGCAATTGAATTACAACTTGAAAATATTGAAAGACGTTTCCTAGACTTTGAAAAAGTTATGGAAAAGAATGAATATAATGAAGTTGTTCATATTGTTAAAGCCTTAGACACAATGATTGAACATATGGATATTATTGTTAGAGAAACACCTGATGTGTTATTAATGGCAAATCAAGTTATTCCTAATAGAATGAAAGAAGTCGATTTAACTTATAAAGAAATGTTAGAACAAGGGTATCCACTTGATTATTTGAATATAGAATATAATTTAGAAGAAACTAAGAAAAATATTGAAGCTTGTATGGATAAAGTTAAAGTTTTAAATCTAGAAAACTGTATGTTTGATTTAAAGACAATGCTTGAATATTTTGATGGTTTATTTATTGATTTTGAGAAAGAAAGACTTTCTAAGAAAGTATTTGAAGAAGTTAATAAAGATTTTAAGAAGAAGATTGAAAAAACTAATAAGTTAGTTAGCGATGTATATCTACAACTTGATGATATTAAGCATATGTATGATTTAGAAGAACAAGATGTAGAAATCATTCATGAAGTTAATAAAATTTTAGTTGTTATTAATGATGACTATAAGAAGTTAACTGCTAAGGTAGAGAGTGGGGCAACTCCTTATTCAATGTTACAACAAGAAATTGAAGATTTAACTTTTAGACTTGCTTCTATGGAAGATGATTTTGATAAAGCTTTAAAATCACTTGGTAATATGTATGATGATGAAGTTCGAGCTAGAGAACAATTGGAAGAAATTCAAGAATTTTTAAAACAATGTAAAAGTAAAATGAGAAGTTATAAATTACCTGTCATTACAGATAATTATTTTGTACAACTTTCTGAAGCTAATGAAGCTATTGTTGAAGTTATTAAAGAACTTGAACAAAAGCCTATTGTTATTAAAACTCTTAATACAAGAGTTGATACAGCTAGAGACTTAGTATTAAAACTTTATAATACGACTAATGATATGATTAAGACTGCTCAACTTGCGGAGATGTCTATTGTTTATGGTAATCGATATAGAAGTCATTATGAAGAGGTTGATAAGGGATTATTTGATGCGGAAATTCAGTTTTTTAAAGGAAATTATAAAGATGCATTAGATATTTCTATTAAGGCTACAGCTGTAGTTGATGAAGACATTTATAAGAACTTATTAAAAGCATGTGAAAAGTAGAAAAAACTTCTACTTTTTTAGTGTTTATAGTAGATTTTGGTACATTTTAATGATATACTTTTAGTATCTGATAATAGGGAGAGGTGCCTGATGAAGAAGAAAATTATATTAATTATTATTCCAGTTTTGGTAATGATTGGTGTGACTGTATATACAGGAATACAAGTGGCATCATCTACCAAGAAGACATTTGAAAAAGCAGGTTACATACTTAATGCTGAAAAAGGAAGTGCAAATACAACAGAGAGTAAAAGCGTTAAGTATTATTTTAATGAGAATACAGAATATAAAACTAAGTATGATAATACAATAGAATTTAAAGATTCTAATGGAGATAAAGTTAAAGTTGATGAAGCATCATTTGTTCACTATAATGATGAATCAGTTTCATTACTTAAGAAAGGTGTTATCTTAGATTTAAATGAAGTAAGTAGTGCTGTTCCAAAATATTATAATTTGTTTGAAGGAACAATGCTTGGATATGCTAATGATGCATATTATGTTGATAACTTAGGTAAACAATTAAAGTTTGATTCGTTTATTGTTAGAGTAAGTGATAATAAATTTTTACTAGTATCTGATGGCATCAAACTTAGTGTTGGTGAAGATGAACCAGTAGAGATAAAAGCAAATTATGTTGAAATTAGTTTTGTTGAGGAAGGAATTATTAAGATTGAAAATCAAGAAGCTAGTTATCAAACAATTTCTAAAGATGCTAGTTTAATCTTAAGTGATAAGTTAACTTTAAACTTAGATAATGAATATTTCTTCTATGAAGGAGAAGCAAAGTTAAATTTACAACAAATTATTATTGATAGCGATGATAATATTGATATTACTCCTCTAGAAAAAGAAGAAGAGGAAGAAGTGGAAGAAGAGCCTGAACAAGGTGAAGGAACTGTAGGAAATGATTCAGTTGGTGGAAATGCTAGTGTTGGATTCGAAGAAGAAGTAGATGATAAGACAACAAGTTTACCAACAGCGTCTATAAGTGATTTAAGTGTTTCTTCAAACAAACTAGAAGCAAGCATCATTCTTACTGACAAAGATGATCTTTTAACTGGTTCTTCAGTTACAACAATTACTGAAAATAGTACTGGTAAGATTGTATATCAAAAAGAAACAGATGCTGGAGTTTATTCAATTGATTTAGCGGTTGAAAACTTATCTCCAGAAACTACTTATAGTATTACTACAAGAGTTACTTATATTAAAGATGAAATTGAGTATGCGGTTGATATTGTTCAACAGTTATTCTCAACTGAGTCTTTAGGTATTTCAATTCAAAAAGATTATTATGCTGCTACTGAGTTAGCATTTAGAGTTAAAATTGATAGTTATTCTAAAGTTAAGTTAGCTAATGTTACATTACTTGATGTTAATGGAAATGAAGTACAAGTATATTCGGTTAAAGAAGAAATTGCTAGAGGAGAAGATGGACAACAAATTGTTTTCTCTGGATTAACTGCTAATACTAAGTATGGAGTTAGAATTGACCATATTTTATATGATAGTTATGTTATGTCTGATAACTACTCAACTGAGATTAGTGCTAAGACATTAAAACAAAGACCTTCAATGGGAGAAGTTGGATTCTCAATTGATAAGAAATCAGGTTCATTTAACTTAGTAGTTAATGATGTTGCTGATCCTGATGGCGGATTTGAAAATTTCTATTATGAAGTTTATGATGCTCGTACAATGGGAGATGGTGCTGTTCCTGTAACAACTATTTCAAGAAGTACACCTGCTTCTGTAGCATTAGCTGTTACTGGTAAGATTCAAAGAGCAGTACCTTATAAATTTAGAGTTGTTGCTACATTCTATGATAATGAAAAATATATTGAATATGTATCTGAATATAGTGATACTATGAAGATGGATGGTGTTCAAGCTCCTTCAATAAGTTGGGCATCCGAAGAAATTACTTTTGAAAGAATTAAAGGTACAATTAATATTCATGATGATGCTGGTACAATTGATGCTGAAAAATCAATGACTATTGTTTATACAAATTCAATCGGTACTACAAAATCATTTACAACTAATGGAAATATGGTTATTCCATTTGACCAAAATAATTTACGTGCTAATGAGACATATACTATTTCATTATATGCATCTGTTAACTTACAAGATGGTAATCCAGCAGTTGATATGTATCACGTTGGAAGTATCGTTGTTAAAACAAATGCTACAATGCCTTTAATTGCAGATTTAGTATCTGATAAAGAAAATGTTTCAACAGCATTTACAATTCAAGCAAGATTACTTAATAGTACTGATACTACTAAAGATAATACTTTGGAAGCTAATACATTAACTGGTATTTCATTTGTATTACATGAAGGATCATCAGTTACTGGTAAAGTTGTTAAGACAATGACTAAAGTTGATGAGTATTATGATTTGGATTATCAAAGTAAATTAAAAGAATCTTATTATGATGAATATTTTACGATAGATCCTGCATTCTTTGGATTAAGTAACTCAGATTTAAGTTCAGAATATTATACAATTGAAATTACAAAGGCTTATGATTATACAACATTCTCTAATGAGATTCCTGTAACTAATAATTCTATTACAGTTAAGATTAATGGTACTGTTCCGGATTTACCTCCAAGTACAAGTCAAGCTGTAGATACAGCATTTATTAGAAATAAAGATGCAGGTGATAAGTCTGATCCTAATTTAGATGCTAATACAATTGTTGGATTAAATGTTAAGGCAACATATGATAACTCTAAATTATATGCTAAGACTATTACTTATAATGTTGTTAATACAGCAACAAGTGAAGTTGTTGCTACTGAAACATATATCGTTCCATCTACTGGTGCAATTGATTATGTTAAGATTTGGATTGATGGTGCTAGTGCTTATGATGTGGTTGATACTACATTTATGAGAGGGCATGAGTATATTGTTACTTATACTGCTCAGTTAGATATGAACTATGATGGTACTGCTGAAACTAGATATCCTACAAGTGCTAATACAGTATTAAAATCAGATAAGGTTAAAATACCTAAACAAGCTGCAACAATTACGATGTATCCTTCAACATCTACAGCAAGTACATTTACAATTGGATATACATATAAAGATGTTGACCATTCATTACTAGATAAAACTTTATATGCTGGTATGGGTGTTACAATGGATGCTTTTGATGAAGTTGATGCAAAAATTATTGCAGATGCTGATCAAACTTCATCTTCTGGTAAGGTAGAATTTACTGGATTAGTAGAAGATGCTTATTTAAAGATTTTCGGTAAACAAGCATTATATAAGGATGAAGAAAGTATAAAAGATAGCGATTATATCTATCAATACTTCGATGGAGTAAGTGAGATGAGTGCATTAAGATTCTTAATTGAATCTGAGACAAATAAGTTAAAGGTTACAATTGAGAATGCTGCTAACTATACTTCAACAATTAATAAGATTGCTGCTTTAAAGTTAGTCTTTACTTGTGAAGGTGAAACAGTTGTTAGAGATTTTGTTACATTTACTGATGGAGTTGCCGTTGTTGATATTTTCTCAATAAGTCAATTTATTGGTAAACCTGTAACAGTTCAAGTATTTGCTTATTATGATTCGGGTATTGTTGGATATGATACTGAAGCTACATATTTTGCATTTAAAAATGTTATAGATAAAAATACAGCTATTTCAAGTTACCAAACTTTATCTTCTAACGATGCTCTAGTTGAAAGTGGTTCAGCACTTGGTTCTATTTATACTAAAGGTTATGATGCTTCTGGTACAATTGTACTTACAAATATGATGACTGGAAGAACATATAGTATTTATGGAAAACCAAGTACTGGTGGTTATATGTGTAATTATCAATATATGGTATTAAATAAGTTGGAAGAATATGAGTTGTCACCAGTTGGTGAAAATGTATTCCAATTTGATCAAGTTATTCCTGGAATTAGTATTTTAGATAATAATGGTAATAGTTTAATTGGTACAACAATTAGAACTGTTACATTTAGAGCTTCAATCTATGGATTTGGTGATGGAGAGTTCTCTGCATCAGATATTAAAGATGACAAGATTTATATTAATTTAAAAGCTGTAACTAATTTAGGACATCTTGATGAAAGTGCACCTGAAGGGTATAGAGAAGTAAATGTTGAACAAACATTGGAACAATTCCAATCAGCAGTTGAAATTAAAAATTTATTACCAAAGCAAAACTATGCTATGACTTTCTGGGCATATGTTCTTACTACCGATGATGATGGTAATGAGTCATATGTTTATAAGCAACTATATGATATTGATACGAACTCTGATAGTCCTACATATTACTTTAGAACCTTAGCAGAAATCGGTATTTCATTCCCTAGTGAGAATGCTCATGTAGTTAGTACAAAATCTTATGAAGATAAGTCGTTAACAATAAATTATTTATTAGAGTCAGTTGTTGGTTATTCAAGAATTGAATATGAAGTTGAAATGGCTCAAATGAATGAGGCTGGGGTAACAGAATATGTTCCGGTTAATATTGAATTACCTGTGGAAACTAATTTCCAAAAAATCATGAGTTTAAATATTCCTTGTGAACCAGGTGGAGCAATGTTGTTTGGTAAATATTATAAAGTTACAATTAAAGCTTTTGTTGATATTAACGTTGGTGATGGTGTTAAATCAATAGAACTTGATGGTGCTGGAGAATATAAATTTTCTTTAGCAGCACTAAGAGCTCCTTCAATCAGTGTTAGTAGTAACGTTTCAGAAATTGAAGGCGTTGGAAGTTTAACATTTAACGTTACATTCCGTGATATTAATATGGTTGTTCCATCAAAGAGTTATAAGATTGCTTTATTGGATGAAGATGGTCTTGATGTATCGCAAAACTTATTGATTACTTTACCAAGTGATTATTATGATGTGCAAACAGCTTCATATAAAAAATATACATTTAAGGGTATTGATCCTACAAAGATTTATACATTACAAATTATGTATACTGGAGATTTAAGTAATAGTGGAGATGAGTCTAAATATATTAATTATATTAAAGAGTTTAATTCACGTGTTTTAAATAGTTCCGGTATCGATATTGGTACTGTATCTGCTAGTGCAAACTCCGTTGCACCAAATACAATTGACTTAACATTCCTAGATAGTTATAAATTATCTTCAATTAAAAAGTTAAGATATTCAATTTATTTAGCAGATAGTGCTACAGGATTCGATGATGAAGTAACATTTGCTCCTGAGCAAGTGGTTATGGGTTCATCAACAGTTTATAGATTTAACATTCCAGAGTATCTAGTTGATACTGGAGTATATTATCTTCAATTACAGTTCTTAGGTGGAATAAATAATACAGTTTTAGCTGAGACTACAATTGAATATGTATATATGGGATAATTAAAAATAGGAGGGGAATAATATGAAAAGAAAACTTGGGAAAAAGAATATTCAATTATTTGTATTATTCTCTTTCTTTGTTATATTAGTTGTTGTATTATTTGTATTCATTATATATAGAGTATTGTCATATGACAGAACTATATATGATGTTTCAAATGGTTCATTTATGTATGATAAAGACAATAACTATGTTTTATTAGAATCAACCGCTAAGTTAAAACAAAAATGGGATAAGAATTATTATTTAACTTTTGATAAAAAGTCAAAAAATATGGGAACTGATGTTGTTGTTTATAATGAAAATGATCATTTAATTAAAGTATATGGTTCAAATTATGAAATTAAATTAAATGGTGATGTAGTTTATTCTGATAAGAGTGTTGAGGTTGCTAAGAGTGGAACACCTAAAGTGTTCAAGTTAGATGACCGTAAATATTTAGTTGTTTCAAGTAAAATTGAAACAGAGAAAAAAGAAATTGATACAAAAGAGTATTTAATTGTTGAAATTGATAAGAGTGGTCATGCTTTATTATTAAATAATGAATTAAATACTAAGACATTAAGTACATTGATTCTTAAGACCGGTTCTTTTGAATTTGATGTTGCGAATGAAAAATTAGTTGTTAAAGAAAAAGTTATTGATTTGAAAAAGGTTAGTGGAAGTACTAATCAGTATGTTGAACCAGTTATCGAAGAAGATGATGATGACAAAAACAAAGGAAACGGGTATAATAATTATTATAATAATAATTCGGGTGGTTCAGTAGGAAATCAAACTACAACTATTACTGATAAAGATGATAAGATTGTTATAAATAAGAGTGCTAATTTAACATCTGTAGTACCTTATACATCTTATGTTGACATTTTTTACAGTGTAATTGATCCAAAAAATGAATACCTTTCTGTATATTTATTAGTAGAAGGTGTTGATTTTAATGAAAAAATAATATTAAATAAAGGTAGTACAAAATATAGACTAACAGGATTGAAACCAAATTCTGAGTATACTATTAGTTTTGGTTATACTAGTTATTCTGATGATGGTTCTGATGTTTTAGTAGATGAAATACTTAATGTATTAAAGGCTAAAACTAAAGGAATTAATAGTACTATTGAAATTAGTAAGATAAGTGGGACAAAGATTTATTTTACAGTTAAATATGATAGTGCCTATGCATTTGAAACTGCTGATGTAGTAGCTTATTCAAATGGTATGGAAGTAGGTAGAGTTGCAGTTGATGCTACAATGGCTGTTTCAGCAAAAGGATTTACTGGACACGTTGACTTTGGAGAATCCTTGGGTTATGAAATTAAATTTAAGTTAGAAAACTGTAAGTATAATGGGGAAGAGGTTTTTCCAAATATTCAGGCAAAGTTTATAAATAATTAGGAGGGATTATATGGAAACTATTATTTCATCAACTATTCAATCAATTGGTTGGATGTTAGGGCTTGCATTTTTAGGAATCGGAATTGGTATTGGAATTCTTGGTTCTAAAGTTGCTGAAGCAGTAGGTAGAAATCCAGAAACTAAAGGAGACGTAGTACATTCAGTAATGACTTTAATGATAGTTACAACTGTGTTCTTGTTATTCTTATTTGCCTTTGTATTCTTACTTTTATATTTTAATCCACTATTAAGTTAAAATGCGTGATATAATAATTATAGTAGCGGTATTCGCTATTATCATATTATTGATTGTTGTTATGTTTATGTTTTTGAAAAAGACAGTTATAAAGATTAATCAACAATCAAAAGATTATTTCGTAGATAAGTTAAAAGCATTTGATGCTTTAATTGCTGAAAAAGAAGAAGTATTAAAAGGGTTAAATGAGAGCATAGAAGAAAAGCAAAAAGAATTATTAAATCAAGAAGCTGAAAAGAATAATGTAGAAGCTGTTTATCTATATGATGAAAAGAGTATTGATTATCAAGATGATCAAATATTCAAGAAATTAAAGAACGTTGAAAATAGATTTAATCTTAATTCTGAAAAATTAATTTTAAATTTTATGGATAAGCATTTTAAAGATACAACAGTTAGTAAATATAGAAAGTTAGTCGAGATTAGGGGTAAACTTGGGCGTGACTTTGTATATAGAATGGTCTCTAAAGGACCAAAAGAACAAGAAAAGAATGTTCGAGAATTATTAGGGGATTTGGGCAGTATACTAGATGATTTTAACAAAAAGAATAAGAGGTTTAGTTTATTACAATTCATTTCTTACTTTGATAAAATCATTATGGGAGTAGATCCTTTTGTATATGTATACGTAGGAAACTCAAAAGAAAATTATGATCATTTACATGAGTTTGTTAAGACAAAAGTTGATGAAAATATTTTTAAAGGAGTTTCAATAATATATAAGGGTAAATTATATGATTATAGTCTAAAGTAGGAGGTGAATTTTTTATGGAACAAGATTATGTTGAAAAACAAGTTGATGCGAAGATTATAGAAATTCAACAAAATCAGAATGTTTTTGATGTTGGTACTGTTATTAATGTTAAAGACTTCATTATTGAAGTTGCCGGCATGGAAAATGTTATGTTCTATGAAAAGATTAATATTGCAAATAAAGCAATAGGATATGTTGTTGCTATTAATGAATATTCTATTAATATTGCAGTATTAAAGATAAGTGCTCCTATTAATGTTGGGGATATGGTTTACTCAACAAATGCTCTATTTAAAGGTCATTTTTCACCATCTTCTGTAGGTAGAATTATAGATTTATTTGGTGAAGATAAGCTAAATTCTAAGAAATTTAGTGATTTAAAAGAAGTACCTATTGAGAGAAAAACAATACCTATTATGGATCGTACTGCAGTATGTAGACCATTATTAACAGGTATTGCTGGTATAGATTTAATGTATCCAATTGGAAAAGGTCAAAGACAGTTAATTATCGGTGATAAGAGAACTGGTAAGACACAAATTGGATTAGATACAATTGTTAATCAAAATGGAAAGAATGTATTATGTTTCTATGTAGCAATTGGTAAAACTAAAAAAGAAGTAAAAACTATATATAATGAATTAGCTAAGAGAGGTGCTATAAGTTATACGACAATTATTACGGCGTTTAATGATGAGTTACCTCCAGTATTATCGCTAATTCCTTATTTCGCTTTAAGTGTAGCGGAAGATTATATGATGGAAGGCTATGATGTTTTAGTTGTTATTGATGATTTAAAACGTCATGCTGAAGCTTATCGTGAAATTAGTTTGATTTCTGGTAAGACTCCAGGTAGAGATGCATATCCTGCAGATATTTTCTATACACATTCAAGATTACTTGAAAAAGGTTGTCAACATATGAATGGTGGTTCTATAACTATTCTTCCTATTGTTGAAACTAAGGGTGGAGATATTACAGATTACATTTCTACAAATATTATTTCAATTACAGATGGACAAATTGTTTTATCTTCCAAGAGTTTCCAAAAAGGTGAAAAACCTGCGATCGATTATGGATTATCTGTTTCACGTTTAGGTGGAGCAGTTCAAGAAAAATCTATGAAGGCAGTTGGTACTGTAGTTCGTAGAAAATTATTAAGTTATTTGGAAACAAGACATGTTTATGAACTTGTAAATATGGATGAAATGAGTACTGAATTAAAGAATCAGTTCATGGAAGGTAAATTTATTTTAGATAATTTAAATCAATATAAGTTCTCTGCTAGAACTCCTGAAGAAATGCGTGCAGCATTCTCAGAAATTGTTGAGGATACAAAAGCAGAAGAACAAGAAAATAAACAAGAAGTAGTTCAAGAAAATGTAGAACAAGTTGTAGGTGTTCCAGCTGTTGAGGTACCTACAGAAGTTGTTCAAACTGAAGAACAACAATCTGTATATCAAGAAGTTGCTCAAGATATGTCAGTTCCAGTTGTTGAAAATTATACTGAATCTGTTCAAACTGATTATCAAGAACCTGTATATCAAGAGGTTGCTCAAGATATGAGTGTTGCTATGAATAATGAGGTAGTAGAAGAAATTCCTCAAGTAGATAATAGTTATCAAACAGAAGAAGTAGTTCAAAGTACAGAGAATGTTCAAGATGCAGTAGGATTTGAACCTTCATTTGAGGATGTTGCTGCTGTTAATAATATGGAACTTACAGTTCAAGAAGCAGCTCCAATTAATAGTTTTGATCAAGAAGTTGTTGATTATAATATAGTAAATGAAAATATAGTTACTGATATTCAACCTGAAGTAGTAGAAGAGCCAGTGATAGAGGTTGCATATGATGTACAACCTGAAGATATTGGTATAGTTCAAGAACCAGTAATGGAAACTACATTTGAGGTTCAACCTGAAGAGGCTGTTATGGTTGAAGAACCAGTAATAGAAGCAGCATATGATGTACAACCTGAAGATATTGGTATGATTCAAGAACCAGTAATGGAAACTACATTTGAGGTTCAACCTGAAGAAGTAGTTGTAGTAGAAGAACCAGTGATGGAAGAAGCATACGCAGTACCTGCGGAAGAGGTAGTTGCAGTAGAAGAACCAGTAATGGAAGAAGCTTATGCAGTACCTGCAGAAGAGGTAGTTGCAGTAGAAGAACCAGTAATGGAAGAAGCTTATGCAGTACCTGCGGAAGAGGTAGTTGCAGTAGAAGAACCAGTAATGGAAGAAGCATATGCAGTACCTGCAGAAGAGGTAGTTGTAGTAGAAGAACCAGTAATGGAAGAAGCATATGCAATACCTGCAGAAGATGCAGTTGCAGTAGAAGAGCCAGTGATGGAAGAAGCTTATGCAGTACCTGCAGAAGAAGTAGTTGCAGTAGAAGAATCAGTAATGGAAGAAGCATATGCAGTACCTACAGAAGAAGTAGTAGAGTCAACTGAAGAAGTTCCTATAACAGAAGAAACTGTACCTTTAATGAGTCCAATTGATGAAGATGTAGTTGGTCTTCCAACTGAAGAGGAAGAAGAGGTATTATAGTATGTCAGTTAAGAATGTTGTTAAAGTTATGAACTTCCATTCACTTCTTAGAGTTGAAAAATCTCGTAGGAAAGCTGCTATGTACTTCGATACAGAAAGAGAATTATTTAAGATTATTAAGAAGATTTTATTTAATAAAAACTTAATATTAGATAAAAAGGCCATCACTCCAAAAAGTGATGCGCCTGTTCTTAATGTATATATTGGTAATGATTTAGGGTTCTGTGGTGACTTTAACTTTTTAATTAATAAAGAGGTAAGTAAAGACGATGGACATATGATCATTATTGGAAAGAAAGTTCATTCTTTTGACGATAAAAATGTTTTATTATTTATGTCAAAAGAAGACTTTTATCAAGATTTCAGTAAAGTTGAAGATTTAATTTATGATGGTGTAATTGGTCGTAAATATAGAGAAATTAATGTTATTTATAACCATTACTATAATGTTAATAAATTAGAGTTTACTAAAAAGAAACTTTTTCCTTTAGATTATGATGATGTAGAGGATGAAGGTGTTTCTTATGATGAAGACTTTGCAATGGAAACAGATATTAAGCCAATGCTTAATAGTTTGATTGCTTTATACATATGTTATGAATTAAAAATATGTGAAATGAATAGTTATGCTGCTGAAAATGTTGTTAGACAACAGATAACTAGTGAGTCTTTGAAGAAAATTGACGAAATCGAAGAAGAAAAGTTTAAAGAAGAAAGAAAGATTAGGAAACAAAAAGAATTCCAAGCAATTATAGAAAACTTTAGAAAGGGGTAATAGTATGAACATAGGTAAGATTATTTCTATATCTGAACTTAATGTTAAAATTCTTTTAGAAGAAGAAGTTAAGGTTAGTATTAAAGAAATATTAGAAACTACTGTTGATGGAAACAAATATAGATTTGAAGTTGTATCTATTGATGAGGATGTCGTTACTGCTATACCTTTCGATAGTGTAATTGGTTTAAAGAGAGGATTAGATATAGTTAAACATTCTGATAGTTTGGATATTGAATATTCAGATGAAGCGATTGGTAGAGTATTTAGTTCTTATGGTGAACCAATTGATGGAAAAGAAGCTGTTCGTACAAATCCAAAAAGTGTTTACGATAAAAACTTAGCACTTGGAGAAATTGATGTTAATGGTGAGATTCTATGGACTGGTATTAAAGTAGTAGATTTCTTTGCACCATTACAAAAAGGATTTAAGATGGGACTTCTTGGAGGAGCTGGAGTTGGAAAAACAGTTCTTATTAAAGAGTTAATTAATAATGTCTTTATGACACTACGTTCAAACTCTGTATTCGTTGGAGTTGGAGAACGTTCACGTGAAGGTAAAGAATTATATGATGAAATGTTAGAATCAGATTTATTAGATAAAATGTGTATTGTTTTTGGACAGATGGGAGATAACTCCACATCTCGTAGTAAAGCAATATATAGTGGTTTAACATTAGCTGAGTACTTAAGAGATGAAAAGAAACAAGATGTATTATTATTCGTAGATAATATTTATCGTTTTGTTCAAGCTAAATCAGAAATTTCTAATGAATTAAAGAATGTACCAGTTGAAAATGGTTATCCAACTACAATGATATCTGATGTTAGTGATATCGAGGAACGTATAAATTCTACTGGAGATGGATCAATTACATCATTCCAAGCTATTTATATTCCTGCTGATGATATTACAGATGAAGCTGTTCAAACAATTCT
The DNA here is from genome assembly GCA_017409785.1 of Bacilli bacterium. Classification (GTDB taxonomy): domain Bacteria; phylum Bacillota_I; class Bacilli_A; order RF39; family UBA660; genus JAEDES01. The sequence goes on along the minus strand of JAFQSD010000002.1, from coordinate 406,212 downwards.
TTCACATATGGATGGACAATTAGTTTTAGATAGAAAAGTTGCTGAAAAGGGTATTTATCCTGCGGTTAATGTATTTAGAACTACTAGTAAATCTATCGATGTAGAAAAGATTGGTAAAAAACATTATGATTTAGTTGAACAGTCACTTAAGTATTTAACTCGTTATGAAGAGTTAGAAGAAATTATTGCTGTACTTGGTATTGAAGAACTTAGTGATGATGATAAGAATATATTCTATCGTTCTAGAAAATTACGTAATTATTTTACACAACCAATGTTTGTTGCTGAAAATTATACAAATATTCCTGGTAAGTTTGTTAAGATCGAAGATGTATTAATCGATGTTGAAAATATATTAACTGGTGTATACGATAATGAAGATGAAAGTAAATTCTTATTTATAGGTGATTATCATGGAAACTTCAATCAAGGTTAAAATCTTTAGTTTATCTAAAGGATTAGAAGAAATAGAGAATGTTACAGTTATTCGTGTTAAAAGTAGTGATTACAATCTACTTATTATGCCAGATTATATGCCATTATTGGGTGAAGTAAAAGGAAATATTGATTTTGAGAATGCTACACTATCTAAAAGTTATACTGATATAGATGGTTACTACATTAATGCAAATAATGAGTTTTCATTGATTATTAGGGAGGGTGTATGAATTATCGAAATATTATCAATATTTTCTTTCATTTTATCCTTTTTTTTGTTATATTTATTATAGTATTAGAATTGTTCTTCTATGCTGTTATAAAGAGACATGGTAATGATATTAGAGGAAGAAAATTACATGTATATGGAGTATTATTAGAACTAGATAATTGGAGTATTTTTGCTATTGCTGCAATACTAGTTAGATTTCTTTTTACTATGTATAGTTTATTAGATGCTAAAGCAGTTTCTATTATACATTTAATAGTTTTATTAATTATATCTGTTGTATTTGCTATTTCGTCTAAGAGAGTACGTAATTTCTTTGTTGAAGTAGCTAGTAGTTTTGCAGTATATTTTGGTCTTATTTGTATAAAATTATTATTTGGATATATGGTAGATGTTAGAGTAGAGTGGTACATTATTTTAGGTATTGGTCTATTATATTTATTTATGTTCTGTTATGCATTGTTCTTCTTATTAAGAGAAGTAAATTCTATTGTAAGTAACTCTGAATATGTAAGGAGTGGAAGAGATGAAGACTAAAATTATTAAGTTTTTTAAGAAAAATTATTTATGGTTTGTTATTTTATTGGTATTAATAATTGTAGCAATCTTTTTTTCGTTTAGAAAAAATATTGATGAAGTAGTTATTAAAGAACATGATTTATATCAATACTTAAATGGTATTAAGGTTGAATATACTGGTGAAATTATTATTGATAAGGAAGATAAAATTACACAACTTAATACAAAGGATATTGAGGTTGAGTTAGATAGTAATCCTATTTATTTTGCTGATGAGGCAAAGAGCTTATTCCCTAAGAATATGGCTGTTATATTTCCTACACAAGGGGCTCAATACAAAATAAATTATTATTCAACAATTTATAATGAAGTTGGGGATATTTATATTAAAGATAGAAGTTATAAAGATGTTATTAGTAATGCTATTTTATATGATGGAGCCAATATATATTATTTAGTTGAACCATCAACAATTTCATTTGGACAAAATAGTATTAAATTAGATGCATTATCTAGTATTACTGTTGATCCACAAAATCAATATGTTGGTATTTATAATTATGATGAAGATAAATATACTGAATATTTTGATGTAGTTGATGAAGTTATTATTGCTACTGATAAATATAAAGTAAATGCTAGTTTAGATTTAATGTATTACAATGGTAAATCTAGACTATTAATTAAAATGGTAGATAAGTTAAAAAATTTAGATAAGTAATTATTAAGTAAATGGAGGTGTCGTTATGAAGAAGAAATATTTAATAGCAGTTGCTATTCTTTTAGTATTCTGTTTATTAATGTTTTTTGTGACACATTTTTCTCCATCTACAGTATTATCTACAGAAGGATACTTTGTTTCTGGAGAAGAAATAGAAGAAGTTTTACTTACAGATAAGAAGATTGCTAAATCCAAAAATATTAAGTTAGAAAAAGTTACGTATGAAGATAATTTTTATAATAACTTAGATAATTTATATGTTGGAGAAGAAGAAAGAAGATTAGTTAATAATAATTATCCTGTTTTCTCTAATGATGGTGTGGCAATTGTTAATATTAATGAGAAATCTAAACTTGTTAATAACAAGTTTGAATATTTAGAAGGATATGAGAACTTTACTTTAACAGGTGGTAAACTTTATAACTATGGGGATTTAGAACAAGCAGATTTTGAAGATTATTTATTCTTACAATTACCTAATGGTACTTATGTAAATTTATATGCTATTAAGATTACTTCAAATAATGTTGTTTATGATATTCCAGTAAATAGTATTATTGCTTTTTATGAGGGATATTTAAAATTCTTTATTTATGATAATAGTGGAAAACTTATTTATAATATTGAAGATGGAATTGATTTATATAGTGAAGTTACTATGGGTGAAACAAAGTTTACTTATAAAAAACTTTTAACATTTATTGGTAAGATTGTAGATACTTCTGGTGGAAGTTCTTCTATAGATGATGAAATTCTTGATGAAGAAGAAGAGACTGATGAAAAGAATCCAGGTAAAGTTCCTGAAAATAAGTATGTAAAACCTACTGTTAAAGCAGATAATTTTACTACTAATGTTTATTCTGCTAAATCAAGATTAAGTATTTCAGATCCTTCTGGTGTTATTTCAGGAGGTATTACATTCCAGTTTAAAGTAGGGGATAAGATTTATTTAAGAAAATCTTTTGCTTCTTCTGGGGAAATTCAAATTACAGGTTTGGTACCTAATACTAGATTCCAAATTATTGGTAGTTTTAAGTATTATAATGAAGAAAGTAAAAAAATGGAAATGACTTTCTTTGAACAAACTGTTACTACTGGTGGATTAGATGGATTAGGGGCTGTTGATTTAGCTTTTGAAAATGGACCAATTTATTCTGATAAGATTGAATTAAGGGATATTAGAATAACATCTAATTTAAAAAGTGAAGCAATATATGGTATTACTAAAGGTATTATTTATATTAATGGTGAAGAATACAGTATACCAACAGCACTTGTTAGAGAATTAGTTGCTGGTAGAAGTATTACTTATATAAGTCCTGCAACAGTAGAGAGTTGTAGTATTTTAGATTTTGAAATTAAGTTATTTGATGCGTATGGAAATGCTATTAAAACTAATAATGCTAAAGGACAAACTAGAACATCAAAGGTAGTTCCTACGGCTGTTGTTAAGCAGACAGATGGGTCTGTTACATCAATTAATTTTAATATCAATTTAAAGAATCCAGATAATGTTAATATTGGTAATTATAGATATGTTATTTATGATAGAAATATGTCTATTGTTCTATCTGAAGAATTAGAAAAAGTTAATTCACAAGAGATTGTGTTAGAAGATTTAGATCCAAACTCAACATATTCAATTAAAGTATTTGGAGACTTTGATATTGAAGATGGTGGAGGAGTTGTTAAGGATAGTTTATTAGGAGAAGGTAAGTTTACAACTTTACCACTTTCATCTTTAGGGTATCTACGTGTTAAGACTGGTACAAAAGAATTAACAAGTTCACATGCTATATTAGATACTTATGTTGATACAAGTTCAACATCTGCTGTATTATTAACTTTAATTAATAAATATAAAGTATCCGTATTAGATGGAGAAACTGTTATTTATAGTAAGACTTATGAGGGTGAAGAGTTAGCTACTTTACTTACTGGTGAACATTTCTATGATAGAATTGATAATTTAATATCTGGTACAGAGTATTCAATTGTATTTGAATCTACTGCAAAACAAGGAACAGTAGAAGAAGTTGTGCCGGTTCTTTATTCATTTAAATCATTTATATGTTATAAAGAACCAGCAAGCATTGCGGTTACTAATAAGTTTGTTACTGGTAGTATGATTGACTTTGATGTACAAGTAATTGATGTAGAACATACCATTTTAAGTAATCGTGTTATCTTAGAAGTTCGTGATTCTGCTGGTAAATTAGTTAAGATGGAATACTTAGATGTTAATGCAGAGCCTATTCAATTAAATTATGATCATTTAGATGAAGGTGTTGATTATACATTTACATATAAGGCAGAATCTTATAATGAAGGTTATGATAATAGAACTTTCAAGAGTGATTATGTTATTTATAGTGAAATAGTTCATACTGAACCTGGTTTAGTTGGTTCGTTACAATTAATTAGTTTATTAAGACAGGTTGAAAGTAAGAACTTATTTAATATTACTGATTATGATCGTATTAGAAAAGAAGGAAATACTTATTATAAGAATTATGATATTGAAAATAATACTTTATCAATAGGAGCAAAGAATGGATATGTAAATGTATCTTACTTTGTACCTGAAGCTTATACTAGAGATGTAGTTGTTTCTTTCTATGCTAGATATAAACCAGGTACTGCTAGTAAGGCTCCAGTTTATTTAGCTAAGGGATATACTAATACACAAAGTTATCGATTAAATGATTTAACAGAAGAATATAAGTTATATACTTATAGTTTTAAATCAACAAGTAACTATATTGGTTTTAATATAGTTGAAACTGCTAATATGAACTTAAGAACAGATCTTGATATTAAGGATTTAAATATTGTTGATGTTACTTTACAAGGTGAAAATGCATTAACTGATATTACTAAGTCATATCATTCATCAGGGTATAGATTTACTGAAACTGTGATGCTTGGTGGAGATGAAGAAATGCCTTCTCATAGTAGTGAAACTTCTGTGGTAGGTAATTCTGGCAATGGTTTTGCTCGTATTACAAACATAAGTACTGGTGATGTCTTTATGTATGACTATACTGGTAATGTTCAAGAATTTAAAGCTAATCAAACAGCCAGTTATAGAATTGAATTATGGGGAGCATCAGGAGGAGACTCTAGTGGAGCAACAAAACCAAATAATTCTTCTCGTGCTGGATATGGTGCATACACTGCTGGTACTTTAACTATAAAAAGTGGTACTACATTATATTTATACGTAGGTGGTGCTGGAGTATATAGTTCTTCAGGAGCACCTGCTGGTGGATATAATGGTGGAGGAGCTGGTAGTAAAGCAAATACTGGTTCTGGTGGTGGAGCAACTGATATCCGTACCAAGAGTGGTGTTTGGAATGATGCTACATCGTTAAAATCGAGAATCATGGTTGCCGCCGGTGGAGGTGGTTCCGATAATAGTGGAGGAACTAAAGGTGGTAATGAAGATGGATCTGGTGGACCTGGAGGAACTATTAGAAGTAAGGGTGCTTATATTAATGGTGTGTTAACTCAAGACTTTTTTGCTTCTCAAGTAAGTGGTTATGCATTAGGTCAAGGTCAAGCAGGAAATTCATCTTATACTACTGGTGGTTCAGGTGCCGGACTATATGGAGGAATTTCAAGTAATCACTCTAATGGTGGAGGTAGTGGAGGTTCATCTTATATCTCTGGACATTTAGGATGTGTTGCTGAATTAGATGCAGCATATACAAAATATGTTGAGAAAGCGCAATACGCAGGAACAATTAATATCTTATTACAAGATTCAAATGATGAACTTGTTAATAATGATTATTATGTTAGAGTTTATAGAAAAGGTGATTTAGTTAAAACATTTAAGTATGATTTACTTAATAATTCGGCTAATCATAATGAAATTTACCAATTGGATAAAAATAAAGATTATGCCTTAAGATTATCTGTTAAAGTTAGGGAACGTTTCTATGATTTAGCATTACTTGAATTTAATACTTCATCAGAAATTAGATCTATTAATACTGTTAGTGGATTTGCTGGTATGCATAATAATGGTAGATATATTGTTTTAAGTGATTTAGAATTTATGAATTCAAGTAGTAAGTATTATGGATATTCATTCTATGGTGAAATTGATTTTCAAGGACATACTATTAAGACTAATGCACAAGGTAGAAATAGTTATATACTTTATTCGTTGGGTGCCGGTGGTACTGTTAAGAATTTAGTTATGGATTATTATTTAGATAATCAGTCTGCAAGATCTTACTATTATGGATTTGCTTATACTAATTATGGAACTATTGATAATTTAATGATTAATGTTAAAGAATCAACTCCACAACCTAACTCAGTGTTCTCATTGGTTACTTATTATAACTATGGTACGATAAAGAACTTCGTTGTTAATTCAGAAGCTCCCGTTAGTGGAAAACAAACAACAGGTATTTTGGTTTGGTCAAATAATGGAACTATTAAGAATGGTTACTTGTATGGTGAGCATATGTATGGATACTTTGAAAATAATGATAGAAGTAGAAAAGATATGGGACCAGTTGCAGGGCAAACTTCTACAAATTCAAAAGTTTCTAATGTGTTCTCATTAATTGGAGTAGTTAAAGATAGTTCTTTAGCGAGTGAAAAAAGTGTTTCGAATTTGATCGGATATTCGAGTGCAGGACAAATTAATAATGTATATTCTGTTGAGGATTCTAAAAATCCAAATACAAATCTATCAACACAGGATCCAAATGTTGGAACAATTGGTGGTGGTAGATTTTCAAATATGTATTATTCATCAGATACCACTTATACCGGTGGTCAAAGTATAAAAATTTCTAAGCTGGCACTTAGAGATACTGAGTTCCAAAAGAATATTTTAAATAATTCTGAAGCAGCATTTGATGTTGATTCATATGTACCATTTGGGTATTATCCACAGGTTATTATGAATGATTGTATGCCAAGGCAAGAAATGCTTGAGTTACCAAGTGTTGAAGATGCTGACTTAGTTGATGTTACATCAAGTGAGCAAATTACAGTAAATGGTGATTCTGCAGAGATAATGTTAACTCTTAATAATCCTGGTGCTGAAGAAATAGCATCAATTGGAATTAAGGATATTAATACTGTTGAAATTATTTCTCAAGAAGACTCTTTTGGTAAGACTAAATTACATATTAGAGTAAGTAATCCAATTGCTTATAAATCTAGATATTATATTCGTCAAATTAAAGTTAATGGAGCATCTAATTTTACATATACTCGAGATTATGGTGACTTTGAAAGATCTATTGATATTGACTTATATTATGTTATTGATAATTTAACTGAATGGAAATTAATTAATGATAATCCAAATCAGAATTATATGTTAAATACTGATTTAGACTTTTCGGTAGAACCAATCGAAAGAAATATCATTACAAAAGATTTTAAAGGTAAGTTAAATGGTAATGGACATACTTTGAAGAATATTATTATTAATAATAGTAGTTATAAAGGATTCTTTAATAGTTATGTTACTGGTGGGATAATTGAAAACTTAAATGTTGAAAACTTTGTTAAAGGTGGAGAAACAACATATAGTGGATTTATTTATTATCCTCGATCTGGTTCTGTGATTGACAATGTTCATTTAAAGAATGTTGAAGTAGATGGAGTAAAATATGTTGGTGGACTTGTTTCTTATGCATATGGTTCATCTGCAGTTACAATTAAGAATTCATCTGTTACAAATGTTAAAGTAATTGTTCCAGGAGATAAAGAAATTGTAGATGTTTATGCTGGAGGCCTTGCTGCTTACATTTATGAAGGTGATGTATTTAATTCATATGTTCAAAATGTAGATGTGCAAGTACCAGACGTTTTAAGTTCATATGGTGTGGGTGGTATGATTGGATACCAATACATTGGTTCAATTAAAAATTGTTATGCTACTGGTAGTGTATATAATAATTCTGTTAATACCGGTGGTATTGTTGGAAGATATGATACTATTACAATTAATAGTGTTTGGTCTAATGTTAATTTAACTTCTAAGATGGATTATCTTGGAGGAATTTATGGTAGAAGAAGTAATAGTATAATTGAAAATACTTTTGTTGCTGGACCAATTTATTCTGCTTATGAAAGTAATTACGTTAATAGAACTGGTGGTAATTCAACAGCTACTCCAATGAATAACTATGCTTGGGATAGACAAAAATTTATGGGATTCATTGTTGGTGATGCTAAAATTGAAACATTCCTTACTAAGGGAGATTTGACTGAAAGTTCAACATATTTAGAAAGAATTGGCTTTGATGATAATTTCTCTTATGAAAATATTAGTAATGGTAGTCTTCCTAAGTTAAAGCATTCTGAAACTGGTGAATTACTACCAAATCAAATTGACAGTTTCTTGGTAGAAGATCCAATTTCAGTAAATAGTGATGCTATTTCTATTGCTGATGGAGTTACTTCTTCTGAAATTAGTATTACATTTAATAATCCAAATAATTATGAAATTAAGAGTTTAAAATTTGATTATTTAAATGTAAAAAGTTATTTATCTAATGTTACTGCGAATGGTGTTTCAACAGTTAGATTTGAAGTTACTCCTGAACGTAGTTATGATAGTTATATGTTAGATAGTGTAACTTATATTGTTGATGGTAAAGAAGAAGTTTTACCATTAGGATTAAAGATTGAAAAAACGTTCTATAATCAAATTAATAGTGTTGATCAATGGAATGCTGCTGCTAGGGCAGGTACTGAAGAGAATTATTTATTAATTGCTGATTTAGATTTTAAAGGTAAAACAGTTACTCCTAATGCTAAGTTTGGTAGACTTGAGGGGCAAGGAATACGTACAATTAAAAATGTTACAATGTCGTCTAATACGGAAAACTATTCTATGATTAAGTTACTTACAAAGACACTTAAGGATATTAATTTTGAAAATATTAGTATTTCTTCAACAAAATCTTCGGGTAGTTATGTTAGTATTATTAACTTAAATTATGCTAACATTGAAAATGTTAAGTTTATTGATATTAAGATTGATGCTCCTAAGATTAGTTATGTAGCACCTATTTCTAGACATAGAGGACAGTCTATTAGAAATATTGAATTAAAAGGTACAAAAACTGTTACAACTGATGGTGGTGAAACATATAGTTATTCAATTAGTGGTAATCAATATGTTGGAGGCTTATGTGCTTATGGTGATGCAACTGATACATATGGTATAACTGCTGATACTGTAAAAGTAGTTGGAAGAAGTAACTTGGTAGGTGGTGTATTTGGTCATAAGGAATACAATAACCCAGGTAATAATTTTAATTATCATGTATCTAATTCATATGTTTCTGGTACTGGTTATGTAGGTGGAGTATTTGGTAGAGGTGGAGCTTCTAATGCTTCAGTTACTAATACAACAGTTTATGCTAAGTCCGGTTCTAGTTATGTAGGTGGATTTGCAGGATACGGATATCAATATAGAACTGATGATGTAGTTGTTGACGGATGTACTGTTATTGCAGAAAATAACAATTATGTAGGTGGTATGTTTGGTTGGAACTATTATGCTTATGATGTGTTTGTAAAAAATACAACTGTTACTCAAATGAGTGCTGATAAAAAGTATGTAGGTGGGCTAGTTGGCTATTGTCAAAGTTATTATACATACTATTATGGTGTTGAAGATACTGTTGTAACAAATGCTGGTAGAGGTACCGGAGGAGCGTTTGGATATCTATCAAGTAGATATGCTAGATATGGATATGTTAAAGATGTAGAAGTTAATGGTGTTGATTATGTTGGTGGATTATCTGGAGAAATGTATCGTTCACAAATTTACTATAATACAATCAATGCTGTTGTAAAATCAACTGGTACATATGCTGGAGGAGTTGTAGGTCGTGTTGCTGATATCGATCCTTCATCTTCATCATATAGTTCATTAATTCACGATGTAATTTTAGCTAATACAGAAATTATTACTACTGGAACTAGTGTAGGTTTATTAGCAGGTTATACACCAAATAAATTTGTTGATTCACAAGATTATAAGATTTTACTTTCTGGAAATATTACTGCTCCAGAAAATGCAATAGTTGGTATTTTATCAGCAAATGATATTGAACAAGATGCTCCAATTTTAAAACAAACATATATTTATGATAAGTCGACTCTTAATAGAACAAATGGAGAAGATATAGTAAGCAGTACATATTTTGCTGATATGGGCGATACATATAAGTCTATTGATAGAAATCAAAATGTGGTTAGTGCTGCTACAATGAAAACTTCTGAGTTCTATACATCTACAATGTCTTTTAGTACAAGTTATTGGATGACTAGTTGGACTGCTGCAGATGGAACTACCAGAAAAGTTACAGATGGATATTATCCAAGAAATAAGTATATTCAAAATAATACTAAAGATAAAGTTTTAGCAGACTTTGAATTACCAACTGAAACTATAACATATGGTATGAAGTATAGTTCTGTTATGTTAGGTCATGAATTACCTAATGTTAATGTTTATAGTAGTGGAATTAGTTCTTTAAATATTGAGTTTGATGAAGTTGATGATAATACTTATTTTGAAGTATATGAAGATAAGAAGTTAATATTTACAGAGAAAGTTAATAAGAGAACATATTCAATTACTTATAACTATAAATCTGATTTAGAGATTGTTGTTAGTGATGGTACTAATAAAGATACACATTATTATTCAGCTGATGATTTAGTAAATAAAGTAACAACATATGATAATACTTATGCTTATATTTATGATGGTAAATTAACTGGTAATATTGAAGAGAGTAAAGATAAATTTATTCATATATATGGTAATAAAGCTTTAACAGAAAACTTAAATGTGTATAATATTAAGACAAGTAAGTTTATAAGTGTTAATAATAAGTTTGGTGTTTCGTTATTAAATGATACTATTCCATTATTTGAATTTGATTATGATAAAGGTGTTACTATTGATACTTATGCTACATATTCAGTAATTAATAAAGATGGACAAGAGATAATTTATGAAAATCAGATCTTTGTTAAGAATGGTGTAGTTGAAATAGTTGATTCACAATTAGATAATGTTAAGAGTAGTATTATCGTTGATGAGTATGCTAAAGATAATTATGTTACTGTATTAGGTGATGATGGTATTATTTATGATTTAAAAGAAACTATTAAATTACCTAGTGCATTTACTAATAAGAATATTGAGTATATGTCAAATAATATTAATTCTAAGAGTAGTGTAGTAGTTATTATGTATAAGTCTGGTAAAGCAGTAGTCTTTGATTATAGAACTGGTAAACGTATTAAAGAAAATAAAGCAACAGAAGATATATCAGTAGTTGACTACTTTATTGAAAATATTACTAGTGGTGAAAAACTTATTGGTTCTGATCTTACTAGTAGTTATAATGAATCATTAAAACTAAAGGATATGTTAGAAAAAACTCCTATTGTTGAAAGTGAAAATGGTAACTATGTAAGTAGTAAGGATGAAGATAATAAGACTAATAATACTACTAAGAATAAAGCAAGTAATTATATTACATATTATGATTCTACTAAAGATAAATATGATGTTGTAGATATTGGATTGGTTATTGAGAATAATGAAAAAGAAGTAGTAGCTGAAACTGATAAGATTTATTCTTCAAATAAATTAGTTAATTTCTACATGCAAGAGTCTTTAATTGATAAGATATTTGGTGATGTAAATGTACTAATTATCTTTGCAATTATCTTAGTTGGAATTGTTACTGCTTTAGGATTATGGCTTAGAAATATTAGTAAATTAAAAGAGAGTGAGAGTTAGGAGATAATTTATGAAGAACAAAAAGAAATTAATAATATTTATTGGGTTGGGTATTTTACTTGGTGTTACTATTTCAGTTATATTGTTATCATTATTTGTAGGTGAAGCTAAATCACCAGAAGGTATGACAAAAGATTTCTTAAAGAAATATCAAAAACTAGATAGTAGTGTTGTTAAAACAATAAAGTATGAATATGATGATAAATTAACTCCAACTCAACTTGATAAGTATAAAGAAATTATTAAAGATCAGTATGAAAAATTAGAATATACTATTTTAGAAGTAGATGAAAATAAAGAAGAGAGATATGCTGTTGTTAAAGTAGAATTTACAGTTGAAGATTTATCTTCAGCTATGGAAATGGCTAATAGTTATATTGATGTTAATGGAGATAAGTTTGAAGATGATTATGCTGCTGTTGATTATAAACTTAGTGTTTTAGATGAAAGAGCAGAAGAACAAACTTATACTGTAGAATTTAACTTTTACTATGAAGATGGAAAATGGTATATGTATGATTTAAGTGAAGCTGATTTAAAGAAATTTAGGGGTACTTATTAAAAAAAATACTGACTAATATTAGTCAGTATTTTATTGTTGTTAAAAGTAGTACTTTTATGATAAAATATGCGTGTTGGAGGTAATGCCTTATGAATAGAGTAATATTAATTAAATATGGAGAACTTAGTACTAAAAAAGGTAATAGAAATTTCTTTATTAAAACACTAAGTGATAATGTAAAAGAAAAATTAAAGAAATTTGATGTTAAGATAACTAGAGATAGAGCTAGAATGTACATTGAATTTTTAGATAGTGATTTAGATGCTATTAAGAAAGTTATTGATAGAATATTTGGGATTCATATGTATCATATTGCGACAATTGTTGATACTAATATTGATGTAATTAAGTCTTCTGTTTTAGAGATTATGAAGAATGAAAGTTTTAAGACTTTTAAAGTTGAAACTAAGAGAAGCGATAAATCTTTTGAAGTACATAGTCAAGATATGAATAGAATACTTGGTGGAGTTATTTTAAAGAATATTGATACTTCTAGTGTTGATGTTCATAATCCAGATATTTTAGTTACTGTAGAAATTAGAGAAAAGAATACATATATTTATTTAAATAGTTATAAAGGTAGTGGAGGATATCCTGTAGGTACTCAACCTAAAGGAATGTTAATGCTAAGTGGTGGAATTGATTCTCCTGTTGCTGGATATTTAGCAATGAAAAGAGGAGTTAAATTTGATGCTGTATATTTTGAAGCAATTCCACACACTAGTTTAGAAGCAAGAAATAAAGTAATTGAATTATGTAAAAAACTAGCTGGATATACTGATCAAATTAATTTACATATAGTTAACTTTACTCCAATTCAAGAAGAAATATATAAGAATTGTAGAGAAGATTATTGTATTACTATTATGCGTAGAATGATGTATAGAATTATGGAAAAGATTGCTAATAGTCATAAAGGATATGCAATTATTAATGGTGAATCTATTGGACAAGTTGCTTCTCAAACATTAACTAGTATGAGAGTAATTAATAGTGTTACTAATATGCCTGTTATTAGACCAGTTGCATGTTTAGATAAATTAGAGATTATGGAAATAGCTAGAAAGATTGATACTTATAATACTAGTATTTTACCATTTGAAGATTGTTGTACTGTATTTGTTCCTAAACATCCTGTAATTAATCCTAGAATTGATACTTCAATTTATGAAGAAGAAAAATTTGATTATAAGAGTATGATAGATGAAGCAGTTGAATCTATGAATACAATTAAAGTTTCAGAAGATATGAATAATGAGTTTGGTGATTTACTATAATTTTCCAATAAAATTTATGTATTAAATATTTGTTTTTTCACATTCTAGTAATGTACAGGAGGTGAAATAAATGAATAACAAAAACTCAATGAAGATGAGAGTTCCAGGAGCTAAACAAGCTATTGAAAAGATGAAATATGAAATAGCTAACGAATTTGGTGTTAATTTAGGACCAGATGCTTCTAGTAGAGCTAACGGATCAGTTGGTGGTGAAATTACTAGACGTTTAGTTCAAAATGGTATGAACCAAGTAAGTGGAAGCTATCAAAATAAATAAGTAAGCTTAAAAGATAGGCCGTAATGGTCTATCTTTTGTTTTTCATAAATTTATTATTTTTATAGAAAAATGCATATATTTCGTGTATAATACAAGTAGATTATTTGAAAGAGGTGTATTATTTTATGAAAATAATGTCAATCAATGCTGGAAGTAGTTCTTTAAAGTTCAGTTTATTTAATATGGACAATGAAGAAGTTATTGCTAGTGGATTATTCGAAAGAATTGGGATTGAACAAAGTTGTTATACTATTAAATATAATGGTGAAAAGCTAAAACAAGAAGTTGATTTACCTGATCATAGTGTAGCTGTTTCTATTTTATTAGAAAAATTAGTTGAATTAGGAATTATTCAATCATTAGATGAAATTAATGGAGTAGGACACAGAATTGTTAGTGGTGGAGATCGTTATAGTGAATCTATTTTAATTACTGATAAAGTAGTTGAAGATATCATTGAATTAAAAGATTATGCTCCATTACATAATCCAGCTCATGTACTTGGAATTAATGCATTTAGAGAAGCATTACCAGAAGTACCAATGTCTGTAGTATTTGATACTGCTTTCCATCAAACAATGGATCCAGTTAGTTATTTATATCCAGTACCATATAGTTGGTATGAAGACCATAAAGTAAGAAAATATGGTGCTCATGGAACTTCTCATAGATATATTGCTTTAACTATTGCTGAAGAGTTAAAGAGAGATGACTTAAAAGTAATTTCATGTCACTTAGGAAATGGTGGTTCAATTACTGCTATTAAAGATGGTAAGTGTGTAGATACTTCTATGGGATTTACTCCACTTGCTGGTATTATGATGGGAACTCGTTCAGGAGATATTGATCCATCTATTATTCCGTTTGTTATGGAAAAAGAAGGAAAGAATGCTGCTGAAGTAATTTCTGATTTAAATAAAAAATCTGGATTCTTAGGAATTAGTCAATTAAGTAGTGATTCAAGAGATATTGAAAACGGAATTGCTGAAGGAAATGAAAAATGTAAATTAGCTCAAGATAAGTTTGTAAGAACTGTTGTTGACTATATTGCAAGATACTATGTTTTACTTGGAGGTTGTGATGTATTATGCTTCACTGCTGGAATTGGTGAAAATAGTAAGGGTGTAAGAGCTCAAATAGTTGAAAAATTAGCTTGTTTAGGATTTAAGTTAGATGCTCAAGCTAATGATGTAAGAGGGGAATTTAGAAAGATTAGTGCAGATGATTCAAGCTCATTAATTTATATTCTTCCAACTGATGAAGAGTTAATGATCGCAAGAGATACTCTTAATTTAATCAATAGATAGGAAAATGTGTGATGTTTAGAGAAATATATAAGAAAATTGAGGAATATGATACTATTGTAATTGCTAGACATATAGGAGTTGATCCTGATGCTTTAGCAAGTCAATTAGCATTAAGAGATGCTATTAAGTTAACTTTCCCAAATAAGAAAGTTAGTGCAATTGGAACTGGTAGTGCTAAATTTTACAATGTAGGTAGATTAGATAAATTAGAAAAAGTAGAAAATGCTTTATTAATTGTTTTAGATACTCCAGATCAAAAAAGAGTAGACTCAGTAGATTTCTCGTCATTTTCTTATATGATTAAAATTGATCATCATCCATTTGTAGAAAAATTTTGTGATTTGGAATATATAGAAGATACTGCTAGTTCTACTGCAGAAATAATAATGAATTTTATTATGAGTGTAGAGTTAAAATGTGATGAAAATATTGCAGCAACTCTTTATTTAGGACTAGCTAGTGATTCTAATAGATTCTTATTTGATAGTTGTACTTCAAAGACATTTGGTTTAGTTTCTATATTCTTAGAAAAATATAATTTTGAACTAAGTGAAGTTTATAAAAAGTTATATTTAAGACCAATGAATGAAGTAAGATTAGAAGGTTATATTGCTTTAAACATGAATGTTACTGAAAATGGTTTAGGCTATATACAAATTACTAATGAAGTATTAAATCAATTAGAAGTTGATAGTGCTTCTGCAGGTAATATGATAAATAACTTTAATTTCATCAAAGAAGTTTTAGTTTGGGCAACAATTACTGAGGATATTAAAAATGATCAAATTCGTGTTTCGATAAGATCGCGTGGTCCTGAGATTAATGAGGTTGCTGAAAGATTTAATGGTGGGGGACATAAATTTGCATCAGGTGCAAAATTAAAAAGTTTTGATGATGCAATGCAGTTAATGAAAGAATTAGATGAATGTCTTATTGAATATAATAAGGCACTTAGTGAGGAGAATTAATATGGTAATAAAGGAAGCTAGTTTGGAAGTTATTGCTACTAGAAGAAGTCAATATCCAATAGATGGCAAGCCTGAATTTTTACTTGTTGGACGTAGTAACGTTGGAAAAAGTAGTTTTATAAATTCTATTTTATCAAGAAAAAATTTAGCTTATACTTCGGCTCGTCCGGGGAAAACTCAAACTCTTAATTTTTATGGTGTTAATGGTGAATTTTATTTAATTGATGTTCCTGGCTATGGTTATGCAGCAGTTGATAAAAAAACTCAAGCAAAATTTGGAATGATGATTGAAGAATATTTAGAAAAAAGAGAAGAGTTAAAAAGAGTATTTATGTTAATAGATTTTAGACATAAACCTATGGAAGATGATTTATTAATGTATAACTTTTTGAAATATCATAATTTACCAGTTACAGTTATTGCTACAAAGGCAGATAAAGTTACTGGTAGTAAAAAAGAGAAGAATTTAAAAGTAATTTTAGAAACATTAGATTTAGTTGTAGGGGATGACTTAGTAGTATTCTCAAGTGTAACTAAACTTGGTGTTAAAGATGTACTTAAGAAAATAGAAGGCTTAGTAGAGGAAACTATCTAAGTCTTTTTCATATACTAAAATAGGTGATACTTATTGAGAATTGAAACTTGTGGAAAAAACAATTATATTATTTTTATAAATAGTAATTATGTAAATAATGATATTTTTTTAACTAAAGAAGAGTTAATAAAGTTTATTAAAGAGTTTATGTTTAAAATAAAAAATAGACTTAATTTACGTGGTTTTTATAAGTTGAGAGTTTATTTGAATAGTAAGATAGGTATCTTTTTAGATGTAAATAAATTAGATGATATTGATTTAACTAATAATTTAGATTTAAGAATATTAGTTTTAGATGATGTGGATTTTTATTTTGAAACAAATGATTATGATGTAATAAAAAATTGTAATGATAAAAGATATAAGGATGGGCATTTTTATTGTATAGTAGATGATTCTTTTGATGAACTACTTGAAAAGGTGGAATTTGGAAGATTTATTTATGGTAAAGAAGTTATAAATTTACTAAACAATAGTTTAATTTTATGATAGAATTAATATAGGTGATGATAGATGAGTACTAATAGAAAGATTTTATTTGTAGTTAGTTTTATTGTTATTGATTTATTACTACTTGGTAGTATCTTTGTTATTAGAGATTTTACTGGAAAAAGAATACTTGAAAATGAGGTTAATGCTTTAGTAGAGTTGGATTTTTCTAGAGATAACTATAATACTGAAATAAAGAGTAGTGGAGATTATGCTGTTTTAGAAAAAGCTATTAAGAAGTATTTAGATGATTATGCTACTGAATTACAATATGTATTAAAAGTAAGATATGATCAAAAATTAAATAATATGTTAGATATTGAAAATATTATTAGTGATGGACCTATGTTTAATGAATCAATTGAATATATTGATTTATTACAAAATAATTTTAATTATAGTGTGGATTTATTAATGGATAGAGTTAGTGAAGAAGAGATAAATAAATATATTTATAATTATGATGTTGATAGTGAGTCTATTGAATTATATAGTAATTTATTATTAAAAAGTAATTTAATTGATAAGATAGAAGATAATCAATTATCTTTAACTAAAAAGAGAATTGAAATTAATGGATATATTGATTCTATAAAGAATGTATTAGTATTTTTAAAAAATAATAGTTATAGTGTTATTGATGGGGAAGTTATTATGACTGATCCTAATATGCAAGAAGAGTATTATAAATTAATTAGTGAAACAAAAAGAATCTATTAAATAGATTCTTTTTATATTACAATAGCAATCATATTATTAGATCCTTTGTTTACTACTTTAGAGAGAGTTGTTTGAAGTTTAAATCTAATGTTATCGGGCATTAGGTTTATTTTTGATTGAATTCCTTCTTGGACAATAGAGTCTAGACTTCGTCCAAAGATTTCGCTTTTCCAAATTTCATTTGGACTTTTTTCATGATCTTTCATTAAATAGTCAATTAATTCTTTACTTTGTACTTCGCTTCCTATGATTGGTTCAAAGGTTGATTCTACATCTACTCTTATCATGTGGATAGAAGGAGCAACTGCTTTTAGTTTAACTCCATAGCGAGGACCTTGTTTTACTATTTCTGGAGTATCTAGTTTCATATCTTCTATAGAGGGAGTTGCGACTCCATAACCAGTTTGTTTTACCATCTTAAGAGCATATTTAATTTGATCATATTCTTTTTTAGCAGTATTAAAGTCTTGAAATAGAGCCAGTAAATCAGCTTTACTATTTACATCTACTTTAATTATTTCTGTTAGAACTTTTTGGTATAAGTTTTTCTCAGCTACTAGATTTACTGTAACTATTCCAGTTGATGAGTCTACTTCTGAAAGGTAGGCTTTTTCAATATATTCATTTTGAATAAAGTGACTAGTAATATTTTCTATATCTTTTAGTTTATCGATTTCAATAATACTTTCTTTGATAGAATCAATATATGATTTTTTTACTGGATGATCTGGATTTAATATAGCAATCCATTCTGGCATATTTACTTTTACTTCTAAAACTGGGAATTCATATAATGCTTCTCTTAAAATGTTGTACATATCTTTTTCGGTCATTGCTTCAATACTAATAGGCAAGACTGGTACATTATATTCTTCACGAAGTGTTTCTGAAAGTCTTTCTGTTTCAGGAAGAGAAGGGTGTGTAGAATTTAAAACTACAATGAATGGTTTCCCAATACTTTTTAATTCGTTAATTACACGAGTTTCTGCTTCTAGGTAATCATTTCTTTCAAATTCACCAATTGAGCCATCTGAAGTGATTACGATACCAATAGTGGAGTGGTCTTTGATTACTTTTTCAGTTCCTATTTCGGCAGCTTCAGTGAAAGGAATCTCTTCATTATACCATGGTGTTTTTACCATACGTGGACCATTTTCATCGGTGGCGCCAATGGCTTTATCGATCATGTAGCCAACACAATCTATTAATCTAACATTACAAGTAAAGTCATCTATTTTTAATTTTGCAGCATTATTAGGAACAAATTTTGGTTCCGTGGTCATAATAGTTTTACCAGCAGCACTTTGTGGTATTTCATCAAGGGCACGTTTTCTTTCATATTCATCTTCAATATTAGGAACAACTAATGTTTCAATTACACGTTTAATAAAAGTTGATTTACCAGTTCTTACAGCACCAACTATTCCTAAATAAATATCTCCGCCACTACGCTTGGCAATATTCTTTATTATTTCTTGTTTATCCATATACATTCTCCTTATATAGTAAAGGTTATGTTTAATGATAAAAAAAAAGAACATAATGTTCTTTTAATTAAATTGTAATGTTGGTAGTATTTGATTGTATTGTATATTACAACTATGGTAATTATTATTTGCTAGTGTTAGTAAATATAGTGTGTCATTATATTTATATGCATATACTGTATTATAATAATTATTTTGATTAAATTGTTTATATTTCCATTCGTGTCCATTATAATTTATGGCATTAATTCCAGATGAAGTTGCGGTTAACGAGTTTAAATAACTATCTGCATCGGAATAAAAGCCATAGGGAATTCTTTTTTCAACAGTAATACTACAATTAGAGTTTTCAAATTTTTGATAATTATCCGCAGAATATGTTTCTTTATAACCTGTAGGAATAGTATAAGTTAATTCTCCAACTTTTCCTTTAACGATTTGATTTTCATAATTATCATCTAATTGTGGTAGTGGTGTGGTGCTGTCGTATTTCATTCCTAGGTAAACGCCTAAAGCTACAATTGCAAAAATTCCAACTGTAATGATTACGCCTATATATTTAAAGGAAGCACCACCTTTTTTTCTACAAACATCTAATAACTCATTTGTAGATTTATCAAGATTTTGCTGTTTAATTGATTCTACTTGATCTTCTGCTTGTTTCATATATATTTCTTTAAATTTACAAGCAAAATAAATATTAATAATTAAATTTATGAAATCAGCAAAATCATTGCTTAATAAAATTGATGCAGCAATTGATATAATAATTGCACCTATTGCATAACCCCAAACTTTTCTATAAAGTAAGTACCATGGTCCAAAGATTAGGGCAGGAAATGAGAATTTCATTTTCTTGATTAATGCATAATTATTTCCAATATATGCTTTTATATATTTGTCATCGCCACTGTCATTGGGACTATATGCATAATCATATTTACTTTGATCATATGAGTATGTGGCACTATAATTAAATTGGTCTTGATGGGTAGCAGCCATATTATATGTTGGTTTTGTCTGATTACTATATTCATAACTATATTTGTATTGTTGCTCATGACAAGATGATGAATCATATTTTGAATTAGGAATATTATCACCATATTGGCAGGTTTCACTATTTAGAGTTGCTCCACAACTTCTACAAAATTTATCTGATGAGTATACATAGGCTCCACATTTTAAACACTTCATTTTTACTCCTCCTATTATCTATTTAAGTTTATCATATTTTGAGTTAAAGTAGGAGAGTAATTATTTAATTTTAAAACATTTTGTCAATATCTGTAGGTACGTTGTCTTTTAAAATTGAATTAACTATTTTGTCTTCCTTTTCCTTAGACACCTCTTTGCCCGTTAAAGCACTTATTTCTGAAATGACACTTCTTAAGGTTTGTTCATCTTTCATATTAGCATTTTGTAGTTTTTCAGCTAATGTTATAATTGTTGTTTTATCGATATTTGTTTTGTTTTGGACTTTTTTGAAAAAGTTATCTGTAAACATAAAAAACCTCCTACTTAATTATATGTAGAAGGTTTTATTAGTTTAAAATAATTTGTTGTTTTTAGACATGTTTTGTCTTTGTTGTCCTAGTTGAGCACATTTTCTATTGAATTCTTCAAGTGAAATGGTTCCTTTTTCTAAACGATCATGTAGCATAGCAAGTGTTCTATCTTGCATACCACTTGTATCAGTGGAACTAGCATATTTTTGGTCTTGGATATTTTTTACAAAACCATTACTATGTGGTTGTCTAACTCTGTTTTGTTCTTGAATGGTATTCCATCTATTTTCAAATGTGTTTCCAACGTTAGGCATTTGGCTATTATTTTGATTATTTCCTCTAAAACTATTTTGGTTATTAAAATTATTTCCAGGATTATTATTACCAATTATCATTATTCATCATCACCATTTCTATTCTTAAATTGTAGAGTAATAGGTGTACCAGTAAAATCAAAGTTTTCTCTTATTTTATTTTCTAAATATCTTTCGTATGAGAAGTGTACTAATCCTTTACTATTAACTCTAAATGTAAATTTAGGAGGTTTAGTTCCTGTTTGTGAAGTGAAATAGATTTTTAAACGTTTACCTTTATATGATGGAGGTAAGTTTAATTGATAAGCATCTAATATTACTTCATTTATTACACTAGTTTTAATTTCTCTTTTTATGTTTTCAGC
The DNA here is from genome assembly GCA_017409785.1 of Bacilli bacterium. Classification (GTDB taxonomy): domain Bacteria; phylum Bacillota_I; class Bacilli_A; order RF39; family UBA660; genus JAEDES01. The sequence continues at coordinate 384,625 of JAFQSD010000002.1, read as the reverse complement.
AACTTTTATTACTTCTGGCATTAAAGTGTGAATACGTTTTTTAGTAAGAGCTGATAAATAAACGATAGGTGCGTATGTTGCGAATTGAAATTCTGCACGCATTTGTTTTTCAAATTCTTGAATAGTTGTATCTGTTACTGTATCCCATTTATTAACTACGAAGATTAATCCTTTTCCACGTTCAATGGCATATCCGGCGATATGTTTATCGTGTTCTGTGATTCCTTCTTCGGCATTAATTACTACTAAACAGATATCACTACGATCGATTGCTTTTAATGAACGTAGTAAACTATATTTTTCAATTGCTTCAAATACTTTTCCTTTTTTTCTCATCCCAGCAGTATCAATTAATAGATATTCTTCATTATGATATTTTAATACTGAGTCGATAGAGTCACGAGTTGTACCTGCAACATTTGAAACAACTACACGTTCTTCATTAAGCAAGGCATTCATTAAACTACTTTTTCCAACGTTTGGTCTTCCAATGATTGAGAATTTTAATCTTTCATCAGTTGTTTCTTCATATTCATGAAAGTCATTTGTTATTGTATCCATTAATTCAACATATCCTGTATTATGAATACTACTGATTGGAATGTATTTATCGAATCCTAATTCATAGAAGTCATAGATATTATCTTTAGCATCTTTAACATCCATTTTATTGATTGCGACAATTACTTCTTTATTTGATTTTCTTAGAATATCTCTTACGATTAAATCATTATGAGTTAATCCTTCTTTACCATCAACAATGAATACTACAACGTCAGCATCTTTAATAGCAATTTCTGCTTGCATTTTAATTTCATCATTGAAAGTCATTTTTGTAGCATCGATACCACCTGTATCAACTAAATAAAATTTTTTCTTATTATAAATTGCTTCTTGATAGATTCTATCTCTTGTAACACCTGGAATGTCTTCTGTGATAGAAACTTGACGACCAACTATTTTATTGAATAAAGTACTTTTACCAACATTAGGTCTTCCAACTAAAGCAACTGTAGGCATAGACATAGTATCCCCTCCAATTCAGATGTATTATATCACATAATTGTAAAGTTTCAAATAAAAATGTTTTATTTCACAAAACTTAAACATTTCTATGTTATACTTTTTGTAGGATGGTGAAAGAGTATGAGTAGTGTAGAAAAAAAGAAAAATGAAATAGAGTGGTATGATAATCCCAATGTAATTACTAATTTATTAATATTAATGATTGCATTAATTGTTATTTTAAGTCAAAGTTTTGCTGTTAATAATGGATTAAGTGTATTAGATATATTAAGTAGTATTTTAAATCATAATATTGGGTATTTATTAGTATGTATTTACTTTGTGGCTTTAAAGACTAAAGTTGGTAAACAATACTTTGATTTCTTTAATATATTTTTAATTGTTTTATATGCATTAACTTCAATTACTTCATTACTTACAGTATTACAATCATTTGGATTAGGTAGTTTATTAGGATTTAGTATTGATTTAATGATACTAATTTATATGATTCATACATTTTTAAGAAGTACTAGAATTTGGAAGAGTATGAGTTTAAATAAATCTCCTTTTAATGAAATTACTAATGGTGGATACTTTTATAGTATTTTAGTTCTTTCAATAACATTACTTGCGGTTAATTTAATTTCGACTACAAGTTTTGATGGGACTATATTAACTTTAATGGATGCTGGATATTCAATATTATTTATTAGATATATTTATTTATATGGTGAATTTTTAAATAGTAAGAAAATTTCTATTAACAATGAAGGTAATTTTGATCAAATTACTGAAAAAGTAAAAGATGAGGTAACTGGTTTCATTGAAGATAATAAATTAGATGAAAAGTATGAGACTGTTAAAGAAAAAGTTAATGACTTTGTTGAAGATATAGAAGAAAAAGTTGTTGATATTAAAGAAGAAGTTCAAGAGAAGATAGAAGAAGCTAAGCTTGATGAGAAGTTTGAAGCTGCTAAAAAGAAGACAATAGAAGTTGCTAATGATATAAAAGAAAGAGCAATTGATATTAAAGAAGAAGTTCAAGAAAAAATAGAAGAAGCTAAAATTGAGGAAAAACTTGAGAAAACTAAAGGGCAAGTTAGTAATTTTATTAATGATGTTAGTGAAGATGTTAAATCTTTTGTAAATGATGCAAAGATTGAAGAGAAAATTGATAATGCTAAAAAGAAAGTAAATGACTTTGTTGATGAAGCTAAACTTGATGAAAAGTTTGAAAAAGCTAAAATTGCTGTAAATGAATTTGCTAAAGAAGCTGGTAATGATGTTAAAAAGTTTGTAAAAGAGGCTAAAGTAGAAGAAAAGTTTGATAAAGCTAAAGTAGAAGTTAGTAAGTTTGTTGATGAAGTTAAAGAAGATGTTAAGAGTTTAGCTCCTGAAAAGAAGAAAAAAGAACCTGTAAAAACAGAAGTAAAAGATAAGAAAAAGTACTTTAGTAGAAAGAAAAAAAGTAGTAAAGATACTAAGACTGATAATAAGAAGGTGAATAAGTAATTATGAATATGTTTGAAGAAATAGAAAAAGTAAAAGAAGAATTACCTAAAGCTAAGACTATTAGTAAAGAAATACGTGGTATTAAGCTAAATTTTTATCAAATATTTGCTTTATTGACATATTTTATTGTTATTTGTTTAGGTATTATATTTGGTAACTTATTTCCTACATGTGGGACAAGTTCTGCTTTATATTCAGGCGTATGTGTTACTACAGAATTTAATTTTTCACTTATGTTATGTATTTGGTTTGTAGGATTAATTGTATGTATGTTTATCTTTGCTATTGGACATATAATTAATTTATTAGAAGCTATTAATCGTAAGTTAAAGAAATAGGAAGAGGGCAACCTCTTTTTTATATGTTATTTTAATGAAAAGTGCAAAATTTTGTTTATATTTCTTGTATTTTGTAATAAAGTATGATAATTTTAATATGTAAGCATAACATATGCTTAGTAAAAAATAGGGAGGTAAATTTAATATGAAAAAAGTTGAATTAGTAGAAGCAGTTGCTGCAGCAGCAGGATTAACTAAAACTGATGCTACAAAAGCTATCGATGCTACATTTGCTGCTATTACAGAAGCATTAGTAAAAGGAGATAAAGTTCCACTAGTTGGATTTGGTACTTTTGCTGTTTCTGAAAGAGCTGCTCGTGAAGGACGTAACCCAAGAACTGGTGAAGTTGTTAAAATCGAAGCTAGAAAAGCTGTTACTTTCAAAGCTGGAACAGCATTAAAAGACGCTGTAAACTAATATTAAATTTAGTAAAAAAAGAACCTAAAATTAGGTTCTTTTCTTTAGGTATGATATAATATGTTTGGAGTAAAGGCAAAATACAAGGTGGTGAATAATAATGTTAGAAGTTGCATTAAAATTACTTGAAGAAATAACTTCTAGAGGATTTAAAGCATATATAGTAGGTGGATTTGTTCGTGACTATATTTTAGGTATAAGTTCTAATGATATTGATATAACAACAAGTGCTACTCCTAAAGATATAAAAGAGATATTTGAAGACAGTTGTTTACCAAGTGAAGATTATGGTTCTGTTACTGTAATGATGAAGGGTATTCGTTTTGAAATAACTACATTTAGAAAAGAAATTGGTTATATTGCGAATAGAAGACCAGCAGAAATCAAATATATCGATGATTTATATGAAGATTTATTAAGACGTGATTTTACTATTAATACTATTTGTATGGATGAAAAAGGTGAGATAGTTGATTTATTAAATGGACAAGAAGATTTAAGAAATGGAATTATTAAAACTGTGGGTATTAGTAAAGCTAGATTTGAAGAAGATGTTCTTCGTATACTTAGAGCAGTTAGATTTGCAACTATTTTAGACTTTAAATTAGATAGTGAAGTAATAGATGCTATTAAAGATACTAGAGAGTTATTAAGTAGTTTATCTTATAATAGAAAAAAAGAAGAATTAGATAAGATCTTTGGTAGTAGTCATGCTGATAAAGGTATAGAATTATTACTAGGTTTAGGATTAGATAAATATTTAGAATTAGATAATTTAAGTAAAGTTAAGTGTACAAGTAGTTTAATTGGAGTTTGGACAGTACTTGATGTTATGGATAAATATCCATTTTCATCTAATGAGAGAGAGTTAATTAGTGCTGTTAAAGAAGCTTTAAACTATAATAATTTAGATCCATATACGTTATATAGATTTGGTCTTTATGCTAATAGTGTGGCTGGTGAAATTAATGGATTTGATATTAAGAATATTACTGAGAGTTATAATAATTTAGTAATTCAAAGTAAGTCTGATTTAGCAATTAATAGTCAAGATATTATGGATGCATTAAATAAAGGCCCAGGGAGCTATATAAAAGAAGTATATGGTGATGTTGAAAGACAAGTATTATATAGAAGACTTGAAAACAATAAAGATAGAATAATAGAATATATTATTAGTAAGTATAGATAGGCGTTCTATCTTTTTTTTTGATTTTATGATATTATATAGTCATTAATGGAGATGATATTATGAAAAGTTCGAAATTAATTGAAATATTTAAACAAGGAAATATGGTTATACCATTATATTTTCTTCAACATTATAAGGATTTTAAACTTGAATTAGAAGAATTTATATTTCTTATGTATTTATATAATCTTGGAAATAAGTTTTTATTTGATCCAGGAAAGTTTAGTAATGAGTTAAATATTGAACTTATGGATGTTATGAACTATGTTGGAAATCTTACCGAAAAACATTTTATTAGAGTGGAAGTTTTAAAGAATGAAAAAGGTTTAATGGAAGAAGTTGTTATACTGGATGAATTTTATAATAAACTTTCAATGATTACTATTGATGAAGTTAATAATACTTCTAATAGTGAAGATTCTAATATATTTGAGATTATAGAGAAGGAATTTGGTAGAACTTTAAGTCCTATTGAATATGAAATTATTAAAGCGTGGCTTGATGGTGGATTTAATGAAGAGTTAATAAAAGAAGCTATTAAGGAAGCCACAATGAATAATGTTTCTAATTTAAGATATATTGATAAAATATTATTTGAGTGGGGTAAAGCTGGTATTAAGAATGCTAGTGATGTTGAGAAGAATCGTAAGAAGAGAAATGAGTCTCGTGAGAAACATGATGAAAATATAGATATGGATATTATTGATTATAATTGGTTTGATGATGATGACGAGTAGAATAGAAGAATATTTAGATTATTTATTTCCTGAACCTAAGTGTGAACTTAATTATGAAACTGATTATGAATTATTAATTGCGATTATGTTAAGTGCACAATCTACTGATAAAAGAGTTAATTCTGTTACGCCAATTATATTTGAAAAGTATTCTACTTTAAAGGCTTTAAAAGAGGCTAAATTAGAGGATTTAGAGGTAATTATAAGACCAGTGGGTTCTTATAGGAAAAAGTCTTTGTATACTAAAGAAATAGCTCGTAGATTAGTTGATGAATTTGATGGAGTTGTTCCTACAGATAGGGAAGTGTTAGAAAGTTTTCCAGGAATTGGAAGAAAGACTACAAATGTATTTTTAAGTGAGTTTTACGATTACCCAGCTATTGCTGTTGATACTCATGTTGAAAGAGTATCTAAAAGATTAAAATTAGCAGCATTAAATGATGATGTTTTAAAAATAGAAAAGAAATTAATGAAAAAGTTTGATAAGAATTTATGGTCTAAAAGACATTTACAATTAGTTTTATTTGGTAGATATTACTGTAAGGCTGTTAAGCCTGAGTGTGATGAATGTCATTTAAAAGATATTTGTAGAGATTATCAAAGAATACAAAAAAAGAAGAATCTTAAATGATTCTTCTTTTTGTTTGTTATGGATTTGTTGGAGTTGTTGGATTAGTTGGTGTTGTAGGTGTTGTTGTTCCTGAGTCTGATGAATTATCTTCTTTATTGTCATCATTTTCATCATCATCATCTTCTGGCTTTTCAACTTTTTCTTCCAACTTGAATTTTGCTGGATCACTTTGAATTCCACTATATGACTTATATGTAGCAATTACTTTATAAGTATCATATGGTGAAGTTGTTTCAAATGAATAATATGTTTTATCTGTCCAGTCTAGTAGGACTCCATTTTTGTAAACGTTGTATCCAAGTTTACCATAACTGTCTTTTGCATTTGGACTAGCTGCTACTGCATCCCAGCTTAATGTTACACGTTTTGTTAAAGCATTATATTTTCCTGTGAAGTTTGATGGAGTAGCTAATGGAGCTTCATCATATTCTGTTGGAACATAGTCTTTTTTGAATAATTCGTAAACAACATTTTGTGTTGCAGCGGTTGCTAGTTTTGGAGGATCTGATCCTACAGCTACACCAATTTCAACAACGCTTGATGGTCGTTTAAATGGTTCTCTGTTTGCTTCAAATGCTCCTGAATAAATTAATTGTTTATATAGTTTATCTTTTTCAATTGATGATGGTAAGTTTCTTAAGCAGTGTTGTGGGTCTGCATAATCATATCCATACCACATTGCCATAACTGTTTTAGTTGTAAATCCTACAGCCCATGAATCTCTGATGGCATCTCCAGGAAGACCTTTTTTCTTCATGTATTCTGCATCGAAGTTTGTTGTTCCTGTTTTTACGGCTACGTTTTTAGGTGTTCCACCACCATTTAGAACTGTATCTTGAAGAATGTCAGCAATCATATATGCTGTTGCTTCTGACATAGCTTTTCTATGAATAACATAATTTTCATCAGTACGTTCCATTTCTTCTCCAGTAGAGCGGAAAATGATTTTATTTACACTGAATGGTTCGTTGTAGTAACCACCATTTGAGAATGCTGCATAAGCTGCTGCCATATCTAATGGACTTACTCCTGTGAAGGCTCCGATTGAGTGAGCTTCGTGGATTTTTCCACCTGATATTTCAGGTTCAATTCCTAAGTTAGTAGCAAATTCAATTATTTTCTTATTGTCTACTTGTTGGAAGGCTTTTAATGCTGGAATATTACGAGAAGTATATAATGCAGTTCTCAATGTAATTGTTCCAAAATAGCCATTATCCCAGTTTTTAATTGAACGTCCATTTGAATAAGTATATGGTCCATCAGTAAATAGAGTATATGTTGACCAGTTATTATATTCAATACCTGGACCGTAATCGAAGATTGGTTTTGCAGTTGAACCAGGTTGTCTCTCGATATCTGTTGCATAGTTTTGAATTAATTCTGATGTACTTGTACGTCCATTGATATTTCTTCCGTTTCCGATAGCTAAGATTGCTCCTGTTTGAGAATCTACTACGGCAACACCACATTGTACATAGTCATCTACCCAACGGTATGATTCTCCGTTGAATACAGCGTTAACACCATTTTGTTTGCTTCTATCTAAGTTTGTATATACTTTTAATGATGTTTTATATGGATTAACTTTATATTTATCTTGTACTTCAGCAACCACTGTATCAATATATCCTTGATAGATATCTGTTGATTGAGTAGAAGTAGCAGTTAATGTTTCTACTGGAATACTAGCTGCTATAGCTCTTTCTTCTGAAGTAATATATCCATGTCGTACCATTAAGTTTAATACTGTATTACGACGATTTGCTGCATTGTCAGGATTTACTGTTGGTCGGTAATAGTTAGGAGATTTAAACATACCAGCAATAATTGCTGCTTCACTTAAGTTTAGTTCACTAACTGGTTTACCAAAGTAAGCTTCACTGGCTTCAGCAACACCATAGATGTTTCCTCCTAGGAAGTGGTTATTTACATAGAATTCAATAATTTCTTCTTTAGAGTATTTATTTTCTAGTTTAAAGATTGCTATATAAATATCAGTAAATTTACGAGCAAGTCCTTCTAGATTCATTCCTCGAGCGATATCTCCGTCTTCATCTCTTGAGAATGTGTTCTTTGCAACTTGCATTGTTAGAGTAGAAGCACCACCGGCATCAGAGTTTCCCATTACTTGTCCAATTGCGGCTTTAACGAAACGTGGTAAGTCAAATCCGTTATGTTGGAAGAAACGAGAGTCTTCTGTTGCAATAATGGCATCTACTAAGACATCTGGTAAATCATTATATTTTACATTTGTTCTTTGTTCTGTTCCTAATTTCTTAAAAATTTGTCCATCTTTATCATATAGAATTGTTGATTCAGCAGTTTTAATATCTTTTTCTTTTTGCGTAAACTGTGGATCAGCAATACTTTTAATATACATAAAGAATGCTGCGAAAGCGATTACTGCAAGTATTCCTAATGTTAAACATAGAATTACAAGTGCATTTATTATTTTTCTTCTTTTAGCAGATGTTTTTCCTTTTCTAATTAATAGTCCTAATCCAATTATTAGGGCAGAACCAACAGCTGCTATTGCAGCAAATTCAATTCCTAGAACTACGTAGACTACAGCAATTGCTACTAGTAGAACTCCTAAAGAAATTAAACGCATACGAATATCTTGTTTTGTTGGTTTGTGTTTTTGAATTACACGTTTCTTAATTATTTTTGGCTCACTATTTTTTTTGTTATTAACACTAGTCCTTTTTTCTGGAAGACGTTTTTTAATTTTAAACTTTGTTTTTGTCTTTTTAGTGGAACTAGTGGTAGCTGGCTTTTTCTTTCCTTTTACTTCTTTTTGCATTTTATTTACCTCCAATTAATTTATCAACTATTTTTAAGTAATCAATTCTAGGACAATAACTATCTTTTATTAGATAGGCTTGTTCTTTAAATATGTCTATAGGAATTGATTTTCTATCTGTTGTTTCTATGTATTCAACAAATTGTTTTGCTGGATACAAGTATGTTTCATTTAATGTTGTAAATCTAACAATTAAAAAAGCTATTCCTTGATGTCTATCTATGTTTTTTAAATGTTCAATTTGATGTGGATGAATATTTGTTAGGGCAAAAGAAGTTGTACTTTTTGTTTCTTTTGCTTCGAAGTCTATGTAATATCCTTTATACAATCCATTATAGTCAGTTGTTGATGGAGTTGTAAAAAAACCTTCTTTGATGGTTGCTTTATCACGAGAAGGGTAATCCACTTTTGTAATTTGAATAGGTGTTGGTTTTTTATATATATAAGCTTTATCAATTTCTCGATAATATTCGTTTGAAATATTTAGGTCACTTTCTAATGACATTCCACGATTTTTATGAGTTGTGATACATGCTTGATGTGTTTTTTTTAAACCATTTGGATAGTTCATCTAATCACCTATGATTTATTATACTATAAAGGGGAAAAAAATTCTACATTATTTATATGTTATTTTTGTGGAATTTTTTAGCTAACTAAGTCGAATTTATGATTTTTAAATTTATTTATATTATTATTTTGAATAGGTGATTAATATGAATAATTTTGAAGTTATAAGACTACTTAATAGAATGATTAGTAATACTAGGGATATATCAGTTAGTACAAGAGTTCATTATATAAAGAGGGCGATAGCAATTGACAAAAATGGTCATTAATGTGATAATAATAGCATAAGGGATTGGTGATAAAAATGTATCAAAATAAGATTTCACTTATGCCACAAGATATTCTAAAAAAAGAGTTCAAAATTGATACTCGTGGATATCGTTTAAAAGAGGTTGATCAATTTTTAGATGTAATTATTGATGACTATGAACAATTTCTTAATATGATTAATACTTTGGAGAAAGAAAAAGCTGATTTAATGGCAGAAATTATGTCATTAAAACAAGAACTTCGTAATTCAAGATTAAGTATGGAAGTTGTTAAGAGTAGCGCAGATAATTCTGATGTTACTAATGTTGATATCATGAGAAGATTATCGCAACTAGAAAAAATGGTATATGGATTAAAATCAAAAGATGAAGAAAAATAATAGTATATAGACAAACGCTGGGATTCTTGAGATCCTTGAGGAAAGTCCATGCTCTCACAGTCTGTGATGTCTGTAGTGATCGTGCCTAGGGAACAAATAACCTAGGGTAGTTTTGGCTAACGGCGGAGATGAACCTAAGTCTTCGGATATGGTTCTATCCATAAAGTGCCACAGAGACGAGTTCTTTGGAAACGAAGAAATGAAACGTGGTAAACCCCGCGAGAGAGAAATCCAAAATTGGTAGGAGAGTCTTAACGAAGGAACTAGAACGGAGTTAAGGACCAGGCAACTGGTAGATAAATGTTTGTCGCCTAGAAATAGGAACAAAACATGGCTTATTTATATTATTATATTATTAAATGGTGAGGTGTTTATGAAGGAATTAGGTGAGTATTTAAAGCGTACTAGAATCTCTAATGGGGTTAGTATTGCTGAAGCAGCAGAAGATTTAGAACTTTCTACATCTCATATCGAAAATATTGAAAGTGGAAATGTTAGAGCTTTTAAGGATGTTTATAATTTAAAAGAACAAATTAAATTATATGCTAAATATTTAGGATTAAATCCTGAAAAAGTAGTAGATGAATTTAATGGTTTTTTATTTGAACATACTTCTAAAATATCACTTGATGATATTAAGGCTGCACAAAAGAAGCAAGAAGATAAAGAAAAGAAGACTCGTTCTCCTTATACAATTGAATATAAAAGAAAAATTTCTTTTTGGTTAATTGCGGGAGTTGTTGGAGGTTTTCTTTTATTAATCTTAATTATTTATCTTTTGGTAAGTAGTGCTAATAAAGCTCCAACACAGGTAGATGAGTTAAAGCCTTATGGCGGAAGGGAGAGTATTTATGAATTTACCTACTAAACTTACTGTTCTTAGATTAGTATTATCGCTTGTTATTATTGTATTATTATGTTTTCCATTCTATGAAATTGGATTACAATTCCCTACATATGCTGTAGGTGCAATTACATTTGAATCAGAGTATATTGTTGCTGGTGTAATATTTGTTATTGCTAGTTTAACAGACTGGTTAGATGGATACTTAGCTCGTAAGAACAATCAAATTACTGATACTGGTAAAATGTTAGATGCTATTGCTGATAAAGTTTTAGTTAACTCAGTATTAATTATCTTAGCTGCTCATGGATATATTCATGAAATCGTTCCAGTAATTATTGTATTAAGAGATATCGTTGTTAATGCAATTAAGATGGAGGCTGCTGGTAAAGGAAAGGTTGTTGCTGCTATTGGTTCAGGAAAATTAAAAACTGCTACTTTAATGGTAGGTACAACATTAGCATTATTCTGTAATGCTCCATTTGAACATTGGGGAATTTATGTAGATGATATTTTACTATTCATTGCATGTATTTTATCAATCATTTCTGCAGTACAATACTTTAATATTAATAAGGAATTAATTTTTCCTAAAAAAGCGAAATAAAATAATTTAAATGAATATTATGTATAAAACTTCTTTTTTATAAAGAAGTTTTTATTTTTCTGGCAATAATTGGTCGTAAATTTAATAAAACAATTGTTCGAGAAAGTATTGCATTTTAAAAAAATATAGTATACAATGATATTGTAAGTTATTAATTTAGGAGGAAATATGAAGACAGTTAGTGACGCTCAAAAGGATAAAGATAAAGCTTTAGAGCAAGTATTAAGTGATATTGAGAAACAATTTGGTAAAGGTTCTATTATGAAGCTTGGTGATAGCAAACATACTAAAGTTGATGTTTGCTCAAGTGGATGTCTTTCACTAGATATTGCGTTAGGAGTAGGTGGATATCCTAGAGGAAGAATTATTGAAATTTATGGACCTGAATCAAGTGGTAAAACTACATTTGCATTACAAGCGATTGCTGAACATCAAAAACTTGGTGGACGTGCAGCGTTTATTGATGCTGAACATGCGTTAGATCCAGTTTATGCCGAAAGACTTGGAGTAGATATTGACGAACTTTTATTATCACAACCAGACACAGGGGAACAAGCTTTAGAAATCTGTGAAGCATTAGTTAGAAGTGAAGCAGTAAGTATTATTGTAATTGACTCAGTTGCTGCATTAGTACCACAAGCAGAAATTGATGGAGAAATGGGAGATTCTCATGTTGGATTACAAGCAAGACTTATGTCACAAGCTTTAAGAAAATTATCAGGAACAATTAATAAAACAAAAACTACTTGTATTTTTATCAATCAATTACGTGAAAAAGTTGGTGTATTATTTGGTAATCCAGAAACTACACCAGGTGGTAGAGCTTTAAAGTTCTATTCAACTATTCGTTTAGATATTCGTCGTAATGAACAATTAAAAATGGGAGAAGGAATTGTTGGAAATAAAACAACTATTAAAGTTGTTAAGAATAAAGTTGCTCCACCATTTAAGACTGCAACAGTAGATATTATGTATGGTGAAGGAGTTTCAAGAGAAGGAGAGATTATTGACTTAGCAGCAGAAGCTGGTATTGTTGATAAAACTGGAGCTTGGTATTCTTATCAAGGTGAAAAACTTGGACAAGGAAAAGAAAATGTTAAGTTGTTGTTAAAAGATACACCTGAATTAAGAGATGAGATTGAACAAAAAGTTAGAGAATATTATGATATTTCTTTAGAAAAGAAAGAAGAACCAAAAGAAAAAGGAAAAGACAAATAGTTGTCTTTTCTTTTTTTTCTTGGCATAATGTTTTATAGGAGGCTATTACTATGAAAATTTGTGACTTGATAGAATGCTCTTATGATTTCGAAGTAGTTGGTATTTCTGATGATTCAAGGGATATAAAAGAAGGATATGTGTTTGTTGCGACAAAAGGATTTAATGTGGATCATTTTGATTATATAAATGATGCTATTAATAATGGAGCAATATTTGTAGTTTGTGATAGAGAAGTAAATATTAATGTACCATATGTAGTTGTGGAAAAGATAAATGATTATTATGTTGAACTATGTAGTAAGTTTTATGATGTTCATCCTGATGAATTTAATTTAATAGGTATAACTGGTACTGATGGAAAAACAACGACATCTACAATTATTTATCAATTAATGAATGGTATGGCGTGTATTGGTACTAATGGAGTAATTATAAATGATGAGTATTTTGATACACATAATACTACGCCATGTGTTTCTGAACTTTATAATAGTTTAAGTCTTATAAAAAACAGCAATTGTAAAGATATTGTTATGGAAGTGTCAAGTGAGTCACTTCTTCATAAAAGATTAAAGACATTCAAATATGATGTAATTTGTTTTACAAATATTACAGAAGATCATTTAAATGTTCATAAAACTATTGAAAAATATAGAGAATGTAAATTGTCATTATTTGACTATTTAAAAGAAGATGGGTTTGCAGTTATTAATGGTGATGATGAAAATTGTAAAGTTATTGACAGAAGTAATGTTTACAGAATTGGGTTTGAAACTGACAATGATTTTGTCATCTCTGATGTCAAAGAAACGTCAAAATTTGTCAAATTTCTACTTGTGGAAAAAGATAAAAAATATATAATTAAGAGTCCACTATTAGGTAAATATAACATTTATAATGTAGCGATGGCTTTTGTAGTTTGTTTATTAAAAGGTATTAATAGTGATGAGTTAATTAAAAATATTGCTAGGTTAAAACCTATTAATGGTAGGAGAGAGTATTTAGAGTTTGGACAAGATTATGATATTATTTTAGATTATGCTCATACATATAATGGTATTAAATGTATTTTAGAGAGTGTTTCAAATTATAAGAAAATAATTACTGTTACAGGTGCTGCTGGTGGTAGAGAAAAAGAAAAACGTTCGAAGATTGGTAAACTTGTTTTAGAAAAATCTGATGTTTCAATATTTACAATGGATGATCCTAGATATGAAAGTGTTGATGAGATAATAGACCAGATGGTAGGAGATACAGATAAAGAATATTTAAGAATTGTTGATAGAAAAAAAGCTATTGCGAAAGCATTTGAAATAGCTGATAAAGATAGTGTGGTATTAATTCTTGGAAAAGGCCGTGACAATTACATGGCTATTGAAGATAGAAAAGAAAAATATTCTGATTATGAAACGATAAAAGAATATTTTATAGAAAAGTAAGGCTTTATTTTAAAGCTTTTTTCTTTTTCTTGACATAGTTTTAAAATAAAATTACAATAGAATTAGATTGTAGGTTTAATGACCTGATCTAGATGGAGGAATAATATGAATGATACAATGTTCTCCATTTTACTTGTAGCCGTAGGCTTACTGATCGGTTTTATTATAGCTTTTGTTATAAATAGTTTAAAAGTTAGCAGAGCATCTAAGAAAGCTGAAACAATGATTGCGAATGCAAAGAAAGAAATTGAAAAAGCAAAAAGAGATGCTGCTATTGAACAAAAAGAAGAAGCTCATAAAGCAAAAATGGATTTAGATAAGGAAATTCGTGAAAGAAAGGAAGAGTTAAAAGAATCTGAAAATAGATTATTACAACGTGAAGCTAGTATTGATAAACGTGATGAAATGTATCAAAAACGTGAAGCAGCATTAGATGAAAGAGAAGAAAAGCTTTCTGAACGACAAATTGAAATCCAAAACGAAAAAAGTAAAGTGGAGGAAATCAAAAAAGAACAATTAGAATTATTGGAAAAGATTTCAGGATTTAGTAAAGATAAAGCTCGTGAACTTGTAATGAGTCAAGTTAGAGAGAACATGAGTAAGGAAATTGCTGAATACATCCATGAAAGAGAAAATGAAGCAAAATTACAAGCAGATAAAGTTGCAAGAGAATATATTGTAAGTTCTATGCAAAGATATGCTGCTGATATTGCTAATGACCAAACAGTTACAGTAATTGATTTACCAACTGATGAAATGAAAGGTAGAATTATTGGACGTGAAGGTCGTAATATTAGAACTATTGAAGCTATTACTGGTGTAGATTTAATTATTGATGATACTCCAGAAGCAGTAGTTATTTCAAGTTTTGACCCATTAAGAAGAGAAATCGCAAGAGTTACACTTGAAAGTTTAATTAAAGATGGAAGAATCCATCCAACTAGAATTGAAGAATTATACGATAAAGTATGCAAAGATATGAAACAAAAGATCATTGAATATGGTCAAGAAGCTACTTTTGAAGTTGGACTTACTAAGTTTGATCCAGCATTAATTGAAACAATTGGTAAATTACATTTTAGAACAAGTTATGGACAAAATGCTTTACAACATTCAATTGAAGTTGCTCAACTTGCTGGATTAATAGCAGGAGAACTTGGAGAAAATGTTAACTTAGCTAAAAGAGCTGGTTTACTTCATGATATTGGTAAAGCAATTGACCATGAAATTGAGGGAAGCCATGTTGATATTGGAGTGGATATTGCTAAGAAGTATAAAGAAGATGAAGTTGTTATTAACTCAATAGCTTCTCATCATGGAGATACTCAAGCTAATAGTGTAATTGCTACTATCGTTGCAATTGCAGATGCATTATCTGCATCTCGTCCAGGAGCTCGTAATGATTCATTAGAAAATTATATTAAGAGACTTTCTCAACTTGAAGAAGTTGGTAATGAAATCAAAGGTGTAGATAAAACTTATGCTGTTCAAGCAGGACGTGAGTTAAGAGTAATTGTTAAACCAGAAGAAGTTGATGATTTAGAAGCTCATAAGATTGCTAGAGAAGTAAAAGAAAAGATTGAAGCTACAATGAAATATCCAGGAACAATTAAGATTACAGTTGTTCGTGAAACAAGAGCACAAGAAGAAGCAAAATAATGCTTCTTTTTTTTGCAAAAAAATTTTTCTTTTAGCGAATAATATAGTAGGAGGTGAGGAAGATGAATCTCACAAAACGACTATTTTTATTTTGGAAGATAGGAAAAAGTGTATTTAAAAAGCAGAATTATTATGAGAATGTTATTTCAAAATATTCTGTGTATTTATCTTATTACTTTGGTATGAGTAAAACTTTTTCAATTAGTAATATTAATTATATGAAAAAGTTTTACAAGTGTTTTCCTAATTATTATAAAGAACTTGAGGAACTTAGTTTTGAACATTATAAGTTACTTGTTGATATAAGTGGGTTAGAAGAGAGATATTTTTATTTTAGAGTAGCTTTATTTTGTCGAAGTACTGTTTCAGAACTAAGTGAAATAATTAATGAAGATACTTATTTTTACATATAAAAAGATAACAATTACTTGTTATCTCTTTTTATATCTAATATGATTGGTAGAATAATTGGTTTTCTACCTGTTAAGTTGTAAATGAATGGATATAAGTTTTCAGTTAAATCATTTTTAAGATTTGCAAAATTTGATTTTGGATCTTGTAGTGATGTTCTTAATGTTGCTTCAGCTTTTTGTTCAATCTTATGAATTAACTCTTCATTTTCATTTACAAGGATAAATCCACGTGTAGTAATATTTGGTTTAATTAATAATTCACGTTTTTTCATATCAACGTTAATTATAACAACTAAGATTCCATCGTTAGCCATGATTTTTCTATCTTTGATAACAGCACTTCCGATTTCTCCAATTCTATTACCATCTACATAGATATCGGCTCCTGGCATACTTTCACCTTTAGTAATTATGTGATCTTTTAAATTTAGAGTATCACCATTTTTTAAGATGAAGGTATTTTCTTTTGGAATTCCACAATTGATTCCAATATCTGCTTGTTTCTTTAACATTCTGTAGTCTCCATGGAATGGCATTAAATATTTTGGTTTTAATAAACGAATCATTAATTTAACTTCTTCTTCATTAGCATGTCCTGATGTATGAAGATCTGCTAGAGCATGGTTTGTATAAACCTTAACGCCTTTTAAATATAATTTATTTATTATTTTAGAAATACTTAAAGCGTTTCCTGGGATTGCACTAGATGAGAAAATTACTACATCATCAGGTCTTAATTTGATTTGTTTGTGTGTTCCGTTAGAAATTCTTGATAGAGCTGCTAAAGGTTCACCTTGACTACCTGTACATAATAATGTAACTTCGTTAGGTTTTAAATTATTAGCTTCTTCTGGTGAAATTAGTAGTTCTTTATGATCGATATATCCACCGTTAATTGAGATGTTAATATTATTTTCCATACTTCTTCCGAAGATACAAATTTTTCTGTTATGTTTATAGCAAGTTTCAAATATGTGTTTTACACGATAAATGTTTGAAGCGAATGTTGCGATAATAATACGATTATTTTTACATTTTTCAAACATTTCTCCAAGTGTTTCATCAACAACAGATTCACTGTTTGAGAATCCTTCGTTTAAGGCATTTGTAGAATCTCCAATCATTAAGTCTACACCTTGTTCTCCAAGACTTGCCATTTTATATAGGTCAGCCATTGGACCAATAGGAGTAAGATCAAACTTATAGTCTCCTGTTGTACAAATTCTTCCATCTGGTGTAGAAATACTAATTCCATGTGAATCTGGAATTGAGTGTGTTGTTCTGAAAAATTCAACTTCAATTTCTTTGAATTTTAGTCTAGTGTTTTCGGTATAAACAAATAAATTGTCATATCTTATATTACGGTCTTGTAATTTTACTGCGATTAATTCTTTAGCATGGTTAGGAGCATAGATTGCTGGAATATTAATACTTTGTAGTAAGAATGGAATTCCACCAATATGATCTTCGTGACCATGTGTAATTAATAAAGCTTTAATTTTATCTTCATTTTCTTTTAAAAATGTAAAATCTGGTAAAACGTAGTCAACTCCCATAAGTTCACTTTCTGGGAAACTAACACCGGCATCAATAATAACAATTGCGTCATTATGCATTACACAATACATATTTTTTCCGACTTCTCCTAAACCACCTAAAACAACGATTTTTGTTTCATTGGTTTTTTGATTATTCATAATAACTCCTTTCATTTAATTTAATATATAAAGAACTAACTATGAAATTATACTATATTTTTTTTGATTTGTCTAGGTGTTCTATATATGAATAAATTAATGTATTTCTTTGTAAATAAAGTGGTTATATGATAAAATAAATTTGGTGATATAAATGGGATTATTTAGTAAAATTAAGAGTATGTTTCAAAAAAAAGAAGAAACAGTAGAAGAAGAAATAATTGAAACAGAAGTAGAAGAAGAATCTTCAGATGAAGAAGAAGTCGTAGTAAAAAAAGAAAAGAAAGTTGAAAAGAAAAAGGAAGAACCTAAAAATAATAATGTTAAGGTTTATGAAAAAGGATTAACTAAATCAAGACAAGGTTTTGTTTCTAAATTAGCAGAACTTACTAATCGCTATAAAAAAGTTACAGATGAATATTTTGACGAATTAGAAGAAATTTTAATTATGGCAGATATTGGTGTTAATACTGTAATGGAATTTATTGATAGATTAAGAGATAGAGTTAGAGATGAAAAATTAGATGACCCTGAAATGCTAAAAGAAATTATCGTTGATGAATTATTTATTATTTATGTTAATGATTCAGTTTTAACAAGTAAATTAACATTTAATGAAAATGGTCCAACTGCAATACTTTTTGTAGGTGTTAATGGTGTTGGTAAAACAACTACTATTGGTAAGATTGGATATCAATTAAAGAATGATGGTAAAAAAGTCTTATTAGTTGCTGCTGATACATTTAGAGCTGGAGCTACTGCTCAATTAAAAGAGTGGAGTGAAAAGATAGATGTAGGTTTCTATGGAAAAGAAGAAGGTGCTGATCCAGCAAGCGTTGTTTATGATGGATTACAAATGGCTAAGAATGAAAATTATGATGTTGTATTAATTGATACAGCTGGTAGACTTCAAAATAAAGTTAATCTAATGAAAGAATTAGAAAAGATGAATAAAGTAATAGATGGTCAAATTGAAGGTGGAGCAACCGAAACATTATTAGTTATTGATGCTACTACTGGACAAAATGGTATAAGTCAGGCTAAAGCCTTTAAAGAAATTACCAATATTACTGGAATAGTACTTACTAAATTAGATGGTACTGCTAAAGGTGGAATTGTTCTTGCTATTAAAGAAACTGTTGGTATTCCTGTTAAATATATTGGATTAGGTGAAGCTAAAGAAGATTTACAAGTATTTGATATTGAAAAATATATTTATGGATTATTTAAAGATATGATGTAGGTGATAATATGGCAAAGAAGAAAGAAGAAGTAAAAGAAGAAAAGAAAAGTACTAAAAAGAAATCAACAAAAGTTGTGGAAAAAAAGAAAAATGATAATAATGGTATAAGTAAAATAAATAGATTTAATATTTTGTTTGTTGATTTACAAGTAGTTTTTACAATATTAACTGTTATTGTATTAATTTGGTATTTATTCGATAAAAGTGCTTGGCATTTCTTACAAATTATTCTTGGTATTACAATGATTATTATTGGATATAATAATAAAATTATTTATGATAGGCCTAAGTTTGCTTGGGTTTACTATATTGTAGGAGCAATATTAATTATATTTGATATATTGTTATTGTTAGGAGTGTAGTATGGAAGAAGTATTATATTTTAATGAGTTATATGATTTATATAGTGGACTTTTAACTGATAAGCAAAGAGAATATTTTGAAGATTATTATTTTAATAACCTTAGTTTTTCAGAAATGGCAGAAAACTATGATGTGAGTAGAAATGCTATATTTAAACAAATACATATTGTTACTGATAAGTTAAAAGAATATGAAAGTATTTTGAAGTTACATGAGAAAAGAGAAAAACTAGAAAAATTAATTGAAAAAGTATCTGATGATACTTTAAAAAATGAACTTAATGAATTATTTTAGATAAGATATTATTCTTATCTTTTTTTCTTGTAAAAACGTTTAAAAAAATGTATAATTAAATAGTATAAGATAGGGTAAAAAGAATAGTAAACTGGAAGGGGTAGTTATGCATGTTTGATAAAATTGTCTTTATTAGTGATCATGGTGCAACTATCAAATTAAAAGATGGTGAAAAAGTAACTATGAACTTGATGAATCTTCATATTGTTTTTGAAGATGCAACAAAAAAAGTTATGGGTGAAGTTAACGATGTTAATGGTGATACTGTTACAGCTAGTTTTTTAGGTGAAATCGTTAATGGAAGATTTTTAGGCGGTACAATAAGAAAACCACGACTTGATGCAACAATTCGTGTTATTAATGATGATGAAATTTTACTTATTACAGGTAAAGATGAACAAGGATATATGCCTCTTGGTAATACACCATTCTATGAAGGAAAACCAGTTTATTTGGATGTTAATAACTTCTTTAGTGGACACTTTGCTATTATGGGTAACTCTGGTTCCGGAAAATCTTGTGGTATTTCAAGACTATTCCAAAATATGTTCCATGATACAAGATTAAATCCTTGTAATGCTAATATTATAATGATTGATTCTTCTGGAGAATATTATAATGCATTTAGTAATTTACATTCTATTAATCCAAGTTATCATTATAGATTTATTACTACTAATGATAAAGATGGTAAAAATGAAAAATTACGTATTCCAATTTATTTATTAAATGAAGCTGATTTAGCTTTATTATTACAATGTACTTCACATTCACAATTACCAATTGTTGAAAGAATGAGAAAATTGGCTTTAGTTTTCTCACAAAAAGATATGGATTCAAATAACTATAAGAACCATTTGATTGCTAAAGCAATTATGACGATTCTTTATACTAATGAATCTGGTCCAAATAAGAGAAATGAAATTTTCTCAGTATTAGCTAGTTGTTCAACTCCTCAATTTAATTTAGAGGCAGTTGTACAAGGACTTGGTTATACAAGAAAGTTTAGAGAGTGTTTCTTAATTGACAATAGTGGTAATTTTACTGAAAGTGTATTAATTACTGAATATGTTTCATCATTTATTGATGATGAATTAGATGCATATGAACCAAGTACTGGTGTATTTTATACATTAGATACATTGGAAAAAGCTCTTAACTTTACTTTAATTAGTGAAGGTTGGTTAAGAAATAAAAATACATATGGTGACGCAGTTACTTTAAAGGTTAGACTACATTCACTTATTGTTAGTAATAATGCAAAATTCTTTGATGTTAAAAATTATATGACAATTGAAGAATATTTAAGATCATTAGTTAATGGAGATGGAATGAAATATCAATTCGTTAATATTAACTTAGATGATGTTGATGATGATTTTGCAAAGGTTATTACAAAAATTTATTCTAGATTAATATTTGATTATTCTAAGGGGCTTACTGAAAGGGCAAGTAATCCTTTCCATTTAGTTATTGAAGAAGCTCATAGATATATTCAAAATGATAATGATAGATTCTTAATTGGATATAACATATTTGAAAGAATTGCTAAA
The DNA here is from genome assembly GCA_017409785.1 of Bacilli bacterium. Taxonomy (GTDB): domain Bacteria; phylum Bacillota_I; class Bacilli_A; order RF39; family UBA660; genus JAEDES01. Next base: position 363,437 of record JAFQSD010000002.1, on the reverse strand, counting down.
GAAGGACGTAAGTATGGAGTAATTCTTGGTATTATTACTCAAAGACCTGTTGAACTTTCTGATACTGTTATTTCTCAATGTTCAAATTTCTTAATATTTAAGATGAACCACCCGGTTGATGTTGAGTATATTAGAAAAATGGTACCTAATATTAGTGATGAAATTATTGAAAAACAAAAGACATTACAATCTGGTACTTGTTTAGGATTCGGTAGTGCATTTAAAATTCCGATGATTGTAAGAATGGAAATGCCTGATCCAGCTCCATGGAGTGGTAACTGTGATGTTGTATCATTCTGGGGTGGAGGTTCTGCTCTTGGAACTATGGTTGCTCCTAATGAAAGTGGTTTTGCATCTGTAGATTCAGTACCAAATAATAGTGTATTTAGTCCATTAAATGATTTAGCAGCACCAACGGATATGAAAACTAATGATAATCCTAGTGAAGCTTTAGTTAAGATGTCTGATACAACTGATGATTCAGGAATGCATGCTGGTGAGTTTGGATTAGTTGAAATTCCAAAGGCATCAGAAGCAACTCAAACAGAAGAAATTAAGATGCCTACAACAGATTCTGGTGTAAGTTTAATTAATTTAAATGGAGAAAATAATTCTTCAGTAGATACCAATAAAGTAGAAATTCCTCAAGTTCCTAAGAGTGAACCAGCAATGGTTCCTGGAGGTGAACAAGGTATTTCGATTGTTAACTTTAATAATAATACAGGAGGAAGTGCTCCAGTAGATATGGGAACACCTTCATTAGTATCATTTAATCCTGGTACTGTTCCAGAGAAGAAAGAAGAACCTGCTATGGAACAAGCTAATAATCCAGTAAATTCATTGGTGTCATTTAATGCACCAACTGGTGGAAATAATAATATGGCTCCACCTGCTAATAATGTGATGGCAGCTCCTGCAATGCCACAAGGAAACCATAGTGTTTTCCCAGCTGCAGTAGGTAGTAAACCAACTGGTCCTAATGTAACTTCTGCAGTTAGTGTTATGGCTGCGCCAGAAGTAAACACAAATTTATTTGAAAACACTGGATCTGGTGATGAGGAAGATAATTCTACAAGTGGTGGTGTTAGCTTTGTTAATACTGAACCAAGTAGTTTAAGTGGAAATCCACCAATGCAAAATAATAATTTTGCTTCACCAAATTTAGTTGATTTAAATGCTGGTGCTAATACTAATAATGGTGGTTTAGTTAACTTTAATAATAACAATATGATGCCACCCGTTAATAATGTAATGACTAATGTACCTACAAATGATTCATTTGGGCAACCGGAATTTAATAATATGAATAATAGTTCTTCTAGTGGAGAGTTTAATCCAATGGAAGAAATAAATAATATTGATAATAGATCTCATGGAAATGATGGGTTTGCTCCTCCAACAGGAATGAGTTTTGGTGGAGATAGTAATCCACCTAGTGGAGGAGATAATAATCAATTTAATTCTGGACCTGCATTAGTATCATTTGTTAATAATGGGTAATAAATAAAATAGTGGAGAAATCCACTGTTTTTTGTTATAATAAGGAATAGGTGATTATAATGTTTGAAAATTTAGGAGAAAGATTACAAAATGCTATTCATAAGATAAAAGGTTATGGAAAAATAACTGAAGATAATATTTCTGATATGATGCGTGAAATACGTTTAGCATTATTAGAAGCAGATGTTAATTATAAAGTAGTAAAAGAATTTACAAATACAGTTAAAGAAAAAGCACTTGGTGAAGAAGTTGCTAGTAGTATTAATCCAGGAGATTTATTTGTTAAGATTGTTAAAGATGAATTAACTGAATTATTAGGTGGAGAAAGTGCTCCACTTAATACAAAAGGTAATCCTGCTACATTAATGTTAGTTGGACTTCAAGGTTCTGGTAAAACTACAACTATTGGAAAACTAGCTAATTTTTTAAGAAAAAAACATAGTAAAAAACCATTACTTGTGGCTTGTGACGTTTATCGTCCTGCCGCAATTGATCAATTAAAACAATTAGGTAAACAACTTGGAATAGAAGTTTATGATGAAGGAAAAAATGATCCTGTAAAAATTGCTTTAAATGGTATTAAGCATGCTAAAGATAATGGTTATGATTATGTTTTAATTGATACTGCTGGTAGACTTCATATTGATGAAGAATTAATGGATGAACTTGATAATATTAAGAATGAAGTTAATCCTGATGAAATATTATTAGTAATTGATTCTATGATGGGACAAGATGCAATTAACGTAATTACTGGTTTTAATGATAAATTACCACTTACTGGTGTTATCTTAACTAAATTAGATGGAGATACTAGAGGTGGAGTTGCTTTATCAGTTAGACATTTAACTAATGTACCTATTAAATTTATGGGTACATCTGAAAAACTAGATGGATTAGAAATGTTTGATCCAGAAAGAATGGCTGGTAGAATTTTAGGAATGGGTGATATCATTTCACTTGTTGAAAAAGCTACTGAAGTTATTGATGAAAAGGAAGCAGAAAAAACTGCTAAGAGAATGCAACAAGGAAAATTTGATTTAGAAGACTTTTTATCAACAATGAAACAAGTAAAAAAACTTGGGCCATTAGAAAAACTTATTAAAATGATTCCTGGTGCACAAAAGATGGGATTAACAAATATAGAAATTGATCCTAAACAACTTGCGCATATTGAGGCTATTGTTTTATCTATGACTCCAAAAGAGAGAAGAAATCCAGAGATAATTAAGGCAAGTCGTAAGACAAGAATTGCTGCTGGAAGTGGAAGAAGTGTTCAAGAGGTTAATAGATTATTACAACAATTTGATCAAATGAAAAAGATGATGAAACAAATGACTAATGGTAATATGAAATTACCATTTTAGGAGGAATATATGAATATAAGTGAAGTTAGAAAACTAGTTGATGGTGCTAGTTATGAAGAAAAAGTAGATGTATTAGAGACAATTGCTGAAAGAGTAGGAGATTGTCTTGAAATAGGATTTTTAGGAAGTGCTGTTTCAAATATTTCTTATGATGAATTTGGTAATGTAGAATTTCAATCTGAGAAGAAGACTAAGGATGTAGTAACTAAATCTAGTGGTGCTGTTCTTGATGAGTGTGTTGTTATTATGCAAGTTCAAGAAGCTGGCGTTAGTAGATTACTACAACTATATTCGTGGAAAAAAGATGGAAGTAAATATACTTATTTAACTTTTGATAGTATTTTAGCTTTAGAGAATGCTTATAACGAAATAAAGAAATGCAATAAGGGATTTTTAGCGGAAAATTTAGATGCTGATTTACAAGAAATTGGAGTTAGTTATCGTGATATTATGGATGTTAAAGTAGCTATTGCAGTTCCAGAAAAAACTAAAAACTATGAATTAGAAGTTTTAGAATTTGATAAGATTTTAGCTTCATTTGTATCATAATAGAAACTACTAGTAATAGTAGTTTTTATTTTGTTTAGTACCTAAAATATGTTTATAGCATAATATAATATAGGAGGTAAAGAATTATGTTTGATCAAGGATTAAACCAAGAGTATGGTTTTGATAATTCAATTGTGGGCAATAACAATGTTATTAATAATGATATGACATTTGATACTAATATGGTAGGAACTAATAATATGATGATGCCACAACAAAATATGATGGGTAATATGAATGAAGCAGTTCAACAAAGAGTTGTTAATAGAACTTACGTCCATGAAGTTCCGCACACATGTCCCATCCATACCAGAATAATTAATCATCATGTATATAGACATACTTATAGACCAGTATATACTTGCAGTGAAGAAAATACTGTAAGTAATGTTCAATGTGGTTCTTGTTGTCAGTTTAGATAAAGACTTATAATAGTCTTTTTCTTTTTATGATATAATTTCTTTAATAGATATTTTGTTAGGAGGTATCAGTATGATTAGATATAGTGAACAAGAAGGTTTTATTAGACCTAAAGGAATAAAATTTAAGGAGGGTCAAGACCCTAATATTAAATTACCTAAAGTAGCAGTTGGAGTTTTCTCAAGACATCTATTTTATGATGTAGTACAAAAGTTTTCATGTCGTGAAGTTGGATTATTAAAATGTGCTAATGTAGAAAGAGAAGTATTTATCTTAAATTATAAAGGAGTAGATATAACTTTCTTTATGGCTGGTGTTAGTGGTCCTTGGATTTCTGCAGATATGGAAGAATTACATATGCAAGGAGTAGAGAAATTTATAATTTTCGGAAACTGTGGTGTACTTGATTCTAAAATTGAAGACTGTTCTATAATTATTCCTACTAAAGCTTTTAGAGATGAAGGAACAAGTTATCATTATCAAGAAGCGAGTGATATGATTGATATTGATTTAAAATATGAAAATGATTTCTTAGAAGTATTAGATAAATATAAGTTTGATTATACAAAAGGTTATACATGGACAACAGATGCATTCTTTAGAGAAACACCTGAAAAAATTGAATATTTTAAAAATAATGGTGCGGTTTGTGTTGAAATGGAAGGTGCAGTTATTGCAGCTGTAGGAAAAAGACTAGGTGTTGATTATTTCACTTTCTATTATGCAGGTGATAATCTTGATAGTACTGAATGGGATGAAAGAAGTTTATCTGGTCTTACTAATATTGATAAAAAGAAAGAAGTTATGTTGTTAGCACTTGATTTAGCAATTAAAATTAATGATTAGAGGTGATTATAATGAAACATGAAATGAGATTACATGATGAACCATTTAAGTTAATAAAAGCAGGTACAAAGACAATTGAACTTAGACTTTATGATGAAAAAAGACAAGAAATTAAAGTTGGAGATGAAATTGAATTTACTAGTAGAGCAACTGGAGAAAAGCAATTAACTAAAGTAATTGCATTACATACTTATAGTAGCTTTGCTGAATTATATAAGGATTTTGATAAGATTTCTATGGGGTATGCTGAAGATGAAGAAGCAAACCCAGATGACATGGAACAATATTATTCTAAAGAAGAGCAAGATCAGTATGGAGTAGTTGGTATTGAGATACAACTTATATAGTGTAAAGTGTATTTGTAAATAAAAGTGTCTAATTGTGTAAGGTTTGTTGATTATTTTAATGGGGTGATTTATTCTAATAATAGGGAGTGTGATACGAATGATTTATCCTTCTATCGACAAATTACTTAATATAGTTGATTCAAAATATGAGTTGGTTCACATATCAGCTAGAAGAAGTAAACAAATAGCAAAAGATGGATATCTACAAATGCCTGAATCCGAGTACAAGTGTAAAAAGAATATTGGAAGGGCTCTTGAGGAGGTCTCTGAAGGCTTAATCAAGGTATCAAAAAGAGGAGAGTAGTCTCCTTTTTTTTGTTTTAAAAGTTTGATATACTAAATATAGGTGGTGAATCACATGAAAATTGAAAAATATAAGAAAACAACTAAAGGTAGATATAAGATTTACTTAGATGATGGTAGAGAACTTTTGTTATATGAAGATGCAATTTTGAAATTTGAACTTCTATTAAAGAAAGAGATACTTGAAAAGGACATAATGGAAGTTGAGTTATATAATCAGGAATGTGATGTTTACCATGTTGGACTTGAGAGTATTAATAATAGATTTAAGAGTGTATATGATTTGAAAGAGACTTTATTAAAGAAAGAATATCCATTTGAATTAGTTGAAAAAGCAATTGATAAATTACTTTCACAAGGATATTTGAATGATAGAAGTTTTGCGAAAAGTTTTATTAATAATAAGATTATTACTACAAATAATGGTCCTTATAAAATTAGAAGAGAACTTGGAGATCATAGAGTTGATTCTAATATAATTGAAGAAGAAATAGTAATATTTGATGAAGAAACACAATTAGAGAAAATTAGAAAAGTTGCGAATAGACTTTATAATAGTAATAGAAATAGAGGAGGTTCTGTATTAAAGAAAAAGATAGTTAATGATTTAGTTAATCTTGGTTATGATACTTTAACTATTTCTAAGGTTATTGATGAGTTTGATTTTACTAATGATAAAGATATTGCTAAAAAAGAATATGAGAAACTTTATAAAAAACTTAGTCGTAAGTATGAAGGGAAGGAACTTGAGTATAAGATAAAAGAAAAACTATATCAGAAAGGATTATATTATGAAGATTAAAGAATGGTTTAAGAAACATAAGTATATACTGGGATTTAGTTTTGTAATTATTTGTTTTTCATTATTTATGACAATGTTATTTTATAAAGATAGTGATTATTTCTGGCATATTAAAGCTGGAGAATATATGTTTAATAATGATATTTTAACTAAAGATATATTTTCTTGGTTTATGAACGGTAAATATTGGATGTCACATGAATGGGCATTTGATTATTTAATTTATTTATTAAAGTATTTATTTGGAAACAGTCATTTATTTATATATCCTTTTGTATGTATTGTTGGATTGTTACTAATATTATTTTTTAGTAATAAAGATAATTACTTGAAAAATATTATTTTTTCATTAGTGTGGTTAGTGGGGTTTTTGATATTTTGTGTATTTATTCAAGCAAGACCTCATATGATAAGTTTCTTGTTTGTAGCACTAACCATTTGGTTTTTATATGATTTATTTAAAAATGAGAATTCAAAGAAAATATATTTATTACCAATAGTAACATTACTTTGGGCAAATTTTCATGGTGGCTCAAGTAATTTAAGTTATATATTTTGTTTAATATTTGTTATTGTTGGATTGTTTAAATTTAATGGTATGAAAATTGAAGCCACACGTTTGAACAAAAAGCAAATTATAAAATATTTAAGCGTTGCGTTAATTTGTGCGTTAGTTATTTGTATTAATCCACATGGTGTGAAGATGCTAGTGTATCCTTATACTAATATTATGGATTCAGTAATGCTTAATTTTATTAGTGAATGGCAGCCAACTGTTTTAAGTAACGCTAGTCATTATCCATACTTTATATTGGTTATTCTTATTGTATTTATAATGTTATTTAGTAAAGAGAAAATTAAATTTATTGATTTAGCTTTACTTGGAGTATCCGTATTTTTAGGTTTAAAAAGTATTCGTTTTTGGGGTTATACTTATATTTTAATGAATTATGTTGTATTTAATTATGTTCCGACAAGAAAAACTGATAGGGGAACTACAAGGATATTGTTTATGCTTGGAGCAGTTTTCTTAGGGATATTTATTAGTAACTATGATATGTTAGCTAAGGAATATAATAAAACAGTTATATCTAAGAAAATGATTGAAATAATAAAAAAAGAAAGTCCCGAAAGACTTTTCAATATGTATGATTATGGTGGAGAACTTATTTATAATGATATAAAAGTATTTGTAGATGGAAGAGCAGATTTATATTCAAGATATAATTTAGATGATTATAGTAAAATATCGATGCTTAATGGAGACTATGTTAAATTAATTGAAAAATATAATTTTGATTATTTCTTAGTAACGAAAGAATACCCAATAACTACATATTTACATTACAATGATAATTATGAAGTTATATTAGATGAAGAGGAAATGATTTTATACAAGAAAAAAGATTCGATTTAATTCGAATCTTTTTTTATTGTTGTTGTGCTTGTGTTTTAGCAGCTTCTATTAATTGATCCATTAATTCATTGTATTTCTTTTCGATTACTGTGTCATTCCATTTGATGTTGTTTGCTTTTCTGATATCAATTAATGTTTGATAATAAAGAGTAACATCTGCACTTAATTTTTGTTGAGTCATTTTTTCTTTAATATCATCTTTAACATCTTTTAATTCTGGTTTTTCTTTTTCACCAGTTTTTAATACAACGTGATATCCATATTGTGATTTTACTGGTTCTTTTGTATATTCATTTACTTTTAATTCTTTAACAGCATCAGAGAATTCATCTACCATTTCATCTAATTCGAAGTATCCTAAATCTCCACCTTTAGTTGCTGTTGCTTCTTCGTGTGAGTATTTTTTAGCTAATTTAGCAAAATCTTCACCATCTTTTAATTTTTGAATTACTGTTTTAGCAGTTTTTAAAGCTTGTGCTTCTGCTTCAGCAATTTCATCTTCATCAGCATCATCAGATACAGATGGGATAATTAAGATATGGCTAGCTTTAACTTCTCCATAAATTTCATCTTTGTAATATTTTTCAATTTCTTTATCAGTTAAATTGTCTGATATATAATCTTCAACAGCTTGATTTCTTTTATATTCTAGTCTTAATAATTCTTCAAGTTCTTCTTCTGTATTAACACCAAAGTATTGATTCATAAGTTGTTTGAAAGTTTCTTCATCTGAGTAAGTTGTTTTTAAATTATCAATTTGTTTTTTTACTTCAGTATCTTCTTCATCAGATGTTGGATATTTCTTTTCAAATAGAGCTTTATCAATCATATCTACTAGTATTGCTACATTTGTTTCCTTTATTTCTTCGTAGTATTCAGTTGCTGTGATTTTAACACCATCTAATTTTACGGCAACTTTTGAACCATCTTTAATTTCGATTTCTTGTTTACAACCAGTTGCAAATAATGAAATTAATAATAGACCGAATAATCCTAAAATTATCTTTTTATTTTTCATAATTTTTCCTCCTATACAATTAATTATAATAACAAAAAAATATTTTTAGTGCAATAAATATGAAAGATTTATCACACAAATTGAGGTTTTACCATAAAATAATTTGAAAGCATTAAAAAAGGAGGAAGTTTTATGAATAATCATGTTTCACATTCTGCTATTGTTTTAGTACTATTTATTTTATTAATTATTATTTTAGGTGCTTATATCTAGGGAGGTGCATTTTAATGTCTTGTTCTACAAACAATGTTACTTCTCATAGAGGTAATGGATTTGTTTTAGTAATTGTTTTATATATTTTACTAGCTATTATTTTAGGAGGAGCATTAAGTTGTTAATGCTTTTTCTATGGAAAATAAAAAACCAAGATTGTTTCTTGGTTTTATTTGTTTAGTTTTTCAAAAACTGTATCAAGATCTTCTAACATGTTTTTATCGTAGTTGAAATCTAGTAAATCATTTTGATAACGTGGTGTTACATGAATGTGGAAGTGTGGAATTTCTTGCCCTAATAAGTTATTTTCAGAAATAGTTAATCCTTCACATCCAAGTTTATCTTTTAATAGAGGGTAAAGTGTATCTCTAATAACTTTAAAACTATGATTAATAATTTTTTCATCAATATCAAAGATATTTACATAATGTTCTTTTGGTAGAACAAGTAAGTGTCCATTTGTTGTTGGGTTGATATTCATAATTACTTTGATTAATTCGTCTTCATATACAGTTTTAGATGGCAATTCGCCTTTTATTATCTTACAAAAAATACAGTCGTTCATATTTCCTCCTAATTTAAATATTCATAAGTTATTTTGTTTTCCTTAAGAATACTTGTGTTGTTATTACTTATTATATCATTAATTATTATAGTTAATGTATCATTATTTATTAAAGTTGATTTTAAATTATAAATTCTTACTGACTCAGTAATATCATCTATATTTGTTATAGTGATGGTATAATTCTTTGGCGTAAAGTTTTCTTTTTCAAGAGTAGTCATTGTGTCGGTTATTTTGTTTACTATTATATCTTTATTCCAAGATGTAGCTATTTCTTTTTCAATTGTATATACTTTTAGAGTATTTATATCTTCTTTTAGTAATAGTTCTTTTACTTTATCTGAATAATTATTTAATGTATTATCAAAAGATACTTTATATTTCTTCTTAGTTTTATTTTCTATATCTTTTTCTAATTTATTACTTAAATGTGTTAGTAATGTTTTTCCTTCTAAATAGTCAGCTTTATATGTATCAGTTATATTTTTATTAGAATATGTAATATAAAAATAATGATTCTTATTAGTAGGATTCGTTACTTTCATTGTGAAAGTGTTATTCTTTTCAGTAACATTTTCTTTATTTAAATTAAGTTCATTATAATTATCTGATATATAATTCATAATTGAATTTTCTATTTTTGGTAAAAATAGTATATTTTGTTTTTCTTTTATGACGATTGTTCCTAATAATACGAATACTACAAGGAAGAATAGTGCCATTTGCATAGTTAATTTTTTACCTTCATTCATAATATCACCAACTTAATTGTATCTTATGTTGGATGGTTTTGCAAATGGTGGTGAAAAGTTAATTATTTTTAAAAAATCTAGTTGAATAAAGCGATTATTTGTGCTAATATTAGGTATATAATAGGGTAAAAAAGAAGAATAAAATTGGGTGGTGTATTAATATGCAAATACAAAAAGGACTTGTAAAATATAAGGATCGTAGTGATATTGTTTGTACATATGGATTAACAGAAGAAGGAAGACAATATTACTTTTTAGATAATACTTCTATGTCAAATGGCAATATTATTGCATCTACAGTTTTAGTTGAAGCTATCGACCCAGTTGTTGTAGCATCTTCTGTTGGTGTCATTGATGCTAATGGTACTGTTGTTATCCCATTTGAGAATAGATCGATAAAACCAGTAATGGATGGTTTACTATTAATTGAAGTTGCTAATTCAACTACACCAAGTGTTGTTGAGGCTAATAGTTTAAAGAGTGATCCACTTGCTGCTACTAAATTGGTAACAACTCCTGCAACTATTAAAGATAAGATTAATGCAAAAATGGGGGCAGAAGGTAGATTTGTTTTTAATGACCAATTCTCTGAAGCTACTATTTGTGATTATAGTGGTAATAATATATTAGATAATCAATATTTTAGTTTTATTGCTATTAAGAATAATGAAACATTATATTTAAGTAAAAATACAGTAGATTCTCCAGTATTAGAGTATTCTATACCAAATCGTATGTTTGTAGCACAAAATGAAGTGCCTTTAGATGTACAAAATACTGAAGTTACACAAGAAACAATTGATGGTGCAATGAATGCTAGTGAACAACAAGCAGTTGGATTTAATGCTGATGATATAACTGAAAAAGATTTTGAATCAGTTATGGATGGTGCTCCAGTTGAAGAACCACTTCCAGTTGATCCTTCAGTTGTGGATCCAAATGCAGTTCCTGTTGAACCGGTAGAAAGTACTGAAGCACCAGTAGAAGCTCCAGTTGAAGAAACAGAAGAGCCTAGTGAAGAAGGTGAAGAGCCTGAATCAGTTATTCCTGCAGAAATAAATCATGAAGAAACAGTTGCTCCTGATGTAGAAAGTGCTATTGCAGCAGCTGAAGCAAGTGAAGAAGTACCTGCCGAAGGAACACCAAGTGAAGAAGTTACTAATACAGAAATAAATGATGATCTTCCAGTAGAACCATCTACAGTTCTACCAGATGAAGAAGTACAAGAAAATGTAGTTGTAGAAGAACCTGTAGAAGAGGCTCCGGTTGAAGAACAAACAGAAGAAGTACCAGTTGAGGAAACACCTGTTGAAGAGACTCCAGTTGAAGAATCAGTAGAAGAAGTTGCTGATGATAAGTTAATGGAATTTGATTTTGCAGAAGATAATACATCATTAGATTTTGATAATGATTTTGAATCAAATGAAGTTGCTTTACCTGAAGAAGATGTAGTATCAGACTTCAAGAGTGATTTATTTACTGATGATTTAGATTCTGATATTTTTGCAGATTCTACATTACAAGCAGATAAAATTGATATTAATGATAGTTTTAATGACTTTGGATATAAAATGCCGGGTGCAAAAGATTCTATTATTGAGGATGTTGCATCTACAATGTCTAATTTAATTAGACAAAATAAACAACAAAAACAAGTAATTGCTTCATATGAAGAAAAAATGGATCAAGCTGCAGCAGCTTATAGAAAAGTGGTTGATAAAGCTAAAGGTCAATTAAGAGATGTTGAGGTTCTAAAAAATAAACTTAAGAACTATGAAACAATCGTAACTAAGTTAGAAGCAAAACTTGAAGTATTAGAAAATAAAGTTCGTGATCAAGATAAAGTTATTGCTAGCCAAACTAGAGAACTTGATTCATTAAGACCTCAAGTTGAAGGTAAAGAAGAACTTGTTAAGATTTTAGCAGATGCACAAAGTTTATTAGATAATTAATTTATTAAATAAAAAAGGTCATTTCGGTGATCTTTTTTTTGTATAGTTATATCTTTTGTGGTAGAATATAAGTGATTTTATATTTTGAGTATTATTTGTTTAAAATATAAATATAGATGGAGATGAGCAAGATGTTAGAAATTAATAATTTAAATGCTAAGGTTAAAGATAAAGATATTGAAATTTTAAAAGATTTTTCTTTAAAGATAAATAAGTCTGAGGTTCATGCGATAATGGGACCTAATGGTACTGGTAAAAGTACTTTAGCTAAGGTTTTAATGGGACATTATGGTTATGAAACTACATCTGGAGATATTAACTTCTTTGGTGAAAATATAAATTCTTTAGAAGTTAATGAAAGAGCTAAAAGAGGAATATTTCTTTGTATGCAAGATCCTACAGTAATTGAGGGAGTTTCTAATAGTGAATTTTTAAGAACTGCTAAGGGAGAAATTATTGGTGAAAAAGTAAATCTTTATTCTTTTATTAAAGATATGGAAAGTGCTATGAAGAGTGTTAATCTTGATAGTAGTATGTTACATAGATCTTTAAATCATGGATTTAGTGGTGGAGAAAAGAAAAAGAATGAAGTTTTACAATTAAAAGTTTTAAAACCAAAGTTTATTATTTTAGATGAGTTAGATTCTGGACTTGATGTAGATAGTTTAAGAATTGTTTGTGAAAACATTAATGCTTATATTGAAGAAAATCCAGAAACTAGTATTTTGATTATTACACATTATCCTAGAATTTTAGAATATATTAAACCAGATTATGTACATGTTATGGTTGATGGTAAGATTCAAAAAACAGGAACAATTGATTTAGCTTTTGAAGTTGAAAAAGATGGTTATGTTGGAATAGGATCTGGTGTTAATGAGTAAGAAAATATATATAGTAGATGATAACGAAAATAAAAATTATAAATATAATATTAAGGAAGATACTGATATTTATCACTTTTCAATTAATAGTAGTTGTGAAGTAGAAATAGATCTTGAAAAAGAAGGAGTATGTTTAAATTATTTTTATAATAATATCAATTACGATGATAATAAGTTTAGTATAAAAGTTAATCATTTAAAGAGTAATACCCATAGTGAATTATATAATCATGGAGTTAATGTATTTTGTAATAAGTTAATGTATTATGTTGACGGAGTAGTTTTAAAAAATAGTAGTAAATGTATTTGTAATCAGGATAATCAAATTATAAATATGGATAATGGTAAAAGTACAATTTGTCCTAATTTGTTAATAGATAATTATGATGTTGATAGTAATCATGCAGCTTATATTGGTAAGTTTAAAGATGAATATATGTTTTACTTGATGAGTAGAGGAATTAGTAGAGAAGAAGCATATAGATTATTATTACATGGATTTTTAATAAATAGTGAGAAAATTGAAAAGGATAAAATAGAGTTATTTTTAAATGAAATAGAAAAGATTTAGGAGGTGAAGATATGCATAGAGAAGATTTTACAATGTTAGAGAATGATATTGTATATTTTGATAATGGTGCAACTACTTTAAAACCTAAATGTGTTATTGATAGTATGGTTAAGTATTATAGTGAATACACTTCTAATATTCATAGAGGAGACTATGATGCTGCTATTAAGACTAATAAGCTTTACGATGATACAAGAAATGTTGTTAGTAGATTTATTAATTCTGATAGTGATGAAGTTATTTTTACAAGCGGTACAACTATGTCTATAAATATGGTTGTATTTGGATATATGGAGAAAGTTTTAAATGAGGGAGATGAAGTGTTACTTACTAAGAGTGAACATGCTTCAAATGTTCTTCCTTGGATAAAACTAAGTGAAAAGAAGGGTATTGTTATTAAGTATATGGAACTTGATAATAATTATGCTTTAACAGTAGAAAGTGTAAGAAAAAACATTACTGATAAAACTAAAGTTATTTCTATTGCTCATGTTACTAATGTAATTGGAGATGTTAGAGACATTGAAAGTATTGGTAAAATTTGTAAAGAAAATGATATTTATTTTTGTGTAGATGGTGCACAAAGTGTACCACATATGAAAGTAGATTTTAAAAATAGTAATATAGATTTCTTAAGTTTTTCTGGTCATAAGATGTGTGGTCCAACAGGAGTTGGTTGTTTAATTGTTAAAAAGAAATATTTAAATAGTATGGAACCACTTTGTTATGGTGGTGGTATGAATAATTTCTTTGAGGGAGATAATTCATATGAGTTAAAAAAAGGAGTTACTAAGTTTGAAGCTGGTACACCACCAATTGCTGAGGTTATTGGACTTAGAGAAGCAATTTTATATTTAGAGAAAATTGGTATTGAAAATATTCATAAACATGAAGTCGAATTAAAGAAATATTTAGTTAGTAAATTAAAAAATATTTCTAATATTAAGTTATATAATGAAACTTCTAATAGTGGAATTTTAGCATTTAATATTGATGGTGTATTTGCACAAGATAGTTCAATTTATTTAAATAATTATAATATTTATGTTAGAGCAGGAAATCATTGTACTAAAATGCTAAAAGATGAGATTGGTATTAAAAATACAGTTAGAGTAAGTATGTATTTATATAATAATAAGAATGATATTGATAGATTGGTTGAAGTATTAGAAAAAAGTGATGATATATTTAAGATAGTTATATAGGAGGATATATGGATAGTAATTTACGTAGAGAAATAATCCTTGATAATTATCAAGATCCAATGAATAGAGGATTAATTGAAGATGATAGTTATTTGAAAGTTAATACTAATAGTGAAAGTTGTATTGATAATCTTGATTTTATGATGAAGATAGAAGATGGAATTGTAAAAGATATTAGATTTGATGGAGAAGCTTGTGCTATTAGTACTTCGGCTACTTCAATTATGATTAGAAGTTTAATTGGAAAAAAGATAGAAGAGGTAGAAGTTATTATAGATAATTATCGTAAGATGATTAATGAAGAAGAATATGATAGTGAAGTACTTGGGGAACTTAATGTGTACGATGAGATTTGTAAACAACCAAATAGAAAGAATTGTGCATTATTACCAAGTGTTGCAATAAGAAAAATGCTGGAGGATGATTGTAATGATTAAAGTAAAAGATTTAGCGGTAGCAGATGTTAGATATTTTGATAAAGAACATAATGGATTAGAATATACTGATGCTGTTTCAAGAGTAGTTTTATTAAATAGAGGAGATACATATATTAATCTATTAAATCCTGGAGAGATTGCTCCAATATATAGAAGAATACCAAATACAACAAATGCATATAGTACTGAAGATTATTTTGGAACTAAGATTGAACATGTATGTGGTGAAGAAGCAACTGGTGAAGCGTGGTTGCTTGCTGATGTTGATTTTAGTCGTATTTTTCATAGTGAATATGTTGATATTAGGGATGTTGAGGATTATGTTTTAGGAACTTGTGATTATTATCATAATAGAGCAGACTTAATAGAAAGTAGATTACAACGTGGTGGACTAAACACTCGAGAAATTATGCTTTTAGTTGATACAAAAGTAAAGGATGGTCATAAAAAAGATGATATGGATAGATTCTTTGCTGAACGTGGAGTACAAAAAGTATATAGAAAATAGAAATTGGTGATTATATGGAAATAATTGGATTAGATGAGGAGAAAATTAAGGCAATATCTGATAAAAAGCAAGAGGCTGATTGGGTAAGAGACTATAGACTTAAAAGTTATAAGAATTTTAATGAAATAGATATGCCTAAGTTTGGTCCTCATATTGACCTTGATTTTTCAAAAATAGTTTATTATAAATCAAATGATAGAGATGATGCTATTAAGAATGACTGGAATAGTGTTTTAAAACCAGTAGTGGATGAACTTGATGAACTTGGGGTTTTAGAAAGTGAAAAGCATTTAGGTGGAATGGGAGTTCAATATGAAAGTGAAGTAATTTACCATAGTATGCTTGAAGAACTTGAAAAGAAAAAAGTTGTATTTACTTCAATAGAAGTTGCAATGAGAGAATACCCAGAACTTGTGGAAAAATATTTTGGGAAGATTGTTACAAATGATGAAAATAAATTTGCAGCTTTAAATGGAGCGGTATTTAGTGGAGGTAGTTTTATCTATGTTCCTAAAAATACTAAATTGGATAGACCACTTCAAAGTTATTTTAGAATTAATAGTAAGAACATGGGACAATTTGAAAGAACCTTAATTATTGTTGATGATAATAGTGATTTACATTATATAGAAGGATGTACAGCACCTACTTATAGTGAATCATCATTACATGCGGCTGTTGTTGAGATCTATGTTGGTAAGAATAGCAATTGTCGTTATTCAACTATTCAAAATTGGGCTAATAATGTATATAATTTAGTTACTAAAAGAGCAATGGTTGATGAGAATGGTACTATGGAATGGATAGATGGTAATATTGGTAGTAAAGTTACTATGAAATATCCTTGTTGTATATTAAAAGGTGATAATTCAGAAGGAACATGTATTACAATATCTGTTGCATCAAGTGGACAAGAACAAGATAGTGGTGCTAGAATGATACATTTAGGTAAGAATACAAAGAGTAATATTATATCTAAAAGTATTGCTAGAAATGGTGGTAATGCTACTTATAGAGGAAAAGTATATATAGATACAGAAGCAACTAATAGTGTTGCTAATGTAAAATGTGATACTTTAATACTTGATGAGAAATCTAAGAGTGATACAATTCCAATTAATTCTTGTTATAACATAAGTAGTAATATTGAACATGAAGCAACTGTTTCTAAGATTAGTGAAGACAATTTATTTTATTTAATGAGTCGTGGTATTACACGTGAAAGAGCTATGGAATTAATAGTACTTGGATTTTTAGAGAAGTTTAGAGAAGAACTTCCTATGGAATACGCAGTTGAGTTAAATCAATTAATTAAAAGAAATTTATAAAAAGTAGTAAACTTGTTTATTCGAGTTATTATGATATTAAAAATGAAATTTTCTGTTAGAAGATTTCATTTTTTTATATTGATTGTTTAATAAAAGTTAAATTTTGGTCATTTGATTAAGTTTTTTAGTTAAAGTATTATACCTCTCGAAAGGAGGTGATAATATACTTAATCAGATTATATTAGTTGGAAGATTGACACGTAATATTACAGTTAATAAATCAGATAAAGGGGTAAAGGTTGCGACTATTTCGTTAGCAATTCCTAGAAGTTTTAAGAATATGGAAGGTGGTTACGATACTGATTTCATTGACTGTGTAGCGTTTGATAGTATTGCGGAGAATACTAAAGAATATTGCGAGAAAGGAGATATTGTTGGAGTAAAGGGAAGAGTTCAATCTAGAACTGTTGAAAAAGAAGGAAAAACTGAATATTTAATGGAAATTATTGCCGAAAAAGTAACATTTTTATCTAATAAACACCCAGAAGAAAAAGAGGATGAATAATCCCTTTTTCTTTTATTTTATTCTGTGATATACTTTTTATAGTAGAGGTGGAGAATATGATAAAAGAATATTTAGACTATAAACGTAGAAAAGTAGATGATATTATTAATTCACCACTTGTTAGTCCTCAAGAAAAACAAAAAGTAATTGATGAATATAATCAATTTATTAGTGAGGCATTTAATGAACAATATCCAGGTAGAATAATTTTAAGTAAAAAAATAGTTTCTGAGTTAATGACTTTAGCCAAAGAAGGAAAAATTTCACTTGTTTTAAATCCTTATGATACTGCGATTGTTTTAGGACCTGATATGCCTAATGCTTGTAATGAACAATATCCTTTTAAAAGTGTTTCTGATTTAGTGGCAGTTCATAAAACAGTTATTCCACCTGTTGGAGATACTATTTTAACTAGAGAAAATAATGGAGATGTTGGAGAAGTTATATTTACAGATCCTTCTACTGGAAGAAGTCATGTAGTTACTTATCCAAGTGGTAATGATACAATTCATTTTACTTTAAATTGTCCGGTTCAAAACCATGATGTAGGAAATGATTGGGATAGTTATGAGTATGCTGTTATGATAGGACTTGATAAATTAGATAAAACAAAGATTTTAGATGTTAAAAGTGAAGATACTTATGTTGATGGTAATGCTGAATTAGGAGATGACTATATCTTATTTTGTCCATTAGGACAAAGAGAAAAAATGCAAGAGTTAAATCCTAAGGCAATGATAATTGAATATGATGGTATTACTTTAAATCAAGCTATTGAAAATATGATTTTATATTCTGGAAGAAAAGTTGAAGAATATGGTACTTATGGATGGGGTCGTAATTTTGAGTATAGTTCTGCAAACAGTGATAATGTTTGTTTAAATGAATTAATGACTGAAAGAGATTATCCTGTACTTGATGGTCAATTTGGTTCGCAACTACATTCTGAATCTAAATATATGGCTAGAAGAATGTGGAAGAGAGAATATGAAGCTATTTTAAATTTAATTGAGTATAATAGAGAAAATAATATTGATATGCCAGTAGAAATAATGATGTTTTTAGTAAGTACATGTGGTGCTTATGCTACTCCGGGACTTTTAAATGTATCAGTTGAACAATATAAGGAATTTGTATTACCTATATTAGAGAAACATGGTTATGATGTTGGTGAAGAATTGTTTGAAGGAATTTCACCATCAGCAGAAGGAATGAAATATATTAGTCATTTTGCGGATCCTAGTATGCAAGGGATGACTATGCCAAGTGTTCAATGCCCTGAGTGGGAAAATGAATTAAGAACTCGCGTAATTAGTATTGCGATGGGAAATAAAAAAACTAATACTGATGGTGATGAACCAAAAGGTAGTGGAAAGAAATAATTATAGGTGGAATTATGAAAGGTATAAAAGATTATTATAATGACACTGTTGATATGTGGACAGATGAGTGGTATGAAAATACCACAATGTTACCTTTTTTAGAAAAAGTTGTAGAACTTTTACCTAGTGGTGCAAAAGTCTTAGATTTAGGATGTAATTCTGGATATGAGACTAGAAGAATGAAAGAGTTAGGATTAGAAGTAGTTGGGCTTGATTTTAGTGATAAGAGTATAGAACTTGCAAAGAAGTTGAATCCAAATATAGAATTTGTTTGTGATGATATGCTTAATGATTTAACGTATTTAGGTAAGTTTGATGGTGTAGTTGCGATTGCATCTATTATTCATATTCCACAAGAAAAGTTAAGTTTATGTTTTGAAAGAATTTATGATATCTTGTCAAGTGATGGTATTTTGGCGATGGTTGTTAGAAGTGAAGAAGGAAAACTTGAAGCAAGTTATAGAAATGTTAATGATCAAGAATATGATCGAGAAGTTTATGGATATTTGAAAGATTCATTAGAAAAAGAAATGAATAATAAGTTTGAATTTGTAGAAGAAATGAAAGCACACGATGAACATTGGAAGTATTATTTTTATAGAAAAGTTTAGGTGAGATTATGGAAAGATATTTTTATCATGGTATTGGTAATGGAATTAATGGAGATACTTTAGATGCTATGCTGACAATTATGGATACTGGTGTTATAAAGTCTAGAGGAGCTGTTGGATATACAGGCGATGAATATGAACATGTATGTTTATATAAGAAAAATGATGAATATAGTTATGTTGGCAGTGGAAGTATGGGAACAGCATATGATGGCTGGATAAATCATTCGTTTTCTTTTATAGTTTCTCCTGATGTTGTTGCGGAAAAGACAGGTTTTTATCATGATTTAGAAGATGAAAATAGTGCGGCTTTTACTGACTTAGTAGATGAATGGCGAAGCGATGGAGAAATTCCATTAGATAGAGTTGTGGGAATTTGTATGCCACTTGATGAAATTAAAGAATTGCGTGCACAACCAGGTAGTGAAGTTGATGAAGATTTTGATGATAAACTTTCAGATATATTAATGTTTGCTGAATCTATGGATTGGATTATTGTTAATAGTGATGAAGCTAATTTTACTGATAGTCTTGATGAAAGACTTAATGCTGTATCTGAAAACAAAATTCTTTAAAAAAAATAAAAGTGTGTTATAATGTGTATAGTAGGAGGTGCTTCTTGATGGCTAATAAAAAGGAAAAGAAAGAGGTTAGTGTAGGTAAATCTATAGGAATTTTATTTTTATATCTATTCTTATGGTGGGTAATATTAACATTAATAACAATATCTTTATCTATTCCGGAAACATCTGGTGCATATGTTGTTTTATCTTTATTACGTATTGCAGTGCCAATATTAGTAGTATTATTTGGATGTCCAATAATATTAATTGTAGGTACAAATAAAAAGATGAAGAAAAGTAAGAAAAAGTAATTATAACAATCGGGCGACTGATTGTTTTTTTTGTGTATTTATGTTATATTTAACTTAGTATAGAATAGAAGGTGTTATAAATGGTAGTTGTTGATATTCTAAATAAAAAAAGAATTGGTAAAGAACTAAGTTATCAAGAATTAGATTTTATATTTAATGGATATTTAAATGGTACTGTTAAAGACTATCAAATGTCTGCATTATTAATGGCTATTTGTATTAATGGTATGAGTGATGATGAAATATTTGCTCTTACTAAAATATTTATTGATAGTGGAGATATATTGAACTTTGAGGAAGCTGGTATTATTGTTGATAAACATTCTACTGGTGGAATTGGGGATAAAACTACTTTAGTTATTGCACCAATTGTTGCAAGTTGTGGAGTTCCTGTTGTTAAGATGAGTGGAAGAGGACTTGGGTATACTGGTGGTACTATTGATAAGTTAGAAAGTATTCCAGGTTTTAATGTTAACTTAACTGATGAAAAAGTAAAAAGCCAATTAAAAAAGATTGGAGTTAGTATTTCTTCACAAACTGCAAATTTAACTCCAATTGATAAAGTTATTTATGCACTTCGTGATGTAACTGCAACTGTTTCATCTATACCACTTGTAGCATCTAGTATCATGAGTAAAAAGATTGCTGGTGGTGCAGATAAAATTTTAATTGATATTAAAGTAGGTAAAGGTGCTTTATTAAAGAATAGAGAAGAAGCAAAGAAACTATCAGAGTTAATGGTTAAGATTGGTGGATTTTATCAAAGAGAAGTTAGAACAGTTATAAGTGATATGAATACACCACTTGGATATTGTACTGGAAATAGTTTAGAAGTTTTAGAAGCTATTGAAATATTAAAAGGAAGACAGTATGGTACAGTACTTTCTGATTTATGTATTGATTTAGCAACTGAAATGGTAAGTATGGGTAAAGAAATTTCTAAACAAGATGCGAAAATTCTAGTATTAGAAAGTTTAAATAAAGGAAGAGCTTATGAAAAATTCTTAGAATTAGTTAAAGCTCAAGGTGGAAATCTTGAAAAACTAAAGGTATCTTCTAAAAAACAAAAAATTAGAGCAGAAATTGATGGTACTGTTAAGAAAATTGATGCTTTAGCAGTAGGAAAATTATCAATTGAACTTGGAGCAGGAAGAAAGACTAAAGAAGATAAAATTGATCATACTGTTGGAATAAAGTTAGAAAAATTAGTTGGTGATGAAGTAAAGAAAGGCGATGTTTTAGCAACGCTTTACGTTAATGAAAAAATTGATTTAGATAATATTGAAACGATTTTTACAATTGGTGAATAAAGTATGTTATAATAAATTTGTAAAGGTAGGGGATTTTTAATGGAGAAAATCTATATGGATTCTGAAAGTAAGAGTCCAAAAAAACAATCTTTATTGAAACGATTATTAAATGATAAAGGTTCAATGACTGCGCTTGTTGTTGTAGCATTTGTTGGAATTATTGGATTAATGGTATTTGGACTTAATCAAATATCTTTTGCAATTGATCCTACAGCTGCACTTCCTGAAAAATTTATTTCAGCACAAGGAGATGAAACAGTATCTAAACTTACTGGTTCGACAGTAGAAGGTGTTGATGGAATTTTACCTATTTTAGGATTTTATACTAAAGATGAGGGAATTCCTATTTTCTGTATTGAGTATGATGTTACTTATGTAGTTGATAAAGAATATACACCAGGTGAAGAAATTACAGATAAGGGATTAATGTATTTGATGTCTAAGATGTATCCAAATGTAAGTTTTAAAGATGCTTCTGGAAATGATTTACCTGAAAATGTACAAGTATGGTTAACTCAATCAGCAATTTGGACATATTTATATGAAACTGGTGATCCAAAGAATCAAACACTTAATAGTGTGCCAACTGCTAATCCTAAGAAATTTGCTGATAATGTTAGAAAAGTTAATAAATTATATAGAGGTTCAGGTAGTAATGTTGAATATGTTGTAGATAGTACAACTCCATTATATGAACTTTATAAGATAAATGAATTAATTGCTAAATCTAAAGAAGTAAAGAATGAACAAGATGCAAGTGCTGTTCCTGAATATGGAAAAAATATTTCAATTACTAATGATAATAAGTATTATCAAACTGATTTAGTAAGTGTTAATTATAAAGAAAATTCTGTTAGTACATATAAGGGGTATTCAGTAAACTTAGTAAATGCTCCTGAGGGAACAATTTTAGTTGATGAAAGTGGAAATGTATATGATGATATTACAAATATGTCACCAACTTCAAAATTCTATGTAAGAATACCAGTTGATAAAGTTACTGATAAATCTAAAAAGATTGAATTATCTATTAATGGTAAGTTTGATGTATATGGTGCTAATAAATATGTTTCTGGTACATATCAAAAAGTTGCAAATGTAAAAATTGTTAATAAAGAAATTAGTGGTCCGTTAGATATCCAACTTGATTACACACCAAAAATTCCAGATACAGGAATGGGTGTTGCACAAACTATTTACTTTATGGGATTAATACTTTTACTAAGTGGTGTAGGTATTGTTTATGCAAATGCAAAACCAAAAACAAGTGAATAGAAAAAAGATAAAAAAGAGCCAAATATTATTACTTGGTTCTTTACTTGTATTTGTTGGAATATGTACTCTTAGTTTTGAATATCTTGGAAGAATGAAAGATGATGTTTTTACAGATATGGATTTAAAACTTAATGCGGGACTTGTTGTTGCTGATGATGAAGAGGCAACAACTGATGTTCCGATAACGAATAATCTTCCAGAAGATAATAAGCAAGTGGTGCAAGCACCAGTAATTGATTATAGTAAATATTTGGGTGTTTTAGAAATACCAAAAGTTGGATTAAAAAGAGGGTTTTATAATCTTGATTCTAAATATAATGATATTCAGTATAATGTTACTTTAGTTGAAGGTTCTAATATGCCTGATGTTGTTAATGGTAATTTAATATTAATGGCACATTCAGGTGATGCTGCAGTATCATATTTTGCTTATTTATATATTTTAAAAATAGGTGATAAGGCGTATGTTACATACAATGGTAATAAGTATACATATCAAATTGTAAATATTTATGATGTTCCTAAAACAGGAAGAGTAAAGATAGTTAGAAGTTATGATAAAACAACGCTTACGCTTATTACTTGTACTAAAAATAATGATAAATCACAAACTGTATATATTTTAGAATTAGTTTAGGAGGTGATACTATGAATATGTCTTTGTTTGAGAAATTTGGAACAGTTTTTAAATACATGTTTTCCTCTTTCTTACCTATAGGTATGTTCATAATGAGCCTTCTTTTATTATGTATTTTATTAATAAATGTAAAATTAAAAAATAAATATATTAATTTTGCTGCTATTGGAGTTTATATAGGTTTTGCCTTAGGAATACTACTTAGTTATAGTGACTATGTGCAATTATGTATAAATGGTTTTGTAAAAACAATACTTAATTATATTTATTTTCCTTCTACTTTTGCTTATTTCTTAATTTTTGTTTTTATAACTGGTTTAATGATTAAAACTTTATTCAGTAAAAAGATGAGTGACGTGAAAAGGATAATTAATTATGTATGCTTTTCAATTTTATATTTTTTATTTATGTCATTTATAGTACTATGTGTTTATAGTGGTGTTGATATTTATGATACAGTTAGTTTATATCAAAATGATATAATTTTATCTATTGTTCAGATTAGTAATCTATTATTTTTTGGTTGGTTATTGATTACTTTATTCTATGAATTATATCAATTTTATAAGAGAAAATTTGACTAAGAGTGTCAAATTTTTTGTTTTATACTTTTAAAGTTTTTTATTGTAAATTATACTATAAGTAAGGATGTGAGATTATGGGAAGAAAAGTTTATAAGGGAGTATTTGTAGATCGTCCTTTTGTAGATTATGGGGATTGTGATCTAATTGGTGCTCATATAGCTGTTAATAGAGAAAATGCGAATATAGGTAGAACTAGAGGTCTTGAATATTATGTATATGATGATAGTGGAAGAGCTGTTGCTATAGGAGATGTTTCTGTTAGTGAAAAGTTCTTTGCTAATTTAAAATATGTTTTTAAACTTAATAAAAAGAAAGTTGTAGGTTATCGTTCTACTAGTCCAAATTATGCTACTTTTAAATTAGGATTAACTTATGATAAAGATGGTAATCAAATAGTTGATGAAGGTTATTATAGTGATGCAATTGATAGAGTAATGCATTCTGATATACCTAATGGTGCTAAGAGAGAAAGAGTAGCGGCAATTGAAGAAGTTCGTGAAAAAGCACGAAGAGAAGTTTCTGGTAAAAGTAGTAGTGAAGAACTTGATGAAATGTTTGATTCTTCAGAAAAAAGCACTGGTCAAGAAACTGATAAAGGAAAAGGCGGAGCAAAAAAATAAGAGAAATCTTATTTTTTTTTATTTGTCTAAATATTTAATATAGTATTCATCAAAAGTTATGTTATTTTCGTAGATATATGTTGCATGTTCAATACCAATATAACGATAATGCCATGGTTCATAGTCGTAACCAGTAATATTAGTTTTATCTTTTGGATAACGGAGAATGAATCCATACTTATGGGCATTTTCTTTCATCCAAGTAAATTCATTTGTTTTGTCAAAGCTAGTGTAAGGTAAAACAGTATTGTGAACATCAACTGCTAAACCAGTTTGATGTTCGGAATGACCGGGTCTTGCTGAATAAGTGTCTGCTTTAATAGAACCATCTTTTTGTACATAACGATTATAGAGTGTTTCTTGATAGGTGTAACTTCTATATGCAGACATGGCTTTTATATTTAAATTATGTTTAGAAGCTTCTTCTGATAATTGCTCAAAAGCTAGTTTTGCTTCTAATACAAGTTTTAGTTGGGATGTAGAATACTTTTCATTTATAGTTTCTAAGTTACTTGGAATATAATTATCTTTTAAATAATTATATTTATTTACTAGTATTAATATGGGATCTTTAATTGTAGTTTCTTTAATATTAGTATAGTATGGGTTATCTAACCCAATATTTACATTAGTAATTATTTCATTTATTGAAAGATTATTATTAAGCTGTTTATATGAAAGATAACGAGATAAGTTTTCTTTTTTGTAATAAGAAAATTTTTTTAATTGTTCTGTAACTAAATTATTTTCTTTATTTTGTTTTGGAATAATTAGTTGAGCTATAATTATTAAAATTATGAGAATTATCAAATACACTAATAATAATTTTTTATTCATTTTATCACCTGATTTATATTCTTTAATTAAGTTTATGTATAATAATTTTTTTCTAGCATAAAAAATTATTGGAGGACTTATGAAAAAAATTATTATTGTTTTATTATGTTTTACTTTTATTTTTCCATTAGGTGTATTTGCGAATGAAGAATTAATTCCAAACGCTGTTAGTGGGTTATTAATGGAGGCAGAAACTGGGAAAATTATTTTTAAAAAAGATATTAATAAGAAGGTTGCAGTAGCTTCTATGACGAAGATGGTTGCACAAATTATAATAATGGAAAATATAGAGAGTGGTAAGATCAAGTGGGATGATATTGTTACGGTTAGTAAGAATGCTGCTGATATGGGTGGATCACAAATATATATTTCAGAAGGTGAGAAGATTTCTGTTTCTGACTTGATGAAAGGTATTTCAATGGCTAGTGGTAATGATGCTACTGTTGCGATGGCAGAATATATAAGTGGTAGTGAAGCTAAATTTGTAGAACTGATGAATAAGAAAGTTAAAGAATTGGGATTAAAAAATACAAACTTTAAGAATTGTACAGGATTAGATGAAGATGGACATTATTCTAGTGCTTATGATATGGCAGTTATTGCGAGAACTTTAATAAATGAACATCCAAGTATAACTTCATTTTCATCAGTGTATGAAGATTATTTAAGAGAAAATACAGATAATAGATTTTGGTTAGTTAATACAAATCGATTAGTGAGATTTTATGATGGAGCAGATGGATTAAAGACTGGACATACAGATAATGCAGGATATTGTTTAGCTGCTACAGCAAAGAGAAATGGTTTAAGATTAATTGCAATTGTATTAGGAGAAAATAATGCAACTACAAGAAATAATGAGACTATGGAACTTTTAGATTATGGATATCAAAATTTAAAAGTAAAGAAATTGAAAAATAAGAATGATATTGTAAAAAAAATAAAGTTGGATAAAGCAGATAAAGAGATTGTAGATATTGTTTTAAAAGATGATTTAACAGTTGTTGAAGACATTGGTGATAACATTTCATATAGTGAAGAAATTGTAATTGATGACATTAAACTTCCAGTTAAGTTTGGTGATGTTGTAGGGAAGATAATAGTATATTCTGGAAGTAAGAAAGTAAAGACAGGTGAACTGACTGTAAATGAAGATATTAATAATTTAAGTTTTCTTAAACTTTTAATGAATGAAATTGTAGATTTAGTTAGTGGAGAGTTTTAATAGTTTTTGTTATAATTTAGATGGTGATGATTATGAAATTTAATAAGTTAATTCCAGAACTATCTGTTTCTAATATTAATAGAAGTAGAGATTTCTATTTACAGTTAGGTTTTGAAATAAAGTATGAAAGAGAAAATAACAAATTTATATTTATTGAACTTAATGGTAGTCAAATTATGCTCCAAGAAAATAATAATAATTGGAATACTGGTGATTTAGAATTCCCATATGGTAGAGGAGTTAACTTTAGTATTGAAGTTAAAGATGTATCAGCATTATATGACTATTTAATGAAAAGAAAGTATCCACTTTTTAGTGAACTTATGATGAATGAATATGTAGTTGGTGGAGAAAAATATATTGAGAAAGAATTTTTAATACAAGATCCGGATGGATATCTTTTGAGATTTACACAGGAATAATTTAATTGTGTAAAATTTGTGGTTTAATGAAGATTATCTTTTTAGGTTTAGTACTTGTAGTGTTATAATTACAACAGATGGTGGTGTACAGAATGGAAGAAGTTAAAGACGAAAAGAAAACAAATACTAAGAAAAATAATAATAAGAATCAAGGGAATTATAAGAAAAAGACTAATTCTAAAAATGATTCTTCTAATAGAAATAATAGTAATAAGGGAAACAGTACAAAGAAAAATGTAAAGACTAATACTACTAGTAAGAAAAGTATTTTAGATAAAAGTGATGAAGATATAGAGATTCTTGATAAAACAAATTCTTTAGATATTGTTATTGATGAAGTACGTTTAAAAGATAAAGAATCACTTGATTTTAGTTTTATTGATGGTAAAAGAAAGAAGAAAAAAGCTAAAGAAGATATTGAACTTTTAGATGATATTGATTATAAAGAAGAAGCTAAGAAAATTGATATTCCTGTTTCAGTTAATAAGGAAAGTGAGGCTTTCTCAACTGCTTTAATTATTATATTTTCTTTTATACTTGGATTTTTAGTATCATTTATTATTGGAAAAGAAAGTGGTTTCTTTACTGAAACTGAAAAAGTAGTTGAAAAAGTTGTTGAAGAAAAAGTAGTAGTTGATGATAACTATGTATTTGTTGGGGATTCTATTTTTGAAGGGTATGATTTAGAAAAGTATTTTAAAGATATGCCAGTTATAAATAGCGGTATTTCTGGACATAAGACAACAGATATTTTAAATAATATGAATAATCGTATTTATAAGTATAATCCTTCTAAAGTAATATTAATGATTGGTACTAATGATTTTAGTAGTATTTCTAATGAAGATACAGTTAAAAATATTGGTAAGATAATTGATGGTATAAAGGCTAATAGACCATATGCAGAAATATATGTTCAATCAATTTATCCGGTTAATAAAAATGTTAATAGTGATGCGGCTTATGGAAGAAGTAATGATGATATTAATACTATGAATAAGGGTATTAAGGATACATGTAAAGAAAAAGAAGTTAATTATATGAATATTCATGATTTACTAATAGATGAAAATGGTAATCTTAAGAGTGAATATACATATGATGGATTACATATAACTAAAGAAGGTTATAAAGTTATTACTGAAGAAGTAATGAAAGTATTAAAAAAATAAAAACATCGAAAGATGTTTTTTTGTTCTAAATTATTATTCTTTTCATATAGTTAATTATAGAAAGAGAGGAATAATAAATATGGAAATACTTAAAGTTTCAACAAAATCAAATCCTAATTCAGTGGCTGGAGCGTTAGCTAATGTTTTTAGGGAAAAGGGAATTGTAGAAATACAAGCTGTAGGTGCGGGAGCACTTAATCAAGCAATTAAAGCTGTTGCAATTGCGAGAGGATTTGTAGCTCCTAGTGGTAAGAATTTAGTCTGTATTCCAGCATTTCAAGATATTGCGATTGATGGTGAGGAAAGAACGGCTATTAAGTTGATTATTGAGGCTAAATAATTTTTGTTTTTAAGAAGAGAAAATTAATTTTAATGTTTTCTCTTCTTTTTAATTGTGGTATATTAATATATAGAATAAGAGGTGTTTTTATGGATCAAAATAATAATACTTTTATACCAAATGATGTACCACAAGGGAATGCTAATCCGATGGCAGGATTGATACCACAAGTTGACCCTAATGCGCCAACTGGTTTAGTTCCTCCTAGTGTTCAGGAAGCACATGCAGCAGAAGTAGCAGAGCAACAAGCACAAACTGCTCAAGCAGAAGCAATGGAACAATCTCAAACTGGAAATGTGTTTTTAGATGCAGTTAAAGCTGAGGCACCAGTTGCGGCAGTTAATCCTAATGTTTTGATTTGTTCTAAGTGTGGAAGTGAAATGAAAAAAGAATCTAGATACTGTATGAAATGTGGTAACTTAAATTATTCACATCCAGAAAATGAATCTATGAAGAAATATGCTTGGCAAAGTATTAAACAAGGTCACTTTATATCAGGGGCAAATTTAGATGATAAACAACATCTATCTATGCCAAATTCTGAATCTATTTCTAATGTTCATCCATATAGAGGATGTGTAATTGGAAATGTTATATTATTTGCTATATGTGTTGTTTTAACTTTAATAGGTGTAAAAGATAATTTGAATTCTGGAATTATTTTAGGATCTGTATTAGCCTATGGAATTTTATTTTTAGAAACATGTTCATTAGGAATTATGTTTGTTAAAGCTGATGAACCTTGGTGGGGAGTATTTGTTCCTTTTTATGGGACTTTCTTAATGTATAAAATTTCATTAGGTAGTGGATGGTTAATGTTTCTTACAGTTATTCCAGTTGTAGGAACTATTGTATCATTAGTTGCACAATTTAATTTAGGTAAGAAGTTTTATAAGAGTGGTTTACTAACTTTATTCTTCCCATTTATTATGTTCCCTATAATTGCATTTGATAAAAATACAGAGTATAGTTTATTAGCAAGAGCATTTAGTGCTGACAGTAGTTCAGTGGATGCTAAGGGAAGAACGAAGAGTGAAAAAGAATATGGTAGAAAGAAATTCTTTATTACTTTCATTATATTAGTAGTTGTTGCAGTTGTTTTATATGTGGCATGGCCATATTTAGTACCAATAATTGATAAAATATGGGAATTAATGCAAGAAACAATTTCAATGTTTAAATAAAAAACTTGCGAAAAAGTTAATTATATTTTATAATATTGACAAATCGATTATTAGAACTAATAACAAGTAAGTTTAATTTTAGAGAAGTCGTGGTTGGTGAAAACGATATTAAAACCTTGTTTATCTACTCTATAGATGAAGAGATTCCGGGTAATACCGTTATGTAATTAAGAAAAATAAAGGATGGTACCGTGTCTTTTTAGGCACTCCTTGGGTATCATTCTTTTTTTGTTTTAGAAGGTGATTTATATGAAAAAATTTAGTTTTAATAATTTGATATTTAGTAAAGTCTCGTGCTGATATGTATTTATAAATTAATTAGAAAATAGGAGGAGATAAATATGATAGATATTAAATTAATTAGAGAAAATCCAGAAATGGTAAAAGAAAATATTAAGAAGAAGTTTCAAGATAAGAAACTTCCATTAGTTGATGAAGTAAAAGAATTAGATATTAGAGTACGTGAAGTACAAGTTAAAGTTGATGGTTTAAAGGCAGAAAAGAATCGCTTAAGTGGTGAAATTGGTAAGTTAATGAAAGATAAGAAAATTGATGAAGCTAATGAGATAAAAGCTACTATTGCGAAGACTGCTGATGAAATTAGTGAACTTGAAAAAGAATTCGAAGAATTAACAAAGACTATTAAAGAAAAAATGATGGTTATTCCAAATATTATTGATGATAGTGTTCCTGTTGGAAAAGACGACAGTGAAAATGTTGAAAATGAAAAATATGGTGAACCAGTTGTTCCTGAATTTGAAGTTCCATATCATGCTGATATTATGGAAAGATTAGCTGGACTTGATAAAGATTCAAGTGGTAGAACATCAGGAAATGGATTTTATTATTTAATGGGAGACGTTGCAAGAATTCATTCTGCAATGTTAAGTTATGCAAGAGACTTTATGATTAACAAAGGATTTACTTATTGTGTACCACCATTCATGATTAGAAGTGATGTTGTTACTGGAGTAATGAGTTTTGAAGAAATGGATGCTATGATGTATAAAATTGAGGGTGAAGATTTATTCTTAATTGGTACTAGTGAACATAGTATGATTGGTAAGTTTAAAGATCAATTATTAAAGAAAGAAAATTTACCATATACATTAACAAGTTATTCTCCATGTTTTAGAAAAGAAGTTGGAGCACATGGTATTGAAGAAAGAGGAGTATATCGTGTACACCAATTTGAAAAACAAGAAATGGTTGTTATTTGTGAACCTGAAGAAAGTATGGATTGGTATAACAAAATGTGGAACTATACAGTTGAATTCTTTAGAAGTTTAGATATTCCTGTTAGAACACTTGAATGTTGTAGTGGTGATTTAGCTGATTTAAAAGTTAAATCATGTGATATTGAAGCATGGAGTCCACGTCAACAAAAATACTTTGAGGTTGGAAGTTGTTCTACATTAGGAGATGCTCAAGCTAGACGTTTAGGTATTAGAGCAAAAGGTGAAAAAGGAAGTTACTATTTACATACATTAAATAATACAGTTCTTGCTACACCACGTGGTCTAATTGCTTTCTTAGAAAACAATGTTAATGAAGATGGAAGTGTTAATATTCCAGAAGCATTAAGACCATACATGGGTGGAGTAGAAAAAGTAGTTCCAAAAAAGTAAAGATAATGTAAAGAGAGTTTAACTCTCTTTTTCTTTTTTGTGATGATGTTGTATAATAATCTTAGAATAGAGGGATTATATATGACAGTAGTATTAATTGTATTTTTTTCTATATTAATTGTTTCATTTATAACAGGGATTATTATTACTGTTTATGAAGAAAAGAAAACAAATTCTTTTGTAGTGTTAGATCTTAATGTATTACCAGAAAAAATTAAATTAGTAAAATCAAACTCTACAGAAGTTAGTGAAGATAGTTTAGAGCGTACAATTAAAATGTCAAAGATTCAACTTGAAGAAGACGTTGAAGTTTTAAGTTTGGAAAAAACTTTAGTTATGAGACCGGTAGAAGTTGAAATGTTAGAAAATACAATGTATTTTGATAAACCAATTTTAATTACTGATTACGATGAAGAAATTATTTAGGTGATTTTATGAAAAAAATTGGTAAGTTTTTTAAATATATATATAATCAAACACATAAAGGATTTTACTTTTTGTGTTTAGTTTTTTCTAGAGGATTTTATTTTTACTTTTATTTAATTGCGTGTTTATTAAAGCTAATTTTTCCTAAGATGAAATGGTCAAAAAAGTTAGTTGACCATTATAAGGATAGACAGGAAAAACCGGAGTATTTCTTTTTAATTTTATTTGCGAGTGTTTTGTTGATTGCGACAATTTATGTTGTTTTCTATGATTCTAATGAAGTTGTTAAACTTGATGAGATGATTGAAGAAAAAGTTGAGATTGATGCAAGCAAAGAAGAAAATACTGAAGAAGTGATGCAAGATGCTACTCCTACGCAACCGTTAGAAACAAATCTTTATAAAATATATGGAAATAAGAGTATTAGTGAAATTAATTTTAATGAATTGAAACTTGTGAATAATGAAGTTAAAGCTTGGTTAATAGTTGATGGTACTAATATTAATTATCCAGTTGTGCAAGCTGTAGATAATGACTATTATTTGATGCGTAATATTTATAAGAAAAAAACATCACATGGATGGCCATTTATTGATTATCGTAATGATAGTACTATGAATGATGATAATACAATATTTTATGGACATAATTTATTAAATAAAACTGCATTTGGTAGTGTATCTAATCTTTTTACTAAGGAATGGCTTAATAATTCAAGCCATAAGATTTTAGTTCTTACAGAATCTAAAATCTATACGTATGAAATATTTTCTATTTATTATAGTGATCCTAATAGTTATTATTTACAAACTAGTTTTACATCAGATAATAGTAGATTAACTTTCTATAATAATTTAAAGAGTAAGAGTTCTGTTGCATTAAATGTTGAAGTTAGTGCGAAAGATAAAATCATTACTTTATCTACTTGTACTGAGGATAATAAGGGTAGAAAAGTAGTTCATGCTAAATTAGTTAGTGAAGCTTATAGATAGAATAATTATTAGTATTTTGAATAAAATAATACTGGTGATATAATTGAAAAACAATGACAAGAGAATAAAGACAATAAAAAATGAAAGTGGTCTTTATAATATTAATGTTGATTGTAATTCTAAAGAAGGAAAAATGTTAATAGAAGTTGTTGAAAAAGAAGCAAGTTTACGTAAAAAGAAACGATAGTTTCTTTTTTTTCGTAGATTAAGTTTTTTTTATTATTATGTTTGTTATAATTTATTTATATTGGAGGTAAGATTATGAATGATGAAAATAAGGAAATTATAAATGAAGAAGAAGTAAAAAATGAAAGTGAAAAAGTTGAAGAAGTAGTTACTTCTCAAACTAAAAAGAAGAAAAAATCTGGTATATTAATTCCTATTCTTGCTGCTGTTATTGCTTTTGTGGTTGTATATGGTGGTATTACTTTAGTTAATCATTTAAATTCTAAAGATGATGTTGTTGACAAGGAAGAATCAAAAAATGGTAGTACTGAAGTAGAAGATAACGTTGAAGAAGATTCTTCAACAAACACTAGTTCGGATGAAGAAAGTGTTTCTGAAAATGTAGGTGGAACTACTGGCCCAGATGAAGTTATTACTATAACAGATGATATGAAAACAGAGTTAAATAGAATTGCAGCTATTAATGATAGTTATTGTTATGTTGAAAAGTTATTTTATAATATGAATGGTTTTACTAAAGATTTAACAACTGAAAATAAGAAATATATTATTATGAATTATTACTTATTAACTCATAATGGTTCTAATAGTATTAGTGAAACTGCATTTAAAGAAATTGCTGGAAAATATAGTTTTACTGAAAGCTTTGATACAATAATGGCTGGTTTTGAAAAAGTAGGTAATGAGTATGTTATTCCACCTATGGGATGTGTGGGACCTGAAAAAGTTACTCATAATGCAACATATCATGATGCTGGTAATACAATTGCTGTTATTGATAATGTTACTATTACTAATACTGAGTCTTCTGAAGTAACAAATATTAAAGTTACCTATACATTTATTTATTCTAAAGATAATAACAACAATATTACATTTAAGTTGTATTCAGTTAATAGTGTTAAATAAGAGTGAGAAGTCACTCTTTTTTTTAAAAAAAGAGAATATATAATTTTTGTTTATGTTATAATGATATATAGGATGGAGTGATGTTCATGGATACTCTTGGAAATAAATGTCCGGCGTGTGGTTCAATGATGAATTTTAATGCTACAACACAGTTATTTGAATGTAGTAATTGTTCAGCTAAATATAGTGCTGTACAAGCACAGGGGAATGCAGTTACTCCTAATGGGGTTGTACAGGAAAATGTAGCTTCTGCTACTATTGCACCAGCAAATGTTGCAGTCTCAACAGGAGTTGTACAGGAAACAGTTGTTGCACCAGTTGGTATGTTACAAGAAACAGTAGTTAATAATGCGGTTCCTATGCAAGAGAATATGGCACTTGCTACTGGCGCTGTAGAAGTAAATGCAACTCCTATTGGAGAAATGCAAGGTGGTATTGCGGTTCCTACTGCAGTAATTCAAGATAATACTTCTACAAATAACATAAGTAATAATTCTATGTTTAGTGCAGAACAATCTAATATGGTTGATCAATATTTACCAGAAGATACTTTGGGTGATGTTGATCTTTATGCTTGTAAAAGTTGTGGAGTTGAGGTTTTAGCAGACAAAGCCACTTCTATGGAACATTGTATTTATTGTGGAAGTGATGAAGTAGTAAAAGAAAGAGTTTTAAGTGGTAAAGCACCAAACTATATTATACCTTTTAAGATTGATAAAGAAGCTGCTATGGCTGGATTTAAAAAACTTATTAGAGGTAAGATTTTATTACCAAGACGTTTTAGGAAAATTGAAAATATTTCTGGTGTATATGTTCCTTTTTGGGCTTATGATTTAGAGGCTAATGGGGAAGTAGAATTTGAAGCAAGTGATGAGAAACGATGGAAAGATTCTAAGTATAAATATAAAAAAGTTGATAGATTTTCAATGAGAAAATCTGGACATTTTGATTTCTTAAAAGTTATGGCAGATGCATCAAGTAGATTTCCAGATGATTTGATTAACTTTTTAGAGCCATATGATTACAATGGTTTAGTACCATATAATTATTCATATTTATCAGGCTATTTAGTTGAAAAATATGATGTTGATGAAAATGCAGGATTAAAATTAGTTACTGGTAAAACTTGTGATACTGCGGTTGAATTAATGAGAAAAACTGTTGGACATACAGAACAAAAAGTTATTAATAATGGTATTAGAGTTAGTCCAAGATATACACATTTTATTTTATTACCTGTTTGGATGCTTAATGTTAAACATAAAGATAAAACAATAACATTTGCAATGAATGGACAAACTGGAAAGGCAATTGGAGATGGACCAATAGGAATAGTTGAAATAATTATTTGGTCAATTATATTCTTTGTAATATTATTTGCTATTGGATTCATCTTTGCATTGTTTATGTTCTAGGAGGTATAAGATGAAGAAGATTAAAATAATTTTAAGTTTACTTATATTTTGTGTATGTTTAAATGTTAATAATGTTTTTGCTAGTACAAGAGTTAATACTAGAAGTGAAGGTAACTATTTAGTTCCAGCAGATGTTATTATTACTGAGTCAAATAAACAAGCAGTATTGGCTACGCCAGCAATTGATGCTAGTGAAAAAATATATGATTTTGCAGATTTGCTTACTGATAGTCAAGAAGAAGTTTTATTTAAACATGTAAAACATTTTATTGATAGTACAAAAATTGATTATGTTATTGTTACTATTAGTAAGAATAATAAAGCTAGTTCTATGAATTATGCTAGAGACTTTTATAATTATAATGATTTTTCTAATGATGGAATAATTTTACTTATAGATAGAGATAATAAAGGTATTTATATGACTACTAATGGTAGAGCAGTAGAGTTATTTCCAGATTCTAGAATGGAACCAATATTAAAAAATGTATTTAATTTAACTAAAGAAAAGAAGTTTTATGAAGCTTGTAAGAGTTTTACTACTTCAATAAGTGAATTTGTACAAATTGGTGTTGTTTCTGATGGTGAAGAACTTGTTAAAGTTGGAAAAGACGGTTCAGTGGCAGTTTCTAAGAATTATCATTATCTTGCTATTGCAGGGTTTGCATTAGTTGGAACAATTATTATTATGGGTATTATAATATTAAGTAGTAAAATTAAGAAGAAAAGAAGCATTGTTACTAAAGATTGTTTGAATAAGGAAACTATGAGAATAATTAATATTAGTGAAATGAATTTAGGTTCTAGAACTTATAAATCTTTGATTGGTTCATCTTCTGATAAAAATGATAAGCCAAAACAAAGTAATACTGGGACAAAAAGATAAAGTATGGTATAATTAATTTAATGATAGAAAAGGAGAAAAAATTATGGGATTAATTAAAGCAGCTGTAGGTGCTGTTGGAAGTACACTACACGATCAATGGAAAGATTATATTAGATGTGAGGATTTAGGACAAGATGTATTAATGAGAAGAGTATCAACTCCAAATGGTGTTATCTCTAAAGATAGTGCTATTCAAGTTGCACCTGGTCAAATTGCAGTAATTTTCGATAGTGGTAAAATTATTGATGCTACTGCTGAAGAAGGAATTTATACTTTTGATCAATCTACATCACCTTCATTCTTTGCTGGACAATTTGGACCAGTATTTAAAGAAATGTGGACTCGTTTTGTATATAATGGAGCTACTAATAAGGAACAAGCAGTATTTTATTTAAATGCTAAAGAAATTATGGATAATAAATTTGGTACACCTGCACCAGTACCATTCCAAGATTGGTCTCATCCAATTCCAAATCAAATGACTGGAGCAATGAGTCCATTAAGAGTTGAAGTTAAATGTTTTGGTAAATATACATTTAAGATTGAAGATCCAGCTGTATTTATGAGTAAAGTTGCTGGAACTGCAGATGAGTTTAGAAAAGAATCAATCGTAGATCAAATGAGATCAGAAGTTATTGGTTCATTCCAAAATGTGTTAAATGAATTAGGAAATTCTGAACATAAAACACCAGTACTTGAATTACCAAGCAGTACTGATGAAATCAAGAAAGTTATGGATGAAAAAGTATTCGATCAACCAATTCGTGATCGTGGACTTAGTATCGTAGGATTCGTTGTTGAATCTGTAACACTTGATGAAGAAAGTGAAAAGAAAATTGATAACTATGAATTATCTTCAAATAGTTTCATGCAACAAGGTACTCTTGTTGGAGCATATGCAAATGCTGTACAAGATGCTGCTAACAATGCAGGTGGTGCTATGAACGGATTCATGGGTGTTGGTATGATGAATATGGCAAGTGGAGGAGTATTTGGTGGAGCAGTACAAAATGCTAATCCATATGCAGGTGCTCAAAATTCACAAGGTCAACCATTACATCCAGGTGTTGTTGCACATGGTGAAAATGCTGAAGAATTAGAAGGTGCAGCTGCTCCTAGTGGAGAAGCTAAACCAATGGCTTTCTGTCCAAACTGTGGTACAAAAAATAATGGAATGAATTTCTGTGCTAATTGTGGACATAAGTTAAAATAATTGTAAATAAGTGTAAAATAAAAGATTGAGAAATTTGTTTCTTAATCTTTTTTTATATTTTATGGTATCTTTAATATATAGAATAGAGAGGAGTTTTTATGAAAAGAAAAATTTATTTAATTTGTTATGCTGTTTTACAAATGTTAGCTAGTGTTTATACAATGTTTAATGCAAACAGCATTGCAAAGGAATCATTGAAAATGATTAAAGATGTATTTAAAGAAATGCCTGCTGAAATGCAAACAATGATTAATGAAGTTTATACATTAGACTCAATGGTTTCATCTGTTTGGATGACAGCAATTGTTGCTTTAGTACTAGGAGCTATATTGTTATGGTTATTTGTAAGAGATCGAGTTCCAGTTAAGAAAGGTTTAGCAATTACATTAACTGTTATTTCAATGCTTTTAGGAGTTAATGATATAGTAACGCTTCTAGCTGTTGTTGCATTAGTATTAATTATTGGTATTGAAAAAGATAAGGTTGTAAAAAAAGAAAAGAAAGAAATTAAGAAATTAAGAGAATTAAAGGTAACTGGTAAGGATTTACTTTGGGTTGTTGTTTTAGTTTTAGCTTATTCAACACAATTTATTGTACCTTTATTTATTGAAAATGCTACGTTAGGTATTATTTTTGAAATATTATATTATGTTTTAATATTTGCTTTAGTATTATATATCTTTGGTAAGAGATTAAAACGTGACTTTAAGGCATTTAAAGAAAACTTTGGTACTTATATTGGTTATATCTTTAAATGGTGGGGAATTATGTTAGGGCTATCAATTGTAGCTGCTGGTATAAGACTTTTATTAGGTGGAGATGTTGAAACTGCTAATCAAGCTGGTTTAAATAGTATGCCACTTTGGTATGTTGGTCCACTTGCAATGATTTGGGCTCCATTTGTTGAAGAAGGAATCTTTAGAGGTGGATTAAGAAGATTTGTTAAGAATGATAAAGTGTTTGTAGTTTTATCTGCTTTACTATTTGGTTTACTTCATACAGTAGGTAGTGAAGCTGGACTATATAACATATTTATTCAATCATTACAATATATGGTTATGGGTGGAGTAATGGCACATGTTTATACTAAGACAAATAATATTTGTGTTAATATGGGAGTACATTGTGTTCAAAATACTTTTGGCGTTGTAATGATGTTTTTAATGAGTATCTTATAATATTTAGAACAACTCGAAAGAGTTGTTTTTAATTGTATAAAAAAATTATTTATATCTCATAACTAAAGTAGGAGAGTGAGTAATTTGACAAAGAAGAATACTTCTGATAGAATATATAACTGTCACATGAACAAAGAGGTGTTTAAAATGTTTTACAGTGAACAACAAGTAGTTGATGCTTGTACCGAAGAGCCGTCGACGATATTTAATGTTATTAAAAACGGTGATTTTGAAATAATCGAAAGATTATTAGAAGAGAATAAATTGAACGTAAATATTTGTGATGGTGTTGGTAATGATCTTGTTACTAGACTATTAAAGGCTAAGCAGTATGATTTAGTTATTGAAGTTATGAAGAAAAGAAATTGGGATGTAAATCATCAAAATGTTGAAGGAAATACTTTTGGTCATATCTTAGTACTTGATAATTCTGTTGGGGCTTTAAGAGTTATGGAACAATTAATTAAGAAAAAGAATTTTACTCCTAATATTAAAAATAATAAAGGGGAGACAATGCTAGATAGAGCAATTAATAATAACTATATTTATACGGTATTTAAAATATTAGAAGATAAACGTTTTAATGATATTGATTTAGTTACATTTAAGAGACTTTATAAAACATGTATTAGAAATTCATATTATGGAAAATATTCTAAGTTAAATAATTTAGAGGTTATTGTTGAAAACTTAGAGAAGAAGGAATTAGAACCAAATATGAAAAAAGTTATTGAAGTAATTAATGATAATATGGAATATATTAAAACAGAAATTATGAAAGATAGATCTTCAATATTAGAAAATATTATTAATTCATCATTAAATGAAGCAACTATTTAGTTGCTTTTTTTGTTGTATTTTATAATTTGTGATATTATAGATGTATCTATAATTATGATTGGAGTGTACAAGATGATTAATTTTAATAATGAAAAGAATATGTATGATTTATTTATAGATAAAGAAATACTTACGACACAAGAATTATTAGGAGCAGGTTTTACAAATAAAGATTTAACTAGATTAATAGAAAGTGGAAAGATTAAAAGAGTAAAGCGTGGTTTTTATGAATTAGAAAACGCACAAGGATTATTTAGATATACACAAATATTATTTAGTAAAAGATATAGAAATTTAGATAGGGCAATTAAGGGATTAAAACGTTGTATTGAAATAGAACCAGAGAATGGTTCTATTCACTCAAGAATGTTTTTAAATGCAATTGTTACTGAAGATTATGAACAAGCATTAAAAAGCTTTGCTGTGATGGATAAAACAGATAATCAATTTTATAAAAGAGATCAAAATTTATGGTTATATATGTTAAGTTTTGTTACTGATTTACCAGATGAGTATAAAGATAGAGTTAAGAATATGAAAGTAGTTGATTTAATTACTATTGAAAAAGATAAAAGATATAGTGATAGATTACTACAAAATAAAATTAGAAATGCTATTTTTAATCATCATTTTAAAGAAGCTTTAGAACTTAGTAAGGGAAAGATGCCTAGTAGTGATAAAAAACTAGGTTCAATTATTACCGAAAAATTATTATCTAAAGCTATTGGGGTTAGTGTACGTGATCATGAACACTTATATGATTTAATTTCTAATTGTAATTATGAAGAGGCTGCACAGTTATTATTAGGAGCTAAAGAGTTACATGGAATAAATCCTGCTGATGAACAATTTTTAGTAGTCTTACAAGATTTAATTGGAATTATAAATGAGAAAAAGATTCCGGAAGTTGATACTACTAAAAGTATTTCATCATTTAGTGATGCTTTAATGGCACATGATTATGAGACTTTACTTAAAATATATAGATCTTCATCAAATAGAAAATTTAGTAAGAGTAGTAAATTTATGGGAATTTTACTTGAAAGAGTAGATAGTGAAATAAGTAAGTTAAAATTACTTGGTAATAATGAAGAAGATGTTCAGGAAATTGTTTCTGAAGATAGTAATAAAGTTTCTGTTAACCCTGATGTTGATGCAATGTTTACAAGGATAGCTTCTAGTTTATTAAAACAAGATGTCGATACAGCATTTAGTTTATTAGAAGAATATTTATCTTCAATCAATAAAAGTAATTTTAGAGGATATGTTGCTGATTTAATAAAACTTAGTGTGTTAAAAAAAGATACAAGTTTTGAAGAACCAATCTTACTTTTATCAACATTAAGTCGTGATGAATTTGATTTTAGCGTAGCTGCTTATATTCAAGATTTTTACTTTAATGTTGCTCGTAAGAATTTTAAAGAAGCGGCAATTTATTTAGATATTTTATCCATGTCTGAAGAGTTAGGTGGAGTTCCAATTCCAACTTATGATTTAAGAGAAAAATTAATTGGTGATGCGGAACTTGCAGGGATTACTAAAGAAGAACTTGGTTTAAAAGAAAAAGAAGTAGTTGTACCTCAACAAGTTGTTCCAACAGTATCTTCTGAGGAGTTAGATGAAAAAGTTCCTGTTGAAGAAACAATAGAAAGTTTAATGGATATTCCTTATAGTATAACTAATGCAATAGATGATATTTTAGATGATGTAAATATGATTATGTTAGAACCTATGAGTGATGAAGATATTGCAAAAGTAGTTGATGCAGCTGTTAGAGTGCCAAAAGTACAAGCAATTACGATAAAAGAAGCATCTGGAGAAAAACGTGTTGTATTAAGATACTATGATAAGTTTGGTCCATATGTAAATATAGGTGCAACTTTAAAAGCAGCCGATGAAAAATATAAAAACTGGGAATACCAAGAAGCAATTGATTTATACCAATCAGTTATGCCTAAGTTAGAGAAACCGAGAAGCTTTATCTTTGCCCGTTTAGGAAATTGTTATAGACAAACTACTTATGATGGTGATTATTCTAAGGCAATTGATTATTATACAATGGCTATGGCACAAAGTGCTGAGGAAGATGTTCCTCTAGATTTTACTGATTTAATTACTGATTTAAAAAATAAAAGTAAGTATAATGGTAAGAAAATAGAAATGCCAATTCAATATAAAAAGGAATGTAATTAATTTACATTTCTTTTTATATTTTAAGAGTCTATAAGTTGAATTTTCTTTGTTTTTAAGGTATTATATTCTCGAATAAGGAAATGGAAGTGAAATTATGCGTTTACCAGACTATAAAGAAGCAAGAACTAGAGATAAACGTGATTATAAACGTGTAGAGTTTTCATTTGAAGATAGTATTAAGGGTAAATATAAAGGAAAGAAATTTTTCTTAAAAACTTATGGTTGTCAAATGAATGAACACGATAGTGAAAATATTGAAGCTTTACTTGTAGAACTTGGATTTAGTAAAGTTGATGACTATAATGAAGCTGATTTAGTACTTTTAAATACATGTTCTATTAGAGAAAATGCTCATAATAAAGCATTTGGTATGCTTGGTAGATTAAAGCATTTAAAACAAGAAAAACCAGAGTTATTAGTTGGACTTTGTGGGTGTATGGCTCAAGAAGCTAGTGTAGTTGATGAAATACTAAAAAATTATAAATTTGTTAATTTTGTATTTGGTACTCATAATATGTATCAATTACCTGAAATTATAGATAAAGCAATTGTTGAGAATAAACAACAAATTGAGGTTTTTTCTAGAGAAGGTGACCTGGTTGAAGGATTACCTGTTGTTAGAGCTAATGATTATAAAGCCTATGTTAATATAATTTATGGATGTAATAAATTTTGTACTTATTGTATAGTTCCATATACTAGAGGTAGTGAAAGAAGTAGAGCAAAAGAAGATATCTTAAAAGAAGTGGATGAACTTATAAAAGATGGGTATAAAGAAATTACTTTACTTGGACAAAATGTTAATGCTTATGGTAAAGATTTATATGAAGATTATACTTTAGGTAATTTACTTGAAGATATTGCTAAAAAGGATATTCCAAGAGTTAGATTTATGACTTCACATCCATGGGATTTTACAGATAGTATGATTGAAGTGATTGGCAAATATAAAAATATTATGCCAAGTGTTCATTTACCTGTGCAAAGTGGTTCTAGTAGAATTTTAAGACTTATGGGTAGAAGATATACTAAAGAAAGTTATTTAGAATTATTTAATAAAATTAAAGAAACAGTTCCTAGTGTTAGTATTTCTACAGATATAATTGTAGGATTCCCAGGTGAAACAGAAGAAGACTTCTTAGAGACTTTAGATTTAGTAGAACAATGTAAATATGATAATGCATTTACATTTGTATTCTCTGCTAGAGAAGGTACTCCAGCAGCAAGATTAAAAGATGATACTCCTTTAAAGGAGAAAGAAGAAAGACTTTATAGATTAAATGAAGTTGTTAATAAATATTTCTTAGAAAATAATAAAAAACTAGAAGGTAAAGTATTACCTGTATTATTAGAAGGTACTTCAGAGAAAAAAGATATGTATTTTGGATATAGTGATACTAATAAGTTAATTAATTTTGTAAGTAATAAAGAACATAAAGTTGGAGAAATTGTTAATGTTAAAATTACTTCTGCTAAGACATGGAGTTTAGATGGAGAAGAAGTTGAGTAAAGCAGTTAGTGAAGTTGTTAGTTCGATTACTGAAAGCCCTGAGTTTAAAGAATGTATTAGACTAAAAG
The DNA here is from genome assembly GCA_017409785.1 of Bacilli bacterium. GTDB lineage: Bacteria > Bacillota_I > Bacilli_A > RF39 > UBA660 > JAEDES01. Next base: position 320,031 of record JAFQSD010000002.1, on the reverse strand, counting down.
AGAAGATGGAAGAAAGTAGTGAGATTAAGGAATTAGTTGATGCTATTAAGAAACTTCAAAAGAAATATATTCGTACACAGGATGATGAAGTAAAAAAAGAATTAGATGAAAAACAAGAGAGATTAAATAGTATTCCACTATATGATAGTTATCAAAAGAAATTAGCTGAAGTTAATCAGAAAATAGAAATAATTAAAGATGAATTAAATGATTATTTTTATAATGTTGTAAATGAAAAAAAATAAGGGACATGAAAAATGTCTCTTTTTTATTAGAAAATATTATAGTATAATTTGAGTAAAAGAAGGTGTAAGTATGAGTAAAGAGAAAGATGATAAAAAAGCGTTATTTGAAATTGTATATGAAAATGGAACGACAAAAGAACAATATAGAAGATTTTGGAGACAATATCCTATAAAGTATATTTTTACTTCAGTATTTCACTCTGTAATCTTTATTGTAATTTTGCTGTTTTATTTATTGTTTTCTGACTATAGTATATTGACTTTTTTCTTATTAAGTTTAGCAATTATTATTTTTTTCCTTATACTTAATTATGTTAGACTCGATAAGTTATCTGATGCTGAGTATGAGAAAATTCCTGGTTTGAAAAGAAGTAAAAGATATGTTTTTTATAATGATTATTTTTTTATAGATTTTGGTGTAAGTACTTGTGTAGTTGAATATTCTAGAATAAAGAAGTGTGTAGAAACTAACGATGACTTTTTTATTGAATTAGTAGATGAGGAAAAGGTTTTTGGTCTTCCTAAAAGTTTAATTAATAAGGATCAAGAAAGACATATTAGAGAAATGTCTAAAAATGTTTATTTGAATCGAACTAAGGAATTTAAAAAAAATAATAGTGAATATAGGAGAAATCTTACTGAAAAAATTCTACTTATTGTTTTTACAATACTTACTTTATTAAGTATTACAGTGGCAATTGTTGCTGAGTATATTATTTCTGATAAATATATGTTCCGCGAAATGGGACCTAGTTTATTTTGGCTATTTATTTTGTTAATGCCAATTCCTCTAATTTGTTTAATTCTTGGTTTTAGACTTCATGGAAAACATAAGACTATTTTTACAATTGTTGTTGGAGCATTTGTGTTTTTGCTATTTATAACCTCTGCAACAAATGAGTTTTTATATCAGGAAAATCAAAGAAACGTTAAGAATATTGAATCATATATGAAGTTTATTGATATTGAAGTTGATGATGTGTTATCTCCTTTACAGCAAGAAAAATTATCTCTTAATATTGATGGTGTAGAAGTATCTGGATTAAAAACTATATTTAGTACTATGAATGTAGTGTCTGGTAAAGAAACAGTTGAAGAACAATTCTTTAATAAAAGTCATTTGATTAACTTGAAAGATGCAGATGATAGTATTAAGGACTTTATTTATATCGGTAGTCAAAGTGATAGGGAACAATTTGGTTTTATTTATGTAGTAGAAACTGATAAGTATAATGAATTACCTAAAGAGAGTGGAAATTATCATATTTATTCAATTAGTTTTAATACTTTAGATTTTGTTATATATGAATTTGATTATGAAGTAACTAATTAAAAGAAAGTTCAATTTCGAACTTTCTTTTTTTATTAATTATTTAATATTTTTAATATTTCTTGAGATGTTTCATCAATAAATTGTAATACTAAGAATGTATCAAAGGTGTATGGTTTTTCTTCTTTAGAGTTTTCAATTATTAATCCCATTTTATCAAGTAAAATATTTAGTTTTTCTACAGGGATTTCATCTAATGTTGTATTTGGTATTTGAAAGTCTTCATAGAATAATGATAAATCCATTTTATATTCATCAAGTAATTCAACATTTAAATTTGTATAATCTTGATAGATTAGTTTTTGAATTTCTTCTGGTGTAGAATTAATGATTGTTCCATCTAGTAATTTAACACAGTTTCCAGTACCGGCCCATATTTTTGGCATGAATCTGGAAAACCAGATTTTATCTGTATAAAGATGAATAAAGTAACCTAAGTCGAAAGAGTTATCTTTAAAGTTTGGATATTTATTTGTAAATAATTCCATATTTGGAATATCATCTCTTGCGTTGATTAAGAAATGAGATCTTTGTTTATTTTCTCCGATTTGTTTAGCAATATCTGGAGCAATTGATCCTAAATAATAATCTCTAGGATTTTCTATAGTAAGATCTTTTTCTAATGTTTTTGCTACTGCTAAATGAATTATTGCTGATGCCATAATTTAGCCTCCTATCTATTTAATTTTAACATAAATGTAGTTGTTTTTGTACTTTTATTTAAGGGATTGCATAGATTAGATTAGGAGGATGTTTATGGCTAATTATAAAGAGATTGTTACTAAGGCAGTTATTGCTAAGGGGAAGAAATTATTTACATCGAATCATGAAATATCTGTTACTAATAAGCCTTCAACTATTTTGGGTGTGTGGGTTATAAATCATAATTTTAATGGTGTTAAAAATAATGAAGAAATTAGAATTAATGGTAGTTATGATGTAAATATTTGGTATTCATATGATAATGATACTAAGACAGAGGTTATTAAGGAATCTAATCAATATAGTGAGATTGTTAGAATGAGAGATAGAGGAACTGGAGAAGAAGAACAAATTATTGTTAGAAGTTTGAAACAACCTAATTGTTTAAAAGTAGAAATTAATGGTGATAAGATTAGTTATGCTATTGAAAAGGAATTGGGTGTTGAGTTGGTTGGAGATGTTAAAGTAAAGATACTTGCTGATGAAGAAGAAGATCCTTGGGACGAAATAGTAGAAGAAACAGTTAATGTTTCTGAAAACATTGATAATAATATTAGTGAAGAGTATTTAAATGATAGTATTTAATAACACTTTTTGGTGTTATTTTTGCTGTTATCAAAAAAAGGTTGACAATATAGATAAATGTTGCTAAAATATATTTCAGTAATCGAGGAAATGGAGGGATATTAATGGCAGTTAAAATTAGATTAACAAGAATGGGTGCAAAGAAGAAACCTACTTATAGAATCGTAGCTACTGATTCAAGACGTCCAAGAGATGGACAATACTTAGAACTTATTGGAACTTATGCTCCAGTTGGTGAAGGACAAGTTAAAATCAATGAAGAAGTTGCTTTAAAATGGTTAAACAATGGTGCGCTTCCAACTGATACAGTTAAAAACTTATTTAGTAAGGCTGGAATCATGAAGAAGTATGCTGAATCTAAAGTAAAGAAGGATAAGTAATTATGGATTTAGTAACATTAACAGAAGAAATCGTTAAAGCTTTAGTAGAAGATGTTGATGCTGTAAGTGTTAAAGAATTTCCTACTGAAGAAGAAAATGTTATGCTTATTCAAGTAATGGTAGCAGAAAGCGACATGGGAAGAGTTATCGGAAGAGACGGAAAGTGTGCTAATGCTATTAGAACTTTAGTACAAGCTAGCAGTGCCTTAAAGGACAATAAATATATAAAAATTGACATAGATAAATTTTAGAAAGTCTTTTGACTTTCTTTTTTTATGCTATTGGTATATAATGGAGTAGTAGAGTGGCAATATAGTTTAGAACGTGAGGTATTAAGATGAATAAAGAAGAACTTATTATGCCTAAACATATCGCAATGGTATTAGATGGCAATAGAAGATGGGCAAAAGAAAAAGGAATGCCTACTTTAAAAGGACATCAAAAGGGATTTGAAAATATTAGAGATTTAGCTCCTTATATTTTTGATAGAGGTGTTAAGGTACTTAGTGTATATGCTTTTTCTGAACAAAACTTTAATAGAAGTGAAGAAGAAGTAACATATTTAATGGATATTTTTGTTAATATGTTTAAAAATGAATGTGAAAAGATTCATAAAGAAAATATTAAAATTGTTTTTTCTGGAAGACGTAATCGTTTAAGAGATGATGTAATTGAGGCAATGGATGAAATTACAGAAAGAACTAAGAATAATACTAAAGGTATATTTAATGTATGTTTAGGATATAGTGGACAACAAGAAGTATGTGATATGACTAAAAAGTTATGTGAGATGTATAAAGCGGGAAAGATTAATTTAGATGAAATTACTCCTGAGTTTGTACAAACACAATTATATCAAGATTTACCACCTGTTGATTTAATGATTAGAACTAGTGGTGAATATAGATTAAGTAACTTTATGATGTATCAAAATAGTTATGCTGAATTCTATTTCCCAGATGTTTATTTCCCAGATTTTAATAAAGATGAATTTGAAAAGGCTATTTTAGAATTTAATAGAAGAAATAGAAGGTTTGGTGGTTAATAATGACTAAGAGAGTTGTTAGTGCTATTATAATGGTTTTATTATTTATTCCATTTTTAGTTATTGGTGGAACACCATTTATTATTTTAATGAGTGTACTTGGTGTTTTAGGACTTTATGAGTTGTTAAAAATACGTGGAGAAGCTAAGAAGAAGTTTCCGGTATTTATGCGAGTAATTGCTTATTTAATGACAGTATTTTTAATTGTTAATAATGCTGGTAGTATTGACTTGCAATATGATATTGATTATAGATTGATATCTGCAATTATATTTTTATTCTTAGTACCAATGGTATTTATTAATAATAATAAAAAATATAATTTAAATGATGCGTTATTCTTAGTTGGATCAGTTGTATTTATTGGTTTAAGCTTTAACTTATTAAGCGTAATTCGTAATTTTAATGTAGCTTATTTCATATATTTACTTTTGATAACAACTATGACAGATTCATTTGCTTTGTTTACAGGAATGTTAATTGGTAAACATAAGTTAGCACCAGAAATTTCACCAAAGAAAACTATTGAAGGAGCAATTGGTGGATCGTTAATGGGAACTATAATTGCTACAGCATTTTATGTAACTGTTATTAATTCGAATGTTCCATTAGTATTTGTAATTTTAATTACCTTAGCATTAACAGCAGTTGGTCAAGTTGGTGATTTGGCATTTTCTGCTATTAAGAGATATTATGGTCAAAAAGATTTTTCTGACTTAATTCCAGGACATGGTGGTATATTAGACAGATTTGATAGTTTAGTTTTTGTTGTATTAGCGTTTATCTTAGTGTTAGGTATTATTTAATAAACAAGGAGGGATTTACTTGTCAGTAATTTTAAATATTATATTATTTGTATTAATATTGGGGGTAATCGTATTTATTCATGAATTTGGACACTTTATTTTTGCTAAATTAAATGGTGTTTATGTTTATGAGTTTGCTATTGGGATGGGACCTAAATTATTTAGTAAGAAGGGAAAAGAAACTGAATATACTCTTCGTGCTATTCCAATTGGAGGTTTTTGTCAGTTAGCTGGAGAAGACCTTGATGAAGATGATGCAAAAAAAGTTCCAAAAAATAAAAGATTACAATCTAAGAAAGTTTGGCAAAGATTTCTAATTATGTTTTTTGGAGCAGGAAATAATTTTATTTCTGCAATATTAATTTTATTCTTTATAGCGTTAGTTTGGGGAGGAAGTACAATGTCTCCAACAATTACGCAAGTAACAGAAGATTATCCGGCGTATGAAGCTGGAATGCAAGATGGAGATGTTATTAGAGAAATTAATGGTCATAAGATTAAGACGAGTGATGATATTTCTTTATATTTAGCAATTGCAGATCCAACTGAAAAATCCACATTTGTTGTGGAAAAAGAAAATGGTTACGAAGTAACTTATAAATTTAAAGCAAAAAAAGTTAAAAAAGATGGAGAAACATCTTATGTTTATGGTATTGGAATGCAACAAGAAAAAACAAAGGGATTTGTTAATACTATAAAATATACCGTTAAAAAGACAGGCTCTATTTTTAAACAAATGGCAATTACAGTTGGTTATTTATTTACTGGTGGAATTAAATTAAATCAATTATCTGGACCAGTTGGTATATATTCAATTGTTGGTGAAACAAGTAAAGCAGGAATTTCTAATGTTTTATATTTAGTAGCATTCTTAAGTATTAACGTTGGATTTATCAATTTACTTCCATTACCAGCGTTTGATGGTGGACATATTTTATTCTTAATAATTGAAGCAATAAAAGGATCACCAGTTAAACCTGAACTTGAAGAAAAAATTCATGGTATTGGAATGTTATTACTACTATTATTAATGGTAATAATTACAATAAATGATATTATAAATTTATTTTAGAAGAATTTAAAATTCTTCTTTTTTTATGCTATAATGATTGTATAAAAATAGAGGTGATTCTAATGCAATTGTTGTTTTTGATTTTATTTGGTGGAATTGTTTCTTTTATTTTATATTTGTCATATGATAAGCATGTTTCAGATAAGAAGAAAGCAAATAATCCAGAAGATGATTTAAAAATAGATTTAAATAAATATAGTGAATTAACTGATAATTCTAACCAAACTAAAGAAGAGATAATTGAAAAGGTTGAGAACGTTAAAGAAGATAGTTTAAAAGATGAAGAGATAGTTAAGTTTCAAGCTAGAAGAACAGTTAAAAAAATAGAAGAAGATGATGAAGAAATCATATAAGAAATATATGATTTCTTTTTTTATTTTGATATAATTTAGGTATATGGAGGTGATACTTTGATTATTGGTGTATTAGTTGAATTATCAAATAAGAATATTGATAAGATGTTTGATTATTTAGTACCTAAACAATTAGAAGCTGATATTAAGATTGGAATCAGGGTAGAAGTTCCTTTTGGTAGTCAAACTTTAGATGGATTTGTATTAGAGATTAAAGACAAATCTTCTTCTGAATTTGAATTAAAAGAAATTATTAGTATTAAAGATAATGATATTGTTTTAAATGATGAATTATTAGAACTTGGTAGGATAATGAAAAATAAAACTTTAGCTACTTTAATTAGTTGCTATCAAGTAATGCTTCCTAAAGCATTAAAAGCAAAACAAGGTCGTGTTATAAATAAAAAATTTGATACTTATTATAAAGTTAATGAAGATGTTTTAAGTGGAATTAAAACAACTCCTAAGCAAGAAGAATTAATTAATTTAGTTAGAGAGAAAGAACTTGTTAAACGTAGTGAATTATTAGAAATATCATCTAGTATTTTAAGCACTTTAGTTAAGAAAAATATTTTAGTTGAGGAAAAGTTAGAAAAGTATAGACTGAATTATTCAAAAGAATTAGGTAGTAAATTTCAATTAACGAGTGACCAAGAAAATATTGTTGAAGAAGTTCTTAAAGATACTAGTTTTAAACCATACTTATTACATGGGGTTACTGGAAGTGGTAAGACTGAAGTATATATGGAATTAATTGAAGATGCTTTAAATAAAGGTAAAACAAGTATAATGCTTGTACCGGAAATTAGTTTGACTCCACAAATGGTAGAAAGATTTCAAAAGAGATTTGGTGATAATATAGCAGCTCTTCATTCAGCATTATCTGATGGAGAAAAATATGATGAATGGCGAAGAATTGTAAGAGGAGAAGCTAGTATTGTTATTGGGGCAAGAAGTGCTATTTTTGCACCACTTAATAATATTGGAATGATTATTATAGATGAAGAACATAGTGAGTCTTATAAACAAAGTGATTCTAATCCAAGATATAGTGCAAAAGATGTAGCGATGATCAGAGGTAAGTATCATAACTGTCCAGTTATTTTTGGTAGTGCGACACCTTCACTTGAAGTAATGGCTAGAAGCCAAAAAGGTGTTTATAAATATTTAAGTTTACCTAATAGAGTAAATGGTAAGAAATTACCATTAGTTAGAATAATTGATATGAATGAAGAAATTAAGAAGAGTAAGGGGCATTTTTCACGAAACTTAGTTACTTCAATTAACGATAAACTTGAAAAGGGTGAACAAGTTATATTACTTCTTAATAGACGTGGTTATGCAAGTTTTGTTACTTGTAAGAGTTGTGGGTATACGTTTAAATGTCCGAACTGTGATATTTCTCTTACATACCACAAGAGTAGTAATACAATGAGATGTCATTATTGTGGATATGGTACTAAAGTATATGATACTTGTCCTGAATGCAAAGAAAAAGCAATTAGTGATTTAGGGGTAGGTACACAAAAAGTAGAAGAAGAATTAGGTGAGATATTTCCTAATGCTAGAATTTTAAGAATGGATTTTGATACAACTAGTCGTAAGGGCGCTCATGAGAAAATGATAACTGCTTTTAAAAATCATGAGTATGATATTTTACTTGGAACTCAGATTGTTGCAAAAGGATTAGACTTTTCTAATGTAACATTAGTTGGTGTAATTAATGCAGATACATCACTTAATATTCCTGACTTTAGAAGTAGTGAAAATACTTTTTCACTTCTTAGTCAAGTTGCTGGTAGAAGTGGAAGAAGTGAAAAGAGTGGAGAAGTAATTATTCAAACATATAATCCAGATCACTATGCAATTAGCTATACAAAAATGCATGATTATATGGGATTTTATAATAAGGAAATGGAAATTAGAAAAACATTAAAATATCCACCTTTTTATTATTTGTGTCATATAAAGATTAGTGGTAAAGAAATGGAATATGTTTCAAAAGAAGCTGAAAAGATTAAACGTGCTTTAGCTAGAAATTTATTAGAAACAAGTATTTTAGGACCAACTCCTTCAACTATATTTAGAGTTAATAATGTATTTAGATTTGGAATAATTTTAAAATATAAAAAAGAAGATAAGTTAGAAGAGACACTTGAAAAGGTGTTAGAACACTATAAGGGTAATAGTAAGATTAGAGTTGATATTGATTTTAATCCTAGTCAAATCTATTAAACTATGGTATTATTAAAGATGATAGAGAGGTGATTCATGATGGGATTCTTCAATGAGGACTTTTATAAAGAACTTGATAAGAATTACGAAGAAGAGGAAGATGAAATTGATGATGAGTTTGACTTTGATGATGATGAAGAGGTTGATAGTAAACTTGATTCTACTTATTATGCAGATAATATGAATCTTGAGGTTAATAAGAGTAATAAGGAAAAGTTTAAAAACATCATGGATAATGCTTCAACTAAATATGATTCATATTGGGATTCAAATAATCCTGTAATCAGATTTATACTAATTGTATTATTAGTTATAATAGCAGTTGGTTTAATTTATTATATTGTTGGGTGGTTTACTATTTTGTAGATACCAACATGTGGTGGTGGTAGTGTGTTAGATGAAATTATTAGGAGAGATGATGTATCTCAATTATTAGAAGATATTTGTAATAGTGCTAGATACTATGATAAAAGATCTACTAATTCATTGGGGTATGATATGTACTTTGGAGTAGAACAAATTCTTTTCCTGTTTTATGATGCACTATTTAAATATAAGATGATAATAGATGATATGAGTTATTTCGATGACTTTTTTGAACAAATAGATAAATTAATTAGAAAAATAGATAATTTTTATGATATTTCTAATGGTATTAATAGAATTATTGGTAGAATATGTGCTTTTAAATTAGATATTAAAGATGTTGAAGATGAACAATCTAAAGAAGAAGTACTTAGATATATTTATGATAAATATATGGTTAATGGTTATTTTATTCATGGATATGCATCTTGTTATTACGGTAATATATTTGAGAATGGTTTTTATATAGATCAATATCATCATTTATATGATAAGTTTATTAAAATTCAAAATATTTTAAATAAGAAAAAACATAATAAAATAATTAGTAAAGATTTTAATGACAAAAAAGTAGAATTTACTGATAGTTTGTTATTGGGTTGTTATTACTCAGCAAATGCACCAATGTTTTTCTCTAATTTATTATGTAGAAATGAATTTATAAAGAAACAAGAATATTTAGATGATTATGCTAGAGGAGACTATAATGCTTGTTTAAAGAATTTATATAGAGTAATGAATGGTCTTAAATTAAGAGATAGTCAAAAAAATATTTTTATTGATGCATTTAAGAGTGAATGGAAATTATTAGATAAAAGTAATAGTAATATTAGTTTAATGTTGATACCAAGAGACTTATTTAGAGATTCATTAATTAATATTGATAGTTTTATTAGAGATAGTAAAAATGATTCTTTTGCTGAAGCTGTTTGTAAGTTATTTAATCATAGAACATCAGTAGTTGTGAAAGATGATATTATGAAAAGACATATTACTTTTGTTAATTTAGATGGTTATAAGAAATATGTTAAGGAAGAAAAGAAAGATAATTTAAAGACTGAATTAGAAAAAACATTTATTACAAGTGATGATGAATTTGCTTTTTCTAATACATATGGTAAGGTATCAATTTTATTATTAGTTGGTACTATGTTAATAGCTGTGGGGGTTATTTTAACTATGTTAATGTTTAGTTAGGAGAGGGTTAAATGAATAAGACAAAAGTTGTATTTATGGGGACACCTGATTTTGCGGTTCCTATACTTGAAGGATTAATAGAAAATTATGATGTTATTGGAGTTGTTTCTCAACCTGATAAGAGAGTTGGTAGAAAGCAAGAACTTGTTAATACACCAATTAAAGAAGTAGCATTAAAACATAATATTCCGGTTTTTCAACCGGAAAAGATTAGAGTTGATTATCAAGATGTTATTGATTTAGGAGCAGATATTATTGTTACATGTGCATATGGACAAATTATTCCTAAGGAAATACTTGATGCTCCTAGACTTGGATGTATTAATGTACATGGATCACTTCTTCCTAAATTAAGAGGTGGTGCTCCTATACATTGGTCAATTATAAATGGTGATAAAAAGACTGGTATGACTATTATGTATATGGATGTTAAGATGGATAGTGGTGACATTATTAGTCAAAGAGAAACAGAGATACTTGATTCTGATAATTTAGAAAGTTTATATGATCGTATGAGTTTAATTGGTAGAGATTTATTACTTGATACTATGCCAAGTATAATTGATGGTACTAATTCTCGTACAAAACAAAATGAAGAAGAAGTTACTTTTGGATTTAATGTTAAGAGAGAAGAAGAACATATAGACTTTAATAAGTCTAGCAGAGATGTATTTAACTTAATTAGAGGATTATGTCCTGTACCTGGTGCTTATGCTGTGCTTGATGGTAATGAAATGAAAATATATAGTTCTATTATTAGTGATAAAAAAGTATCAGGTAAGTGTGGAGAAATTACTAATATTTATAAAAATGGTATTGGTGTTTGCACTAATGATGGAGAAATTATTCTTACTGATATTAAACCATTTGGAAAGAAGAGAATGGATGCAGCAAGTTATTTAAATGGTGTAGATAAGAAGAGTTTAATTGGAAAGGTATTTGAATAATGGAAAAAAAGAAAATGACAAATAAAGAATTCAAAGAGTTTATTAAGACGCCTCGTGGAAAAGCAACTATGTTCTTTGGAGCATATTTGTTATTTTTCCTTTTTATAGCTATTTTTGCTAGAACAGGTGGTACTAGTGGAGTAAATAAAAAGTATGAAACTGGTAGTCCATTTAAATATAATATTAATGATATAGCTAATAAAAATTATAAATTTAATTATAGTTTTATAGTTGATGGTGTTACTACTAATTATGAAGGTAGTAGTACAAAAACAGGATCTTTATTTACTGTTAATGGGGTATCTTATTATTTTAATGGTAGTAATTATTTTACTAATACAAATGGTATTTGGTTAAATGTAAGTAATCCATATAATTATGAGGGATTTGTTGATGCTAAAAAGATAGGTACAATCTTAGAAAGGGCTACTTATATTTCAAAAACAGAGTTTGAAGATGGTAGAGAAGTTTATACATTTAATATATCTTCTGCTACTATAAATAATATTTTTGAAAATAGTGATTTAGATATTGAGGAATTACCTAATGAGATTACAATTAGTGTTGATGATGATAATAATATTAATGAAATAAAATATACATTAGATAGTTATTGTAAGGCTAAGGGTATTTGTATAATGGGTATGAATATTACATTAAAATATGAAGATGTTGGTAAAGTAGAAGAAATTATTAGTCCATTAGAATAGGAGGCTTAGCAATGAAGAAAGTTAAGAAAAATAATAAACCATTAATTATTTTAGTTGTTGGTTTACTTATTGCAGGATGTTTATTTGGATTTTCATTTTATAAGATGAATCAACATAAAGAGTTTTTAGTTGAAGATAAAAAAGCATTTGATAAAAAAATAGCTGATGAGAAGAAAGAAAACGAAGAAGTTATTGCTGCTGCAAATAAAAAAATAGAACAATTAGAAGATGAAATTGATGCTATAGATGTAGAAATTACTGCATTACAACGTCAAAAAACACAAGTTTTTCATGAAGATAGAGGTTGGAGTAGTAGATATTATGCTTTAGAAGATCAAATTACTGCGAAGAGAAAAATTCAAGGTGAAAAGACTAAAGAAATTGTAACTCATAAAAGTTCTATTACTAAAAGTGAAAATATAATTTGGAAGATTGATAATGAATGGGATGATTATAGATATAAAAACCCTGGATATAAAAAAGGTAATCCATATTGGTCTTTAGGATTAGGTATTTTAGTTACTATAGTAACACTTTGGGCTGCTGGAATAAGTCAGTTATTTAAAGTTGCATCTAATGATAAAAGTTATAGTGAATTTAATGAGATTGATGAAGGTGATTTATCAAGTATTGATGTTAATGATGGTAAGCTTCTTAAAAAAGAATTATTTGAAAAATTAGAAAGTCTATTATTAGCATCTAGTAAAGAAAACTATGATGTTATTAGAAAACTTTGTACTAAAAATATGGCTAAAAGTTATATTGATGAAGTTGAACTTTTAAAGAAACATAAAGAAAAATTATTTATTAAAGAAATTGAAAATAAAGGTTGTAAGATAATTAAGGTTTATAAGAGTAATCATAATACAAAAATTATGGTTGTACAAAAGATTAAACTTTATAATTATACAAAGAATGTAACAACAAATGAAATAGTTATTGGTGATGATAAAAATAAAGTAGAACAAGCATTTAAATTAGTGTTTGTTAAAGACTTTGTACCTGGTCATAATGTTAAGAAATGTCCTAACTGTGGAGCTAATATTAAAGATGCTACTAAAGTAGCTTGTGATTATTGTGGAACAGTATTTGATAATAGTAATTATGATTGGTATTTAGAATCTAAAGTAATTATTAGTGAAGATTAATTGTAAACAGTTGGAATCATTGTGTATGGTTCAACTGTTTTTTCTTTATTTTTATTAGAAAAATAAGTATAATTATAGTTGAATATATTGGAGTGATTATATGAATATTTATGGATTAACAATAGAAGAAATGGAAGAATATTTTTTATCTTTAGGGTCTAAGGCATTTCATGCGAAACAATTATTTTCATGGTTATATGAAAAGAGAATTGAAGACTATAAAGATATTACTGATATAAAGAAAGAATTAGTAGAAGTTATTAGTAAGGATTATTCTATTGAGAGACTTAAAATAGTAGATATACAAGAAGATGTAGATGTTAATAAATATTTATTTGAACTTAGTGATGGAGAACATATTGAAGCTGTTTTAATGAGACATGATTATGGAAATAGTATTTGTGTTTCTAGTCAAGTTGGCTGCAATATGGGATGTAAGTTCTGTGAATCTGGAAGACGTAAAAAAGTAAGAAATCTTGAAGTTCATGAAATGGTTTTACAAATACTTATGATTGAAAAAGAACTTGGTGAAAGGATTAGTCATGTTGTTGTAATGGGGATTGGTGAACCATTTGATAATTATGATAATTTAATTAAGTTTTTAAAGATTATTAATCATCCTAAGGGACTTGCGATTGGTGCTCGTCATATTACAGTTTCAACTTGTGGTATTGTTCCAAAGATTAAAGAATTTAGTGAACTAGATTTACAATTTAACCTAGCAATAAGTTTTCATTTTCCAAATAATGAATTAAGAAGTAAGATTATGCCAATTAATAAAGCTTATCCATTAGATGTTTTAATGCCAGCATTAAAAGAGTATGTAGAGAAGACTAATCGTAGACTTACTTTTGAATATATATTATTAAAGGATATTAATGATACTGAAGAATGTGCTTTACAACTTGCTAAGTTAGTTAAAGGATTAAACTGTTATATTAATTTAATTCCTTATAATGAGACAAATAATATTGAATTTAAACGTAGTAGTACTATTCAAATTATGAAGTTTTATGATATACTTAAAAAGAATAAGGTAAATGTAACAATCAGAAAAGAATTTGGTAGTAAGATAAGTGCTGCTTGTGGACAACTTAGAAGTAAGAAGGAGGAACTATGAGATCATTTTATTTAACAGATCCAGGAAAAGTTCGTGATCATAATGAAGATAGTGTAATTATAGTTAAAAATAATGAAGGGAATTATTTAATGGCTATTGCTGATGGAATGGGTGGACATTCTGCAGGGGAAGTTGCTAGTTCAATTGCAATTAGTTATTTAGGTAAACATTTTAAAGAAACATTTATTAATATGACAAAGGTTAATGCGGTTAACTGGATTAGAGATGCAGTTGATGAAATTAATACTTTGATTTTTCAGCATGAGAAGACTCATCCAGAAAGTAAGGGAATGGGAACTACATTAGTTATGGCTGTTCTTACTAAAGAATATTTATTATTTGGTAATGTAGGTGATTCTAGTGGTTTTGTTATGAAAGAAGATAGACTTCATAAAGTAACTTATGACCATACTTTAGTAAATTTATTAGTTAGTGCTGGTGAACTTACTAAAGAAGAAGCTAGTAATCATCCAAAGAAAAATGTATTAATGAAAGCACTTGGGGCCGCTACAGAAGTAGATGTTGATATATTTGATTGTGATATGGATGTATCTGAAATATTACTTTCTAGTGATGGTTTAACTAATATGCTTGATAAAGAACAAATTGAAAAAGTACTTCTTGGCGAAGGTGCTGTGGAGGATAAAGTTATAAAATTGATAAAGAAAGCTAACAACAGGGGTGGAACAGATAATATTTCGGTTGCTTATTTAGTTCGTGAAGAAGAAGGTGACGATAAGTGATTTCAAAGGGGCAAAAAATAAATGAACGTTATGAAATAATTCGTTCAATTGGTGAAGGTGGTATGGCAAACGTTTATTTAGGATATGATACTATTCTAGATAGAAATGTTGCCATAAAGATATTAAGAGGAGATTTGTCAGGGGATGAAAAGTTCGTAAGACGTTTTCAACGTGAGGCATTATCTGCGTCTTCGCTAGCACATCCTAATATCGTCGAAATGTATGATGTAGGTGAAGATGATGGTCTTTACTATATCGTTATGGAATATGTTGATGGTAAAACATTAAAACAATTATTAAAGAAACGTGGAAATTTAACGTTATCTGAAGCAATTGACATTATGTTACAACTAACTGATGGTATGGCTCATGCTCATGACTCATATATTGTGCATAGAGATTTAAAGCCACAAAATGTAATGATTAAAGATGATGGTCAAATTAAAATAACAGACTTTGGTATTGCAATGGCATTAAATTCAACACAACTTACACAAACAAATTCAGTAATGGGTAGTGTACATTATTTACCACCAGAACAAGCTAGTGGTAAAGGTTCAACTATTAAAAGTGATATTTATTCAATAGGTATTATTTTCTATGAATTACTAAGTGGTAGTTTGCCGTTTAGAGGAGATAATGCTGTTGAAATAGCTCTTAAACATATGAGAGATCCATTACCTAGTCTTAGAGATGAAAATCCGGCAATACCACAAAGTATTGAAAATATTATTATGAGAGCAACTGCTAAGAATCCTAAGAATAGATATGAAGATACTAGAACAATGCATGATGATTTATTAACTGCACTTGATGATGAAAGAATGAATGAAGAACCAATTAAGTTTAAGTATCCAGAACATGAAGAAACACCTAAGAAAAAGAAGGTTGAAGAAAAGAATGAACCTGAAATTGAAGAGGTTGAAGAAGTTGCTGCTAAAGTAGAAGAGGATGCAGATGATAAGAAGAATAAAGTTATAATTATTATTTTAGCTGTTATTTTAGTTTTATTAATTGCAGGATTAATTGTAGCATTTGTTATGTTCGATGGTGGTAATGAAAAAGATACTGCTACTATTCCAGATTGTGAAGGAATGAAAGTAAGTGCTTGTGAAAAGAAATTAATGAAGTTAGGATTCGAAGTTAATACAAAAATTGAATTAGTTGAATCTGAAACAATTGAAAAAAATAAAGTTGTTAAGACTGATCCTGAAGCAGGAAGAAATCTAAAGATTGGAACTAAAGTTACAATTTATAAATCAGTTGGAGAAGAAGTATATGTTCTTGAAGATTATACTGGAAAGAATTATATTGAGGTTGAAACTTTACTTGAATCTATGTATAAATTAGAAGTAGAGGTTGAGAAGAAAGAACCAGCTGATAATACAAAAGATTATGATGAACAAGAAGTTATTGGTCAGTCATTAGCAGCGGGGTCTGAAGTAAAAGAAGGAGATAAAGTTATTCTTTATATTCCAGATATTACTGATGAATTTCCTAATATGAATGAATTAGGTTGGAGTTTAGCTGATGCTGAAGCATTCTGTACAAAGTATGGAATTATTATAAAAGTTAAATATGTAGAGACTGATAAGTATACTGAAGGAAAGATTATTAGTCAATCTCGTGCTGCAGGAAGTCCAGTTGCTAGAGGTACAACATTGACTGTAGAGATTGCTAAGAAGCCAGATCCAAACAAGCCAGCAGAAGAAGATGAAGATAAAAATACATCAACTGATTCTGGGACAGGAAGTTCTTCTTCAGAAAATGCCGAATAGTTTTTAGGGGGATATATGCAAGGACAAATAATAAAAATAATTAGTGATTTACATATTGTAGCCTGTGATGGTGAAACTTATCCTTGTAAATGTCGTGGTATATTTAGAAAAGAACATATTACTCCATTAGTGGGGGACTATGTTCTTTTCAGTAAAGATAAAAAATTAATAGAAAGTATAGTGCCACGTAAAAATGAGTTTCAAAGACCTAAGGTTAGTAATATAGATCAAGCTTTTTTAATTACAAGTTTGGTTCAACCTGATTTTTCATTAAATCTTTTAGATAAACTTATTGTTTTAATGGAAATAAATCATGTTGAACCAATAATATGTATAACTAAAGAAGATATAACTGATGAAGATGAAAAAAGACGTGTTTATGATATTTTAGAATATTATAAAAGTATTGGTTATAAAGTTGTTTCTAATCAAGATTTAGAAACTATAGAAAAATTATTACATGGTAAAACAAGTGTATTTACTGGACAAACAGGTGCTGGTAAAAGTACTCTTTTAAATAAACTTAATCCAGGTTGGGATTTAGAAACTGGAGAAGTGTCTTTAGCACTTGGTAGAGGAAGACATACAACTAGGGTTGTTGAACTATTTGAATTGTTTGATGGTAAAGTTATGGATACTCCTGGCTTTTCAGCTCTTGATTTTAAAGGTGTAGATAAGGCCATTATTCGTGATGCTTTTGTTGAGTTTAGAGAATATCCTTGTCCTTTTAGAGATTGTAATCATACAAAAGAAGGGGAATGTGAGGTAAAAAAAGCAGTTTTAGCGAATAATATAATGGAGAGTAGATATCTTAATTATTTAAGTTTTATAGGGGAGGAATAAAAATGAAAGTAAGTGCATCATTTTTAAGCTGTAGTAATCCAGCGGTTGATTTGGCTAAATTAAATGAGACAGATGTTGACTTTATTCATGTTGATATAATGGATGGTAAATTTGTTTCTAATAAGACGATGCCATTTAGTGAAATGAAGAATATTTCTAAGTATACTTCTAAGAGATTAGATGTACATTTAATGGTGGAAAATCCTAAGGAATATATTCCGTTATATGCTGAACTTAATACAGAATATATTACTATTCATGTAGAAATTGACGAAGATATAATGGAATGTTTAGAATTAATTAAACGTTATTCTATAAAAGCAGGCTTATCAATTAAGCCTAATACTAAGGTATCTGAATTAATTCCATATTTACCTTATATTGATATGATACTTGTAATGAGTGTTGAACCTGGAGCAGGTGGACAAGCATTTATTGAAGAGAGTGAAGATAGAATTAATGAAGTAAGAGCTTTACTTGATTCTTATAATATACCAGCAGTTATTAATGTAGATGGTGGTATAAATGGTGATACTGTTAAACGTTGTAAAAACTGTGATATAGTTACTTCTGGTAGTTATATTGTTAAAAGTGATAACTTTCAAGAGAAAATATCTAGTTTGAGATAGATAGTTATGATATAATACATTGTAGAATAGGAGTTGGTAGTGTGAATAATAACGTAGGTGAAAATAATCAACAAACTAATGAAAATGTAGTAAAACCAGTTTCTGCTGGTGGAGAAGTACCTGCAACTGCAGAAGAAATTGTAAAACAAGCTGAGCAAGAAGCAGCAAAAGCGGCTCAAGTATATGAAAATAAGGCTGCTCCGGTAGCACCACAACAAGATAGAGTTCAATTGGTTGATACAAAGCCAAAGTTACATGCTGTACAACTTGGTGGAGTAACAATGAGTACTGAAAAGAAGGAAGAGACAACTAAAACTGATGAAAATGTTGAAGTTTTAGAACCAGCAGCTGCTAATGCTACTCCAAGTGAAACAGGAGATGCACCTACTAATAATAGTGGTGGTCCTAGTAAGGGTGGAACTGTTGGATTAGTATTACTTTTCGTAGGATTACTTGCATTAATTATATTTTTACCTGATATTTCAGCATATATAGAAACACAAAAGTATTTAAAGAATCAACCAGTAGAAGAGAAAATTACAAGTGGTACTTTGGAATGTACTATGGAAGATTCATCAGATACTTTAGATTATAGTTATAAATATAGTTTTAGTTTTACAGATAATAAATTAACTAGATTAAAGAATGTTGCAGAAATTAGAGGGGACGTTAGTCTAGATGAAGCAGAGTTAGATAAGTTAAAGAGTGAATGTGATTTACTTGTAACTATGGTATCTGATTTAAGTGGAATTAATGTTTCTTGTAAGTTAGAAAATGGTTTGTTTACTAAGAGTCAAACATTTAATTTCTCGTCTATTGTAGTAGATGATGCTATTACTGCATATATTGAAGCAGGTGGTTCTTATCCTTATTATAAGGATGGAGCTGATATAGATGATATTGAATCTGAGTTAATTAGTGGAAACTATAATTGTAAAAGAGTTAAATAATTTACATTTGTTTACTTGGTATAAAATGTAAATTTACACACAAATATTGTAAACTCCTTGTAAATATGATACATTCATATTGCAAGGAGTTTTTTTATGAAGAATAGATGTATTTGTATATTAGTAACTTTAATAGCATTTTGTATAGTTTATATTCGTATGTCTGAAGAAGTAATTAATTATAATAATTACTTTAGTATTGATAATACGGTTAAATATGTAGATAGTGATATTATTGAAGAGATTGTTCAAGAAGTATCAGTAGTTGATGAAGTAAAACAAGAGTCTTCTAATGTTTCGGTAGAAAAAGAGGTTTTAAAAGAAACAAATAAAGTTATTGTTAATACTCCAGTTGAAGTAGTTGAAGAGGTAGTTAATGTTCCAGCAAATGAAATTCTTACTGGTAAAATGAGTGGTTATGGACCTGATTGTATTGGATGTAGTGGTTACTTAGCCAATGGTACATATGTAGGAGGCGGAAATATTTACTATGATGATAGTGAATATGGCAGAGTAAGAATTGTTGCGGGAGATAAAAAGTTTAAATTTGGAACAATTGTAAGAATAAATGACTCAATGTTAGCGATAGTTTTAGATCGAGGTGGATCAATTGGAATTGGAAAAAAATTCATGTTTGATTTACTTTATGAGAGTGAAGCTGAAGCTAATAGAAATGGTGTATCTTATAATACAAAATTTGAAATATTAAGAAACGGATTTTAAAGAAAAATTCGTTTTCTTTTTTTTAGGGGTATGCTATAATGTTTTTAGAATAGGAAAATAGAAAAAAGGAGTTGTGTTATATGAGTATTGTTAGTCAGTTTTTTGATAAGTTTAAACATAAAGATATTAATAAAGTAACTGGTGCAGAAAACAATACTGCAGAAGATAATGAATCTCCTTTAGTAGTACAAGCTAATCGTAATGCTGCAGCTATGGTAAGAGCAGATGACTTTCAAGAAAGTTCTGTAGAACCTGAAGAATATACTGTAAAAGAAGACGATGAAGAAGAAGTAGAATACTTAGAGGAACGACCTGATGTTGGTATTACAGTTAATGAAGGTGATGATATGTCACCAATTATAGTGAATGCTGATGAGATTGAAGCTAATGCGGAAGTAATTTATCATATGTTTGATGATGAAAATAAGAGTGACGTTGTTGAATATCCAATTAATATTAGAAATAATGAATCTGAAGAAGAGGACATTGAAATATTATAAAAAGTGTCAAAAAACTAAGTTTTCTTAGTTTTTTTTGTTTGATGTGATAAAATAGTAATTGACTACAATCAGAAAGAGGTAAACATAATGAATGAAATGATTATTAAAGAAATAGCAAAGGATTTAAATATTACTGAGAAACAAGTAAATGTAGTTTTAGAATTACTTGCTGAAGGTAATACAGTTCCTTTTATAGCCAGATATAGAAAAGAAGCAACAGGTGCTTTAGATGAAGAAATGATACGTAAAATTAATGAGGTATATGAATATCAAGTTAACTTATTGAAACGTAAAGAAGATGTTATTAGATTAATTGATGAAAAAGGTATGTTAACAGATGAGTTAAAGAATTCTATTTTACAATGTAGTAAGTTAGTTGAAGTAGAAGATTTATATAGACCTTATAAGGAAAAGAAGAAAACTAAAGCAACTGAAGCAATTGCTTTAGGACTTGAGCCTTTAGCAAAAATGATGATGAGTTTTCCAACTAATGGTAGTTTAGAGGAAATGGCAAAGAAATTTGTTAAAGATGATTTAACGGTAGAAAAATGTATTGAAGGTGCTAAATATATTATTGCAGAATGGATTAGTGATAATGCGGCTTATAGAAAGGCAATTAGAAGTTATTTTTATAAGAATGGTATTATTTCATCTAGTATAAAGAAGAATGCTGTTGATGAGGGTAAAGTATATGAAATGTATTATGACTATAATGAACCTGTTAAATATATTAAGCCACATAGAGTATTAGCATTAAATCGTGGTGAAAATGAAAAAGTACTTAATGTTAGTATTGATGTAGATAAAGAAGGAGTTATTTCTTTCCTAGAAAAGAAACTTATTAAAAATGATAAGAGTTTTGTAGTTAGTTCAGTTAAAGAAGCTATTGAAGATGCTTATAAGAGATTAATTGAACCTTCTATTGAAAGAGAAATCAGAAGTGATTTAACTGAAGTAGGAGAAGAAGCGGCGATAGATAATTTTGGTAAGAACTTAGAAGCTTTACTTTTAACGCCTCCAATGAAAGAACAAGTAGTGTTAGCATTTGATCCAGGATTTGTTAATGGATGTAAGTTAGCTGTTGTTGATAAAAATGGTAAATATTTAGATTCAACTGTTATTAAACCTTTCTTAAATGGGGATACAGAAAATAGAATTAAACTAAGTAAAGAAGTGGTTGTACAACTTATAAAAAGACATAATGTAGATATTATTGCGATTGGAAATGGTACTGCATCACGTGAATCTGAAAAGTTTTGTGCTGAGATGATTAAAGAATATAATTTAAGTTGTAAATATGTAATTGTATCTGAAGCAGGTGCTTCAATTTATAGTGCGTCACCTGTTGCGATTGAAGAGTTCCCTGATTTAGCAGTTGAAAAGAGAAGTGCTGTAAGTATTGGAAGAAGACTTCAAGATCCTTTAGCAGAACTTGTTAAGATTCCACCAGAAGGAATTGGTGTTGGTCTATATCAACATGATGTAAGTCAAAAGAAACTTTCTAGTTCGTTAGATTTCGTTGTAGAAAAATGTGTTAATAGCGTAGGTGTTAATATTAATACAGCATCTAGCTCATTATTAAAATATGTTTCTGGTATTACAAAGAAAGCTATTGAAAAGATTATTGAATATAGAGAAGAAAAAGGTAAAATTACATCACGCGAAGAAATTCGTAAGAAGAAATTACTTACTGATAAAGCTTATGAACAAGCAATTGGATTCTTAAGAGTTGTAGATGGAGACAATGTTTTGGATGCAACTGCAATTCATCCAGAAAGTTATGATATTGCTTTAAAATTATTAGATGAACTTGGAATGAAAAGTAGTGATATTGGTACTAAAGAGTTAATTGAAAAACTTGATTCAATTAAATTAGATGATTATGTAGTTAGTTTAGGTACTGATATTTATACATTAGAAGATGTAGTGGCATCATTAAAGAAGCCTAATTTAGATCCAAGAGATGAGATGCCACAACCAATATTAAAGAGTGATGTTTTAGATATTAAAGATTTAAGTGTTGGGATGAAGTTACAAGGTACTGTTAGAAATGTTGTTGATTTCGGATTGTTTATTGACATTGGACTTCATAACGATGGGCTTGCCCATATATCAAAATTAAGTAAACAATTTATTAAACATCCATCTGATTTATTTAGTGTTGGAGATATAGTAGATTGTTATGTTGATGAAATTCAATTAGAAAAAGAAAAAGTAAATTTAAGTTTACTTGAAAGATAAAATTAAAACTACTTAGCGATAAGTAGTTTTTTTGTGAAAAAATATTTTTGATTTCTCGAATAATATATTGAAGACTTAATTGATTGAGTGCTCCTCTAATCCTAATTAAAGGAGGTGATGTGTAATGAAGAAAAAAGATTTATTAATCTCTTTTCAAACTATTATCATCTTTGTGTTAGTTATATCAGTATTGATATTAAGCATAAAAAAATAGTACTCAATCTAGTTGATTAAGTACCAAACTCCATGAGGAAGGACTCAATCACACAACAAATTAAGTCTTCCATTAATTTAATTTTAACATGTATTTTCTTTGGATTCAATTATTTAGTTAATTGTTTAATAAAGTATGATTTTAATAATGATGAGGCTTTATCTTCAACTTTCGTTGGTTCTCCATTTATTTGAAGTTCGTGCTCTAGGAAGAACATACTTTTAATAGCCTCAATGTATTGCTCTAAATAGCCTTGTTCAGTTAATTGTTCATAGAATGAAACGATGCTTGGATATTTTATTTTTGATTTAGGTGTTCTAAAGCGAATAGAACTTCCGATAACGTCTCCTGCAAACCATCTTCCTGATTCATATCCAAAATATTCTTTTGGTTGACTTCCTTTTTGGATTTCAAAAGTTCTACCAGTTAGAACTTCTTGGCCATTGGCATGACAACATGGACAAGTTGGTAAAGCAAAGGCAATTTTTTGGAATTCTTCAGGTATTTGATGTTCTTCAAATACCTTTTTAGCAGTTGTTTCTCCAACTTCTTGATATTCATTCCAAAAGTCATTAAATCCAGAAACTCTAACTCTTTTACGTAAAGTTATATTTATATCTTTAGCATCTACAATAATATATTTTTTTCTTTCATCTTTCATAATAAACCTCCTGATAATCTAATTATAACATTAAATATATAATTTGATAATTCTTCCTTCTTTTTTTATTAATCCTTCTTGTTCCATTTTATTAAGTTCACGCATTAAATTACTTCTATCAACTGCTATATATTCGGCAATTGCTTTATATGATGTAGTTACCTTAAAAATATTATCTTTATTTGTACGTCGTTTTAAGAAGAAAATTAGTTTTTCTCTAACAGAACGTTTTGAAAGTAATTCAATCTTTTCATTTTGTTGACGATTATCTTCGATGAGTAATTCAAATAATTGAATTACTAAGTTAGTGTGAAACGGACAATTTAAGTGACAGTTTTTTAATGTTGAATAATAGTCAATAAATGTTACTTCGGTATATTCATTACTTATTATATTAATTTCATCTTCAGAATTTTGAAAGAATAGATTTGAGAAAATATCATTTTCTTTTAGTTCTCTCATAATAGTAGTGTTACCATCAATATCTGTTTTTATAATGAAGGCTTTTCCATAGGTAATAAAACCAATACGTTTTTTGATAGGTGCATGGCTTAATATTAATTCTTTGTTTGTATATTGTTTTGTGGTGACATTTACACACTTTGACAGATTCTTTCTAAATTGTAAAAGTCGTTCATTTATTGTGTTTTCAACCATATTTACACCTCCATTAAAAATTATTATAACAAGTTTTGTTTTTAGTTGCAAATGCAACATTTAAAAAAGTGAAATTGGGGTAAAATGTGAAGTATAGCGGAGGTAAAAAGATGGGAAGAAATAGAAAAGAATTAAAGAAAATCATGATTATTAAAAGAAATGGTAATCTTGAAGAATTTGATCCTGAACGTGTTAAAGCTGCTTGCTCTTCTAGTGCCGAGAGAGTAATGGTAGATTTAACAGATGCAGCACTTGATAAAATTGTTAAACTTGTTCGTGAACTTTTGGAAACACAAACTACTAATCCAACTGTTGAACAAGTTCATAGTTGTTGTGAAGCAGCGCTTGAAAGAGTAAATCCATTAGTTGCTAAAAGTTATCGTGAGTATAGAGACTATAAGAGGGAGATAGTTCATATACTTGATAAAGTTTATAAGAAAGCACAAGTTATTACTTATATTGGTGATAAGGATTGCGCTAATATGGATAGTGCTTTAGTTACAACACAAAGATGTTTAATCTATAACAGTTTAAATAAAGAATTATATAAAAAATTCTTTTTAACAGCTGCAGAGATCGAAGCTTGTAAAGATGGATATATTTATATTCATGATATGAGTTTTAGAAGAGATACAATGAATTGTTGTCTATTTGATATGGCTAATGTATTAAAAGATGGGTTTGAAATGAGTAATATTTGGTATACAGAACCAAAAGGATTACAAACTGCTTTTAATGTAATGGGTGATGTTATTATTAATACAACTGCTATGCAGTATGGTGGATTTACTGTTGCGGAAGTTGATACTGTTTTAAAGAAATATGCTAAGTTATCTTATGAAAAATATTATGATGAATATTTAGAAATTAAGGGTAAAGAATACAAAGAAGAAGCAGAAGAATATGCTTGGAAGAAAACTATTCGAGAATGTGAACAAGGATATCAAGGGATTGAATATAAGTTAAATACTGTAAGTTCAAGTAGAGGAGATTATCCCTTTGTAACATTTACATTTGGTGTTGATACAGATAAATTTGCAAGAATGATTACTAAAACTATGTTAGATGTTCATAGGGAGGGACAAGGGAAAAAGGGATTTAAGAAACCAACTTTGTTTCCAAAATTAGTATTCTTATATGATAAGAATTTACATGGAGATGGTAAAGAATTAAGAGATAATTTTCTTAGTGCAATAAAATGTAGTGAAAAGACAATGTATCCAGATTATTTATCATTGACTGGTGAAGGCTATGTTCCTGAAATGTATAAAAAGTATGGAAGAATTGTTAGCCCTATGGGATGCAGAGCGTTCTTAAGTCCTTGGTTTGAAAAAGGTGGAATGGAACCTGCTGATAAAGATGACAAACCTGTATTTATTGGTAGATTTAATATAGGAGCTATATCACTTCATTTACCAATGATACTTGCGAAGGCAAGAGAAGAACAAAAAGATTTCTATGAAGTGTTAGATTATTATTTACAAATGATTCGTAAGATTCATATTAGAACTTATAAATATTTGGCTAAGAGAAAAGCATCTACTAATCCTTTGGCTTATTGCCAAGGAGGCTTTTATGGAGGTAATTTAAAGCCTGAGGAGTCAATTGAATCAGTAATGAAATCATGTACTGCTTCATATGGAATTACAGCATTAAATGAATTACAAGTTTTATATAATGGTAAAAGTATTGTTGAAGATGGTGAATTTGCCTTGGAGACATTAAAGTATATTAATGATAAAACTTTGGAATTTAAGAAAGAAGATAATATTTTATATGCAATATATGGTACTCCTGCGGAGAGTTTATGTGGTCTTCAAATAAAACAATTTAGAAAGAAATATGGAATTATTGAAGGAGTAAGTTCTAGAGAATATGTTTCTAATAGTTTCCATTGTGGAGTGTGGGAAGATATTACTGGAATTGAAAAACAAGATTTAGAAGAAAGATTTTGGGAATTTTGTAAAGGCGGAAGAATTCAATATGTTAGATATAATTTAAGTTATAATCGCAAGGCTATGCTTACGTATATTGAAAGAGCTATGGAAAAAGGTTTCTATGAAGGAGTTAATCTTTCTCTTGCTTATTGTAATAATTGTGGTCATGAAGAGTTAGAAATGGATACTTGTCCAAAATGTGGAAGTAGTGATTTAACTAAGATTGATCGTATGAATGGATATTTATCTTTTTCAAGAGTTCATGGAGACACAATGTTAGGGGACGCAAAGATGAAAGAAATTTCTGAAAGGAAGTCGATGTAAATGTATTCTGTAGTATGTTTAATTGGAAGTACAAAATTTGAAAGTACGTTTAGAGAATTAGAAGAAAGTTTAACTTTAAAAGGTTATTTAATATTTTCTCCACTTGTTTATAATCAATCTGGTGATAAACCTGGATGTGGTAAGAAAGCAAAAGAGATTATTGACGTTGCTACAAAATTAAAAATAAATCATAGTGATATTGTTGTAGTGGTTGATGTAGATGGTTATATGGGGAATTCTACAAAGGCTCAAAGAGATCATGCTTTATTTTTAAATAAACCAGTCCTTTATTATAGTAAGGGCGAGGTAAGTAGATTATGAAATATCATAATATAACTAAAGCAGATATGCTGAATGGAGAAGGGTTAAGAGTAGTTCTTTGGACAAGTGGTTGTAGTCATAAATGTCCTGGATGTCATAATGCTGTCACATGGAATAAAGATGATGGACTTATATTTGATGATGCTGCTAAGAAAGAAATATTCGATGAACTAGATCATGACTGGTGTAGTGGACTTACTTTGTCAGGAGGAGATCCGTTATTTCCTGAAAGTCGTGAGGTAATTGCTAGTTTAGTTAAAGAAGTAAAAGAAAAATATCCAAATAAAACAATTTGGTGTTATACAGGCTTTATTTGGGAAGAGTTAATTCCTCAAATGGATAAAGATAATAATTTGAAAGATATTATTAATAATATTGATGTATTACTTGATGGGAAGTTTGTGCTTAGACTTGCTTTAGAAAAACTACAATATGTAGGTAGTAGTAATCAAAATATTATTGATGTTAAGAAGAGTTTAGAATTAGATAAGAAAGTATTATATATAGATAATAATAAATGGTTAGAGGGAGAAGAAGTATGAGACAAAGAGGATTTGAAGTTGCTAAAGGATGGGAAGATAAGGGGATAAATTTACCTGTTAGAAAAACGGCACGTTCTGCTGGATATGATGTTGAGGCTGCAGAGGACATTATTATTCCAATGTTTACGCCAGGCTGTAAGCCTACACTTATTCCGACAGGATTAAAAGCTTATTGTATGGATGATGAATGTTATTTATTATTAAATCGTAGTAGTGGTCCTAAAAAAGGATTTATACTAGCAAATAGTGTTGGATTAATAGATGCCGACTATTATGAAAATGAAAATAATGATGGACATTTTTACTTTGCATATTTTAATTGTAGTGACCATGATATTGAAGTTAAAAAAGGAGATGTTATTGGTCAAGTAATGTTCCAAAAATATTTAGTTGTAGATAACGATAATGCTACTGGTACACGTACTGGTGGATTTGGTTCTACAGATAAATAAAAAACAAAAAAATCAAAAAAATAAAAAAATGAATTTTCTTATTTTTCTAAAAAAAGAAAAAATGCAAACTTGTAATTTGTTGAAAAATAAGGAAATTCTGTTAATAACAAAATGTAAAAATTTAAAAATTAGGAAAAATCATTTTTTCTAATTGTATAATTTTGTCAATTGTCGTAAATCGAACAAAAATAATTTTTTGATGTTTTCCTTATATATCAACGAAAAGAATAAATGGGGTAAAAAAATAGTAAAAATAGTAGTTGTAAAAGTAAAAATTTCTCTTTAAAATGAAATTAGAAAGAGAAAGAAATATGTGAGGTAAATTTATGAATGAAGTAGTAGACAAGTTAGAAAATTTAACTGTAATTAAGAGAAATGGAAAGAAAGTAGATTTTGATGAAACAAAAATCGCTTTATCTATTAAAAAAGGGTTCGATAGTGTTGAAGTAGATACTGATGAGGATGATAAAGAAAGAAAATATACTACTAAGGATGTACAAAAAGTTTATCAAGCTGTTTTAAAAAGACTTGAAAAACTTTCTAAAGATACAGATAAAATTAAGATTGAAGAAATTCAAGATTTAATAGAAGAAGAATTATCAAATAAAGGATATGAAGATGTTTATAAATCATTTTCTGAATATAGAGAAAGAAGAAATCAATCTCGTCAATTATT
The DNA here is from genome assembly GCA_017409785.1 of Bacilli bacterium. Lineage (GTDB taxonomy): Bacteria > Bacillota_I > Bacilli_A > RF39 > UBA660 > JAEDES01. The sequence goes on along the minus strand of JAFQSD010000002.1, from coordinate 291,599 downwards.
CTTTGAAGATAAGAAGACTCATAAATTTTTAAAATCATTAGAAAACTTAGGATTAAAATCAGCTAATGAAGAAGATTCTAAGAGAGAAAATGCAAATATCGATGGAAATAGTCCAATGGGTACAATGTTACAATATGGTGCTACAGTTTCTAAAGAGTTTGCTAAAGCATATTTAATGAAACCAGAATATGCAACAATGCATGATAATGGTACAATTCATATTCATGATATGGACTTCCTAGCAATGGGAACTACAACATGTTGTCAAATTAATCTAGAAAGATTATTTAAAAATGGATTTGATACTGGACATGGATATGTAAGACCACCACAAGATATTTCAACATATGGTTCACTTGCAGCAATTGTTGTTCAAGCAAACCAAAATGATCAACATGGTGGACAAGCAATACCAGCACTTGATTATTATTTAGCTCCTGGAGTTTTAAAAACATTTAAGAAACAATTTAAACAAACAATTTATGATTTCTTAGATTTAGATGGTTTCTTACCAGTAGTTAATGTAGATAGAATTATTCGTGAAATTGATAAATTAGAATCAATTGAAGTAAATGTAGAAGAATTTAGTGATTACCAAAAAGGTAGTGAAAGAATTCAAGAAATTTTTGTTAAAGGATATGAAAAAGCTTTACAAAAAACTGATAGAGCAACTCAACAAACTATGGAAGCATTTATTCATAATTTAAATACAATGCATTCTAGAGCTGGTGCTCAAGTACCATTCTCATCAGTAAACTTTGGTACTGATACTTCTCCGGAAGGAAGAATGGTAATTAAGAACTTCTTACTTGCAACTGAAAGAGGACTTGGAAATGGTGAAACACCAATCTTCCCAGTATCAATCTTTAAAGTAAAAGAAGGAGTTAACTTTAATAAAGAAGATAAGAACTATGATTTATTCAGATTAGCATGTGAAGTTTCTGCTAAGAGACTTTTCCCTAACTTTGCATTTATAGATGCACCATTTAACTTAGCATTCTATAAAGAAGGAGATGTTAATACAGAAGTTTCTTACATGGGTTGTCGTACAAGAGTTGTAGCAGATGTTACTTCTCCAGATAATCAAGTAGTTACTGGAAGAGGAAATCTTTCATTTACAACTATTAACTTAGTAAGACTTGGTATTAAATATGGTATTGCTTTAGGTGAAAGAGATAAAGCAGATATGAAGGGGTTCTATGAAGAACTTGGAGAAATTATTGATAAAGTTCGTGACCAATTACTAGAAAGATTTGAAGTACAATGTAATAAACGTTGTTATAACTTCCCATTCTTACTAGGACAAGGTGTATGGACAAATGGTGAAAAATTAAAACCAACAGATAGATTAAGAAAAGTTTGGAAACATGGTTCATTATCAACTGGATTTATTGGTTTAGCAGAATGTTTAAAAGCATTAACTGGTAAACATCATGGTGAAGATCCTAAGAGTCAAAAATTAGGAATTGAAATCATTAAATTCATGAGAGATAGAATTGATGAAAATGCTAAGAAATATAACTTAAACTTTACATGTTTAGCTACACCAGCTGAAGGATTATCTGGTAGATTTACAAATATTGATAGAGCTATTTATGGAAAGATTAAGGGAGTTACAGATAGAGAATATTATACAAACTCATTCCATGTACCTGTTTACTATAATATTAGTATTAGTGACAAGTTACATACTGAGGCACCATATCATGAATTCACAAATGGTGGACATATTTCTTATATCGAAGTTGATGGAGATGTTGCTGCTAACGTTGATGCATTCGAAAGTATCATTAGAACAATGAAAGAAGTAGGAATTGGTTATGGAGCAGTTAACCATCCAGTAGATAGAGACCCAGTTTGTGGTTATGTTGGAGTTATCAATGATGTATGTCCTAGATGTGGACGTAAAGAGTTTGAGGGAGTTCCAATGGAGAAAATTACAGCACCTGAGTGTTGTGGTAGATAAATAAAAAATATAAAGAAAAGGGAGAAATAGTTTATGGAAAAAGTAGTAGGAGAAGGACAAGGGTTCGAAAGAATAAGAAGAGTTACAGGATATCTTGCAGGAGATGTATCAAGATTCAATAATGGTAAAAGAGCTGAAGAAAGAGATCGTGTAAAACATAGCGGACATAAAGACTTATTAAAGAAAAACGCTAAATAATGCAAATTAGATTAGCTGCTGATTTACAGGCAGACTCAGTTGTAGATGGTGAGGGGGTAAGAACTGTGTTATGGACACAGGGATGCCCTCATGCCTGCAAAGGATGTCACAATCCTCAAACACATAGCTTTAATGATGGGGTTTTAGTTGATGTGGAAGAGGTAATTGATGCATTAAGAGAAATTAAGCATCAAGATGGATTAACTTTATCAGGAGGAGATCCTGTATGTCAGAGCGAAGCATGCTATGAGATAAGTAAAGCTGCACATGAGATGGGACTTAATGTTTGGTGTTATACAGGCTTTACTTATGAAAAAATGCTTCAAAATCCAAAACATAGAAAACTTTTAGAACAAATTGATGTCTTAGTAGATGGAAAATTTATTCTAGAAGAAAAAAGCTATGATTTACATTTTAGAGGTTCTAGAAATCAAAGAATTATTGATGTACAAAGAAGTTTAAAAGAAGAAAAGGTTGTATTAGTAGAGAAATATGCCGAAGATAAGAAGATTTCTCACTATGAAAAACCAAGTTATATGTTTATTTAAGAAGCTTATGCTTCTTTTTTTTGTTATAATATAATTAGAGGTGATATTGAATGATGCATGTGTTTAGATTAACTAAAGGAATGGATTTAAGAAAAGAAATTGTTAAATATTGTAATGATAATAATATTAAGGCTGGAATAATTGGAGCTTGTGTTGGATGCTGTTATGAAATAAACTTTAGACTTGCTGGTGGGGAAAAGTTTTATCACAATGTTAGAGATTATGAAATTGTTAGTATGACAGGAACTATTTCTGAAGATGGAGTTCACATTCATGTAAGTTTTTCTGATGATGAAGGTGTAACAGTAGGTGGACATTTAAGTGAAGGATGTTTTGTTAATTCGACAGCAGAAGTCGTAATTATAGAAATAGATAATTATAAATTGACTAGAGAGTTTGATGAAGAGACTGGCTATAAAGAGTTGGTTATAAAGAAGATTAAATAATCTTCTTTTTTTGTGGAATTTTGTCGAACGAAAAAATAGTCTTCTTTTGTCGAATTGATAGAAAAGAAAAGTATTATATTTTATATTTTTACTTGAGAGGTGATATCGATGCTAGAGGTTGATATTGAAGTTTTAAAAGGAATGTTATTTGTACGTTTGAATGGTATTTTAAACAAAGAAACAATTACAGATTTTGAAAGAGAAATAAATTATTTGCTTTATAAACAGGGAATGCATTATTTTGTTTTTGACTTTTCAAATATAGAAAAATTTGAATTTAATTTTGATGAATGGTTAGAAAATAAATTAATTGAAATATTTCTTTCTGGAGGAAAAGTTAAATTATATGGATTAGATAATAAATATGATCAGAAAGTTAAACAAGATAGATTTTTTTATGTAAGGGAGGAGAAAGAAATATTTAATTATTTAACTATATAAGGAGGAAAATGGACGACTTATTAGAATACGAGAATTTAGTTTTTAGTATTATAAGTAAGTATGGAAATTATTTTGATAGAGATGATTTGTATCAGGTTGGAATGATTGGTTTAATTGATGCATATAAACATTTTGATAATAGTGTAGGAGTCAAATTTTCTAGTTATGCATATTATTATATTTTAGGAGAAGTAACTAAGTTTGTAAGAGAAAATAGAAGTGTTAAAGTTGGAAAAGAAATGATTAGACTAAATAGTTCTATTGAAAAGTGTAGAGATATGATGAGACAAAGATTAGGTAGAGAACCAACTGATACTGAAGTATCTTTATTTTTAGAAATTGATGAAGAAAAAATAGGAGAAGTTAGAAGTACAATGCAAGAAGTTAGAAGTTTAGATTGTTATTATGATGAAGATGTTTCAATGTATAATTCAGTTGCCTGTTATGACAATGGAATGAATGCAACGGTTTTAGATTTAAAAGCTGCTATTAGTAGACTGAGTGATGAAGAAAAGTTATTAATTGATGCAAGATACTATCAAGAAATGACACAGAGTGAAGCAAGTAAAAAACTTGGTATTAGCCAAGTACAAGTTTCGAGAAAAGAAGGTAAAATTTTAGAAAAATTAAGATGTACTTTATAACTTAAGAAATTTTTCTTAAGTTTTTTTGTATGAATAAATTATTTTAATACATACTATGAATGGTGATGAAATGTGAAGAATACAAAATATGATAGAATTGCGGATTTGTATAAAGCAGATGAGCATAGAATAAGAAATGCATGCTTAGCTTTTTTAGTAGGAGGAATAATTGGATTTTTGGGTGAAGCAATTATTATGATTTTAACTACTAAAATGCATATTTCTAGAAGTGAAGCTTCAACATTTATGATTGTGTTTTTTATTTTTGTATCGAGTTTATGTACAGCCTTAGGATTTTTTGATAAGTTGGTTACTAAATTTAAATGTGGATTATTAATTCCGATTACGGGCTTTGCTCATTCAATGACAAGTGCTGCGTTAGATTATAAAAATGAAGGACCAATTTATGGAGTTGGTTCTAATGTGTTTAAGTTGGCTGGTTCGGTTATTTTATATGGAGTTGTATCGGCGTGGTTTTTTGGAATGATTAGATACTTGATTGGGGTGATTTCATGACATTTAATTATAAGAATGTATATATAAAAGATACTGCGACAGTGGCGGGGCCATATGAAAAAAATGGCCCCTTAAAGAAATATTTTGATAAAACTTATAGTGATTTATATTTTGGGGAAAAATCATTTGAAAAGGCTGAAATAAAGTTAATTAAAGATGCATTAGTTTTACTTATGAAAAAAACTGGATTAAGAAAAGAAGAAATTGAACTTACTATAGGGGGAGATTTATTAAATCAAATAACTGCTTCTACATATGGAACTTATAGTGTAGGGAAGTCTTTTATAGGTATTTATGGGGCTTGTAGTACAAGTGTTCTTGGAATGATAGTAGGAAGTAATTTCATTGATGATAAACGTTGTAATAACGCATGTGTGGTTGTTTCTAGTCATAATTTAAGTAGTGAAAAACAATTTAGAAATCCAATTGAATATGGAGCACCACGTCCTTCTAGTGCGACATTTACGGCAACAGGAGGTGCTGCTTGTTTATTAACTAATGAAAAGACAAATGTTAAAGTTGATTGTGCAACATTAGGGAAAATTGTTGATTATAAACAGAATGATGTTAATGATATGGGAAGAGTAATGGCACCAGCAGTAATAGAAACTTTACTTACTCATTTTGAAGAAACTGGTAGAAGTGTTGATGATTATGATTTGATTTTAACTGGTGACTTAGGATTATATGGGAAAGCTATTTTAAAAGATTATATGTTTAATGTTCATGAAATAGATTTATCTAATAATTATAATGATTGTGGAGTTATGCTTTATGATTTAGAAGAACAAGAAGAAGTAAATGCTGGAGGGTCAGGACCTGTATGTAGTGCATTAGTAAATTTTTCATATATATTTGATCAATTAAAAAAGAAAAAATTAAAAAGAGTTTTACTTATTGCGACTGGTGCTTTATTTTCTCCAACAATGGTTTATCAAAAAGAGAATATAAATTCAATTGCGCATGCGATTAGTTTGGAGGCGGTATAATGCTTTTATTAAATTCATTTTTATTTTGTGGAACAATTTGTATGATTTCACAAATTATTTTGGATAATACAAAGTTAACTCCAGGACATATTACTAGTATATTAGTTGTTGTTGGAGCTGCTTTAGATAGTTTTAGTATATATGATTTAATTATTAAATATGTAGGTGGAGGAGCAATGTTACCGATTACTAGTTTTGGTCATTCATTGATTCATGGGGCACTAGCCGCAACTAATAGTAATGGTTTTATTGGACTATTAATGGGGATGTTTGATTTAACTGCGACAGGTATAACTGCTGCTATTATATTTTCTTTTGTATTTAGTTTGATATTTAAGCCTAAAAATTAGAAATATTGAAATATTTCTTTTTTTATGATATAATAGGCCTACTTTTGAGGGGATTAGGTTATGAAGAAGATTATAGATGGATTAAGTAGATCTAAATTAGAAAGTTTATATAATGAATGGTCTAGTACAGGAGAAAATCCTGATTTATTAAAATATGTAGGTGAAAGGCTTCAATATATTGATAAAGTTAATCATGACTTTGTGAGTCACTCTAGTGATAGGGTGGTTGAACATACTGAAGAAGATGAAGTAAGATGGAATGAGTTCATGAAAGCTTTTACTGTTTCTGATTTTTCGTTTTTAGCGGATTCAACTTATCGCAGTGGAAATAGAATAGGTGTATTTATGTTAGATGGAGAGCTATTCTTTCCGTACGGAATGACATTAGAAATGCTAACAGAATTTTATTGTGATCCTAAACATGTATATGATTATGAATCTACTTATAATACATTACATTATATTAGAGATAGATTTTATAAAGTAGGTCAAGATAGTTTGTTTAAGGATTATGAAGCTAAGAAAAAAATATGTGAATTAAGATTAGGAGATATTTCTAAATATTGTTTAGGAATAAAAAATGGGACTAAATTAAAACTTTCAATTGGTGATACGGGATTGGTTAGAAGTGCGAATGGTACTTATTCACATATTCACCCATATCAACAAACATTTATTGAGGCAGTAGCCTTTGGTACTGATTTAGAAAAACTAGAAGCAGGTAATTATGAAGATTGTAAAAGACTTTTATATTTACCTAAAAGTGTAAAAAAATAAAAACTACTTAATAGTAGTTTTTTTAGTTTACTTTTGATAATTCAATTATAAGTTCCATGTTATCATCTTTAGCCATTATATTTTTGTGTGGTTGGCCACATGATGTGCATTTATAAAGAATTTTATAAGTATCTTTAAATTTTTCAATACCAATTGGTTTTAATAAACCTTTACAAGGATTTGCTCTATCACCTGGCATTATATCTACATGTTTTGAATATAAACAGTGTGGACAGTGGTCACGGGCAGTGTATCCAAGAGGGGATACTAATTGTCCACAGTTTTCACATATAAATTCTTCATCACGCATAGTAAAGTTTTTCATTTATATCACCTAAATATTATTATAGCATAAGGGTTTTTATTATGTTATAATTAATTTATAGTTCGGAGTGATTTTAATGAATGTAGAATTTAAAATTAATGATTTTGAAGGACCTCTTGATTTATTACTTCATCTTATTAAAGAAAGTAAGATGGATATAATGAATATAGAGATTGAATCTATTACAAAACAATATATGGATTATTTAGATTTACAAGAAAAAATGAATCTAGAAGTAGCGAGTGAGTATTTAGTACTTGCGGCAGAATTACTAGAAATAAAAAGTAAGATGTTACTTCCTAGACAAACTGTTGATGAAGAAGAGGAAGAAGAAGATCCTAGAGAAGAATTAGTTAATAGATTATTAGAATATCAAGCTTATAAAGAAATTACTAAAGTTTTACAAGAAAAAGAAAGTTTAAGAAGAGAAATATATACAAAATCACCTGAAAATATTAAGAACTATGTTGATGAAGAAACTGAAATTAATGTTGATGTTTCATTAGATGATTTAGTTGAAGCATTCAAGAGATATTTAGCTAGAAAGAAAGATAATAAACCATTAAAGACAAAAGTTACTGTTAATGAGATAAGTGTTTCTTCTAGAAGACATGATATTAAGAGGTTATTAAAGAGTAAGAAAAGAGTTTCATTTTTTGAACTTTTTCCTGTTTTAACAAAGGAATATGTAGTAGCAACATTTTTAGCAGTACTTGAGATGGCTAAGAGTGGGGAACTTACTATTAAACAGGAAAAAGCATTTGATGATATTATTTGTAAGGAGGTAGTACGTTGAAAAAGGCAGTATTAGAAGGTCTTTTATTTGTAGTTGGGGAAGATGGATTAACATTAGAACAAATAGAAGATGTACTTGAAATAAGTGAAGAAGAATCAAAAGAATTACTAATGGAATTAAAAAAAGATTATGAGGATGATGCTCGTGGTCTTAGAATAGATTTTCTAGGTAATAGATTTAAACTTACTACTAAGTTTGAACATAGAGAATATTATCAAAAGTTAATTGAAAATCCAGAAACTAATGTTTTAAGTCAATCTGCTTTAGAAACATTAGCAATTATTGCATATAATGAACCTATTACTAGAGTAGAAATTGATAAATTACGTGGAGTAGGTAGTGTTCAAATGGTAAGAAAACTTGTTGCTAAAGGTTTTATTAAAGAAGTTGGTAGAAGTGATTTACCAGGAAGACCAATTCTTTATGAGACTACTAGTGATTTCTTAGATTATTTTGGTTTAGCAACCATAGAGGATTTACCTGATATGAGAGATTTCTTAGAAGAAAATGAAGGTGTAGAAGAAGATAATGAATCTGATTTATACACATCTAAATATGTAGAAGAAGAATTAAATTAAAAGACTTAACATTTTGTTAAGTTTTTTATTTGAAAAGATTATTGCTTAGTGTATAATAATTCGAAAAAAGGAAGTGTTTGAGATGACTTTTTTAGATATGGATGCTAGGTTTTCGAATATAGTTTCTAAAGGGCAAAGAGAAGGTATAACTATAGATGATTATAATGTTCTTAAGCAAATTGAAAGAGAGTTATTAACTGCATTAAGAAGAACTTATGGTAATTATGATTATTTAAATAATGATTTTTATGCTGCGGTAGAAGAAATGTATAAAAAGGGTATGAGTGGTGTTTTAACATATGAAGATTATCTTTCTTTTAAAGAAAAGACTGTTGGATTAGATGAGAAAATTTCTTCATATTTTTCTTCTGAGGTTGCTGGTGAAAATGAAGAAATTTTATATGGTAATGTTTGTAGTGTTATTGATGAAATTGATTATAATAAGTTATCAACAGGTCTTAGTTCTGAACAACTTAAATATATTAAGGAACATGCATATTTACTTCCTTTAGCTGTTGCTAATAATACTCACCCTAAGATAAAGATGTATGGTGATAATAGTTATATGTTTTTATGTCAGTTTCATGTTGAACATACTCCTTCAATGGGAGTTACTGATTTAAAAAATTTAATGCACTGTTTTGCGTGTCATACAAATGGTAATGCGATTGATTATTTAATGAAATATGAAGATTTAAGTTATAGTGATGCTGTTCAATTAGCATCAGAAATTTTTATGTTTGATACTGGTGTAAAAGAAGCTGGTTTTAAGGAGTTAGTTGCTAAGTATCAAGATGCAATATTAAGTGAACAATATCAAGAATTATTACATAAGGGATTTGATAGACTTAATAGTCGTGGTATTAAAAATATTGGGAATATTAATGTTGAGGATGCCTATAATTATAGGTTTGGTATGATTGAAAGAATTAGAAGAGGAGATGTCGATCCTACTTTCCAATGTGATGGAGTAAAACGATTAGTTTATTTAAATAAAAAAAGTTAATAAAAAAATGCTTGCATGTTTTTGGGAATATGATATATAATTTATTCATACCCCGCTCGTATGGCGGAATTGGTAGACGCGGTGGACTCAAAATCCACTTCTAGCGATAGAGTTCCGGTTCAAGTCCGGATACGAGCACCACTTGCCGAAATAGCTCAATTGGTAGAGCAACTGATTTGTAATCAGTAGGTTACGGGTTCAAGTCCTGTTTTCGGCACCAGATAGTAGATAAGCAACCAAATGGTTGCTTTTTTCTTTGCTTTAGATAAGTAAAATTTGCAAAAAATGTTAATTTATGATATAATGTAGCCACATTTGAAGGGAGTGGTTGAATGAGTAATCAAGAAATAATAAACTTTATGTTGGGAACTATAAATAGAAATAATAAAAAAGAAGTTTTTCAAAGTATTTTAGAACATTATAGTTCATTAACTGATGAAGAAAGAAAAGGAATAGATGTTAGTGCACTTCACGAAAGACTACTTGATGATATTGCTAACTTTGATGGGGATTTGGAGATATTATATGGTTTTGGTTATTATGATGCTGAGTTTAAAGCTGAAGCAGAAGAGAGAGTTAAACAATGTAGACAAACTACATTAATATGTCAATATTTAGATTTTAACGAAGTTGAAAGAGAAGAATTTGTGACATTAGGTTTAAGAGCAATTGCTTCTGTTATGACTGATAGAGAAGAAGAAGTAAGTGCTTTATATCGTTTAAGAGAAAAAGCTAAAGAAGATGGTTCTTATGATGATCTTATTAAGGGTATAAAGACTTGTGGTGATGTAGAAACTGTAGTTTGTGCAGCATTATGTTTTGAACCACAATTAATAGATGAAGTATTTGGTGGTAAAGCACAAATGTATATGTACTTAAGTGCTGGAGAATTTACTGATGGAGAATGTCTAGAACTTTATAGGGAAAGATTATTAACAATGGATTCTTGTCAGTTACAAAATGATATGGAGACAAATGTAAGAAATTTGGATAAAAAAATATTTAATAAAAAAATATAATTTTATAGATGTAAAACTAACTAAATGTTAGTTTTTTTTCTTTGTAATTTAGGTTATAATGATAGTGTAGGAGTGTTTGATATGGATAATAGAATTACAGCTATAAAAGAATTGGTTATGCAATCATGTGAAAGATTACGCGCAGCAGGAATTTCAGTTGATGAAAGTACTGTTGAGGAAATGGTTAAAAAGTTTACTGTTGAAGGAATAGATGAAAAACAAGCTCGATTTGATATTGAGAAAACTGAAAGATCAATTAGAACTAAACATGAAATTGAAGAAATGCTTAGTAAAGATTTAGAAGTTGCAAGAAATTTACAAAATTTGTCTGTTCAACATAAAGGAATAACTTTAAATATTCAGGATATTGACTTAATGATGATTGCTAATAGTCATGACTTTGAATCATTAGAATTAGCACTTAGTAAAATTACAAATATATCAGCACCAACACTTTTAGAAAATGAAGGGTTTGTTGAATATAGACAAAGAGTTTTTGATAGCTATTTAAATGCTTTAACATCAAGAAATGAATATAATGCTAATAATGGAATAGAAATGGCTAGAAAACTTGAATATTTGAGAAAAAGAATTAGTGCAAAAGAAATGGCACTTGTAGATAAAGCTGTTGCTGAAAATTCTGAGTATGGCCATATTGCAATTATAAATGGTATTACTGCAGCATTTAGAGAAAGCTATAGTTCTAATGGAATGAGTTTAGAAGAAGCTTTAGCTTTAGCGCAAGAAAAAGTTGATGGTTTTCTTAGAACTATAAGAGAGTTTTCTCCAATAGAAAAAGAAGGAATTAAGGGTACTACTATTGAAGCGTATCAAGAATTAGAAAAACAAGTTAGATATTTTTATGATTCAATTACGATTGATGAAGAAGCAAAATATGGAAAAGTTATATTACAAAATGGAGCATTTGAAGATAAATATTTAAGAAAATGTTTAGATTATGCTAGAAGTTTAGGAAAAACAGTTCGTATTAATACGTTAATGTTTTATATGGATTGTCCAAGGGAATTATTTGAGTTAGAAGAAAATGACTTAAATAGGGAACTAGTTCGTGAGAAATTAAGCTTTTATGTAGATAGCGTTACAAAAGTCTTTGAACAATATCCAGATGTTGTTAGAAGTATTGATATTTTTAATGAACTTTTAAATAGACATCCTGTTGTAGGAGATGTTCCTTATACATTGAGAAGTGATTTTCCACAAGAAAAAGATGCTAAAGGTAATTATGATGATAATACTCAGGCTGGATGGTTAAAACATTTAAGCTTAGATGATTTATGTGGGGTTTTAGCTATTGCAAGACATAATTTGCCAAATGTAGATTTTATGTATAATGATGATTTCTTAACTGATCCGAAGAAGATGGAAGCGACATTAGGACTAATTAAAGAACTTCAGGATTATGCTAAAGGGAATGGTGTTAAATTAATTGATAGTATTGGTACACAAATGCATATAGATAATAATGTTACTAAAGAAGAAATTAGAAATATGTTTCTTGCTCTTAGTACATTAGGTTTACCAATTGAGATAACTGAATTTGATTTAGCAATGACAAGTAATGTTGAAGGATTAACATCAGAAGAGATTGAAAAAATTAGACAACATAAAATTAATGAAGTTTATGAAGTAATAGAAGAATTGAGAGAACAATGTAATATTAGAGGATTTACTATTTGGAGTAAGACTGATAGTCAAAACTTTAGAGTTGATTTAGATAATATGGAACGTATAAAAAGTGGAAAACAACCAATAACTTCATTACATGGTGGTATGTTTACTGAAGGAATGATTCCTAAGTCAGCTGAGATGGCTAAATTGGTTAGAAAACAAAACTTTAATTATCATGGTCATACTAGTAGATGTGGCCATGCTGCTGATATGGATGATGAGACTTATGTTCTTGCAGCTAGAAATCAAGGTATTACAAGTATTGGTTTTTCTGATCATGTTGCCTTTGATACTTTAGAACAATGGCAACAAGGACAAAGAATGCATGTTAGTGAAGTTGATGATTATTTAAAATCAATTAGAGAATTACAGGATAAATATCCTGATATGACAATTAGATGTGGGTTTGAAGCTGAATGTGATCCAAGTAAAATGGGATATTTAGCTGACTTAAGAAGTAAATGTGATTATATGATATTAGGACAGCATTATGTTCAAAGTGGAATGGGTATTGTGAGTAGATCGGATCCTAAATATCCTTTGATATATGCAGAAATGGTTTGTAAGGCTATGGATACTGGGATATTTGATATTGTTGCTCATCCTGATTATTTTATGATGTTTAGAGATAGAATGAAGAGTCCTGAAGAGTATGATGAATTTATGAAGAATGCAGCTGCAGCAAGTCGTATGATTTGTAGTAAGGCTAGTGATTTAGGTATTCCTCTTGAATTAAATGTTCGTGGCGCTTTAGAACATAAAGAAATGAGTGATGGAGAATTTGCTTATCCACATTCATTATTTTGGGATATTGCTGCACAAGAAAAATGTACAGTTATTTATGGAGTTGATGCACATCATCCGAGTCATATGTTGACAATTGATGAAGATAGAGAACGTCTTGCTAAACATATTGATACTTCAAAATTGAAACTTATAGAAACATATGATCCTGTTGTTGCAAGAGAAAATAATGAGAAATTGCAGACAAGATATGAAGAAACAAAAAGAAATTCTATTACACAGGAGACAAGCCTAGTTCAAATGATTATGGCGGGTGTTGATGTAAAAGAAGGTGACGATGCATTTGAACGCATTGGTGATATGCTTACAGCTATTGGCGATAAGTATGGTAAGGCTTGTACTGCTGAACAAATTGCAATTAGTGAGGAAATAAAAAAAATAGATGATGATACGAGTTATTCTGACAGTGAAAAAGTTGCTATGAAAGCAAGATATGAGCTTAGACGAGAAAGAGCTTTGGAAACGGCAAAAGCTAGAGAAAGAATGCTTGCACGTGCAACTATGTCCTTGAGTGAAGCGAAAGAAGCTGGATGCAAAACTAAAGCGGAATATATACAAGTAGTAGGATATTTAACAGAAGCAAAAACTTCAAATGATCCACAAAAAAGAAGTAATGCATCAGCAGCAGTTCAAGCATTTAGTGAAAGTAAGCAACAAGGTACTACAATGACTACAAGTCAAACTCCTAAAGTTTATACTTATAATTCAAATAGTGGTAATAATTCAGGTAATAATAATTCTTCTAGTAGTAGTGATAGTGGATTTACTAGTAGTTTAAATTTACTACTTGCAATTGGTTTATTAGTAATATTTGGTATAGCAGTTGTTTTTATGATTGGATAGGTGATGTGTATGGAAAAAATATTAGAAATAGATATAAATAGTACAGATGATTTATTTGAAAGATATAATGGAAGAAAAGTGTCTAAAGAATTAATTCAATATATGATTGAAGCATTTCCCAGAATGAAGAAAAATGATACTTTAAAAGTAATTATTAATAATAATTTAAAAGGTAATATTCGTTGTAGTGAAATTATTAAGCAAGCAATAGATGAAGCTTGTGAGAAAAGTGATTTTAGATTTCATAAAACAAATATGAAGCAATTTAGTTTTTTGTTTTTAGGTATTTTGGCTTTAATAATTGCTTCTATAATAAAATTTGATGTAATTAAAGAAGTTGTTATTATAGGAGCATGGGTATTATTATGGGATGCTGTTGAGATGGAACTTGTTGATGATATTATTAATAGAAAGAAAAAGAATACTTTAAAGAAAATTTTAAGTAGTGAATTTATTGAAAATATTAAATAAGCGGAAATATCCGCTTTTTTTTAGGGTTGTATATAATGACGTTATATAGTATAATTTAGTGGTGATGTGAAATAATATATTTTGAATAGATTATATAGGAGGTATTATGTATCCTAAATTAAATAGAAAGAAAGATTATATTACAAGTTTGGTAAAAACTTTGATTGGACAAATAAATTACTTATCAAATATTAGTAAATGTTTTTTAAAAGGTAATGATTATTTATGGATTTTTATGAAAAAAAGTTTTCATATTTAATAAGGGTTAACTAAAAGTTAACTCTTTTTTTGTAGTTTAAAATGGTGTATACTATAGTTGTTAGATTGGAGGATTAATTATGAAACTTAGTGATAGTCTTAATGAAATGCGTAAATGGATTATTTTAGTACTTGTTGGTGTATTAGCATTTTGGGGACTTAATAATTTAAAATTAATATTTGATGTTATAGGAAATATTTATAGAGTATTTTCACCATTTATTTTAGGTGGAGTACTTGCTTATATTATGAATATTCCGATGATGAAGATGGAGAAGTTTGTAAAGGCATTTATACCTGATAAGTATGAAGATAAATATAAGGGTGTTATTAGAGCTTTTTCAATTATTTTATCTTTACTTTTATTAGTACTTATTATTGTAGTAATTGCATTCTTATTAATACCAGAGTTAGTAGAAAATATTGAATCATTAATGAATAGTGTTCCAGCTTTAGTAGAAAGTGGAAAAGATTTTGTTATTAGTTTATTAGATAAATATCCTGATATTCAAAAAGAAATAGAAGTTATGTTTGCAGAAAGTGGTAGTGTTTCTAGTATTGTTTCTAGTATTCTAACTTATATTGTTAATGGAATAGTTGGATTTGTTAGTGGTTTATTTGATGGTTTTGTATATATCTTTACTGGATTAGTATTTGCAATTTATATGTTATGTCAAAAAGAACATCTTGTTGATTGTATGAAAAAATTAGTATATGCTTTTACTGAAAAGAGAAAAGCAAATAAGATTATGGATGTAGCAACACTTACAAATAAAACATTTAGTAAGTTTATTTCAGGACAATGTGTAGAAGCGGTAATTTTAGGTACAATTATATTTGTTGTTTGTTTATTATGTGGATTTCCATATGCATTATTAATTGGAGTGTTAACTGCAGTTACAGCACTTGTACCTATATTTGGGGCGTTTATAGCTTGTGCTGTAGGAGCAATATTAATTGCTATTTCAAATCCTATTCAAGCACTTATCTTTATAGCTGTATTTGTAATTATTCAACAAATCGAGGGAAATGTTATTTATCCTAAAGTTGTTGGTAAGTCTGTTGGACTTTCACCATTATGGACTTTACTTGCAATTACAGTAGGTGGTAATTTATTTGGAGTAGTTGGTATGCTTATTGGTTTGCCACTTGCTTCAGTAGTTTATGCATTACTAAAAGAAAGTATAAAAAAGAAACTTGATAAAAAAGATATAGAAACAGTGTAAAGTAGTAAAGAAGACATTAATTAGATTAATGTCTTTTATGTTATAATGAGTATGGTAGAGGTGAGTACCATGAAAAAGAATAAGGGACTTTCAAATGATTGGATAATAGTTATGACTTGTGTAATATTAGCAGTAATAATTATTATTTCAGTTGTTATAGGTAATATTAAAAATAGTTTATATACATTAGAACTTAATGGAGATGCTAATGTTGTTGTATATAAAGGTGGTTCTTATGAAGATCCTGGTGCTAAAGTATATGATAAAAATAAGAAAGACTATTCAGATAAGATTGTTGTTGAAAGTAATTTAAATTTAAATAAGACAGGACAATATGAAATTGTTTATAAATATGATGATATTTATGTAAAAAGAATAGTTAAGGTTATTAATAAGAAATCATTAGTTGAAGATGATAATAAAAATGATGAAGATAAGAAAAATGAAATTATTCAAAAAGGAGAAACTATTATTGCTCTTAAGGGAGCAGAAACTGTATATATTGATTTAAATGGTAATTATAAAGAAGAAGGATTTACAGCAGTAGATACTGTTGATGGAGATATTAAAAAGTATGTAAAGGTTACACATAATATTGATAATACTAAAGAAGGCACATATCAAATAGTTTATACAGTTAAGAATTCTTCTGGTATTACTACATCAGTTAAAAGAAATGTAGTTGTTGTGAATGCTGAATTACATCTTAGTGTTGTTGCTGGTAAATATACAAATGAAAATGTAGATATAAATGTAAAGGTAACAGATGATTATTTTGATTATTTATTATTACCAGATGGTTCTAAAGTAGATAGTAAGAATTATGTTTATAGTGTATCAAGTAATGGTACTTATAAGTTTAAATCATATAGTTCTAAAGGTATTGTTAGAGAAGCAGAAATAAAAGTTAATAATATTGATAAGACTAATCCTAATGTAAGTTGTAGTGCAGAATATAAGAATGGAAAAACTAATGTAACAATTAATGCAAATGATAATGTAGAAGTAAGTCGGTATATTGTTAATGGTAAAGATTATTCATCAAATGTTGTTACACTTTCTGCGTTTGTTGCTAATAATAATGTTGTTGTTTATGATAGTGCGGGAAATAGTGCATCTTGTAGTTGTCAACTTGATACAAAAGTATTTGTTGATAGTATTAAAAATGATGGGGTAATAGTTACGGTAAAAGGTAAGACAATTGATAGTAGTATTGCAGGATATTACTTTAGTTATACAAATAGTTTACCTGATAAGGCAACTGGTGGGTATGTAGCAACAAGTAAAGATAGTATTAATGTTGTTAGACTTCCAGGAACAACTTATGTTTGGGCTGAAGATAGTAATGGAAATATAAGTGAAGCAAAAACAATTACTTTAAATAATAATGTTTTACCTATGACTATGAGTGGGTATACAGTTTTAAAAGGTACTAAATTAAGTGATTATTTAAAAGGTAAAGGTTGGTCAGTTGAAGAGTTGAATAAATTGATGGCTAGATCTGTTAGAGCGGCAGGACTTTATTCAAAAACAGGGGCTGCAACTGCTGGAGTAACGTTACAAGTTGTCTTAATTCAGAAATATAAGATTAAGATTCCTTACTGGAGAGGTGGAAAGACTTCTTCGATTGGTGCTTATGGTGGATGGGGAATGTATCGTGAGAATCCAACATATGAAGGATATAATTATTATGGAATGGATTGTGATGGCTTTGTTAATTGGAGTTTTCATAATACAGGAATTGTTTATAATGATATGCTAGCTAATACATATTATTATTGGAATGGATTACCTCTTTCTAAAGAAAATGGGGAAGTCGGAGACATTATTAGAAGAGATGGTCATGTAGCACTAATTGTTGGTAAAGCTGATGATGGATTTATTATTGCAGAAGCATATGGTGAAAAGGTTGGAATAATTATTAATAAACATCCTTATACTAAGACAAGCGGCTTTACAATTATTAAGGGTGAAAGATTAGTTAGTACATATGGACATTTAACTAATTATCCAACAGGATTTTAAAAAAATAATAGGGGTGTGATACAACCCTATTTTTATTTGTAATTATCTAGATGATATGGTAATATATATGTAATGTCGTTATATAAAGGAGACTAATATGAATGCAGAAATATTAAGAGGCTTTACAGATGCAATTATATTAAATGTATTATTAGAAGGTGATTCTTATGGATATAAGGTTTCTCAGTCTATTATTGAAAGAACTAATAATGCGATGGATATAAAGAATGCAACAATTTATTTAGCATTTAAAAGAATGGAAAAAGAGGGATTAATTACTTCTTATTGGAATGATAATCCAGATGTTGCAAGACGTAGATATTATAAGATAACTGCTCAAGGTAAGAAATATTTAAAAGATAAAAAAGCAGATTGGAATAAGAACAAAAGTATTTTAGATAAATTATTATTAGGAGATAAATAATATGAAGGAAAAGTTTGAGAAGTATTTAAATAAAAAATTTAAAAAGTTGGCTGATACTGAAGAAGTAAAAGAATTAAAAGAAGAAATAATGAATGATTTACTAGAGAAAAGTGAAGAAGTTAAAAAGACAACAAATGATGAAGAAGAAAACTATCAAATATGTATCAATAGTTTAGGAGATTTGATGTCTGTTATAAAAGAGTATAAGAAAGAAAATAGTAAGTTAGCTAATAAAATTGATTTACCTAAATATAAGTTAGGAGAAGAACTAGTTAATTCAATATCACATGGTATTGGTGGTGCTCTTTCAATAGCAGGATTAATTTTATGTATTATTAAATCAGATAGTGGTCTTGATTTATTATCATCATTACTATATGGAATTTCATCAATTATTTTATATATTATGAGTTGTTTATATCATTCGCTTGCGAGAAATAATGCGAAAAGAATATTTAGAATAATTGATCATTGTTCAATATTTTTACTGATTGCTGGTACATATACACCATTTTGTTTATGTGTATTACCACTAAAAATAGGTTGGTGGATATTTGGTTTTGTATGGGGATGTGCAGTGCTTGGAATATTACTTAATTCATTAGATATGATTAAGTTTAAGAAGATTTCGATGGTTTTATATTTAGTAATGGGATGGTGTATTATTGTTACATTTAAACCATTATGGAATAATATGAATCATTTTGGAATATTACTTTTATTACTTGGAGGAGTGGTTTATACAGTAGGTGCTATTCTTTATGGAATAGGCAAGAAAAAAGAATATATGCATTCTTTATTTCACTTGTTCTGTGTAGCGGCAAGTTTCTGTTTCTTCTTCGCAGTATATTTTTATGCATTATAAGAGTACACGTTATAAAGTGTACCTTTTTTGTAATTTCTGGTAGTGGAAATATGATGTAAAGTCGTTGTATAATAAGCCTTAGGGAGTGGTAGTTCATGAATATATTTATTTTAGACGATGAAGAGGTAATAGTAGACTCACTAGGTAGTATGCTAAAGAGTATTGGTAGTGATAAAGATAATATTTATGGATATACTGATTATAGAAAATTTTTAGAAGATATTAAAACAAGGAAATGTGATATTCTATTTATAGACATTAGATTAGATAATACTAATGGAATTGAACTTATTAAAGAAAATGGAAATTATTTAAAAGGTACTAAGTTAATTTATATTACAGGATATGATGAATATATAGAAGATGTATTTGAAACAGAATTAGTTTATTTAATTAAGAAACCATTAAGTAAAGAAAAAGTAGAGAAGGCTTATTTAAAGGCAATTGAAAAAATTAATAAAGAAAATAAAGTTATTGTTGTTAAGACATTGAAAGAAACTCGTAAAGTTAAGATTAATGAAATATATTATATTGAAAGTGATGCTAGACTTGTAAATATACATTTAAAGAATGAAGTATTAGTAAGTTATGGTAAACTTAGTGATATGGAAGAGATGCTAAAAGGAAACTTTTTACGTACTCATAAAAGTTATTTAGTTAATCTTGAAAGAGTTAAGAGTTATAAACATAATCAAGTTATTTTGGATAATGGTAAAGTTATTCCTATTAGTAGAAATAGTATTAGTAAAGTTAAGAATGAAATATTTGATTATGTTAAAGAGGAAGTGTAGTAATGCGACTTTATAATTTTGATAATTGGTATTTAGAAGTAATGGGTATTTTAATGACTGTTGTGAGTTTATTTACAACAGCTTTTTTCCTTTCTAGTATTTTAAAAGATAGAAATAATAGTAAATTTCCAGTATGGAAATGGTTTTTATTTTATTTAGTTGTTTATTTTATTTGTAGATTAAATATTACTACATATGAATTTAGACAAGATATTTTATTTATAGGGATATTTGCATCTTGTTTTATTTTTTCTGATGATAAAAAATGGAAAAGATTTTTGGCTCCATTTTTATGGTCTATATTAAATATGGTTGTAAATGGTTCTCTTAATTCTATGATGATGGCAAAACATAATATATCATTTCATGATTTTAATGTTATGCCATATGAAGAATTATTAGAGATATTTAGTTCAGATATATATTCGTCTTTTTGTACACAGGGTTATGCTTATACAGCATTAACTTTTGTAGAAATAATGATTTTACTTTTTGTAAATAGAAAGAAAGTTAAAACAAAAGTAATATTTTTAATTAATTTATTTTCAGTAATTTTAGTATGTACTTGTAATATACCGATGTATTTTATGCCGGAGTCTAAGAATATGGTTATTACTGGAGTTGTTTCATTTATAGTGTCAGTATTCTTAATGATATATAGTTATAGTAGATTAAAGTTTTATCAAGAAGTAAATAAGACTGAGGCAGAAAATAAATTCTTAAAAGAAAAAGAAGTTATGCAGTTAGAATATTATAATGAAATGAAAATTAAAGAAGATAAAATTAAAAAAATTAATCATGATATTAAGAATAATATTAGTGTGATGTATGGACTTAAAAATGAAAAAGATCGTGAAAAGTTTATTAAGAAAATTGATGAGGATTTAAAACAATATGAATTAGTTAAATATTCTAATAATGATATATTAAATATTGTTTTAAATACAAAAGTTAGTAAAGCTAAAGAGTTAGGTATTAAAACTGAAATTGATATTAAAAATAATATTAGTTTTATGGAAGATATTGACGTATCAAATTTATTTACAAATATCCTTGATAATGCGATTGAGAATAGTTCTTTAGTAGATGATAAGATTATTAAATTCAGTATTAAGAAAAAATTAGGCAATATAATTATTGAATGTAGTAATAGTTATGATGGAAAAGTTAATTATAAAGATAAAAAGATTAAGTCACGTAAAAATGAAGACCATGGATATGGACTTAAGATTATAAAAGATATAGTTAAAAAGTATGATGGAGAGTTAAATATTACTCATGATGATAATATCTTTACTATTACAATTATGATTTCAGATGCAAGTTAATAACTTGCTTTTTTTTACAAATAAAATTCTCTTCATTACAAGTTGGTTGTTTTTAAAATTATGGTGTTATATCCTTTATAATGAAGGAGTAAGATTATGGAAAAAGAAGTTAAAAAGAAGAAAAAAGATGAAGGCATTGAAGATAAGAAAGTAAAGAATAAAGATAAGAAAAAATTTAAAATTAATAAAAAAGAAGAAAATAAAAAAACTAAAATTAATAAAAAATTAGTATTTATTATTTCATTATTAGTAATTTGTTTTATTATTGGTTTATTATTTTTAATTTCTTATATGAGAGATGTAAAAAAGACTAAGTTAGCGGAATCTGAACCAATTGTTTCAATGCTTACTGATGGAAGCTATTATATGATGGGAGCTTCTTTAGATGAAAGTTTTGAAGTTTTAGTTCAAGATGATTTTAGTTATGAAGTACTTGATGAAGATGAAAAGAAAGTTGAAGTAACTGAAGAAAAAAGTGATGGTAATGTTGTTATTAAACCAACTGAAAATGGTTGGGATGAAGGTAAAACTTATACATTAAAAATTACAAATGGAAAGTTTACTGATAGTGAGTTAAGTGAGGCTAATATTGTTACATTTAGTACTGTTCGTATTGCTAGTCAATCACATAAATATACTAAGAATGTTGAAGTGGTTAGTAATGATAGTGTCAAGGTAAATGATAATGTTATTAAAACTAAAAGAAAATTAAAAGTAGGGGAAATATTAGTTACAGAAGATAGTAATAATAATCCAAAAGCAGCTTATAAGATTACTAAAGTAAATAGTGATGGTACTTATGAAGTAGAGATTCCTAAATTAGAAGAAGTATTTAGTAAATTTGATTATTATAATATGGAATATCTTGATTTATCAGAAGTTGAGGTAAATGAAGAATTTGCTGCTTATTTAGCAAGTGTTGCGAAGAAGTCAATTGTTGATAGTTTAATGTTAGATGTTGATGCTGCAGCGAAAGTAAAAGTAACATATCCAAAATATAATAAGAAAGATAAAGAAGTAGTTTTTGGAGTTACATTAGAAACTGATCCAGGGGATAAAGTATTTAATAAGAGTTTCTTAAAACACCATAAATTAAGTACTGGATATGAGGTTGGAATTAAAGCAAAAGCTTATGAGAATTTTGAATCAATTGTTACTTGGGATGTTGGAATTGAATTTGAAATAAGACAATCTATTAAGTCTTCAATTGAAACAGAAAGTGAAACTTTAAAGAAAATTAAAAATGATTTTAGTACTTTAGCTGCGGATAAAACAGGTATTAACTGGTTAAGTGATGAGTTATATAAAATTGAAAAAGATGATTATGGTTTAGATAAGAAGTTTGGAGAAGTGTCAGTTGAATCTGGTATTCCAGGAATTCAAATTCTTTTAACAACAAACTTATTATTAGATTTTGATATTAAAGGTAATATTAGTTCTAATTTAACTAATACTACAAAAGTATCTTTTGGATATTCTACTGAAAAGGAATTCTATGCAACTGCATCAACTAAAAATAAGATGACTGCGGATGCTATGGCCGAAGGAAAAGTAAGAATTGGAGTTACTGCGAAAGCGGGAGTAGAACTTCTAAATATGGTTAATTTACTTGGAACTGGTAGTGTAGGTCTTTATGGTAAAGGTAATATTTCTGCAAAATCAGAAATGACTACTGATAAGATGACAAATATTGTAGAAGCTAAGATTGTAGCAGGAACTTTTGCTGAAATTGGTGCTGAAGCAAATATAATTGGAAATAAATTGACATTTAAAGGATGGTCTAAAGAATGGCCTAAAGTTACAAAAACAATTCCATTTAAGAGTGAAACTGTTGTAAAAACAGAATCTGTTTCTAAAGAAGAACCGAAGGAAGAGTCTAAAAAAGAAGAGACACCAAGTGCCCCTGCAGAAGTTTATTATAATGTTGCTCTTTATGATTTAGTTGTATGTAGTAATGCTGGTTTTAGAAATATTGCTAATATTAAAGTTAAAGCGGGAGATACTTTATATAATGCATTAGTTGCTGGTGTTAAAGAAAATTATATAGCCGAATGGAATGAGTATTCATATGATAATACTTATGGAGTAATTTGGTGTGATAAAGTAAATGGTCAAACTATTTGTGAGGGTAGGGATGATGGTCTTCATTATTATGATAGTTCTGTACCATCACAAGTTGCAGCATATAATAATTTATATGCCCAAAGAAATCAATGTAATGCAGCATGTGGTGAAGAAGATTGGGATTGTATGACTAATTGTGACAATCTTTATCCATATGATAATAGACCTACTGTTAATACTGGTTTATTTAATATAAATACACCTATAAATAGTAATATGTCATTAATCGGATTTTCGTTGGTTGGCGGTTGTGGTTCTCCAGGACCAGAAGATGAAGAATATTAATGATATGAAGTAGTGACTTAGCTCACTACTTTTTTTATGGTATAATTATATTAGAGGTAATTATATGAGTAAGAAAAAAGTAGATGATGGATATAAAAGAAATTTAGTTATGTATTATGTAATTAAACCAATTCTTTTATTAGTCGCTAAAATTATTTATAATCCGAAGATTGTTGGTAAAGAAAATATTCCTAAAAAAGATGGATGTGTTATTGCATGTAATCATGTTCATGCATTTGATCCAGCTATTTTAATATATAGTACTAGAAGAATTGTCCATTTTATTGCGAAAAAAGAACTTTTTCTTGGTAAGATGAAATGGTTTTATTTATCGTTTGGAACTATTCCTGTTGATAGGGATAAGAAAAATCCTTTAGCTTTGGCTGTTGCGGAAGAGTATTTAAATAACAATGAAGTCATTGGAATATTTCCAGAAGGAACAAGGAATAAAGAAGGTGGTCTTCTTCCTTTTAAGTTTGGGGCTGTAAAGATGGCTAGTGCTACTGGAAAGATGATTGTTCCTTGTGTTATTACTGGGAAATATAAAGTTTTTAAAAGTGATTTAAAAGTAAGGTTTGGTAAACCAATAGATATAAGTTCTATGGATTTAGAAAAAGCAAATGAACTTTTAAGAAATAAGATGTTAGAGATGTTGGAGGAGAAGTAAATGAAACATATATTTATAGTTAATCCTACGAGTGGAGCAGGTAGAGGAGAAAAAGTTGGTAAAAATATTGAAAGAGTTGCACCTGAATTAGGCCTTGATTATGAGATTTTCTATACAACTAGAGGACATGAAGCAACAGAGATTGCTAAAAAATATAAGAAGGGTGAATATATAATTTATAGTGTTGGTGGAGATGGAACTTTACTTGAAGTATTAAATGGAATTATTGGTACTAAAAATATGTTAGCTGTTGTACCAGCTGGTTCTGGAAATGATTATTATAAGAGTATTAAAGATAGAGAAGAATTAAGTTTTCCTGTTGATGTTGGTAAAGTTAATGATACTTATTTTTTAAATTGTTGTTCATTCGGAATTGATGCAGAAATTGGACATAATGCTGAACTAATGAAAGAAAAGAAAATTCCACGTAGTCAAATTTATAATGCAAGTATTGCTTATACTTTTGTTAAGTATAAGTTTAAAGAAGTTGAATTTGTTTTAAATGGAGCAAAGAAGACTGGGGAATATACTATTGTTACTATTATGAATGGTAAGACTTATGGTGGTGGATGGACAATGGCACCTAATGCTGATGTAAGTGATGGAATGTTTGATATTTATTTTGTAGATAGAGTTAGTAAAGCTAGTATTCCAGGACTTTTACTTAAAGTTCTAAAAGGAACTCATGAAGAAAGTCCTCATGTACATCATAGATTAGCTGATAGAATTAAGTTTAAAACTACCCAAAAAGTTATTGTAGGTGCTGACGGAGAAACTCTTTATGATGATGAGTTTGATGTACGATTACTTAAGCATGCGATTACTATTTATAATGATAAAGAATTGCTTAAAAAAATTTTAGACTAATTTAAAAAAGTCGGTTGACAAAGTGACAAACTATGTTATAATGATATTGTTAGTATATAGCATATATGACCTATAATGATCAAGCTATTAACTGAATGAATATTATGATAATTGGCTGTTGTAACTAGCCTTAAAGCTGTTGCGAGGACTTATATTAGCTGTTTAAAAATGGTGACTAGTATGAGCTGTTGCAAGGACTAATCTTAGCTGTTAGAAATAACGACTAATTTGTGGCTAAAAAAGACAATGACCGGTCTTGGCTGTTAAGGGGACTATGAGTGGCTGCTGGTATGACCAGTGTAAGCTGTTAGTAGTGACTAATATAAGCTGTTTAAAATAAATGACTTATATTAGCTGCCGAGTGACTATTATTAGCTGTTTAATAAATGACTAATAATAGCTGCAAGCGACTTTCAATGGCTGTAGATGACTTTCGTTGGCTGTTATGACGACTGGTGTTAGCTGTTATTTATGACTAATAATAGCTGATGCAAAATTGACTATTATTAGCTGTAGTTGTGACTCTCATAATCGACTTGGATGATTAAAAGAAGTTACTTCGCGACTAAAATTGGCTGTAAAGTAGTACGACCAATGGTAGCTGTAGTAAGGACTAACATCCAGCTGTTGAATGACCAGGGTGAGCTGTTGATGACTATGTATAGCTGTAAACCTAATGGGCAAACGACTATATATAGCTGTCCAGGCGACCAATCATAGCTGTTTTAATGACCAGGGGGACCATTATCAATAGTTGAAAAAAGTTAATAAAATACTATTATTTGGAAATATGAATCTTACCGGCTATGTGCTAGAGGTTACAGTAGAGATGGAAAAACTTTACTTTGATAAGTGGCTAATCTCAAATGACATATAGATTGGCTCCCTGGAAACCAGGAAGGATTAGAATTTATCAGATTCTAATCCGTTGACAAAAGAATGATTAAAAAAGTATATAATTCTTTTTGAGATAAGAGGGTCATTACTCTTATCTTTTTTAATGAAATGTAATTCATATTTTGAATTTTATATATAAACTCTTTTCCAAAGTATTAAAATTTAAAATCGGATAAAAAACTCAAGTTAGAAGCTTGAGTTTTATTTTTTTTATTTAGACAATAAAAAAGGAAATGTTATACATAACATTTCCAAAGAAAAGACATTCTAGAGATTTATAAAACACCTGGCATTAAACTATTAATATTTAAATAGTAATGTAGATAAATATCAATTAAATTTTAACTTCAGCATTATATAAAATTATGTCCCGAGTTTAATAGGTTAATCAATTTCTAGTATTATCAGTACTAAATCTTGACCATCTTACCTACAGAGTTTTCTTTCTCTCTACTTGGTTACAGCATCTCGGCCTATGATAAGTTATTACTTTAAAGTTTTCACTCCCAAATTTTACAATTTCTAGTCTAGTTTTGGCTAAACTATACTTTCGTCACCGAGATTACAATATAAATATAATATATATAGTTAAGTTTGTCAATAAAGTTTTTTTCGATATTTAAAAAATTATTTGTAAATTTACAAAAATATGGGTTTGTAAAGTTATAGAGAATAAAAGTGATTTATTGATTTTGGTTATTGTTTACGATATAATCTATTTATAATATGATACTTTATATAAGGTAGGGTGTTTATGATAAAAAGAATTAAAGTTATTGGGTTATTTGTGATGTTAGCTTTTTTATGTTGTGGATGTGATGCTATTCATGCATCTACTACTAGAGATATAAGACATTCTGGATTTGCTTTATCTGGTGCTGAACTTATATGTGATGCATTATTAAAGGATCCAGATTATGATAAAGTTAAATTTTTAACAGGAAAGCATGCTATTACTGAGTCTGGTATTTTATATGAATTGTCTGTAGGACAAAAGTATTCTAATGAACAACATTGTATGGCTTCATCTTTAACACAAAAAGTTGTGGCATTATTTGATGAAAATATTGTTAAGACAGATGATGGTAAATATCATTATATAGTTAGAAGTGGTGAGAATGCTGCTTATACAGTAGTACCTACTTCTGATAGTAATTATATGATAATTGATGCTATTATGAGAGATAGTCAAGTTTTAAAAGTTAAAACTGTTGATGCATCTGCTGGACATTATTATGTTTTAAAGAAAGATGGAAATGTTTATAATTATGTTGTTGCTAAGACACATAATAGTGCGACTGTTGTAAGTAGCCCAGTTGTTTATAGTAAATCTAATTATCAAGGAGATATAATTGATTTTAGTTATGCTGGTAAAGCTAGTGGTACGTCAGTTAGAACTACTTCACAAATATTTAGAATGATGGCTACTAATAAAGAAGAATGTTCTAAATATGTTGATGTTGCTTGTGAATATGAAATGAGACTTGATGAGGGACTTACTAAACATCAAAGTGAGATTTTAGGATTTAGTGGTACTTATTTAATTACAACTTATGGTAAGCAATTTAATGCAGGAGCATAGAAATTAAAAGAAGAATATTTTCTTCTTTTTTTATTTGTGTTATAATATGGTCGAATGTTGATGAGGTGATTAATGTGTTATTAGCAAATGACTGGAAGGATTATGAAATAATAGATGCTTCTAACGGAATGAAGCTAGAAAGATGGAAAGATATATATTTATTAAGACCAGATCCACAAATTGTTTGGAATAATGGAGATTTGTTAGAAAAATATCGATCAATGATTGATGCGGTTTACTATAGAAGTAATAAAGGTGGAGGTCATTGGGAGAACTTAAAAAATATTCCAGGAAGTTGGAAAGTAGATTACAAGGGTTTAACTTTTAATATTAAACAAATGGGATTTAAACATACTGGTTTATTTCCTGAACAAGCAGTTAATTGGGATTTTATGATTGATAAAATTAAAAAAGCAAATCGACCAATTAAAGTTTTAAATTTATTTGCTTATACAGGAGGGGCAAGTGTTGCATGTTTAAGTGCAGGAGCTAGTGTTACTCATGTAGATAGTTCAAGAGGAATGGTTGATTGGTTTAAAGAAAATGTTAAAAGTAGTGGTATGGAAGATTATCCAGTTAGATATTTAATAGATGACGTTGTTAAATTTGTACAAAGAGAAATTAGACGTGGAAATAAGTATGATGCTATTATTATGGATCCTCCTAGTTATGGAAGAGGGGCTAATGGAGAAGTTTGGGATATTGAAAAGAATCTTAATTATTTAGTTGAAATTTGTACTGAAATATTAAGTGATGAACCATTATTCTTTTTAATTAATTCTTATACTACAGGACTTTCTTCTACAGTTTTATCAAATATGCTTAGAATGACTGTTAATAAAAAGTATGAAGGTAAAGTTACTTGTGGTGAAGTAGGTATTCCAATTAAAGAAAATAGTTTAGTATTACCATGTGGTATTTATGGAAGATGGGAAAGTAATGAATAAACTTAATGTTTTATATGAAGATAATCATATTATAGTAGTAGAGAAACCAGTTAATGTATTAAGTCAAGGTGATAATACTGGAGATATTTCTTTACTAGATATGGTTAAAGAATATATTAAAGAAAAATATAATAAACCTGGTAATGTGTATATAGGTTTAGTTCATAGATTAGATAGACCAGTTGGCGGAATAATGGTTTTTGCTAGAACATCTAAAGCAGCTAGTAGATTAAGTAAACAAGTTAGTGAAAGAAACTTTTCTAAAAAGTATTATGCAGTTGTGTCTGGTAAAATGGAGAATACTGAAGGAAAGTTTGTTGATAAATTAAAAAGACTAGATAATGGAAATACAATTGTTTCTAAAGATGGTAAAGAATCTGTATTAACTTATAGAGTTGTTGAATATAATAAGAATATCGATGCTAGTTTAGTGGATATTTCTTTAGAAACAGGTAGACATCATCAAATTAGAGTTCAGTTTGCATCTCGTGGGCATTATTTACTTGGTGATCAAAGATATGGTAAGCAAGATAAAACACAAATTGCTTTATATTCTTATGAACTTGAATTCTATCATCCGGTGACAAAAGAGTTGATGTCATTTAGTCTAAAACCTAATAAAGTTGGACATTGGTCACAGTTTACATTATAAAAGGAATAATCTCTAAATAAAATGTTTGCATTTGCAAACTTTTTTTGTTATCATTATATTAGAATTATGAGAATAGAGGGAGTAGATACTTATGAAGTTTAGTTTAGATTGGTTTTTAACTGTTCCAGGAATGTTAATTACCGGAGGAATTTTATTATTAATAATTGCAATTATTATTTTAATTGTAACTTCAAGTAAGGCTAAAAAAGAAAAGAAAAAATCAGAGGAAGGTACACCAGATGCATCTGTACAAACAGCAGTTGTTGATCCTAATGCTCCAGCTGTTGCAGATCCTAATGCTCCGGTAGCAGCTGCACCAGTTGCAGTTGAACCTGTAGCAGCAGCACCAGTTACAGAAGTGGCTCCAGTAGCGGTAGCACCAGTTGCAGTTGAACCTGTAGCAGTTGCTCCAGTTGCAGAAGCAGCTCCAGTAGCAGCAGCACCAGTTGTTGACCCTGCATCAGTAGCAGCAGTTACTGCAAGTGCACCTGTTGCAGAAGTTACTCCAGTAGCGCCAGTTGCAGAAGTTGCTCCAGTAGCACCAGTTGCAGAAGTTGCTCCAGTAGCACCAGTTGCTGAGGTTGCTCCAGTAGCACCAGTTGCAGAAGTTGCTCCAGTAGCACCAGTTGCAGAAGTTGCTCCAGTAGCACCAGTTGCAGAAGTTGCTCCAGTAGCACCAGTTGCAGAAGTTGCTCCGGTAGCACCAGTTGCTGAGGTTGCTCCAGTAGCATCTGTTGCAGAAGTTGCTCCAGTAGCACCAGTTGCAGAAGTTGCTCCAGTAGCACCAGTTGCTGAAGTTGCTCCAGCTGCACCAACAACAGAACCTGTAATTTATGGTGGAGCTAGTCCAGCAGTATCAGCTGATTTAAATCTAAATGAACAACCTCATCAAATATATGGAGGAGCAAATCCTTTAGAAAATACACAACCAATTCCAACTGTTAGTACTCCAGAAGTACAAGCACCAGTTGCAGCAGAAGCTACAATGGTTACACCTGTAGCAGAAGTTGCTCCAGTGGCACCAGTTGCTGAAGTGGCTCCAGCAGCATCTGCAGCACCAGTTGCTCCAGCTGCTTAATAAAAAAATTAATTTATTAATTAAAACTATGATGCTATATCATAGTTTTTTTGTTAAATATTTTGTTTATTTTACTAAAGATGTTATAATGATTTTAGGTGATAATATGAAGAGGGTGTCTATTTTATCTTTACATTTAGGATATGGTGGCATTGAAAAGTCAGTAGCAGCACTTGCGAATATGTTATGTGAGAAATATGATGTTGAAATAGCGTGTACATATAAACTATTTGAAAAGTCGGTATTTCCAGTTGATAAGCGAGTAAAAATTAAATATTTAACTGATGTTAAACCTAATAAAGATGCATTAAAAAAAGCATTTCGTTCTAAAAATATTTTTAAGATTTTTAAAGAGGGATTATATGCTGTTAAAGTCTTAATGAAAAGACGTAGTACAATGATTAAATTCATTAAGAATTGTGATAGTGAAGTTATAATTGCTACTCGTGATATATTTGATGAATGGTTAGGAGATTATGGTAAAGAAGGTGTTCTTAAGATTGGTTGGGAACATAATCATTATCATGGTGATTTTAAGTATGCAGCTAATATTACTAGATCAAATAAAAAATTAGATTATTTAGTGTTAGTATCTAATTCATTAAAAGAATTTTATAGTAAAGAATTAATTGATAGTAAATGTGAATGTGTATATATACCTAATGTTATAGAAAGTGTTCCAGATAAATTAGCACCTTTAAATAAGAAAAGATTAGTATCAGTTGGACGACTTAGTCCAGAAAAAGGATTTATTGATTTATTAAAAATTTATACTTTATTACATAAAGAATATCCTGATTGGAAGTTAGATATTGTTGGTGATGGAGTAGAGAAAAATAAGTTAGAGAAGTTTATAAAAGATCATGAATTAGAAGAGTTTGTTACATTACATGGTTTTAGAGATAAAGATTATATTGATAAATTGTTACAAGATTCATCAATTTATTTATTAACTTCTTATACTGAATCATTTGGAATAGTACTTATTGAAGCTATGTCTCACGGGGTTCCTTGTATAGCATTTGATTCTGCTGAAGGAGCTAGAGAATTAATTCAAAGTGGAAAGAATGGGTACTTAATTAAAAATAGAAGTTACGCTGCTTTTATAAAAAAAGTTAGTGACTTAATAGATAATAAAGAAGAAAGAAAAAGAATTGGTAAAGTTTCTAAAGAAGGGGTTAAACAATACACGTGTGAAGTGGTTAGTAAACAATGGATAGATTTAATAGAAGAGAGTTGATAATATGAAAGATAAAAAAGTATTGTTTATTTCCTCAACAGGAGGACACTTAGTTGAGATGATGCAGTTAAAAGATATGTTTAATGACTGTGATTATCATGTAATTACTGAGAAAACTAAATCTAATTTAAAAATGAAAGAAACTTATGGTGATAAAATTAATTTTTTAGTATATGGTACTAAAGATCATATGCTTACTTATCCTTTTAAGTTACTTTACAATTGTTTTAAAAGCTTATTCTTATATTTTAAAATACATCCAGATTATATTATTACAACAGGGGCTCATACAGCTGGACCAATGTGTTGTATAGGTAAAATATTTGGAAGTAGAATTATTTATATTGAAACATTTGCGAATATGACTACTAAGACAATTACAGGTAGATGTATTTATCCTTTTGCAGATAAATTTATTGTACAATGGGAGAGTATGAAAGAATTATATCCTGATGCAGAGTTTGGGGGGTGGGTGTTCTAATGATATTCGTTACACTTGGAACTCAAGATAAAGATTTCTCTAGATTATTAAAAGCAATTGATAGAGAAATTGAGAAAGGAACAATTAAAGAGAAAGTTATTGTTCAAGCAGGCCATACAAAGTATGAATCTAAGAATATGGAAATATTCGATTTAATTCCAACAGATGAATTTAATGAAATTATTGAAAAATGTGATTTATTAATTACACATGGTGGTGTTGGAAATATACTTAGTGCAATTAAGAGAGGTAAACCTGTTATTGCAGCTGCAAGATTAAAGAAGTTTAAAGAACATACAAATGATCATCAAAAACAAATTATTGGAGAGTTTACAAAACAAGGATATATTCTTGAACTTAAAGATTTTGGTAAACTTGGTAAGATGATTGAAAAAGCAAAAACATTTAAAGCTAAAAAGTTTAATAGTAATACTAAGAATTTTATTAAGTTACTTGAAGATTATATTATAGAAGATAATCATACTTCTTGGTTTAATAAGTGTAGAGAAGTAATAATGTATTTATTATTTGGAGCATTAACTACAGTAGTAAATGTTGTTTCATTCTTTATACTTAGAACATGTGGTTTAGAAGTTTATATTAGTAATTTAATTGCTTGGATTATTGCAGTTTTATTTGCATTTATTACTAATAAATTATTTGTATTTGAAAGTAAAGATAAGAGTAAGAAAAAGAGTGCTAAAGAATTAGTTGCATTTGTAATTGTTAGATTATTAACATTAGGTGTTGATATGGGAGCAATGTATTTATTACTTGATGTTATTGAGTCAGGAGAAGTGTTCTCTAAAATAATGGCTAATATTATTGTAATTATTTTAAATTATATTTTTAGTAAATTATTTGTATTTAATAAGTAGGTGGTAATGTGGCAAAAGAAAAGATTTCGGTAGTTGTACCTTGTTATAATGAGGAAGAATCTTTACCTCTTTTCTATGAAGAGGTTTGTCGTGTTGCAAAAGAAATGAAGTATGTTGAGTTTGAGTTTTTATTTATAAATGATGGAAGTAAAGATTCTACACTTAGTATTTTAAGAGATTTTTCTAAGAAAGATAAAAGAGTAAGATATATTTCTTTTTCAAGAAATTTTGGAAAAGAAGCAGGAATGTATGCAGGACTTTCTAATGCAACTGGAGATTATGTTTGTATAATGGATGCTGATATGCAGGATCCACCAGAAATGCTTATTAAAATGTATGAATTAATTGAAAAAGAGAATTATGATTGTGTAGCGTTATATTCTAGTAGACATGATGATTATTCACTACTTAGAAAGTTTTTTACAAGTTGTTGGTATAAATTAATAGGAGCAATTTCTTCTGTACCTCAACAACCAGGAGCAAGAGACTATCGTTTAATGAAGAGAAGAATGGTAGATGCTATTGTAGATATGGGGGAATATAATCGTTATACAAAAGGTATTTTTGGATTTGTAGGATTTAATACTAAATGGATAGATTATATTCCACCACAAAGAGTTGCAGGAAAATCAAAATTCAATTTCTTTAAATTATTTAAATATGCTTTAGAAGGAATTTTAGCATTTTCTACAACTCCTTTAGTTATTTCTGCAATTATTGGTTTAATATTTTGTTTAATATCTTTTATAGTAATTATATTTATTATTTGGAAGACTTTAGTATATGGAGATCCAGTTAGTGGATGGCCATCACTTGCATGTATGATTATGTTTATGGGTGGATTACAATTGTTCTTCTTTGGAATTATGGGAATGTATTTAGCTAAGGTTTATTTAGAGGTTAAGAAAAGACCAATTTATATTTCAAAAGAAACTGAAAAGGATCTGTAAAAATATCTAATTTATTTAGATATTTTTTGTTGTAGGGGTATACATTTAATTAAAATTTTGATAAA
Organism: Bacilli bacterium; assembly: GCA_017409785.1. Lineage (GTDB taxonomy): Bacteria > Bacillota_I > Bacilli_A > RF39 > UBA660 > JAEDES01. The sequence continues at coordinate 257,563 of JAFQSD010000002.1, read as the reverse complement.
ATGTTAGGCAGGTGATAGTGTATGAAGTCAAAAAAATTCGCTGTAGCGTTATTAATGGTAAGTATTGTGATGATTATTTCAGGAACAGTTTGTGCTTTTGTTGTATCTTTAAAAGCAGATAGAGAAGCTACACAAGCTAGAATGGTAGTAGTTAAAGATGAGTTCGAAAGTTTTAATAAAAGTGTAACTACTTTTGAAGAAGCTAGAGAAGCATTATATACACAATATTTAGGAAATGTATTCTATGATACTTTAGCAAATGATGATGTAATACTTAAAGAAAGAATGAGTAATTACGAAAGTGTTGTAGATGGAATTGCTACACAAGTTAAAACTATGAATGGATTATGTAAAGATGTATATTATCCAGATAGTAGTGTTAATAGTAAATGTAGTGATTATAAACTTGTATATGAACAAGTAATTAATTACTTTGTTGGAGATGTTGATGTTTATAACAATACAATTAAGACATTTAATGAGCAACAAGCTGCAGTGGGAAGTACACTTGCTTTAATTGAATATAAAACTAATAAAAAATATGTAGATTATAATAAAGATGGTGCATTTGACGGAAAAGAAGTGAAGTAGTATGAAGTTATTTAAGAAACGTGAAAAAACAGAAAAAGTTGTAAAAGAAAAAAAAGTAAAAGAAAAGAAAAAATGGTCTTTTAAGAAGAAAGTTTTAGTTACACTTTCATCTCTTTTTGTTGTTGGTGTAGCTAGTTTCTTATTTATCTTTTATGGACCTTGGGCTGGATTTAGAAATTTCTGGATTACAAGTGCTATGACTACTATGAGCCATCAATATTTAGCTACTTGGTTTTATAGTGACGAAACTATTCAAGAAGTATTAGAGTCTAATAGTATTATTGAGTCTGGAGATATTAGTAATCCTGATGCAATTCAATTTAGACAATATACTACTACAATATATAGAAATCAATATGAAAAAGCAGTTTTACAAAAGGATCCAGGTAATGATTTATATAAAGTAATTGATATTACTGGACCTACATATAAAGGATTTTTAGTTGTATTATATGATCCTTCTAAGATTAGTGTTGCAACTACTGCATATTTAGGAAAAAGAGGACAAGATATTTTAACTGTTTCTCAAAGAGAAAATGCAATTATTGCAATGAATGCTGGAGGATTCTATGATCCTGATTGGAATTCAAATGGTGCAATTCCACATGGTACTGTTTTCTCAAATGGAAATGTTGTTTGGGATTATGCAGATGCTAGAATGGGTGGAGGTTTCATTGGATTTACAAAAGAGAATAAACTTGTTTTAGGAAATATGAGTAAGAGTCAAGCAATTGCAACTGGATATAGAGATGCGGTTGAATTTGGACCATACTTAATTGTTAATGGTAAAAGATCATTTATTAGAGGAAATGGTGGATGGGGAATTGCTCCTCGTACTGCTATAGGACAAAGACAAGATGGTATTGTACTTATGTTAGTTATTAATGGTCGTTTAGCAACAAGTCTTGGTGCTGATATGGTTGACTTAACTGATATTATGGAAAGATATGGGGCATATAATGCTGCTAACTTAGATGGAGGAAGTTCTTCTGAGTTAGTTATTAATGGACAAATTGTTAATACTCCAGTTGCTGGAGGAAGATATGGTCTAAGAGATATGTCTACTTTCTGGGTAGTTAAAGCTTAAGAAATAATTAGAAGCATCTTAGATAAGTGATGCTTCTTTGTTGTATTTATGGAGATGAGAATATGTTATCTTATATTTTAGCAGTTAGTGGTACTTGTACTGATCCAGGATTAGCTACAATTTTAGCCACAGTAAAAAAATTTATGAATATTTTATGGATTGTAGGTCCAATACTTGCAATCGTAGGAGCAGGAATTGCTTTATTTAAATTAATGAGTAATCCTGATGAAAAGAAATATAAACCAATATTTAAGAATATGATTATTGCGCTTATTATATTATTCTTTTTACCTATGTTAATTAATGTAGTTATGGGTATGTTTGATGGACATTTTGATTTAGCAACTTGTTGGAATCAAGCAGAAATTATAAGTGAAGTTAGTGGTCAAAAATCAACTTATATTGATGAAAATAAAGATAAGACTACTATCTATACTGATCCAGATGCATTTGATGGTAAAACTGGTACACAAAAGAATGTAAATGCAGAAGGTAAATATAGTGCTTCTTATTATCGTAATGAAAAGACAAGAATTCGTTATAATGTTTATTATCAAAATGATTCAAAATGGGGAGCGGTTAAATATCCTAGTGGATCAACAATTAATGAAATTGGTTGTATGATTACTTCTGTTGCGGTTGTTTCATCTGCTGCTAATTCTAGTATTACACCTAAAACTGTATTTGATTCTGGTCATAGACATAGTTATCCTAGAAATGGTATAAATAGCTTAAGTAATGGTTTATTTAGCTGTGCAAGTGGAAGTACTTCAGCAACTAATATTAAAAATGCGTTAGCTGGTGGTAAAGTAGTAGTTATTAAAGTGTATGGTTCTAAAAAGGGAGGAAGTAGTTCATTTACTTCATCACAACACTATATGGCTTTACTTGATTATAAAGATAATAAAATCTTTGTTGGAAATGGATATTCAACAGGAGGTTCTGGTTTAGCGGGATGGTTTGATGCTAGTAAGGTATTAACTTCTGTTAATGAAGCTGATTATTGTACACCAACTCAAGCATTATTAGATAAGTATTAAAATAAAAGTTCTTTGTTGAAAGAACTTTTTTTGTTTGTTATAATTTTGTTAGTGAATGTTCTTAAAAAAGGAATGATTATTATGATGAATTTTATTTTAAATATTAGTGGTAATTGTAGTGATCCGGGACTTGCAGCAATACTTTCTGTTGTAAAGAAGTTTATGAATATTTTATGGATAGTAGGTCCTATACTTGCAATTGTTGGTGCTGGAATAGCTTTTTATAAATTATTGAGTAATCCAGACGAAAAGAAATATAAAAATCTATTTAAAAATATGATAATTGCCCTAATTGTACTATTCTTATTACCAGCCATTGTGAATGCGGTAATGAAATTATTAGATGGTAATTTTGATATAGCTAGTTGTTGGAATCAAGCTGATTCTATTAATCAGACTAGTGGTGGTAATTCTAGTTATATTGACCCTAATAAAGATAAGACAAATATTTATACTGATCCGGATGATTTTAATGGTAAGACTGGTACTAAGACAAATTCTAATGTTGAGACTGGTAGTGCAACAGAAAATACTAATCCTGTCCCAACTACACCTGAAGTGACTACAAAAAAATTAATTTTTGTTGGTGATTCTAGAACTGTTGGGATGAAGGGTGCAGTTGGAGATCAAGGTAAAAATGATGTTTGGAGTTGTAAGAGTTCAATGGGACTTAGTTGGATGAAGTCAACTGGTATTCCAAATATTGAAAATCAAATTACTAATGGTTCATGTGTTATCATTTTAATGGGAGTTAATGATTTATATAATGCAGATAATTATATTAGTTATATTAATGGACTTGTATCTAGTGTTACACAAAAAGGTGGAAAACTTTACTTTGTTTCAGTTAATCCAACTAATAGAAGTGCAGAACATTTAAATGATGATATAGATGTATTTAATTTAAAATTAAAAAATGGTTTATCTAGTTACGTTAAGTATATTGATACTAATACTTACTTAATGAATAATGGATTTTCATCAGGTGATGGTGTACATTATACAAATACAACATATAAACAAATATACACTTTAATTAAAGGTAGTATTTAAACTTCTTGTTAGAAGTTTTTTTGTTTGTTATACTTTTCTTAGAGTTGTATATAAGAGGAGAAAATATGGCAAGAGTGAGAAGAAGATTAAAGAAGAAAATAATAGTAGGATTAATTATCTTATTAGTGTTAGTTTGTGGTGGTGGAGTAGGATATTACTTTTATTTAGAACATCAAGAAGAGTTAAAAATTATTGCTGAAAAAGCATTACTTAAAGAAATAAAAAGTCATTATGGTGATGTTGTTGAAGTAAATAAAGAAACTATACTGTATGAAGAAAAAGATGGTAAATATGAAAGTGTTGGTACTATTGGTAAAGGAGAAGTAGTTTCTTTAGAAGAATGCGAGATCGATACAAAAACAAAGTATTTTAAGATTAAAGAATTAGGTTATTATGTTAAATATCAAGATTTAAAAGTTGGTGGAGAAATAAAAAGTAGAAGTGATCGTTATAAGAATTATTTGCTTTTTAATGAAAATATTGTTTCTAAAGAAAATGTTAGATTATATAGAGATGGTAATGTTGTTTATACAATAAATGATTCTATTGATAAATCTATTGTTATGAAAGATGATAATGGATATTATATTGAATATTTTAATGAATTATTGTTTGTTGATAAGGAAGATGTTTTAAAAACATATGAAGTTAGTAATACAACTCTAGAAGAAGCAAATGGTATTCCGGTTACTGTTTATCATTTTATTTATTTAGCAGGTGACAATTCTTGTAATGAACAAATATGTCATTCTGATAGTCAAATTAGGGAACATTTTAATTATTTAAAAACTAATAATTTCTTTACAATGAATACTACTGAGTTAAGACTTTATTTAGAAGGAAAGTTACGTGCTCCAAAGAAATCAATTTTAGTTACTATAGATGATGGTGCTAGAGCACATAACTTTATTCCGTTATTAGAAGAATATAAAGTTAATGCAACATTATTCTTAATAAGTGGATGGTATCCAGCAGAAAAATTTAAATCTGATTATATGGAACTTGCTTCGCATACACATAATTTACATACACCTGGAGTTTGTGCAGGTGGACAAGGAAGTCCTTTAAAATGTTTAGATAAGACTAAACTAGTAACAGATTTAAAGATAAGTAGACAATTATTAAATGATACTGAGGCCTTTTGTTTTCCATTTTATGAATATAATGATTATGGTATTTCGGCATTACAGGAAGCTGGATTTAAAATGGCGTTTATTGGAGGATATAGAAAGGCAACTAGAGGAGTTAATTTATATAAAATACCTAGAATTCCATTAAATAGATATACAAGTTTAAGTCAGTATGCAAAATATATTAATTAGGAAAGTTGATATTTCCTAATTTTTTTGTTATAATATGACAACAAAAAGGAGGGGATAATATGCGAAAAGATGTTGAAGAGTTTTTTCTAGGATTAGATGATCCAAACTTTTTAACAATGAAACTACTACATAATTTATTTTTAAGATTTGAAAATGATGAAGTAAGTCGTAGAGTAGTAGAAAATATTAGTGTGTTATCTCGTCAAAATATTAAACTTTCTTATTCTGAAGAAGCATTTTCTTATGTTGATTTATTAGATAATGGTTATGACTTTGCGATTACATCTTCTGGTACAGAAGAAATTGCTTGTCATGAATTTGGTCATTTATTATTAAATATTTTTGCTAGAGGTGAAATACCTAGTGGTTTCTTGAAAGTAAATAGAACTTGTAAAAAGAGAATATTAAATAAGAAAAGATTTATATCAGAATTATTACAAAAATATAGAGATAAAGCATATGATATCTTAACAGAGGATATTGATGATCCATTAGAGTTTTATGAAAGACATCCAGAGTTTAGAGAAGAATACTTTGAAAGATATCCGGATGGAACTGAAGATGAAATGATTGAAGATAGATTAGAAGATCATTATGCATTAGTTTCTGCATTTAATGAAGATATTGATAATTATAATAGAGTGTCTAATATTATTGATGCGATATTTTATGGAGTTAATCCATTCTTCTTAGATTATGGTAAAGAGACAATAGAATGTGTATTAGCAATGCATAATGATGATTATTTTAGCGAAGCTTATTATGGAAAACATGTGGCAAGTTTTGAAGAGCAATTTGCAGACTATTTAGTTTTAAGAACTTATCCGGAAAAATTTAGTGAAGCAAGAGGAGTTTTACATAAAGTTCTTGGTGATGAATGGTTTACATTAATGGATGATTTTTATGATAATTTAACAAAGAGAATTTGTGATAAGGGTAAGATTTATCAACATAAATAAAAGGAATTTCAATTGAAATTCTTTTATTTTGTGGTAGTTTGATATATAATAAAATATAGTGAAAGGATTGGTACTATGAAGAGAATAATGGATGGTAATGAAGCATGTAGTTATGTTTCATATAATTTTACAGAGGTAGCAGGAATTTATCCAATAACTCCGGCTTCACCTATGGCGGAGTTAACAGATAAATGGAGTAATGAAGGGAAGAAGAATTACTTTGATACACCAGTTAGAGTAGTAGAGATGCAAAGTGAAGCAGGAGCAGCAGGAATGGTGCATGGGTCACTTTTATCTGGATGTTTAACAACTACTTATACTGCTAGTCAAGGTCTTTTATTAATGCTTCCAAATATGTATAAGATTGCTGGTGAGTTATTACCTTGTGTTATAAATGTGGCAGCTAGAAGCTTAGCAACACATGCACTATCTATTTTTGGAGATCATCAAGATATATATGCAGCTCGTAGTACTGGTTTTGCAATGCTTGCATCTAGTTCAGTACAACAAGTTATGGATTTAACTGGAGTTGCACATTTAGCTGCTATTAAAGGAAAAGTTCCTTTTGTTAATTTCTTTGATGGGTTTAGAACTAGTCATGAATTACAAAAAGTAGAAGAAATTGATACTGAAAAATTAAAGAAATTAATTGATGAAAAAAGTTTAAATGAATTTAGAGAAAGAGCACTTAATCCTAATAAACCATTGATTAGAGGTACTGCTCAAAACGAGGATATTTATTTCCAAGCAAGTGAAGTTAGAAATAGTTATTATGATAAAGTTCCAGATATTGTTAATGAGTATATGCAAGAAATTAATAAAATTACTGGAGAAGATTATAAACCATTTAATTACTATGGTAGCAAGACAGCAACTAAAGTTATTGTAGCGATGGGTTCAGTTTGTGAAACTATTAAAGAAACAATAGATTACTTAGTAGATGAAAAGAATGAGAGTGTTGGACTTGTAGAAGTTCATTTATATAGACCATTTAGTACTAAATATTTCTTAAAGAGTTTACCAAAGACTGTTAAAAAGATTGCAGTACTTGATCGTACTAAAGAACCTGGTTCTGCAGGTGAACCATTATATTTAGATGTTATTAAAACTATTAAAGAAGTAGATGCTAAAGTAAATGTTTATGGTGGTAGATATGGACTTTCTAGTAAGAATACAACACCAGCAATGATTAAAGGTATTTATGATTTTCTAGATACAAGAGATGTTCATAATAACTTTACTGTAGGTATAAATGATGATGTTACTAATTTAAGTATTAGTTATGATAAGAAATTTTCTATTCCGCATAAGAATATTGAATTCTTAGTATATGGATTTGGTAGTGATGGTATGGTTTCTGCTACTAAGGATTTAATGAAGATAACAGGAACTTATACAAATGCATATGTACAAGGTTATTTCCAATATGATTCTAAGAAGAGTGGTGGTGTTACTATTTCTAATTTAAGATTTAGTAAGAAACCAGTTAGATCAAGTTATTATGTTGAAAAAGCAAGTTTAGTAGTTTGTACAAAAGATAGTTATTTAAAGAAACTTAGAATGTTAGAAAAGATTAATTCTAAAGGAGTATTTGTTGTTAATACAAGTAAGAGTCCTGATGAAATACTAGCTATGATGAGTAGTCATGATAAAAAGATTTTACAAAGTAGAAATGTTAAGATGTTTATTATAGATGCTGATAGAATTGCTAGAGAAGCAGGAATTCCTGGTAAGATTAGTGCAATTATGGAAGTATTAATCTTTAAGTTAGGAAAGATTGTTGATGCTAATTTTGCTATTAATAAGATTAAAGAAAATTTAGCAGTTAGATTTAGTAATAAGGGAGGAGATCTTGTTACTAAAAATATTAAAGCAATAGAAGCAAGTTTAGAGAGTTTAGTACCTGTTAAACTTCCTTATGTAGATTTTGTTGAAGATTTAGTTAATGTTAAGAAAACTATTTTCCAAGTAATTGATTCTATGGAAGGAGATACATTACCAGTAAGTAGTTTCTTAAAGAGTCCAGATGGGGCAATGGAAGCAGGAACTTCTAAATATGATAAGAGAGATATTAGTGAAATGCTTCCATGTTATAATTCAGAGAATTGTATTTCATGTAACTTATGTTCATTAGTATGTCCACATGGAGTAATTAGACCTTTCTTACTAAATGAAAAAGAGGTTATTGATGCACCAGAAGTAGTTACTAATAATTTAATTGATGCAAATATTAAAGATCAAAATTATAAATTTAGTATTGGTGTTAGTATTGAGGATTGTACAGGTTGTGGATTATGTAGTGAAGTGTGTCCTGGTAAGAAGGGTGCTAAAGCTATCATTATGAAAGCTAAGGATGAGATTAAGAAACTTAAAAAAGATGAAGAGTATAAGTACTTATTTAATGAAGTTAATGAGAAGAAAAATGTAATGCCTACTAACACAGTTAAGGGTAGTCAATTTAAGACTCCTAAGTTTGAATTCTCTGGTGCTTGTGCAGGATGTGGTGAAACACCTTATCTAAAGCTTTTAACACAGTTATTTGGCGATAAAATGGTAGTTGCGAATGCAACTGGATGTTCTTCTATTTATGGAGCTTCTATGCCAAGTATGCCTTATTCAGTGCCATGGGCTAATTCATTATTTGAAGATAATGCAGAATTTGGTTATGGTATGAAAATTGCTGATGAAGTAATGAAAAAAAGAATTTCACATATGATTCTTTCAAATATGAAAGTTGTTAAAAAGAGTGAAGTTGATATTTATAAAAATTATGCAGAAAATCAAAATGAAGAAAATGCAGAAAAATTACTAGAAGTAATTGATGAAACTAAGATTGAAGGATTAGCTAAATTAAAAGACTTTATTATGCCAAGATCTGTATGGATGATTGGTGGAGATGGATGGGCTTATGACATTGGTTATAATGGAATTGACCATGTATTAGCTAATAGAGAAAATGTTAATATATTAGTACTTGATACAGAAGTATATTCTAATACAGGTGGACAAGCGTCTAAGTCCACAAGAACTGGAGCAGTTGCGAAGTTTGCTTCTAATGGTAAACAAACTGCGAAGAAAGATTTAGCTAAAATAGCACTTACTTATCCACATGTATATGTAGGAACTATTTCATTAGGTGCTAATCCAACTCATACAATTAAGATTTTAAAAGAAGCAGAAAGTTATGATGGACCAAGTATTATTATTGCTTATGCACCATGTATTGCTCAAGGAATAATTAAAGGTATGAAGAATTCTATTCAAGAAGAAAAGGATGCGACATTATCTGGATATTTCCCATTATTCCATTATAGTCCTGTAACTGGCGAATTTAAGTTAGATAGTCAAGCAGACTTTTCTAAATATGAAGAATTTATTAGTGGAGAAGATAGATATAGAGCACTTGATAAATTAGTTAAAAATTCAAAAGAAATTTTAGAAGAAAATAAAAAGAATGCAGAAGATAGATATAAGTATTATCAATCTTTAGTAGAAACAAATAAAGAGTAGTCGAAGGGCTACTTTTTTTGTGTTATAATAATTTTAATAATAGTGAGGTATATATGAAAAAAATATTATGTTTAGTTTTAGTTGCTTTTTTATGTACAGCTTGTACTTCTTCTAAAGAGTTGGTAGATTATCCAGAACTTAATAAGGTAGTTAATGAATTTGTAGAAGAATTAAAAGAGAGTAAATATTTTGAAGATATTAATTATAGTAGTATTGATGAATTTTCATTTGATAATGGTGAAAAAGGATATGATGTTTTTTATGAAACTAATTGTTCTAAAATGACTTTATCATATGATGAAGATTTTGATTTTGCTTGGATGATGATAAAAGAGAATGAAGTATGCAATAGTAATAATAGTTTTTCTGAGGTTGTGTGGCAAGAGCAAGTAAATTATATTTTAAGTCTTGAAGAATTTACTATTAATGAAAGTAAATTCCCTGGTAGTACTGGTGATACTTGGGATGATTATAAAGAACATATGATGGGTAAGGGAGATAGTGCTTTAATTACTACTAATGATGGTATTATGGTTGGATATGCTCCTCCAAAATATTTATTTTATATTGCTAAAGAATAATATAACAAAAAAGAGACGTCGGCCACGTCTCTTTTGTTTTTTATCTAAGAAGCGGCACCCCCTGAGAGGCCGCTTCCAAAAAGAATAAAAAGGGGTTGGCTAGTGTGATACTAGCGACCAATTCGCCTAATTCCGAATTGGTGATTACTATACTAATCGAAGTTGGTCATTTTGTCAATAAAAATTGCAAAAAAAGTTAAAAAAGTGGCTTTTTTCTAGGAATATCAAGGACTTTTTGAGGGCTTGGGAAATAAATTGTTCAAAAAAGTTAAAAAGTATTAGTGTATTTTTTCGAAATATGTTATAATAGGCCAAGAAGGAAGTGATACCGAGTGACAGAGTTGAAAGATGTTAAAAGTATTGGACCGAAGTCCCTTTCTTTATTGAACAAAATTAACATACATACAATTGAAGATTTAGTGACTCATTATCCATTCAGATATGATGTTTTAGAAAGAAATGAATTATCTGAAGTTGAAGATGGTGGGAAGATAATAATAGATGGTAAAGTAGAAAGTATCCCTATACTTATGAGGTTTAAAGCTGGTTTAAATAAAATGAATTTTAGACTAGTTACTCCAAGTGGTGTTGTAGGGGTTTCTATCTTTAATAGAGCTTTTTTAAAGAGCCAATTAACTGTTGGGACAGGAATTACTGTTATTGGTAAATTAGATAAGAGTAAGAATGTTATAACAGCTTCTGATATAAAGATGGGAGTATTGTCTAATAAAGTTAAAATTGAACCAGTGTATCATTGTACAAGTGGTTTAACTAATAAAAATATTTCAACTTTTATTAATATGGCATTACTTATGCATGGAAAAGAAATTCCAGATTATATACCACAAGAGTATATTGAAAAATATAATTTCTTAAATAAGAAAACAGCATTAAATGTAATTCATAATCCTTCTACTAGTGAAAAGTTAAAAGAAGTAACTATTAGACTTAAGTATGAAGAATTATTTGAATTTATGTTTAAGATTAATTATTTAAAAGAACAAAATAAAAGAGAAAAGAATGGATTAGAAAGAGTTATTGATCAAAAAAGAATCGATAAATTTATTAAGAGTATTCCATTCGAATTAACTGGTGATCAATTAAAAGCAGTAGATGAAATTATTAAAGATTTAGAAGCACCAAGTAGAATGAATAGATTATTACAAGGTGATGTTGGTAGTGGTAAAACTATTGTTGCTTTTATTGGAATGCTGGCTAATCATTATAGTGGGTATCAAAGTGCTTTAATGGCACCAACTGAAATACTTGCTATGCAACATTATTTAAATTTAAAGAAATTTTTAGAAAAAGAAGATATTCGTGTTGAATTATTAACTGGTTCAACTCCTAAGAAAGAAAAGAATGATATTTATAAAGGACTTAAAGATGGTAGTATACATATGATTATTGGTACTCATGCTTTAATTCAAGATGAAGTTGAATATAATAACTTAGGATTAGTAATTACTGATGAACAACATAGATTTGGTGTTCATCAAAGAGCAAATTTACAAAATAAAGGAATTAAGCCTGATGTACTTTATATGAGTGCAACACCAATTCCAAGAACTTATGCATTAACAATATTTGGAGATATGGATGTTTCTACTATTAAGGAAAGACCTAAAGGTAGACAAAAGATTGATACATATTTAAAGAGTATTGCGGAAATTAAAGATGTACTTGGAATGATGTATGAAGAATTAAAAGCAGGACATCAAGTTTATGTTATTGCTCCATTAATTGAAGAAAGTGAAAATTCAGATTTAACTAATGTATGTGAATTAAGAGATAAAATGAAACTAGCATTTGGTGAACATTATAAGATTGATATTGTTCATGGTAAAATGTCTAGTGGGGCTAAAGACTTGATTATGGATCAATTTAAGAATAATGAAGTTCAAATTCTTATTTCAACTACTGTTGTTGAAGTAGGAGTTGATGTTCCTAATGCAACTACAATGGTTATTTTTGATGCAGATAGATTTGGTTTATCAACATTACATCAGTTAAGAGGAAGAGTTGGAAGAGGTACTTCTAAGAGTCAATGCATCTTAATTAGTGATAGTGATGCAGAAAGACTAAAAATAATGGAAACAGTTGATGATGGTTTTGAAATTAGTGAAGAAGACTTTAAATTAAGAGGACATGGAGACTTGTTTGGTACTAAACAAAGTGGAGATATGGCATTTAAGATCGCTAATATTAAGTCTGATTATAAGATTTTACTTCAAACTAAGAAAGATTCTAAAGAATATTTATTAAATAAAGATACTGATAATGATGAATTAAAAATTAGATTGATTAATTCAATTACTAAAGGATAGTAGAAAGTAAACTTCTACTATTCTTTTTATTTTTTTATTTAGTGATATAATTATATTGAGGTATGATAATATGAAAGAAATAATTGGAGAGTATAACTCATCATTAAAGAAATTATATGATTCATTTAGAAAAAGGTTTGGCTTAAGCCATTTAGATACATTAGAATATGTTGATAAAATGATTGATGATAAAGAGTATGCTATATTATTCTTTTCTAGTGATATTACGTTTAGTAGAGAATTAATTGATGAAATTAATTCTACTGGTGTAGGACAAGCATATGGATTTTATAAAGATGGACCTATTTCAAGTACAGAAGAGATAAGAGAAGCTGTTCCTAGAATAATAGGTGATGGTGGAAATAAATTTATATTTGTAGAACTTGAAGATAGATCAAGATTTAGAATTGAAGAAATACCTAAAACAGTATTTGTTAAATTAAAGAGAGATAAGGGTGATTTAGCAATAGATATTGTTAAATCTAGAGTTTATTTAAAAGATGAGATTATTAGAAAGATAGAGAAAGATGATACCGAGGAGTTTAATAAACTTTATAATAAGCTTTATATGGGTAGATGGGAAAATCGTAGTGATATCTTTGTAAGAAATTTTAAGATGATAAATTCTGAGTTATCTAAAGTATGTGGTAGAAGTTTTGATATGGGAGTTTTTGTCTGCTATAGAGAAGATAGACTTGTGGGATTTGTAGTATATGAATTTATTAATGAGAAAGATGGAAGGGCATTTGAAGATCGTTATTATTTAACAGTTAGAGATATTTATGTAGTTCCAGAATTTAGAAGAATGGGTATTGCGACAAGACTATTTAGAGAAGTTCAAAGACTAGCAGATAAGAATAAATTAAAGTATGTTAGATTTAAATCTTGGTCTTTTGATGAAGAAATGAGACAATTTATTAATTCACTTGATAAGAATGAATTATACGCGATGTATGAAGTTAAAATTTAATTTTATGATGTGTAAATAAAAAAATATTTTTTGTTAAGCAATTGACAATTTTAGGAATATACTTTATGATTAAGATGCGTGATGGTTTTAAATCACGCCGATATCTCTCACGGTTTAATGTGAGAGTATATTCAACCGAACCCCCTGAATGGTCGCCGCAAGGCGGCCTATTTGTTTGCCTAATATAATTAGGCCTTTTCTTTATATGAAGCACAATCAAATAGATTGTGCTTTTTTGATATTTATTTATAGATTTTTATGTTATAATGTTGATAATAGAGGTGGATATTTATGAATTATTCAGAAGTTATTAGTTCTATAGATAGTATGGCAAGTGATGATAGAGAAATATTTTTAACTGGAATTATTGATAAAATTAATACTTATAAACAAAATAGTAGTGGTAATGTTGCCATGGATATTTTCAATGCTGGTGAAAATATTGAGGACTTAACAGTTTTATTATTAAAGAGTTTTATGGGTAAAGATCTTTCTGAATCAGTTTGTGCTACAATAATGGGAAATTTTGATCTTAATTCAGATCTTATTTATGCTTTATTTGATAATGAAATGTTAAGAATGGTTAATGTTGATGGAAAAAGAAGATTATATGTAGGCTCTACTTTATTTTGTAAAGAAGGAAATGGAACTGGTTATTCTCTAATGTCTGATGATTTTAATATTGATTTAACACCTTATTCTGTAAGTATTAAAAATAAATCTAATAATGATGAAGAAATTGTTATGATTGGGGAAGATGGACTAGTTTCTTCAAGACATCGTGTTCAATCATTTGATGGAGCAACTATGTTTGGTATTTCTTCTATTCCTTGTAAGTCAGGAATTGCAGTATCAAGAGATAGTGAAGATCCAACAAAAATTGAACTTTCAGTACATACTAGTGTTGGAGAAAAAGAAGTTGTTTCATCTAAAGCAGAAGGATTTATTTTATCAGATGGATGGTTTGATTTAAGTTCTGATAGTAAACCAACTAAGTCACAACGTGTTTCAAGTGAATCTTTTGAAGGTGAGTCTATAAAAGATACATATGTTGGAAAAAGATTCCCTAATTTAGTAAGCTCATTTAAAAATAAATATGAGATGAGTGAAGTACCAAAGACAATGTAAAAAATACTCTTTAGTGAGTATTTTTTTTGTGTAAAGTTTTTGATAGAAGATTGTTATTTAATTTATGGTATTTTATAATTAAGTTAATAATAGAAAATTGGAGGATAGAAAAATATGGATTCAAAGTATGCATATGTACAATATTTAAAACCAATACATTCAGGAGATGTTACTGCAGGTGGAAAGCTTGTTGAACTTAATCGTCCTAGTTTAGCTGGACAACTTGATTTAGTTTCTGCTAGTGAATTTGCTAGATTACAAAGAGATTTTCCTGATTGTGTAAAAGGAGCAGTTATTAAACAAGATAATTTAATTAACATGGTTAATTATTGTTATGATAAATTAAAGAAAGAAGCTGAACAATTAAGAAGTAGTGATGATGAAGTTGAAAGAAGACTTTCTTATCTTGAAAATGAATTTGAAGTTAATGGTGTTTTAAAACCAGATAGTGCTAGTGAAAGTGCTTTCAATGATTTAGCTAATAAATATTTCTTACTTCAAAATGGAGTTAGAGATGCACAAGCTAGAGAACATAAAGCTGGTAAACATATGTAGATAATAGAAAACTTAATTACTAATTAAGTTTTTTATTTTGCTATGATATAATGAGTATAATAGAGGTGAGATTATGAGAGTAAATAATGTAAAACATTGTCATAATTGTGGGGCTCCTGTTACTTCAGAAATTTGTCCTTATTGTAATGCAGCAACTGGGTTAGATACTAGATTTGCTGATATGGAATATGAGGTTATTGATTGTAGGGAAGCTAATATGAATTTTTGGAATGTGATATTTCCAATGATTTTTGCATTTTCATTTGGTTCAGTTGGTTTATTTATTCCGTTTGTATTAATGATTGATGATGCTGAAGTTTTACCAATAGTATTATTTTTAGGTATGTTTGGACTTATTGGACTTGTGGCTTTTATAATTGGGATAACTCCAGTTATAAGACATTTAATGATTAAATATCGTGGCCGTGATATTGAGGCCACAGTGTATGGTTATATGGATGATAATATTTTATTAAATGGTGCTCCTGCACAGATTGTAAAATTATTAGTTAATACTGATGAAGGACCGAAATTTATTTTGTATCAGTTAGGTGATACTAAACAACCTTTTAAGATTAATAGTAAGATTAACTTACAAGTATATAAAGATATGTTTTATATGCCTAAGAAGAAAAAATATTATTTTAATTAAGACACTTTGTGTCTTTTTTGTTGACATAAAATTTGTAAAAAAATTTTATATTGCTTTTTATAAGTGATATACTATATGTAAGAAAGATGTGATTAAATGAAAATTAAGAAAAGTTCTTTTATGCAAGGAGCATTTATTGCGACTTTTGCAATTGTATTATGTAAAGTATTAGGTATTCTATATGTAATACCTTTTAATAGTGTTATTGGAGAAAAGGGTGGAGCTTTATATGCATATGCTTATAATATTTATTCTGTATTTTTAAGTATATCTATGGCTGGTATTCCAATAGCCATGAGTAAGGTTATTAGTGAATACCATACTCTTGGCTATAGTAAAGCCAAAAAGAAAGCATATGATATTGGTAAATGGTTATCTATAATAGCAGGAATTGTTTGCTTTCTTGTATTATTTATTTTTGCTGATAAGATTGGATATTTAATTATAGGTGGAGTTGAAGGGGGTAATACTAAAGAAGATGTTGCTTTAGTTATTAGAACGATTTCTACAGCTATATTAATTATTCCTTTACTTAGTGTGGTTAGAGGATATTTCCAAGGACATAGATATATTACAGAAACGTCTCTTAGTGAAGTTATTGAACAAGTAGTTAGAGTTTTAATTATTGTTGTTGGAAGTTTCTTAATGTATAAAGTATTTAACTTTAGTTTAACTGCGACCGTATGTGTTTCTGTATTTGCTGCTACAGTAGGTGGTTTATTTGCAGAAATATATTTACTATTAAAAGAAAAGAAATTTAAGAAAGCTTTTGCTGAAGAAAAACAGGTTAAAGAACCTGTGTTTACGACAAAAGAAATATTTAAAAAGATTATTATTTATGCATTACCTTTGGTAATGATTGAAGTATTTAGAACATTATATAATTCAGTAGATGTTATGATGTTAGTTAAGACATTAGTTAATAAGTTTAATTATAGTGTTACTGATGCTGAAAGTATTATTAGTATTATTTCCACATGGGGATTAAAAATTAATATGATTGTTATATCATTAGTTACTGGTTTAATGACTAGTTTAATTCCTAATTTAACATCTAATTTAGTAGAAAATGATTCTAAAGGTGTAGAAGATAGAATTAATAAAACATATCAATTTGTATTGTTCTTTGTTATACCTATGACAGTTGGATTAAGTATTTTGGCAGAGCCAGTTTGGACCATATTCTATGGTGCAAGCAAGTTTGGACCAAGTGCTTATAGTGTGTTAGTGTTTGTAGCACTTGCTACATCATTATTTACAACAACGACAATGATTGTACAAATATTAAAGGGTAATAAAGTATTATTTATTAGTTTATTTGCTGGTATATTATCAAAGATATTATTAAATGTACCATTTATGTATTTATGTGACATGATTGGTATAGAACCATTTTATGGTTCTATAGTAGCAACAATCTTTGGATTCTTGCTTCCAGTAATAATTTGTTTTTGTTATATTAAGAAGAGTTTTAAAATTAACTTTAAACCTGTATTAAAAACATTAGGTAATGTTTTATTAGGGGTTATTTTAATGACAATTGTATTATTAATTATGAAGTTATTTATTCCAATGAATGTTAGTAGTAGATTATTAGCAATAGTTGTTACATTAATTTATACAGTTGTTGGAGCATTAGTTTATTTTGGAGTAGTTGTTAAGACTAAAGAATTATATAGAATATTTGATATTAATAGTTTAAAAGATATTAAGAAAATATTTAAGAGAAAGTAATTTGTAGTAGGAGTTGAGTAGTATGGAATTTGTAGTACTAAAAGAAGATGAGTTTAAGAAGTTTGCTTATAAACATGAACAAGCAAGTTTCTTTCAAACTATAAATTGGGGTAAACTAAAAAGTGAAAATGGTTGGGGTATGAAATTAGTTGGTATTAAAGAAGGTAAAAAGATACTAGCAGCAACCATGATTTTATCTAAAATGACACCTATTAAGAAAAAGATGCTTTATGCTCCTAGAGGTTTTTTAATTGATTATAATAATTTTGAATTAGTTAAGTTCTTTACTGAAGAAATTAAAAAATTTGCTAAAAGAGAAAATGCAATATTTGTAAAGATTGATCCTTATGTTTCTTATCAAGAAAGAGGATTAGATGGTAATGTTGTAGAAGATGGAAATCATAATTATGAAGCATTTAATAATTTAGTTAAACTAGGCTATAAACATTTAGGATTTCATTTAATGCAAGAAGATCTACAAGCTAGATGGATATTTGTTACTGATACAAAGAATACTACTGTAGATGAAGTAATGAAGAAGATGGATACTAAGACTAGACAAATTCTTCGTAAGAATGAAAGAAATAAAATTAAAGTTCGTGAAATTGAATATGATGAGATTGATAAATTTAAAGATATAATGCAACATACTGGAGAAAGAAGAGAGTTTATTGATCGTTCAATTACATATTATCAAAATATGTTTAAAGCATTTCATGATGATGGAATGTTAAAGATATTAATTGCTGAGTTAGATACTAAGGAATTGATTGATGAGTATAAGAATGAATTAAAGACAATTAAGAAAGATAAAGAAGATAGAGAAGCTAAATATAAGGCTGCGCCTGAAAAGATGAATGAAAAGAAATATCTACAAAAACAAAATGAGGCTGAAAAGGATATTGAACGTTTAAATAAAAATATTAAACATATTGAAGAATTACGTGATGAACATGGAGAAGTAATTACTTTAGGTGGTATTTTATTCTTTATTCATGGTAATGAAGTATTATCTTTTGCAGGTGGTTCTTATAAAGAGTTTATGGAATTCCAATCTGCTTATACAGTACATTTTGCAGGAATGAAATATGCTATTGAGAATAATTATGATAGATATAATTTCTATGGTATAACAGGTGACTTTGATGAAAAGAGAAACCCACTTTATGGACTATATTCATTTAAAAGAGATTTTGGTGGATATGTAGTTGAGTTTATGGGTGAGTTTGACCTAGTAATTAATAAACCATTATATTGGTTATATAAGACAGCTTTTAAGACTGTTAAGAAGTTAAAACATATAAAGATGAAGTTTAGTAAATAGATATGTAGAAATACATATCTTTTTATTTTTTTTATTTTGTGTTAAAATACTACGGCGAGGAGGTGATACTATGGATATAATTAGAGAGATGGAGAAAAGACCTTTTGAATATAGAGAGGTTTTAGGTATTCCTAAAAAAGTAAATTTTGGATTAGAATTAGAATTAGATAAAGTTAATCCTAATGAAGTTTATAAGTTAGTTAGGAAAGAAATGGGTTCTAGATGGTCAATTAAAGATGATAAGAGTCTTACTAAAGGAGAAAGTGCTGAAATAGTATCACCAGTTTTACAAAATACAAAAGATACTTGGAAAGAATTATTAAGATTGGGTGAAATATTAGAAAGTTTAAATCCTGATTATGATAAATGTAGTTTTCAAGTAAACTTTGATGGTAGTTTATTACCTAGTGATAAAGAAAAAGTTAGATTATTAAAATTATTTGCAATGTATGAAGATATTATTTATAGATTTTCACAAGGAGATAGTGGATATAGAGACTCTTTAGATATATATGCGGCACCAATAATTTTAGCATTAAAAGGAATGTTGTCTGTTGGAGATGGTGCCACTGTTGGAATGTTTTCTAATCAAAAGAGATATGGAATTACATTTAAAACTAGAGATCGTGATTTAATTGAATATAGACCTGCTAATATGACTAATAATCCTTTATATTGGCAAAATTATATTAACGTATTTTATTATTTAACTATGGGTGCGGCAAAGCCACGATATGATAAGAGAGAAGTAGATAGATATATTGATAGTTTTGCTAGAATATATATCTTAGAAGGATATGAAAGAGAGAATAGAGATAAGGCTATAGAGTTTGCAGAATTACTATTACCAGGTAAAAGTGATAAGAGTAATTTTATGCATCAATATGTTAAGAAGAAACCTCAAAAAATTCTTGTGTAAAGTAGACATGATATTTACAGATTGTTGACTAACAATCTGTTTTCTTTTGATATACTATATGTAGTTAAGATACGGAGGAGTATATTATGAGTAACGTTAGAGAATTAAGAAAGAATTTAGTAGATAAAGTTTGTGAACTTGGTGTTGGAAGTGCCTTTGTATCACATCCTGCTTTTATTCCAACTTTATCAGGAATAGATGGTTTAATAAATAATATGAATGTGAGTAATCCAGAAAGTGTACATGTTAGAGAACATGATGGGATGATAGCATTTGATTATACTGATAGCGCAGGAGATAAATATAGTTTTGAATTAACTGCAGGAGAAGATTTTGTTAAATGTGTAAGAGTTGAAGAACCACATTCTTATGTTGGAAATAGTGGTAGTGTTGTAAGAGTAAAACATGCAATTGAAAAAGTTGCTAAAGTTGATGATTATGGTAGTGTTACAATTACTACAAATTTTGGTTCTATGGATAATGTTGGTTGTGATAATGTACATTATAATATGAGTTCATCAGTAGAAACTTGTGTTTATGATAGAAATGGTGTTATGCATGAAAGAGAAAGTAGACATTATGGTTCTCGTTTAGGTAATGGATATTTCCATAGAGTTGGAGCAAATGAATTATTATCTTATGCTAGATGGGCACCACAATATGATAGATGGAATAATACAGTTACTTCTAGAACATTATTAAGAAGAGAGAAATTAGATACAGCTAGAGTTGTATATGAAGATAAAACTACAAGACATACACATTATGGAGTTGTTCCATTAGATCAACAACATGGTTTAAGAGATATGTTTATTGCTAATGGGTATAATACTTATCCAGTACCTGATGTAACTATTCATCCACTAATGCAAAGTGAAGTTGATGCAATGATTGCTAGAGAAGCTGATGAAAGAGTTGCTAATGGATTACGAGAATATGCAGTAGGAAGAACTACTTATAGTTATAGTAGTAATAATGGTAACAAAACTTCAGTTGCTGTTAGAGTTATGTAAATATAGTAAAATTATTGAAATATAAAAGCAATTTATTTACAATAAGTTGCTTTTTTGTTATACTTGTATATAGTATAGGAGGCTATAATATGAGTAGTGTAATTGATTTAAGAGATAATATAGTAGATAAAGTAGTAGAATTAGGTGTTTGTTTAGAATTTTTAGAAAATCCTGCTTTTGTTACAGCTTTATCAGAAGTAAATGGATTTATTGAAGAAATGCATATTGAAGATCCAAGTGTTGTTTTAGTTGATAAGAGTAATAATTATTATTCATTTAGTTATATAAATCATTCTGGTGATAAATATAAATTAGGTGTTTCTTGTCCAGATGAAAGAACAGTTAAATGTGTTAAAGAATTTGAAAATCATTCATATGTTGGTGAAGATGGTAATGTTGTTAGACAAAAGAATGTTGTAGAACAAATTGCTACTTTAGGTGATCATGGTGAAGTTATAATTATTACTAATAATGGTGCAGTTGATAATATTGGTTGTGATAATCATCACTATAACATGCATAATTCTGTAGAAAGAAGAGTTTATACTAAACGTGGAGTTATGTATGAAAGAGAACTTAAAGTTTATTCAACTCGTAAAGGAGAAGGATATTTCCATAGAGTTGGGGCTAAAGAAATGTTATTATTAGCTAGACAAGCATTTGATTATGGTCCTTGGTCTGATACTTATAATAAGAGAACTTTATTAAGAAGAGAAATGTTAGATACTGCTAGACTTACTTATGAAAATCGTGCTAGTGATAGTAATTACTTTGGAGTTGTTCCACTTCATAGAGGAAATAGTTTAAAAGATTTAGTTATTGCTAGTGACTATAATGAGTTCCCAATGAAAGATGTTGAAATTCCTGCATTAAGTGAAGAAGAAATTAATGAACTTTTAGCAAGAGAAACAAATGAAAAAGTTGCTGAAGGATTAGGATTCTTTGCTCAAGGAAGAACAAGTTATAGATATAGTTCAGTAGAAAATGAAGCATAGTTATTAAAGAACCTGTAAGGGTTCTTTTTTGGTGAAATTGACATAATTAGAAAAGTATGATATAATTAGACTGCTTTTTTGAAAAAGGGAGTGGAAAGTATGTTAAGAAATCAAATTACGACAACTTATACAACTACAGTTAAGTCAATTAGTAATATTGATTGTTTTGGCGTACTTAAATAATTATAGTATCTTAAGAATATTTTTATTGAAGAAGTCTATTACAATCAAGTAATAGACTTTTTTATATTTATGTTATAATGTATTTATAAAGACTAATATATAGGACATGATTATTAGAATTATATTTTATAGAGAGTTATCGTTTGGTGGAAGATAATAAATGTATCTAGTAGTTACTACCTATTAGTTGGACTCGAAAGAGATTCCCGGAGGAGACTTCGTTAAGTAATTAAGTGAATAGAAGGATGGTACCGTGCAGAATGCACTCCTATGGGACCATTCTTTTTTTGTTATAAAGGAGGAGATTTAAATATGACCAAGAAAGAAAGTGAGACCAAGTACTCCCAGAAGTAGAAAAAGTAAATAGATATTAAGAAATGAGGAAATAAAATGATAAATGAAAAAGGAAGTAAGTTATTACAAGAAGTAATAAGAAATAATTATAGTAATGTAGTTTTTGAAAGTATTGGGTTTAAGGATGAAGAATTTTATTATGATTTTAAGTGTGATGAAGTAATTAGTGAAAATGATTTTGAAAAATTAGAAGAAGAAATTCATAAGTTAGATGATGATTGTTTTGTGAAGTTACTTCGTATTAGTGGAGTTTATTTAGATGGAGACTCTAGTAAAGAGATGATTGTTAGAATTGTTGGGAAAGGATTTTCATCAATAGAAGAAGTTAGGGAATATGAAGCATTCTTAGAAGATGCGAAAGAGAGGGATCATAGAAAAATAGGGCAAGAATTGGATTTATTCTGTTTTTCAGATTATGTTGGTCCAGGACTTCCGCTTTATTCTCCAAGAGGATGTATTGTTAAAGATGAACTTCAAAGAGAAATTGAAAGAGTATGTCGTAAGTATGGATTTCAAAAGGTAAGTTGTCCAAGTTTAGCTGATATTTCACTTTTTGAAACAAGTGGACATGCGATGAAATTTAATGATGAGTTATTTAGAGTTAAGTCACCTAAAGGACATAGTTTTGTATTAAAACCAGTACAATGTCCACATCATACTCAAATATATGCTTCTAAGCTTAGAAGTTATAAAGATTTACCAATTAGATATATGGAGTCTGATAAACAGTATAGAGCTGAATTACAAGGTGCTGTTGGGGGACTTTCAAGAGTATATGCAATTACTGTTGAAGATGGACATTCATTCTGTAGAGTAGATCAAGTTAAAGAAGAAGTTATGAATATGTGTAACTTAATAAGAGATTTTTATTCAAGAATGGGTCTATGGGATAATCATTGGGTATCTTTATCTGTAAGAGACTATGAACATCCTGAAAAGTATATTGGAAGTAAAGAAGACTGGGATAAGTGTGAAGAGATGCTTAAAGAAGTATCTGATGAGTTAGGATTAGACGCAGTTAGATGTGAAGGAGAAGCTGCTTTATATGGACCTAAGTTAGACTTTATGTTTAAGGATGCCTTGGGTAGAGAAATTCAAATACCAACTGTTCAATTAGATTTTGCTACTCCTAAGAGATTTGGATTATTCTATATAGATGAGAATGGTGAAAAACAAGTTCCAGTTATGGTACATAGAGCAGTACTTGGATCTTATGAAAGATTCTTAGTACTACTTCTTGAACAATTTAAAGGAGTTTTACCAATTTGGCTTTCTCCTGTACAAGTAAATATTATTCCAGTTAGTGTTAAGTATCATGATGAATATTGTCGTAAGTTAAGAGACTTATTAATTGATGAAGATATTAGAGTAGAGTATGATGACTCTAAAGAGAATATGGGTAAAAAGATCAGAAACAGTAATGTTATGAAAAATCCAATCTCAGTAATTATTGGAGATAATGAAAGAGATAATAACTTGGTAAGTTTTAGAAGATTTGGAAGTGAAGAAAATATTTCTTTACCAATAGATGAATTCATTAAATTTATTAAAGAGGAGATTAAGAAAAGATAAGAAGAAAACATAGGTTTTCTTCTTTTTTGGTTGCATTTGCAACACGCGAAAATATGTTCAATGTGATAAAATCTATTTTGTTGACAGGAGGAATGGATAATGAAGAAAATAATTAAAGCAATATTTGGTTTTTTACTTACAGTAATTGGAGAAGTTGTTGCTGGAATAATATTATCTTATATTAATAATGTGAATTTTATATCTGGATTTTGGATAGCTATAAAAGCATCGGTTAAATATTTGTGGCTGTTTATTACTTTCAAAATACCTTTGTGGATTATGGTGATGATTATTGGAATACTTTACATAATTAAAGAATATTGGAAAAGAAGTAAATGTAAAACACCTACTAAATCAAATAAAGAAATTTTATTAGAAACATATACGGAAGATATTTATGATGGCATGAATTATAGATGGAGATGGTGTAATACTTCTAATGGCCCAAGTGTTGTGGATTTAATGTTAATTTGTAAATGTGGGTGTGTTTTGGATTATGATATGTTTGACTATGATATTCAATGTCCTGATTGTAAGAAAAAATATGCGAATAATGTTGATGAAAGAGCAGCAGAAAGAACATTTGAAAATAGATTTAGAAAAAAGTTAAAAGAACTCGATGCAAAAGAAACTCTTAATCCTAATAAAAAGTAAGTTGTAAAAAGTTTGTAATACTTTTTTATGAGTAAATGTCAATAAAAAAACTACAGGTCATTTTGACTTGTAGTTTTTTGTTTAGAAGTGCTCAACCCTCGATTATAGGACACTTCGTTAAGAACATTTTAAGTTCTTACAAAAGAGAAATTTCTTTTGCAAGAATATTATATAAATAATATGTTATTTGGTCAATTTTATTTTTTTAAATACTCTACAATATATTCATTAGTGAAGTTACTAGGATCTTTCATTGATTTAATAGTTTTAATTGCTGGTCTTTTAAAATGACTTCTTAATTCTCTACGTGTTGCCCAATAAGTATCTAATCCAAGAGATTTTAGTGTCATTATGTTATGCATATAGGGATGAAGATTTTTATCTATTGGACGTGATGTATTATAGTCTTGAACATGACTAGGTAATAAGTCCATTGGAAGGTCATCCCATGCGATATTATCCATATCACAGAATTCTATTCTTCCGGTATTTCTATCAAATAAAATATTACGAGGTTCTACATCGCCATAGATGATTCCTAAAGAAGAAAAATATTCTAATATTTCTTTTGTTTTAGTTAGAAAATATTTTTTTTCTTCATCTGGTAAGAAGTTAATCTGAGCTTTATTTAGGTCTATGTCTGATGTCATTTCATAACCAACAATGACATCATCAAGACTAACAGTACAAAGAGGATGGACACTATAATCAACTTGTTCATCATATAATCTAGATATTTTTTTTACTTTATTTGGTGGCATGGCCACTGGTGTTGAACAATGGTAGAAAAGTTTATAAACAGAGAAGGGAGTATCTGATTCACAAATAGTGGCTTCGCCACCAGCGTATAATTTTTGATAATCGACAAGTTCATAAAATTGGGATCTTGTTATTTCTTTATTTGGAATCATAGTGTCACCTTCTTAATTAACTTACTATTATAACACAATGTGTTATAATGTAGTAGAAGAATTGCTTTGTAGTGGAGGTATTATATGGGTGTTATTATAAGTGGGTTTTCTAATATAGGAAAAAGTTATATTAGTAAGAATAGTAATATTAGTTCATTTGATTTAGATACAACATATTTTAAGAAGTTACCTGGTAGTAATTGGGAAGAAGTATATGTAGAGTGTGCAAGAGGATTAAGTGAAATTTATGATTATGTGTTTATTACGACATATGGTGAACCATTACATATAATGAATAAAAGAGGTATTAAATATTACTTAGTATATCCTGAAAGAGAATTAAAAGAAGAGTACAAGCAAAGAGCAATATCTAGAGGTAGTGATAAAGACTTTACAGAAGGATTTTTCTCCAGATGGGATAGTCATATTAATGACTGTGAAAGAAATAGTTGTCCTAATAAAATAGTACTTAAGTCAGGAGAATACTTGAGTGATGTGTTGGAGAGGTGCAAATAAGAATACGAAAGTATTCTTATTATTTTGTCGAAATTTGTCGATTCGAGGAAGTAAAGTGGTATATTCAAGGAATTTTTATCCACAATTCTTAGAGAGTGATATAGTAATGTTGAGTTAGTCTTTTTTACAAAAGAAGGTGAGTATATTGAAAATATATTTTGATGAGTCTGGTCAAAGTGGCTGCATTTTTAAAAAAGATGATCTTTTAAATTTTAAGAGTCAACCAACATTTGCTGTTGGAGCTTTAGTTATAAAAGATGATTCTGATTATAAGACAGTATATAAAAAGTATGATAATTTTAAAAAGAAATTTAATATTAGAGGAGAAGTAAAAGGTTCAGATTTGTTAACAAAAGAAAAAAATAATGAACTTAAATATTTATTGAGATATTTGTTTGATAATACTCATTATTATGTATTGATTTATGATAAAAGATTTTACATTGCCACATTATTGTTGACATCTTTATTTGGATTTGTTTATCAAAGTCAGTTAACCACTCATTATTATCAACAAGCCACAGTATTATCAAAACAAAAGGATGATTTTTTTATTCAATATTTAAATTTTATTGAAAATCCATCCAAAAATTCTTTGATAAAGTATTTGGAATTTTTAATTAATTATGAGTATGTTAATTTTAATTTACAAGAAAATGCTGTTGTTGAAATTTCAAAAATGATTTTAGACGACAATCAAGCAGAAGATTTTTATAAAGATTTTATGACTTTTGGCTGGTATAAAGATGCTAATATTGTAAATCTTATTAATCTTAATGCTTTATCAGAATTAATATATTTTATAAAGAATGATATTGGTTTTAATAATGAAAATATTTGCTATATTCATGATAGTATAGATGAATTTGAAGATGTATTTAAAGATGAACTGTCTAATTGTGGAATTGATGTTAATTTTGAAGAAAGTAAAAACAATTATATGCTTCAGATTATAGATAATATTACTAGTATTGTACGACATGCTTATGATAAAAGTTTAAAACATTCTGAGGATAAGAAACTTTGGAAAGAAAGCAGTGAATGGGATTTAAAACTTCTTGCTAGTGTTCAACATAAATTATCGGTTTATCATATAAATTACACTGTTCCTTTGAATGATTGGGCATTTGTTTTATGTATCGCAATTATGTTTGGTAATAATTATCCAAAAAAGAATAGAAACACTTTTGTTTTTAATTACCATTATTATGAATGTTTAAAATTAGTATATAGTTCTATTAGTGACGTTAATACAAATATTTCTGATGTTTTTGATGTTTTAAATATGTGAAAGGAGATTGTAAATGGAGTATGCATCTTTAAGTAATATTACTAAAAAAAATCAAAAGTCTATAATTTTAGATTATGGCTCTATAATAAAAAATTTAACTAGTTGTATTGAGAAACAAAATAATTTAATTATGGATTATTCTTTGCATGTTAATTTTAATTATAAAGAGGATTATTATCCTGCTTTGAGAGGTATTGTATATAAAAATTCTTTAAATTTACATTCTGCGTTGCAATTGATTAAACTTGGTTATCATTCCAGCGCAGCAATATTGTTGAGAAATGTTTTTGAAGGCTTTATAATTATAATTCAAGTAATTAAATATGATGACAAAAAATTATATAAAGAATTTTATGAAGCTGATTTTAATGTGAAACCTGTATCAAAGATTTTAAATAACAAAAAAATACCTAATGATGTAAAAGATGAAATTATAGCGCTGTGGAGATATTTATGTAAAAAGAGCCATTCCACTATATATTCAATGCAAGTTGGATTGGATTATAATCAAATGTCTAAGGATGGAGAATTAGTTAATAAAAACTTAATTGATTTTATGTTAGGCTTATTAACTTTATTTGTTGACATTAATTGGATTTTATCTAGACAATATATTTTTGATATGAATTGTCATTATATTGCTTGTGAAGGACATAAGAGAGAAAATAAATATACTCAATATATCTACAAATATAATGTTGTTGAGAAGCTTTATAAAAAGTATAGGAAAAGTTATACTAAATCATCAGAAGTTTTTATAAATTTTTTAGAGAAAGAATAATATATTTTGTGAAATTTTAAAGGATGGATGATATATGTTTATAAAAGATATTGAAATTAAAAATTTTAGATTGTTTGAAAAATTGGAAATTAATGATTTGAATATTCCTGATGGAAAAAATGAAGGTAGTGGTCTTACTATTTTAGTGGGTGAAAATGGATGTGGTAAGACAACCGTTCTTGATGCGTTAGCATTTCCATTATTAGAATATAAAAGCGATACTTATGTTTTTTCAGATTTAAATGAGATTGAAAAGAAAACTGATATTACTATATATACAAATGATATTTTTAATGTTTTGGGATTAATGCCAAAAACACAATTCGAGGCAATTGGTTTTAGATTTCTTGGCGGGTGTAGGTCTCGCGCTAGTAGCGATTATTTATCTTCAACACTAGTTTCAGACCAGTTATATGTAGCAAAGGATCCATTAAAGAACGTTCCTGGTAATATGAATTTGAGAATGAAGATTAATAATCCATATATGGGAAAACGATTTACAGAGTTAGATGTGGTTTATTTAGATAAAAATAGACTTTCACAAACAAGAGCGGGAACATTTAATAATACTAGGTTTGATAGAATTATGGAAGATTTGAATTTTCAATTTAATAAGAATTGTTCTACTAGACAGGATATTAATAAGACATTAGATGATTTAATAAAAAAAGATAAAATTGAAAATAATAATTTGTCAATGGCTATAGATAAATTTGAAGAAATAAGTGGATTAAAAGTTCATTTGGATTTTTTAGATAATTATAGACCATTTAGTAATTCTAATTTAGTGATAAAGAAAAGTAATTTTCAGCATATATTGTTATCTAATATTGGTTCTGGTTACGAAATGATTTTTGCTTTAATATATTCATATTATATGTCTATTCAAAGTAAAAAGAAAATGCTCATTTTAATTGATGAACCAGAATTACATTTACATCCAAGTATTCAAAAAAAATTTGTTGATTTTTTATTGAATATATCAAAAGATAGTCAAATAATTATTACAACACATTCACCTTTGTTAGTAAAGCAATTGTATTTTAATGATAATATTAAGACTTTTATATTAAAGCCGGATAAAAGTATTTCTCCTGTTGGTGATAGAAAGTTATCATATGTTTCGTCAAATGAGGTAAATTATATCGCGTTTAATTTAGCAACAGAAGAGTATCATAATGAATTATATGAAGAATTAAAAGATAAGTATGGAAGTAATGTTGGTATAAAACAATTTGACAATGATTATTTTGTAACTCAAAAAGGGGAACTAAAGAATTGTGCTTGGATGGGTAATCCAAATGAAGTAAGTGTTCACACGTTTATAAGAAATCAAATACATCATAGAAAAGATAATGGTGTGGCTAATTACGATGATTTACAAAATTCTATTGATAAAATGAGAAACTTTTTATGAGTTTTAGTAAAATCTATATTATGTTATAATTTTTCTAGGAAGTGAAATTATGATTAAGGTAGTAGCTGCTCTTATTATTAGAGATAATAAAGTATTAATAGCTAGACGTTCTACTGGAGATGAGAATGTAATGGGTAAATGGGAATTTCCTGGAGGTAAAGTAGAACAAGGTGAAGATGAAGCTCATGCTATTGAAAGAGAAATAGAAGAAGAGTTTGAATTAAAGATAAAAGCTAATAAGTTTTTAATTAATAATGTATGTAGTTATCCTACTAAGACAGTAGATTTAAGACTTTATGATTGTGAGTATATTAGTGGTGATTTTAAATTACATGATCATTCAGAATATAAGTGGGTAAGTAAGGATGAACTATTAAGTTATGATTTAGCGCCTGCGGATGTACTACTTGCTGAGTATGTAAGTTTATAAAGAGAGAGTTTACTCTCTTTTTTCTGTCGAATTTTGTCGATTCAAGGAAGCAAAATTGCATATTTAAGGAAAAAAAATTCGTAATTATTGTGAAATGATATAGTATTGTTGAGATATTTTAGTTGTTAGGAGTAGTATTATGAAGAGTTGTAAATTAGTTTTAATATTAAGTGTTATAGGAATAATGATATTTCCTTTTAGTGTATTTGCTGCTAGAGGTTGTTGTTCAAGTCATGGTGGAGTAGCGGGGTGCAGTTCTGATGGAAGACAAATCTGTGCTGATGGTACGTTTAGTCCTACTTGTAGATGTACGCCACCTGTGGTTTATGGATGTACTGATCGTTCTGCTAAGAATTATAATTCTAATGCTAATAGAGATGATGGCTCATGTCAGTATTTTATTAAAGGATGTACTGATGAAAATGCAAAAAACTATAATTCATCTGCTGAAAAAGATGATGGTTCTTGTGAATATTTTATTGAAGGTTGTATGGACAAGAACGCTTATAATTATGATGAAACAGCTGAAAAAGATGATGGTTCGTGCAAGTATTATATATATGGTTGTACTGATAAAAGTGCATTGAACAATAATGAACAAGCTAATAAAGATGATGGTTCATGTAAATATAAGGAGGAAACATCTGAAGAAGAATCATCCAATCCTGTGAGTGATTTTTTAGGATTTATCACTGTTGGTGGAATTGGAACAGGTATTTATTTTGCTAATAAGAAGAAAAAATAGTTTATAAAAGTTTTTATGTTATAATTTTTTTGGGAGATGATGTTATGCCATTATTTGATTTTTTTAAAGATACAATTTTTCTAAAAGAAAATTCTGATTTGCAAGATAGATATGATGCTTTAATGAAATTAAAGGATGAATATTCTAAATGTGAAGAATTATATGAAGAGTTATATATTGTTAAAAAGGGATTAGAAGGAGAAAATGAAATTAAATATCAGCTTTCTAAATCTAATTTAGGATTATATGTACTTAGAGATATTAATATTGAATGTGATGGATTAAAAGCACAAATAGATTATGTAGTACTTAGTAAAGCACATTGTTATTTTATAGAGTGTAAGAATCTAGTAGGTAATATTACAGTTAATGAAAATGGTGACTTTATTAGAGAATATAATATTAATAATAAAAAGATTAAGAAAGGTATGTATTCTCCATTAAGACAAGTAGAAGCTCAAAGAGATGTATATAAAAAGATTTGGAATAACAGATTAAGTTCTAATAAAGTAATTAATTTTATTAAAAGAGCTTTATCAGAAAACAACTTTACTGATACTCATAGAGTATTAGTAGTAGCTGCCAATAATGAAACTATATTAAATACAAAGTATGCTCCCAAAGATATTAAAGATAAAGTTATTAAAGCAGATGCTTTAGTTAGAAAAATACAATATGATTTAGATAAGTCTGATAAAACTATATGGTATAGTAGAAAAGAATTAGAAGATTGGGCTAATACATTTTTAAATATGAATGTAGTTAATAATATTAATTATTATGAATACTATAAAGATAAGTTTGTTGGTAAAGAAGTAGTTAAAGAAATAAGTGATGATGAATTAAAGAAAAGATTATTAGACTTTAGAGTAGCTAGATCTAAAGAAATGAATTATCCTGCTTACTATGTTTTTAATAATGAAGAATTAGATAAGTTAGTAGAACTTAGACCAAAAACATTAGAAGAATTAAAGAATTCTAATATACTTGCTCCTATAAAAGTGAAAACTCATGGTGAGTTAATTATTCAAATTGTTAATAATAAGTAAAAGAAGTCGTGAGACTTCTTTTATGTTATAATTTATATATAAGTGTGGTGTATTTAATGAGAAAAAGTGTAATAACAACTGAAGAAAAAAATAAATGGTGGAATGGAACTTTATTTGAAGATGATGTTGTTGAATTAGCTATTGGCAAAGCATATAGAGATTTAATGAGAACTATTCGTGGTTTTGCATCTAATAAAAATAATAATGTTATTAAAACTAATGCAAGGGAAAGTATAAAAAAATACATTGAGTATATTGTGGAATGTAATATGAATCAAGAATTATTTGATAAATTGCATAGAGAGCAATGCTACAAGCTAATAGAAATATTTGGTGAACAAGAATTTACAATTGGTCAAGCTCAAAAATGGATTAATATGACCTTTAAAAATTTACATTTGTTAGAATATTCTAGAATAGATGCTGTCTATGAGTATTGTCATATTCCTATTGATAGTTATATGTTATCTATTACTAAATATTCTAAGTTAAATACATCTTGGAGTAAGTTGGATAATTATGATGATTATTTAGAATATCAAAAATGGTTTAGAGAAAAATATAAAGATGAAATTCCACTTGATGCAGAGTTTCGTTTGTGGTTAGAAGAAGTAAAAAAAAGAAAGTAGTGAGCTGATAATATGGGAAGAAACAGAAAAAGAAATTCGGAAAAAGTAGATGGATGTTTAGTTGCATTAGTTGTACCTGTTGCTGTAGTATGTGCTTTTCCTATATTATTAGTACCTATTGTTATTGGTGTTGTATTGTGGATTACTGCTGATATTATTAAGATGGTAGAACAACATAAAATTAAGAAAGCTGAAAAGCAATTTCAAGAAGAAAATTCTAGAAGAAATGTGCTTAAAAGAAATAGTACTCATACTAGTATAAAATGGAATTATGAACCAACTCCTAATAATGATAAATTAAAAATAGAACCTATTATTTCTAATAATAAAAGTGAAGTTAAAGATAATACTTTTTCTTTTAATGAAATACTTAGTATATGTGATGATATAGAAAATAAATTATTAGAAGTAGAAATGTCTTATGCAGAAGTAGAAGAAGATAATGATGAATTAGATTCTTTGTATTTTGAATTACAAGAATATGAAGAAACTATTGAGTCATTTAGAAATATAAAACTAATAGATTTAAATGATGATTTATTAGAGATAGTTAGAAATTCTTATAATCATTTTTTAGAGTTATATGATGACTTTAATTTATTAACAAGTGATGATGCTTTTAAACAGGTAAAACCTGGTGATAGAATTAGTATTGGTGATGCTATGGCAGTAGGTGCTGTAGGATACAGTATTTATAAAAATCGTAAGAAATCAAGAGAAGAAAAAGAAAGAGAAGAGTATAGAGACAAATTAAGAAACACTTGGGGATTATCTGAGTATGAAATAGATTTAGTAGAATCAGGTGAATATGAACCTATTCAATTTTCTGAAGAAGAGTTTGAAGATGATGATTATTATGGTGAGGATATTTAAGACAGCTGTTCTGTCTTACCATTTTGATAGATATTAAGTCTCCCAATTTAGTTTATATTCATTTTTTCTAGCATTTAATTTTATGAATACTTTGGTAACAAATAATATATTAAAATTTCTAAGTTGTAATTTAGATTACATCTTTTTTTATTGTTTGTTTATATTTTAGCTTTTTTCTTTAAATCGTAGGGAATTTGGTTCTTTATATGATATAATCTTATTGTATATAAGATGTTATTAAATTAATTTAGAAAAATTGTTAAATACATTAAATCATATATGTTTAGATTTTAATCAAAAATTGAAAATATATCTTATAGATATAATGATAAATAATTATAATTGATGGGGGTACGAAGTATGACAAGAAAATTAAAAGTATTTGAAACTTTTTCTGGTATTGGCGCTCAGGCCAAAGCACTGAAGAATTCTAAAATAAAACATGAAATTGTTGCAACAAGTGATTGGTTTATTAATGCAATTTTATCTTATGATGCGATTAATTGTAGTGATGAAATAATTGAAATACCATCATATGAAGAGCAAATTAAATATTTAAGTAATTTTACTTTTAGTAAAGATTCTGTAAAGCCATGTAATAGTTT
Source organism: Bacilli bacterium (assembly GCA_017409785.1). Classification (GTDB taxonomy): domain Bacteria; phylum Bacillota_I; class Bacilli_A; order RF39; family UBA660; genus JAEDES01. The sequence goes on along the minus strand of JAFQSD010000002.1, from coordinate 223,793 downwards.
AAAAGGTTTAACAAAGGGTGAAATAGAAAGATTATATGTTGCAAATAAAAGATCTAAAAATCTTGGTTCTATAATCGATATTGATTCGTCAGAAATACCTGACCATGATTTGCTAACTTATAGTTTTCCGTGTCAAGATTTATCTACAGGTGGAAAAACACAAGGAATGAAAAAAGGTTCAGGTACTAGATCTGGTTTGTTGTGGGAAATAGAAAGAATTTTAAATGGATTGTCTAAGGAAAACAGATTACCTAAGTTTTTACTTATGGAAAATGTAAAAGCTATTCTTGCTCCCTCAAATGCTGAAGATTTTGAAATGTGGAAGAGTTTTTTGAAAAAGTTAGGATATAGAAACGAAGTTATGGTTTTTTCTGGTATCGATTTTGGTGTTCCACAAGATAGAGAAAGATGTTTTATGCTTAGTGTTTTAAATGGAAAAGAAGATATTCTTTCTCAAATTCCAAAGAAACGATTAAAACGAAAAGAAATATATAATTTTTTAAGATTAGATTATTCTAATCCGGTGTATAAGTCTGAAGCTGATGAAGCACAATTACCTAGAACGGTTTCAAGAGAAAAAATGTGGAATACAAATAAAAGAGATATAAACGAAATTACATATTTTAATACGATAACTTGTAATATGGATAGACAAAATAATTCTGGGATGATAGCATATGATGGGCCAAAAGGAGAGTCTTATAGATTGCTTACTATGAGAGAGGCATTCTTGATGATGGGCTTTTCTGAAGAAGATTATGAAAAGGTTAGAAGTTTAGGATTAAGTTATAGAAAAATTAATAAATTAATTGGAAATTCTATTATAGTTCCAATCTTAGAAAAAATTTTTAAACAAATGATAAAGGAGATGGAAGACTAGTGCAAAAAATAACATTACCCATTGATACTAAATCTTTATTTTTAAATATATTTAATGATAATGAATCGGGGCATACTGCGACAGTTTCAACTCCTATAAAACAGGGGAATTCAACTAATGAGAGATTAATGCAAATATTTAAAATACCTAAGCAAATTAATTTTAATTTTAAACCTAAGCTTATAGATGAATTAATAAAAAATTCAAAATCGCGAATAAAAATCAATAATGTTTTTTTGTTCGATAAAATATCTGTAAATGGTTATTTAATTGAAAATGATGGTACTATGTTTTGCATGTATATAAAAGAAGAAGTTGATCCAACTAAAGCTCAATTTGGACGAATAAAACTTCATTATCCGTTGAGCTTAAAATTTGAAGATGACGATATTGTTATAGATAATAAATATATTATGAGTTTAATTTCAAAAAAATTAAATGATTATGCTTTTATTGTAAATAGTTTTGAGTATGATTTTGATTTAGACATACTGAATTTTAATGTAACTATTATTGGCGAAAATCATATTCCTTATTCAAAAGTTTTTATAAACAATAAAGGCGTGGGTAATAAATTTACAAGTATATTTAATGAATTTGCTGAATCATATGATATGGAAATTGTTTCACTAAGGCAAAAATATGGTCAACTAATTGGCCCTGATAATTATTTGGAATATATGGAAATTGCAAAAGATAAGGCTATTTCATTAATTGAATTAGAGCTAAAAGATGAGTATAAAAATGAAGTTATTAATATTTCTTCTATGTATCCGTATTCATTATATGATTTTGAATGTAGATATGGTTATAGGCTAAAATATATATTAGTTTTCTATACAACATCAAATAATGAGTATTTTAATATTTCATCAAAAAAATTAAAGTTTATTAATGATTTTAAGGATGATGTTGAAGTATTAATGATTACGAATGTTCTTAGTAAAGAAAAAATACAAAGATATAGTGTTGATGATATTTTGAAATTTTCTAAAAGTATAAATTCATTAATGCTAAGAAAGGATTAAATGTATGGGACAATATATAATACAAATTCCTCCAGCTAAATCGTTAATTGCTGGGATTAGATCAATAGGCTATAGTTTTGCTGCATCTGTAGCAGATATAATTGATAATAGTATTACGGCTAAAGCTACAGAAATAAATATTTATGCTGATCCTTTAGATGTACCTTATTTTGCTATTTTAGATAATGGTTTAGGTATGGATTATAAAGAATTAAAAAATGCTATGACTTTTGGGTCCGATAGAAGCCAAAAGATTGATAATGAATTGGATCTTGGAAGATTTGGATTAGGTTTGAAATCAGCTTCGTTATCTCAGTGTCGAAAAATGACTGTCATTAGTAAAGCTAAAAGTTGTATAAATGCTATGTGCTATGATTTAGATGATATTGAAGAACAAAATGATTGGAGATTAGAAGTTTTAACTGAAGAAGAGTTCGTTAAAATGCCGTGTTATGACCAATTAACTAAATACGAAACAGGTACGCTAGTTATTTGGCAAGAATTTGATAAATTAGATGCTTTAGCAACAAATTTCGTGACGTCATTTCGTAATGCTGTCGCGGATGCTAAAAGGCATGTGGAGTTGGTTTTCCATTATTATTATGATTCAGTTAATATTTATTTTAATAATGATAGAATAGAAAAAAGAGATCCATTTTTAATTAACTCAGCCCCAAGACAACAAACTGGTAGAACAGATTTTATTCATATGGATGGTTCAATTATTACAATTACTCCCTATACGTTACCATTTGCTAATACATTAACTATTGAGGAAAAAAAATTATTAGGAAATACAAATATTTATGATGAACAAGGATTTTATATATATAGAAATAAGCGCCTTATTATTTGGGGTAGTTGGCTTCATATGAATGTTAGAAGTGAATTGAGCAAATTAGCTCGTGTTAAAATTGAAATTCCATCTACATTGGATAAAGAATGGAGCTTGGATGTAAAAAAATCTACGGCAAAAATACCTGATAAAATTAAGGATTCAATCAAAGCTTCGTTAGAAGATTCGGTTCATAGGAGTAAAAGAACCACTCGTTTTAGAGGTGTAAAGGAACAACAATTTGAAGATAAAGTTTGGAACAGAATTAATTTAAGAGACGGATTTGTTAAATATGAATTAAACAAAGACAATCCTATATATAAATTGTTGTCTGAGAATCTATCAGAAAATGATAAAAAATTATTAGATTCATTTATATTTCAGATTGAAATGGGATTGCCAAAATATTCTATTCAAAATGATACTTTAGATGATTTGAAAATAGTTAATGATAGTGATAGTAGTTCTCAGGAAGAATTAATTGAACAAGTGTGCAAAGATTTAGAATGTATACCAGATCGCAAAAAAGAAGCAATTTTAGAAGAATTATTAAAGACTGATGTTTATAAGAGTATTTCCGATAAAAGGGAGTTAATAATTGAAAGGATCGGTGCTTATGTCTGATTTAGAAAAAAAAGCATATCGAATGTTAAAAGAATTTTTAAGAGGAGAAAATAAATCAATCGAAAAAATTAGAGAAGCAATTGATATTGTTTTAGAAATGAGTATATTTAAAGATTCTAACAAAGATGATATTAAGAATAAAATATATGACGAATATATAACAAATATTGGCATTGTTAATCCGGATGCAGAGTTTTTAGTAAAAGATAAGGATTTTAACAATTGGATGAAATCTTCAAATGTTTCTGCAAATTATTTTGATAGATATATAGATTATTTAAGAGAGCAAGATTTTCCGGAAGATTCTCTTGAAAAAATGACTAAAGCTACAAATGATATATTAGTGAGATGTGCTGATCCAAATAATTTGAGTGACGTAAAAAATTCAAAGAAAAAAGGGTTAGTAATGGGTGATATTCAATCAGGAAAAACTGCAAATTACACAGCGCTTATTAATTTGGCAGCTGATTATGGTTATAAAGTAATTGTTTTATTAGCAGGAATGACAGATTCTTTAAGAGAACAAACACAAAAACGTGTTGATTCTGGATTTATAGGTGCAAAGAGTGACACTATTAGTAGTTCGAATATTGAGTTTGTCGGAGTTGGAGCGGAAGAAAATAAATATTATGCTATTCCTTTGACAAATGTTAATTCTGATTTTGGGAAAGAAGTAAGAGAAAATCAAAATACTAATTCTAGTGATTTTAATAAACCATTAATATTAGTTGTCAAGAAGAATAAAAGCGTTTTAACACAAGTTAAAGATTACTTAAAACCAGGAATTCATGGTATAACATCTGAAAATATTTTAATTATAGATGATGAAGCGGATAATGGGTCTGTTAATACAAAAAATACTGAAGATCCATCTATTATTAATAAGTTAATAAGAGATTTATTTAATAATTTTACTATTGCTTCTTATGTTGGGTTTACTGCTACACCATTTGCTAATATTTTTATTAATCCATATGATGATGAAGCAAATAAAGATTTATTTCCATCAGATTTTATTGTTCAATTAAGGGAACCATCTTCATATTTTGGTGCAAATAAAGTGTTTAATAATGTTGGAAGTATTGAAGAATCAAAATACGAGCATATTGAAATACTTGATCCACATGAAAATAATTTCTTATTATTAACGCATAAGAAAGATGATGATATTTTTTCTGTTTTACCAAATAGTTTGAAAAAATCAATTAATGATTTTATTTTAGTAAATGTTATAAGAACATTAAGAGGAAAAAAATTTAAACATAGAACTATGATGATTAATATATCTAGATTTAATTCTATTCAATATAAAATATTTGATAAAATAAATGAATATATAGATTTGATGAAAAATACAATTTCGCAAACATATAAATCAGACTTTAATAGCTTTATTAGAGACCCATATATGAACGATTTGTATGAAGAATATAATGATGATTTTTTCTCCGATATTAGAGCTGAATTCACATGGGATCAGATTCAAGCAGGATTAAATGATGAAATTCAACAATTTATCGTTACGGTGGTAAATAATAATAATAAGAAAAATAGATTTAATTATGATGATTATGAAACTGAGGGTGCCAGAGTTATTGCAATAGGAGGATTTATTTTATCAAGAGGATTAACTTTAGAAGGACTAATGATAAGCTATTTTAATAGAAAAGCTAATGCCTATGATACTGTTTTACAAATGTGTCGTTGGTTTGGCTATAGACCTGGTTATGAAGATTTATGTAGAATTTATATGACACAAGAAAATGTTGATAATTTTGAAGATGTAATTGATGCTGTTTCTAATTTAAAAGCACAATTTAAACAAATGAATATTGAAAATAAAACTCCTGAAGATTTTGGATTGATGGTTAAACAATCTCCTGCAAGATTAAATATGCAAATGTTTATATCAAGTGGTGAGGAACTTGAAAAATATGAAAAGATGAATGTTACAGCTAAGAATAAAATGAGGAGTACAGAGGCTAAAACTATTACATTAAATTATAGTGGTTCGGCTACTGATACTTCTAAAATATATAATGACAAAAAAATTAATGAGGATAATAAGAATACAATTAATTTGTTATTGAATGTTTTAAAAGAAAAAGACTTAAAATTCTCAGAAATTAATAATAGATTAATGATCCAAAGAATTCCTAAAAGTTTAATTGCGGATTTTGTTAGTAAATTTAAATTACCATATTTAAATAAAAGTTTTGATACAGAAAGCTTATCGGACTATATTAAAAATTCGGTATCAATGCAGGAATGGGATTTAGTTATTGCGACTGGTTCACAAAATATTATGGTAAATCAAAATGAAAATAGTTTTTGGAAAGTTGAAGATTATGAAATACCATTAGTTAGCCGTTCTTTTGATATGAATGATTCAGATAGCATTATAAGAATATCTGGTAATAAGAATAGATTATATGAACCAGGAATATTCAATAGTGGTTTGACAGAAGAACAAATTGCACAAGCTAAAGTTAATATGACTAACCGAAATGGTAAAGATCTTATTGCAAGTGATTATTTAAATATAAATAGAAGACCTTTATTGGTTATATATCCTATTAGGCTAAAAAAGAAAGATGTTGCATCTATTAATGAATATGAAATGTCTGCAATTCAAAATTTTAATTATGGAACTCCATTGTTTGGAATTGCACTTGGTTTTCCTGGAATTAAAACCGAGGAAAGAGTTACATATGTTTTAAATAAAGTAAAAATAGAACAATTATCGTTAGATTTTGAATATGAAGAGGAGTATGATCCAAATGAAGATTAATTTTGAAGACAAGTTCAAAGAATTGAATTCAATTAGTGATATATTAAAGAAAGTTGAAAGTACTAACAAGGTAAAAATCTTTTATGGCTTATCCAAGGAAGGAAAAAAAAGACTAGCTTTTTTATCTACATTAGTACCAGAACAAATAGAATCTACAAAAATGATTAGTGTTAGTTATTACAAAGATAACGAAAATTTAAATTGGTTAAGTTTTGATTTAGAAAATAATAATTTTTCAAATTTATTTTATACTTTTTGTTCTGATATAGTTAATTCGCTAGGTAATTTAAATGATGAAGAGCAGGAGTTAAATTATTTGAAAAAGAGATTTTATAATTGGAAAAAAATGTTTCAAAATGTTTCTGTTAAAGAATTATCTGAAGAAAAAGAACAAGGTTTATATGGTGAATTATATTTTCTGTATAAGTATATGATGCCAAAATATGGTGTTGATGTAGCAGTTACATCATGGGCTGGACCACATAAATTTAATAAAGATTTTTCTGTGGATGAGACCTGGTATGAATTAAAAACATCAAGTGTTAATGCTACAACAATTGAAATAAGATCAATTAATCAATTAGATTCAAATAAAACAGGCTATTTAAGTGTGGTTAAAGTTGAAAAAATGTCCCCAGAATATAAGGGAAAGTTATCATCGATATTTGATTTAATTCAAGTTATTATGAATGAAATAACAAGTATTAGAATTCAAGATGATTTTTTAAATAAATTAATAGAATCTGGTGTTGGTCCTGAAAATAATTTCGGATCTAGAAGATATGATATGAAAAATATAATTTTGTATGAAGTTTCAAATAATTTTCCTAGATTAACAAAGAGTACTATAAGCTTTAATGAAATAGAAAATGTTACATATACTATTAATCTTTCTGGTATTGATAGATTCAAAGTGGAGGAATTATGATTAGTTTAGAAGAATTTAGAGAAGATTATATTAATGAAATAAACTTAACTGCTGTAGAAAACAGTGAACATCAACCAGATGCGTTTATAGATGAAATGTCTGACACATTAATAGAAGATTTTTCTATTATTAATGGGCTTGAAAAATGCTTTTATTCTTTTAATAAAGGAACAAAAGCTTTTAAAAACATGCAGATTGACGCTGGATATTTAGATTTGCCGGCAAACGTTGTTGATTTATTAATATCTGATTATAATCCAGATGCTGTTTCAACAATAACAAATGAGTTTATTAATTCAAAATCACAATTAATGATAAATTATTTTGAAAATGTTTTAAAAGGATACTTTGCTTATGCAGAAGATAGTAATGAGGCTGTTCAATTAGCATATAGTATTTTAAATAATATTGATTCTATTAATAAAATCCATTTAATAATAATATCAACCAATAAATTAAGTACTCGGGTTAAAACAATAGACTTTCCAGATTTTATTTACAATAATAGAAAATTTAAAGTTGAATTAGACGTTATTGATATTCAAATGATTTATAACTCTAGATTAAAAGATTTTAAAAAGGAACCTGTAGTTATTAATACATCCGATTTTGGATTTAAAGGTATTCAATGTATAAAGGCGGATATAGGTACTAGCGAATATGAAGCTTATTTAGCAATTGTACCTGGGAAATTTTTATGCGATATTTACAAAAAATATGGTCCAAGATTACTTGAATCAAACGTTAGATCTTTTCTTAATGCAAAAGGTGCTGTCAATAAAGGAATTCGTGGAACTATATTAAATGAACGAAATAAATTTTTTACTTACAATAATGGAATTTCTACAATTGCTAAAGATATAAAAACAGATATTGTTCCAAATGAAGGATTATATATTACAGAATTTAATGATTTTCAAATTATAAATGGTGGTCAAACAACAGCATCTTTGGCGTCAGCAGATATAAAAGATAAAGCTTCACTAGATAATATTTATGTACAAATGAAATTAACTATTGTTAAAGAAGATGATCCGGAATTTGTTCACAGTATTTCTAAATTTGCAAATAGTCAGAATAAAGTAACTGCTGCTGATTTAAATTCAAATCATCCGTTCTATGTCAAAATGGAGGAATTTTCGCGAAAAACATATGCACCACCTGTTAATAATCAACCTTATCAAACTTTATGGTTCTTTGAAAGGGCTAGAGGTCAATATGATCAACCTAAAATGAGCATGTCAAAAGCTGAAAGAGAAAAATATACTAAATTAAATCCTAAAAATCAAAAGTTTACTAAGACAGATTTAGCAAAATATTTAAACTCTGCAGCTATGAAACCATATGCTGTTTCTAAAGGTGCTCAACTTAACTTAGTTGATTTTCAAACTGATCTTGAAAATCAATGGAATAAAGATAAATTAAGGTTTAATGAATTATTTTATAAGGATTTAATATCCAAGGCTATATTATTTAAAACAATTGAAAAAGTCATTTCAGAGCAAGATTGGTATATTGAGAATAAAGCATACAGAGCACAATTAGTAACATATTCATTTTCAAAATTAATATATGAGGTAAAGAAAAATGGCAATATGGAATTAGATTATAAGACTATTTGGGATAAACAAAGTGTTCCGAAATATTTAATTGACGAAATAATTAATATATCAAAATTATGTTTTGATTCATTTAATGATCCAAATAGAACATTTAATAATATTGGCGAGTACACTAAGAGAAAGGATTGTTGGCTTACTATAAAAGACAAAAATTATACATTATCAGAGGAGACTTTAGACTCTTTGATTTCTAAAGAAGAAAAAAAGATTGAAGCGCTTAGTGCAAAAAAAGATGAAAAACTTAATAATTCAGTAATGCAAGAAGTTGAGATATTTCAGTTAGGGACTGAATATTGGAATAGAGTAAAAAAAATAGGTATTGAACAAGGAATTGTCAATGGTAAGGACATTGAATTTATTGATTTTGCTATTAAATATTGTAATGGTCTTGTAATGGGAATGTCTCCAGCTCAAACAAGAATTATTTTTGAGATTAAACAAAAATTAGAAGAAAATGGTATAAAATAAAAAAGAAAATTTTAAAATTTTCTTTTTTATTTATATATTATATCATCTGGTCTAATATTACTTTTATATGTTTCATATTGTACGTCAAGATTATTGAGATACTCTTGTAGTTTATTTAAATCTTTAGAACTACCAAGAATATATTTATTTGTTAATTCTGCTATTTTCTTTCCGTTTATCATAATTAATGGATATTGATCTTCCAGGATTTCTTCTTGTGTTTGTTGTGAAAACGTCGAATTGGTCACAAATACTCCTACATAGTTTCTTTTTAATTTTGCAATAGTTCTTGCTATATCTTTGCTACTAATAGTACTATTTTGGCATTTTGCTTGTCCGATTACAATTAATTTTATTCCTGAAATATCTTGTCCAATATCAATTCTAGATATAAAATCTATTCCTTTATCTCCTGAGCCTTTTGTAATGTATCCATCTAAATATTTGATATTATTATCTGCGAAAAAGAATTGCGTTATCTGTAATGCGAACAATTCGAATTTTAGTTCTTTTCCTTTATAATGATTTTCAATTTTTTTTAATATTTTTTCTTCAAAAGAACCATTAGGAATTTTTTGCTCTTTTTCTTTTACTATTTTAGATTTTAAAACATGTCTTCTTATTTTTTCAATTTTATCGTTACCATTTTTTATCCAATATTTCCATGAATTAGGAGCTTTTTGGTTTGCTTCAGTAATATTTTTCTCTTTATCACATCTATCAGATATCCATTCCCAATCAAGTAAATTATTTTCTCTTGATAAGTCTAATATGCAGAACTCAAATTCAAAATTAGTAAATTCATTTTCTTTTCCTTTTTGTGTAATAAGACTTACTTTTTCTAATACTCCAATACCATGAAATTGTAAGTATCCCATTTTTATTCTTTCAAAAAAAACGATAGGAGTTGCCTTTTCTCTTTTTTTTGTATCATTTGAACTATGATTTTCCCATTCTTTCATTAATATTTTATTTCCACTTGCATCCGCTGGATTTGTTTCATTACTTTTACAATCACCATAGTATATTACTGTTCCGTTATCTGGATCATATCTGTCTTTCCATGGTGTATTATCTGTTCCAGCTTTGTGTGGAGAGCTTGATACTATTATTATAGGGTTTCTATCAAAATCAATAGCATCGATCTTTTTGGTTTTATGTATTCCTCTTTCAAATCTGAATGTTGATTCAATGTTTTTTGATTTTGTATAATATATAAAATTTTTAACTCCATCAATAAATTCTTGTGTATCTGTACTATAATCGTTTGATAATCTGAATATTTCTCCAATTCTAAGTTTCATATAAATTCCTCCACTAACAATATTATACTATATTTGTTTATTGTTATAGTTAAGTAATTTACTAACTAGGGTACAATTGTAACTTTTAAAATGATATCCCTAACTAGTTCCCCAAATATACTGAAAAAGTATGTAGATGATATTCTTTGTACTAAAGAAGAGGTTATTGTTGTTAAAGGGGATAGGAAGATTAATTTATTTAGTAATGAGGAATGGGAAGAGGAGTAAGAAGAAGAGAAAGAGAAAAGTAAGGGATTTTTCTCTTTTTAGTGGATTTATGTACTTGAAGTGCTATTCAAGGAAGTAAATGGGGTGGTTCGGGAAAGTTGTTTTTGTTTTGGGAAAGTTAGTGGTATAATTAGTGTATTAAATAACGTTTTGTAAGAGAGGTGTAGTTATGAAATTAGTAAAATTGAAATGTGAAAATTGTGGTGCTACTTTAGATGCAAACAAAAATCTAGAAAAAATAACATGTAATTATTGTGGTGCTGAGATACTAATAGATGATGAGGCAACAAAAATTAAAAGAGTAGAGGATGCCAAATTAAAGGCTCGTAAAGATAATCACGAACAAGCATTAAAAGAAAGAAATGATATTTTAGAACAAGAAGTAAAAGAAAAGAAAGTAAAAGAAGAATTAAATTCGGTTGAAAATTTTAAAAAGGGGAAGTTTAGTAAAGTATTATTAGTATTCTTTGCAATAGCAGTTTTATTTTTCTTTGTATGTACTGGATTTTTAACAAAATTTTTAACTTTAATTCAAGCAATAGCATTTATAAGTGCTTGGTTAATGGGAATGAAGATTTTAAAGGAACCATTTAAAGGATTAAAAATAATTTTAGCTATTTTAGGTTTTGTACTTATTATACCTATAATTACTACAAATGGAGATACTACGTCATATAATGAAAAACCAACTAAATTAGATGTTTCTGATGTAGAATTAATAGATTATTTTCCAGTACCAGATAAGTTGTATGGAGTAATTAGTGTTGATAGCAAAGATATGTTATCTATTGAGATTTATGATATTACAAAAAAAGAGTATAAAACTTATGTTAATAAAGTAATTGCTGCTGGGTATACAATAGATCTTGAATATGAAGAATGGGATGATGTATATGGTGCATTTAATAAAGAAGGATATTCAATTAGAATTTTATTTAGTGATTATGATGAAGATGGAAAAACAATGGATATTACTTTGGAAGCTCCTAAAAAAATGGAAGAAATTGAATGGCCAAAGAGTGGACTTGGTAGTAAACTCCCTAAGCCAAAATCAAACTTAGGAAATATTTCTTGGAATAATAGTGAAACATTTATTGTATATATTGGAAATATGACTATTGATGACTATAGTGATTATGTAGAGGATTGTGAAGATAAGGGATTCATGGTTGATTATAGTAAAGATAAAAAATATTATTCCGCAGAAAATAAAGATGGTTATAAACTAACAGTAAGATATTCTGGTGCAAATGTTATTGAAATTGCATTAAATGTTCCAGAAGATTATGATGAAGATGACGAAGATGTCATTCCTGAAAAAGAGTCTAAAAAAGAAACTAAAAATGAAAATTCTTCTAATATGGTAGATGGTATGAGAAAAGAGTTTAAGGAAGCTATGGACAATTATGAAGAATTTATGAATGAGTATATTAGTTTTATGGAGAAATATTCTAAGTCTGATGGTACTGATGTTGAATTGCTAAAAGATTATGGTACATACATGAGCAAATATGCAAAGGCAGTTAAATCTTTTGAAAAGTGGGAAGATGATAGTTTAAATTCTGTAGAAGCAGCGTATTATGCAAAAGTTCAAGCAAGAGTTTCAAAAAAACTTCTAGAGATTGCTTATTAGAAGTGCGTTGTTAATAGAATATTATTCTGTTTTAATCATTTATTAAAATTGTAAGTGTAAAAAGAAAAGCAATTTGCTTTTCTTTTTCTTTACTATAAATTCAATAAAGCTCAGTAATTATTTTATCAAAGTATACTATGTTGTTTATGGCATTGTTTATTAATTCATTATTTATTTTTTTTGTTTCTATACTATTAATTTTTTTAATAGAAAGACTTTCTATTAAACTATTTTGTATAATTAAACAGATATTTGGTGTTATTGGGATAAGTATACTATCTTTATGGTTATGCTTGTAAGTAATTATTGGATTGTCCGTAGTAATAAACGAGGATTCTGTATGTAGTATGGTAATATGTAAATTTGTTTTTTTTAATTGTTTATATGTTTCGAATATGTAATTGTCATTATTGTCTTCTTGTTCGTGATTATATATTTTGATAAATTCGTAAATTGATACTATGAGTATTTTTTTTAGTATTTCGTCATTTTGTGTTATTTTGATCTTTTCGTTGTGCTTTTTATGATTACGGTTTATTTGTGTAGCTATAAATAAAATTAGTTTTTCTCTTGCAAATTTTGATAATTTTGCTTTTGTTTTAATTATTGTTTCAAATTCATTTACAACTTTTTGCCAATCATTTTCTATTTCTTTTGAAAAAAAGTCTTCAATATATCTTTTTTTAGATATATTCCAACTATCTAGAATTAATTTATTTATTCTTGAAAGTTTTATTTCTACATTATTATCGCGCCTATATATTTTTAATTTGTCTTCATGTTTTAAATAAGCTAATCTAAACTGAGTAGCTGTTTTTATTTCTAATTTGTTGAATTTTAATATATATTGTTTGTTGATTTCATCTATTAAATCCTGAAACATATTATCAAAAATTTTATGATCACAATCTTCAATTTTTAAGTAATAATAGTTTGTATATCCTAATTCTGTTTTTGTTAAATTAGTTAAGTCTCTTATTTCTCCTTGGTTTGATAAATTATTTTTGTTAAATACATATATACTATCTTTTTTATCTTTTATTTTCCATTTTTCTAAATATGTTTTTGAAATAGTATGACAAAACATAAGTACATCACCACAATTATTTTACCATATATTTGAAAAAATTAAAAAATATGTTATTATATCTGCTAAATGAGGTGATAATATGGGTACATCTACTAGAAATACACTTCCAAGACTTAAGAAAAAAATAGAGGAACTTAATTCTTCATCTAATATAAATACTCATGATTTAAAGAAATTACTGGGTTCCTTATTATATCCTAATAATCGAGAAAGTTATACTTCAAATCATATAATTAAATCACTTTCTAGTCCTAATTTTATTAGAACTATAAAAAAAGTAATTAGAACTAGCGAAAACTATGTTTCATCTGGTACCTTGTCATTTGGTATTTCAGAATTTGACTCATATAGTTTTAATGAACAAGTAGACCTAATTGCAGATTATTTTGTTGATTATGAAGATCCAATTTTAAAGCAAACTATAAAAGATATTTTATTAGAAAATGGAATTGATGGTACTTTTGCTAATGGATTTATGATGTTTAAAAAGATTATATCTATTTATGTTGAACATAAAATAGAGGGAACAATTTTTGAAATGTTGTCAGAAAAATATGAGACTATTTCTGATGAAGATATTTATTCAAAAATAAATTCAGTTACTGAGATAATTACCAATTCAATTATATCTCAAAATGCTTATGATAAATTGGTTTTAAATATAGGTAATGAGAATTATGTTGAAGGGTGGATGACGGAACATATTCCACTTATTTTGAAAGGAATTTCTATATGATTAAATCTTTTTTTGACTTAAGTAAAAAATTCCCGTGTGAAGTTCATTATGATGATAAGAATTCATTAGATATTGTTCGATATGATAATACGCTTATACTTGATTTGTTTGATACTTTTGCTTCTATTTGTTATATTGACTTTTATAATAAAAGAAATGAAGATAGTTATAAAACTATTGAAGTTGAAGTTGAGGTTGTTAATATTGAAATCATGAAATTGATTGAGGACAAACTTTCAAATTTAATAAGATTTATGACAAATGGAGAAAACTGGGAAATTAAGTTTAAGCAAACAGAAAAAAAGCATTTAGATATAAATATGAAACAGTTGGGGTTATTTAAAAGTGAATTTAATAGCGTAGCATTATTATCTGGTGGTTTAGATGCTATGGCAGGTGCTTCACAAGAACTAAATAATAATACTTTATATGTTACTTATGCAACTAATGATCCTGAGGTAAGCAAAGCAAAAAAGACATTTGATGTTATTAAAAAAAGTAGTCCAAATTCAGAACATGTTATTGTAGAAAAAAAACAATTTGCTATAAAGAAGCATTCTACGCAAAGAACTCGCTCACTAATTTTTTTGGGGTCTGCTTTGTTATATGCTGATTATTATGAAGTGCCTATAATAAAAATATATGAAAATGGAATTATGTCTTTAAATCCTACATTTGAGTTTAGAAGAAAAGTAACTAAAACTACTCATCCAAGAACTTTATTTTATATTAATGATATTTTAAAAACTGTAGGAATAAATATTACAGTTATTAATCCTTTTTGTTTTATGACAAAGGCGGAAGTTATTGATTTAATTCCTAATGAATGGATAGATTTATTAAAAAATTCAAAAACTTGTTCAAAAATGCCGGGTTCTAAGGGATTTCAGAATAGAGAAAAATCTGGTGTTTGTCATTGTGGAATATGTACCGCCTGTATTTTAAGACAAATTTCTATTTGTAGTTCTTTAAAAAATAGTTTAGATTGTAAATATATATTGCCTTATAATATTTCTTCATATGATGAAATTGTAAAATATGAAAAATTAAATGGTGTCCAAAAAAGTGGTAAAATAGTTGAGAATATTTCTTTATATAAGTTTATCGAGAAAAAGTCTCTTTTGCAGTATTATTCAGAATTTAAAACCAGAATAGATAATGGAACTATATTTAGTTATTTAGAATTGTCACCAAGAATTTTAGGTGATAAATCTGATTATGAAAATTATATAAAAATGTTATCTAAATTTTCTGACGAAATTGATACTTATATTACTCAGCAGAAATAGTTTTGTAGTGCGATTCTGGTTAGGTAACTTTTAACTAGGGTACAAATATACTATATACAATGATATCTCTAACTAGCCCTAAAAAACTTCTTTTAATTTATCATTTCTATGTTATAATAATAACTAAATTTAAGGGAGGTTCTTTTTATGAGTAAATTATTTGATATTAAAGGTTATTTTGATTCTTCTTATGAATATCAATTTAATGATAGAGATATGTGGGAAGGTAAGATATTATTAGAAGATGATGGATGGTTTGAAGGTGTTGTTAAAGATGTAAGTAGTTCTTATCAAGAAGATAGATTTGTATTTGGTGTATATCATCCTGGTAAGGTTATTGAGTTATTTAAATGGACTCCAACTAGTTTTAGTAGTCCATTTGTATTCCATGGTAATAAGAGTGAAGTTGGATACCAAGGAGAATTTGAAGTTATAGGTCTTATGGGAAGTATGCCTTATGGAGTATCTCGTATTATTCCAGAGGAAGTAGTTCTTGGTAAGGATGAGGAACAAGCAGAAATAGATGATGTTAAGAGAAGAATAGAAGCTTATAAAGTATTTTTAATGGATGATGCTGGAAGAAGTTTCTATGATAATAGTATGGCTATGAGAAATGTACTTTGTGATAACATCTTAAGATGTTATGAAGGTAGAGGATATACTGAAGAAGAAATGGTTGCTATAGCAAATCAAGTAGGTCCTATTAATGATAGAGTAATACAAGCTACTGAGACTGAGATGACTCAACTAGTTAAGAAGTTACAAAGAGAGAATCCGAACTTCTTTAGTGATGCTGATGCGGATGATGATGAGTTGCCTTTTTAGGATTATGTATGAAGAATATATTTAATAAGATAGTTAAGTTTCTAAAATGGTTAGAAAGTTTAATGTGGGCAGAATAAAAGAACTAGAAATAGTTCTTTTTTTGTGTCTAGAAAGGGCATTAAGTACAATTCAAGGAAGTAAAATAGGGCATTCAGGGAAGTTATATTTTTTTCGAGGAATAAAATGATATAGTGGAGGTATAAATCGATTTGATTTAGTAGTAAGGAGTAGTGGTGCTATGTATATAAAATATATTGATTTACTTGATTCGAATTATAGTGAATATGTGTCTTTAAATGAAGAAAAGAAATTATATTTGGAGAAAATGAATGTTTTTATTGGAAAAAATAATAGTGGAAAAAGTAGATTAATGAGAAAAGTGTTAACTAGTGAATTTGATAAAAAATATTATGTTAGTGATGGCGCTCTTTTTAAAGAACTTAAAGAGACTATTGTAGATTTATTAAACTATTTTAATGAAAGTTCTAAGAATGAATTTAAAAAAGTATATTTGTATAATGAAAATATAAGAGAAAAAGTATATAGGGATGAACGTGATGAAGAAATGTTGGCTTTGTTTATTTGCAATCTTGTATATTCTTTTAGAGCTAGTAATTTGTATGGACTTTGTCAAACAAAAAAAATAATTAAATCACCTTATTCTTTTTCGAAAAATGATTCGATTCGATATTTAAATGATACAGCCGAACTTAGAACTAAACAAGAACATTTAAGAATTGTATATGAGTCTATTATTAATACAATGACGATAGAAACACCTAAAACAATTTTTGTACCTTCTTTATTAAGTTTGAGAAAACTAGGGGCGGAAGGTAATGATTATCATGTTAGTTTGTCAAATATGTTTAGAAATGAGTATTTTTTTTCACCTAATTTAAGCGCATTAGAAATAAAGACAGGACAAGAAGTATATCATGATATGAAAAAACTGTTATTAGGATTAAATAAAGATAGAGAACGTTTTCTTATGTATGAAGAATTTGTGGCAAATCATTTTTTCAATGGAAAGGATATAAGTATTTTTATAAAAGATGATGATTCTAATATTTATATTAAGGAATCAAATGAAGAGCCATATGCTATTTATAATTTGGGTGATGGATTACAAACATTAATTACAATCACCTTTTACCTATTTATGAATAATGATAGTCCGTTGAAAATCTTTATTGATGAACCAGAAATTCACTTGCATCCAGGTTTACAAAGATTATTGGTTTCTCAGTTACAAGAATATAAAAATTGTCAAATTTTTATTTCAACACATTCTTCTAGTATGATTGATATATGTGATGAATACGACGCTGATACGGCAATTATTTGTGTTGATAAAAATGATACGCAAAAGATTGCTTATAACTCTATATATGATAATATGAATTTATATCAGCTATTGGGTCAAAGAGCATCATCTATTATTTTATCCAATTGTACAATATGGGTAGAAGGACCTACAGATATATATTATATAGATAGCTTGTTAAATATTTATCGTAGAATAAAACACAAAAAACAGGTTATTCTAGGTTATAATTATAACTATGCATTTAATGGTAGTATAAATATTGCATATAAATTTGATTATTTAAATACTGATGATCCTGCTGTAAAACTTAATAAGTTATCAAAGAATAATTTTATTATTTTTGATTCTGATAACCTTAATCATGAAAATGCTAATTGGAAAAAGATAAAGTGTGTTATGGATATTATGGGCAAAAGAAGTTTTGTGTGTAAAAATATTAAGACAATTGAAAATATTATTCCGCCATTTATTTTAAGAAAGTATTATGAAGAAAATTTTAATTCACGTCCAGCAGCTATTAAAAGGGCTTTTTTAAATTTTTTTGATGGTTTATACCCAAGTTATAAAACAACAGAATATTCACAATTGGATTTTGTTGAAAAGATGAGCTTATGCTTATTTGAAAAAAAATTGAAATCGGATATGTTCGAAGCTCATAAATATTGTAAAAACATTTGGTCATCTAATAAAGCATCTCTTGCTGTTTATTTTGATAATTTTATAAAAAATGTTTCTTGGGAGGAGCAAAAAGAAATTTTTATTAATATGCCGGCTGAATTTAGAAAATTGATAATTTTATTATCTGATTTTATTGATGAAAATAATTTGTAATTTAAAAGTACAAGTAATTGTACTTTTTCTTCTGATTATCTCTTCATATGATTCTTCCTACATTTAATATATAACTACGGTACAAGTTTAACAACTACAATTAACCATCCTAGTACTTCACAGCTATGCTAAAATTGATGTGAACGGATGTGATTCTATGGATAAAAATATATTAATTATAGGTGCTGCTAGAAGTGGTAAAACTACTTTAGCTAAGAAGTTTGTTAAAGAAAAAGGTTATAGTATGATTAGTCTTGATAATATTATTAGTGGATTATCTGCTTATCCTGAACTACAAATTCATCATGATGGTGATGAATTTGATACTGCTTCAAGATTAGTACCTTTCTTAGAAAAGTTCTTTACTGAACTAAGTGAAGGTAATGCATTTTATGATGGTGTTAAATTTGTTATTGAAGGTACTCATATTGATTTTGAAAAGTTAATACCATTCTTACGTAGTGATAAGTTTAAAGATAAGTATGAAATTATTGGTTTAACTTATAATGATATTAATAGTGATGATTTATATAATAATATGAAGAAGTATGATACTGAAGATGATTGGACTTATTGGTGTAGTGATGAAGAATTAAGAGGAAACTCCACATACTTTGTGGAAAGAAATAAATTCTTTAATGATAAGTTTAAAGAGTATAAAATTACTTCTTATGATACTTCGTATGATAGGGAAGAAGTATTAGAAAGAATAGTTAGTAAATATTAAAAAGAGCTATAAGCTCTTTTTATTTTTTATATAATTCTATTTCAAAATCATCTTTTGTTTTTTCATAATATGGATTAGATATAAATAGTTCAACGTTTGTTATTTTTATATATGTGATTTCATCAACATTAATGTCTTTAAATATTATTTGTTTTAGTTCGCCAGATGCTTTTGTTTTTTTGAAAATTGTATTATTTGATCTGTTGTAATTTAGATGTGCTCCAAACATATCATATTCATAAGCTTTACCTGATGTAGTCATTACAATGTATTTTGTATTTTCTTTAAGTACAATACCATATTCATCAGTATTAGCGGACAAAGTTGCTTGAAAGCTTACTGTGTTATTTTCTAAATTATTAAGTTTTTGGTTTGACACTTTTATATAGTATTCAGATGATTTTATATATTCATCATCTATTTCATCTACATGTTGAAAATTTTGTTTAAATTTATTCAATTCTTTTTCATAATTATTTTTATTAGCTGTTGTTAATGTATACAGTGTAACTAAGCATAATATTGCAAATAGTACAGTCCCTATAGTACAGATAAATTTATTTCGGTTATATTCTTTTTCTAATATTTTTAGTGTTTGTTTTTCAGTTTCTAGTTCTTGTTTTTTGATTTTTAAATTGTTAATTGTTGGTTGAATCCATGTAAGGAAGTCTTTCTCTTCAGTATCAATTAATACTGGTTCTTGCATTGGAGAGTATTGAGATAAAGTTGAGAAAATATAATCAATTTGTTCTGGTAAAAAATATTGTTTATTGTTAAATCTATTTCTTAGAATTCTAGGTAAGTCATTAAGAGTACATACATCATTGATTCTAGTATCGAAAGTAGCTTTTACGACACAATCATCATTTGTAAAGACAATGATTGAATAGATGGGTGGTGTTGGAAACATTTTTCTTAATGCATTTATATGATATCTATTTTGTAATATTGGATTTTTAAAATGTGCATTTTTTGTAGTTCTAAAAAATTGTGTCCAAAATGCATCTGTATCTCTTCCATAAATTGTACCTTTATAGTGTTTCGTTTCAAAAACATATATACCTGTTTCATGAATTAATAATAGATCTATTTCTGTTGTTTTATTGTTTTCTATTGGAATGTTTATATTCATTAATATTTTTCCCATTCCTGATAAGTGCTTATATAATTCGCAGAAAACTAAGTATTCGCCGTAATAGCCTTTTCCTCTGTCATTCCATAATTGTTTTTGAGTTTCTATGTCGACGTTGGTTAACTGTTTATAAATTTTATTTTCTTTCATAATTTCACCGTCTTTGCTTTCGCTTTATTATATTATACAATAAAGAATTTATAAAATGAATTATCAGAAGTAAATATTTCGTATACTTTTATAAATTTTAAAATTGTATAATTATTTTTATTTTATATGTTATAATTAATTCAGTAAGATAAAGAACGTAGGTGTAGTTATGGGATTAAGATTTAGAAAGAGTATTAAGATATTTCCAGGAGTTAAATTAAACTTTAATAAGAAATCTATTGGGTTAAGCTTTGGTACTCGTGGAGCAAGAGTTTCAGTAAATAGTGATGGTAGAAAGACTACATCTGTAGGTTTACCTGGTACAGGTTTATATTGGACTGATTCAAGAAAGAATCCTAGAAAAGATGATGAAGTAAGTTTCTTTGGATGTTTTATGTGGATTTTACTTTCTCCAATTATACTTGTATATAATTTAATTAGATGGATATTTATTGGAATAGGTAAGTTATTTAAATTTATTTTTAGAATTAAATAAAAGAGACTTTGTCTCTTTTTTATTATTAATTGTCTTTGTTCGATTGTATTACGAACTTCTGTTTGATATAATTGTATATAGGAGGAAGATAGTTATGGCAAGAACTTATAATAAATTAGTACGAGATAGAATACCTGAAATTATTGAAGGTAATGGTGAAAAACCAATTACTAGAATATTAGATGAAGCAGAATATAAAACTGAATTAGAAACTAAGTTAAATGAAGAATATCATGAAGTTTTAGGTGCTACTACAACTGAAGAAAGAATTGAAGAATTAGCTGATATGCTAGAAATAATTGATGCTCTTGCGGCACTTGAAGGTAAGACTTTAGGTGATGTAGTAGAAGTAGCTAAACAAAAGAAATTAAAACGTGGTGGATTTGAAAAAAGAATTTATTTAGAGACAGTAGAAGAATAAAGCATATTTTGGAATATGCTTTTTTTATGTCAATTAATGTATTTTCATATATAAATTATTATTATAAAAATATTTGTATGTTATTCTATTATTATATGGAGGGATTTATATGGCAGATGTTTATGATAAAAAATCTCATTGGCATGCATGTAAAAGAGAAGTGTTAGACAAAAGATTAAAGAAAATAAAAGATGGAGATTATTCGGAGTTTTTTGATTATTCGAGTGATTTTTGGTTATCTCTTTGTATTGCTTATTTTACTTTATCATATGATGCTATATGGAATTCTTCTAACGAAGATATAAAGAATAGATTAGCATGTTTTTTTGATGAGAATTTGGATGTTAAAGTAAGTAATGCTGTATTATCAGAAGCGGATTTAAGTGGTTATGATTTTGAGGTTTTAAAGAGGGAATCGTCTGAATATTATATGCAGAGATTTAATGATTTAAGACGTAATATTTCTGTTCCTGGTGTAGATAATCAAGGAATGATTTCAGAGGCAATGAGTCCAAATATTAGACAAATGACTAATATGGCAAGTTCTCTTGGTATTAAGAATGAAAAGATTACCAGAAATCATATGGATCATGGTAGAAGTGATATGGATATGTCTAATGATCTTATTAAAGTAAATACTAATGCTGGTGATTATGAACTTCCTGCTGAATGGTTTGTTAGTTATGCTGATGCATTATGTATTCCTGAACGTTTTAATTATGAGGGAGGAGATACTTCTGTATATGTTTCTGGAGATGGTGTTTTAGATGCTATAGGAAAGATATATAGAATTTATACAAGTAATTTACTTTTAATATCTAACTGTAAAAAAGAACATTGTGTTGGTTTGGTTAAGGATTTATTAAAACCTGGAGTAGATGAAAAAGAAAAGAAAGAAATATTTGAAACTATAGATGAAGTTGTTGATGATAAAACTCTTAAAGAACAAATTAGAAGAGCATTTGAGACGAAAGAGGAACTTGAACTAGATAAAGAAAATGTTTTAGCTGCGCTTTTATCAGTTGCAAGTATTAATATGTTTGTTCTTAATTATGAAGGGTATTTTCAATCTAAACTTTCTCCAACTTCAAATGATGATTTGAGTGGAGAAAGAAATAATCTTCGTCAATTTATGGGTAATGGTAATGCTATTCCTGGAAGAATGGGATTTGTGAAGAGTCAGACTTCTTGTCCTGGAACTATAAGAAATTGTTCATCGCATTTTGGAAGAATAAAAGTAAATTGGAATGGAACTGATTATCAAGTTACAATGACTGATTATGATAAATCTGGAAATCCAACTGGAAGTTTAAATGCTTCTTTAGATACATTTATAGACTTTTTTACACATCCATTTTTTGAAAAAAACATAGCTTCACCAGTTAATAATAGTGATTCTCTTAGAGTAATAGATAATAGCGAATTAAATGAAATGTTTTCTGAAGAAGTTAAACCTGTAAATAAAAGCGAAACTATAAAAAAATAGAAATGAGTAATTCATTTCTATTTTTGTGTTTTCCTAGATTTTTCTTCTGTTGCTAGACGTATTTCTTTTTCTGTATCGAAGTATGGATAATTTGTTCCTTCTTCTTTATTTATTTCTAGTACTCTTGCATTTAGACTTTCCCAGAATAATGGATTACTTCTTACATCTAATCCAATGACTTCATATCCTAAGTCACTTTGATTTGGTTTTGGTGGTTTATATTGCCATTCATCTCTGAAATAATCACTAAAGTTATTAGTGCTACAATTATTAACCAAGTTAATCATTGTTTCTGAATCATTTTTTACGTCTTCACCTAAATAATAAACTATAAAGGAGTTTAGATTAGGCGTTTTAGTTAATCTACGCATTAATTCAACATTGTTTCTAACTGTATATGGATACTCTTGAAAGTATGCGGGATGATGAGTTAAAGCGAATTCTTGAATATCTTCGAAAGATGGGTTAGCCATCGCAGCTAGTTTTTGTTTTTTTGCTTCATCATCTCTTTTTTTCTGTTCTTGTCTTTGCTTATATAGTTCTTTTAATTCTTTTAGAGTTTCTATGTCTTCTGGTCGAAGATCTTCGATATAATCTTCTTCAATTAATTGTCCAATTGTTTCTAAAAGATAAGCACTTATTTTTGAATCACAATATGTATCTTGAACAAATTCTTTTAATCCTTGATAGTCTTTTTTTAGAATTGTTTGAATTAAACCAGGATAATCAAAGAAGAGATCGCAATGTAGCCTATGAACATAGTCATTAAATTCTTTTTGTGATACTTTTCCACCAGTTTTACTTATATGTTGTGGATTAAGTTGTAGTTCAATATTTCCATCTTCTAATGTTTTAAATCTACCAAGAATGTATTTCGGATCGATTTTTTGACCGTTAGCTAGAATTACTTGATCTAATATGGTACTAGTTTGACAACCTGTTGTATCAAAGAAACTTTTATATTTACTATCTAGATTTGTTGCGCCGGCATATAGTGTATCTCCATTTTCACTTACTAATTCTACTGGAGTTGCTACTATGATATAGTCATCTGCACCAGAATAATAATAGTATGTTAATCCATCAAATGTTCTTTTTAAACTATTTCTATCATCTAAACGTCCATAGAAAGCAACAGTTCCATTTATTGTTCTACCAGATTCTACACGTAGACCTTCACGGACAATTTTTGAAGCAATTGCTTCGGAAACTTCATCTCTATTTGTTATATCTAGACCATAGAAGTCTCTAACACGACTAAGATTTATTCCATGTAGTCCAACTGAATATTTTCCTGGACAATATTCTTTTAATGTTTCATATAATTCTTCATGTTTTATTATCATAACGTCACCTCATTATCTAAAGTATAACATAAATTATTTTAGAAAAGAAAAAGACATTAATAATTTTAGTTATTAATGTCTAATTTTATGCAACTATATGTACAGCTAAGTCTTTATGGATATTGTCATATAATGCTTTAGCATCAGCAGTAAACATATTTACACATCCATGAGATCCATTTGTTAGATATGTTTTCTTATTTGTTAGTTGATATGATGTTCTCCAATCAGCATCATGGAATCCATAACTTCCACCAATGAATGGCATCCAATAATCTACATAAGCATTATATTTTGATAGATGAATTCTACCACCCATATTATCGATACTTAGTTTAGTTCCAATGGAGTAAACACCTAGTGGAGTATCATGTCCTTTTGATTTATTTCCTGTTACAGTTGGAACTGTTAGAGTATTTTTTCCATTTCTATATAATTTTATTGTTTGATCAGAAATATCTAAATAAATAAAGTCTTGAGTAGCATAGTCTCCACTAATATAACCATATTTATTAGTTTGATATTCAACTTTATACCATGGTGTTCCATTAGTAGTTTTAGTTCCTAAAACTTTATAAATGTCACTTGTATAAACATCACCAATATCTTTAGATGATGTAGTGGCATCTTGTCTTACATTTAACTTTTTATTAGATGTTTTTGCAACAATTACATATTTTGAGTTATCAGTTACTTTGATATTTTTATTTAAACTGTTTCTAGTCATTGGTCCAACTTTACCATCAACATCAAGATTATTTTCTTCTTGGTATTTTTTTACACACCATTCAGTTTTATAACCAAAGTCACCATCAACATCTAGATTACAATGAGTTAAATTGTTTAACATAGTTTGTAATGTTTTTACGTGATTATTATTGTTTCCTCTTCTTAGAGTAGATGTTGCTGTTAAAGTAAGAGTAGATGGTATTTCATCATCATCATTATCTAAATATAACTCATTTAATTTCTTACATGTTTTTGGTCCTACAATAGCATCAATAGAAAGTTGATTATTTCTTTGAAAAGATAATACACAAGATTTAGTTGCTGGTCCAAATGAACCATCAACTGTTAAATTACAGTTTGCAACTTTATTAAGTTCTTTTTGTAATAGTTTTACTTGTTCTCCTTTAGAACCATATCTTAATGTTTTACTACAATTTAATGTTGTTTCTGCTGAAACATTTTTAATATTAAATATTCCTATTAATAGAAATAAAAATACTATTTTTCTTATATTTTTCATAATATCCTCCATATTGGTAATATTTAATATACTTTTAGTAATTGAAAAAGTCAATTAGGTTTAATAATTATTTTATAATTTTTATTCACTTATAAAAATTTGTGGTATAATGTAGAAGAATAGAGTAATCTAAGTAGGTGAAATAATGACTTTTAATGAAAAGGATTATAAGGGGAAATTAAATTACATTGAAAAGTATTATAGTGATGATACTTTGTTTTTTGCTGCCTACTTAAATAATTATAATAGTTTTCATATTTATATTAGAATTGATTATATTGAAAAGATGAAATGTTATAAACTTAGATGGTTTGATTTGGATTTTGTTAAAACAAGTAAGATTTCTGTATATGAGAGTAATGAATATATAGAAGAAGATGTTGTTTTAGAAATAGAAAGATTATGTAGTAATTTAACTATTGATCAAAAGAAGAACTATTGGGGTAAAGAAAATAACGTTGGTATTTATATTGATGCTAAATGTAAAAATAGTGATGAAGTTAAAATTAAATTTTATAAATATATTCCAGAAAATCATGAAGCTTTATGTACAATAATGGGAATTATTTTTGATATTTTACCTAAGAAGTTAAATCCTTTCTTTGAGGAAATTAGTTATATTTATAGTGATGCTTCTAGAAACTTTAGGTATGAAAATAATTTTATATTTGATTTATTTAAAGATGATTTAGATAAATTATTTGAAATACCTGTTGTTATTAGAGGTACTAGATATTTTGATGAAGGTAGAGTATTATTTTTAGAAAAAGTAGATGATAGATACTTTGCTGTTGTAAATGGAAATGAACTTTATGTAGTAATTATTAAATATGATGAAGTTAGTAAAGATATGCAAGTATATTGTTCTTGCCCATATGAAGGATTTTGTAAACATTTATATGCTGTAATAATGGCTATTAGAGAAAAGAAGTTTAATAGTTTTTATAAGATTATGCCTAAGAGAAATTATGCAGATATGTTTGATAAATTAATGAATATTAATTATGTATTCTCTATAGGTATGATTGAAGATGTATTTGGAATTATTAATGATGATGGACAAATTAAGTGGGTAAATATACTTGATGAGGAGAATAATTCTAAATGGGTTATTGTTGAAGATGATGAGAATAATAAGTTAACTAAGACAATGACTAATTTTTTGGATAATGTAAAATAAAAGCATCAATGATGCTTTTTATTTTTTTATATGATATTATTTATAGTAGAGGTGATTATAAATGCCAGTAACTAAAACGGATATTGCATGCTATTTGAAAACTTATGCTGATATGTTTAGTTTATCATTTAAAGAAAATATTTCTTTAAATGAGGCATTTGTTAATTTATTAGGTAATGGGAAAACAGATATAACTTTTGATGATTTTCAAGATATGTTTATATATAGACAGTTTGTAAATGTAATTAAAATAATTGCTACTTGTAATGATAATGTTTTCTTTGCTATGTTAGATAAAAATATAATTGATTTTGATGATAGTATTTTTTGTACGGAGGAAACTAAAAATAGTTATACGAAGAAATCTACTATTTTATTAATTAGAAATGCTTTATGTCATAATGATAAGGATAATCCTTTATATTGGTTTGATAAAGATGATGATGGTGTTAAGTTACATATTAAATTGAATCAAACAAAAGCAACTGCGGGAGATAAGAAAGGGGAAGTTGTACCTTTTGAAGTTAAACTTAGTTTAGAACAAATTGGTCATATTCAAGCACAATATGCTACAGCTAATTATATGCATGTTGGTGGTATTGAAATTGGAGTATCTCCTAGAGATGCAGTAGGATTAAGTGATGAACAAAAACTACAAATGTTAGTTGATAATACTTATTATCATAGTGAAATATATAGACAGTTAAGTGATATGGAGAAAAGACGTATTACTGGAGTAAATGATATAGATGCTATAAAAAGTATTATTGGAAATAGATTTGTAGAAAATAAAAAGAAAAAACTTGGTATAATGCAAAAAAGAACATTAATAGATAATGTAAGAAGTTGGATGAAAAAAAGTAATGGATTATTTGGTGTTGTTGATGTGTTTGAATATGAAGCTTTGAAAACTCTTCCTATTTCTAGAGAAAAATATAAGGGCTATTTATCATCAATTCTTTTTATTAATTGTTGTGATACATCAAGAAGTGTTAGTGATAATTTATTTAATAGTTTTTTAAATTTTAGAGATAATCCTGATTGTCTTGAAAGAAATTATTATAGTCGTTTTTGTTATCAGGAACCAGAAGAAGAAAATATGTTTAGACTTTCTCTTTTAGATGATTCTTTTTTAGAGATTTTAAATAAAAGTGTTTTTTATGGGTACATGTTAGATAGTGTTATACAAGATGAATTTATTGAGATAGGTGGAAAACAATATCCTCGTGAAAAATTAAGAAATTCATTTGTACATGGAAGATGGTTTGTTGATAGTGATAATGATTGGCATTTGTATGACTGTGGTAGTAAGAAAGTTGCTGATGAGTTTGACTTTAATTTCCGTAAAGTTATAAATGATGATGATTTATATAATGCTATGAGTAAATATTATCAAAGAGAAGTTGAAAAACAAAGAAATTCAAGTAAAGCTTAACTATAAGGAGAGTAGTATGAGTAAAGATTATTATGAAGTTAGTAGAGATGAACTTATTAATAGATTAATGTGTTTAAGACATCAAAAGTTTGTTGATTTCTTTAGACCATCTGATGAGTTTGAGTTAGCAATTAGTTTAGCTTATTTTGCTTTAGCAGAAGAGTTACTTGTGGAAAGAGATAGTAAAGATTTTAATATTGCTACTAGGTTTAAAAAACATGTTTCTGATGCTAAACTTAGAAACTTATTAACTGAAGATATTAATATTCGTGATAAAGAAGTTGATGGCAATACTCCTGAATGGTTTTTAGCTGCTTTAAGAAATGGTATTATTCATAATGGATTTACAGTTGATTATGAGAATAGAGTTATTAATGTATTAAATAATGGAGCTCTTAATAAATTAGATTGTAGTGTTACATTTGATTGGTTTAAGAAGTTTATAATGGATGATTTATTGTTAGATAGAAGTTTTGATACTTACAAATATACGATTGTTTTAAATCCATTTATTAAACCAGAAAGTGCTAAGCATTTAAATACATTTAATGATATTAGAGATTTTATAGAAAAAGATTTACCAGCATATGATGTTGAAGTTTTCTTTGATGAAGAACATGGTGATACTACTAAAATTGGTAGAGAAGAATTTATTTTATTTTGTGGAGATAGAGAAACATTATTTTGGAAATTACAAAATACTCCAGAAGATTTAAGTCAAGAAGAACTTGCTAGATTAGAAAAACATAAGAGTGTAGTTGAAGCAGAACTTGCTAGTGAAAAGACAAGTATTAGTGAAGAAGAATATAATAAGAGATATTATAGTAAACTGTTTAATTATTGGTTTACTGAAGAGTTTAAGAATAAGTATCCAAATTATAATATTAGAATATCTGATTTCGATAGAAAATCACCTAGACTTAATATGGTTGTTTCAGGTATGGAAAATAATGAATTAGAAAAACAATTATTTCCTACTTATGCAAAGAAGAGAAAATTTTTCTTTAACACACATCCTGTATTTCAAAGAACTGAAATAGCATTACAAATGAGTAGAATGGTTAATTATGATAGAGTTGATTATTTAAACTCATTACAATATTTATTTACTATGTATGATATGCATAAAGATGCTGTTAAAGATGAATATGGTTTATCTAGTTTTATGGATAAAGTATTAAGAAGAAAGTTTAAAGATAGTAGTCAATTACAAAGTGAATATATGAATTCTATTTATGATGGAATGAGTGAAGAAGGAATTGTTCATAC
Organism: Bacilli bacterium; assembly: GCA_017409785.1. Lineage (GTDB taxonomy): Bacteria > Bacillota_I > Bacilli_A > RF39 > UBA660 > JAEDES01. The sequence continues at coordinate 194,463 of JAFQSD010000002.1, read as the reverse complement.
ATATGATAAACAAATTACTGATGAGATTATTAGATGTAGTAAGTATTATGAGGATGCTATTTGTGTAAGATGTAGAGAATTATTTGATAATACTGATGATATAGATGATGAGGAAAGAACTAAGATTGGTGAAATATTAAAAAGTGAATTTCCTGATATTTATGAAAATGTTTCTAATGAAATGAGAAGTCAAGGACTTCCAAGTGATCAAGTTTTAAGCGTTTATAACGAAGGAGATTTATATAGATTATGTAATGCTAAGGGAGTAATTAATAATCAAATGAATGAAATAGTAGTTGGATTATTATATACACTTGGTATTAACACTTATGTTGTTAATAAAGAAACAAAGTTTGATGAGTTAACTTCTACTGATTATAGTTTTATGGATGGATTAAACATAACTGGTTATTCTAAAGATGTATATTCTGAGTGTAGTCAAAGAAGAAATGCTAGAAAAAAGAATAATGAGGTCATTAAAAGAATTGATAGAACTTTACCAGGGATTAATCATGGTATATCTATTTCTAGTGATTTAAGTGAAGTTGCTAAAAAGAGAAATCAAGTTGCAGAGATGTTAGTTGCTAGACAAGCTGCTGTTAATGATAATCAAGTTTTAAATGCTTATTTAGCTGGAAGAGTTGATGAAACGTTTGGTAATGTTCAAATGACAAGTTTAACAAATTTAGAGTGTGCAACAACAATAAGAAATTGTTTTGCACATAGTGGTAGAATATTTGTTGAAGGAAGAGAACCTGGAGGAGAAGTAAAATTAGTTTTAACATATTATGATGAGAATGGAAATTTAAGTGGAGTTGTTAAAACTGATTTATCTAGTATGATTCAATTCTTTGGAAATCCAGTCTTTAAGAATGAATTAGATAAAAAGGGTGAAGTTCTTAGTGATGTTAGTGAAAAGAGTAAATAATTTTTAGTTTTACTCTTTTTTATGTTAGAATGATTATAGAGGTGTAAAATATGGCAGTAGTATCAAAAGCAAGCGATGAATTAAAAGAAATTAGAAAAGAAAACATGGAAGAATTGTTTGAATATAGAAAAAGTTTATATGATAAGCCACAGTTACGTCATTTGTTTTTAGAAGTTACTTCTAGATGTAATGCTAGATGTGAACACTGTGGTAGTAGTTGTGGATATGAAAAACCTAAAAATGAAATTAGTAAAGAAAAATTAATGGAAACTTTAAAAGAAGTAGCTGATCATTATGATGCTTCAAAAATCTTATTAAATGTTACTGGTGGAGAACCATTTTTAAGAAAAGATTTATTTGAAATTATGGATTATGCTGTAAGTTTAGGTTTTCATTGGGGAATAACTTCTAATGGTATTTTAATAGATGAAAAGTTAGTTAAAAAATTAGTTAAGTCTAAAATGAGTACAATATCTATTAGTATTGATGGGTTGAAAGAAACCCATGAGTCTTTTAGAAAAGTACCTGGTGCTTGGGAAAAGATTATTAAAGGTATTAAGTTAATGCTTAAAGAACCAAGTATTCAATGTGTTCAAGTAACAACAGTTGCTAATAAAAAGAATATGCATGAGTTAGAAGAATTATATAAAATTGTTCAAGAACTTGGAGTTAAATATTGGAGAGTTGTTAACTGTGATCCGATTGGTAGAGCTAAAAATAATGATGAAATTTTACTTGATCCAAAAGGATATAGAGACTTATTTAAATTTATTTATGAAAAGAGAAATGAAGGAAAAATAGTAGTTGATTATGGTTGTAGTCATTATTTAGGTCTTAATACTGAGAAAGAATTACGTAGTCATTATTTCTTCTGTATGACAGGTCTTTACGTAGGAAGTATTTTAAGTAATGGGGACATTTTTGTATGCCCTAATGTTGAAAGAAGACCAGAATTAATTCAAGGAAATATTAATAATGATAGTTTTGTTGAAGTATGGGAAAATAAATTTAAAGAGTTTAGACACGAAAGAAGAACTTCTTGTAAAGAATGTTTAAGTTGTAGTCATTGGAAATATTGTGGAGGAGATTCATTCCACACATTTAATTTTGATGACAATAAACCTAATATTTGTATTAAGAAAATTTATAAAGAAGAAAAAGATCCTAGTAAAAAGAAAACTAAGAAAAATACAAAAAAGAAAAATGAAAAAGAAGATAAATTTGTTTTTGAATAGGAGGATTTATGGAAGAAAAAAGAAAGCCTAAAGTAAGTTGGTTTGATGAGTGTTTACAAATATCTTTATTAAAATTAACACAAATATCTATTATGCAAGATTTGACTATTCCACAAGTAAAAGCTTACTTTGATGAAATTATTAATGATTTATATGAAATGGAAAAACAAATGAAAAAAGAAAAAGAAGAAGAAACTTCTTTAAGTTAGAAAAAATAATCTAGTATTGCTAGATTATTTTTGTTTTAGTATAATATCTTATACGGAGGGTTCAGTATGATTAGTACAAGTAGTTATAAAAATTTTGAAACAGGAATGTATAGACGTTGTTCTATATCAGGAGATAGAGGTAAAGGCGTAGGATATGAAGGAGATTCCTATCCAGCACTTGCTCCAAAACGTGAGTTTTGGCAAGTATGGCACGATAATATTGGAAAAATTTCAGAAGAGGAAAATACTAGATATTATATAGAGGAATATTACAAACAAGTTTTATCTAAATTAGATCCAGCTAGAGTATATAGAGAATTAGAACATTCAACATTATTATGTTATGAAGATCCAGAAGATTTTTGTCATAGACATGTTGTTGCTGCATGGTTTAATTTATTACTTGGTAATACTATTCCACCAGTATGCGAAATTGCATGGGTAGATGGTAAACTTACTCGTATGGATGATTATGCTGCTAAATATAGTGATATTTTAGAAGACGTTATTAGAAAAAATGAAAGAATGTGTGGATTTACTTCTGTAAGAGCAAGATATTTATTTGATCAAGGTGAACAACTAGAAGCATTAGCTGATCAAAAAGAGGCAGAAAATCCTGGTCAATGTTTTGATAGTTACAGACAAAGTGCTTGTTTTAGAAGATGTGATGCTAATGAAGCTGAAGCGGAATATAGAGCAGCACAAAAGATTAAGAAAGCTAAAGGTGTAAAACAAAATGATTAAAAATGTAAATGTAAATCAGTTATTATTTTCTGATTTACTAGTTAAGGAACCAGTTGATGAAGTTAATGGTAGATTAGCTGATAAACGTGGAAAATTTATTTTAACAGGTAGTAGAGGATGTGGAAAAAGTACTATCTTAGGAAAAAGAGAAATAGATAGTTTAAATACAGAACATCCAGCTATATTAACACGTTTTGAAGGTGCTGGTTTATTTGGAACAAAGGATAATAAATATTTTAATAAAGCAATTATGCAACATTATTATGAAGTAGTAATGTGTAGAAAGTTTTTAGATTATATAAAAGAGTATTATCCAGAGTTATATCAAAGAAGATTTGGTAGGTTAGAAGAAGTTACAAATAATAGAGTAGCTGAAATTGATAGATATATTAATACTGCTATGTATACAGGTGGTGATATTAACCACAAGTTATTTAGTGGAGAATTACTAAGTGAAATAGTTTCAACTTTTAGAAGTGGTACTGGAGCTAAGTCTTTAACTTTAATGATAGATAGATTTGATTGGACTCATAATAGTGATCCAAGAGTACAAGAAATTTTAAAGAATTACTTTAGTATGTTTGAAAAAGTAATTATTACAAGTGATGATCCTACTATTACAGATAAGAAGAGAAAAACTGATTTAGATAGTAAAGGTTATGAAATAGTTACTGCTACATATTCTAGTGATTTAGATACAGTTACTGATATTGCTAATAGAAGATTTGAACTTGATGAAGAAACTCGTCCAAGATTTCCAATTGAAGATGTTACTTCTCTAGATTTTAGTAGTCTAATTGAACGAAGCGGTGGAAATCTTGATACTATATTAGAATCATTTATGTATGCTGAAACATTACATAAATGGGATGAAAGAAAAGATGTTTCTACTATTTTAGATGAAGCATGTACTGATAAAGTTAAGAGTGTTAAACAACTTAGAAAGATGACAAAACCACCTAAATTACATTTATAAAAAAGAACTTAAATTAGTTCTTTTTTTGTTTGTTTATAATTTACTTTATGATATAATTTAGATAATGATAGAGTAGTGTGGTGTAGTCAATGAAAGTAAAGAGACTAAAACTTAATAAACGTGTAAAAAAACTAATGCTAGTAATGGCAGTAGTTTTATTTGTTTCTTTATTTGTAGTTGGTGGAATTACATGGTTAGATGCTACTAAGATTGATAGAGTTTTAGCTAGTAAGAGTTATTCATATTTACCAGTTGAAGCAAAGAATTATATTAAAGAAGTTTATGAAACAACAGGGGATATTGTTCTTACTGAAAAGAATAAACAAGTAAATATGCCTTATTTAAATAGTCAGTATATCAATTATTTGGAATTATCTGCTGAAGAAAAGAAAGATGTTGGATATGTACCTGATGCTTATGTTATTGATTATGTAGAAACAGAGAATTATGAAGCAGCATTACCTAGTTATTTTAATTTAGCTAACAATAATGGAAATAGTTATGTTTCTGGAACAACAGATCAAGGAAGTCTTGGAGTTTGTTGGATTATTTCAGCAGTAGAAAATGTAGAAACATTATTAATGTGGAAGAATAAACAACCTTTTAGTAATGAATCAGCAGTTTTTTCATCAAGACAATTTGATTATGCTACATCAACTGATGGAATGTATTATACATCGTCATCATCTAATAGTAATTATGTTTGGAATAATTCAAAAAACGGATATAGAGAATTAGGTGGAGGAGGAAACTTCTACTTAGCGGCATTTGCAATGGGAAATGGTGTTGTTTTAACTGATTCTTCTGTTATGCCTTGGAATGAATATTTAACTTCAAAAAAGCCTGAAGAAGTTTTAAATTTAGCTAATAGTGAATATGAGGCTTTAGAAACAGCTTTATTACCAATGATTAATGAGGATACAGCCGATGCATCTACAATTGCTAGTTATACTAATTTAGTTAAAAATTATGTATATGAGTATGGTGGGTTATTTGCTGGTACGCTTTCTCCACAATCAACATGTGGTTTTAAAAATACTGATGGTACTTATGGTTTGAAAGTGGATGATTGTTATAGTGCTAATACTACTATGGGACATGCTATGCAATTAATTGGTTGGGATGACAATTATGAATATACTTATTGTGATAATGGTACAAGTCATAGTAATTATAATGGTACATGTACAAGTGGTACTAAAACCACTGGTAAAGGAGCATGGATACTTAGAAATTCTTGGGGAGATGGCACTGCATACAAATATGTTTATTTAACATATGATTCTACTAGAGTTTCAATTGGATTTACTAAGAAGGTAGCTTCAAAAGCTGAAAGAAAATGGGATAATAATTATTATATAAATCCTTTAGCTGATGGTTCTATGTATTCGATTGGTACTCAGTCTTTAACATTAGATACAAAGATGGATATGGAAGAAAAAGTAGAACAAGTTAAATTCCATTCATTTACAGTTGATGGTAGTTATAAGGTTACTGTAAATGTTGGTGGTAAATCATATAATAAAACAATAACAACTAGTGAAGTGGGAATATATACAGTTGATTTTAGTGATGTTAATGCAGTGATTACTGATTCAACTGCAACAGTTACTGTTACAGGATTAAATTCTGCAAAAATTATTTATGATACGATTTCATTATTTACATCAAATGTTGATGATAAACCAATGATTGAAACTGTAGCATCAAATAAAACAAAAGTAAGTGATGTCGTTAGTGAAGAAAATCCATTATATGTTGTTGATTTGAGTAATTATGTTACATTAACACATTTTACAAAAAATATACCTGCAGGTGCAGAATTAGAATATAAATTATTTAAAGGCGATGAAGAGTATACTGGATATTTCTTTGGTAGAACTAGTGCTACTGCATCAGTTGATTATGAAAGTGTACCATTAGATGGTACTATTTCTAATAACTTTACAGCTGGTACTATGTATTGGTCTGATAAAGTTATATGTGGTGTTACATTTAATGTTCAAGTTTTATATAATGGTGAAGTTTTAGATGAATTTCCATTAAAGAGACATTGTGATGGTTCTAATACGACATATTCAAATCTTTATCTTTATTCTAATGATGAAAGAAATATTAAGACAAGTACTACAGCAAGAGATTTAAGTAACGTTAAATTCTTAAATACTGATGGTACAGGATATAGTATTGATAGTACTGCTGGTAAGGCTTTATTTAAAGCTGATAAACATATTACCGGATGGAATACAAAGAGTGATGGTACTGGTACTACTTATACTTCAAATGAATTATATGTACATGGGGCTAATCATTTATATGCTCAATGGGCTGATGGACATCAATACTATGTTAATTATTATTGTAGTAATTGTTCAGATGTTTATAGTAATAAAAAACTTGTATCATATGGTGAAAAGTTTAGTCTAGCTGAAAATACATTTGTTGAAGATGATGGGAAGACATTCTTACATTGGACAATAGATGGAACTATTTATTATCCAGAAGAGGAAGTTGTTGATATTGGTGATGAAGATACACCATATAATAAATCAGAAAATAAATATATTTATTCTGTGTGGAGTGATGATTATAAAACTATTAGTTTTGATGCTAATGGTGGTACTGGTACAATGTCTAGTATTAATGTAGAAACAGATAAATATGCTCGTATAAAGAGAAATTTATTTACAAAAGATAAAGCTAGTTTTGATAGTTGGAATACAAAAAGTGATGGAACAGGTACGAAGTATTATAATAATGGTCTTATTAAGACAACTGAAAATTTAACTTTATATGCACAATGGAAACATACAGAATATAAAGTTAGTTTTAACTCTAATGGTGGTAGTGGTTCAATGGCTCAACAAACATTTGAACATACTATTAGTGATAAGATAAATGCAAATACATTTACTAGAGTTGGTTATACATTTAGTGGATGGAATACTAAAGCAGATGGTACTGGTACAAGTTATACTGATCAACAAAGTGTTGTTGATATAACTAGTAATGTTGAAACAATCACATTATATGCACAATGGAGTCCAAATAATTATACAGTTAAGTTTGATGCTAATGGTGGAAGTGGTACTATGACAAATCAAACATTAACTTATGATAAAGAACAAACTCTTAGTGAGAATAAATTTACATATTCTGGATTAGAATTTAAAAAATGGAATACTAAGAAAGATGGTACTGGTACTAGTTATAATAATAAAGCAAATGTTAAAAATTTAGTTTCTAGTGGAAGTATTACTTTATATGCACAATGGGGTGAACCTATTGAGTATGAAATAAAAGAATATACAGTTGATATAGATAATAAGACAATTGATATGATTCCTATTAGTACTACAGTTAGTGATTTTAAGAAGAATATTGAACTTGGTACAAATTATTCAGTAGAAGTTGATTCTAAGACTGTAGATGGTAAACAATTAATTTATACTGGTGGTAAAACCAAGATTTATAAAAATGGTGAATTATATGTAGAATTTACTAATATAGTTCGTGGTGATGTTAATGGTAATGCTAAAGTGGATATATTTGATTATATTTATATTATGAAATATATCATGGAAGAAATAGATTTAAATAATTTGTTAACTAAAGCAGCAGATATTAATTTGGATAATAAAGTAAATATATTTGATTATATTACGATTATGAAAAGAATAATGGAGGTGATTTGATGAAAAAGAAAAATTTAATAATTATATTATTTGCATTGATGCTATTACCATTTAAGGTTAATGCATCTGGTAGTTTTGGTCTTTCGACATCTAGTATTACAATGTATCCGGGAGAGTCTAGAACAATAACAATTTCATCTAGTGATTCAGTTGGAAGACTAAATATTTCTTCATCAAATGGTGGTGTTGCTGCTGTTAGTACAGGTAGTGTATTTATTGATACAGTTGGTGCTAGTAAATCATTTACTATTACTAGTGGAAGTGTTGGTAGTGCTACTATATCAGTAGTTGGAAGTGATAATTATGCATCTTATAGTGATATGGTTTCTTTAGAAGGAATGAGAAGAAACATAACAGTTAATGTTATTGCTAGACCAGTAGCACCAACTCCATCAAATCCTACTCCAAGTACACCAGCACCTAGTGGTCCTGCAGATACAAGAAGTACAAATACAGGATTAAGTAAATTAACAGTTAATGGTAAGGAACTTACTAATTCAGGGAATGTATTTACATTAGAAGTTTCAAACTATGTTGATAAAGCTAATATTGCGGCAGTAGTTGCAGATTCTAAATCTAAAGTTACCGGAACAGGTACTATGGATTTAAAAGTAGGAGAAAATAGTTTTAATGTTGTTGTTACTGCTGAAAGAGGAAATACTACTACTTATGTAGTAAAAGTTATTAGAAAAGATGCTAATGTTTTAAGTGATTTAGATGAAGTACTTAAACAAAATGGTGATGCATCTATTCAAATTAATGAAAATGATAAGTTAACAAAGGATCAAATCGATAAGATTATTAGTAGCAAGAAGAAAGTTACTTTAACTAAAGTTGATCCTGAAACTAAGAAAACTTTATATAGTTTAATTCTTGATGGAAACAATATAAAAAGTAGTAATGAATTTAATCCAAATATTGTTCTTGTAGTTGAAGATAATTCTGATATGGAAGAAGCAATTAACTATGCTGATGGAATTTATTTAGATTTTAGTAAATGTGGTGATATACCAAAAGGTATTGTGTTAAGATACTTTGTTGGTGATAAATATAAGGATAATGATAAAGTTAACTTATATTCATATGATGGTAGTAAAGTTATTCAATTAAAAGAAAATATAGAAGTAAAAGATGGCTATATTGAATTTGGTATTGAAGATAATGTAAGACATTTAATTAGTAAAGCTAAAGTTTTAAATGCTGAAGTTAAGAAAAATGATATAAATATATGGTTTATTGTTTCAATTATTTTAGCAGTTGTTTCAGCATGTTTATTCTTTATGTTTATTTCATTAAGAACTAAGTTGAAAAAATCTAAAGAAGAAAATATTACGAATAAAGATTCTGTTCAAGTAGAGAAAAAGAATGATACAGTAGAAATAACTGATACTAAGAATACTGAGAAAGTAAAAGAAGAAACTATTAAAGACGATGTTTCTAAGAAGGAAGAAGTAATTGCGGAGACAAAGAAATTAGAGAAACTTGATAGTACTACAGTAGTTGAAAAAACTGAAGAACCAGTTATTATTTCTGAAGTTAAAGAAGAACAAGTTGAAGAACTATAATAAAGAAAGAACGAAAGTTCTTTTTTTGTATGTTATAATTTAAATAGGTGAAGATTCATGAATATTGATAAAATATGTGAAGTTATAAATAATGGAGGAATTGTTATTACTCCTACAGATACAATCTATGGTATTATGGGTGATAGTCTAAATGAAGATGTAATTAGAAAAGTGTTTGAAATAAAGAAAAGACCATTTAATAAACCGTTATTACTACTTATGGATAGTTTTGAAATGGTGGAACAATATACTGAAGAGATATCTGAAAAGGAAAGATTATTAATGGATAGATATTGGCCAGGACTTGTGACATTTATTTTGAAGAAGAATGATAAAGTAAATGAATTAATTACTTCTGGTAATGATACAGTAGGAATAAGAATTCCTAATAATAAAGATTTACTAGAAATTATTAGACGATTAAATAGACCAGTTATTAGCACAAGTGCTAATATCACTGGAACTGAAGTAATTACTAATACTCAGTTACTTGAAAAGGATTTAATAGATAATATTGATTATATTGAAGATGGTGGAGAAGTGGATAGTGAATCTTCAACTATAATTAAGATAGAAGATAATAAATTAGTTGTTTTAAGAGAAGGAAAACTTAGTAGAGAAATAGAAGAATATTATAAGGAGAATTTATGAAAAAGATTATTTATTTTATGAGACATTCAGAAGTATATAAAGGAATTAATCATAATTATAATAGTGATAGTTTATTAGAGAATAATATGAAGAGTATTTTATCTATTAATGGAGAAAATATGGCAAGTCAGGTTTCAAAACTTGATGAATTTAGTAATCTTGATTTAGTTGTTTCTAGTAACTATGTTAGAGCAATGGCTACTGCGAAATATTTTGTAAAAGATGAAATTAATTTTGTAGTTAGTGATTTATTTGGAGAAAGAAAACATGGTATTAATTCTTGGGATGAATTACCAGAAGACTTTGAAAGAAAGCAATTCGAAGATTTTAACTTTAAGGTAGGAACTGGAGAAAGTTTAAATGAAGTTAAGGAAAGAATGCTAAAGGGATTAGATTTATTACTTGAACAAGATTTTAATAATATTTTAGTAGTTAGTCATGGAACTGCTATTGCTAGTTTACTTAGTAATTGGTGTAGTATAAACTATGGTGGAGAGTATAAGTTTAATGATAAAGTATTCTTTAATCGTAGATGGAATTATTTAGAGTGTTTTAAATTAGAATTTGAAGATAAAACATTAGTTAATGTAGAAAACTTGAATTTTTTTCAGTAGTATGTTATAATTAGCGCATCAGTGATGACTAGGAAGAGTAGTTGAAGATTTTATTTTAGAGAGTTATTGGTTGGTGAAAAATAACATAAAATTTAAATGAAAGACACCTACGAGCTACTTACTTGAACTAAGAGTAGAGTAAGTCGGAAAAGAACCGTTATTCTTCGAGTGATTATAAATGTTTTATAATAAATTGGGTGGTACCGCGGATATTAAACAGTTATTCGTCCCTTTGTGGATAATAAACTGTTTTTTTATTTTATATTTTTAAGAGGAGGTATCATATGAAAAAAATATATTTTAAAAATTTAAAAGAATACTTTAATCAAGAAATAACTATAGAGGGATTTGTTGAAAGTATTCGTGATCTACAATATGTACAATTTATGGTTATTAGAGATATAACTGGAAAGGTTCAAGTTACGATTGAGAAGAATGAAGATAATATTGAACTTAATAATATTGTTTCTAATTTAACTGTAGAAAGTACTGTTAAAGTTAATGGTGTTTTATTAGAAAATGAAAAAGTTAAACTTAATGGTATGGAAATTATTCCAAAAGAAATAATTGTTACTAGTAAATGTTTAGGTGAATTACCTTTGAACTATAAAGATAGTAAGTCCGCAACTATCGATACTAGATTAAATTATAGATTCTTAGACTTAAGAAATGAAAAGAATTTATTACTTTTTCAAGTACAAACTTGTTTAGTTAATGCGATGAGAGAATTTTGTATTAAAGAGAATTTTTTAGAGATTCATACACCTAAATTAATAGGGGCTGCGAGTGAATCTGGTTCTGATGTTTTTGAAGTTGGATATTTTGGAGAAAAAGCATATTTAGCACAAAGTCCACAATTTTATAAACAAATGGCTTTAGCTAGTGGAATGGAAAAAGTATTTGAAACAGGACCAGTTTTTAGAGCAGAAAATTCTAACTCTTATAGACATGCGACAGAATTTACTGGATTCGATATTGAGATGAGTTATATAAAGTCATATGTTGATGTTATGGACTTTGAGGAAGAAATCTTAGTTTATGCATTAAGTGCTGTTAAGGAAAAGTATGGAGAAATAATTAAAGAATTATTTGGTATAGAAGTTGTTGTACCAACTAGACCTTTTCCTAGAATTAAATTAGAAGATTTATATAAGGAACTTGAGGCAAATTATGGATTCAAAATGAATTTTGAAGATGTTGGTGATATGAATAGTGAAGCAGAGAAATTAGCTAGTCGTTATGTTATGGAAAAATATGGACATGAGTTTGTATTTATAACTGACTTTAGTGCTAAAAAGAGAGCATTCTATCATATGAGAGAAAATGGTATACCACAAGGATACGACCTTATTTGGAAAGGTTGTGAAATTACAACAGGAGCTCAAAGAGAACATCGTTATGAAGTATTAGTTGAACAAGCAAAAGAAAAAGGTTTAGGAAAAGACGTAGAATTTTATTTAGAATTTTTCAAGTATGGGTGCCCACCTCATGGAGGGTTTGGTCTTGGAGTAGATAGAATTACTATGTTATTACTTGAAACTGGATCATTAAAAGAAACTATGTTCTTATTTAGAGGACCAAGTAGATTGACACCATAACTTAGAAGAGAAAAATTTTTCTCTTCTTTTTTATTATTAAATGTTATACTAATAATAAGGAGAGTATATATGAAAAAGATAATTAGTTTAATTTCAATTTTATTTGTAGTACTTTTATTAAGTGGATGTAGTAGTTCAAATAGTGGAACAATTATTTGTAAGAGTGAGGCTAGAGGAAATAATCCAGTAATTACTTCTTATGAAGAGTATGTAGTTGAAAATAATAAGGTAGTTGAATTTTCTAAATATAATATTTTAGATTTTGATGAAGAATATTTAAAGAGAACATCTATTGATAATGTATTAGAGATATATAGAAGTGATGATTCTTTTAAAGTTGAAAAAGTTGATTCAAATACAATTAAAAATATTTATGTAGATCCTAAAAACTATTATGAAAATATGGAATCAGATGATATGATTGAAACTATTCGTGCTTCTTTAGAAGATAATGAATTAAGTTTATTTAAATATACATGTGAGATTAAATAAAAAACATAACGAAAGTTATGTTTTTTTTTACAAAAAATATGTTGTTGGTTACAACAATATGTTATTTAAATTTTTAGTTTTATATAATCATATAAGAGGTGTTTATATGAAAAAACTTTTGTTAATTATGCTTAGTTTATTAATGATTATTAATATAACAGGGTGTAGTACTAGAGAAAAGCAATCATCTAGTGAAAAGAGTTTAACTCCAGAAGAAAAGTATGATGTTGCGTTAGATAATTTAAAGAAAAATGATTATACACATACTGTATTATCTGAAAGTTATGAAACTTATTATTCTGATATTGTTGAATATAAATATGTAGTTGATAAAGATAGTAAACTTGTTACATCAAAAATTACTTCTTCAAAATATAAGACTAGTGCGATGAGTGACTATAGTGTTGATAGTTTAGCAGGTACTGAAGAAACAAGACTTTCATATAATGATTTTTCTACTAATAAATCATTTGCTTATGATTTTCAATGTGGTAGTGGTTGGAATTATTATGAAAGAGTAAAAGGTACTTATACTGATGTTGATAGTGTTTATGGAATGATAGTAATGATGACTAAAGATCTTGAAGGAACAATAGAGAAAGACACTTATAATTTTAATTTAACTGAAGATAAAATAAAAGAAGTAACTGGAGAAATATTTCCAACAAAAGATGGTAATGTAAGTGTTGCTGTTAGATTAGAAAAAAATAAAGTTAAAGAATTAGTAATTAATTATACAAGTTTATATGGTACAGGTAAACGTACTGTAACATTTGATAAAATTGGTGAACAAAAAATAGTTATGCCTGAGGAAGTTAAAAATGCTAAATTAATGAGTCAAGGTCAATCTTGTAATTAGGAGGTAAGTTAGATGTTTAAAGTTTTTGATGCTGCGGGAGAATTTCTTGGGAGTATAGAAGTTGATGACGGTGGAGCTGGATTAATTGGAATATTATTATTACCATTTATGCCATTTTTAATAGTAGGTGGTTTAGGGTTAGTTGTCTATGGTTCAATTAATATGGTGTCATTATTATTAAGACAATTACCTGGAGTAATGGAAGGAGATATGTTATCTTTTGAAGTCTTAGGGATTGTTATTGCAACGGGAATTGCTTGGTTAATTTCTTACTTAATATTAGTGTTTGCTAAAAAAGAAAATTTTGGTGAAGCAATCGGTATGGCATTACCTACTATTTTTCTTGGTACATATGTTTTTAGTTTAATTGCTATTGCAATAGTTGATATTGGCTGGAATGGAGCATTTGATAATTTCTTAAATGCATTATGGTTTATTATAGCAATGGCTTTATCATTAATATTTATGGCCATATGGGCCATTGTTACAGGAATTGTTGGAATATTTATTGTAGGACTAATGGTTGCTATAACAAAGATAATAATTATAACAATTAAATTTATAAGTAAAACAAATAGAATTAAAAGAAGTGATTTCTATAATGAGACAATGGAAAGTATTAGAGGCACTAGTGATGATAATATTAGAAAGATTGTTGTAAGTAATAAAGATGTTTATATTGATTATTTTTCTGGTAGAGATAAACTTTTAGATTTTATGAGTAAAGGTTATGCTTTACTTGATGAAAATGGTAGACTTGCATTTACTGTTTTATTAGTTAAAGAATGTAAAGGTATGAAAGTTATTCAAAACGGAGATACTTATGAAATTTATAATAAAGAGTATTGGAAAAAAACTAAAGCTGAAGCAAGAGAAAAGATTTTAGCAGAAAAAGAAGAAATTAGACGAAGAAAAAAAGAAGAAAAGAAAAGTACAAAGAAATGGTAAGGAGATTTACTATGCAGAAAATTTTAGGTTTAATTTTATGTTTGATGTTAGTGGTTAGTGTTAGTGGATGTGCTAGAAGTGGTAAGGTTACTACAGCTTCTCCAAAAAATAATGATGAAGTTATTGAAGAAGAAGTTAAAGAAGAAATTGAAAATGAAAGAGTTGAAGAATTTACTAATTATGACCAAGTAATAGTATGTGATAGTAAAGATGGTTCTTATATGAAATATTATTATGATAATTATAAGGCTGTTAGATTTGAAAGATTAATTAAATGTAGTAGTGTTGAAATTGCTGAGTCAGAACGTGATAGATTAATTAGTGAAGAAGGCAGAAATAATGTTAGAGTAATTGGTACAGATACATTTTTAATTTCTGATAGTAGTGATCCAATGTGGTATGTGCATAACTTATCGCAAAATGATGTTTATAGAAAATATGAAAATGATTGGATGGAAGCTGGTTGGATTTGTAGTACTAAAGATAAAAAATAATATAAGCATATAACATTTGTTATATGTTTTTTTAATGAATTACATATTTTACACATAATTTTATAGTAGTATTTTTTAGAGGAGATTTTGTATGGAAGAATTCTATAAATTTTTTTGGCTATTTGTTTTTGGAAGTTTTTTTGGTTTTTTACTTGAAACAATATGGTGTATGATTCGATGGAGAAAAATTGAAAGTAGGAAAGGACTTATTTATGGTCATTTAATTCCTATATATGGGCTTGCAGGAATGTTTGTAGTGGTAATCATTGAATTACTAAGTATAAAAAAGAAACATACTATATTTTTAGTTACTTTTTTTATAGGAGCTATTGTTGAATATTTTTCGAGTCTATTTCAAGAAAAGGTAACTGGTACTATTTCATGGGATTATTCAAATATGAAATATAATTTGCATGGTAGAATTAATTTAGTATATTTATTAGGGTTTGGTTTATTTGGTATTGTTTGGTGTAGTTTATATCCTAAATTTTTAGAGTTATTAACTATATTGTTTTACAATGAAAATATATTTAAAGTAATTACTTATTGTATGTTTGTATTTATTGTATATGATTTGTTTATTTCTTTAGTGGCTATGATTCGTCAAAAAAACAGAAGAAAAGGATGGTTACCAAAGAATAAATTTGAGATTTGGTTGGATAATAAATTTCCAGATGAATATTTAAAGAAGATTTATGCTAATTCAATGATAGTTGAAGAAAAAGCTTGAGGTAGTATATAATCTTATATATGTTATAATATAAATATTGATAGGAGGAAATAAAAATATGGATTTTTTTATAGTATATGGATTAACTTTTATTTCATTAATTATAACTTTAGGCGCACAACTTTTTGTTAATGGAAGTTATAGTAAATATAAGAAAGTTAGAAATCAAAAAGGTATTACTGGTAGAGAAGCTGCTAGAGAGATTTTAGATAGAAATGGTCTTAATGATGTTAAAGTAGTTGAAACTAGAGGTACACTAAGTGATCATTATGATCCTAGAAGTAGAGCCGTTGCTTTATCTAGTGAGATTTATCATGGTACAAGTGTTGCGGGAATTAGTGTTGCTGCTCATGAATGTGGACATGCTATACAAGATAAAGATGGATATTTCTTTATGAGAATTAGAGCTAGTTTAATACCTATTGTTAACTTTTCATCTTATGCAGGATATATTGCAATTGTGATTGGTTTTGCCTTCGGAGCCCTTAATTTAGTATGGTTAGGTATCTTATTTGAAATTGCTATTTTATTATTTCAAATTATTACATTACCTGTTGAGTTAAATGCTAGTAGTCGAGCATTAAAACTAGTTAAAGAATATAACTTTTTTACTAGTAGAGAGTTAGGACAAGGAAAAGTTATGTTAAGTGCTGCTGCTATGACATATGTTGCTTCAGTTGCATCTACTTTAATTCAAATATTAAGATTAGTGTTAATGATTGGTAGAAGAAATGATTAATTATAAAGACATTTTTAAGAGTTTATATAATAGAGCAATTATGGGGAGAAATGGAATTGATGATTTAATTAAATTTCAATTTTATTTCTTAATTATTTTAGTTATTTTAGATATATTCTTAGATAGTTATATAGTTGGATTATTACAGTTAATAACAATGATTATTATCGGATATAGATTTATGTCTAAAGATATGTATAAGAGAGTTAAAGAAAATCAAATATTTAATAATATTAGATATGGATTAATTAGTCCTTTTAAAAATATTATTAGAAGAATTAAAGATAGAAAACATTTATATAAAAAATGTAGTTGTGGTACAACGATAAAGACACCTTTACCTAAGAAGTGTGGTATTAAACATACCACATGTCCAAATTGTGGTAAAAGAAATAGAATTATTGCATTAAGAAAGAAAAAGATTTAGAGATAAATCTTTTTTTATTGGTATATATAGATGTCGAAATTTTGGTACTTGATTATATTTATAGATATGATATGATTTCTTTAGGAGGAGAATATGAAAGTATTTAAAAAGTTAAGTTTAATTATAATTATGTTAGTTGCAGCAGTTGTATTAACTGGATGTGGAAATAAGAATATCGAAGGATCTTTAGAAGATATAATGACTAAATTATATGCTGAAATTCCTGAGGATCAAAGACCAATGATGTTAATGAATACTGAAGTAACTGATGAAAATGTTGAATATTTTTTAGGAAGTAAAGATATTGAGTTTGAAGAAGCTTTAGCTAGTGAACCAGGAATTGGTTCTATTGCTCACTCAGTAGTTTTAGTTAGAGTTAAAGATAATGCTAATATAGAAGCAATTGAAGAAAAGATTGAAAACTCTATTAATCCAAGAAAATGGGTTTGTGTAGGTGTTGAAGAAGATGATGTTATCGTTGAAGACAAGGGTAACTTAATTGCTTTAATTATGATTGAAGACGAAACTACTCGTGAAAAAATAGAAGATGCTTTTGAAAAATTAAAATAAAAAAAGAGGTCTTAGGACCTTTTTTTAGTAGAGGTGGAATATGCTATTTTCTAGTATTACATTTATTTATTATTTTTTACCAATACTATTACTTATATATTTTTTAGTTCCTAAAAAATATAAGAATTTAGTATTACTAATATTTAGTTTAATTTTTTATTTTTTAGGAGAACCTAAATATATAGTAATACTAATTCTTTCTTGTTTACTTAACTATTTCTTTGGAAATAAAATAAGTAAGAGTAAGAATAAGAAGTTTTGGTTAATTATTTCAATTATTTATAATGTAGGACAATTACTTATATTTAAATATACTGATTTTTTTATTGAAAATATTAATAGTATTTTTAATAGTAATATAAATTATTTATATATAGTAATGCCTATAGGTATTAGTTTCTTTACATTTCAAGCAATGGGATATGTATTTGATGTTTATATGGGTAAACATAAACCAGCAAAGAAACTACTTGATTTTATGACATACATATCTTTATTCCCGCAACTGGTGGCAGGGCCAATAGTTAGATATATTGATATTGAAAAAGAATTAGTTAAAAGAGAAAGTAATTTTGATAAGTTTGGTGAGGGAATAACTAGATTTATTATTGGTCTTTCTAAGAAAGTATTACTTGCTAATGTATTAGGAGAGTTTGCAAGTAATTTAATTGAAGTTGATTTATTAGCTAGTTGGTTAAAACCAATTCTATTTACATTACAAATTTATTTTGATTTTAGTGGGTATAGTGATATGGCTATAGGACTTGGATTAATGTTTGGATTTAGATTCTTAGAAAACTTTAATTATCCTTTAATTGCAAGTAGTATTACTGACTTCTGGAGAAGATGGCATATGTCACTTTCTAGTTGGTTTAGAGATTATGTTTATATTCCACTAGGTGGAAATAGAAAAGGAATAGTTAAACAAATTAGAAATATATTTGTTGTTTGGTTCTTAACAGGATTTTGGCATGGAGCTAGTTGGAATTTTATAATATGGGGATTATACTTTGGTGTGTTACTTGTTATTGAAAAATTATTCTTAAAGAAATATATTGATAAGACAAAAGTATTTAAATATATTTATACAAGTTTAATTGTTGTTATTAGTTTCTTAATATTTAATAGTAATAGTGTTAATGAAATATTTACTAGTTTGGGTAATATGTTTATGATAAATGATATTCCTTTAACTAGTGGTACAACCATTTATTATTTAAAAAGTTATTTAGTATTATTAATTATTTCTATTATTGGAGCAACACCATTAATGAAGAATATATTAGTAAAGATAAAAAAAGGAAAGTATGGAAAAGTAGTAGAATGTTTAGAAGTAGTTGGATGTATGGCATTACTAGTTTTAACAACAGCATTCTTAATAGATGCTTCATTTAATCCATTCTTATACTTTAGATTTTAGGTGATATTATGAAGAATAAAATTTTAGTAATAATATTTGTTGCGTATATTGGAATATTCTCAGTACTAGGTATTTTAATTCCTGATAAGGAAATTAGTAATAGTGAAAGAAGAAAATTAAAGACTTTTCCAGAATTTGAATTTAATTCAGAATGGATTAGTGAAGTAGATGGGTATTTATTAGATCATTTTGTATTAAGAGATGAATTTAGAAGTATTAAAGCTTTGTATAATTTTAAAGTATTAGGACAACTTGATAATAATGGTATTTATTTAAAGGATAACTATATATTTAAAAGTAATTATCCAACTAATAAAAAGTCTATTAATAATTTTATAGATAAAATTAATAAATTAAATAGTTTATTAAGTAAAGATAATAAAGCTTATATGATGATTATTCCTGATAAGAATTATTATTTAGAAAGTGATGATTTCTTAGGAATAGATTATGATTATATTTATAAAGAAGTTAATAAACTTGGTTTTAGAAATATTGAATTAAGAGATATATTAGAACTTTCTGATTATTATGAAACTGATACTCATTGGAGACAAGAAAAGTTAGATAAAGTAGTAAATAGAATGGATGATAGTTTAGACTTTAATTATGAAAAAACTAAATATAAAGAAAATAAATATGATAAATTTTATGGTGTTTACTATGGAGAAAGTGCGATAAATAGAAAACCAGAAGAATTAGTTTATTTAACTAATGATGTTCTTGATAATGTTACTGTTAAGTATTTAGAAAATGATAAATTAACTGGTATTTATAATGTAGATAAATTAGATGGAATGGATAGTTATGATGTTTATTTAGATGGGGCTAGTTCATTTATTGAGATTACTAATAATAATTCTATTACTGATAAAGAATTAGTAATATTTAGAGATAGTTTTGGAAGTAGTTTAAGTCCATTACTTGTTAAATATTATGAAAAAATTACATTAATTGATAATAGATATATTAGTAGTGATAATTTTAAAGATTTAATAGAATTTAATAATCAAGATATATTATTTATGTATAGTACTTTATTTATTAATGATAGTAGTAGTTTAAAGGGGTAGAAAATACCTCTTTTTATGTGTTATGATAGAGTTAATAAGAATAGAGAAGTGATTATATGACAGAAGAGGAAATTAAAAGAAAAAAGAAAGAAGCTTTAGAGGATTATAATAAGGCTAAGAATGAGTTAATAAATAAAAAGAAAAGAAAAATTAAAATTATATTAATTCTATTTGGAATTATTTTAGTTATTTTGATTTTTATTAGAATTATTTTTGGAAGACTTTATTTTTCTTTACCATATACTTATTATAATAAGAGTAATGAATATATATTTTATGTTAATGGGAAACATGAAAATATTAGTTTTGAAGATTATAAAGATGTACCAGTTATTCCTGGAGTGTTATATTTTAGAAGAATAAATTTAGGTGGTTGGTATAACGTAGAAGCTTATGATAAAAATTTATTTTTTGAAGATGAAAAAATTATTTTTGATTTTAAAGTTAATGAATGTTATACACATACTGATAATATAAGAATTAATTGTGATTCGTTTGATGAAAAATTAATTCGTAAGGAGATAAAACCTAAGTTTACAAGATTATTTATTCGTAAGAATGGTAGAAAAGAAAAAGTTATGTATGATGGAGAATATATTAGTGATATAAGTCAGTATGTAAAAGAAAAGGGATATTATTATATTGAGATTTGGACTGAGTATGAAGGTGTTGAAACAAAATTATATGTAACTGTGAGAAGAAAGGAAAGTGTTAAATGAAAACGATAATTTATAATGATGATTATTTAGATAGAGATGATATTAATAAAGTGGTTGGACGTGCGAAAGCAATAATTATTAATTCAAAAGATGAAATATTACTTGCGAGTACAAATAATAATTATTATTTAGTGGGTGGACATGTAGAGGATAATGAAAGTGATGAAGTGTGTTTGCATAGAGAAATTTTAGAAGAGACGGGTATTGATTTAGAAATTAATGATTTAAAACCTTACTTTGTAGTTGAATATTTATGTAAAGATTATCCTAATAAGGGTGATAATACTAATTATGTTGCAAACTACTATGTTGTTAAATGTGATGAAACTCCTAATTTAGAAAATGTTAAATTTACTGAGAGTGAAAAAGAAGGTAATTTTAAACTTACTTATTTTCATAAAGATGAAGTTATGAATGTATTAGAAAAATCACTTGATGTTTGTACTAAGAAGAATGTAGTTAGAGATACAATTGATGCAGTAAGTGAATATTTAAGACAAAATTAAAAAATAAAAAACAAGTTCAAAGTGTTGTGAATTTGCTTTTTTGTCGTTTGCATAAGTTTTAGTATTGTGTTAGATTAATTAGCCGGAACATTCAGTTAAAAAGTGTCTACCTTCTTACTTTAAAAAGAAAGGAGGTTTGAGTGTTGAAGAAAAGAATATTTGTCATAAATGTATTAAGATACATATCACTCATTTTATTACTAGTACTCCTTATTATAATAGTAATAAAAAAATGACACTCGTCCAATGGACAAATGTCTAACCACTAAAAGGTAGACATTCAGATAACTGAATGTTTCCTTGATTTAATTATAGTATGAATTGATATAGATGTCAAAGATGAATGTTTAGTCTTTAAAATAATTTTTTTATATGTTATACTTTTCTAGCGAATATGATTAAGTGGTGAATAGAATGAAATTAGATAGAGAAGAAAAGAAATTTAAGGATATAAAAAGAGCAAGTATATTTGGAATAATAGGTAATATATTTTTACTTATTATTAAAGCAATAGTAGGATTTATAACTAATAGTCAAGCAATGATTGCGGATAGTGTTAATAGTGCTGGAGATATACTATCTTCTGTAATGACATATGTTGGAAATAGAATAGCTTCTATTCCTAGTGATGATGATCATAATTTAGGACATGGAAAGGCTGAATATATTTATTCAATGCTTATAAGTGTTGCGATGTTAGCAACAGCATTAATTATTTTAAAAGATTCAATTATGGTTATTGTAAATAATGATAAGTATAATTTTTCTATTTGGTTAGTAATAGTTTGTTTAATTACAATTATAACTAAGATAGGATTATTTATATACACATATAAACTTTCAAAAAAATATAATAATTTACTTATTAAAGCTAATTCAAAAGATCATATAGCTGATTGTTTTGTGACAGGGGCAAACCTTATTTCATGTTTAATGACTTTAATTGGTGTTTATATATTTGATGGTATTGTAGGTATTGCAATTAGTTTATGGATGTTATTTACATATACAAAAATATTTATTGAGAGTTATCATGTATTAATGGATAAAGCAATGGATGAAGAAACAAAAAATCAAGTTTATGAGATAGTTAAAGAACATAAGGAAATAATTAAAACTAATCATTTTAATTCAACTCCGGTTGGATATAAATATCAAATTTCTTTAACTATATTTGTTGATGGAAATTTATCAACATTTGAAAGTCATGAGATTGCGAATAAATTAGAAAAAGAAATTATTAAAAGAGTAGATAGTATTTATTTGGCAGTTATTCATGTTAATCCTATGGATGTAAAAAAGACTAAGAAATAGTCTTTTTTTTATGTTATTATAGTGTTGAGGTGATTATCATGAAAAGAATGAATGTTATTGCTGTATATAATCCTGATATGTCTAAGTTATTAATGTGTAAAAGAGCTAAGAATCCTTATAAAGGATTATATAATTTAGTTGGTGGAAAGATTGAAGTAGAAAACGATGATTTAAATGAGGCATATCGTGAATTAAAAGAAGAAACTAATATTGGGAAAGAAGATATTGAATTAACTCATGTAATGAGACTTACGTACTATAAAGCAGATTTTGAATTAGAGGTGTTTTATGGTGTTTTAAAACATGAGGTTCAGTTAATTGAAGAAGTTAATAAACTTGAATGGATTGATGCTGATGATGATTTCTTTGATATGAATAAATATGCTGGAGAAGGTAGTATTGGTCATATGTTAGAATGGATTAAATACGATATGAATAAGTAAAATGAAAATATTAATTGTAGGAATTGTAGCAAGTGGTAAAACCACATTAGCAAGAAAACTTTCTAAATTATTAGATATAAAACATTATGAAATTGATAGTGTTGTTCATGATGATATAAATAATGTAAAAAGAAGTGAAGCTGAACAGAAAAAAATATTTAAAAAAATTGATAAAAATAGTAATTGGATAATTGAAGGAACTTTAAGAAAACATTTATTTTATTTATGTGGTATGGCTGATAAGATTATTTATTTAGATATACCAGTAAAGGTTAGAAAGAAAAGAATATTTACTAGATTTGTTAGACAACTTTTTGGAATTGAGAAATGTAATTATACCGTGAACTTGAAAATGTTAAAGCTTATGTATAAGTGGACTAATGATTTTGAAAAAGAAAAGAATAGTTTTGAAGAAAAGTTATTTAAATATAAAGATAAGATAATTGTTGTTAAAGATGATAAATTAATGTTATAATTTGGTTATATAAAGAGGAGGTGTATTTATGTTTGATTTAATATTTGTTTTAGTACCAATTCTAGCTATTGGAGTATTTGCTTTTGTAATAGGAATGATGTTTGTACCTAGTTTAAGATCTAAGTTTATGGGACATCAATTAAGAATGCAAAAGAGAATGTTAGAAGATAATAAAGATGTTATGACTGATATTGGTAAAATTACTGGTGAAATTGGTGTTAAGACTGCTAAAGGTGTAATTGATGAAAATGAAGATGATATTAGACATGTTGTTTCAAAGAGTGCTGATATGAGTAAAGATGCAATTACAACTACTACAAGAGCAATTAAGAAAGGGTTAACTGAAGAAGAGTCAGATGTTTATTGCAAACATTGTGGAGCTAGTATTGATAGTGACTCTACATTCTGTAAAGCATGTGGTAGAAAACAATAATATTAAAGACTATTTTAAATAGTCTTTTTTGTTGCTATAATATAAATACTTGAGGTGATTAGATGTTAGAAGAATTAGTTAAAAAGTATGATAAGATGCAAAAGAAATATGGAGATCCAAAACTAGATTCAATTAATTTTGGTGGTTGTACTGATAATCCAGACGTTTGTTTTGTATTTATGAATCCAACTGCTAGAAATATTACTTCTAGTAAAGAGTGGAAAGGTATTAAATCACCTTGGGTTGGTACTAAAAATGTATGGGATTTATTTAATAAATTAGGATTAATTGATAATGATATTTACTCTAAGATTAAGAGTATTAAGGGTAGTGAATGGACTTATGAATTTGCTGAAGAAGTATATGGTCAAGTTGCTAAGAATAAATTTTATATTACTAATTTAGCTAAATGTACTCAAATAGATGCTAGGCCATTGCCTGATAGTGTTTATAAAGATTATTTAAATTTATTTATGAAAGAAATGGAAATTGTTAATCCTAAAGTTATAATTTTATTTGGTAATCAAGTATCTTCTGTAGTATTAGGAGAAAAGATTTCAGTATCACAAGTTCGTAAACAAGAATTTACATTAAAGAAGAAATTTAAATGTTATTCGGTTTATTATCCAGTAGGTAATGGTAGATTTAATATGGATAAGTCAATTGAAGATATTTTATATATTATTAATTCTCAAAATAAGTAAAGATATGTTATAATTATAGAAGTTAAGGAGTTGGTTAAAGTGAATGAACAATTAACTGGAGAAAATATTAAATCAAAGCGTATAAGTGTATTAAAGACTTATGGTGAAAATTTATCTGAGAAAACTTATATTACTAATCCGGCTATTGGAAGAGATGAACAAATTAAACAAATGATTTTAATTTTACTTACTCCGGATAAATCTTGTTGTTTAGTTGGTAAACCTGGTGTTGGTAAAACTGCAACTGTTGAAGGTCTGGCTTATCGCATTCAAAAT
This sequence comes from Bacilli bacterium, assembly GCA_017409785.1. Lineage (GTDB taxonomy): Bacteria > Bacillota_I > Bacilli_A > RF39 > UBA660 > JAEDES01. The sequence goes on along the minus strand of JAFQSD010000002.1, from coordinate 169,626 downwards.
AATGATGTACCTGATGTATTAAAAGGTTATAGAGTTATTAAATTAAGTACATCAGCAATGATAGGTGTTGATCCTGTTACTGGTGAAGCTAAGATTCAAATTTTACTTGATGAGTTAAAGAATGAAACTAATTTAATTTTATTTATAGATGAGGTTCATACTTTAATGGGAGATGGTCAAGCAATGGATTTTGCCAATGCATTTAAACCAGCGTTAGACCGTGGAGATATTAAAGTAGTTGGTGCTACTACAAGTGATGAATATGAAAGATATATTTTAAGAGATAAAGCATTTGTTAGACGTTTCCAAAAAGTTGAAATATTTGAACCAACTAGAGAAGAAAATATAGAAATATTAATGGGAACATTACCTAAGATTGAAAAAAGAACTGGGGCTAGAATGATGTATACTTCATTTATTAAAAGTAGAATAATGGAGTTTATTACAGATATTACTAGTGAGTATAAGAGAATATATGAAATTGGTTCTAGATATCCAGATGTTTCATTGACAATTGTTCAACAAGCATTTTCAAATGCATTATTTAATAATCGTAGAGATGTTAATATATTAGATGTTAGAACAGCTATTATAAGTTGTAAACATGTTTATCCAGATGTTATTAAAAAAGCTATTCCAGAATTTGATAAAATATTTGCAGAACAAATTATGGAAATGAATATGGCTAATCAAGTAACGTATGATAGATTAGGAAATTAATGTCTAATTGTGTCTAAAAAAGAGTCTGAATTTGTCAGATTCTTTTTTTTTGTATATAATAGTATTATGTTGATGATCAGAAAGGTTGTAGATCCAACAGAGCGCCTGGACTCCTAGAGTTGACGAGGTTAGTGGTTTTCGAAAGATTCGGCGGGTGCCACTACGGATAAATGTGATTCGTTAGATATATTTGTAAAAAGTAAAATCAAGATTATAACAAAGAATATATCATCACACATTTTTTTGTCATGGAGGAATTTTAGATTATGTGTGGAATTGTTGGATATAAAGGAAAACAACAACCAAAAGAAATATTAATAGAGGGGTTAAAAAATTTAGAATATAGAGGATACGATTCTTCGGGAATCGCTTTAAAAGACGGAAATGAAATTCAGGTAATTAGAAGTGTAGGAAAAATTTCTTGTTTAGAAGAAAAAGTTAATAGTGAAAAATTACTTGATGCAAGAATGGGTATTGCTCATACAAGATGGGCTACTCATGGTGTACCTAGTGTAGAGAATGCTCATCCTCATAGAGTAGGAAAAGTTACTTTAGTACACAATGGTATTATTGAAAATGCAAGCGAATTAAAAGAAAAATTATTAAAAGAAGGAGTAGTATTTAATAGTGAAACAGATACTGAAGTTGCTTGTGCTGTTATAAATAAGTATTATGAAGGTGATGCTGTTAAAGCTATTAATAAAGCTATTAAAGAATTAAAAGGTTCTTATGCTTTTTGTATTTTCTTTGAAGATAGTGATAAGTTATATGCAGTTAGAAAGGATTCTCCACTTATTGTAGGTTATGGAGATGATGAAATTTATGTTGCTAGTGATATAGCTGCAATTATTAATTATACAAATCAATATTCATTATTAGAAGAAAATGAAGTTTGTGAAATTGATAAAGATGTTAAAGTTACTCTTAATGGTAAGAAAGTTAAAAAAGAAATTTTAACTGCTACTATAAGTGCTGATTCTAAAGATAAATGTGGTTATGAACATTATATGTTGAAAGAAATAATGGAAGAACCTGTTGTGTTAGAGAAAACACTTAAACCATATGTAGATAATTTAGATAAGTTACCAGATTTAACTGAATATGAAGAAATTCATATAGTAGCATGTGGATCTGCGATGTATGCAGGAATGATTGGTAAAACATTAATTGAAGAAAATGCTAATTTACGAGTAACTGTTGAAGTTGCTAGTGAATACCGTTATAAAAAAGTTATTTATGATAGAAAGACTTTAGTAATTTTAATTAGTCAATCTGGAGAGACTGCAGATACAATTGCAGCTATGAGAAAAGCTAAGATGGCTGGAATTGAAACACTTGCTATTGTTAATGTTGTTGGTTCAACTATTGCTAGAGAAAGTGGTAGTCAAATCTTTATAGAAGCCGGACCAGAAATTGCAGTTGCTACTACAAAAGCTTATATGTTACAAGTAGCGATTCTTTCACTTCTTGCTTATAAAGCTGCATTAAGTAGTGGTCTTGATGATAAGAATGTAATGGCTGAAATTAAAAAAATACCAAGAATGGTAAGAGAAATATTAGATAGAAGAGATGACTATTTAGAAATTGCTAAAGCCATTTATAAACGTGAAGATATCTTCTTTATTGGTAGAAAGATTGATTATGCTGTTTCTATGGAAGGAAGTTTAAAATTAAAAGAAGTTTCTTATATACATAGTGAAGCTTATCAGGCAGGAGAATTAAAACATGGTACTATTTCATTAGTTGATGATGGTACTCCAGTTATTTCAATTATTACTGATAAGGATATACGTGAAAAAACTATTTCTAATGTACAAGAAGTTAAGGCTAGAGGAGCTAAATGTATCATTATTAGTAATGAAGAAATTACTGGTTATGATCATTTAATTCAAGTTCCTGAAATGAGTAATTTCTTCCAACCATTAGTTGTAGTTCCATGTTTACAATTAATTGCATATGAAGTTGCAAAACTTAGAGGATGCGATATTGATAAACCAAAGAATTTAGCTAAAAGTGTTACTGTAGAATAGTTATAAAAGATACTGAAAAATCAGTATCTTTTTTTTGACTTGTTTTGTAGTTAATTGTATAATTATAGTAGAAGAATAGAGTGGTGAGATAATGAGTACTAAGAAAAGAAAAAAGCCAACATATAAAGAAGGAACTATTAATGGTGAAAAGATTGGCGAAGCTCGTAGATTAACAAGAAAAGAAAGACAAGAACAAGAATATAAGAGTTTAGTAAAATTACTAACTAGTTGTGTTTGTATTTTAATTATGGTTTTTGTGATTAATTGGATTGTTACTAGTAGTTTTACTTTTAAGGGAATAAATTATAAGGAACCAGATGATAATGAAGTAATAGAAGTTGTTAGTAGTTCTGATGAAGAAAAACAAGCAGAAAGAGTTAACTTACATTTAAATGGTGATTTAGTTGTTAAATTAGAAGTAGGAGATAAGTATGTTGAACCTGGATATACAGCAACTAGTGATTTAAAGGGTGACATTAGTGATAAAGTAATTGTTTCAGGAAAAGTTGATACAAATACTGTTGGATCTTATAGAATAACTTATACACTTTCTTATAGAGGAATAAAACCTAAGTTAACAAGATTAGTTAAAGTTTCTGAAAAGAAAGTAGCTGATAAAGATAATAATTCTAGTAAACCTTCAACTAACAATAACAATAATAATAACAATAATAAGCCTGGTACAACAGAACCAACTACTCCAAGTGAACCTGTTACTCCAAGTAAGCCAAAAGGTAATATTAATTTAAAACTTAATGGAGAAGCGACAGTTTATATAACAGAAGGAAGTAGCTATAGTGATGCTGGAGCAACTGCTATTGATACAAATGGTAATAATGTTTCTGGTCAAATTAGTGTTAGTGGAAGTGTTAATCCAAATGTAGCTGGAACATATAAAATTACATATAGTATTACTAATTATAATGGAGAAGTCTTAACTGTAGTTAGAAATGTTATTGTTCAAGCAATGGGTATTACATTAACTCTTGATAATAGTAATCCTACTAATAAAGCAGTTAATATTTACGTTAGTACAAATGTTGATAACTTTGATAGATTAATGTTACCAAATGGTACTAAAGTACCAAATAAGACATATACATATAAAGTAACAACTAATGGTACTTATGAGTTTGTGGTATTTAATACTGCTGGATTATCTAGAAAAGCAACAATGGTAGTAAGTAATATTGATAAGAATAAACCTAAAGGAAAATGTGTAATTACACATGGACAAAATGAAAGTTATGTAACAGTAACTGCTACTGATGAGAGTGGAATAGATAAATATATATACTCTGGTGATGCTTATACAGGAAATGTTATAACTATAACTAGAAGATTATCTCCAGGAATTCAGATAAATATTGGATTCTATGATAAAGCAGGAAATTATGGTACTACAAATTGTTTAGCTCCATAAAAAAGAAGTTCGATAGTGAACTTCTTTTTTTTATGCTGCTCGTCTTCCATGATGGGATTCTTGTGTATTTTCTTGCTGTAGTTCTTGAACTTGTGATTCTTGAAGCATTTGTTTTAAATCTAATAGTTCTTTTTTTCTTGAGTCAAAGTCTATTACATTATGTGGTTCATTTCTATTATTTGATTCTGTACCAAATAATTTATCAGCAAGTCCAGCAAATGGACTATTAGCAAGTTGTTCTTCTTCTGATAAAGGTCGTGTTGAATACATTTCATACATACTTTTATCATCTTTTAATTTTGGTTCTTTCGGATATGGTAGAGGAGATTCTCCTCGATAATAATTATTTGTATTTTGTCTTCTTATTTTTATACATTCTTCACGATATTTTCTTAAATCGGTATAGTATTCTCTTTGTAGTGTTATTTCACTAGGATTTTGATCAGCGAAATATTGGCATGCTCTATAAGCAGGATGCAATTTAATAGAGTCTGTTATGCCAAAAGCAGAACGAATTAGTTCGTAATTAAAATCTTTTTTATCAACAATTTCATTTTGTTGGAATGCCCATTTGGCAATAATATCTTCAAGTAGTTTACCTGAGGCAATACCGAATTTTGGATATTGTTTAGCTTGCTCTAGAGGAACAACTATGCAATGAGAAGTATTTACTAAACCACGCATAAAATTATTTGTAGTACAGTTTTTTCCAGGGATTGTTTCGGCATATTTTATTGTAGTGTTATATTGATTTCTAGTTATACTATTTTTTCCAAGATGCTTTGTTTGTGATGTCATTGCGAAACAATAGGCATTTTCTTCATCAACACCGGCAATGATAACTGGATGTTCGTTTTGATCACGTCTACCATTTTCAAAATGGATATTATCATAGATAAATATTTCAGATGGATGTGTTGGCATTAGTAAACCACCAACTTTCCATTTTCTTCATTTCTAAATACAACAAATGAATCTTGATCTGGTTTATTGTATGCTTTTAGTCGTTCTTTTTCTTCATTAGTTAGAACAGTATTATTATTTATGAAGAAAACATTATTTCCTAGTAGTAAAACATATTCATCAAAGTCATAATATTGATAACCTTCTAGATTAGATACTAGTTCATCTTTTAAATAACTTGTAATGTTTTCAATGTTTACATTTTGAATATGTGTTAAATGTAATATTAAATATTTTAATTCTTCATAACCATAGATGTGATTAATGGTATTTAGAATTTGTAGTTCATCAGCAGGAAAGTCTGTATAAGTAGACATATCTGTTATTCCTAAATTCATATCTTGTTTTTCAAAACTTAATTCACTACATTTTAATTCTTTATTAGAGATAGTATATGCTGCTTTTGCATAAAGACTTAATACTTTTACTCGTAAGTCATCATTACTAGCAAGAAGATTATTTTCTTTAAACCAAGTAGCAACTTCATTAATAGTACGCATAATTATCATCCTCCTATTAAGTTAATTATAATATAAAATGATAATTATTCAAATATCTCATGTAAAATAAAAATGACTTATTAGTCATTTTCTTGTTTTATATAGTTTTGAAAGTTATATAATTTTTTACATAATGGGTCTTTTCGACTTCCAGGATAGACTTTTACACTTTCTAAGTCAGTGTGAATATTTGGAGTTTTAATTCCTAATTTATTTAGAGTAGGTAAGTCATATTCTTTAAAAGCAGGACATGGTAGAACAGTTCCATCATATTTTATTACTAGTTTTGATAGTCCGGCTGTACAAAGGTGGGTATCACTTTTAATAAGTGGGATACCCACACGTATTGTACCATTATATTGGGATAAGACTTGTTCGTAGATTTTTGCAAATTCTTGCATTTCTTCAGTTGTTAGTAAAAGAGAATCTTTATTTATTTCTCCACGTCCTTGGGGAACAAAGTTTAAAATACTTAAGTTTTCACAATTAGCAATGTTTAGTAATTCAATTAAGTCTGGTAATTCTTGATAATTAATTTTTGTAGGAATAAAATGGACATCTGTTCTTAGACCATGTGATGTTGCTTTTATAAGGGACTGAGCTAGTAGAGTAAAATAGTTTTTAGTTCCCATTATTTTATTATAGGTTTCTTCATTACCAGCTTGGAAGTCAAAGACTATTTTATCAAGACCTAGTTCTTTTAATCTTTTTATTTCTTCAGTACTAATACATGTGAATGATGTATTGTTACCAGTTAAAATAGCAAGTTCTTTTTCATATAGTTTTTTTGCTTTGTTTGGATCAAGACCTTCTTCTTGATATCGTGCATATTTATCTTGAAGTGCAGAAATAATTTGACTATATTCTTCATTAGATAATGAGTTTTTTCTTTTGATGCCACTAGTAAATAAAACAGTTCTTATTCCTTTTTCTTTACAATAAGCAATCATTTTAAAGATATCAGGGTGGAGAAGTGGTTCTCCACCAGAAAGTGATATTTCTTCAATACTACCTAATGAAATAAAATGATCAATAGCTTGTTTAAATAATTCAAAGGGTATTATTGTAGTTGCATCAATAGATGAACATGATGAACAAAATAGACAATTGTTTGGACAAGTTTTTATTACTTCAAAGCATAAATCTTTTAACATTTTGTTCATCTCCTTTAAATTATTTATTTACTTTTTGAATTGGTCTAGCTTTTTCTTCGACATGAGCTTTCATTAGACTATATAGTTTTTTTGCATCTTCTTGTGTTATTTCTTCTGGTTGATTATCATCATCTGCATAAATATAGTTTGTACTTTCATCTCTAGTTAGAGTGAATCTTTCAATTCCTAATAAAGTAACATATTCATGAGCATCGCGAGGATCAAAAATCCAAGCGACCATATTTTCTCTTATTTGTTTTTTTGTAATTGGTTCATCATCAGCAGGTGCTCTAAATAAAAATGTACCTGCTTTAGTGATGCTTGCAGCTAATTTATCCATAATAGGCCATCTCCTTTTATTGGCACATATTATAACATATATATTAAAAAATTGATAGTTTTTTTAATTCTTCAAAGATTGGAATATTTCCTTTATAACTTTTTGGTGATATTGGACTTGGATGATAGATAGGTAATATTTTATAATTATTTACTTCATAAATATTTCCAACGACATCGGAGAATTTCTTAAATTTAAAGTTTAATAGATTTCTAGTAGGAAATTCTCCTAAGGTTATGATTAATTTTGGATTTAATAATTCTAATTGTTTTAACATAATATTTTTACAATTAGTAGAGCATGTTTTTAAGTTTTTTCTATCTAGTGGATAGCATTTTACTGATTCGATAAATGTGGTATCAAAAATATCACGTTCAATAATAGCAAATAGTTTTTGAAGAATGATACCACTTGGAAGTACTTTATCATTAGTATCTTTCCATAGTTTATGGGATTTTCTCCAACCATTATTAGCCGGTGCTTCTCCGATTAAAACAATGTCATTATTTTTTCCAATGTAGACAGTTGGACTATTTGGAAACTTTTCAACAAGATTTTGACATTTATTACAAGTGTGGACTTCTTTATCTAAATCTTCTAGTGTCATATTATTCACCTCATATTTATTATAACATTAAAAAAAGCACATTAAATAGATGTACTTTTTTGATTTAAATAATTAGTTTAATTCTTCTTTTATTTTATTTATTTTTTGATCATAATCTATATTGGCAATTTTAACATCATCAATATTTTTTAAATCACCACTTGTAAAATAAGCTAGAAATTTAAATTTAAAATCCATCCATTCACTAATTCCTGTGAAGTAATCGATGATAGCTTTTATTTCAGTTTCATTTTCTTCTTCTGTTCCTTGGCCTGTTAGTATTAAAGATATTTCTTTACCTTGAAATAGGGAATGATAGTAGAATGGAGCAAGTCTATCAATTAATGCTTTTAATGTAGCAGTTATATTACTCATATAAAGAGGACTTGCGAATACTATTTTGTCTGCTTTTAATATTTTAGAATATATCTCTGTAATGTAATCATTTAAAACACAGTGATTTTCTAGTTTGTTTAAACATGAGTTACAGCCAATACAAAATTTAATATTTTTATTAGCTAGAGAAATTAGTTCATCGTTGTCTGATTTTATATCATTTAAAATATTATAATTATTTTTTTCACGATTACTACCATTTATTAATAAGTTCATAGTGCCTCCTTATTTAATTAATCTTTTAATTTTAGAAACTATTTTTCCATAGTTTGGATCTTGTTCTAATTCGTTTATATCAATCCATTTGTAAGTAGATGATTCATTTTCATCAATTGATACATTTTCTGTAGTTGGGGTTGTAAATAAATATCTTGTTTCAAAGTGGTAATGTTCTGGTAAATTACGATATTCATTATATGGAATAATATGTGTATCAATGTCAATTGGAAGAAGTGGATCATTTTCTAAAGTTAATTGAGTTAAATCTTCTAGAGAAGTTTCTTCTTTTATTTCTCTAAGAGCAGCTTCTAATGTAGTTTTATCATCTTTATCAATGTGTCCTCCAGGATATAGATACATCTTTAGATCTTTGTGGTAAAGAACTAGGAATTTCTTTTCTGATATAGCATATATGAAACCACCGGCAACAAGATGACCATTAAAATTATTCCAGTCAGTTAGTTCTTCATCTGTTGCTGTTTCTAAATATTTTAATAAAATTTGTTGTCTTTCTTGTTCTTCTGGGAATAATTCTAAATATGTTTTTAATAAATCAATTAATTTTTCTTTCATAGTGTCTCCTTAAATATATTTTTATTTTAACATATTTTGTTTATTTATGTTCATATTAATAATGGTGATTTGAATTGAAAAATGTTAGTATATGGTTAGATGAGTTAGAAAAGAAAAGTTTTAAGAGGTTAGATAAAGATATTAATGTTGATGTATTAGTAGTTGGTGGTGGTATTACTGGAATTAGTACGGCTTATCATCTAAGTACAGGTGATTTAAAAGTTTGTTTAGTTGAAAAAAATAAATTGATGGAAGGAGTTACAAGTAGAACGACTGGTAAACTTACTTATTTACAAGAAAATATATATTCTAAATTAGTTAATTATCATGGTAGAAATAAAACTAAATTATATTTGGATTCTCAAAAAGAAGCAATTAAAATAGTTAATTCAATTATTGATTCTAATAAAATAGAATGTAATTTGGAAAAGGTTAGTTCATATGTTTTTGATTATGATGATATTGAAAGTATAGAGGAGGAAATTAAGTTATTAAATGACTTTGGGGTTGATTTAAAATTAAGTGATGTTTTACCTACAGGTGATAATATTAATACTTCTTATTTTATTGAGGATAGTTATGTTTTTCATCCATTAAAGTATTTAAGTAGTTTAGTTAATATCTGTTGTGATAGAGGAATTAAATTTTATGAAGATACAAAGATTATTTCTATAGAAGAAGATGATGATGGATATTATATTTGTAAAAGTGATGATTATAATATAAGAGCTAAATATGTTGTTATAGCAGTTCATTATCCATATTTTTTATTTCCTTTTTTAATGCCATTTAAAGCGTATTTAGAAAAGTCTTATATTGAAGCCTTTAAAGTAGAGAAGAATTATAAGTTTAGTGCGATTAATATAACTAAACCAATTATTTCTACTAGGTATTATGAAAATAATAAGGATATTTATCAATTTTATTTAACTAATTCACATAATTATTGTGTGAAGAATGATGAAGAAAAGAATTTTGAAGAGTTATTTCAATGTCGAGAAGAAGAGGCTGATTACGTTTGGTCAAATAAAGATATTGTGACTAATGATTTGTTACCGTATATTGGAAGAATTAATGATAGTAATATTTTTATTGGTACTGGTTATAATACTTGGGGAATGACTAATGGAAGTTTGGCTGGGAAAATAATTTCTGATCTTATACTAGATAGAAAGAATAGATATATTGAATTATTTTCGCCAAATAGAAAACTTAATATTGGTAATTTTCTAAAGTTTCCAGTAGCACTTTGGAGTAGTGCATATTCATTTATAAAAACTAAAGTTAGTAAGAATAAAGAATGGTATTCTGATAGAGTTAGATTTGAAAAAAGAAATGGGAAGAATGTAGGTATTTATATTGATGATGATAATCATGAACATATAGTTTATAACTTATGTCCACATATGAAATGTAGTTTAATTTTTAATGAAATAGAAAAGACATGGGATTGTCCATGTCATGGTTCTAGGTTTGATATAGATGGTAAATCTATAGAAGGTCCTAGTAATTATGATATAACTTATTCGGAAGAATAAGTTATTTTAGTCTTTATCTACGAATAATACTTTTAAGATATTTTCATATCTATCTTTTAGATGTTCTTTTGTACGAGGACTTAATTTATTATAGTCTCGAGCTAGTTTATCTTTAACGTATTTAGTTCCTTCTTCAATATTAAGATTTAGTCTTTGATAAGCTAGACTAAATAGAGTGGGAATACAGTCGAAGTGAGCTATTACATCAGCATCAGCAATTATTTCTTCTTCAAGAGTATTTCTTGGTAAATCTTTACTTCCACGATGATTTAATACACATTGTTTTACTCGTTCAATTCTGTCTTTTGGATAGTTATATTTTGTTAGTAATTCTTCTGCAATTTGGGCTCCATAAATATGATGTTCTTCACGTGGACCAATTTTTGATGGCATAGCAATATCATGAAGTAGAGCACCTAATTCTACGATTTCTTTATCAGCATTATAGGCATCTGCAAGTTCAAGAGCATTTTTTACTACATATTTAATATGGTCTTCCCAAAAATCAAAGTTTTCTTTTTCTTTTTGAGCATTTGTTCTTTTTAAAAGTTCTTCTTTAATTTGTTCTGTTATAGTCATAATAATCCTTTCTATTTTAGCCAATTACTAATTGTGGCTTCATCAATATTTAAGTTATTATTTCCTGTTCCAATATTGTGATTTGTTTTTCTAGTACCATGGAAATCACTTCCGCCACACATATACATATTTCTTTCAATACATAGATCAACTAAGTAACGAGATTGTTCTTTTGTGAATGTTGTGTAGAAACACTCTAGACCATCTAGGTCATAGTTTCTAATAATATTAATTAAATCTTTAGAAATATTTTGTGAGTATGCATACGTATGGGCTAAGAATGCTAGCCCATCTGCATCATGAATTATATCAATTGTTTTTTCTAATGATGGGAATAGAGAAGACACATCAACATATAATGGACTCTTTGGATTAAATATTTCATTTCTAGTGAATCCAGTATCTGTTTTTAATGATTCTTCGAATAAGAAGAATTTATCATTTTCTCTATATTTTTTTATTTCTTGAACGAAGGATACTCGTGATGATTCTACTTTTGGATTAAATTTAATATTTGCTTCATCAAACATAACACCAATCTTACGATATTGTTTTTTAATTAGTTCAAATTCTTTTAATTGTTTTTGTTCAAAGGTAAGAACATTTTGTTCTAATAGTTCTTGCATTTTCTTTAGATTAAAATTATATCCTAGTACTTCAATAACTTCTCCTTTATATGTTGTTGTTATTTCAACACCAGTAATTATTTTTCCTTTAAATAATGTTCTTGTACCATAATCTTTTAAATCGTTATAGGCTGCAATTGTATTATGATCAGTTATTGAAAGAATGCTTATTCCTTGTTTTTCAGCTTCTTTTAATAGTTCTTCAGTTGACGATGAACCATCAGAATGTTTTGTATGTGTATGTAAATCTATCATATTTTGTTACTCCTTATATTCTAAGTATAGCATATTTAATTTAAAAAGAAAAAAGAAGTATTACTTCTTTAATCTCTCATGAATTCATTCATATTATTAAAGATAATGTTATTTGTATTGGTATTTTGATTTATTTGGTCCATCATATTTACTTTTTTCATTTGACCATTTTTAATCATTTTTTCATAATGTTCGAATAGTTCTTTAAATCTTGTGAAGTGAACTATTTCTCTTTGTCTTAACCATAATAGTGGACCAATAACATCTGGATCGGTAGTTAGGTCGATTAGATTTTCATAGACTGCTCTGGCTTTTTGTTCAGCGGCCATGTTTTCGGAAATATCTGCTAATGGGTCTCCAGTTGTTGCAAAGTAGGCTACTGTAAAAGGTACGCCATTAGCATCTGTTGGATATAAAGCTTTACTATGTTCAGCATAGTGAGTATCTAGTCCAGCTTCACGTAATTCATCCATAGTGGCATCTTTCATTAATTGATAAATCATAGTAGAAATCATTTCAACGTGAGCAAGTTCTTCTGTTCCAATATCTGTTAGTAGAGCTTTTCCTTTAGAGTCTGGCATTGTATAACGTTGGTTCAAATAGCGAAGTGCTGCAGCAAGTTCTCCATTTGAACCACCATATTGTGTAACTAAATATTTAGCCATTCTAAGATCTTTCTTTTTAATATTTACAGGATACTGTAATCTTTTATTATAATTAAACATTAAATCTATCCTCCCATGGCCATGGACTTTTTTCCCACATAAATGGGGCTTGATTTAAGACATCACTCTTAACTGTTAGTGGTCCGTATTTTCTTTCATATTCTTTGGTTAATTGATCGCATTTTTCACGATAGTCATTAAATAATCTAATCATAGAAACATCATCTGGATTTAAGTCTAAATATAAATTTAGTTCATGAGCTGCGAAATGATTTCTAGAAAGTTCTAGAAATAATCTTTCTTGCTCATTAGAAGCACGTAGTGTTTCTGGTCGATAATTTTTATATTGGTCATATAAATTTGCGAATAAGTTTCCTCTGTTGTAACCTTCAGTAGGGTTAACTAGTTGAGTTCCATTATTCATAGTATTCATATTTCTAATTGAATATTGATTTGTTGGTAATGATTTATACCAATCTTCATTTAAATAATTGTAATTATTCATAATTTCTCCCTTCTTAGTAATTTATTCAAAATATAGAAAAGGGTTAATTTTATAAAAAATACTTGCTTTTTGTGAAGTTATGTAATAAAATAAAGAAGTCAACTCAGTTATGGCGGCATTGGTGAAGTGGTTAACACGCTAGTTTGTGGCACTAGTATGCAAGGGTTCGATTCCCTTATGCCGCCCCATATAGGTAAAATAAGAACATCGTATGATGTTCTTTTTTTGTTTTATGATATAATTGATGTGAATTATAGTAGGTGATTTATTTATGAAAAATATTTTTATTTTACATTCACTTAATGGTGATACTTTAAAAATATGGGGAGCAGATATTAAAGAATCTTTTAATAGTATAGATGTTTATATGCCAGAGTTTCCTATTAGAGCAGAGTCTCGTTATGAAAAGTTTAGGGATATTTTAGTAGAATATTTAAATAATGGTATTTTAAACTCTGATTCTATTGTGATTGGTCATTCAATTGGAAACGCATATTTTGTGAGATTTTGTAAAGAATTTGATTATGTACCTAATAGTTATATTGCAGTTGCTCCTGGAGGAGTATATGAATATCCAAGTAGTAGAACTGATTATATTGTTGAGGTTAAGAAACAATCTTATGTAAGTAAAGATGTGTTTGAATATATTAAAAGTATGGATTGTAAAAAGTATTGTTTATATTCTGATGAAGATGATAATAATAATGAAAAGTTTATGAGATTTATTGAAGATACAGGATGTATTGGAATATATCTAGAGGGGTATAATCATTTTGATGGATATCATAATATTTATAAGATTTTCGAGTTAAATGAATTGATTAGTACGTTGTTGTAAGAACATTTTTTAATGTTCTTTTATTTAACTCTACGCATCGTTTGGATACAAATTAAATAATTTGTAATATAATTTGTTATGAAAGGAAGTAATAATATGAATCAAATCGAAATTGGAAAGTTTATTGCAAAACTTCGTAAAGAAAATAAGATGACTCAGCAAGAACTTGCGGATAAGTTAAATGTTACTGATAGGGCTGTTAGTAAATGGGAAAATGGTAGAGGTGTGCCTGATATTTCGTTATTACAAAGTTTGAGTAATATTTTTAATGTTTCGTTGAATGAATTATTAGCTGGTGAAAGATTGGAAAAAAATTATATAGAAAAGTCTGAAGAAAATTTGATTAAAACTATAAAAGAAAAAAATAAAATTCAGAAAGAAAATAGGATTTTAGCATTTCTTATTGTTTTTATTATTGTTGATATACTATTGATAGTTGGTATTATTATTGGTAAGAGGAGTTATGATAAAACTCGATTTATTAATGAGTCGCCGGGAGATCTTAGCATATATTTAAATTTGACTGGTGAAATTGTTGATAATTTGTATGATATAACTGAAGGAGAAAATGTTTTGTATCCGGCAGGACAAAAGGTAGTAATGGGATTTGGTGATAAACTTAAAAACTTTGATATTGAAGATAAGAAGTATGAAGAAAATGTACAATTATTAACTAAATATGTTTATAGTTGTTATTATGATGAATTAAATATTAATATGTCTGGTAAAGAATTTGAAAAATTACAAAGTAAAACAAGTTATATTAGTAGAAGTAATGTTAAATTTAGTGAATTGAATGAAATTAATAAATATATTAATGAAAGTAATTGTATTAAGAATATTGTGTCGGTTAGAGAAAAAATCGATGATAATGATAGTGAAGATAATATTAGATTAAAAGATTACTTAGAAAAATTTGATGTGTTTATGAAGTCTGATTTATATAAAAAGAAGAATAAGACTTTTGAGGAAGTTATTAATTATGATTTAGATATGCTTTTGTTAGTTTACGATTTAAGTGTTGAACTTGGAACAATTCATTATGTTGAGGTTGAAAATCCACAAAGTTATATAGTTTATGAAGATGGACTTTAGAAGAAAAAAATTTTAGATGTTTTATAGATGTAAAGTGAAATAAGTGTAATTTCACTTTTTTTATTGGAAATGATATAATTAGTTTTAGGTGAAGTAGTATGAAAAAAGTAGAATACAAAATTACAGTAGCTAAGTTTTTTAAACATTTACATTTAGTAAATAGACATAGATTTAAAGTTTTTTGTTTATGTTGTAAAGCGGGAGAACCTTGGAGAGGGTTACTTCATGATTTATCAAAATATAGTCCTGAAGAATTTTGGGAAGGTGTTAAATATTATGAAGGAAGTTATAGCCCAATTAGAAATTGTAAGATTGAAAATGGATATTCTAGAGCATGGCTTCATCATATAGGAAGAAATAAACATCATTATGAATATTGGTATGATTATAATGCTGAAATAGAATCTCCAATAATGCCATATCAATATTTTGTTGAAATGGTATGTGATAGTTTAGCAGCAGGAATGATTTATCAAGGTAAAGAGTGGAATAATGAATATCAAATGGGGTATTGGTTAAGAACAAGAGAAAAAGCAAGAATTCATCCGAAGATGGATAAATTATTAACAAAAATTTATACTGATGTTGCTAAAAAGGGACTTGATGCAGTATTAAAGAAAGAATATTTAACTGAAATATATAGAAGATACACAAGATAGGTGATTTGATGTTAGATGGATATAATAAATCTATTGATATTCAACTAGATATATTAGAAAAGATTCTTAGACAGAATGATAAACTTATTAGAATTTTAGAAATACTTGAAGAGTATGCTAAAGATAATCCTGTTTTTAAAAATTATTATGTTGGTGCTGGTGGAGTTAATCAAACAGTATTTAATTATTATCATGGTAATGATTTAAATTATGGAATAAAAGATTTCGATATTGTTTATTATGATGAAGATGAAAGTTATGAAGCTGAAGATATTATTATTAAAGAGTTAAGTAATAGATTAAAAGATATTGATGCATTAGTAGACATTAAGAATCAAGCTAGAGTACATATTTGGTATAATGAAAAATATGGTACAGATAAAAAGAAATATACAAGTGTAGAAGATGCTGTTGCTAGTTGGGGAGCAACAGTTACTTGTGTAGGGGTTAGACTGGAAAATGGTAAGTTTAAAATACATAGTCCATATGGCTTAAATGATATTTTTTCTATGACTATTAGACCAGTAAAGAGAGATTTTGAGAAGAAACATTATGTGGAAAGAGCTAATAGATGGAAAAATAAGTGGGAAAAACTAAAAATTATTGAATGGTAGAGGGAAACCTCTTTTTTATTTTGAAAAAAGTTATGCTATAATGATGATAGGAGTGATTTTATGAAAGTTTTAAGAATGATAGCGCTAGTTTTAGCAAAAATAGTATTTGTAGTAGTTATGATTTTATTTATGGGATCACTAACTACTAGTTATGTATTAGAAAATGGAATATCAAGTTTGTTAATGAGTGGTCTTCCTAGTGTAGGAGAAAGTATTCAACATAAGCAAATTCCAATTACAGAGAATTCTAATGTTTCAATTACTACAGAACAAATTGAAAGTATAGATGTAAATGGTATGTATAATGAACTTTTGGCAGAGTTAGGAATTACTGAGGAACAACTAATTACTATTTTAGAAAGTGATGTAACTAAAGAATTAGTTGAAGAATTTGTTGATGTAGTTATTGAAGATATTTCTACAGGTGAAGCAAGTGATTTTGATATTGGTGAAAAAGTTATGACGTTTGTAACTGATAATCAAAGTGAAATTGAAGAATTGATAGGACAACCACTTCCTATGGAAAAGATTGAAACATTTGCAGAATCAGAAGAAGTAACACAATTTAATGATCAATATAAAGAAGTGATTACTACTTTTAGTAATAATGTACCTACACCTATTAAGAATGCAATAACTGTTGTTGAAAAATTTATTTCTGAAAGTTTTAGATTAACTTGTCTTATTATTGATGGAGTATTATTAATATTAATTGCTTTATTACAATGGTCTTTATATAAATGGATTAGAACACTTGGTAATACTATGCTTGGTGTTGGAATATTTACTTTTATTATTTGTTTATTTGGAAATATTTTCTCAGCAGCAATTGTTAATTTATTAAATATAGACGGTTTATCTTTTGGTAAAGCAATGCTTGCATCTGGTATTTGTACTGGAGTAGGTATAATTTTATTAATTGTGTATGCAATAATTAAGAAGATAGTTGGAAAGGGGAAGAAAGAAGATGAAGTATCCCAAGTCGCTAGTTAATGGCTCAACTATTGGTATTACTGCATTATCAGCTGGTGTAGGAAAAAAGTTAGATGAATATGAATTATCTATTTTAAAAATTAAAGAGAATGGATTTAATGTTATTGAAACTGAAAGCGTTAGAGTAAATCATTTTGTTTCTAATACTGGAGAAGTTCGTGCTAAAGAATTAGATAGTTTAATTATGAATAATGATGTTGATATGGTAATGTGTGCTGCTGGAGGAGATTTTGCTTTAGAAATGTTACCATATGTAAATAGTGAAAATATAAAAAATAATCCTAAATGGATTATGGGAGCATCTGATCCAACTTCATTACTTTATTATGTTACTACTAAGTTAGATATTGCGACTATTTATGGACATAATGGTGGAAGTTATGATGCAATTAATTTGGATAAATCAAATTTAATTAGTTTAGAATATTTAAAAGGTAATCTTGTTAAACAAGATAGTTATCCATTATATGAGTCTGATAAGAAGTCTAGAACAATGGATGGTTATAAGTTAGATACTGAAGTTGTATATGAAAACTTATTTGGAGATGTTGATGTAAGTGGACGTATTATTGGTGGATGCATAGATGTACTTAAAGATATCATTGGAACTAAGTATGATGGTACAAAAGAGTTCTTGAAAAGGTATAGTGATGATGGAATAATTTGGTACTTTGATAATTTTGCAATGGATAGTGCTAGTTTTTATAGAACTTTAATTCAATTTAAGGAAGCAGGATGGTTTGAAAATACTAAGGCTATTTTAGTAGGAAGAGTAATGTATCCAAGTGAAGAATTTGAAATGAGTTATCAAGATGCTTTAAGAAAAGCATTTGATGGAATGAATATACCTGTTGTATTTAATATGGATATTGGTCATGTTGTTCCTAAAATGACAATGATTAATGGAGCAATATGCCATGTTATAAGTAAGAATGGTAAAGGTAGTTTAGAGTTTGAACTAAGATAGGAGTTATTATGAAAGATTTAGAAAAAGAAATAGAATTAATTAAAGAAAGAAATAAAAGAGTTGAAACAGATAAAGCTTGGGAAACATCTTGGACTAGAAAAATATGTATAGCAGTTCTTACTTATTTAGTAGTAGTTGCTTATAATTATGGAATTGATAAAATTGATAATATATTTTTATCATCTTTAGTACCAGTTATGGGATTTTTACTTTCTACTTTATCTCTTAAAGTAATTAGAAATGTTTGGGAAAAGAGAGGTAAATAATATGGATAAAGAAGATTTAGAAAGAACTGGTATGCTTTCAAAGATTATTGAAGATGATGAAGTATCTATGGAAGAAAGATTAATTGAAATATTAGATAGAATTGAATATAATGATTTTCCTATTTGGAAGAAGAATCAAATTAATAATTTAATAAATGATATTAAGAAAAGTAAAAAACAAGACGAAAAAGAAAAGATATTCTTAGAATTGATGGAATTGATGGAAAATGATTAAAAAGTATCGTTAAGATACTTTTTTTGTGTAAAGATATTGTCAAATAAAGAAATTAGTATGGTTTAACAATTTTAATTATAGGTGTTTTATTGTATAATTAGTAGTCCAGGAGGGGATAGTATGAAATTTTTTCATGAATTATGTCAATATTTAAGTAAGATTACTACTATAGAAGAATTATATTTATATTTAGTTTTATCAACAACAATTGTAGTTTTATTTTTCTTTATAATTAAGAAAATAGGTACTATAGTTTTTAGAAAACATTTAAGTGGTAGAAAAGAGTTTGTTGTTAATCAAGCATTTAAGATTGTTGTTAATATATTACAAGTTTTAGTTTTATTATTTATTTGGGATGATTATATTAAGAATTTAATGACTTTAATTAGCGTAGTTTCTGCTGCAATGACAATTGCATTAAGAGAATTAATTTTAAACTTTTTCTGTGGATTATATATTCAAATTAAGAAACCATTTAAAGTTGAAGATAGAATTGAAATTGATGGGATTAAAGGAGATGTAATGAGTATTTCTTCTTTAGACTTTGAAGTATTAGAAGTTTCAAGTAAAGAAGAAAGAGGACAATCAACAGGAGTTATTATTAATTTTCCTAACTCAATGGTTTTTTCAAAACCAGTAAAGAATATTACTAAAGGATTTAAATATATTTGGGATGAGATTACAGTTAAAGTAAAATTAGATTGTGATTTAAGTAGTAATAAACAAACATTATATAAAATAGTTAATGAATTAGAAGTTGTTAAGGCAATACCTAAGAAGATGAAAGCACAAATTAATAGTATTAATAATACTGATAGAATTTATTTTAATAAGTTTGATCCAATTATTTATACAAAATTGGTCGATGACCATGTAGAATTAACTATTAGGTATTTAATGCATCCAAAGAAATCTAGATTTATTGAGAGTGTTATTTGGAATAAAATTTATTTAGCTTATAAAGAAGGAAATATTGATTTATTTACAGGAGCAGGGAATTAATTTGCTCCTGTTTTTTGTATATTTCATGATTATTAAGAAGTCGTTTATTAGTTGGGGCTAAGTCAATTGCTAGATTATTAAAGTAAATAGCATAATCTAGTTTGTTTTGGTAATAACATGATACTGCTAGTAAGTCATATATAGTATGATCCCAACTAAAGGGTTCATTAATATATGTTTTTTCATGCGATTTAATCTGAAGAGCTTTTAAGCAATATTTTTCTGTTTCAATATAATTTTTTTGTTCAAATTCTAGAATGGCACGTTCTACTAATGGATCTCTTAAATGAGGAGCTTCTTTATGTGCTTTATCAAGGTATAGTCTTGCTTCAGCATAATTATCTAAATTTTTGTAACAGCGACTAATAAAACGTAATGATGCAGAACGTTCATCTTTCCAAGTAGCAGTTTTTAAATCGAGATGTTTTTTTAGAGTAGTAATTGCTTCAGTCCATTTTCCATAATACATGTATTCTCGTCCTAAGTAGTGCATGTTTCTGTCATCTTCTGGATTTTCTTGAATAGATAATTCAAGTAATGGTAGGTAAGATGAACGGGATTTTGTAGAATCAGGATAATGATTTAAAGTTATGTTGTTTAATGTAATTGTTTTTTCAATTTCTCCAGTAAATTCTAATACTTCATGGACAGGATGTGTCCATTTATAGTTATGAGGTGTATGTATTTTTTCAATATAGAAATTTACTTTTGGGTTATTATTTTGGTCTAGAGACCAATTGTAGTTATATCTAGCTTTAGTAGTATTAGGCGTCCATTGTTCTTCTAATGATTTTCTCCAACCTGGTTCAAAGACTTCATCTAGGTCAGTACAAACACAAATGTCTGTATCAAGTGGTACTAGTTTTAGTGATTCATTTCTGGCATTATCAAACCTCCATGGGGAAATTAATTTCCTTGTTACTTTAACACCTAAGTTTTCTAGTTTTTCTTTTGTTTGATCGGTTGAACCTGTATCGAGTACGTAAATTTCATCGGCTTCTTTCATTGATTCTACCCATCTATTAACATGCTTTTCTTCATTTTTACAAATAGCATATACACATATTTTCATATTGACACATCCTTTTTACTAAATATATGCAAAAAATATATTTGATATGTTATAATGAACTAAAGTAGAGTAATAGGAGTTGAGTAGAGTGAAGAAAAAAATCAATGCAAATGTATGGCGTGGTTTAGCAGTTATTTCGGTATTTAGTGGTTTATTATTATGGGTAATTTTATCATTTATATTTAAAGATCCAGACTTTCTTATCGGTTTAGCAAAAGCAATTGAAGATAGTAATATGAGTACATTAGAATGTACATGGACATTCTTTTGGATTTTTTATCCAATAGTTTTAATTATTCAATTATTATGTGGTTTAGGTATCATGATTTTAAATGGAGAAAAGATTGCATTACTTAAAGAAAAGAGAAAAAGCAGAAAAAGGAAAAAGAAAGAAAAAAAATAAAAGAGTACATCGTACTCTTTTTTTATTTTTCATTTTTTACTCTGATTACTTCATTATTTCCTTCAGTTAATTCACTTAAAACTTTATATGCTTCATATGCATCGCTTAGTGATGTAATTAGTAATGTGCTTTGAGCACCTTCACCATCACTAGTTTGATGAAAGTTTTTAACTTTAATCATCAAGTTAGCACTTGGTGTTGGTTCTTTTGTATCAAATAGTTCGCCAATTACTTCGATTGTTCCAACATTTTTTAATGAGTAATGAATAAATTTGTTGTTGAAAGCACCACTTCTTTTGATTATTCTTTTATCAGTTATGCAGAAGTAAGTATTATTTGCTTCCTTTTCTAAATATTTAGTATAGGCAGCTATTGCGATAATTGAGAAGATAAAATGGATGATTCCAATAGGCATAGGAATTATATTTAATAATGATAATATTAATAATACTAATGTATATGGAATTCCAAGCATTAAAATGGCAAATGGTGGGAATAATCCTAATAAAAAAGTTTTATATAGACTTTTTCTAAGATAGGCTTTTGAATCTACTCCTTTGCACCATTTAATTTCTTCGTCATTATCTAAAATCATTTCAAATTTATCTTTGTTCATAATAAGTTCCTTTCTTCTTTTTATTTTATAATAGCATAATTTAAGTGAATTTTAAATAATAATGTGAGTGTTAAACACCAGTAGGCCCAGTAGGTCCGGTAGGACCTTGTGGTATTGTAAGATTTAAGATGAAGTTTGGAGAAGTTCCAGTAATACTAGCATCTGCTTCTGTACCTGGTTCACCAGTAGTTACAGTACCAATTGTTAATGTTGGAGTTTCAGTTTCTCCTGATGGTCCGGTAGGTCCAGTAGGCCCTGTGGGACCAGTTAATCCGGTAGGTCCAGTAGGCCCAGTTTCACCAGTAGGTCCAGTAGGCCCAGTTTCACCAGTAGGTCCAGTAGGCCCGGTTTCACCAGTAGGCCCAGTAGGCCCGGTTTCACCAGTAGGTCCAGTTAATCCAGTAGGTCCAGTAGGCCCTGTGGGTCCAGTTAATCCAGTAGGTCCAGTAGGCCCAGTTTCACCAGTAGGTCCAGTAGGCCCAGCTTCACCAGTAGGTCCAGTAGGCCCAGTTAATCCAATTGGTCCAGCAATACCTTGAACTCCTTGAATACCTTGTGGTCCAGTAGGTCCGGGAATACCTTGAGCACCTATGGGACCAGTTGGCCCAGTAGGCCCTGTAGGACCACCTGATGCACCTGTAGGACCAGTTGGTCCTGTTGGTCCCATACAGAAATATGCTCTTCTTGGAAACCTTGTTTTTTCCCGTTCATTACAATTATTATTCACTTTATACCTCCTTTCATTTATATGATATGAATTAAGATTAAAAAGTGGTATTTTTAAGGTCCATTTTGTTGACTTTTATTTTTTCGAGTTGTATATTTGTGCTAAGGAGGATTTACTTTTTAGAGAGTAGTGAGAGAGTATGGAAAAAGAAGAAAAACAAGAAAATTTAAAAGAAAAAGTTAGCGATGTTAAAGAAAAAGTTACAGAAGTTTTTGGAAATATTGCTGAAAAAGTAGGAGAGAAAAACAATGATAACAAGAAAAAGGTAAAACCACTTGTTACATCACGAGTTTTATTTGTTTCTATTTTAGACAAATTATATTTTATAGGTTTAGTTTTAGCTTTTGTTGGAACTATTTGGGGTTGGGTTTCAAATAAGTTATATTGGTTTGATTATAGTAATAGTTTTTTCTATGAACTTGGTTCATGGTTAGGTGGATTCTTAGGAATCTTAGTTGTATTTGCTATTTGTTATTTTATTCTTAATTGGTTATATCGTTGTATTGCAAAAACAATGTTATGTTTAACTGAAAATGAAATTTATGGAGAAATTTATGCACCTTTTTATAGAGGAGAATTAAGTATTCCAATTGAAAAAGTTACTAAAGTTGATACTGTTAAAGTATTATGGATTTTTAGAACTTTATTCATTCACCGTTATCATCAATTACCAATTGTATTCCCAACATGGAATGCTCAAGAATTTAAAGACAAGATGACTGAGTTATTAATGAAACGTGATAGTAAAGTTGAAAATGAATTTGAAAGTAAAAATATTTTCCCAGAATGGTTAAAGAAAAGAATGTTAATTGTTTTAATTACTTTAGCTGCAATTTTAGGATTAGTACTAATTATTTATGTAGCTACATATTTAAATAATCCGTATAAGAAAATTGATGGAACTTATGTTAATGCAACTGAAAAGATTGTATTAAAAGATGATCAAACTTGTGAATTAAAAAATGTAATTGGATATGAAGTTACTAAATGTAGTTGGGAAGCTAATGATAAATATGGTGACTCAATTAGAATTGATGTTGATTTAACTTATAGATATAAATCTAATTGGTCAAATAAATATTATACTTCTGATAGATCAATTAATTTATATTTTGATACTGATGAGCAAGTAATTACATATGATTCAACTACATATACTAAAGAAAAATAAATAATAAAAGTTACTCAAAATGAGTAACTTTTTTATTTTGTGCATATACTTTTATGAGGTGAAATATGCAGACATATGTAGTTCAAATGGGAGATACTTTGTATGGTATTTCTAAACAATTTGGTATTACAGTTGAAGAACTAAGATTAGAAAATGATTTAACTAATAATACACTTAGAATTGGACAGGTTCTTAGAATACCAACAGTAGAAACAACATCTTTATATGTTGTAAAGAAAGGAGATACTTTATATAGTATTGCATCTAGATATGGTGTTTCAGTTAATGCATTAATTAGTCTTAATAATTTAAATAATACAAATTTATCTATAGGGCAACAGCTTAGAATACCAATTAATGGTGATACTTCAAATGATAATTATGTGATTTATACTGTTAAGGTTGGAGATAATTTATATAGTATTGCGAAGAAATATAATACTACTGTTGATGAAATAGTTAATTTTAATAATTTAAATAGTAATTTACTTATGATTGGTCAACAATTAAAAATACCTGTTAATAGTAATGATGATATTGATAATCAGTATGGTACTTATATTGTACAAAGTGGTGATACATTGTATAAGATTGCAAAAAGATATGGTATGACAGTTAGTCAATTAATGGCGATTAATAATTTAGAAGGTAGTAGTTTAAGAATAGGGCAAGTTTTGAAAGTAAATAGTGGTGGAGGAGACAGTTCTGGAATAGTTTTAGGAGCTAGTTGTTATGGAGAAGGGTATAAGGAACCTACTTATATTACTTATGTAGTAAAACGAGGAGATAATCTTTATAATATTGCAAGAAAATATGGTACAAGTGTTGATAATTTAATAAAACTTAATAATTTAACTAATAATAATTTAACAATTGGACAAGTTTTAAGAATTAGGGAGGTGAATTAACTTGAATATTATTAGTTATGAAGAGTTTAAGAATACTGATTTGTATGAAGACTTTATAAAGGAAAATGATGATACTGGTAATTTAAAAGTACAAGTTTTTACAGCGTATGGAGCTATTCCTATACAAAATACAAATATTGTTGTTTATAAGGATATTGAAGAGTATAGAGTTGTATTTTTTCAAGGTGTTACTGATATTAGTGGAATTATTTCAGATATAAAGTTGCCAGCACCAATGATGGTAACATCTAATGAAGAAACGCCAATTTATACAGTTTATAATATGACAGCGTTTAATGCTGGTTATGAAAGTTTAAAAACATATACTATTGGGATGCTTGGTGGAGTTAACGTTATTCAATATGTAAAAATGATGCCAAATGTTGAGTTAGAAGGAGATGGTACTAATGGCAATTAGAATACCAATAATACCTGAAGAGATAATTGTTCATTTAGGTGATCCTGATGAGAAAGCAAGAAATATTACTGTACCTTTTATAGAATATATAAAAAATGTGGCCTCTGGAGAAATTTATCCAAATTGGCCACTTGATGCTATAAAAGCTAATGTACTTGCACAAATATCTTTTGCATTAAATAGAGTATATAATGAATGGTATCCTTCAAAAGGATATAATTTTGATATTACTAGTAGTCCAATGTATGATCAAAGTTTTGTTGAAAATAGACAATTTTTTGAAACGATTTCTCAAGTGGTTGATGAATTTTTTAATGACTATTTAGTTAAAGATGAACAAGTTCAGCCTTTTTTTGCAATGTATTGTGATGGAAGAGTTACTACTTGTGATGGTTTAAGTCAGTGGGGAAGTGTTAGCTTAGCTAACCAAGGAAAAGGACCCCTTGATATTCTTAGAAATTATTATGGAAATGTTAATATTGTTTTTAATGCACCTAGTGAGGAAAATGTAAGGAGTTATCCTGGGTTTCCGGTAGAGATTGGTACTGCAGGAGATTTTGTGAGAATGTTAAATATGCAACTTAATAGGATTGGACAAAATTATCCTGCAATACCAGTTATATTGAATGATAGTCCATACTTTACTATTGAAACTGAAAATGCAGTTAAGAAATTTCAAGAAATATTTAATTTACCAATTACTGGAGTAGTTGATAAAAGTACATGGTATAGAATTAAATATTTATATAATGCAGTTAAAAAGATTAGTGATTTGTATTCTGAAGGTATATCAATTGATGAAGCAACACTTTTATTTAATAAGAATTTACAAGTAGGTGATAGTGGACAATATATAAAAACATTAAACTATTTAATTAATGTTATTTCTTATTTTGATTCATCTATTCCTTTTCTTGATTTAAGTGAGGATATATTTAATGATGATACTAAACAAGTAGTTGTAGCAATTCAAAATAAATATGGTTTAGATAGTGATGGTATTGTTGATAGTGAAACTTGGAAAGTAATAAAAGAAGTTTATAGACAGACTATTAGAGATATTCCTAGTGAATATTATGTTGTTCTTAATGAATTTTATCCTGGTAGATTTTTATCAAATGGAATGAGTGGAGATGACATAATAAATTTACAGAAGTTTTTATATATTATTTGTAAGAATACTGGTAGTATTCCTGGGGTAGTAGTTAATGGTATATTTGATAATTTAACGGAACAATCGGTTAGAGCAATTCAAAGAAAATATAATTTAGAAGAAAATGGTGTGGTTGGTCCAGCAGTGTGGTATAGAATTGTTGAAGAAAGTAAAGAAAAATGATAAAATGAAGAAGATAGGAGGAAATAAACATGCAAGAAATATATGTAAGACGAAGTATTAGAAAATATCTTGATAAAGAAATTAGTGATGAAGATATTAAGAAAATATTAAAAGCAGGAATGAATGCGCCAACGGCAAGAAATTTAAAACCTTATGAGTTTGTTGTTGTTAGAAATAAAGAAACTTTAAGTAAATTATCTGAGATGAAAAAGAATGCTTATTTTGCAAAAGATAGTAATGTAACAATTGTGTTACTTGCTAAAGAATTAAGTGATTATTGGCAACAAGATTTAGGAGCAGTTTCTGAGAATATGTTACTTGAAGCAACTAGACTTGGAATTGGTAGTTGTTGGGTTGGAATTACTCCAAATCAAGATTATGAAAATTATGTAAGAGGTGTACTTGGTATACCACAAGAAGTAAGAGTGTTCTCTTTAATGACACTTGGTTATCCAGGAGAAGTTAAACAACCTAATGATAATTATTATGAAGAGAAAGTTCATTATGAAAAATATTAAAAAGACTAGTAATAGTCTTTTTGTTTTGTTAAAATTATATTGGTGATAATATGAAAAAAATATTAGTTTTAATGGTGATGGTTATGGTTTTTATTACGGGATGTAGTACTAAAGTAGAAGAAAGTAAAACAATTAGTGCTGCTGAGGTAAATGAAATTATAGAAAATTTTGAAAATATAGAAAATGCATTTATTATTGATGTTAGAGAAGTTGATGAATATGAAGAAGGACATTTGATTAATTCTTATAATGTTCCTTTAAGTAGAATTGATGATATTAAGAATGTTGAGAATATTGCGCTTGATTCAAAAATAATTGTTTATTGTAGAAGCGGTAATAGAAGTAAGACTGCACAAGCTAGATTAGAAGAACTTGGTTATACTGATGTATATGATATGGGTGGAATTAATAGTTGGCCATACGATATAGTTGATTAATGAGGTATGTCAATGAATGATTTAGGATCTAGATTAATTAGTGATGCTGAGGAATTAATTAAATCTAATGCAGATATTGAAGATATTAGAGGCGTAATGCCTTAGGTTGGTAGAAAAGTAGAAGAAAGTTCTACTGGTAATGGAATAAAAAAATAGACTGATTAGTCTATTTTTTTTCTAGTTTTAAAACTTCATTAATAATATATTCTTTTGTTTCTTCATAGGATTTTCCTAAAACAATAGCAAATTCATTATATAAATATTCTTCTGCTAATTCAAAATAAGTTTTATCTTTTTCAGCAATTTTTTTATTATTTTCTAGACGAGATTTATTTCTTAGATAAGTTGTTTTAATTATTTTTATTAAATCTTCGTGAGTGCCGTTGGCAAGAAGTTTTTTATATTCTGATTCGATAAATTTATCATCAGTAGTGATTGTTTTAATTGATGGTATCTTACTAATTAAAACTTCTATTTCTTCTTTAGTAATTAAATCTCTAATTTTATTAGCTTTATCAGAAATAGGTGCTGATATCTTTAGTGATTTATTTTTTACTGGACGTAGAAGATAATAATCTTCGTTATTGAATTTCTTTTCTTCAATTTTTTCTACTTGGCAAATATCTTTGCCATATACTAAATAGTCATTTTCTTTATACATATACCCTCCTAAAAAAAAGAGTAGCTGTCAACTGGACTTACACCATTACAGCTACTCGTTGTGGTTATATTATATCAAAAATTTAAAAGTTAATGTAAGTGAAAAGTGGGAAAATTATGTGTTTTTAGCACTCTTCGTTGACAACTGCTAAAAGAAGTGTTATAAATTAATTGTATAGAATTTTTAAGGAGATGAAATGATGGAAAAGTATGAATTTAAGTCAGAGTCAAAAAGACTTTTAGATTTAATGATTAATTCTATTTATACAAATAAAGATATATTTTTAAGAGAGTTGATTTCTAATGCGAGTGATGCTTTAGATAAACTTTATTATCGTAGTTTAACTGATAAAGAAGTTAAAGTTGATAAAGAAGATTTAGAAATTAAGTTAGAGTTTGATGAAAAAGATAGAACTATAACTATTACTGATAATGGTTGTGGTATGACTAAAGAAGAACTTGAAAGTAATTTAGGTACTATTGCGAAAAGTGGTTCTTTATCTTTTAAAGAGAATATGACTCAAGAAGATAAAGTTAATATTATTGGACAATTTGGTGTAGGGTTCTATTCTGCATTTATGGTTGCTGATAAGATTACTGTTACAAGTAAGAGTATTGATAGTGATAAAGCTTATGTTTGGGAAAGTGAAGGTGTAGATGGTTACACTATTACTGAAGGTAAGAAGAAAAAGAATGGTACTGAAATTGTTTTACAAATTAAAGAAGATACTGAAGAAGAAAATTATAGTAAGTATTTAGAAGAATATGAATTAAAGAAATTAGTTAAAAAATATTCTGATTATATTAATTTCCCAATTAAAATGGAAGTTACTCATCATGAATTAGTTGATGAAGAAAAGAAAGAATATGAAGATCATAAACATGAAGAAACTTTAAATAGTATGGTTCCTTTATGGAAGAAGAAAAAAGAAGATGTAACTGATGAAGATTACAATAACTTCTATATGGATAAGTTTAGTGATTATGATAATCCATTAAAAGTAATTACATCTTCAGTTGAAGGAATGTGTTCTTATAAAGCATTATTATTTATTCCTAGTCATGCTCCATATGATTATTATTCTCAAGAATATAAGAAAGGTTTAAGTTTATATTCTAATGGAGTATTAATTATGGAAAAATGTGAAGAATTACTTCCAGATTACTTTAGTTTTGTTAAAGGTGTAGTTGATACTGAAGATATTTCATTGAATATTTCAAGAGAGTTACTACAAGAATCTCATAGTCTTAAGTTGATTGCTAAAAATATTGAAGGTAAGATTCGTAAAGAATTAGAAGATATGCTTAAGAATGATAGAGAAAACTATGAAAGTTTCTTTAAGACATTTGGTGTTCAATTAAAGTATGGTGTTTATAATAACTATGGGGCTGATAAAGATAAGTTAAAAGATTTAGTTATGTTTTATTCAGCTAAGAAAGAAAAACTTATTACTTTAAAAGAATATGTAGATAATATGAAAGAAGGACAAGATAAAATTTATTATGCATCTGGTTCTTCAATTGAAAAAGTTAATAGTCTTCCTCAAGTAGAAAAAGTTAGAGATAAAGAATTTGATATTTTATATTTAACTGATTATGTTGATGAATTTGCAATTACTGCTATTCAAAAATATGATGAAAAGAGTTTCCAAAATGTTGAAAGTGGAGATTTAGACTTAGATACTGAAGAAGAAAAGAAAGAAGTAGAAAAAGTTAATAAAGATAATGAAGATTTATTAAAAGATATGGTTTCTGTTTTATCTGAAGTTGAAGAAGTTAAGTTTACTAATAAATTAAAATCTCATCCTGTATGTTTAACTAGTCAAGGGGACGTTTCAATTGAGATGCAAAAAGTATTTGATGCAATGCCTAATGATATGGGTATTAAAGCTAAACTTGTTTTAGAAATTAATAGTAAGCATCCAATAAGTAAGAAGTTAAAAGAACTATATAAAGAAGATAGAGAATCATTTGATAAGTATGCAAAGATTTTATATAGTGAGGCTAGAATGATAGCAGGACTTCCAATTGATAATCCAACAGAAATTTCTACATTAATTTGTGATGTTATTTCTAAATAGAAATTAAAAAGACACGTGTAAAGTGTCTTTTTTTTGTTTGACTATGATGTTTGCAAAATATAGTATTAAAGGGTATACTTTTATTATGAGTAGAGAATGGAGAGTGTATTTATGAGAAAAGATAGAAAAATAAAAATATTATCAATAGTTGCTTTAGTTTTAGCAATTACTGGAATGAGTTTAGGTTTTGCAGCATTTTCATCTACATTAACTATTTCATCTAGTGCAACTGTTACTCCAAATAGTGATGATTTTAAAATTGTTGTGTATGGGGCTAAAAACTTGGAAGAAGTCAATAGAGAAGATTTGTTTACAACTGGCCCTAATATGTCGATGTGGTCGTCAGATTATGCTTATGTATTGGATCCTACTAATAGTGGAGTTGAAGCTACTAATGCTATTATAGACAATACTAATTTTACTGTAAGTAATATGTCAGCAAAATTTACTGATCCGACAGATGGCGATATTGGGTATGCATTTTTAATAAAAAACGAAGGTGCTTATGGTACATATATTTCAATTCCACAATACTTAAAAGATAAGTATCTTGCTGGAGAACATATGGGGATTTGTACACCAGGAGATGGTGCAACTAAGGAATTAGTAC
Organism: Bacilli bacterium; assembly: GCA_017409785.1. Lineage (GTDB taxonomy): Bacteria > Bacillota_I > Bacilli_A > RF39 > UBA660 > JAEDES01. Next base: position 138,907 of record JAFQSD010000002.1, on the reverse strand, counting down.
AAGAAGCTTGTGAAGGAGTTTTTGGTCAAATAGCTGCTGTATATAGTTCTAATGGAGAAATTATTTCTGGTAAGTTGGTTTCGTCAACGCAAGGGGATTATTTAATTGGTGTTGGTGAATATGTTATAGTTCTTTTTGGAATTGGTTATGAAGGTGAAGCGCGTGCTGATGGACCTTTCTCTGTTAAATTTGATGACTTTAAAATAACATTTAGTACTGCACAATCATAAGATTTAAATAGGAGTTATTAATTATGAAAAATGATAGAAAAATAAAAATATTATCAATAGTTGCTTTAGTTTTAGCAATTACTGGAATGAGTTTAGGATTTGCAGCATTTTCATCTACATTAACTATTTCATCTAGTGCAACTGTTACTCCAAATAGTGATGATTTTAAATTTATTTTTTCTGGTAGTTCTACAGATACTACTATTTTAAGTATAGTACCAGTTGTTACTGGTGGAGCTACAGCTAATAATGCGGTAGTTTCAGATAACTCAGTTACTGGATTAAATGCATCTTTTACTGAACCCGGACAATCAGTGTCATTTACTGGATATGGCCATAATGTTGGAAAATATGTTACTTATTTTACAAGAGTAAACTTTAATAATATTCCAGGAGAGACTGTTAATAAAAAGTGTGTTGCAGTAGGTGATACAACTCAGTCACTTGTTGATGCAGCTTGTGAATCGATTATATTAACTTATATTACTTCAATTCCTAGATATTATCCTGCTGAAGGTACATTTACGAATTCATCTAGTATTTCTTACTATAATGATGTTCAAGTTGGTGAGTATTCTGTAGGTGAAGTGATTATCGAATATAAATCAGATGGTGCTAGAGCAGATGGACCATTTAATGTACAATTTGGTGATATTGAAATAATAATGCGTTCATATAATTAGAGTCTTATGACTCTTTTTTGATGGAAAATTTGCAAATTTTTTCATAATATGTTATAATATGCCTCGCCAATTGAAAAAGGGGTGAGTTTATGAAAAAATTTGGAATTAGTACTGAACAAGCTGAAACTTTATCTTATGCTGTTTCTGAATATGTTAATGGACTAGGAGCTAATGACTGGATAGAAGGTATCTTTGTAATGCCTTGTGGTGAAGAAAAAGTTGATTCAGTAGTTGTTGGTGTAGTTTATAATAACTGGAAGATGGGACAAATAATCGAAGCATCTAGTAAAAATAGATTACATATGTTAGGTGGAAGTGTAGGAATTGGGTTACAATTAAAACCTGTAAGTTATGATAAATGCTGTGATTATTTTTCTTATCGTAGTTATGAACAACCAATTAAAGGTATGGTTAAAACAGGTGCTATTATTTATGATGCTGAAGGAAGACTTCATATGTTACAAGATGAATATAGAAGAGATGCTTCAATTGCTTCACTTGAAGAACGTGGTGCAGTAGAAATGGAACCTGCTATTCAATATAAAAAGACAATGCGTAGATATTAATGCTATAATATATATAGGTGATTTTATATGAGAAATTATGTTTTAAAAGATAAATTGAAAGATAATCAAAAAGCAATTATAAAAGATTCTTGTATATTAGCAGGTGGAACAATTATTGCACTTGCTGGAATGTTTGGTGTTGTTTATTTTGGAAAAGAATTGATAGATTTTTATCAGTCTGGTGAAACATTAACTTTTGCAACAAGGTTTGCAGCAGATTGGGAAGAAGCAAAAGTTGGTTTCTCTGCAGTTCCTGCTTTTATGGGTGGAATGTTTTCTTATAATGGTGGTAAGAAATTAAAAGATGATATTTCTTATCGTAAAGAATTGAAAAAAGAAATGAATAAAGGAAGAACTTATAATAAATAAGTTCTTTTTTTTATATCTAGATTTATTTTGTTTTGTGATTTATAATTAAGTTAATATAGGGAGGCTAGTTTATGGCAGTATTATCAAAAAGTGAATTAAACAAGATGGATGCTTATTTTAGAGCGTTAAATTATTTATCTGTTGCACAATTATATTTACTTGATAATCCATTATTAAAACGTGAATTATTAATTACAGATATTAAACCAAATGTAGTAGGACATTGGGGTACAGCACCAGGACAAAACTTTATTTATATGCATTTAAATAGAGTTATTAAGAAATTTAATTTAAATATGATTTATTTATCTGGTCCAGGACATGGTGGACAAGCAATGATTGCGAATAATTATTTAGAGGGAGTTTATACTAGATTTTATCCAGAAATAACAGAGGATGAAGAAGGGTTAAAGAAACTTTGTAAACAATTTAGTTTCCCTGGAGGAGTAAGTAGTCACGTTGCACCTGAGACACCAGGTTCTATTCATGAAGGTGGAGAACTTGGATATAGTTTGTCTCATGCTGCTGGAGCAGTACTTGATAATCCTAGTTTAATTGCTGCTTGTGTTGTAGGAGATGGTGAAGCTGAAACTGGCCCTTTGGCTGCAAGTTGGAATATTAATAAATTCTTAAATAAAAAGAATGATGGAGTTGTTTTACCAATTCTTCATCGTAATGGTTATAAGATTGCTAATCCAACAGTTATGGGTAGAATGAGTGTTGAAGAATTAGAAGATTTATTCTATGGATATGGATGGAAACCTTATTTTGTATCAGGAAATACAACTATGAAGATGCATGAAGAAATGGCTAAGGCATTAGAAAGAGCAATTAAAGATATTAATAAGATTAAAGAATCTGGTAAGGGTAATTATCCAATGTTAATTGTTACTACTCCTAAAGGATGGACTGGGCCAAAAGAAGTAAATGATAAAAAGATTGAGGGTAGTTTTAGGGCCCATCAAGTACCTATAACTATTAGTCGTGATAATCCTGAGAATTTAGGACTATTAGAAAAATGGCTTAGAAGTTATAAACCAGAAGAATTATTTGATTTAAGTGGTAAACTTCGTAAGGATTTAAAAGAATTATGTCCAACACCATCTAAATGTATGGGGGCTAATAATCATGCTAATGGTGGATTATTATTAAAAGATATTGTTATTCCTAAATGGGAAGATTATTGTTTAGATTATAAGAAACATGGTGAAGTTATTTCACAAGATACTATGAATCTTGGTCATTATATTAGAGATGTATTTAAGTTAAATGCAAAGAATAAAAACTTTAGAATTTTTGGACCAGATGAAGCATTATCAAATAGATTTAATCATGTATTTGAAACTGAAAATAGATCTTGGAATTATAAGACTTTAAAGAATGATGAATTTTTATCTGAAGATGGACGTGTAATGGATTCATATTTATCTGAACATGTTTGTCAAGGTATGTTAGAAGGTTATTTATTAACTGGTAGACATGGATTTGTTCATAGTTATGAGGCGTTTATTCGTATTGTTGACTCTATGGCTAGTCAACATGCTAAATGGTTAAAAGTATGTAATCAAATTCCTTGGAGAGCACCAATTGCATCACTTAACTTTATGTTAGTGTCACATGTTTTCCAACAAGATCATAATGGTTATACACATCAAGACCCAGGATTCTTAAATCACTTAGTGACTAAGAAAGCTGATGTTGTAAGAATGTACTTACCACCAGATACCAACTGTTTATTATCTACATTTGATCATTGTATTCAAACTAAGAATTATATAAATGTAATTGTTGCTTCAAAGCATCCAAGACCTCAATGGTTAACTAAGGCTGAAGCTAAGAAACATTGTAGTAAAGGTGTGGGTATTTGGGATTTTGCAAGTAATGATGAAGGAAATCCAGATATTGTAATGGCTTGCTGTGGAGAAACTCCAACACTTGAAACACTTGCTGCTGTTGATATATTACGTAAGTATGTTAAAGGTATAAAGATTAGAGTTGTTAACGTTGTGGATTTAATGAAATTACAATCTAATTTCACTCATCCACATGGATTAACTGATGATGAATATGATGAAATCTTTACTAAAGATAAACCAATTATATTTAACTTCCATGGTTATGGTTCGTTAATCCATCAATTAACTTATAAGAGAAATAATCTTGATCTACATGTTCATGGTTATAAAGAAGAAGGAACAATTACTACAACATTTGATATTCGTGTTCAAAATGAAATTGATAGATTCCATTTAGTAATTGATGCATTAAAGAGAATGCCAAGATATGCTAAAAGTTCAGAGTCTTTAATTGATTGGTGTAAACAAATGCTAGTTAAACATAAAGAATATATTTCTGAACATGGTGAAGATATGCCATATATTAAAGAATGGAAATGGAATGAAGAATAGAAGACAATAATTTGTCTTCTTTTTGATTCTCTTGAAGAAATCAATAACATATGATATAATATGTCCGAGAGGTGGTAAAAGATGTTTTCAAATAAAGGTAAGGGTTTACCAATAGTTATTACGATATTTATGATAGTTGTAATTATCTATTTATTTGCAACTTTAGAACAACCTCTTGTAGTTTGCGAAAAGAGAAGTAAAAATGATTTAGATATAGTTGTTTCAGAAGTATTAGAAACTACACTTGATAGTAATGAAATTAGAAAGATGGTACTTGTAAAAACAATAATATTACCTGATGAGTATTTAGTGGACGATACAGAATTAGATAGTATTATGTTTGCTTTAGAAAAGTCTTATCAGTATTTGGGTGATGATAAGTTTACGATTACTAAGAGTGAAGATAGAATTATTGTTAGAGTAGAAGTAGAAGAAAATGAAACACTTATTTTAAATAATATTGAATTTTTCGATAACGATGGACTACAAATGAGAATAAATTCTAATACTAAGAGTAGTGATGTACTAACATTAAGAATAGATGATGACTATACTGAGGGTGAATTTATGACTCGATTAAAAAATAATGGTTATCATTGTAAATAATCATTTTAGTGAGGTAGAAGAAAAGTGAATTTCGATATAGGTTCATTAGTAGATAGTTTAGACTTTTCAACTAATCATTTTATTGATGCTGGTAATGGTTTAATGCTTACTAATGGAGAAATTAGTGTTTTAAAAAGATTTGGTATTAATTATTTAAAGTGTAGTTCTTTAAAAGAAATTTTATATCAAATAGATGTAGTCTTAAAAGAAGATGAAGATGAAGATTTAGATGAATTAGATTTAATAGCATCTTCAATTGCTGAAAGAGATTATTATCAAAATACTAATAAATAATAAATTATATATTTTATGGAGTAGTAAATTATTTTTTGGTTTACTACTTTTTTATGGAAAGAGGAGGTTATTTAGTGGAATTAGAGAGACAAAAAGATTATAAAGAAATGATGTTGAAGTATGAATTTGCAAAGAAAAAGATTGAAACAGATATTGAAATATTACTTCAAGAGTATGCTTTTAAAGAAGGATATAATCCAGTTGAACATATAAAAACTAGAATTAAAAGCATTGATAGAATTGTTGAAAAGTTAAGAAGAAAAGAACAAGAAATAACAGTTGAAAATATTGTTAAATATGTAAATGATGTAGTTGGTATGAGAATTGTATGTTCTTTTATTAAAGATGTTTATACTATTGTTGATATTATTAGATCAACTGGAGAATTTGTTGTTAAGAGTGAGAAAGATTATATTGAAGAACCTAAAGATTCTGGTTATAGAAGTTATCATATGATAGTACTTACACCAATTCATTTAGAAGGAAGGACTGAGTATATTCCAGTTGAAATTCAGATTAGAACAATAGCGATGGATTGTTGGGCTAGTTTAGATCATAAACTTAGATATAGATATCCGGATAGAATAAATGAAGAGTTAGAAAAAGAAATTATTGATAGTGCTAATGATATGTTGGAAATTGATAAGAAGATGCAGTATATATCAGATGTTTTAAATAAAAATGAGGTGTAGATAAGTGAAATATATGTTAGATAAGATTGAAGTTCATGAGAAAAAAGAAGAAATTATTAAGACTTCAAATGAAATTTTAAAGTTGTTAAAAGAAAATAAAAATTTAAATGAAAGTGAAATGTTAATGACGATAGAGTTAGCTGTTGCTCAATTAAATTATGATTTATATAAAATAAGTGGAGATAATGATAAGTAGTTATTTCTTCTTTTTTTTGTTTCTGATATAATAGTAATATTAGAAAAGAGTGATTAGATGATTTATTTAGATTATAGTGCGACAACTCCTGTTAATGAGAATGTTTTAGATACGTATGTAAAGGTTACAAAAGAATTTATTGGAAATCCTAATTCATTACATAGTTTAGGAGTTAATGCTAAGAAATTAATTGATGCGTCTACTAGTCAAATTGCTTCTATTTTAGGTGTTAAAACTAGTGAAGTTATTTATACAAGTGGCGCAAGTGAAGCAAATAATCAGGCTATTAAAGGTATTTGTTTAAAATATCAAAATAGGGGTAAACATATTATTAGTACAGAACTTGAGCATTCTTCTATTATTGCGCCACTAGCGTATTTAGAAAATCTTGGGTTTGATGTTGATTTTGTTAAATTGGATGAAAATGGTGTTGTTGACTTAGAGGATTTAAAACGCTTAATGCGTGATGATACAATTTTAGTGACTATTGCTTCTGTTAATAGTGAAGTTGGGGTTAGACAGCCAATTGAAGAGATTAGTAAAATAGTAAAAGAATATCCAAAATGTTATTTTCATAGTGATGTAACTCAAAGTATTGGTAAAGAAAAAATAGATTTATCAGTAGTTGATTTAGCCAGTTTTTCAGGACAAAAGTTTTATGGAATGAAGGGTATTGGATGTTTAATTAAGAAAGAAAATATTGCGATTGAACCATTAATTCATGGTGGTAAATCTACAACTATATTTAGAAGTGGTACACCAGCAACTCCTTTAATTGCATCTCTTGCTAAGGCATTAAGACTTGCTTATGAAGATTTTGATAAGAAGTTAGATGTTGTTAAAGAATTAAATAGTTATTTAAAAGAAGAATTAAGTAAGTTAGATGTTTTTATTAATAGTAATGATTATTGTGTACCACATATTTTAAATATAAGTTTAAAAGGTATTAAGTCTGAGACTATGTTACATGCATTAGAAGGACATGATATTTATGTATCTACACAAACAGCCTGTTCAACTGGTAATTATTCAAAAGCAGTTTATGCTGTTGTTAGAGATGAAGAAAGAGCAGGTAAAAGTTTAAGAATTAGTTTATCTTATTTAACTACTAAAGAAGAATTAAATAGATTTATTAGTGTATTTAAGAAATTATTAGAAGAATTACATATAAAGTAGGTGAAAAGATGAAAGTTGTTAAAATAAATGCTATATGGTGTAGTGGCTGTTTAGTAATGAATAAGATTTGGAAGAATATTTTAAAAAGTAAAAATATTGAAACAATAAATTTAGATTATGATATGGATGAAGATGAAGTAAAAAAATATAATGTTGGAGATCTTTTACCAGTATTTATATTTTATAAAGATGATAAAGAGGTTAAAAGAATAGTTGGAGAAAAAAGTGAAGAAGAACTTTTAAAAATAATTGAAGAAGTAGGTGAGTAGATGAAAAAGATACTAAAATACTTTTTAGTTTTTATTGCTTTATTTAGTTTTGTCTTACCAGTAAATGCAAAAGAAAATGATAAAATTACTTTATATTTATTCTATGGGGACGGATGTCCACATTGTGCTGAAGAAAAATTATTTTTAGATGAAATTAAGGGTAGTTATGATAATTTTGAAATTGTCATGTATGAAGTTTGGAAAGATAAGGATAATCAAGTTTTCTTGAATAAAGTAAAAAGTGAACTTGGCATTGAAAGAAGTGGAGTCCCAGTAACTATTATAGGTGATACCTATATGGTTGGTTGGAGTGAAGCTTTAGAAGGTAGAGTTACAAGAGCAATAAGATTTTATAAAAATAATGAGTATACTGATGTTGTTGAACAGATAAAGAACGGTACTTATGTTAAACCTGTTGAAGAAGAAAGTAGTTTTGAAAAAGAAGAAGAAAAGTCTGATGAAGATGCTACTATTGATGTTCCTTTAATTGGTAAAGTAAATTTAAAGAATGTGTCTTTAACAACGGCAGGTGTTGTGTTAGGATTAATTGATGGATTTAATCCATGTGCGATGTGGGTATTATTATTCTTAATTAGTATGTTACTAGGAATGAAAGATAAGAAACGTATGTGGACAATAGGATTAACATTCTTAGGAAGTTCAGCATTAGTTTATATGCTAATTATGTTATCTTGGCTAAATATAGTAGTTAGTATAGCGACATCTATTTGGGTAAGAAATGCAATTGCAGTAGTAGCTATTATTGGTGGAATTATTAATTTAGTTAATTATTTTAAACATCAAGATAGTGGATGTAGTGTAGTTGATGAAAAGAAAAGAAAAAGTGTATTTTCAAGAATAAAGAAATTTACACAAGAGAAAAGTTTAATACTTGCATTGATTGGTGCTGTAGCATTAGCTTTTTCAGTAAATATAATTGAACTTGCATGTTCTGCGGGACTTCCACTTGTTTATACACAATTACTTGCTATTAATAATATTACTGGATTTGGTGCATTTTTCTATGTACTACTTTACATAATTTTCTTTTTATTAGATGATTTAGTAATATTCTTTATAGCTATGAAAACTATGGAAGTAACTGGCTTTTCGACTAAATATAATAAGTATTCTCACTTAGTAGGCGGACTACTTATGGTAGCAATTGGATTATTATTAATTTTCAAGCCAGAATGGTTAATGTTTCAATTTTAGGGAGTTTACAACTTCCTTTTTATTTTGTATAATTATATAAGAGAATAAAGGAGTGGCATTATGGAAAAAGAAATGATTGAAATAGTTAATACTAATGGTTCAACAGAACAAGTTGAGGTTGTTACTTATTTAGTGTCTGAGGATGGACAAAATAAATATCTTGTATATACAAAAGGAGAAACTCAAGGTGATGAACAAGATCATGTTATTTATATTTCTAAGATGATTTCTGATAATGACACTTATAAGTTAGAAGAAATTGTAAATGATGAAGAATGGACTAGTGTTCAACATTTACTTAAAAAGATTGCAAATGCAAATATGGAATAATAAGAAAGGTGGTCTTGAAAATGGTTTATGAAAAGAAAGCACAGAGTGCTTTGGAAGAATTTTTAGATGCTATTTATTATGAAGAGGGCCGTTTAGCTTTAATTAACAAATTAGGTCCTGCATTAAGTGATGAAGATAAAGCAACTGCAACTCAGTTAATTACTGCACAAAGAGCAAATCTTGACCGTCTTTTAGATTTATTTAAGAAGGATTTAGAACCTTTAATGAGTGATATCTGTAAAAATGGTGAGGCAATGGCTCCACTAGTTAGTAAGTTACTTTCAACAGGTACTCAAGTACAACAAGTTGTTGAATCTACTAATAGTAATGAAGCAGTAATGGTTGCTGCTCCTGCAGAAGAAGTTTCTACAAATGATACTGCAGTTATGGTTAATGCTGATGTTCAACTAAGTGAAGCAGTAGTGGTAGCAGATGTATCAGGAGAAGATACAACTAATAGTGTTGCAGTTGAAGGTGCTACTGATGGTAGTGTAGTTCCTGCTGGTGATAATGATGTAGTTGCTACTGGTAGCGAGGCTGCTACAGTTACTGATGGAGCTGTGGTTACAGATGGAGCTACAGTAGAAGGAACAAGTAGTGAAGTTGCTCCTCCAACTGAAGGTAACGGTGGAGAAGTAGCTGCTACTGAAAGTGCAGCGGTTTCAGCAGAAGGAACTGGAAGCGAAGTTGCTGCAGAAGTTTCAACTGAGGCGGCAAGTGATGCACCTGTAGAAGAAGCGACACCATTTGTTTTATCTCCAATGGATGAAGATGTTGCACCTGTACCAACTAAGGAAGAAGTACAAGCTGCTGAAGAAGGTGTTGCTGCTGCAGACCAACAATTACAAGCTATTGAAGGTATGAAGAATGATATTATAAATGATACAAGTTTAACTGATACAGAAAAAACAGTTAGTCTTGGTAAATATACAAGAATGACAGCAGATACTGTTAGAGCTATTTTAGTTACAAAGGCTCAATATGAAAAATTATTGGCATCTAGAGATGCACAAAAAGGTTTATTAAAACCTGAGGGTGGTTTAACTGAAGCAACAGGTGATGCTGTTGCTGCAGAAGAAACTAAGGATGAAGTTGCATTAACAATACCTGGTACTGCTGATACAACACCTGCAACAGAGGTTGCTACAAGTGAAACAAGTACAACTGCTGCTGCAGTCGAGGCAAGTGCTGATAGTCCAATTCCTGCAATTGTAGGTGGAGATAGTGCACAAGCAGAAGCAACTGCTTCAAGTGATAATGGTGGAGGATTCTTACCAACTATAGAAACTGGTGCTGAAGCAAGTCCTGCAACAAATGATGTTCAAACAGAAGGTGCTTTAGTTTTACCAATGATAAATAATGATGGTGCACCAGCAGAACAAAGTGCTGCTGTAGAGCAAACTGGTGGGGTACTTGAATTACCTACAGCAGGCGGAACAACTACAGAAAATGCTCCAGCTGAAGCACAAGGTGGTTCTAATGAATTACAAGCAATGATTGAACAAGCTAATGCTTTATATAAAGAGGGTAAAACAGTAGAAGCACAAGCATTATTTGAAAAGATTGGTGCTATGAATAAAGGAACAACAGGTGAAGGTGCTACTGCAGAAGTAGCGGATGCAGCAAAAGTACTTGTTAAACAATAAGAGGTAATATGATAGATAAAATAAAATATGATGAGTATCGAGAAAGTCTATTAAATATTGCTCGTCTTACAACTAAAGAAAATTCAATATTAATTAATTTTGAAGTAAAAGGTGAAATGTGTTCTAGTGTTGTTAGTTTTATACAACAAGATGGAACTAAAGATGTACTTAAAGATTCAGAATTTGTATGTGATGATGAGTTTTATAAAGACTTTTTAGAAAAGTTTGTTAAAGAATATTCTGAGACAATGGTAGTTGCTTTTAATGATAGTATTGATTTAAACTCAGATGGAAAATATACTTACCGAGTAATTACTGATGATAATGATATGATGAGTATTAATGGTATTTCTTTGGATTATGCTAATTATTTAATGGGACTTACTAAAAAGAAACAAGAAATAGTAGAAGAAGATATCATAGAGAATGAGAATGGTGTAACTACTGCGTTAGCGACATTTATATTAGTAGGTGGAATTGGTTTAGCATTCTTAGTTATGGTTTTATTATTAAATTAACAGTATTTGATACTGTTTTCTTTTTTTTAATAGATTTTTATTTAGTGGTTTGTTATAATTAGTTATAGTAGAAGGGAGTGTTAATATGCAATCAAAAGCAAAAATGTTTTTGGCTAAATTATTAATAATCTTTTCTGTTATTTTTATTGGAATTGGTGTAGTTTTAACATTATTTAGTGATGATAAAGTATTTCATCCTATTTATGATGTAACACTTATTGCTAGTACTGAAAATGAAAAAATTTCTATTACAACTGCAGCTTCTGATGAAAAAGATGAAAGTATTGTTGAGAATAATGTTTCTTCAACTAATATAGATAATAGTTCTATTCAGAATGCTGTTACTAATACTGAAGTTGTTAGTCCTACAATTGATGCTGTAAATGAAGCGTTAAGAAAAGAAATCGAAAAAAATTATGGTGTTAAGGTTAAATATGCTAAAGAAACTCTTGGTTATAGTGTTGGGGGAATGAAGACAACAGAAATTAGTGATGCAAATATCTCTCAAAAAGCACTTCTAAATTTGAACTTAGCTTTAGCTTTATATCCAAAGGGATTTTTTCAAGAAATTAAGAGCAAAGGTTTACCTCTAACTTTTTATTTGGTTAAATGTTACTCTACAGATAATGTTACTGGGGTAACTGATTCATCTAATAAAAATATTGTTATTTCTATTGCAACTGATTATGACTTTATAGATACATTTCATCATGAAATATATCATTATATTGAAAAGTATATGATTGCGTCTGGTGCAACATTTACTTCATGGGGAACATTAAATCCAGTTGGCTTTAAGTATGGGGTTATTGATTCTTCTTATTCTTATGCGAGAACTTTTTCTTCAGATGCTTTTTTTGTTAATAGTTATGCTATGACTGATCAGTATGAAGATAGAGCTTCGACATTTGAATATATGATGAAGAATAGTAAAGCTAGTTGTTTAAATTATGGAAATACAGTTTGGCTTAAAGCCAAAACAATGAGTGAGCAAATTGATTATTTCTTTAGTTCTGTTAATAGTGATGTTACAGAATATTGGGAAAGACATATATATTAAAAAGGTGGTTAAGAATGAAACAAATACTTATAAATGAAGATAATTTAAAAGAAGAGGAATTAGAAGGTACAGTTATTAGAGTTAAAGCTATGCTTATAAATAGTCATAATGAAATATTACTTGCTCATAATAATGGTACATATCAATTACCTGGTGGTCATAAAGAAGATGATGAAGATATGGAAGTAACTTTAATTCGTGAAGTTAAAGAAGAAACAGGAATTGACGTTGAACTTGAAATGGGACCATTTATGCAAATTGTTACTTATGATTCTGATTATTTTGGTACAAGTAAAAAAATGTGTAGTAAGATTTATTACTATATTATTAAGACTGATGAAGTTCCAAATTATCATGAAACTAATTATGATGAGTTAGAAATGCAAACAGAATTTAATTTACTTTATACTGATATGAGTAGTTTAAGTAGTTTCTTAGATGAGGCAGTAGAAGAAGGTTCGTTAGATCCAAATATTGGTAGAGAAATGAAATTAGTAGTTGAAGAATACAACAGAGTATATAGTTAAAAGATAGAAGATTCTATCTTTTTTGTTAATTTGACAAAGTATTTTAAAAAGTGTAGAATTGTCATAGTGGGGTATTCAATTGAGGTGAATTACTTTGAAGAAAGAGAAAATTGTTAGTGGACTCTTAGCTATTGTAGGACTAGCAATGATAAGTGTTGCGGTATTTTTACAAACTGAGAAGTCATTTAGTATAGAAGAAATTGATATAAAGAATATGGCTGCATCTGCCAATATGTATGTTAAAGATTCTTCTGATGATACTGATTCAGATATGGTATTTCAAGAAGTAGAAATGGAAACTACACCAGTTTCTGTTGTTATTGCACCAAGAACAGAAGTTTATGATGGACTTACTTTAGAAGAATTGGGTGCTAAACTTGATCGTAACTTAGGAAATGGTTATATCGGTGGAAAAGGAGAATTAATTGCTAGTTATTGTATTGAAAAGGGAGTTGACCCTTATATTGCAACTGCTATTATTCTTCATGAAACAGGATGTCGTGCTAAATGTTCAAACTTAGTACAATATTGTAACAATGTTGGTGGACAAAAAGGTAGACCAACATGTGGTAGTGGTTCATTTAAAAGATTTGATACTTTAGATGATGGAATTAGAGGATTTGTTGATAATCTTTATAAGAATTATTATGCAGTAGGACTTACTACAGTAGAAACAATTGCTCCAAAGTATTGTGAAGGAAATACTTGGGCAGGGAAAATTAATTGGTACATAAATGTAATTAAAACAAGTTAGACCACTGAAAAGGTGGTTTTTTATTGCAATTTTTTTGATTTTGTGATATAATATGGGCACATTTGAGGGGGATTTGGTATGGATAGTGAAAGACTAGATGAAGACGTATTAAATCAAGAAGAATTAAATGATGCTTTATGTGATGAGATGAATCTAGATAGTTGTCCTAATGAAGTGTCTATTGATCCAACTTATTGTGATGGACTTGATGAGATTGATGAAGAACAAGAAGCTAAGTTTAGAAAAGGAACAAAAATTTTCTGGAGATTGTTAATTTTTCTTAATGCTTTATTATTATGCGGTTTAGTTTATATGAAGTATATTATGTGGAATCCAACTGAACGTGATCTTTGTGATGATAATATTTTCTGTGGTAATTCTTTATCTATATCAGATGAAGAGTTAGAAAGAATTGTAGGTACGTTAGAAAATGAATTAGGCATTTGTATTGATGAAGATTGCAAAGATGAATACGCATTACTTAATGCAGTATATGAAAATGATTGTTTAACTGATGAAGAAAAACAAGTTTTCTATGGATTTATTGATATTATTAAAGATAATCCTTATATTGATAGAGAAAGTGCATATAGTTCGTTACGTAATGTAGAGGTTTCTTATAAATGTAGACCTTATATGTATGATAGAACTGTTTTAGGTGTATATTCACATCAATTTGAAAGTATTGGTATTTTTGAAAAAGATGAAGATCAATCTATTTTAAAACATGAAGGTATTCATGCAATATTTTGTAATGAGAATACTATTTCATTACCAACTTATTTTAAAGAGGGAATGACTGAGTTATTAGTAAATGAATATTTTCAGAATAAACCATTTATTGAGCTTGAAAATTATCCGTTTGAAATAGCAGCAGTTAAAATGTTATGTGAAGTAACTTCTCCTGATATTGTATTAAAAGCCTATTCTTTAGGTAATATGGATATTATTGCAGAAGAAATGGCAACAATTACAGGTGATATTGAAGTTGCTAGAAATGCTCTTAATATGTTAGATAAAGCTTTCTTAAAATATCATGGTGATTTAGAAGAAGATTTAACATATGAAGAGATTGTTAATGTATTCATTCCAGTATTTAGAGGTATTGTTACTGCTAAGTATGAAGAAAGTGACTCTAATAGAGTATCGTATTATTATAATGAAATATTACTTGGTAATATTTTCTATCCAGATGCATACGATAGTTATGTAGATGATTTAGTTGAGTTTGGTAGTGACCATAAAGCATATTTTTCAAGTAAATTGAAAAATAGCTTAGCATCACAAGAGATTGTTGATAAAATCAGTGATAATGATGCTAAAAGTTATAAAAAAGAAAAATAAGTGTAAACTTGACAAATTATTTTATATATGATATAATTATCTTCGTAATTGATGGCACATTATTCTAGTCAATTACTTTACTAGGAAGACGAAATTAAAAAGTCGTTAAAGGGCATATCGATGAAACCTTTGGTGTCTGCTTCTTACGCCCAGTTTGGGGTGGATGCTGAAGATGAAAGATATAGGGCGCTCGTAATGGCATACGACCCACGACCCTGTATCTGTGGAGACCTAATTTTGTAATAAACCTATACGTACAGACTGATGGATTTGTTACGAGTTAGGATAGAACCTGTATTGTGGCGAAAGCTATGTGCAGCGTAGCCTGTCTTGAGTGAAAATATTGGGATAAATGAACTACTTTAGTTATGGGCGGCCACCCATGAGTAAACGATTGCGTTTTGAAATTATTTTTGCAAAAAAGAATTAGAAGTAAAGTGTTGGAGAGGAAATCTCCTAGGGTGCTTTTAGTATAGGATTGCAGTGGGCACTAAGTGGTAATCAAGTCGTATGAACGGCGACGTCATACTCAATTCATTAAAGGGGAACCGCATTTCTGGTAACGGAAATGTTGAAGTGAGAGAAATTCTACTTGACCTAAGGCTCAGAGTTTACTATATTAACGCCATTACTTATTTTTATAAATAATAGTATTTTATATACTATTTTTTTATTAGTCTGAAGGAGAATAAAAGAAATATGAAAAAATGTACTGAAAAAGAAGAGCTGAAGAACTTAATAGTACAAACAAGAAGAAAAGAAAAAATTAAGAAAGAACATGTTAATGTTAAATGGATTATTGAAATAGTTGTTATGGCATTTGCTATATCATTTGGATTATCACTTGTATCACAAACAACAATTCCTAAGTTATCTACTTGGGTAGGAGTAATTATCACATTATTATTTATTGTGATTGGTATTATCTTTGATATTGTTGGAGTTGCTGTGAATAGTGCAGATGAAAAGGTATTTCATTCTATGAATGCTAGACAAGTTAAGGGATCTAAAGTAGCAGTTAAGTTTAAGAAAAATGCTGATAAAGTATCTAGTTTCTGTAACGACGTTATTGGAGATATTTGTGGTATTATTTCTGGTGCTGCTGGTACAACTATTGCAGTAAATATAGCTAATTCATTAAATGTTGAATTATTATTTGTGAATTTAACTGTTGCAGCAATAATTGCAGCTTTAACTATTGGTGGTAAAGCAATGGGTAAAAGTTTTGCAATGAATAAGAGTGATATTATTCTTTATGAATTTGCTAAAATAGTTTCAATATTTTATAAGGGATAGAAATATCCCTTTTTTTGTGGTATAATATGAGCACATTTGGGGTGTTTGTTATGTTAAAGTTTTATTATAATGGAGAATTATTAGAATTTACTGACGATGAAGAAGATTATATGTATCTTAATGAAGGGGCAGAAGGTATTGTTTATAAATATGGTGATGATGCTATTAAGATTTATAAGCCTACTTGTTTTAGAAGTAGATTAAATGAAGAACAATGTGTTAGATTAGGTACTATTTCAACTAAAAGAATTTTAATGCCTAAAGGAATTGCTTATAGTGATGATTGTAAAACATTTATTGGTTATTCAACTCCATTTATTTATAAATTTCCTGTTACTAGAGTAATGGATATGAAGATGGGAGATTTTGTTTCTGAACTTGATGTTATTACAGAAGACTTAGATATCTTATCGCAGAATGGAGTATTAATAGACGATTGGCATGCTGATAATGTTTTATATGACGGAGAACAATTATTTATAGGAGATCCTGGTGGTATAGTATTTCAATATAGAACTGATTATCAGCAAGCCAAGAGAAATAATATGTTTACTCTTAGTTGTTTTTTAAAAGGAGATTTATTTCCTTTAGCTAGACTTTCTAAGAAAGCTAGAGTTAATACTTGGAGTGTTTTTGAAGATTATGATATGTTAGAACAAATGAAAGATACAATGAATAGTGATGAAACAGTAAAGAAATATGTTAAGAGAATGACAAGATAGAAGGCTTGTCTTTTTCTTTGTTTTCTGATAAAATAAAGTGACTTTGATAAAACGAGGTGGATAATATGATACAAGTAAATAATGTAAGTTTAAAGTTTGGTAAGAGAACTTTATTTGAAGATGTTAATATAAAATTTACTAATGGAAATTGTTATGGGTTAATTGGAGCTAATGGTTCTGGTAAATCTACTTTTTTAAAAATATTAAGTGGTGAACAAGAAACTACTACTGGTGAAGTTGTTATTGGTAAAGATGAAAGAATGTCTTTCTTAAGACAAGATCACTATCAATATGATCAAAACAGAGTTATTGATGTAGTTATTATGGGTAATCAAAAACTATATGCAATAATGGAAGAAAAAGATAGAATGTATCAACAAACTGAGTTTAGTGATGAAGATGGTATGAAGTTAGCTGAACTTGAAGCTGAATTTATGGATTTAGATGGATGGAATGCTGAACCTGATGCGGCTGTTCTTTTAAATAATTTAGGTATTGCTGAAGAACATCATTATATGACAATGGGTGAACTTCCGGTTAAAGAAAGAGTTAAAGTATTACTTGCTCAAGCATTATTTGGAAATCCAGATATCTTATTATTAGATGAACCTACAAACAGTTTAGACTTAGAAGCAATTAGATGGTTAGAAGAGTTTTTAATTAACTTTGATAATACAGTTATTATTGTTTCACATGATAGACATTTCTTAAATAAAGTATGTACACATATAGCAGATATTGATTATGGAAAAATTAAGTTATATGTAGGTAACTATGATTTCTGGTATGAATCAAGTGAATTATTACAAAGACAAATGAAAGAATCTAATAAGAAAAAAGAAGAAAAGATTAAAGAATTACAATCATTTATTGCGAGATTCAGTGCTAATGCTTCTAAGAGTAAACAAGCAACTTCTCGTAAGAAAATGTTAGAGAAGATTCAATTAGATGAAATTATTCCTTCATCTAGAAAATATCCATATATTGATTTTAAAATTGAAAAACCAGCTGGTAAGGAAATTTTAAAAGTAGAAAATCTTACAAAAATTGTTGATGGTAAGAAGATTTTAGATAAAGTTTCATTTACTATTTTAAAAGGTGACAAGATTACTTTCTTAGCACAAGATGATATGGTTAAAACAACTTTATTCAATATTTTAATGGGTAAAGAAAAGTATGATAAAGGTACTATTGAATGGGGTAAAACAATTATTCCAGGATATTTACCACAAGATAATAATGAATATTTTGATACAGATAAAAATATAATGGAATGGATTGGACAATATTACGATATTAAAGATGAAACAATTTTACGTGGATTCTTAGGAAGAATGTTGTTTAGTGGAGAAGATGTATTTAAGAAAGTTAATGTATTATCTGGAGGAGAAAAAGCTAGATGTATGTTATCAAAGATGATGCTTGAAAATCCAAACTTCTTGATATTAGATGAACCAACAAACCACTTAGATCTTGAAAGTATTACATCGCTTAATAAGGGATTAGTTAACTTTCAAGGAGAAGTTTTATTTACATCTCGTGATTATGAATTAAATAATACAGTTACTAATCGTGTTATTGAGATTCTTCCAGATGGTAAGATTGTTGATAGAAGTATTCCTTATGAAGAATATATTGATCAAAAATAGGGGGATTTATGGAAATTAAACAGGGTATAGTTCGTAATTATGTAGTAACCGATAGAGAGAAATTTTGTGATTCAATGGCAAGAGCACTTTGCCAAATGCAAATATCTTATGTTCAAATAGATAATGAATTTCATTTTAATGATAAGATTTATAGATTTTATAATTTTGGAGAAGTTATTGAACTTAGTGAACAAGTATCATTTGTATGTTTAGATAGAGAAAAAGTATTATCTTTATCTCCTTGTGATTTATTATTTACTAGAGATGAGCAAGATTTAAGTAAATTATTAGATCCAATGCAAGATATGATTGTTGCTGCAGAAGATATTAGATATGAAGATGAAAAACCTAAACAAAAAGTAAATGTTAGACAGTTAAGAAAACATGATAATATAATGATAAATCAAAGAATTAAGAATAGTCATAGACAACAATGTATTAGAAATAGACGTAATGGTTAAATTTATAGTTTTTGATCTAAAGAAATTATGTTATAATTGATGTTAAGAGAGGTGCTAGTATGGGAAAAGTATATGAACAAGTTTTAAAATTTAAAGAAAGACATCCAATGACAATTGCATGGAGATTAAAACAAAATTCTTCTGTAATTGAACAACATTTAAATCCTGGTG
This sequence comes from Bacilli bacterium, assembly GCA_017409785.1. Lineage (GTDB taxonomy): Bacteria > Bacillota_I > Bacilli_A > RF39 > UBA660 > JAEDES01. Next base: position 119,725 of record JAFQSD010000002.1, on the reverse strand, counting down.
AAAGACCATTATATACTTTCGCTGCACAAAAGAATGATAATCCATTTAATATTTGGGGAACTGCTGTTATATGTCTTACTAATAAAAGAATTTTAATTGGTAGAAAAAGAGTTATTATAGGTTATTTCTATAATGCTATTACTCCAGATATGTTTAATGACTTAAAGATTTCAAGTGGAATTATTTGGGGTAAAGTATATATTGATACTGTTAAAGAGTTTATTACTTTATCAAATATTTCTAAAGAAGCTTTAATTGAAATTGAAACAGAAATTTCTTCATATATGATGGAAGAAAAGAAAAAATATGCTAGAGAAGGCGATAAATAAAAGGACTTTATTTACGTCTTTTTTTTTGTTATAATGAGTATGGTGAGATGATATGAAAAAGGCATTGCCGATATTATTTATTATTGCTATTTTAGGATTAGTATTACAGGCTGTAGTAATTGTATTTACTGTGGAAAAAACTAGTGAATATACATTACTTACAAAAGATAATGAATATCAAATAAAAGAACATTTAGAAGTAATCGATGAAGAATCTTATTATAATATTGGAATTACTGATAAAGAAGGTAGTGTATATACTGTTTTCTTAAAGAAGAACTTAAATAAGCAAACAGAAATTATTAGAGATATTAGAACTTTTAAGACTGATAATGTTAGTTGTATTTATCCAATATTTAGAAGAGATGTTACTGCTAATTTAACTTGTTTATATGATGGTGAAGTAGTTAGTTTTGATTATTTAAAACAAATTGGTAATAATGATATTAAGGGTATTGTTGATGTATTAAAATCAGAGGAATATACTCATAAGAGTTGGGATGATAAAGAATCTACAAAGAAGAATTTATATTCTGAAGGTAAAGGTATTGAAGTATATAAAGATAATATTTTAAAAGATTATGTTTTCTTAATTTGGAGATATAAAGGATTATATATTTTAAAAAGTGATAATCTTTATATAAAAGATTATTTAGAGACAGATATTTATGATAATTCTTTATCAGCAATAGTTGGTAGATATTATGTTACTGCGAATAAAAGAACAAATTCATTTAAGGTTAGTGAACTTATTTATTACAATACTAAAGATTTAGGTAGAGGTAGTATAGCATTGCCAAATGCATTAAGTTCTGATATATATTTTAATGGTGTAGATAAGAATTTACTTTATATAACTGATGTTGGTAAGAAAAAACAATATTCAGTGGATCCAGCATATGAAAAAGTAGAAGAAGTTGGTAATGAAACTGATGGATTTATTTCTATTAATGATGGAAAAAAGAAAACAGTAGAAGCAAGTGAATTCTTAAAAGAAAAAGTTTACTTTAATGGTATTTTTGTTGAAAATGATAAGATATCTAAAAAGTATGGTGAAGATGTTCAAATAAAACAAGATGGATATTTCTATTATTTCAAAACAAAAGATGGTAAGATTTATAGATCACATATTGATAGTCCAACTGATGCTGAAGTATTATTTAAGTTTGATAATATGACAGAATGGAAAGTTAAGAATGGTGATGTGTTAGTTGCTGCAGGAGATATGGTTTATTTCTATAATGAAGAAGAAGGACTAATGCCAATAGCTAAGAATAGTGAACTTGTTTATAATAATAAAAATATAATTGATTTTTGGAAGGATTAGGAAACTCCTTCTTTTTTTTGCATATAATAAAAAAATAATATTTTTAGTTGAAATTTAAAAAAAGGTCTGATATAATCATAGGTACATGGGGCTTTAGCCAAGTGGTAAGGCGTGGGTCTGCAACACCCTGAGCACCGGTTCAAATCCGGTAGGCCCCTCCATTTTTTTATTTGCGGATGTAGTTTAATGGTTAGAATACGGCCTTGCCAAGGCTGTGATGGGGGTTCGATTCCCCTCATCCGCTCCATTGAGAGAGTTACTCACACTTTTGTGTGAGTTTTATTTTATATTTTAAAAGCTATCATTTATTTGATAGCTTTTTTACATAGTTTTTGATAATTTAGAAACACATTTGTAAATTGGCATCCCAATTAGTATGTGTTATTGAACATATTTAAGTATTTTCATTATATTATCATCTGCTGTCCCAATTAATTGAATAATATTAGGCAATCCATAAAAAGCAACAGTATTTTCAATACTAAATTCTTCTTTGGCCTCAGAACATAAAAATATTTTCTTATTTAATGCTAATGCCATTCCAAGTTCAATATGGGCTCCTCTTCCTGCAGGTAATAATATAATAACAACATCAGAATCAATAATTCCTTGTGATTCTAATTTAGCATATACTGTCATATCTTCTATAGACACATCTTCATTAATGTTTTCAACCCAGTTATATGTTTGTTTCCAATCATTTTCTTTCAATATCTTTGCATAGTAATTAACTAATTCGCAATTTTTCATTCCTGAACCTATATAAAAATTCATTCAGAATCTTCCTCCTTAATAAGATTTTTCTTAATACAATTATACTATTAATGCCAAGAAATTCCTATACGACTATTGATTTATCATATAGTTAATTTAACAAGTGAGAAATATTTTTTTATAAAAAGTTTAAAACTTTCTTATCAACTGCTTCATATGTAAATAAAGACAACATTTATTAATAAAATGTTGTTTTTTATATATTTAAAAAAATATGATAAACTATTTATAGTTGAGGTGGGTATTTTGAATATAAAGAATAAAATGGAAAGTATTGAAATGATACAAGAGTTAAATTTGAATAAATTTCCAGAACAATTATTTAAAGAAAACGATGAGAAGAATGTTTTGGAGTTTCTAAGAAAATATCCTGCTAAGTATTATGCAATAAGAGATAAATCTAAAGCAGGAGGAACTTTTAAATTAATGGTTGAAAGTGATAAAGTTTTAGAAGAAATAAAAGATTATAGTTTATATACAATTAATGTTAGTTCAGCTAATTATGTTGAAAATCAGTTATTAGTTGGGGAAATACAGATTTTATCAAATAATGAAGTTTATTTAACACTATCAACTGATCCTAAGGCATCGGTTAGAGATGCGATTAGAAATCCAATGTTTAATATAAAAAGTAATATATTTGATAATACATTGAATTTGGTTCCATATTTTGATGAGATTTATCAATATATAATTGATAATGAATTAAAAGATATTATTGTAGAATTTGCTTTATTTAATAAAAATGTTGGTATAAAAAATGAAAGAATAATAGTTTATGAATTAAGAACTGACTATTAATTTTATAGGAGGATTTATGGCTAGAGAATCTGGTGAAAGTGCAGTAAAGAAACAAGTGGCTTTACTTAGAGAAGGATATGATATTGGAGTTTATCCAGAATATGTTCCTTTGATGTGTAATGAATGTGATAGTGAAAACTTAAAGTTTTCTGTTGTGAATGAAACTGGTTATGAACAAATTAATTTAATGAGATTAGGAATTCCTGAACCTTTTCATAGAGCAAGTATATTAGGATTTAATTCTCCTAATGGTCCAGAATGGTTTATTGTTGATCCGACATATGGGCAATTTTTTGAAGATGAGACATTTAGAGGATATATGGAGGAGAAGTATAGTAAGTTTAGTAGTACTTTATTAAAACAAGGTTATGTTAGATGTACTATGGATAATGTTAGGGCATACTTTGATGGCTTTGTTTATAGTAATGCATTCTGTAGAGATGTTGACAGTAGTAAGATATATGACAGAGTTGGTGATTTACTTGTTTCTAGTGGAATCATTGATGAAGATGAATTTGATACTAGTATGAGGAAACGTGAATTACAAGAGATGGAAGAGAGTAGTAAAACATCAACTACTAGTAAAAGAAGAAAAAAATAAATAGACATTTGAATGTCTATTTTATTTTTGGGTTTGAGCTGTTGGTTTTATTACTGAAACTTCACCATTTGATTTTTTAGCATACATATCATGTGTTTTTAAGTTAACAGCAATGATGTTTGATGATGATATATGTTGGTCTGTATGTAAATCTTTTTGTCCTAGTATCTGAGTATTGAAATAATCTATTACTTGTTCTGGTGAGTATTCTGCTGCTAGTTCTTTCATTACGTAATTTGCTTTAGTAGCAAGTGGATGCGGCAATAAGAAAAGCATTTTTTCAGCAAATTCATATTTTATATCATATTTATGAAGAACTTGTTCTACTAATTTTCTTGATTCTGCATCATCTGCTATTAATGGTGCATTGATTTTTAATTCTTTTAACCATTCTGGTCTATCTCCATAACGAGCTTTTAGTATTGGAATATTTGAGTAATATAATTTACTTCCTTTTTTCTCACCTACAAATGGTTGAAGGCGTTTGAATGTTTCTTTTGGAATGCTTGCTTGTAGTCTTTCGTAGTCTTGTCTTTCTTCTGTTTTTAGACCAATTGCTGATATTCCTAAACCGGTTTCCATAATTGAATCAAAATTTGCTGAACTATTTAAGTGATAAGCTGTTCCATTAATTATGGCATTGTTTACAAATAAGTTCATTATTTGTTCAATATGTGTATGTGGATTTAGGTTATATCTTTTAGCATATAGTTCTATAAGTTTATCAGTAGAGATTGTATCTCCCCAGCTTTCTTTCAAGGCACTTTCATATTCTTTATATAATTCAAGATCATCGGTTTGAAAATATGTACAAAATTGAATCATTCGTCCAATGTTTGGATTATCAACTTTTGTACGTAATGAATTATAATCTTCTATTAATTTTGATTGACTTAGTGTCATTTAAGTTTCCTTCTTTCTGTTTATTCTAAATAAATTTTAACAAATATATAAATTTTAGTCTATTGGTTTGTAAAGTAAAAAAGATGAGAAAATCATCTTTTTATTTGTAGGCAATAAACTTTGGTCCTTCGTCGGATAATCCAACTTGAATTACTAGTAAGTCATATTGATAAAAGACATACATTGTTTCATGACGATTATTTAGTGTATATGTTATTACCATTTCATAATCATTTCCTGAATATCTTGAGTTTCCAACGATTGCTTTCTTTCCTTCAATTAAACTTTTTATGTCAAGATTATGAGAATTATATTTGATTGTTGCATTTTCAATAAAATCTTTTATATATGATTCTTCTAATTGATATTCTGTTTTGCAGACGTTTCCTTCTTTATAATCGAAGGAGTAGAAGTTTAGAAATAAGAATCTTTTATGTTTAAAATTGGAAATTGAAATATCATGTTTTCTATTATAGTAGTAACTTTCGTCATAACAACCATTTGTTTCAAACTCAGAATAGTCTTCTATATATCTTATTGCATATAGTTTTTTATCTGTTTTTAGTTCAAACATTGGTAGTGTAAGAAAAATTATAATTAATAGAATAACTATTGGAATTATGAATTTTAACTTTCTTTTCATATAATCACCTCGTTATAGATTTACTAATATTACTCCTAAAATAAGTAGAATAGAGACAATTATTTTTTGAATAATTTTATTTGTATCTTTATTAAAGATTAATTCTACTAATGAGTTTAGGATTGGTGTTAGTGAAAGGAGAGCAGCAACTATTGTGATGCTACCTAATTGATAAGCTCTAATTGATGAGTTTAACATTAGTGCCCAAGAGAAAGCTGCTATTAAAAATCTAGGTTTATTATAGCGATTAAATTCTTTTATTATATCTTTTGGTTTGTGTCGACCAACTATTGTGATTAGTAGTGCTGGTATTGTTACTGTTATCCATGTATAGAAAGCTAGATTAAAGTGGTCTGATAAGTCGACATTTATAACCATAGCTATGGCAAATAAGAATTGTGAAATGATTGCCATAAGTAAATATTTATTAACTTCAAATTTACCTTTATTGTATGTAAGAATAACATTACCAATAATAATTATTGCTGCACCTAATATTTTGTTTGGAATGATGGGTTCTTTTAGAAAAAGGAACCCAAAGATTATCATGAAAACAGTAGATAATCTTTTAACCATACTGAATGTTGATGTTTCTAATCCGTATCTTGCTTCAGTATTTAATCTATCTGTTATGGCATAAATACATACTACTATTAAGAGTGTTAGTAAAATAGATGTATTAATTTTAAATTTAATATCAAATAGTGGAATCATTAATAATGAAAATATTCCGGTTATAACTTCTAATAGGATAGTTAATGCACCTGGATCTTTCATATTTTTATTAGCTATTTTAAAATTGTAAGCAAAGACAACTGCTGATATTAAATAGACTATTGTCCATAACCACCATGTATTTAGTATATTCATATTATCACCATCTTAATTATATAGTATTAGATTTTATAAATCTAGTTACATAGTAATTTACTTTACATAATTATTTATGTTATTATTTATTTGAAGATAGATAAGGAGTGAAGTAAATGCTTGAAGTAAAAAAAGTTACTAAAGAGTTTGAAAAGAAAATATCTAAAAACAAAAGTATTAAGTTTTTTGCTGATAAGGATATTTCTTTTGAAGCTAAAGAGGGAGAAGTAGTGGGAATACTTGGACCTAATGGTGCTGGTAAAACAACATTACTTAGAATGATTGCTGGTATTATGAGTCCAACAAGTGGAGAAGTTATTGTTGATGGAAGAAGTCATAAAGATGAATCTATTAGTATAAAAAAAGATATAGCTTTTTTAACAGGAAATACAAAACTTTATAAAGATATTTCACCATATGAATTGCTTAAGATGTGTGGAGAGTATTATGGTATTTCTAAAGATGAGTTAGAAGAAAAAATCGATGAAATTATAAAGAAGTTCGATATGGATAGTTTTAAACATCAAAGAATAGATACTTTATCTACTGGACAATATCAAAGAACTAGTATTTCTAGATGTGTGGTTCATGATCCAAAATATTATATTTTAGATGAACCAACTAGTGGTCTTGATGTTATTTCTAGTAAAGTAATTATTGACTTTGTAAAAGAAGCTAAAGCGAATAAGAAAACTATTTTATATTCGACACACTATATGGAAGAAGCAGAAAATATTTGTGATAAGATTGTTATGGTTAATAAGGGTAAAGTTATTATTATTGGAACACCTGAAGAGATTAGAAATAAAACAAAAACTACTAATTTAAGAGATAGTTTCTTTGCATTAATAGGAGGTGTTTCTAATGAACAAGAATAATATTTTAATAACAGTAAAAAAAGAACTACGTTCTATGTTTAGAGATAAGAAAACTTTATTTATGATTTTTGGATTTCCATTTATAATTGCGTTTTTTATCTTTTTAATGGGATTTATGGAAGAGTCAATGATGGGAGATGGAGGAACTACTTATAAAACTGGATTTAATTATGAAGTTAATGAAGTAGAGAAGACATTACTTGACCAATATGCGATTGATTATGTTTATTATGAAGAAGAAAGTGATTTAAAAGAGGCATTTGAAGCTGGAGATATTTCTGGTTATGTAATCTATGATGAAGAGAATAAAAATTATTCTATTTATACTGATAGTAGTATGTCTGGAATGAACGTTAGTTCATATGTAGGATATTATTTAGACGATTATAATCAATATTTAGGAAATTTAAAATTAGTGGATCAAAATATTAATCCAGAAGAAATTTATAATAATTTCACAATAGAGTTAAAGAGTATTGATGGTGAAGAGTTATCAACTAGTAGTTTCTTAGTTGAACTTGTTATGAGTTTATCATTTACTTATATTATTATGGCTATTACTTTGGCTGCTGTTAATATGGCCACTAGTGCTATTGCAGTTGAAAAAGAGCATGGTACATTAGAAACTATTTTAACTTTACCAATTACAACTAATGAACTTATTGCAGGTAAATATTTAGCTAATGTAATTATTGGAAGTATTGCATCGCTAATTGGATTTGCTCTTACAATTGTTAGTTTTATTATTGCAAAGAGTATGTTTACTATTTATGAAGAATTTAGTATTGGTTTCTTAGCTATAATATGGGGAGTAGTTATTTGTATATTAGCTTCTTTCTTAATCGGAGGTCTTGCTATTGCGATAACTGCAAAATCTAAGAGTTATAAAGAAGCACAAGCTGCTGGACAAGTACTTAATTATTTATGTATGGTTCCTATATTTATGACTTATTTAGATTTTAAAGTAACAACTACTTATTATTTAGTTCCTATACTAAATTACACAACTTTATTAATGGATTTATATACTGGAAGTTTTGAATATATTAATTTATTAATTACTGTATTATCAACAATAGTATGTGTTGGTGTAGTATTATGGTTATTATTAAAAACATTTAAATCTGAAAAAGTTTTATTTGGAGAATAGAGAAGAAGAAATTTCTTCTCTTTTTTACATAACTTTACATTTTAAATAATTATTTTCTTTTTAGAAATGTCAAGTTATTGTATGATTTTAGTTATTGTTTAATTTTGTGATATAATTTAAATGGAGTGATTTCATGAAAATTAAGATTAATGATGTTAATGTAAATTACATACAATATGGTGAAGGGAAAGATATTTTGTTATTACATGGATGGGGACAAAATATTGAAATGATGAAGCCTATTGGTGATAATTTTAGTGATAAATGTAGAATAACAATTTTAGATTTTCCTGGGTTTGGTCAAAGTGATGAACCAAAGGAAGCTTGGACAATAGATGATTATGCAAATATGTTAGAAGATTTTATTAAGGAACTTGGAATTAAGAAACCTATTATTATGGGACATTCTTTTGGAGGAAGAGTTGCGATTAGATATTCAGCTAATCATGCGATTGAAAAATTAGTTTTATTTGGTAGTCCTTGTGTTAGATTAAATAAGAAATTACCTTTAACAACTAGAATATTAAAAGCTATTAAGAAGTTACCTGGAATGGATAAAATTGGAGAATATATGAAAAAGTATATTGGGTCTAGAGATTATAAGGCTGCTAGTCCAATTATGAGACAAACATTAGTAAATGTTGTTAATGAAGATTTATCTGAATATGCTAAAGATATAGAAGAACCAACATTACTTATTTGGGGAGAATATGATGATGAAGCTCCTGTAGATGAGGCGAGAATACTTGAGGGTATTATGATGGATGCAGCATTAATAGTTTTACCAGGAACACATTATGCATATTTAGAAAATTTACCAAGAGTTGTTAGTATTTTAGATAACTTTATTTAGGAGGAAATAAAATGGTGTGGATATGTATTTTAGTATTATCATTGTTGTTTGCATGTTTCTTTAAAACTAAAAGAAGTTTGCATATGTTACAACAAAATCTATATAATGAAAATAATCGTTATATAAAATGGATATTTAAAAATTATAAGCAATTTATTGATTTAGATATTATTCTTATTCTAATTGCTTTTGCTGGAGCATTAGTTTTCTATGATATAGAAATTGTTTGTACTATTGGTATGTTAGGAATTATTTTAACTAGTGTATTACTTGGTTATAAATGGATTAAGAAAATTCAAAATGATCAAAATAAGAAACCATTAGTAGTAACTGCAAGAATTAAAAGATTAATTTGTACAATTATAATTTTATATTTTATACCACTTTGTTTAATGAGTTATTATATGGTGGATAAAGAGTTTTTCTGGCAAATGTTATTTGTAATTACATTTATGGTTTACTTTAATGTATTTGTAGTTTATTTGGCTAATATAATTAATTTTCCAATTGAGAAGTTAGTTTATTTATATTATAAGAGTAAGGCTCAGGGTAAATTAAAAAGAATGACTGGTTTAAAGATTATTGGTATTACTGGTAGTTATGGTAAAACAAGTAGTAAGAATATTTTAAGTGATATTTTAAATATTAAATATAATGCTTTACCAACTCCTAGAAATTTAAATACATTTAATGGTTTAATTATGACTGTTAATAATCATATGGATAAGTTTACTGATATATTTATTGCAGAGATGGGGGCTTATGTTAAGGGTGAGATTAAAGGACTTTGTAAATTAATTAAGCCTAAGTATGGTATTTTAACTAGAATTGGTACTGCACATTTAGAAAGTTTTGGTAGTGAAGAAAATATTATTAGTGGTAAATTTGAACTTATTGAGTCTCTTCCAAGTGATGGATTTGCAGTACTTAATGGTGATGATCCAAAACAAGTTAATTATAAGTTAAAAAATAAAGTTAAAACTATTTGGATTGGTATTGATAATAAAGATGTTGATGTTAGAGCAACTAATATTAAATGTTCTTTTAAAGGTACTAGTTTTGATGTAGAGTTTAAAGATAGTGATAAGAAATATAGTTTTGAAACTAAATTATTAGGAGATCACAATGTTTATAATATTTTAGCTGGTATTGCATGTGGTGTTGAATTTGGTATTGAAGTAGAAGAATTAATGGCTGCTGTTAAAGCTGTTAGACCTGTTGAACACAGATTAGAGTTAAAGAAATTAGGCAGTTTCTATCAAATTGATGATGCTTATAATTCAAATCCAGTTGGGGCAGAGAATGCTTGTAAGGTATTAGGTATGATGCCTGGATTAAAGGTAGTAGTTACTCCTGGAATGATTGAATTGGGAGCTAAAGAAAAAGAATATAATAAGAAATTTGGAGAACAAATTGCTGAAGTTGCTGATTATGCAGTACTTATTGGTGAGAAGAGAACTAAACCAATTATGGAAGGTTTACTAGATAAAGGATTTGACAAAGAAAAGATAATAGTTTTTAATGATGTTAGAGATGCATATCCTTTTATAGGAAGTTTAACTGGTAAGAAAGATGTTTATGCATTATTTGAAAATGATTTGCCAGATACATATAACGAATAGGGAGATGAAGTTATGAGAATTAAAGTTGGTGTTATTTTTGGTGGAGAATCTGTTGAGCATGAAGTAAGTATTATTTCTGCTATGCAAGCCATTAATAAATTAGATTTAGAAAAATATGAAGTAGTTCCTATCTATATTACTAAAGATAGAGAATGGTATACAGGAGATATGCTTAAGGATATTGAAGTATATCAAGATTTAAGTTTAATTAAGAAATATAGTAAGAATGTTGTTTTATATTGTAAGAATGGAGCTTTTGTATTACAAAATAAGAAGTTCCCAAGAAATATAGTTAAAGAAATTGATATTGCATTCCCAATTGTACATGGTACAAATGTTGAAGATGGAGTACTTCAAGGTTATTTACAAAGTGTTGGTGTTCCACTAGTTGGTCCAGATGTTTATGGTGCTGCTGTTGGACAAGATAAAGTTTATATGAAAGCTATTTGGGAACAAGCTGGTCTTCCTATGACTAAATATGTTTGGTTCTATGATGTTGACTATAAACAAGATGCTCAAGAAGTAGTTAAGAAAGTAGCTAAATTAAAATATCCAGTTATTGTTAAACCTGCAACTACAGGTTCAAGTGTTGGTATTTCTGTTTGTGAAGATGAAGAAAAATTAATGGAAGCTATTGATGATGCTATTCAATACGATAATAAGATTTTAGTAGAAGAAGTTGTTAAAAACTTAAAAGAATGTAATATTGCTGTTATGGGTAATTATGATCATCAAAAAGTTAGTGAGATTGAAGAAGTATTCTCTGGTAATAAATTCTTAACTTATGCTGATAAATATATTGGTGGAGGTAAAGGAAAACTTAAAGGTGCTAAGGCTCCTGTTAAAGCTAGTAAGGGTATGGCTTCTGCTAGTAGAAAATTACCTGCTGATTTACCAAAGGATATGAGAGAAGAAATTGAAGAAATTGCTGTTAAAGCATTTAAAGCTTTAGGTAGTGCAGGAAACTCAAGAATTGACTTCTTAATTGATGAAGATAGTAAGAAAGTATATATTAATGAAATTAACTCAATTCCTGGAAGTTTAGCTTTCTATTTATGGGAAGAAAAAGGACTTAACTTTACTCACATGTTAGAAGATATGATTAATATTGGAGTTAAAGATTATAAGAAGAGAGTTAGTAAGACTCATTCATTTGAAAGTAATATCTTAAAAGGATTTGCTCAAAATGGTGGAGTTAAAGGAATAAAGGGTATGAAGGGAAAACTTAGATAGTTTTCTCTTTTTTTGTATAAAAAAATAAAGGATTATTATCCTTTATTTAAATAGTTTGCTAAATCAATTGTTTTATCTATAATTTGTTTTGTTTTATTAGATGATTCTAATAATTTTGTGGTTAGTGGAATAGGAATTATTCCGTATGATATTAATAGTTTATTATAGATTAATGTTATTTGATATAACATGTCATTATTATCTTTATATATGTTATATAAATTATTTAAGATATCAGATGATTCTTCAAGATATTCAATTTCAGTTGTATGATTATAGATAAATGAATAATGTTTACGTAGATTAGTTAAATATGGTTGTGGTACTGAAGAATCTGATATATCAATTAGTTTCTTTTCTGCAAGTAATGAGTTTAATAGTTCTTTGGCGTTATCTAGGTTAGTAATTTTTGTATTATGAAGTATTACTCTAATATATTCTTCGTATTTGTTTTTTCTTTTCTTATTTATAAAGTTATTTATAGTTTCTTCTGTTAGTGTGTCTTGTATATTAGATATAACTTTATTTAATTTTAGAATATTGGAAGAATATTTAACTTTTTCTTTTTCATACTTTTTAAATAGTAAAGTAGGGGTAGAGTTAAATCTTTTTTCAATTTCTTTTATGTTATGAGGAAAATCTTTATTTTCTTTAACATTAAATTGTTTTAGATTTGTAATAATATGTTTGGCTTCATGCCAAGTGTAGTTGTTTTTTAAAACTTTATCATATAATTTTGTAAAGTTATTATTTTCTTCATAAGATATTGGTGTTTGTTCGTATCTGTTTTCTTTGGTGTAGTATGGAACTTTATATGATTTATACCAGTAATATAAATAGTCAATGTGTTCTTTAATTTCGTGGATTTCTGAGTAGACTATATAATTTTCTTCAGAGATGTTAGTTAATGAATTAATGACTTTTTTATTTGCTTCTATTTGAATTAATGTATCTAGTGATGGAGTGTTTGCAAACCAGTAACTGTTTTTTAGTACTGAGTTATAGATTCCAACTTGTAGTCTTTTTAAAAAGTTTTCAGCATCATGTTTTGAATATCCATATATTTTATCTGAATATTCATTCCACGAATTAATCTTTTGAATTAGTTCATTAATCATTTTTTGTTTATGTATCTCCATCATACTAGTCACCTAGTATAATTATATATTATTTGTTGTGATTTGGAAATTAGAAAAATAAAAAAACGACTTATATTTAAGTCGTTAATTATTTAAAATGGTGGGCGGTTAGGGATTCGAACCCTAGACCCACTGATTAAGAGTCAGTTGCTCTACCAACTGAGCTAACCGCCCATTTGCAAATTGCATAATCTATTTTATAGCAAAAAGATTATAATTTCAATAGTTTTTTTGAAAAAAGTTTTATTTATTTGTGATATACTTTAGTTGATAAGGAGATGATTATATGACAAATGTTGATAATTTGATTGGTAATTCAAAGAAAATGATTGATATTTTGGGAAATAGTTATGAATATAATTGTTTAGGATGTGAAATTGCATCTAAGAAGATTACACCTCCTGGTGGGATAATTTATGAAGATGAAACTTTTATTTTGGCTAGTGATCCGGAAGTACCATTAAAAGGATTTTTAATTGTTAATGTTAAGAGACATATTAATTCAGTTACTGAATTAAGTATTGATGAACAACATAGAATGATAGAAATAGTTAGTAAAGCAATTAATGTTTTGAAGGATTTAAATATTACTAAAGAAGTAACTCTTGTACAAGAGGAAAGATCAAAACATTTTCATATGTGGATTTTCCCTCATCAAGATTGGATGATAGAGAAGTTTGGAAAGGGTATTTCTTATTTAAGAGATATTTGTAAATATGTTCAAGAAAATGTTACTGATAAAGAATTAACTGAAGTAATGGAAACTATCGAGTTAATAAAGAATGCTTATAAATAAAAGGTATAAATAGGGAAGTAAAGTATTTTATGTAATTATTTTAAAAAAATAGATAAAAATTGCTTGACTTTACTTCCTGTTTTATAGTATTCTATAAATGCAATCGGGCAAATTAAATAAAAAAATTAAAAAATGTTAAATTTCCTATTGCAAAAGTTTTCAATTTAGTATAAAATGAAAAAGTACCAATTATTAATGGACCTGTAGCTCAGTTGGTTAGAGCACACGCTTGATAAGCGTGGGGTCACAGGTTCAAGTCCTGTCAGGTCCACCATTAATAATGCCTCAATAGCTCAGCTGGTTAGAGCACTTGACTGTTAATCAAGGGGTCCTAGGTTCAAGTCCTAGTTGGGGCGCCATATTTTTTTGGCCAGTTGGTGAAGCGGCTTAACACACTGCCCTTTCACGGCAGCATTCACGGATTCGAATTCCGTACTGGTCACCATTTGAAATTTAAAACTCCGAAAGGAGTTTTTTATTTAAATATATAGGTGCGTTTTTTAATTTATTTATTGACATATTTGTTGTAATAATGTAATATTGTATATGCGGACGCACAAGAGATGGAGTAGTACTCAAGAGGCTGAAGAGGCGCCCCTGCTAAGGGTGTAGGTCGGGCAACTGGCGCGAAGGTTCAAATCCTTTCTACTCCGCCATTAGAAATTACCTTGCTTAGGCAAGGTTTTTTTGTGTCTTTTTATAAAATTAAATTAGTGGTATACAAGTTGGAAATATGGTATACTTGTTTTAGGAGAGTGAACCATGAACAAATTCATAAAAAAGTTCCTAGATAATTTTGGAAACATAAGTGATTACTATAATTATTTAGTGGATAAAACAAAACAAAAAGAATATGTTGGAATTACTAATGAGTGGTTAATTGATAACTTTTATTTACTAGTTGAACATAAAAGTAATCTTATCCATGATAAGAAAGAGATATCTAAAAGATTAAAGAATATAGATTCAGTTTATAATGCTGTTAAAAGTATTGTTTTAGAGAATAACTATAATATTAATTTTGAAGATTTAACTAGTTCTTTAAGACAATATCAAAGACAACATAAGATTTATTTTTCTTATAAAGAAATTAAAAGTATAAAAGAAATATTATTATTTATTTATGCTGAAAGATTAAGTACTTTATGTAAAGAAGAGTACTCTAAATTAACCGATAAAGATACTATTCATAAAATTATTGTAGAACATGAAGATAAAGATATTGAACTTAGTGTCTTCTTAAAAGAGGGAATTTCTATTCCTAAAAATCGTCATTATTTATTTGAACTTAATAATCAATTAAAAGAATTAGGTGCAAAAAATAATAGACTGTTTAAAGAATTAAATGAATTATTAGAAGAAAAACAAATTAGTTTAAAAGAATTAATTAATGATGAATATCAAAGAAGAGTAGAAAATGATATTTTAATTTCTAATATATTTGGTGATTTAAAGGAATTCTTTGAGTTTAGTGATGAGGATTTATATAAGAAAACATCTAAAACTGAAAAGATGTTTATGGAAGATGAAATCTATTCAAAGATGACTCCAGAATCTAAGGCTTTATATCGTAAACAATTACTTAAACTAGCTAAGAAGAAAAAGATGAGTGAAGTAGAATGTTTAGATATGTTATTTGAACAAACTGATAGAGATGACTATCATATTGGATTTCAATTATTTGATAGAAAAAGTAAGAGTACAAATGTAGTTTTATACATTATGTTACTTGGTTTATTAACTATTGTGACAAGTTTATTCTTATCTAAGTACTTTATTAGTATAAGATGGTTAGGATTTATAATTTTATTAATTCCTGTAGGACAATTATATTCACAAATTGTAAATCATTTATTAACTAGATTTGTTAAGCCTAATGTGTTACCTAAATTAGATTATACTAAGAAAGGTATTCCAGAAGAATCTAGAACAATGGTTGTTATTCCTACTATTGTTGGTAATGAAGCTAAGATTAAAGAAATGTTTGATGTTTTAGAGACATTCTACATTATTAATAAATCAGATAATTTATACTTTACATTACTTGGAGATATTAAGGGTGGTAAAGAAGAAGTTATGCCTTTTGATGAAGTTATTTCTAAGTATGGTGAAGAGTATGCGACAAAATTAAATAAGAAATATGGAAAAGACTTATTCTATTTCATTTATCGTAAAAGACATTGGAATGAAAAAGAAGGTCAATTCTTAGGATATGAAAGAAAGCGTGGAGCTTTAGTTCAATTTAATCAAATCTTACTTGGTAAGATGGATGAAAAAACTAATAAAAAGTATTTTAATGTTAATATGTTATTTAATAAGAAACTTGATATTAAATATGTTATTACATTAGATGTAGATACAAGACTTGTATTAAATTCGGCACTTAATTTAGTTGGATGTATGGCACATCCAATGAACAGACCTGTACTTAATAAAGAAGGTACTAGAGTTATTAAAGGGTATGGTTTAATGCAACCAAGAGTAAGTCTTGATATTGAAGCTACTAATAAGAGTTTATATAGTCAAATATTTGCTGGTATTGGTGGATTTGATACATATAGTGCGGTTGTACCAAATGTTTATCAAGATTCATTTGGTGAAGGTAGTTTCGTTGGAAAAGGAATTTATGATTTAGAGACATTTGATAAATTATTAGCAAATAGATTCCCTGATAACTTAATTCTTTCACATGACTTATTAGAAGGTAACTATTTAAGATGTGGATATGTTTCAGATATTGAGTTTATTGATGATTTCCCATCTAAATTCTTAACTGATACTTCTAGACAACATAGATGGGCTAGAGGAGATGTACAAATTATTTCTTGGTTAGGAAATAAAGTACGTAATAAAAAGGGCGAAAAAGAAAAGAATCCAATTAGTTTACTTGGTAAATATAAAATAATGGATAATATTGTTCGTATGTTCTTACATCCAGCATTATTAATCATATTATTATGTGCTGTTATTTTAGATAATGTTTCTCCAGTACTTTGGATTGGGTTTGTATTACTTGAAATTGCTGTTCCAATTATATTCTTCTTACGTAGTATGTTAAGACGTGAAGGTAAAGAAAAAACAACAGTTTATTATAAGAATTTATTCTTTGGTGGTAAAAGTTTAGTACTTAGATCTTATATAGTTTTTGCAACTTTACCATATTATACAAAGTTATATATGGATGCGTTCTTTAGAACTATTTATAGATTAACTGTTAGTCATAAGAATTTATTAAATTGGATTACTGCAGAGGATGCTGAAAAATTAATTAGAGGTGACTTGGGTGGTTATATTAGAAACTTTATGCCTAATATAATTGCGTCTGTATTACTTGTATTAATTACATTATTAACTGGTAATTATAGTGCTTTAATTTTAGCGGTTGTATTCTTAAGTGCACCATTTGTTGTATATGCAGTAAGTACTGATATTGATCATAATAGAGTAGAACTTAAAGAAAATAAAGTAGAAGAAATTAGAGAACTTGCTAAAAATACTTGGATGTATTTTAAAGATAATTTGAAGGAAGAGTATCATTATTTAATACCTGATAACTATCAAGAAAATAGAGAACAAAAATTAGATTTAAGAGCATCTCCAACTGCTATTGGTTTCTCATTAACTAGTGTTGTTGGTGCCTATGAGTTAGAGTTTATTGAAAAGCAAGAAGCAATTTTCTTATTAAAAGAAATTATTCATACTGTTGATAGTTTAGATAAATGGAATGGTCATTTATATAACTGGTATGATATTCCAACTAAGAGAGTAATGCCTCCAGGATTTGTTTCAACAGTTGATTCTGGAAACTTTGTTGCTAGTTTAATAGTTGCTAGAGAATTTTTGGAGAAATTTGAAGAAGAAGATACTGTTAAACTTTGTGATAAGTTAATTAAAAATACTAACTTTAAGAAGTTATATACTAAAAAAGATGTATTTAGTATTGGATATGATGAAGGTGAAGCTAGACTTTCAGTTTATAACTATAATAAGTTTGCAAGTGAGTCTCGTTTAACAAGTTATTTAACTATTTGTTTAGGAGATGCACCAAGTAAACACTGGTTCTGCTTAGATAAGTCTTTAACAACTTATAAAGGACACAAGGGATTAATTTCTTGGTCTGGTACTTCATTTGAATATTTCATGCCTTTACTATTTATGAAGAATTATCCAAATACATTATTTGATGAAAGTTATCATTTTGCGAAGTTCTGTCAAAAAGATTTCATTGAAAGTGTATCTCATAAATTACCTTGGGGTATTAGTGAATCTGCTTATAATGAGTTAGATAATGCTTTAAATTATAAATATAAAGCTTTCGCAACACCATACTTAAAAGCAAAAGAAGATAAAGAAAATAGAATTGTTTTAGCTCCTTATGCTTCACTTATGGCAATGGAATTATTCCCAGAAGAAGTTTATGATAATATTCAAAAATTTAAACATTTAGATATGTTTGGTAAGTATGGTATGTATGAAGCTTATGACTATGACAATAGAGGAGTAGTTAAAGCGTTCTTCGCACACCATCAAGGAATGAGTTTAGCTGGAATAGTTAACTATTTGAAACCAGATGCAATAAAGAACTATTTCCATGAAAATGTTAATATTAAAACATTTGAAGTGTTATTAAAAGAAAAAGTTCAAGTTAAGACTAGTATTGATCTTAAGATGGCTAGATATAAGAAATATGATTATGAGAAAGAGAAAATTGAAAATGATATTAGATACTTTGATTATCTTTCTTATATGCCAGAAGTATCAGTATTATCAAATAAGAAGTATTGTTTATTAATGAATGATAGAGGAAATAGTTTCTCTAGATATAGAACATTACAATTAAATAGATATCGTAAAGTTACAGAACAAGATTATGGAATATTTATGTATATTAAAGATCTTGATAGTAATTGTGTATGGAGTAATACTTATGCGCCTATGAATAAGATGCCAGATAAATATGAAGTTGTATTTGCATCTGATAAGATTAAGTATTATAGAACAGACGGTGATATTAAGACTAAGACAGAGATTGTTGTTACTAAGAATCATCATGCTGAAATTAGAAAAATAACATTTAAGAATAATAGTGATAAAGTTAAGAGATTACAACTTACTACTTATACTGAACCAATTCTTTGTGAGAATATGGCTGATGTCAGCCATAGAGCATTTAGTAATATGTTTATTCACTCTGATTATGATAAGAAAACTAATTCATTAATTGTAAGAAGAAAGAGTCGTGGAGAAAGCAATATTAGTAGTTATATGGTTAATAGATTAATTGTTGCTAATCCAAAAGAAGAATATTCATATGAAACAGAAAGAAGAAGATTTGTTGGTAGAAATAGATTAGTTAGTGATCCACGAGCATTAAATGAAAAATTAAGTAATTATTCGGGTGATAACTTGGATCCAGTTATGAGTTTAAGAAATACTATAGAAATTGCTCCTAATGGAAGTGAATCAGTATACTTAATTGTTGGATTTGGTAGAAGTAGAGAACAAATTCAAGATATTATTAAAACTTATAATGGAGAATATGCTATTAATAAAGCATTTAGATTTGCATCACTTATGAACATTATTAATACTAAGAACATGAATGTTACTGGTGAAGATATGAGAACTTATAACATTATGTTAAATTACTTATATCAAACTACTAAGATTTCAGTTAGTGAAGAAAGAATGGATTATTTAAGAAAGAATGCTTTAGGACAAAATGGATTATGGAAGTTTGGAGTTAGTGGAGATAGACCAATTATTTCAGTAGAAATTTCAGATATTAATGATATGCATTTTGTACTTGATGTATTAAAAGCATTTGAATATTATAAAAATAATTCAATCTTTGTAGATATTGTTATTATTAATAGTGAATCTAGTCAATATGCTAAGATTATTAAGAAAGAGATAGAAGAAGAAATGTATCGTATGTATACATTAAATAGTTTCTATCATACACCTGGTTCTATTACAGTTATTGATAGTAATGAGATTACTAGAGAAGAAAGAAGTTTATTAAATATTGTTCCAAGATTAAGATTTGTAATTAATAATCATGAAACGTTAAAAGAAGCAGTGTTAGAATTACAAGAGAAGAATAAGATTAGTGATTATAGTACTTCTCCTGTTGAAGAAACAATACCAATGTTAAATCCTGAAAGATTAAAATTTGATAATGGATTTGGTGGATTTAAAAATAGTGGTCGTGAGTATGTTATTTATAATAAAGATACACCGGCACCTTGGGTAAATGTTATTGCTAATAAGAAGTTTGGTACTATTGTTACAAATAATGGTTGTGGATTTACTTATGCATATAACTCAGGAGAGTTTAAAATTACTTCATGGACTAATGAAATGATTGTTAATGATAAGAGTGAAGGATTTAAGTTTAATGGTAAGACTTTTGATCCTACTAAGTGTACTCATGGATTTGGTTATAGTATTTTAGAAAATGAAACTAAAGATTTAAAGAAAGAAATTACTGAGTTTGTAGCAGTAGATGATACTGTTAAGATTTACTTATTAAAATTAACTAATAAATTAGATAAGAAAAATGATGTAAATATTTCTTACTTTATTAATCCAACATTTGGTAATTTTGAAGAGAAGACTGCTAGACATATATTATCTGAGTTTATGGGCGATGATAATTATATGAAGTTAAGAAATGTATATAGTATTAACTTTGGTGATGTTAATGTATTTATGTCTTCATCAGAAAAAATAGAAAGTGCTATATGCGATAAGATTTTATCTAAGAGCATAGATACAAAAGTTAGTTTAGAAGCTAATGAAGAAAAGATGATAGCATTTGTACTTGGATGTGGAATGAGTGATAGAGAAAATCTTGAACTTATTAGAAAGTATACTAATGTTGCAAATGCTACTAAGGAATTAAAAGCAGTTAAAGATAACTGGAAAAATACATTAGGTACAATTGAAGTTAAATCAGATGATAAGAGTTTTGATTATGTTGTTAATGGTTGGTATTTATATCAAGCACTATCTTCAAGAATTATGGCTAAGGCAGGATTTTATCAAGTAAGTGGTGCCTTTGGATATCGTGATCAATTACAAGATTCAATGAATATTGCAATGATTAAACCAGAGATAACAAGAGAACAAATTTTAACTAATGCAGCTCATCAATTCCCAGAAGGAGATGTTCTACATTGGTGGCATGAAAAGAATAAGTTTGGTTTAAGAAGTAGATATAAAGATGATTATTTATGGTTAGTATATGCAACAATTTATTATGTTGAAGTTACTGGAGATAAATCAATTCTATATGAAGAGGTTCCTTATTTACTTGGGGATAAGTTAAGTGAATATGAACATGAAAAGGGAATTACATTTAACTATTCTAATGAAAGAGGAACATTACTTGACCATTGCGTTAGATCATTACAACTTTCAATGCATTCGTTAGGTAAGCATAAACTTCCACTTATGGGTGGTGGTGACTGGAACGATGGTATGAATAAAGTTGGTATTAAAGGAAAAGGTGAATCAGTTTGGTTAGGATTCTTCTTATATGAAATAATTAGTGATTTCGTTAAGATGATGAAGAACATTGATAAGAAATTTGATACTGATGAGTATGAGAAGTTTAATGAAAAACTTGCAGATAACTTAAATAAAAAGGCTTGGGATGGAGAATATTATTTAAGAGCTTACTTCGATAATGGAGATAAGTTAGGTAGTCATGAAAATAATGAATGTAAGATTGACTTGATTTCTCAAAGCTTCTCAATTTTAAGTGAAGTTGTTCCAAAGGATAGATTACAAAGTGTAATTAATTCTGTTGAAGATAACTTAGTTGATAATAATAGTAAGATTATTAAATTACTAACTCCACCATTTGAAAAGAGTTTAAATAATCCTGGATATATTATGAATTATCCAAAAGGTATTCGTGAAAATGGTGGTCAATATACTCATGCTGTTGCTTGGTATATTATGGCTTTAATAAAAGCAGGATATCATGATCGTGCATATAAGTATTATCAAATGATTAATCCAGTTAATCGTAGTATTAATAAGGAATTAGTTAATTCTTACAAGACTGAACCATATGTTATAGCAGCTGATATTTATTCAGCAGAACATCATCCTGGACGTGGAGGATGGACTTGGTATACAGGTTCTGCAGGATGGTTCTATAGAGTTGGTATTACAGAAATACTTGGATTAAAGAAAAATGGTGATATCTTAAGAGTAGTTCCAGCAATGCCAGTTGCTTGGGAAAAATTTGAAGTAGTATATCATTACATGGATACTACATATGAAATTGAAGTTGTTAAGAGTAAAAAAGATTCTGTTGTAGTTGATAGAAAAACTCAAGAAGAAGGATATATAAAACTTGAAAATGACGGAAAGACACATAAAGTAGTAGTACATACAAGATAGGAAGAAATTCCTATCTTTCTTTTGTTTTACAACAAATCATAATAATGGTATAATCATATATATAATTAGGAGGTATTTATGATTAAGTTTGATTTTAATACTATGGTAGATAGTTTTATTGATAAAGAAAATTTTAATAACTTAATGGCAAGAAAAGAAGAGGTTTATTCTAAATTTAAAGATGCTTATATGACAGGATGGACTAAGCCAATTGAGGTTCATGAATTAAATGAAATTCTTAGAGTTAGAGATGAAGTTTTAGAACATTCTGAATGTTTAGTTGTTATTGGGATAGGAGGATCTTTTTTAGGTAGTTATGCTGTTGAAAAGATGCTAAGTCCATATTTCAATAATTATAATTTTGAAGTTATTTATGCAGGTACTACATTATCTAGTAAATATATGAGTGAATTACTTGATTATCTTAGAGATAAAGATTTCTCTATTAATGTTATTAGTAAGAGTGGTACTACTATGGAAACAACAATTACTTATAAATTATTAAAGGGGTTACTTGAAGAAAAATATAGTGGTGAAGATTTAATTAAAAGAATTATTGTTACTACTGATAAAGTAAAAGGAAGTTTACGTGAAGAAGTAAATAAGATTGGTTATCCTTCATTTAGTATTCCAGATGATGTAGGTGGAAGATATTCTATTATGACAGCTGCTCATTTATTCCCATTATCATTTAATATTGAATTAGAAGATTTCTTAAATGGATATTATAGTGGAGAAGATTTAAGAGAAGAAGCATTTAAGTATGCTTGTACAAGAGTTGCTTTATATAATAGTGGTAAAGTAGTTGAAAACTATGTTACATATGAAGAAAATATGTATTACTTTACCGAATGGTTAAAACAATTATATGGAGAAAGTGAAGGTAAAGAAGGAGTAGGAATATTCCCTGTATCGACAGTTCATACTAGAGATTTACATTCATTAGGACAGTTTATTCAAGAGGGTAATAAAATTATATTTGAAACATTTATGAAAGTAGAAAATTCTGATGAAGTAATTTATAATGGTAAGAATTTACATGAAGTTAATAATATAGTTTTAGATTCAGTTAGAAGTGCTCATAAACTTGGAGAAGTTCCATCACTTGAAATTAGTTTAGAAAATGTTGATGAAACAACTATTGGACAATTAATGTATTTTTATATGTTAGGTGCTGCCTTTAGTGGTTTCTTATTTAACATTGATCCATTTAATCAACCTGGAGTAGAAGTTTACAAAAAAGAAGTAAGAGAAAACTTAGGTGTTTTATAAGATGAAAAATAAGAAGTATTTAATTATAATTAGCATTTTAAGTTTAATATTTATTATTAATACAGTGTTGGTTTTACTAGGTAAAACCACAGGGTTTGATAATGCTGTTTATAATTTAGTTAGAAGTTTAGAATGTGATTTTTGTGATAAGTACTTTGTATTTATTACTAAATTTGGTAATGTTTCAGTTGTAATAGGAGTTGTTGCAATACTTATTATGATATTTAGAAATAAATATGGAGTTATGTTTGCATCAATTGGAGCAATTGTTGCTGCAACAAATAAACTGCTTAAACATATTATTAAAAGACAAAGACCGGATGTTTTAAAGTTAATTAAACAAGGTGGTTATTCATATCCAAGTGGTCATTCGATGATTTCTATTTCAGTATATGGTTATTTGTGCTATTTAGCATTTACTAAAATAAAGAATAGTATTTTAAAGTGGTTATGTAGTATAATATTAGTCATATTAATTTTATCGATTGGAATTAGTAGAATTTATGTAGGAGTACACTATGCTAGTGATGTCATTGGAGGATTTACATTAGCATTAATTGAACTTATGTTAATTATTGGATTAACTAAAAAACATTTTAGGGGGAATTAAAATGTATAAAATGATCGTTAGTGATTTTAGTGGAACACTTATTAATAGTGATGAAGCTATATCAGTATCAACAATGTTAGAATTAGATAGAGTTAGAAAAAATGGAGTTATTTTTTGTATAACTACAAGTAAAGGTATTAGAGTTGTTAAGGATTATAATAGGGATTTTCCTTTTATAGATTATATTGTGGCTTTTAATGGTAGTTATATATATGATTTAAATAATGATAATGTTATTTATGATAAAAGTATTTCTATTTCTAATGTTAAAAAGATATATAAATTATTTAGTAGTAAAGATTTATGTTTATATACATTAGATTATTGTAATTACATGGGTAGTTATAAAGATAAAGATTATAGTGAATTACTTATTGATGGATCATCTTTTATTGAGGAAAATAAGAGGGGTATTTATAAAATTAGTATTCATGTTGATAGTCTAAAAGATGCTAAGAATGTTGTTAAAGAAATTAAGAGTAATGAAATTAAAGTAGATTGTTTTATTGTTGAAGAAGATAATCATTATATTGTTGAAATTACTAATGGATCTAATAGTAAACTTAAAGCTATTGAAAAAATAAGTAAACTTAATAAAATTAAAATGAGTGAAGTACTAGCTGTTTGTTCTTCTGAGAGTAGTTGTAGTTTAGTAGAAAGTGTTGGTTGTGGATGTTGTGTTTCTAATGCTGATAAAAGTGTTAAGAAGGCTGCTAATGAAATAACTGATTCTAATGAAGAAAAAGGCGTTGAAAGTATAATTAAGAAGTATTTTTAAAATCTGTCTAATGGCAGATTTTTTTTTAACTAAATTGATTTTTGGTGAATTATATTATATACTTTGATTATGATAGAAAGTGGGTGTAGAGCGTGAATTGTAGCAAGTGTGGTATTCCAATAGGACCACAACAAGGGATTTGTCCTAGTTGCGGTACACCAGTTCAAGATATAAATAATATGAGTCCTAATAACATGATAGGAAGTCCGAATATGAATGGATTTTCTAATGATGCTAATATGATGAATAATATGCAAGGGATGCAACCAATGAATATGCCTAATAATCAACCTATGCAAGGTATGAATTCAAATGGTTATGTTAGTCAAACTGATTTTAATAATAATATGATGGGGTTTGTGGAACCTAGTAATGTTCATTTGGCAACTGATGCTAAAAGAAAACCAAATCAGCAAGCTAGCCAACAAGTGCAAAATATGAATTCAGGTGGATACGTTAGTCAAACAGATTTTAATACTAATAATAATATGATGGGATTTATGGAACCTAGTAATGTTCAGTTGGCAAGTGATGCTAAAAGAAAACCCAATCAACAACAAAGTCAACAAACAGAGCAACATATCGATCCTAGTGTTATGGCAAGTAGTTTAGTTAATCCTCCAAATATGGTAAATATGACTGAACAAAATGGTTCTAATACTAATAATAATCAACAAAATACTAAAGAACAAAATGGTATGTATTATGGTAATTTAGAATTACCTGATGAAAGTTCTAAGAAGAAGATACCTTGGTTCTTAATTGCAATTATTTTAGTTGTTATTATGGTTGGTGGTGTATTTATATTACCAATGTTTAATAAATTTAATATATCAACATATGAAGGTGACCAATATGCATTACAATATAATGCTAATTGGAATGTTGATGAAGAACAAGATGATATGGTTTTATATTACTCTGATAATAATAGTAAATTTATATTTAATACCTTATCAACATTTAAGGCACTTAATAGTTCAGTAGAAAACGAAGCATCTAAAAAAGATTTATATAATCAGTTTTACAATGCTTGGAGTAATTTTGAAGGTGGAGAGTTAACTGGTGGAACAGAAACATTTAAGACATTAAATGCTGATACACTATATGCTAGAGTAGATTTTGTTCTTACTAAAGATAATACAGTTGGTTCATTCTATGTAGTAGTTAGTGAAAAGCATGATAAAGTTATTTGTTTTATGACATCTTGTACAGTTGATAATAAAGAACAAATTGATGAAGATGTATTAGAAATGTTAAAGACATTAACTTATAAGAAAGAATCTGAAAGTAATATATATAATAAATTTAAAAGTGGAGAAACTAAAAAGTATTCAGCTTTAGGATATATGAATTATAATGTTCCCGAGTGTTGGGAGCTTGATGAAGCTAGAACTAAGAGTGTTCAATATAAGTCAAATGTATTTAAATTTGTAGATGGTGTTTCATTACTTGATATTAAGAGTTTTTCATTTATAAATGGAACTTCATATGAGGCTATGAAAGCAACAATTACTAATTCTTATGGAGCGGTTAAAGAAGAAAAGACAAAGACTATTAATGGTAAAGTATGGTATGTGCTTGTATCACCAGATTATGATGCTGGTGGAATGAGTTTCCATAATGAATTTTATTTTACAATGTCTGCGACTAATAGAAATTTATATTATTTAGAAGCGTATGTTTCAAATGAGACTAGTCCAAAGAAAACAAAATATTTTAATGAAAGTATTGAATATATTTTAAATTCAGCAACATTATTAAAAGTAAACGAATAAAAGACTTTAACAAGTCTTTTTTTCTTTGAATAATTGTTTATTTCTTGATTTTGTAATATAATAGGTTGTGTGTGAGGGGAGAGTCTTATGAAATTAGTAGTAAAAAAAGATAGTGAGTTATTAGAATATCTTTATGAAAATTTAGATATGCCTAAAAAACGTATTAAACAATATTTAACTCATGGAGCAATTTATGTTAATAATAATAGAGTAAAACAATATAATTATCATTTGCTACCAGGGATGAATATTATGATTGATACTGAAAGTAAAAATAAGAAGACTTTACCATTTGAGATTTTGTTTGAAGATGAACATATTATAGTTGTTAATAAACCTAGTGGTTTACTTACAATTGCAACAGCTAAGGAAAAAGAAAGAACACTTTATCATATTGTAAGAGAATATTTAGTTAGTAAAGATAAATATTCTAAAGTATTTATTGTTCATAGATTAGATAAGGATACAAGTGGTATTGTTGTATTAGCTAAAGATGAGAAAACTAAAAACCAACTTCAAGAAAATTGGAATGAATATGTTAGTTTACGTGAATATGTAGCTGTTGTTCATGGTCATTTAAACGAATCTACTGGTAGAGTAGTTCAAAACTTAATGGAAACTAAAACTAATTTAGTTTATGTTTCTCGCGGTAATGAAGGAAAAGAAGCAATTACTAATTATAAAGTAATTAAAGAAAATGATAATTATTCATTAGTTAGTGTTAATATTGAAACTGGTAGAAAGAATCAAATTCGTGTTGCTTTTCAAAGTTTAAGACATCCAATTGTTGGAGATAAGAAATATGGAGAAAAAAGCGATAAAGAAACAAGACTTTATTTACATGCGAATAGATTAAAAATGTATCATCCAGTTTTAAAGAAAGATATTTTATTTGAAACTGCAAATCCACAAGAGTTTAAAAAGATTATGAATTAATGGAGATATTATGAAAAAAATACTTATATTAATTATTATGTTAGTAGCAATAGTTGGCGGTTGTTATTTTGTTTTTAAAGATAAAGATGAAGTTATACAACCTAAGGAAATTATTGAAGAGTTTCCTGAAGAAGAAACTAATGATATTTTTAATGAATATTATAATGATGCGGTTAAATTGATGAGTGATATGACATTAGAAGAAAAAGTGGGTCAGTTATTTTTAGTAAGATATGATACTTCGACTGCTGGAAAACAAATTACTAATTATTATGCTGGAGGGTTTGTTTTATTTGCAAAGGATTTTCAAAATCATACTAAGGTAACTATTAAGAAAGAAATTGATGCTAAACAAGGAATTAGTAAAATACCTTTAGCCCTTGCTGTTGATGAAGAAGGTGGGTATGTTACAAGAGTTAGTCGTTTCCCAGCATTTAGGTCTGAAAGATTTAAGTCGAATAGAGTTTTGTTTGAAACTGGGGGATATGAACTTGTTGAGTCATCTGAAAAGGAGAAAGCAGAACTTTTACTTAGTTTAGGACTTAATCTTAATTTAGCACCAGTTGCTGATGTTTCTACTGATAGTAATGATTATATTAATATAAGAACATTTGGAAGAGATGCTAGAGAAACTTCAACATTTATCTCAAATATAGTTACTTATAATAATAAGTATGGTATTTCATCATGTTTAAAGCATTTTCCTGGTTATGGAAATAATGTTGATACTCATAATGGAATTGCGATAGATAATAGAAGTTATGAGAGTTTTGTTAATAATGATTTTTTACCATTTAAGAGTGGGATAGAGGCAGGTGTTCCTACAATACTTGTTTCACATAATATTGTTAATTCGATGGATAGTAAATATCCAGCTTCATTAAGTAAAAAAGTTATTGATGAACTTCGTAATACATTAGGTTTTAGTGGAGTAGTAATTACTGATGATTTAGCAATGGGGGCTGTTGCTAAATTTGTTGATGGAAATACAGCAGCAACTCTTGCAATAAATGCAGGAAATGATATGATTATTACATCTAGTTTTGAAACTATGTATAATGAGGTTTTAAATAACGTTAAAAGTGGTATAATTAAAGAAGAGACAATTGATAAGGCAGTAAAGAGAATACTGGCTTGGAAATATGCTTATAAAATAATAAAGGAGGTATAAATATATGATTATAGATGTTAGTAAACTATATGAAGATGTTAAAAGTAAAATTGGAAGTGAAGTAACACTTCAAGGATGGGTAAGAAACCATCGTAAACAAAAAGAATTTGGGTTTATAGATTTTAATGATGGAACTTGTTTTAAAAGTGTACAAGTTGTATATGATAATAAATTAAGTGATTTTGAAGAAATTCAAAAGATTAGTGTAGGATCTGCTATTGAAGTAGTTGGTACTGTTATAGAATCACCTGCACAAGGACAAGAATTTGAAGTTCAAGCTAGCAAGGTTTTGGTACTTGGTACATGTCCTGAGGATTATCCAATTCAACCTAAGAGACATACAAGAGAATTCTTAAGAGAACAAGCTTATTTAAGACCAAGAACAAACTTATTTGGAGCAGTATTTAGAATTAGAAGTGTAGCAGCTGCTGCAATTCATGAATATTTCCAAAAGAATGGTTATGTATATTTCCATGCACCAATTATTACAGCAAGTGACTGTGAAGGTGCTGGAGAAATGTTCCAAGTAACTACTTTAGATTTAGATAGAGTAGCTAAGAGTGGTAAAGTTGAATATGATAGAGATTTCTTTGGTAAACAAGCAGCACTTACTGTTAGTGGACAATTACAAGCTGAAACATTTGCTTTAGCTTATAAGAAAACTTATACATTTGGACCAACTTTTAGAGCAGAAAACTCTAACACTAAAACACATGCTAATGAGTTCTGGATGATTGAACCTGAAATAGCATTCTGTGATTTAGATAAAGACATGGATATTATGGAAGATATGTTAAAATTCGTAGTTAAATATGTTCTAGATAAATGTCCTAGTGAAATGGAGTTCTTTGATAAATTCGTTGAAAATGGATTATTAGAAAAATTAAATAAATTAGTAAGTAGTGATTTTACAAGAGTAGATCATGAAGAAGTAATTAGAATCTTAAAAGAAGCAGATGTTAAATGGGAATTTGAACCAGAATATGGTGGAGATATTGCTAAAGAGCATGAAAAATATATTACTGAATACTTTGGTGGACCAGTATTTATTAAGAACTGGCCAAAAGATATTAAAGCATTCTATATGAAACAAAATGCTGATGGTAAGACTGTTGCTGCTGTAGACTTAGAAGTTCCAGGAGCAGGAGAATTAATGGGGGGTTCTCAACGTGAAGAAGACTATGATAAGTTAATTGCTAGAATGAATGAACTTGGAATGGAAACTGAAGGATTAGAATGGTACTTGAACTTACGTAAATTCGGTGGATGTGTTCACTCAGGATTTGGTATGGGATTTGAAAGATTACTTATTTATCTAACAGGAGTAGAAAACATTAGAGATGTTATTCCTTTCCCAAGAACACCAGGAAACTGTGAATTTTAATTAACAGAAGTTTACATACTATATGTAGACTTCTTTTTATTTTTTTTAAATATATATTAGTCTTAGTGTTATAATTTTGTTAAATAGGGGTGCTTATTATGAGTATATTACAAGCAATTAGTGATATTGGATTACTTAGAGATATTAACGAAGACTATGCTTTTTGTAATAGTCATCCTAAAAATCCGGATATAAAATTTATGGTTTTAGCAGATGGTATGGGTGGAAAGAGTCAAGGTGACGTTGCTTCACAAGAGATTGTTGCGGCATTAGAAGCTTGGTTTTACCATGAAGATATTGGACTATTAGCTGATATTACTGGAGTAAGCCCAGTTCTAGATAAAAAAGTTCATGAAGTTAATAGTTATTTAATTACAAAATATGGGGAGAACTTTTTAGGAACAACCTTAACATTAGCTTTAATTGGTAAAGAAAAAACATTATTTTATAATATTGGTGATTCTAGAGGATATATTTATAAAGATAAAGAATTAATTCAAATTACAGAAGATGATTCTGGAGTTTGGGATTATTATAAATTTGGAAGTGTAGAAAAAGATGATTTAAGATTTTTTCCTACAAATAACTTTATAACAGCATGTGTAGGTCTTAATGAAGAATTTTGTAAGAGTAAGTCATATGTAATTAAAAATGATTATGATATTGTTTTATTAGTATCTGATGGGGTAACTGATTTATTAAGTGATAAAGATATTAAAAAACATCTTGGTAGAAAAAGACATAAAGATATTTTAAAACATATTATTGAAATGGCGGTTCATAAGGATTTAAAGTTAAGAGTGCCTAGTTCGTTAAAGAAAAAATTTAAAGGTAGATTTACAACTCCAGTACATGGAAGAGATAATGCAAGTGGAGTTATTTATATAAAAGATTAATTTAGTGAATAAATTAATCTTTTTTTTACATTATAGTAATGGGAGGAAAATTATGAAAAAGAAAATAATTATATTTTTATCATTATTAGTAATGTTTATGACTGGATGTGGTAATAATAGTATGACACCTACAGCTAAAGTAGAAGAATTCTTAGGTAGATATCAATCTATGGATAGTGAAGTTTTAACACAACTAGATAATGTTATTGCAAATGATACATCAATGAATGATACTCAAAAGAAAGATTATAAGACTTTAATGGAAAAACAATATCAAAATTTATCTTATAAGATTAAAGATGAAGAAATTGATGGGGATGAAGCTGAGGTATTAGTTGAAATTGAAGTTTATGATTATGCGAATAGTATTGTAGAATCTCGTGAATATTATACTGAACATCGTGATGAGTTTGATGATGAGAAAATTGGTAATGATGGAGCAGATACTGATAATGATGGAAAAGATGAAGAAGGAGAAATAGTAGGTGGAGCAGTTGATACTATATCTTCATTTATTACTTATAAGATTAAACAATTAATGGATGTTACTGATAAGGCTAAATATGAAATTACTTTTCATTTAACTAAAGAAGATGGAGAATGGGTAATTGAAGATTTAACTGATGTTGATAGACAAAAGATTCATGGTTTATTTGAAGATTAATTATTTAAAGAAAAGTCATTTAGTGACTTTTTTTTTATTTTATTTTCTGATATACTTGTATAAGATAAGAGGGTGTTTATAGTGCTAGGAAGTATTATGGAAATCGTAGACAACTATGTCTATATAAAATTAAGTATTGATATTACACAACAGCCAAACTTAGTTAATTTGCATGTTGTTTTTGATGATGGAAAAAAGAAAATTGTTGGAGAAATTGCGAATACTAATAGAGAAAAGATGACAGTTACTATTGTTGGAGAAATTAAAGATGGTAACTTTATACCTGGAGCTAATGCAAAACCTTCATTTAAGTCTGTTCCTAGACTTATTAAGACTGATGAGTTAGCAATCCTTTTAGGAGATCAAACTACTAAACATGGACAAACTAACTTTGGTACAAGTAATATTTATGAAGGTTATAAGATCAATGTTTCTATTAATGACTTCTTCAATAGCCACTTCTCAATATTAGGAAACTCTGGTGCTGGTAAATCATGTACAGTTGCATCACTATTACAAAAGTTATTTACTAGTAGTCCACAACCTCCAAAGAATGCAGGATTATTCTTCTTCGATGCATATGGAGAATATACAAATGCCTTTGGAAAAATACATGAAAGAAATCAAGCACTTAATTATAAGGCTTATACTACTAATATTGATACACCTGAGTGTGAGATATTACAAATACCAATTTGGTTACTTGATGTTGATGACTTAGCATTATTACTTGATGTTACTACACCAGCACAATTACCAATTTTAGAGAAGACATTAAAACTTGTTCCTGTACTTACAGGTGATGGGGAAAATGTTATTAAGAAAAAGAATGATATTATAGCTAGAGCTGTTCAAGATATTTTACTTTCTGGTAATGATTCTACAAAGATTCGTGACCAAGTTATCGGTGTTTTAACTAAGTTCAATACACCATCATTAAATTTAAATAGTCAAATAGTTCAACCTGGTTATACTCGTACATTTAAACAATGTTTATTTGTTGATAAAACTGGTAAGATGCAAGAAATGGAACTTGTAGTTGAGTTTATTCGTGGATATATTATGGATGAACAAGTAGATTTAAAACCAGAAGATTTAAATCCACATTATTCATTAGCTGACTTAGAGTTAGCAATGGACTTTGCTTTAATTAGTGAAGGTATTTTAAAGAGTGATAAAGTATTTGATTATGCGAATGTAATGAGTGTTCGTTTACATACATTAGCAAGTGGAGAAAATAGTGTATATTTCTCTTATCCTAAGTATGTTACAAGAGATCAATACTTAGAAGATTTAGTTACAAATAAACAAACTGGTGGAAGATGTCAAATAGTTAACTTTAACATTAACTATATTGATGACCGTTTAGCTAAAGTAATTACTAAGATTATTTCAAGAATGTTATTTAAGAAGGCTAGTACAATTAAGCCACGTGGTTCTAGAGCATTCCATATAATTATTGAAGAAGCTCACCGTTATGTACAACATGATGGAGACGTTGAATTATTAGGATATAATATTTTCGAAAGAATTGCTAAGGAAGGACGTAAGTATGGTATGTTCTTAGCAATGATTACACAAAGACCTAGTGAACTTTCTGATACCTGTGTATCTCAATGTGCAAACTTCGTTATTTTAAGAACAATGCACCCAGTTGACTTAGAGTATATTAGAACAATGGTTCCTAATGTTTCAACAGAAATTGTATTACAACTTAAGAACTTAAAACCAGGTAACTGTATTGCTTTCGGTAGTGCGTTTAAGGTTCCAACACAGTTATATGTTGATTTACCAAATCCTAGACCATTATCGAACAACGTTGACCTTGAAAATGTTTGGTATAATGATATTCAAGAAACTCCAGTAACTGCGGCGACTGGATTTGGTGTGGATGTTGCAACTCAAAAATTTGCAGCTCCTGTAATACCTGCTACACCAGCAGCGCCTGCGACAGGTGGTGCTCCGGCAGCTTCTGCGGCTCCTGCAGCTCCAAAAGTTGCACAGCCACAAGCTGCTCCACAGGTTAATACATTTATCCAACAAAATACACAAGATTTATTAGATGACTAAAATTATTAATTTTAGTCTTTTTCTTTTTATTTATTTGTGATAAAATTGGTATAGTAATATATGATATTAGGATGGAGGACATGTTTTATGGCTTTAAATAAATTAAAAGGGTTCTTTACTGGTGAAGAAACTGAAGTTGAAACTACAGGAGAAGATAGTTTCTATAATGTATCAAAAGAAGAATATCATGAACAAAATGGAGTTGCTGGTAGTAAGATGATGTTACTAGAACCACGTGCATATTCTGAAAGCCAACAAATTGCTGACTATTTAAAGAATCGTAGTGCAGTTGTTGTAAATTTAAAGAGAGTTACACCTGATCAAGCAAAAAGAATTGTTGATTTCTTATATGGAACAATTTATGCAATTGGTGGTACTATTCAAAAGTTAGGTGGAGGAATTTTCTTATGTACTCCAAATAATGTAAATGTAGAAGGTAAAATTAGTGATGAAGGAACTGAATCTTCAAAATCTGTTAGGGGAAAGAAAGCAGAAAAAGAAGATGACGATGATGATTTCTTTTAATTAAAATTAAATATTTTTCTGGGGTGATTATATGGAAAAATTTAGTTATGAAGCTAATGGATATAATCGCAGTGAAGTTAATCAATTTATAGGTGATGTTATTACTCAGACCGAAGGTATTGTAACGAGATGTAAACAACAACATAAGGAAATAGAGAAATTAAAAGCAGAACTAGAACATTATAAAATGTTAGAAGATACTTTGAAAGTGGCGATTATTAAAGCAGAAGAGACTGGTGACAATATAAAGAGAATGGCTCGTGAAGAGAGTGAACTAATTGTTACAGATGCGAAACATAATGCTAGTCGAATTGTAAATGAAGCGCTACTAAAGGCTGAGAAAATTGAAAATAACGCAGAGATTCTAGAGAAAAACATGAAGATATTTAAGAGAAAATTAAAATTGATTATGGAACAACAAATGGCTGTTGTTGAAGAAATAGAAGTTTTAGAACTAGATCCTCGTTGATCTAGTTTTTTGTATAATGGAGGGTTAATATGAGTTTAAGATTTACAGAAAATGGAATTAGAAAAGGATTAGCTTTAATTTTAGTAGGGACTATTGCTGGTAGTGCTTATTATGGTCAAGTTGTTAGTGTTGAAGGCAATAGTGATTTTTTAAAAGGTTATTATTACGATGAAGATGTTAAGAAAAATAGAGATGACCTAATGAAGAGTATTGAACTTGGTGGTAGTACTAAAACTTATGAAAAGAAAAGAGACTTATGTCCAAAGACAATTAAAAAATAATTGTCTTTTTTTGTTAAAAATTGACTAATTTTAGGAAATAGATTATAATATAGGCACTTTTAGGGGGAGTATATATGGAAGAAGTTTATGATAAACTTGATTCTTGGTTTGAAATGTTTAAGGATACAAAGAAGTTAAAGATTAGTGAAGCTAAGGAATTAGCTAAGAGAATTAGTAATTCTGGTTCACAATTGGAAAAAGAAAGACTTCAAGAAGAATTATTATGTGGGACAATTAGTGAAGTATATAAATTTATTAAAGATAATGGTATGCTTGTGTTGTGTGAAACAGGATATATTGAATTTGATGATTTAATTAGTTCACTTACTTTAGCTTGGGCAGAAGATTTAGATAAGAAAGTTTTAGAAGTAGGAAGATACTCAACTTTATTTAGTAGAGATTATTTTGAAAGTGTTGCGGAAAAACTAGGAGTAGATAATTTATCTGATACTTTAAGACTATGGAATTGTAGTTTTTTAGGAGCACTTGGTAGTTATTATAGAGATAATGATAATGGTGTTGAAGTTAGTCCTTATTTTGATAGTTGTTTTTCTAAAGATTGTAAAGAAAATGAAAAGAAAAAAACTCTTGATATTATTGAAAGAGGATATCAGAAGTATAAAGATACATGTTTTGTTAATTCATCTAATACAGCATTACTTGGTTTATATGGAATGATATTTACTTCTATTGTTGTTAGAGAAGGAAGATATGATTGTGAAGATGATTTTGATTTCGTAGATGGTTCTATTACTAGAATGGATGTTGAAAAAGATATATTAGGAAGTAGAAGATTACATGAATTTGAAAGAGAAATTCTAGTTGATAGATATGGCTTTGATGGTAAAGGTGATAAGACATTTGATGAGATGTCTGAAAACTATACAGTAGGAGCATGTCGATTAGGACAAATAGTTGCGAAAAGTCTTAGAAAACTTAGAGGCGATAAAAAAGTTAAAAGATATAATAATGATTAGTGTTGTAAAATAATTAAGTTTGTGTTATATTAGTTTGGAAAGCAAGTGCGAAAGACGTAATATTAATGAATTGGTAGAGAGCTTGTGGCTAGGTGAAAACAAGTATGAAGTTAATATTAAGATCACTTTCAAGTGCGATTTATGGATAAGATAAATACGGTGACGCGTTATAGTGATTAAGTTAGAAACAAATTATTGTTTTTATAAATTAAGGTGGTACCACGAACTATTCGTCCTTATTGGATGAATAGTTTTTTTATTTAAAAAAGGAGGGATTATTATGAAATTTGAAAAATTAACACAAGGAACAAATGAAGAAATCGAAAAGAAATACATTGAGTATTGGGATAAGATTGATATTTTAAAAAGAAGTATTGATACAAGAGAAGAAAATAATAAGTTTGTTTTCTATGATGGACCTGCTACTGCTAATGGGCATCCTGGTCTTCATCACATGCTTTCAAAATTTTTAAAAGATACTTTTTGTAAATATAAAACAATGCAAGGGTATCAAGTATATCGTAAAGTAGGTTGGGATACACATGGTTTACCAGTTGAATTACAAGTTGAAAAAGAATTAGGTTTTTCTGGTAAAGGTGATATCGAAAAATATGGAATTGAAGCATTTAATCAAAAATGTCGTGAAAGTGTTTGGAAAAATGAAAAGTCATTTTCTGATTTAACTAAGAAGATGGGACAATTTATTGATTTAGATCATCCATATGTTACTTATAATAACGATTATATTGAGACTGAATGGTGGATTTTAAAGAAATTCTTTGATGAAGGATTATTCTATGAAGGAAGTAAGATTTTACCATATTGTCCTAGATGTGGAACTGGACTTGCTTCTCATGAAGTTGCTCAAGGATATAAAGAAGTTTCTGTTAATACTGTTTATGTTCCATTTAAGAAAAAAGATGAAGATAATACTTATTTCTTAGTATGGACAACTACACCTTGGACCTTATGTGCCAATGTTGCATTATGTGTTAATCCAGATGAAGTTTATGTTAAATGTTTATCTAAAGGATATAATTTTATCGTAGCTAAGGCTTTAGCTGATAAAGTATTAGGTGAAGGATATGAAGTAGTAGAAGAATATAAAGGTAAAGATTTAGAATATGCAGAATATGAACAATTATTACCATTCTTTGAAGTTAATAAGAAAGCATTCTTTGTAACATGTGATAACTATGTTACTATGAGTGATGGTACTGGTATCGTACATATTGCTCCTGCATTTGGTGCTGATGATGCACTAGTTGGAAAGAATTATAATTTACCATATTTAAATCCAGTAGGAGAAGATGGTTGTTATTTAGATGGACCATGGAAAGGTAGACTTGTAATTGATTCTGAACTTGAAGTAGATATTATTAAATATTTAGCTAGTGAAGATAAATTATTTAAGAAACAAAAAATGGTACATGACTATCCACATTGTTGGAGATGTAATACTCCGTTAATTTATTATTCAAAACCATCATTCTACTTAGAAGTTACTAAGATTCAAGATAAAATTATTGAAGCTAATAAGAAAGTAAATTGGTATCCTGCTTATGTTGGTGAAAAGAGATTTGCTAACTGGTTAGAAAATATGAATGACTGGGCTATTTCACGTAGTCGTTATTGGGGAACACCTCTTCCATTATGGAGATGTGAATGTGGTCATGATATGATGGTTGGTTCTAGAAAAGAATTAGTTGATCTTGCTATTGAAAAAATTGATGAATCAATTGATTTACACAGACCATATGTTGATGATGTACATATTAAGTGTCCAAAATGTGGTAAGACAATGAGTCGTGTAAGTGATGTTATTGACTGTTGGTTTGACTCTGGTTCAATGCCATTTGCACAATATCATTATCCATTTGAAAATGAAGACTTCTTTGAAAAACAATTCCCAGCAGACTTTATCTGTGAAGGAGTTGACCAAACTCGTGGTTGGTTCTATGTATTATTAGTTATTTCTACATTCTTAAAAGGATGTAGTCCTTATAAAAATGTTTTAGTAAATGATTTAATCCAAGATGCTGAAGGTAAGAAAATGAGTAAGTCTCGTGGTAACATCGTTGAACCATTTACTACTATGCAAAAATATGGAGCAGATACAGTAAGATTCTATTTACCATATGTGTCACCAGTATGGACTCCACTTAAGTTTGATGAAGAAGGATTAAAAGAAATTTATTCTAAATATATTTCAACATTTAAGAATGCATACTCATTCTTTGAAATGTATGCTAATGCAGATAATATCGATCCAAGAGAATATGATATTCCTGTAGAGAAAAGAGATTTAATTGATAGATGGTTATTATCTAAGTTAAATAGATTAGTAAAAGATGTTAACCAAGCATATCAAGAATATGATTTAAATAAAGTTGCTAAGTTAATTGTTCCATTCTTAAATGATGATTTATCTAACTGGTATATTAGAAGTAATAGAAGAAGATTCTGGGATAGTGAACTTACAGATAGTAAGAAAGCAGTATACTTAACTACATATGAAGTATTAGTTACATTATGTAAGTTATGTGCTCCTTTAACACCATTCTTAACAGAAGAAATTTATACTAACTTAACTGGAGAAGAATCAGTTCATTTAGCTAGCTTCCCAGTAGAAAATACTGATTTAATTAATGAAACTGTTGAAGAAAGAATGGATTTAGTTAGAGATGTTTGTTCACTTGGTAGATTTGCTAGAGAAGAAGTTAATATTAAAGTTAGACAACCAATTCAAAGTTTAATCTTACCTAAGAGTGATGAAATGATTATTGGAGATTTACTTCCAGTAATTACTGAAGAATTAAATGTTAAAGAAGTTATGTTTAAAGATGATATGACTGAATACTTAGAATATGTTGTTAAACCTAACTTTAAAGTATTAGGTAAAGCACTTGGATCTAAGATTAAAGAACTTCAAGGATTATTACAAAATGCTACTACTGAACAAGTTCAAAAGATTAATGGTGATGGTTTAATGGTTTCACTTGGTGGGGATGATTTTACTATTACATCTGATATGGTTATTACTGAAGTAAAACAAAAAGAAGGTTATGCTTCTGCAAGTAATAATAGAACTTGTGTAGTTCTTGAAACTGAATTAACTGAAGAATTAATCTTAGAAGGTTTAGCAAGAGAATTTGTACGTAAAGTTCAAAGTTTAAGAAAAGATGCAGACTTTGTAATTACTGATCATATTAAGGTTTACTATAATGGTACTGAAAAGATTGATAAGATGTTAGAATCTTGGAAAGACTATGTTATGGGTGAAGTTCTTGGAGAAGAATTAATCAAGGATGAAACTCTTGATGATTATAGTGAAATGAATGAAGAAAAAGCTGCTATTAAAGTAGAAAGAGTATAATTAAAAGGACTAAGAAATTAGTCCTTTTTTGTTCGATTGACAAAGTGTGAATCATTGTTATACATTAATGTTAGGAACGTTTAGTTGTTGAGTGTCTACCAAGTCTCGATGTAGAGAGGAGGTTTGATAAAATGAAAAAAAGAACTTTTATTATAAAAGTTCTTCAGTCCATTTCTATCATTTTATTCCTTATTATCATATTGATAATAGTTATAAAAAAATGACACTTAATTCAGTAGTGAATTAAATGTCGCTCAAAAGTTTTGGGTAGACATTCAACTCTCAAAAAACTGAATGTTCCCTTTTTTATTGTATGTAAGTTTCCTTGACATATTCATTGTAACATAAAAGTGTTATTTTGACAATAATGGTGAAGTGTATGATAAAATAAGTATGTAACTAGGAGTGATTATATGATAGGACAATATAGTTTATTTGAATTATTAAATAAGTATGGTATTAATCATAATAATATTGTTTCTTATAAGAAAGATATTCTTATGAGTAAAGCAGAATATAATACAATTGAATATGTGTTAGCTTTTTTAAGAGGAGATCTTGGTATAAGTAGTAAGAATATTGAAAAGTGTCCTAGTATTTTATATTGTGGTGTAGATAACATTAATGATAATTATCGTTTTTTAGAAAGAGTTGGATTTAATGTT
Source organism: Bacilli bacterium (assembly GCA_017409785.1). Lineage (GTDB taxonomy): Bacteria > Bacillota_I > Bacilli_A > RF39 > UBA660 > JAEDES01. Next base: position 79,536 of record JAFQSD010000002.1, on the reverse strand, counting down.
TTACGTATAAATAATTGTCTACATGTACTTGGAACTGATAGTGATCAGTTAAGAGAAACATATGAATATGTTTCTTTAAAGTATGGTACTGATATGATTCATGATTTACCTAGTATATTGAGATTACCAGTTAGTAGAATTAAACAAGTTGAAGAAGTATGTGAAGATAAAGTTTCTCCATATGGAATATTATCAATATGTGTTAATGCAACACTAATTGGAGAAGAAGATGAAAGAAGTAAATTTGTTAGAAGTAGAGATGAATTAAGAGATGCTATTTTGGTATGTGAAAAGTATGGAATTAAATATCAAGATGGTGGAATGTTATTTAGAAATTTAGCTAGTGATATTGAAGAAGTTGCTAAAGTATGTTTAGAGTTAGGAATTAATTATCAAGATGGTGGATTAGTATTTTCGTCTAATCCACAAAGTATTAGAATGATTGCTGATGTATGCAATAAGTATGATATTCCATATAAAAATGGAGGAGTTTTATTTACCAAAACAGCAGTTGAAGTAGAAGAAATTATTAAAGCTTGTTTAGAGTGTGGTGTTTCATGCAATGGTGGTACTGTATTTGAAAAAGATGCTGATAATGTTAGAAGTGTTGTTGAGATATGTAAAAAATACGGAATAAAGTATGATAATGGTGGAATGATCTTTAGACATACAGCTTTAGAAATAGAAGAAGTAGTTAATGTATGTGAAAAATATGGTATAGATTATAAGGATGGAGGAGCAATCTTTAGAAGAACTGCTTCAGAGATAACAGAGATTGTTGCTGTTTGCTTAAAATATAATATTGATTATAAGAATGGAAAAACTATTTTTAATAGAACACCAGATGCGATAGAAAGAATTGCAGAAGTTTGTAGTGAACTTGGTATTCGTTATCAAGATGGTGGTTCGATTTTTAGACGAAAGTTTTATGAAATTAGAAAAATAGTTGATGTTTGTAAAAAGTATGGAGTTAAGTATTCTAATGGAGGAGACTTATTTAGAAAGCATGCTGAAGAAGTAGAAAAAATTATTTTAACTTGTCAGGAATTTGGAATTGATTGTAGTGAAGGTGGAAGTGTTTTTGCAAGAGATGCTGATGAACTAAGAAAAGTAGTCGATGCTTGTAAAAGACATGATATTGATTATAAAAAAAGTGGAGTTATTTTTTATAGATCTAGTGATGAAATTGATAGAATAGTTGAAGTTTGTGAAAGATATAAAATTGATTATAAAAAGAGTACAATGGTATTTGGAAGACTTGCTGATGAAATTGAAAAAATTGTATTAGTATGTCAAGAATTTGGAATTTCTTATCAAGATGGTGGAACAATTTTTTCTAGATGTAGTGATGATATTAGAAAGACAGCTTTAATTTGTAAAAAGTATGGAATTAAATATCAAGATGGTGGAAATATATTTAAAAGAAATCCAGATGAAATAGAGAGAATAGTTGAACTTTGTAAAGAACATGGAATTCCATATAAAAATGGTGGGACTATCTTTGCACAAAGTGCAGAAGAAACAGAAAAAATTATTAATGTCTGTTTAAAATATGGAGTAACTTACAAAAGAGGTGGAACAGTATTTAATAAGACTGCTAGTGAAATCGAAAATATTATTCTTTATTGCGAAGAGAAGGGTATTCCATATAAGAATGGTGGAACAGCATTTACAAGATCGTTAGGAGAATTAAAAAGAACTGTAGAGGCTTGTGAAAGATTAGATATTAATTATTCTAAAGGTGGAGTAGTCTTAGAAAAGAATGCTGATGATATTGAAAAGATAGCAGAAGTTTGTGAAAGATATGGAATTAAATATAAAGATGGTGGGTCTGTTTTCTTAGCTGTAACAGAACGATTAGAAGATATTGTTAAAGTATGTATAAAGCATGGAATAGATTATCAAAAAGGTGGAACTATTTTTCAAAGAAAACCAGAAGATATTGAAGGAACAGTTGAAATTTGTTTGGAACATGATATTCCTTATAAAAGTGGAGGAAATGTTTTTGCAAAAAGTGCTGATGAAGTAAGAAAGATTATTGAAGTTTGTAAAAAATATGAGATTCCATATCAAAAGGGCGGCTCTATTTTTCGAAAGACTTCTGAAGAAATTGAGTCAATAGTTGAAATTTGTAAAAGATATGGAGTTGACTATCAAGAATCTAATTCAGTATTCCAAAATAAACCAGAGGTGACAGAAGAGATTATTAAGATATGTCAAGCTAATGGTATTGAATGTAGGGGATGTGTTTTCTCATCTAATCCAAAAAAACTTACTGAAAGTATAAATTATGTAAGAGATAATTATGGAGATGCATTAGTACAAAGACTAATTATTGTACAAAATCCAGATAGATTAAAAGAAGTACTTCCGTATTTTGAAGAACATGGATATTTAGAAGGTCTATTAAAAGGTACTTTAGTATTATCTTTATCTTTAGATGAATTTAAAGAAAGAGAAACAATTCTTAGAAGTAAAGGTAAAGAAGTATTAATAGATGGAAAATTTAATCCTATATTTGGAATGGATAGAAAAAGATATAAAGAAAAATTTACTGAAGAAATAAAAACTGTTAATGGAAGTAAAAAATAGAAACTAATTAAAATTAGTTTCTTTTATTTTTATTTAGAGAAATTTATAGTAAAATAATAATAGTGAATAGGAGTGATTAGATGGTTAATGAATATAGTTTATTTGAACTTTTAAAAAGATATGGCATTAATCCAAGTAATATTGAGGGTTATAAGATGGATCGTCTAATTACTTATGGGGCTTATGCGGAAATTGAAAGTGTACTTGATTATTTAAGAACAAAGTTATCTATTAAAGCTTCTCGTATTGAAAAGTGTCCTAGTATTTTATACTTTGGTACAGATAATATAGTAAATAATTATGAATTTTTAAAGAATAATGATTTTAATGTTTTAAAGTTTAATGATTGTCTACACATTCTTAATTGTAATTTTGAATTATTACAAGAAACATATGAGTATGTAATGAAACATTATGGAAGTGAATATTTACATAAAAATCCTTCAATACTAAGAGTACCTGTTTTAGTAATTCGTAGAGTAGAAGATGTTAGTTTTGGAAGATTAAGTCCAAAAGGTATTTTAGCAGTAGCCTCAATGATTAGTTATGATGGACAAATAAGTTTAAGTACTAATGAGTTAAGAGATATTTTGGATATATGTGATGCTGCAGGAATAAATATTAGAGATGGTAGTAGTGCTTTTAGAAGAAAACCTAATGAATTAGTTGACGTAATTGATTTATGTAAAGAATATGGTATTAGAACAGATGGTGGAACAATTTTTAGAAATAAAGCTGAGGACATAAAAAGAGTTATTACTGTTTGTGAAGAATTAGAAATTGATTATAAAAATAGTCTTTTAGTTTTTGGTAGAGATGTTGATGAAATTAGAAGCATAGTTGATGTTTGTAAGAAATATGGAATTAATTATAAAGATGGAGGAAATATTTTTTATAAAACAGCAGAAGAAATTGAACAATTAGTTAATCTTTGTATGGAATGTGGAATAAATTATCAGGATAGTGGAATGATTTATACAGCTGATAATGAAGAGATTCTTGGTGTTGCTAATGCATGCCAAAAATATGGTATAAAATATCAAGATGGCGGAATGGTCTTTAAAAGAACTGGAGAAGAGATTGAAGAGATTGTTCAAGTTTGTCAGAAATATGGAATTAAGTATAAAAATGGTGGAGTTCTTTTTGCTAGAACAGCAGAAGAAATAGAAGCAATTGTAGAGTGTTGTATTGAAAATGGAATTAAATATAAAGATGGCGGAATTATTTTCTTTAATGATTTTAGTCACTTTAAAGAAGTAATTGAAGTTGCTAAAGAATTAGGAATTAGATATAAAGATCCAGGTACACTACTTAAGAGAACGCCTAGTGAGATTAGATATATTGCTAGTGTTTGTGAAAGAGAAGATATTGATTATAAACATGCCAGTGGAGTATATTTTAGAAATCCAAATGAATTAGAATTAGTTATTGAGGTTTGTAAAAGACTAGGGATTAAATATAGAAATGGTGGTACTGTTTTTAGAAGAAGTCCTGATGAAATAATTAAAATAAGTGAGATATGCGAAGATTTTGGTATTAATTATAAAGATGGCGGAACTGTTTTCCAAACAAGTCCAGAATTATTAGTTAAGCAAATTGAAGTATGTAAAAAATATGATATTAATTATCAAGAAGCAGGGAATATATTTAATAGAACAGCCGAAGAAATAGAAGAGATTGTTCATATTTGCGAGTTTAAAAATATTTCATATAAGAATAATGGTATGGTTTTTAGAAGAAAACCAAATGAATTACGTGAGGCTATTGTTATATGTGAAAAATATGGAATAGATTATCGTAATGCCTCAGGTGTCTTTAGAAGAAATCCAAGTGAAATTGAAGAATTAGCTTTAGTTTGTGAAGAACTAGAAATTAGTTATAAAAAAGGTGGAACAGTATTTTATAGAGATAGTGAAGAAGTAAGAGATATTGTTTCTATATGTTTAGAATATGGATTACCATATAAAGATGGAGGTTCTGCCTTTAGTCATGATGGTAGTGAACTAAGAGAATTAATTGAAACTTGTCAAAGATATAGAATAGATCTTGAAAAGGTTGGGACAGTATTTTATAGAAGTAAAGAAGATGTTGAAGAGGTATGTAAGGTTTGTCTTGAATTAGGTATACGTTTTCAAGATGGTGGAATTGTATTCCAAAGAAAAGCTAATGAAATTAGAGACATAGTTGATGTTTGTAAGAAATATAATATTAAGTATGAAAATGGTGGTAATGTCTTTAGAAAGACAGCTGATAATGTAGAGGGTATTGCTCTTATTTGCCGTGAATATGGTGTTAATTGTCAGGATGGTGGAATTGTCTTTTGTAGAGATAAATCTGAATTAAGAGATGTTTTTGAAACATGTGAAAGACATGGAATAAATTATAAAGATGGAAGTGTTGCTTTCTTTAGAACTGCTCCAGAAATTGAGGCAATAGTTGAAGTTGCTGAAAAGTATGGTCTTAAATATAAAGATGGTGGAAGTTTATTTAGAAAGTTAGCTTCTGAATTAGAAGATACTGTTAAAACATGTATTGAACTTGGTATTAATTATCAAGATGGAGGAAATGTCTTCTTACGTAGTGGAGATGAATTAAGAGAATTAGTTGAAGTTTGTAAAGAATATGATATTGATTATAAAAAAGGTGGAAATCTTTTTAGAAAGAAAGCCAGTGATATTAGAGATATAGTTGATGTATGTTCAAGATATGATATTAAGTATAAAAATGGTGGAACTATTTTTGAAAGAGGAGCTTCAGAAATTGAAGATATTGCGAAATTCTGTATAGAAAAAAATATCAAGTATAAAAACGGTGGAACTATTTTTTCAAGAACTTTTAGAGGTGTTAAAGAAGTAGTTAGCGCCTGCGAGAAAAATGGCATTGATTGTAGAAACAGTGGGACAATGTTCTTACGTACAGCAGACGAAATAGATGAAATAGTTGAGATTTGTAAGAAATATGGGATTGAATATAGTACTGGTGGAACTGCATTTAGTAAGAAGCCACAAGATTTAAGAAAAATTGCTAAGGCTTGTGCTGCAAATGGAATAGAGCCTAAAGGAGTAATTTTAGGTATTAATCCTGATAGAATTGAAGAAAATGCAAAATACGTAAGAGAAAACTATGGAGAACAATTTGTTGATAGAATGATTCTTTCTCAATCTCCAGCTAGATTAAGAGAAGTATTACCTTACTTAGAAGAGACAGGAAACATTCATGCTTTACTTACTGGTAGTGCTGGTATTTTATCTTTAACGCTTGATGAAATAAAGGAAAGAGAAGAAGTGTTAAGAAGAGAAGGCGAAGAAATAATAGTTGATGGAAAATTCCATCCAATATTTGGACAGTCAAAAAAGAAGTATGAAAAATACCATGGAGTAATAGTTGATGCTATTAGAAGTGAAAAAGAAAAGATGAGTAATAAGTAAAAGAAGTTAATTTAACTTCTTTTTATTTGTAGTTATTTAGTTATTGTAGTAAAATGATAATAGGAGGGATACGCAATGATCAGTAAACATGGTTTAGAAGATTTACTAGATAAATATGGTATACGTAGTAAAAGTATACTTGATTTTAAGCGTGGAAGAATCTTAGCGTTTGGTGATTATGAACAAATTGACTATGCTTTAAATTACTTGATCATTGATTTAAATATTAAACCTAGAAGAATTGAAAAGTGTCCTAGTGTCTTATATTTTGGAGTAAACTATTTAAGAGAAAATTATAATTTTTTGAAGAATAAAAAGTTTGATGTTTTAAAGTTGAATGATTGTTTACATATTTTAAGTTGTGAACCTGAAGTATTACAAGAAACATATGACTATGTTTTAGAAAATTATGGTATGGATGCTTTAATGGAAGTTTCTAGTGTATTAAGTGTTCCTGTTTCTGTGATAAAGAAAGTTGAAGAAGTTTGTGCAGGTAGACTTAGTAAAAAAGGAATATTAGCAATTACTTCAAAAAAGACAGCTGCTGCTGAGAACTTAAAAAGAGAGTTCGTTGGTGATGTTAGTGACATTGGTAGAGTAATTGACTTATGTGAAGAATATGGCATTGCTTACAAAGATGGTGGAACTGTTTTTGAAAGAAGTTCAAATGAAATTAAAGCATTAATTTTGATTTGTGAAGAACATGGTATTAATTATAAAGATGGAGGTTTAGTATTTAAGAGAACTCCATTTGAAATAAAAGAAAATATATTAATTTGTAAGAAATATGGATTAGATTATAAAGATGGGGGAATGGTCTTTAGAAAGAATGCATTTGAATTACAAAGAATTTTAGATTTATGTGAAGAATATAATATTGATTATAGAAAAAATAAAACTATTTTTATGAAAGATGCTGATGAAGTAGAAGAAATTATTAATATTTGTATAGCAAATGGTGTTGATTATAATGGTGCTTCTATCTTTCAAAATAGTTCGGATAATCTACAAGAAGTTATTGATATTTGTAATAAATATGGAATTAAACATGATAAGGCAAGCTTAGTTTATTTACATACTCCGAATGAATTAAATGAAATAATTAAAGTTTGTGAAAAATATGGAATTAATTATCAAAATGGCGGATCAATCTTTAGACATAAGGCACCTGAAATTGAGAATATTGCTAATATTTGTTTAGAATATGGAATTAATTATCAAGATGGTGGAACAATGTTTAATAAGACTGCTACTGAAGTGTTAGAGATAATTAATGCATGTTGTGATTTAGATATTGATTATATAAATGGTAGAACTGTTTTTTATCGTAAGGCAATTGAAATTAGAGAAATAGCTGTGATATGTGAAAAAGCTAAAGTTAATTATAAAGATAGTAGTACAGTGTTTGCAAAAACACCAGATGAAGTTAGAAAGATAATTGATGTTTGTAAAAAATATCATATACCTTATAGAGATGGTGGGCTAGTATTTAATAGTACTAGTGATAATATTGAAGAAATTATTAAAGTATGTATGGGTTGTGGAATAGATTATAAGAAGAGCCCTACTGTATTTTGTAATAGTGTAGATGATGTTAAAGAAATAGCAATTTTCTGTAAGGCTGAAGACATTAATTATAAAAAAGGTGGAACTTTATTTAGAAGAAGTGCAGATGAAGTAAAAGAAATAACTGCTGTTTGTAAGGAACTTGGTATTAAGTATCAAGATGGTGGATTAGTATTTATGAGTAATCCATCTGAAATTAGAGAGATTGCAAGAGTTTGTGAACAATATGGTATTAGCTATAAAAATGGTGGAGTATTATTTACTAATACAGCTCTTAATATTGAAGAAATTGCAAAGACATGTATAGAATATGGTGTTAGATATCAAGATGGTGGAACTATTTTTGAAGCTAATCCTAAAGATGTTAAGAAGGTATGTGAAGTTTGCAAAAAACTTGATATTGACTGTTCTAAAGGTGGTTTAATCTTTACTAAGAAAGCAGAAGAAATTGAAGAAATAGTTCAAGTTTGTAAAGAGTATGATATTCCTTATAAGCAGGCTGGTGGAGTATTTAAGAAGAAAGCTGAAGAACTACGTGAGATTGCGGGAATTTGTCGTGAAGCAGGAGTTGAAGCTAAAGGTGGAATTTTCTTTACTAATCCAGACAAACTAAGAGAAAGTATTAATTATGTTAAAGATACATATGGAAATAGTTATGTAAATAGAATGATAGTTTTCCAAACTCCAGAGAGATTAAAAGAAGTTCTTCCTTATTTAGAAGAAAATGGTTATTTAGAAGGTTTACTTGGAAAATGTGCAGGAATTTTATCTTTAACACTTGATGAGATAAAGATGCGAGAAAGAGTTGTTAAACAAACTGGTGGAGAAGTTTTAGTTAATGGAAACTTTAATAGTATCTTTGGACAAACAAGAAAAGTTTTTAATGAGAAGTATGGCCATTTAATTAGTGATGTTAGTAATAATGTAAGCCATAAGTAGTTTGTAAAGAGTATTTTTAATACTCTTTTTGTTTGTTATATTATGGCTTTTATAGTAAAATGGTAATAGAGTAAATAAGTAGGTGATCTAAATGAGTGAAGATGTATATTCATTATTAGCAGTATTAGATTATTATGGTATTAATATGGATAATATTCCAAGTATTAAACAAGATAGATTATTAACTTATGCAGAGTATAATGATATGGCAAGTGTTTTAAACTATTTAATTAAAGAAAAAGGAATATTACCTAAAAATATTGAAAAGTGTCCAAGTGTTTTATACTTAAATCCTCGTGATGTACGTACTAATTATGAATTTTTAAGTAGTACACCTTTATATCAAACTAATATTGATTCATGTTTACATGTACTTAGTTGTAAACCAGAGAATTTGGAAGCAACTTATGATTATGTCCTTAGTAATTATGGAATTGAATATATAAATATTAATACATCTATTTTAAGAGTTAGTATTACTAGAATTAATGATATAGAAAGATTAATGAGTGGTAAATTTTCTAAAAGAGATATTTTAAATGTTGCTACTACAACGGTAGGTATTGATACATTAAAAGAGTTAATAGATGTTTGTAGTAATAATGATATTGATCTTTCAACGATTATTTTTAGAAGTGATCCAGAAGAATTAATTGAAATTATTAGAACTTGTGAAAAACATAATATAGAAGTAGATAGTAATGCATTATTACGTAGTAGTTTTGAAATAGATTTAGTAGCAAGAATTTGTCAAAAACATAATGTTAAGGTATGTAATAGTATGTTTCAACGTAAAGTTGAAGATGTAAAAAAGATTATTGATACTTGTGAAAGATTAGGATTAGAAGTATATGGAAGTTTATTTGTTAGATTACCTGATGAAATTGAGGCTATTGTTAATAAAGCGAGAGAACTAGGAATTGAAGTTACAGGAAGTACATTTCATAGAACAGCAGATGAATTAGAAGAGTTAAAAAATGTTTGTGATGAGTTTGGGTTAGAAGTAACTGGTACTATTTTTCATAGAACAGCTAAAGAAATTAGAGAAATGGTTACTACTTGTCATAAAATTGGTTTAGAAGTTAATAATAGTATGTTTCAAAAAACAAGTGAAGAATTTCATGATATTGTTAGAACAGCAATGGAACTTGGTATTCCAGTAAGTGCTTCACTTTTTTCAAAATCCGGTAGTGATATTAGAATAATTTATGACAAAGCTAAAAAGTATGGATTAGAAATTACACCAAGTGTATTTTATGTAGATGCAGATGATTTAGAAGATGTTATTAAAGTTTGTCATAAATATAATATAAAAGTAGAAGGAATGGTTTTTAAGAGAAGTTCTAGGGAAATAGAAGATATGGCTTTATTCGCAAAAGAAAATGGAGTAGAGTTAAAGCCATCAATGTTTCAAAGAACACCAAGTGATTTTAAAGATATAATTAATTTTTGTAAGAAAAGAAATGTTAAAATATTACCTTCAATGTTTGCAAGACGTGCAGATGAAATAGAAGAAATAATTGATTTATGTTTGGCTAACAATGTTGAGCCACAGGCAAGTGTATTTTATAGACATCCTAAAGAAGTTAAATCAATGATTGATTTATGCCATGAAAAAGATATTTTAGTTTCTATTGGTTTCTTTATGAAACCATATGATGAAGGAAAGAAAATTATTGAATATTGTTTAGAAAATGGTATAACTCCTACAGGAACAATGTTTACAAAAGATGCTGATGAAGTAAAAAAAATTGTTGATAAATGCAGAGAACTTGGTATTGCTGCTAGTGGAACCATTTTCTTAAGAAGTGCTGAGGAAATAGATGAAATTAGTAAAATATGTGAAGAGTTTAATATAAAAACATCTGGTTGTGTTTTTGGAAGAAAGCCAAATGAAATTAGACAAATTGCTGAAATATGTAGAGAAAAAAATATAGAAATAACTGGTAGTGTATTTAAAAGAAGTCCAGAAGAATTTAAAGAAATACTTGATATTTGTAGTGAATATGGTATTACTTATGGTCCAAGTATTCTAAAGAAAGATTCGAAGTCATTAAGAGAAAGTATTAACTATGTTAAGAAAAATTATGGAGATGATTTCTTAACATCACTAGTAGTTAGTAAAAGCAAGTCTTATTTAGAAGTTGTTTTACCATACTTAGATAGTAGAGGGGAACTTGATATTGTTAAGAGTAGTGCTAGTATTCTGTCACTTAAATTTGATGAAATAAAGGCACGTGAAGCTTTTATTGAAAGAATTGGTGAAGCAAATATTGTTGATGGTAGATTTAATTCAATATATGGACTTAGTAGAAAAAATTTCGAAGCAAGAGTAAAAGCATATCAAGATGCTAATGGAATAAAAAGATAGGAGATATTTATGAATATTGATTTTGGTAAAATTAGAGAAATTTATGGGGAAGATGCACTAGTTGCATGTAATGAGAATTTAGATGATTTAGTTAAAAATATTAATTATTTAATTAAATTGGGTTTTGATGATTATGAAGATATCATTGAAAGATTTCCACTTGCTTTTGTCGATGACCATGAAGTGGTTAAAGAAAAAGTTGATAAGTTAATTGGAAGACTTGGAGATGATTACGTTAATATTTTAGGTGAAGATATGGGAATATGGGAGGAGTTATTATGATACAAGAAGATATTTCTGTATCTAAACTTCTTAAAAATTATGGTGTAAATTATTCTTCATTTGATAATGATACAAAAGATATGATTGAAAGTTCTAGTGATACTAAGGTGATGACTAGAGCATTAGAATTTTTAGTTAATATTGTTGGAGTTTCTCCAAAGAGAATTGAAAAATGTCCAAGTGTATTATATTTAAATCCTGGATGTTTAAAAGATAATTATGAGGAATTAATAAATAGAGGAATTAATAGAGAAAAAATTATCGGTTGTTTACATATTTTAAGTAGTGAACCTGGTATTATTTCAGAAACTTATGAGTATGTTTCAAAAAATTATGGTGTTGGAACGTTTAATAAGAATGTTTCTATTTTAGGAGTTCCTGTTAGTAGAATTCAAGAATTTGAAAGATTTAGTTCTAGAATGAGTAAGAGTGCTATTTTAAGTGCAGCTATTACGACATTAAGACCAGCTGAAGTAAGTACAATTTTAGGTATTTGTGAAAAGTATGGTGTAGAACCAAGTGGTAGTTTCTTCCAAAAAGGTGTAGGAGAGATTACAGAGATAGTTAAAATATGTTTGGAAAATAATTTAGAAATTTCCGGCAGTATGTTTAGAAAAAGTTCTTTTGAGATTAGACGTATTATTAATATTTGTCGTGAGAAGAATGTAGAAATTACTGGAAGTGTATTTTTAAAAGGTGCTGAAGAAGTAGGTAAAATAATTGATACTTGCCGTAAGCATAATATTCCAATAACAGGTAGTGTATTTAGAAGAGACTCTGATGAAATAGAGGATATTGTTAAAGTTTGTAATGAATTAGGTATTCCTATTAGTGGAACAGTATTTTTAAGAGATGCAGATGAGATTAGAAGAATTCATACAGTTTGTTCTAAGTATGGAGTAGAATTAAGTGCTAATGTATTTAAGAAGAGTGCAGATGAAATAGAAGAAATAGTTAAAGTATGTCAAAAGTATGGATTAGATATTACTGCGACAGTATTTAAGAAAAGTGCTAGTAGTTTAGATAAAAGTATGAAATTTGTATCAGAAAATTATGGTAGAAGTTATTTAACACCATTAATTGTTGTTACTGATGCTAATCATTTAAAGAAAGTATTTCCTTATTTAGATAGTAGAGGAACATTAGAAGCAGTTATTGCTTCTCCTGCAATACTTGGATTAAAATTTGAAGAATTAATTGAAAGAGAAAAACTAATTGAGTCTATAGGTGAAGATGATGTTGTTAAAGGAAGATTTAATCCAATATATGGTTTAAGTAGAAAAAAATATGAGGAGAAAAAAGAACATATTCAAACAAAAGGAGTTGTGGTTAAATGAGAGATCCAGAATTTGTTGAGTTAAGAAATAAATTTTTCTTTGGGATGTTAGTTGTAATAATTTTTGCAATTCCTATAATGATCTTTTTAATAAAGACATATGGTAGTTCAAATGTCTTAACTAAAATTGAAAAAGATGAAGATTTGGTAATTTTAGTTACTGCTAATACGTGTGATAATTGTGACTTAGTTAAAGACATTTTAAAAGATAAAGATATTAAGTTTAGTAAATTAAATAGTTCTACTAATAAGGATTATTCTGAGATTATGAGAAAGTTAGATATTGAAAATAAAAGAGAAGAATTTCCTATATTAATTTATGTAGAAGATGGAGAAATGATAGCTAATTTATTTTCTATTGATAGTAAAGAAAAAGTAGAAGATTTTATTGAATTTCACGGGTTGAATAATTCAAAGTAAGTACCTTGTTTTTTGAATTTATTTAAGATATAATTTTAGTAGTATAAGGAGTTTGAGATTATGAAAAACCTTGTCGCTATTGTAACGGGTAGTAATCGTGGTATTGGTAGAGCTACTATTGAAGAATTAGCTAAAAGAGGAGCTAATGTAGTTATAAATTATTGTCATCATGAAGAAGAAGCATTAGAATTTTTAGATTATATAGGAAGTACTTATGATGTTGATTGTATGGCAATAAAATGTGATGTCAGCGATGAAGAAGACGTTGAAAAAATGGTTAATGCAGTAGTTGATCATTTTGGAACTATTGATATATTAGTTAACAATGCTAGTGTATGTAGAGATAGTTTATTGATGGATAAAACAGTTAAAAACTTTAGAAGAATTTTAGATGTAAATTTAATTGGTACTTATTTATGTAGTAAATATGTAGGGCGTGTTATGTTAGAGAAGAAAAGTGGTATAATTATTAATATTTCTTCAACTAATGCGATTGATACTTATTATCCAGAAAGTTGTGATTATGATGCTTCTAAGGCAGGAGTTATTTCTCTTACTCATAATTTAGCTAGAGAGTTTGCTCCAAATATTAGAGTAAATTGCGTATGTCCTGGATGGGTAAAGACTGATATGAATAAGGATTTATCTATTGAACAAATAAATGAAGAAAGAAGAAATATTTTAGTTAGTAGATTTGCTGAAGCAGAAGAGATTGCGAAAGTAGTTAGTTTCTTATGTAGTGAAGATGCTAGTTATGTAAATGATTCAATAATTAGGGTTGACGGTGGAAAATACAACGGGTAAGAACGGAGAGATAAAATGTATAGTGAATTAAATATTTCAGATGAAGTAGTAGAATTAGTAAATTCTTGTGAAAAAGATTGTTTAGAAGAGTTTAATAAAATTGATGAAGTTTGTATGAATAATAGTATGAAAGTCTTAGGAAGTTTTCAGAAAAATAGAATAACTGATTCACATTTTAATTCAACTACGGGATATGGATATAATGATTTAGGTAGAGATGCGATAGAAGAGGTATTTAAAGATGTACTTGGAGCAGAAGATGCTTTAGTTAGAAATCAATTTGTTTCTGGAAGTCATGCTTTAAATGTATGTTTTTTTGCATTACTTAGACCTAGAGATTTACTTTTAAGTATTTGTGGTAAGCCATACGATACTTTAGATGAAGTAATTGGTATTAAAGAAAATGCTAGTTCGTTAATGAGTTATGGTGTTAAGTATGACCAAATAGAACTTGTTAATGATGATTTTGATTATGAAAAAATAGCAGAATATATTTCTACACATAAAGTAAAAGTAGTTGAGATTCAAAGAAGTAAAGGATATTCAACTCGTAAGAGTTTAAGTATAGAAAAATGTGAAAAAGTAATTAAATTAATTAAAGAGATTGATAGTAATGTAATTATTATGGTAGATAATTGCTATTGTGAATTTGTTGGAAATATTGAACCAGTTTCTGTTGGGGCTGACGTAATGGTTGGTTCATTAATTAAGAATTTAGGTGGAGGAATTGCTCCTAATGGTGCTTATATTGCAGGACGTCATGATTTAATTGAATTATGTGGTGAAAGACTTACATTACCTGGGGAAGGTAGAGAAGTTGGTCCAACACTTGGTATTAATAAACAAATTTTACAAGGATTATATATGGCTCCAAATGTAGTTGCTGCATCACTTAAGACAGCAGTACTTACAAGTAGAGTTATGGAAAAGTTAGGTTTTGATGTAGAGCCTAAATATAATGAGAAACGTGCAGATATTGTACAAAATATTATATTTAGAGATCCTAATAAATTGATTGAATTCACTAGAGGTATTCAACAAGGATCAGCAATTGATTCAAATGCTATAGTTGAAGCTAGTGATATGCCAGGGTATCAAGATAAGATAATTATGGCAAGTGGTTCATTTACACAGGGTTCTTCAATAGAACTTTCATGTGATGGACCAATTAGAGAACCCTATATTGGATATATGCAAGGGTCACTTACTTATCCATATGGGAAATTAGGTTTGATGAAAGCAGTCGAAAGACTATTTCATAAATAGAGAAGGAAGGAGTGGAAGTAATGAGTACATATGATTATACTACAACTTATGACACTATTGATACAGTTAGTAGTACTGCTAGTGGTATTGTTGGAGCATTTTTAATTGGTATGTTAGTTGCAATTTTAATTGGTCTTGCAGTAGCAGTTTGTACTATTATTGGTCAATGGAAAGCATTTAAGAAAGCTGGTAAAGGTGGATGGGAAGCAATTATTCCTGTATACAACCAAATCGTACTATGCCAAATTACTGGTGTTAATCCTTGGTGGATTTTAATCGTATTCGGTGGAAGTTTAGTGTTAGGATTCCTATCAGCAATTCCTGTAATTGGATTCTTATTTACTTTAGCGTCTTATGCTTTAACAATTTATTTCTGTGTAATACTTTATGTAAGTACTGCAAGAAGTTTTGGTAAGTCAGATGGATATGCTGCTGGGTTATATTTCTTAGCACCAATTTTCTGGTTATTAGTTGGTGGAAAGAATACTCAATATGTTGGTCCAAAACCAATGAAAGATGTAGTTTGGAATTTTGTTGAAGAAAAAATTCTTGGAAAAGGAACTCCTGGATATGGAAGTCAACCACAACAAAATAATGGTGGATTCCAACAACCAGTAAATAATGCGCCAGTTAATAACACACCAGTTAACAATGATGCTCAAGCTAAGTTCTGTACTGCTTGTGGTTACAAAGTTACTAATGGTGAACGTTTCTGTCCTGGATGCGGAAAAGAAATCCTTTAATATAAAAAAGAGAATATTTTTGAATATTCTTTTTTTTTGTACATAAAGTTTAATAAAGAGGAGGAGTCGTATGATTAGCAAACAAAATTTATGGTTCTTAACATTATTTAGTTTAATTTTAGTTTTAAGTGTTTATTATATTACGATGCCAAATGATTTATTAAAAGATGTTAGTGAAAGTAAGGAAGAAGAAATTGTAACGACTATAGAGGAAGTTGACTCGCTACTTGCAATGAGAGTTAGTTTAGAAGAAGAAAGACAAACGTCAATTGATGCTTTACAAGAACAATTAGTAAGTGATGTATTAGGTACAGAAGAGAAGAACAATATTTATGAACAGTTAAAATATTTAAATGAGATTCAAAGTAGAGAAGAGACATTAGAAAAAACAATAAAGAAAGAGTACGGGATAAATTGTTTTATTAAAATTGATAACTCTAATGCAGAAGTTGTATGTGTTGCGAAAGATCATGATAGTAAATTAGCAAATAATATTATGCGACTTATTCAAAATGAATATAAAAATAAAATGTTTGTAACTGTTAAGTTTCAGAAAAAATAGCTGGTGATCTAATGATAAAAAGTAAAATTATTAGAAAAATATTTATAACTACAGTGACAATGTTTATTTTACTTACTGTTTTTTCTATCCCAATAGTAGAAACAGAAGATGTATTAAAAGTTAATATGGAAGTAGTTGAGAATGATGTTTATTCTAATAGTATCTATTTACTTAATAATAATGGTTATTTAGTAAAAAGTAAGATATTGTTAGAGGAAGGGAATATAAAAGATAATGTATTAAAAATATTAAGTAATTTAATAGTAAGTGATACAAGTAAATATGTTAATGAATTAAAAGGGACAATTCCTAAAGATACAAAAGTAAGAGATGTTTTTTGTGGTAATGAGTTAGTTACAATAGATTTTTCAAAAGAATTTTTAGATGTTTCTTTAGAAGATGAAAAAAACATGATTTCATCAATTGTCTATAGTATTTTAGATATTGATGGTGTAAAAGGAGTTAGTATTTTAGTTGAAGGAGAGAGATTAGATAGTTATCCTAAGTCTAAAGAAAAGTTAGCTAATGTTTTAACTAAAAGTATTGGGATTAATAAAGAATATGATATTAAGTCGAGAGAGAATATTTCAAGTGTTGTTGTATATTACTTGGAAGATATTGAAAATGAATTATATTATGTTCCAGTTACTAAATATTTAAATGATGATCGAGACAAGATAAAAATTATAGTAGAGGAGTTAACTACTAGTTATATTCATGAGGAAAACTTAATGAGTTTTTTAAATAATAAAGTAGAGTTAATTGATTATAAAGAAGAGAATGATATTTTATTTTTAAATTTTAATGAATATTTATATGATAGTGAAGATAAAATATTAGAGGAAGTTATTTATAGTATTTCTTATTCAGTATTCGATAATTATAATGTTAGTATGGTGATGTTTGAAGTTAATGGTGAGGAAGTTAGTTATATTAATAGAAAATAAAAAAGTTAAAAAAGTACTTGAAATGTAAGTACTTTTATTGTATAATTTAACTTGTCAGTTGTGATATGTCTGCGTAGCTCAGCTGGATAGAGCAATCGCCTTCTAAGCGATCGGTCAGGCGTTCGAGTCGCCTCGCGGACACCACTTATGATATAAAAAGCCTTGAATAAAGGCTTTTTTTGTTGCTATAATTAAGGTGTTTAGGAGGATTAATTATGAAATATCCATATTATGCATTTTCTTCTGAGTTTGGTACATTTGCACTAGAGGCAAAGTATGCAAGAGACTTAGGAAAGTATTTATTTTATGATGAGAAAAAAGATATATTTTTAGATAAGGATGGTAATGAAGTAGATATTACAGGATTAGATATTTTACCAAGAACTGGTGTGTTACAAGCAGAAGCTTTAGTAAATGCTATATATAGTCATGGAGGTACTTCTACTTGGGTTAAACAAGGAGATTATGAAAAAGTTTTAGATTGGCCTGATTATATTAAGACTAAAAGACGTAATATGATTGTATCTGGTAGAGAAATATTAGAAAATCCTGAAAAGATAATGGAAATATTTGGCGTAGGAGATGTATTCTTTAAAACTAAGAATAAGAACTATAGTCAAATTATTTCGATGGAGAAATTATTAAGTAAAGAAGGTGGCTTTTATGAAGCATTAAAAGCACACCAAGATGATGATTTCATATTAAGTGATGTTGTTGATATTAGAGAAGACAAACATGGAATGAGAGAGTTTAGAGCATTTGTTGTTGATGGCAGACCTGTAAATATTTCTAGAGTTCATGATTATTTAGTAGGAATTGTTAATCCTGATTTTGAATATAAAGTTATTGAAGTAATGGATTCTGTTAAAGATACAGATTTTCCAAGATGTTTAGTTATAGATATGTTTGAATATTATGATGAGAATGGAGAAGTACAAATTGATGTATTAGAATGTAATCCATTTATAGCATCAGGTACATATTTATATAATAGTGTTTTTGCTAGAAAAGGATATTTAAATCATATTCCAATGGATGGTTCTATGGATCCATATAAAACTATTCCAGATGAGAAATTGAAGTATGGTCCAGTTGAAATGTATTCTAAAGATTCAACAATTAAGGGTAGACCATCTATTTGTTATGAACTACCTGGTGGTTTTGCGGCAGATATTATTTCTTTTTCGATGTTTGGTAAACCATCTAATGGAATGTTTTTACATTTTGAAACTTCAAGAAATTTAGATCCAACAAATATAGGACCAATTGATTTATCAATGTCAATAATAGATAGTGATGAAGGACTTGAAAGGTCACATGAAGATGAGGATGTAGATGTTGCGACTTTAATCAAAAGATTAAGAGAATCTAAAAGGGTAAGTTCTGAAGAAGAAGCAGAAGAAGCTTAATCTTATAGATTGACATATCTTAGTGTCAAAAATTGACGAAAAATGTTAAAACAATAAAAAAAGTTAAATAATCTATTGTATATGTCAAAATATTATGTTACTATTTATTTAGAGGTTGGTTCTAGTACCAAGAATGTTATTTTTCTGTAGGTCCTAGAGCATACTCACGCGCAGATCCAACCTCTATAAAAGAGAGAAACGAAAGTTTCTCTTTTTTTTTGCTTTTTTGCGAAAAAATAAAAAAGTTATTGCGAATAATAAAGTAGGAGGTAGGAGAAAGTAAGTTTATGAAGATTGTATTACAAGATGGAATTAAAGACTGTGGTGTTTGTTCTCTTTTGAGTATTATTAGATTTTATGGTGGAGAAGTATCTAAAGAATATTTAAGAGAAATAACAAACACCACAAAGAATGGAGTAAGTGCTTTTAATTTAATTGAGGGTGCGAAAAAGATTGGCTTTGAAGCTGTAGGTGTTTGTGGTGACATGACAAATTTAGAAAATAATAACTTACCTTGCATTGCTCATCTATTAGTAAGTAAAGAGTATAAACATTTTGTAGTAATTTATAAAGTTGATAAAGATAATAAAAAACTTTTAGTAATGGATCCTGCTAAAGGAAAAAGAACAATATCTTTTTCAGAATTTAAATTACATTCTACAAATAACTTTATATTATTAAAGCCTAATAAAAACATTCCAACTTTTAATAATAAAAGAATGGTTTATAAAACCATACGAAATAATTTTTTTGAGAATAAAAAAATATTTCTAGTATTATCATTGTTAATACTTATGTATTTTATATTTAATATATTAGTTTCTTTTAATTTTAAATATCTTCTTAAGTTTTCAATTAATTATAATGTTGGAACTAATATAAAAATTATTTCAATTATTATTTTTGTAATATATATCTTTAAATTAGTTAGCGAATTACTTAAAAATTTAATTGTTTTAAAATTAAGTTGTATACTTGATGAAACTATAACAATAAAAACTTTTAAACAAATTCTTTTACTTCCTTATTTATATTATAAGAATAGAACGACTGGTGAAGTTATTACTAGGCTTAAAGATTTAACGACAGTGAAAAATTATTTGATTAGTTTATTTTCAATTTTAATTATTGATGGAGTTAGTTTATTCTTATTTTTTAGTTTTATTTTTTTTATTAATAAAACCGTTACATGTATTTTATTAGGACTATTATTATTAATGTTTCTAACTATGGTTGTTAGAAACAAGAAAAAGAGAAAATTATATATAAAAGTATGTAATGGTGAAGAGAAAGTAAATTCTTATTTATTTGAAGCGTTAAGTAATGTTGATACTATAAAAGGAGGACATATAGAGAAAAGACTAAGTGATAAATTTTTACTTTTATATCGTGATTTATTAGAAAAAAACTATTTATATTTATTGTTTGTTAGTATAAGTAAATTTATTAAAGATAATATAAAAAATATTTTATTATTAGTTGTTTATTGTATGGGGAGTATTTATATACTAAGAGAAACAATGACAATAGGAGATGTTTTGTTATATCAGACATTTTTAATTTATTTTTTAGGAAGTGTTGAAGAAATTATTTATATTATTGATGAATATTATAATTATAAAATTGCATTAGATAGGGTTGAGGATTTATATACAATTACTAGTGAAAAGTTTAATGGTTCTTTTTATTATTATAATTATGTTTTAGATGGTGATATTAAGTTTAATAATTTAACTTATAAGTTTGGTAGTAAAAAGATATTAGATAATATAAGTTTTGTTATTAAAAAAGGTGAAAAGATATTATTAACGGGTGAAAGTGGAACTGGTAAAAGTAGTTTAGTTAAAATATTAATGAGATATTTAGAAGTACCTTATGGAATGTGTTCAATAAGTGGTATTGATATTAATCATTATCATTTAGAAAATATTAGAAAGAATATTTCATATGTTTCAAGTAATGAATTTTTATTTACTGATACTTTATATAATAATTTAACTTTAGAAAGAGATATTAATGATGATCTATTAAATGAAGTATGTAAAGTTACTAAAGTTGATGAAATTATTAAGAAGAGAGATACTGATTATAAGATGATGGTAGAAGAAAATGGTTTTAATTTTAGTAATGGAGAAAGACAAAGAATTATTCTTTGTCGTTACTTACTTCGTAATAGTAATATTTATATATTTGATGAAGCATTTGGACAAATTGATTTTGAGAAAGAAAGAGAAATATTAAAAGAAATGTTTTCTTATTTAAAAAATAAAACTATTATTGTAATTAGTCACAGATTAAATAATAAAAAATTATTTGATAGATGGATAAAAATAATTGATGGGAAAATTTATGAAGAAAAGTTATGAAAGTTTTGGAAAAGTACTAGTTGGATTTAGTTTTTTTTTAATATGTGTTTTTATAACTATTATAATTTTTTCTAATAAAAAAGTTGTTTTATATGAAGTGTTTAATGGAGTTATATTTAATAAGAATATAGTTGTATTAGTATTAGATAATGATGAGATAAAGTTATTTAGTAAGAATAAAAATTTATATATAAAAAATAAGAAAAAGAAATTTGAAATAATTAAAATTGATAAGGATATTTTAGAAAGAGAAGGTAAAAAATATAATCAGGTTTATATTAAGGTTAATATTTCTAATATGTACAAAGTAAACGATGTAGTAAATATTTCTATAATGAATAAAAATGTTTCTAGCTTAAAAACATTTAATATTATATGGGAAGGTGATTAATATAAAGAAAATAAATGATGGTGAACTTGAGAAAATATCTGGTGGAGGTATTGAATGGTTTGCGGTTGGAGTTGGAATAACAACTTTAGTAGTTTTTATTTCAGGAATAATTGAAGGGTATACAAATCCAGGAAGGTGTAGTTAATGAAGAAAATTGAAGAAGAAAAATTAGAAATGATTTCTGGTGGAGGAACAACTATAACTGGTACATTAGTAAGTGCTATTTCAGAAGTGTTTAAAGTATTATATGATGCAGGACATGCGGTTGGATCGTCTATTAGAAGAATGAACGATAAGAGTTTATGTCCAATAGATTAAAAAGATATTTAGTTAATATTTTTAGAATTATTTTAGTGTTTTTAAGTTTTCCTATTATGGGATTAGTATTGAAATATGTTTTTTATTTGGGTTTACTTATTGGAAAATGTTTGCGTTTTTTGTAAAAAAAGTAGAAATTTCCTAAAAAAAGTGGAAAAAGTTGTTGAAAAATAAAGAATCATCTGATATAATTCATTGTAGTTGAAGCGAAGGGAGGGATAATGATGGCAACTAAAGTAACTGTTAGAGGTAACTTAGATCAAGCTCTAAGAAAGTTTAAGCAAAAAGTAGCAAGAGACGGTGTCCCTTCAGAATTCAAAAAAAGAGAAGCTTACGATAAACCAGGAGTAAGAAGAAGACTTGCTAAAAAAGAAGGTATTAAAAATTCTCAAAAGAGAAATCGTGCTAACAATAGAGATTATTAATCTCTATTTTTTTTTGACTATAAGTGAAGATTGTGATATGATAACTTCACTCTTAAAGGGGGATTTTTTATGAGTATGCATGATGTTGTTAATGAAAGATTAAATTATAGTAAAGAAATTATTAAACAAATTAATCATATTAATGGAACAAGTAGTGAATTAAGTGATGTTTTAGAACTTGCTTTTGCAGGGATGCTTGTGCATTATGGACAAGAAGCATTAAATGAAATTTATGTGGCTTTTTTAAAAACAAGGTTTGTTGTTTGTGATGAATCTATTGAAGATTTTTTAATGAAAAAATATAAAGTTTCTAAGAGTGATGTCAGTGAGATTGTTAGTCATGCTCCGGGGACATTTTATGAAGTTACTGGACATGAATATGTAGATAAAAATCATAGAAGAAAATATAAATTCGATAGATGCGTTTATGTACAAAATGATGGAAGTGTTGATAAAGCAACACTACTTAGAAGTGTTATTCATCAAGTTAATCACGTATTAAATTCAATGAATAATCCTGTAGTTAGTGTTCAAGGAAGATTGGCAGCGAGAATGGGAATTTCACTTGATGTTTTTGCTTCTCGTGAAAATATTCATATTAAAGCAGAAGAAGCAATTAATGCTATGCAAAGCGATGAAATCATGAATGAAATATATGAGTTTTTATTAATTGATATTGATAACGAAGATATTAAAAGAAATTTAGATGAAGTTGTAAGTTGTCCTAGACATGAAGTTGTTGATGATTCTATAACAGAGATTTTAAGACCATTATATGAGGATGATTTCTTTAAAAATATTTTAGTTGATAGAAGAATTAGTGGTAGATTAAATGGTATAAGAGCAGAATTTGAATCTTATACTGATATTGGTAGTTATGCTACTTTCTTAACTGCATGTGGCGTTGTAGCAAGTACAAAAGATGAAGTTGAAAAAGCAAAAAGTATGGAAACTGCAAAACAATTAGTTAAAAAATATTTAGATGTAACTGATGAAGATAACCAATTGAATTAGTGAATAAATTTTTATATAATAGATACAAGGAGATGAAATTATGGTAGAAAAGTTAAAACAAGATATGGTAGAAGCCATGAAGAACAAAGAAAAAGAAAGATTAACAGTTATTAGAATGGTTAAGGCTGCAATGGATCAAGAACATATCGACCGTAAAAGAGAAATTAATGATGAATTATTAATTGATGTTGTTAATAAACAAATTAAAATGAGAAAAGATTCTATAGCAGAATTTGATAAAGCTGGAAGAAATGATTTATCAGAAAAGACACAAAGTGAAGTTGATATTTTAATGGCTTATTTACCAGAACAATTATCTTTAGAAGAAGTTCAAAAAATTATTGATGAAATTTTTGATGAAGTTAAACCTGAAGGTCCAAAAGATATGGGTAAGGTTATGAAAGAAGCAACTGCTAAACTTAAAGGTAAAGCTGACATGAAAGATGTTAGTAATATAATTAAAGAGAAACTGCAATAGTTTCTTTTTTTTGTTTTAGATAATTTTTTTATGATATAATAAAATATATATACTAAGAGGAGGTAACTTATGAAAAATAGTTATAAGAATATTTTAATTATTTTTGTTATGTTATTGGTTTGTACTTTGACTTTAGGTTATGCTGCTTTTGGTAGTGAGATGTCTATTAGTAATATTGTTGCAGATGTAAGAATTAATAAAGATATTAGAGTAACAGGAGTTAAATTTGTATCTGCTAATAATGGTTCTACATCAAATTTAGATTATGACTATGATAGTGTTGTGGGAAATATAAGTTTAAATGATTCTAATTCAACTGTTACGTTAGAAGTAAGTGTTACTAATTTCGGTAATACAGAGATGGGAATATATGCGATTAATGGTCTTTCAGATAATTTATTAAAAATAGTAGATAATTATGAAATGGGTAGTAAATTATGCGATGGTAATGGAAAGTGTAGCTTAGGTTCAACAACAAAATTTAATATTACAATAGGATATGATACTTATGATGCAGTTACAAAAGACCATGAGCTAAGACTTGATTTTGAATTTAGAAAAATGCATACAATTACTTATGATGGTATAACTAATAATAATTATCCAACGAGTGTTATTGATGGAGGAAATTTGAATATTACATTTACTAGTCCTGTTCCTCCTAAAGTTGTTCCTTATACTAATGGTGTTAAATTAGATAATTATTCATATGTTAATAATACTTTAAATGTTGATGTAGTTACTGGTGATATAGAAGTGATGTATCGATCTAGTACGGTTATGAAATCTTTGTATGGAGAAGATACTTATTATAAAGAAGCTAATTATATTAATAAAATAACTAGTATTGAGTTTGTAGATTATATTGATCCAAAAGGTGTTGCTGCTGCTCAGGTTTCTTATGATTTATCGAAAGATGATGATAAAAGTATTATAGCTTGGGTTGATTCTAACAATAAATTATGGATTGGGTCTGAATGGCTTATGAAAGTTACTCATTTGGGAATGGCTTTTAAAGGGATGAGCAATGTTAAAAGTATTGTGTTTGATAATATTGATACAAGCCCGGTATATGCAACGTTTTCGATGTTTGAAGGATGTAGTTCTCTTACATCGCTAGATCTTAGTATGATTAAAATGAATAGTGTTTCAAATATGTTCAATATGTTTAACGGTTGTACGAATTTAAGCTACATTAATATGAGTAATTGGAATACTACAAATGCTATGCGTATGGACTCGATGTTTTCAGGAACGGCATTTACAACTTTAGATTTAAGTTTTTTTGATACTTCAAGTGTTATAAATATGGCTGGGATGTTTAAAGATATGAGCTTGCTAGAAACACTAAATATAAGCTCATTTGATACTTCTTCTGTTAAGAATTTTTCTTCTATGTTTTCTGGAGTTAGTAAATTAACTACATTAAATTTAGGCCATTTTAATACTAGCAGTGCAACAAATATGTTATGTATGTTTTACAACATGCAATCATTAAATAATCTTAATATTAGTTCATTTGATACGTCAAATGTTACTAATATGTCAAATATGTTTTATAATGTTAAATCTCTTACTAGTTTGGATGTAACTCATTTTAATACATCTTTAGTTACAGCTATGGATTATTTATTTTATGGAATGGAAAAACTTACAAGTTTAGATGTTAGTAAATTTGATACTAGTAGTGCTAAATCTATGAAGCATATGTTCCAAAATTTATATTTAATTACATCTTTAGACTTAACTAATTTTAATACATCAAATGTTACTGAAATGCACAATATGTTTGATGGATGTAAATCACTGCAATCATTAGATTTGTCAAAATTTGATACGACAAATGTTACACGTATGGATTATATGTTTAGAAATGCTTCATCATTAACATCTCTTGATTTGACTAATTTTAATACAGCAAAAGTTACTAGTATGAATTATATGTTTAATGCTACTTCTTCTTTAACAGAAATTTTAGTTTCTAGTTCTTGGGTTACTTCATCAACAGCTTCAAATATGTTTCTTAACAGTGGTGTTAGTTCTCTTACTGTTGTTTAAAAATATATTCGATTAGAATATATTTTTTTATTTGTTGTTCATATACTTTTATAGGTGATTACTATGTTTAGAAGAGTATATGAATATGTAAAAGATGAAGAGTTTAGATTTACTATTTATAGTGATAGAATTCATATTATTAATTATGAAAAAATTAATACTTTGAATAGTGATTATATATTAATAGAAGGTATTGATAGAAGAATTAGTATTAAGGGTAAAAATTTAGTTTTAAATAAATTAGTAGAAAAAGAAGTTTTAATTATTGGTGAAGTGAATAATATTGAGGTTCTTCATGGATAGATATAAATTGTGTATTAGAGGGAAGAATCCTGATTATTTTTTAAGAAAAGTAATTGATAGAAAGATAAATATTTATGATATTAGGAAAGAAGTAAAAAAATTATATATTGTTGTTGATGCAGATGGTTATAAAAAAATTAAAAAGATTAAAACAAGTTATGATATTGAGGTTGTAAGTGTTTGTGGTGTTTTGAAAGTTAAAGAAATAGTAAGAAAATATTTCTTTTTCATATTATTTTTTATTATGGGTATTATTATAAATATATTTTTAAGTAATTTAATATTTGATGTAGAAGTTATTCATTCAAATAAAGAGATTAGAAATATAATAATTAATGATTTAAAAAACTTAGGTATTAGTAAATTTAACTTTAAGGTTAATTTTAATGAAAAAGAAAAAATTATTAAAGAAATATTGGTAAAAGAAAAAAATGATATTGAGTGGTTAGAAATAGAAGAAGTAGGTACTAAATATATTGTAAAAGTTGAACAAAGAAAGTTAAATGATGAAGAAGAAATATGTAATAATAGAAACATTGTAGCAAAAAAGAATGCCGTTATTTTAGAAATTAGTGCTGAAGTTGGAGAGGTTGTAAAAAAAAGAAATGATTATGTATTAAAAGATGATGTAATTATTAGTGGTGTTATACATAATAAAGAAGATGTTGTTTCTAATAAATGTGCTAAAGGAAGAGTTTATGGAGAAGTTTGGTATCAAGTAAATGTAGAACTTCCGACAAAGTTTTATGAAAGTAAAAATACTGGTAAAAATAAGTATGGAATTAAATATAAATTTTTAAATAAAAATTATATATTTTTTAATAAGTATAAAACTTATAAGGAAAGGAATTTATTTGAGTTTGGCAATCAAATATTGCCAGTTAGGCTTTCTTTAGTAAAACTTTTTGAAACTGTTGAAAAGAAGATTTTATATACGTTAGATAATTGTGAAGAAGAGGCCTTGAAAATTGCTGAGGAAAAGTTACTTTTAAACTTAGGAAAAGATGATACAATACTATCTAAAAAAGTTTTGAAAAAACAACTAAAAAATAGTAAAATAATAGTAGAAGTATTTTTTAAAGTTAAAGAAGATATTACTTCTTATAAAGAGATTGTTATAGAAGAAGCAAAAGAGGAAGGTGATTAATGTGTTAGGAAGACTTTCTAATACTATTCAAGGTGTAGTTGATTTTGCTTGGCCGATGGTATTAATTTCAGTTGTGGTACTCGTTTCTTTTAGAGTTTGTTACTTACTGAAGAATAAAGAAAAAATAGTGTTATATAAAGAATTATTAGTACTTAGTTTTGTTATTTATATTTTATGTTTATTCCAAGTTGTAACTTTTCAAGATAATGTGTCTTGGTCGACTAATAATTTTATTCCGTTTAAGGAAATGTTTAGATATAATATAGGCAGTCGTTTATTTGTAAAGAATGTACTTGGAAATGCTTTAATGTTTTTACCATATGGGTTCTTTATAAGTTATTATTTAAAGAATAAGAAACCATGGTTAACATTAATATTAACTGTAGTTGCATCTTTTTCAATTGAACTTGTACAAATGGTAATTGGAAGAGTATTTGATATTGATGATATTATGCTTAACTTGTTAGGTGGTTACTTAGGATATTTATTATATTATTGGTTATGTAGATTTTATGAAAAATTACCTAGTGTATTTAAATCAGAATTATGTTTAAATATTATTTCAGCAATTATATTGATTGGTGTTATTAGTTTGTTATAGGAGGAAGTTAATGAATAGAATAGAAATATTTAATCAATTAGATGAAGAAATTAATGAATTAGAAACAGTAGAGAAAGTATTGCTTAGTGCGATAAAAAAAGAAAAGTTAGAAGATGTAACTTTTAATTTAATTATTGTAGATAATGAATATATTCATGAACTTAATAAGAATTATCGTGGAATTGATAGAGAAACTGATGTAATTACTTTTGCTCTTGAAGATGAGGATAGTATTATTGTTCCAGAAGAAGAGGGACGTAATCTTGGAGATATTTATATTTCTATTGATAAAGCTCGTAGTCAAGCAGAAGAATTTGGACATGGTCTTCTTCGTGAACTTTCTTTTTTAGCAGTACATGGTTTTTATCATTTACTTGGGTATGATCATATGACTCCAGAAGATGAGAAAGTTATGTTTAAAAAACAAGAGGAGGTTTTGGAAGAGTATGGGATTACTAGATAAGTTTAAGAAAAGAAAGATAGAATATACAAATGTACTTGATGGTAAAAGACTTGGAAGAAGTTTTAAATCTGCATTTGAAGGAATTCATTCAACTTATAAGAGAGAACAAAATATTAAGATTCATACAATAATTGCTATTTTGGTTATTGTAGCAGGTCTTGTTTTTAAAATTGATTATATTGAATGGTTAGTATGTTTGGTATTAATTGGGTTTGTGTTAATGGCAGAATTTTTTAATACAGCAATTGAATATGTAGTTGATTTAGCATCACCTAATATTCATCCTTTAGCTAAAGCTGCTAAAGATACTGCGAGTGCAGGAGTGTTAATGATGGCAATTATTGCAGCCGTTGTTGGTTGTGTTATATTTATACCAGAACTTATAGAATTTATTGGAGGTTTATTTTAATGAAAGAGAAGTTATTAGAATTATTAAAAAATAGTTATGCACCATATTCTAAGTTTCCAGTAGCAGCCGTTGTTGTTACAAAAGATGGAAGAGAATTTAATGGAGTTAATGTTGAAGATGCTAGTACTAGAGCTGGAACATGTGCTGAAAGAACTGCAATATTTAGTGCTATTGCTGCAGGAGTGAAAAAAGGCGAATTTAAAGAAGTAAATGTTATGGTTTCTAGTGGAGAAATTGGAACACCTTGTTTTGTTTGTAGACAAATGATTTTAGAAGTATTTGATAAAGAGTCAATTGTTAGATGTTGGGCAACAGATGGTAGATATAAAGAATTTACTGTTAATGAATTATGTCCTTATCCATTTGATAGTGAGGATTTAAAATAATGAAGTGTGGTTTTGTTAGTTTAGTAGGTAGACCTAATGTTGGGAAGAGTACATTACTTAACAGTGTACTTGGTATGAAATTAGCTATTACTTCTAATGTTAGTGGTACTACAAGAAATGTAATTCAAGGTATTTATAATGATAGTGATTCACAAATAGTATTTGTAGATACACCTGGTATTCATAAACCTACACACAAGTTAGGAAATTTAATGAATAAAAAAGCGTATAATAATACTGAAGGTGTTGATGTAATATTATTCTTAATTGATATTTCTAAAGGATTTGGTAAAGGAGATCAATTTATATTAGATAAAATTAAAGATAAAGGTGTACCAATCTTCTTACTTTTAAATAAGATTGATCAAGTTAAGAATAAAGAAAAATTGTTAGGTGAAATTAATAAATTAAAAGAGTTATATGAGTTTGCGGAAATTATTCCAATTTCAGCAATGAAACATGATAATGTTGATGTATTAGTTAATTGTATTAAGAAATATTTAGATGATAGTGAAGCTATTTTTTCAGAAGATGATTTAACTAATGTATCTACTAGATTTATTATGGCAGAGTTCTTAAGAGAAAAGATTTTAGAACTTACTCATGATGAAATTCCACATACTGTTACTTGTTATGTAGAAAATTATGAAGAAGATGAGACGAAAGTGCATATTCAAGTATTAGTTGTAGTTGATAGAGATAATATTAAAAAAATTATTATTGGAAAAGGTGGCTCTATGTTAAAAGAAATTGGTACTAGAGCTAGACTAGATATGGAAAAGTTCTTAGGTAAGAAAGTATTCTTAGAAACTTACGTTAAAACTTTAAAGAATTGGCGTGATCAAGAAAAGTATTTCTTAGAGCTTGGATTAAAAGATGAAGATGAATAAAAATTGAATAAAATAAAATATAAATCACCACTATATTAATAGAGGTGATTTTATGAATTATGATATTTTATGGAAGTTATTTGTAAAGACTGGGGATATTAAATATTATAATTTGATGCGTACACTAGAAAAGAAGTGATTAATAAGTGAAGATAGAAAGTTTTGAAGGTATTATTTTAACGGAAACTAATTATAGCGAATCAAGTAAGATTCTTAATGTTTTAACTAATGATAGAGGTATTGTTGGTGTTATGTCTAAAGGATGTAGAAATGTTAAGAGTAAGTTGCGTGGTGTTAGTAGAAAATTAATTTATGGTACATTTCATGTTTATTATAAAGAAAATGGTTTATCTACATTAATTGGTGTTGATTTAATTAATTCATTTTCTAAGACGATGATGGATTTAGAGAGAATTAGTTTTTCATTATATTTATTAGATTTAGTTAATCAAGTTGTTAAACAAAATGATGATAATGAAATATTTGAATTATTAAAAGATACATTATTAAAAATAGAGGATGGGTTAAACCCATTTGTTTTAACAAATATTTTAGAACTTAAACTACTTGATTATTTAGGCGTTAGACCTAGTATTGATGCATGTAGTATATGTGGTAGTGATAAAGGTATTGTTACATTATCTAGTGATAGTGGAGGATATGTATGTCGTAATTGTTTTAGTAATGAAGTTTATGTTTCTGAAAAAACAATTAAGATGATTAGAATGTATTATTATGTTGAAATAAAGAATATAACTAAATTAGATGTATCTGATGAAGTGTCTTCAGAAATTAATCGTTTTTTAGATATGTATTATGAAAGATATACAGGATTATATTTAAAAAGTAAGGATTTTATAAAAGGACTTAATAAGTTGTCAAATTAAGTCTTTTTTTTGTAAAAAGATGTAAAACTATGTAATGAAGTGTTAAGTTTGTGTGAAATTTTTGTGAAAATTTTAAAATTTAAGATGAGTATGTTATCCTATAAGGCATAGGAGGTTGATTGTATGAATTATTATATTGTATTCTTTTTACCATGTGTTTTAGGATTATGGGCTTATTATGTTTTATCTAAGGAAAAGAAAAATTTTAATTTAGGAATTTATTATTTTTTAAACGTATTATTTACTAATTTAGGTAGTGTGTTAGTTTTGTTTCTTAAAGATAAAGATTTTTATAGTTTAACAGCTAGAATAGATGGAGATTATAGATTTGCATTTAAATACATGATTATGAGTGTTATGATTAGTTTTGTTTTTGGTGTAATTAGTGCAGTAATAAAAAAATATTGTAGTGTTTCAGTTGAGGTGAAAAATGGTAGAAAAAAGTAAAAAGAAAAAAATAAATATTTTATTAGTTATTAGAAATATTATTTACTTTTTACTTTTATTATTTTTAGGATTTGCATTATTTATTAAGAAGAAATTTCATAATGTGGGATTTGAACAATTGTTATTTACTTTAACAAATCCTGATGGGGCTAATTATGATGTTGTTTGGACTGGTATATTATTTGTATTTTTATTTACATTTGGAATTATACTAGGAATATTTATTATTAAAAAAGTGTTTAAGTTTTTGAAAATATCTGTTATTTTTGAATTTAATATTAAAAGTAAAAAGATTAATAAAAGATTTAATTATGATGTATTTAAAGTTACAAAGTTTAGACAGATTGCTTGGTTTGTGATTATTTTAATTCTTGGAATACTTATTCCGATTAATATGATTGATTTTAATACTTATGTTAAAGCACAAAAAGTTAATTCAGAATTTTTTGAAGAGTATTATGTTAATCCTAGTGAAGTTAATGTTAGATTTGATGGTAAGAAAAGAAATTTAATTTATATATTTGTTGAATCGTTAGAATCATCAAATGTATCTTCAGCAAATGGTGGTTTATTTGAAGAAAGTTATATTCCTAATTTAGAACAGTTAGCGCTTGATAATGTCAATTTTAGTAATACTGATAAGATTGGTGGAGTAATTCAAGTAAATAATACTACTTGGACAATGGCTGGATTAGTAGCACAGACTGCAGGTATTCCTCTTAAGATACCTATTGATGGAAATTCTTATGATAAGTATTCATCTTCTTTACCTGGTGCATACAGTATAGGTCAAGTATTAGAGAAAAA
The DNA here is from genome assembly GCA_017409785.1 of Bacilli bacterium. Classification (GTDB taxonomy): domain Bacteria; phylum Bacillota_I; class Bacilli_A; order RF39; family UBA660; genus JAEDES01. The sequence goes on along the minus strand of JAFQSD010000002.1, from coordinate 47,481 downwards.
TGGTTATAAGAATTATTTTATGATGGGTAGTGATGCTAGTTTCGGTGGAAGAAAAGACTACTTTATTCAACATGGTAATTATGAAATATTTGATTATTATAAAGCAATAGAATTAGGCTATATTGATAAGGATTATTATGAATGGTGGGGCTATGAAGATAAGAAATTATTTAGTTATGCAAAAAAGAAACTAACTGAGATTTCTAAGAATGATGAACCATTTAATTTTACTATGTTAACTGCTGATACGCATTTTACTGATGGATATTTAGATAGTAGTTGTGAGAAGCCATTTGATGTTTCATATGCGAATAGTTTTCATTGTTCAGATAATAAAATTTATGAATTTATTAATTGGGTTAAAAAACAAGATTTTTATAAAGATACAACTATTGTTATTGTTGGGGATCATTTAACTATGCAAGAAGGTTTTTATAAGAGTGGTACAGATAATGATAGATATATTTATAATGTATTTATTAATTCTAGTGTTAGTACTGAAAATAGTAAAAATAGAATGGTTTCAGCATTTGATTTATATCCAACAACTTTAGCAGCAATGGGGGCTTCTATTGAAGGTGATAAATTAGGACTTGGTGTTAATTTATTTTCTGAGGAGAAGACATTACTTGAAAAAATGGAACTAACAAAGTTTAATGAAGAATTAGTAAAAAAATCAAATTATTATAATAAAAATATATTAGGAAGTTCTTATTATGAGATGCTTTCTGATGTTGATGATAGTAATAAGGTAATAGAGCAAGGATAATAATTCTTGCTTTTTTTGTTGGTTTGTGGTATAATATGGGCACATTTGAGGGGTGAAGGTAAATGGATTTTATATTTGTATTAGGACTTATTACATTACATGTATTATTTCTTATAATTAGAGAGATTTGTGAATTAATTATTGATTATAAAAGTTTATAATGGTGATTATTATGAATAAGGATAGAATTAAGAAGGGGTTAGTTAGTGCTGCCCCTTATATTGCGGGAGCAGCTGTACAGATTCCTTTTATGTTTGACGATGGTAATTGGTTTAATATTGCGATGCTTTTAACCAATGCTGGAGTTGGCTATTTAAACTATAAAAATGGTGTTGTTAAGTTTGATAGAGAAGAATTTATGAAGTCGCCACTTTGTCAGGAATATCTGGGAATTTATGATGAGTTTGTTTCGGATATTGCGAAAATGTATGGTGATTTAGGTGTTGAAGCTGGAATTGATTTGGCGGTTGCGTATCAGTTGTGTTTGGAAAGTGGAATATTTTCGTATGATGGTACTGATAAGTATGCACTCTATGAAGATGATTCTGATAAATTTATTGCCTTATTAGGTGGTAGAGTAACAACAGGTGCACATTGTTGCAGACATAGTGCATCATTATTTTCAGATGTTAGTGGCAAAATGCCAAAAGGTTTATCACCAAAAGTAAGTGTTTATTTAGGCGATGACGATAAAAAAAGAAAAAAGGTGCCAAATCATTTGGTATCTGGATTAGTTCATAAAAACAAGAAATTGTTGTTGGATACAACTTCATCTTTTAATAATTTATTTGCAGATGGATTTGCTTTTATTCAGGATGGTAAAGTAAAAGGGCGAAATGTAGCAGAAAATGTTGCGGGAGTGAGAATGATATTTTGTCCGGATGGATATGATAATAGAAGATTTTTAAGTACAGATTCATTTGATCAATTTATGGATTTAGAAAGTGTAAAAGATTCTTCTGAAATATTTGATGACTATATGGAGTCGATGTTTAATAATGTAGGACACTTAGTAGATTTTAGAGATTTTCATGAAGAAGAGAAACCTAAAATTTTACAATTATCAAATTTAAGTAAAATTGTTTCACCTCATGGAAAAGAAATTATTAAAGACAAGTAAGCCTTGACTTTAATTAAAAATTTGAGTATATTAATAAAAACAAGTGATAAGTGCGATGACGGTGTGGAAAGCCACGAGCAGTATATAACAAGAGCAGATTCTTCTAGAATAAGTAAGGTGGAACCGCGGAAAGTAATTTTCGTCCTTACGTTATTCTAGAAGTTTTTTTATTATATGGAGGTGATGATATGTACTTAATTATTTGTTTTAATAAATTAATATTAGGTAGTATTTTTGCATCTTCAATATTACCTAGTGGTCTCGGTCTTAGCGCCTAAGAATGGCGCAATGTAAGGATGAAAATATATTAATAATAAGGAGAGATAAAATTATGAAAAATTTAACAATGGAAAAATTAGTAAATTACTGTAAACAATATGGATTTATATTTCAAGGAAGTGAGATCTATGGTGGTCTTGCGAATACATGGGATTACGGTCCATTAGGTTCAAGATTAAAAAATAATATTAAGGATTCTTGGAGAAAAAGATTTATTCAAGAAAGACCAAATGCATATGAAGTAGATTCTGCTATTTTAATGCATCCAAGAGTTTGGGAAGCAAGTGGACACGTTGAAAGTTTCTCAGATCCACTAATTGATTGTAAGGAATGTAAAACAAGACATCGTGCTGATAATTTAATTGATGATTTTGATGAAAATGCTAAAGCAGATGGTATGTCTTGGGATGAAATGGTTGCTTATATTAAGGAACATAAAGTACCATGTCCAAAATGTGGTAAGTCAAACTATACTGATATTCGTGAATTTAAGTTAATGTTTGAAACACATAGAGGTGTTACTGAAGATGGTAAGAATAAAGTTTATTTAAGACCAGAAAATGCACAAGGTGAGTATGTTAACTTCTTAAATGTTCAAAGAAGTATGAGAGCTAAATTACCATTTAGTATTGGACAAATTGGTAAAGCATTTAGAAATGAAATTACTCCAGGTAACTTTACATTCAGAACAATTGAATTTGAACAAATGGAATATCAAACTTTCTGTAAGGAAGGAACTGATAGTGAGTTATATGCTTACTTTAAAGAATATGCTAAAAAGTATTTTATGGATTTAGGAATTCCTGAAGAAAAATTAAGATATCATGATCATGAAAAATTAGCACATTATGCTAAAGAGGCTTGTGATGTTGATTATCAATTCTGTTTTGGATGGGGAGAAATTAATGGTACTCATAACAGAACAAATTATGACTTAGGACGTCATCAAGAATATTCTGGAACTTCTCAAGAATATTTAGATCCTGAAACAAATGAAAAATTTGTTCCATATATTATAGAGTCAACTTATGGATGTGACCGTATGGTGCTAGCAATATTAGATAATAGTTATGATGAAGAAACTCTTGAAAATGGAGAAATTCGTGAAGTTATGAGATTTAGTCCATATTTAGCACCATATAAATTAGCAGTTTTACCATTAAATAAAAAATATCATGGTGAAAAAGCTAAAGAATTATTTGAACAATTTAATAAGAGTTTTATGACTACATATGATGAGACTGCATCTATTGGTAAACGTTATAGAAGACAAGACGCTATTGGTACACCATTTGCTATTACTGTAGATGATGAAACATTAAATAATGGTACTGTTACTTTAAGAGACAGAGATACTATGGAACAAGTAGTATTAAAAGTAGAAGAAGTAGAAAGTTATGTATTAGATAAAATTAAATTTTAAAAGTGAGGCTTAGGCCTCATTTTTTTTGTTTACGTTAAGTAATTAAATAATAGTAGGGTTATTTTATGGGATATGGTACAATTTATGTGAGTATAGGAGGAGTAATATGAGTGATACTTTAAAAGATGTTTATTCTATAATTAGTAGTAAAGTTGATTTTACAGAGGAAGAATTTTTAAATTTACCAAGTAATGAAAAGAATGATTGGATTGAAGCTTGTAAGTTAGCTGGTATTTTATATGAAAATAAGGCTAGTGAACTTTACAATGGATATCGTTCTACTGATGTTTTTGATAGTAATGGAAAGATAGATTTAGCATCTTGTGTTGTACTTGTTAAGAGTAAAAAGAAACTATATGATGTAATTAGTAATGATGTTAATAGACCAGGAACTTTAGTTGAATTTATTTTATTAGGAGAAGTTGGTACTCAAGAGATTGTCAATCAAGCAATTCATAATGAATATAAGGAAACTGCTAAAGACATTAATGATGCAAAACAAAATTATTATTAATAGAGGTGATTTAATGAAACCTGTTATTGGAATACCACTTAGATATCAAAAGTTAGTTGATAATAGAGCAATTGTTTATATGAGTGAGAGAATGAGAAGAACTGTTCAACTAGCTGGAGGATTTGTATATGCAATTAGTCCAGTACAAAATTTAGATAATATTCATACAAAGGGAAATGAATTTCCTGAACTTACTGAGAGTGAAAAAGAAGATATAAATACTAGTTTAAATATGTGTGATGGGATTATTTTTCCTGGGGGAATAAAATTTACTCCATATGATAGATATTTATTTGAAATGGCGATTGAAAAGAAAATACCTGTTTTAGGTATTTGTTTAGGTATGCAGATGATGAGTTGTTTAAAAAAGGATATTGAACTTTTTGATGTTGAAACAGGAATTGATCATTATCAAGAGTCTGATTTTGAACTTAGTCATACTGTAAAGATAAGTAAAGAAAGTAAATTGTTTGAGATTATTGGTAAAGAAGAAATTATGGTTAATAGTTATCATAAGAGATGTATAGGCATGAATGATTTATTTAAAATAACTGCTGTAAGTGATGATGGAATCATTGAATCTATTGAGTATTTGGGAGATAGCTTTGCAATTGGAGTGCAATGGCATCCTGAAATAAGTTATGAGTTTGATGATAACTCTAAGAAAGTAATAGATAATTTTATAGAAGTTTGTAAAAAACATAGTTTAGAAAGAAGTGTATAGTACTTCTTTTTTTTATTGAGACTATTGGTACTAGAAATATTTTTATGTTATACTTGATTATAGAATAATATAGTATAGAGAGGGATTAGTTATGATTAAAGATGAACGAGGATTTACTTTAATTGAGTTGTTGGCTGTTATTACAATAATGGGTGTTTTAATGATGATTGCGATCCCAACTGTAACAATAATAATACAAAATGTTAGAAAAGGAACTTATATTAATAATGCTAAAGCATTTAAAAATGAAGTTCAAAAAGAAGTTATTAATCAGACTTGGCAAATAGATGATCCAAATAAAACATATTATATTCATATTAATAATGTTGCTGAAGATAGAAAACCAACTCCTAGTCCTTGGGCTGATTGGAAAGATGCATATGTTGCGGTAACAGTTGGTGGAAAAGGTGAATATGAATTTTATTGGTTAAGTGTTGATAATGCTGGATGGAAAGTTGAACTTCGAAAAGCTGATGAATTAGTTAGAGGCAATGTGTTTAAATCAAATCTTAAAAGAATTAATTATCGTGAAGCAATTGGAGAAACTAGTAAGATTGCAGTACTTGATGCGAATGGTGTATGGAGAGAATTTGAGCCACACTTAGAGTTAACAAGAGAGGAAGCAAATTTATGCTATAGTTATGAAGATACTTCAGATACAACTATAACAATTATTAGATATGATACTACGTGCGGTAAAGATGTAACTATTCCGGCAAAGATTGATAATAAAACTGTAAATAAAATACATTCATATGCTTTTAATGGTATGGGACTTACTTCGTTATTTATTCCAGATACAGTTGTAGAAATTGGTTCTAATGCATTTGCGAATAATAAACTTACACAATTATATGTCCCAGCAAGTGTTACTAAAATTAATAGTCAGGCTTTTGAAAATAATAAATTGACTAATTTAACATTAGAAGAAGGATTAAAAACAATGGGAGATAGTTGTTTTAAAAATAATCAACTTACTGTTGCTTTAGTACCGGGTTCTGTTACATCCCTAGGAGCATGTAGTTATTGTGATAATCCAATTCCAAATCCATCATTCTTATATGTACAAAGTGGTGATTCTGTTGATTATTCAAGAATAAGAGGTTATATTGGAGACTTAACTGAATTTAGTGGAAAGAATTTTATTATTCCACCACAAGTTAATGGAATTCCATTAACGAGAATAGAAAGTAGTGCTTTCAAGTCAATGAGTTTATCTGGATGGAATGTAGTTATTCCTAGTACGGTTACTTATATTGGTGGTAATGCATTCTGGGGTTCAGGAATAGGCTCTGTTAATTTACCTAATGGTTTACAATATATTGGTGATTCAGCATTCTATAGTAATAATTTAACGGCAATAAGTATACCTGATTCTGTTACTTATATTGGTAGTTTAGCTTTTACTCGTAATAATATTGCTGATCCAAATAGAGCGTTTATTTATAAAAGAACATCTAGTGGTATTGATTATTCTACTTTAATAGGGTATTGTGGGGCTCAAAAAAGCAATGTAGTTGTTCCTGAGAAGAAGAATAATGTTGCTTTAAAGACTATAAGTGGTGCTTTTAGATATACTAATTTAACTGGAACATTAACAATTCCTGATAGTGTCACAGAAATAACAAGTTCTTCATTTGCGATTAACTATTTAAGTGATGTCATAAATGGAACTGGTGATGATGACGGGTTACCACTTATTTATAAGAGAAAAAGTGGTGGAGGTTTTGATAAGACATATGTCATTGGTTATGCAGGACATAATACTAATCATGTAACTATTCCTAGTTATGTTAAAACATTAGGACCATATAGTTTCTACTATAGTTATATTAAAGGAGTTACTATACCAGAAGGTGTAACATCTATTGGAAGTTATTCATTTGCTTTATGTAAATTGAAAGGTAGTGTTACTATTCCATCGACTGTTACTGAAATTGGTGCTGGAGCTTTTGAAAAAGAAATTAGTTGGGCAGCTCATAATAGTGAATTAACGAAGATTATTAATAAAACTGGAAAAAGTTTTGATTGGAAGAGTATTACTAAGGGACCAACAGCAGCAAATTTTGTTACTGGTACCGTTAGAAACTGGTATGGAGATATAGAAATTACAAGTAGCTAGTAATAGCTACTTTTTTGTTTATATATTTTATATTTATGTTATAATGGATTATAGAATAGTGTAATGGTAGAAAGGAGCAGTTATCATGAATTTAAAAGATGAACGAGGATTTACTTTAATTGAGTTGTTAGCGGTTATTACAATAATGGGTGTTTTAATGATGATTGCGATCCCAACTGTAACAATAATTATACAAAATGTTAGAAAAGGGACTTATATTAATAATGCTAAAACATTTAAAAATGAAGTTCAAAAAGAAGTTATTAATCAGACTTGGCAAATAGATGACCCGGATAAAACTTATTATATTCATATAAATAATGTTTCTGAAGATAGAAAACCAACTCCAAGTCCTTGGGCTGATTGGAAAGATGCATATGTTGCAGTAACAGTTGGTGGTAAGGGTGAATTTGATTTTTATTGGTTAAGTGTTGATAATGCTGGATGGAAAGTAGAATTAGAACTTGCTGATGAGTTGGTTCGAGGAGATGTATTTAAATCAAATACAAAAAGAGTCAATTATCGTGAGGCAATTGGAGAAACTAGTAAGATAGCGGTACTTGATGCGAATGGTGTGTGGAGAGAATTTGATCCACACTTAGAACTTTCTAGAACAGATGCAGATAAGTGTTATGAATTTGAGGATACATCTGATACAACCATTACAATTATTAGATATGATAGAGAATGTGGAAAAGATGTTACAGTTCCAGCAAAAATTGATGGAAAAACAGTTAATAAGATACATAGTTATGCATTTAATAATATGAATCTTACATCTATATATATACCTGATACAATTACAACGATTGGATCTAATGCATTTGCGAGTAATAAACTTACTCAGCTTTATATACCTAGTTCGGTTACATCTATAGAAAGTCAGGCTTTCGCCAATAATAAATTAACTAATTTAACATTAGAAGAAGGATTAAAAACAATGGGAGCAAGTTGCTTTAAAAATAATCAACTTACTGTTGCTTTAGTGCCAAGTTCAGTTACATCATTTGGTGCATGTAGTTATTGTGATAATCCAATACCTAATCCATCTTTCTTATATGCACAAAATGGTGATACTGTTGATTATTCAAAAGTTAGAGGTTACATTGGAGATTTAACTGAATTTAGTGGAAAAAACTTTGTAATTCCTGCGCAAGTTAATGGGACTCCATTACTTGAAATTATGAATGGTGCATTTCAGTCTATGAGTTTACATGATTGGACGGTAGTTATTCCCGAATCAGTTACTAAAATTGGTGGTTCAGCATTTGCTTATTCTAATGTGGCTCATGTTAATTTTCCTAGTGGGTTAACATCTATTGGTGATAATGCTTTTTACTATAATAGATTAAGAGAGGTTAATATTCCTAATTCAGTTACTTATATTGGAGGAGCTGCATTTACTAATAATCAAGTTAGTGATCCTAATACGATGTGGATTTACTATAGAAGTTCAAGCGGAATAGATTATAGTAGATTAATTGGCTATGCGGGAGCAAATAGAAGAAATGTTGTTATTCCTGAGAAGAAGAACGGGGTAAATTTAAAAACTATTGATGGTGGAGCATTACGTTATCAAAGCTTAACTGGTACAATTACGATTCCGGATTCTGTTACAACTATTGGTGGAACACCTTTAGCTCTTAATAATTTAACTGATGTAGTAAATGGTAGTGATGATACTGAAGTGGCACCATTCCTATATAGTAGAAAATCTGGGGGAGGATATGACAAGACTTCTATATTGTCATATGCTGCATTATATACAAATAATGTTATTGTACCTAGTCATGTAAAAAGACTGGAGTCAAGTTCGTTCCATTATTCTTATATTAAAGGAATTACATTACCTGAGGGATTGGAATATATTGGTTCTTCGGCATTTACTGTTTGTTCTTTAAAAGGAACAGTAACAATTCCTTCGACAGTAACTTATATTGGAAGTAATGCATTTAAGAAAGAAATATCTTGGGGAAGCTTTAACTCAGAGTTAACGAAGATTGTTAATAAGACAGGAAGAAGTTTTGATTGGAAGAGTATAACTGGTGGACCATCAACTGCTTATTTTGAAACGGGAACTGTTAAGAGTTGGTACGGAGATATTGAAGTTACAAGAAGCTAGTTTAGCTTCTTTTTTTGACTTTTGATAGGTTTTATGGTATAATATGAGCACTATTTGAGGTGGGGTTTGTATGGAAAGAATAAAAATATTTGAAACCGGAAATAAGTTTGGTAATATGAATACACAAGCTAGATTTTATCCGGAGGGTTCAACTCAAGAAGAAATAAATGCTTGGTTTTTAGCAAGAAGAATGATGGCTGGTCGTGAATTTGGATTTGATGGACATAAAATGTTTATGGCAGATCAAGTTCATAAAAACGGTAGTTATTTTGAGATTACTGAGGATTATGTTAGAGAAAATCCTAATGGATGGAGTGATATTCCAGAGGATATTTTAATTATTAGTGAGAATGTTCCTGGAGTTGTTATTGGTCATTCAGTTGCAGATTGTCCAGTTGTTATGATGGGAGATCCAATTAAAGGAGTTTCTGCTGTTGCCCATTGTAGTGCAGAGATGATTGATAAAAGACTTCCAATGATGCTTGCAGATGCATTAGTTGATGCATATGGTTCTAATGAAGAAGATATTATTACATATGTAAGTGCTTGTGCTGGAGATAATTGGACTTATAATACTTTTCCTAAATGGGCATTAGATACTAAAATGTGGGAAGATGGTATTTATGAAGAGAATGGTATCTTCCATATTGATATGAGAAAAGTTATTAGAAAACAATTAGAAGAAAGACATATTGATTTAAGTAATGTAACATTTAATATGGATGATACAATTACTAATCCTAATTATTATTCTAATAGTGCTGCTAGTCCTTACGGTTTAAATGATTCTAGTAAAGCAGGTAGACATTTTGCTGGATTATTTTATCCTGAAACTAAACAATTAGTTAAAGAACTATCTAAATAAAGAAAAAAAGTGTTGACTTTTTAAAAGTAGATGAATATAATATTACTAGTCGAGAAAAAAGGAAAGAGATTTATATCCACCTGATCAGCGAATAGCGATAGGTCAAATGCCAAAGTTAAATTATAAAAATATTATAATATTACTAGGTAATTGAGCGGATATAAAGTTTATATCCGCTTTTCTTATTAATGGAGGTGTTTTTTATCGCAAACAATAAGAATGGTTTGTTAATCAATGAACAAATTAAAGCCAGAGAAGTATTAGTTATTGGTCCAAATGGAGAACAAGTAGGAGTTAAGCCAATTCAAGATGCTTTAACATTAGCATCATATGCAGCGCTAGACTTAGTACTTTTAAGTCCTAATGCTAATCCACCAGTTTGTAAAGTAATGGATTATAACAAATATCGTTATGAACAACAAAAGAAACAAAAGGAAGCATTGAAGAAACAAAAAGCTAATATGTCTGAGTTAAAAGAGTTCAGATTATCACCAGTTATCGACGTTGGGGATTTTGAAACTAAGCTTAGAAATGCTACTAAGTATTTAGAGAAAGGTGATAGAATTAAACTTACTATTAGATTCAAGGGTCGTCAAATGGCTCATACAGAATTAGGTAAGGAAGTTCTAGAACGTTTTGCATCTCGAGTTACAGATTATGCGGATATAGAGCAAAAACCTAAATTAGACGGTAAAACAATGACTATGTTATTGGTACCAAAGAAAGATAAATAATAGGAGGAAATTAATATGCCAAAAATTAAAACACATAAAGGTACAGCTAAAACTATTAAAGCTCGTAAGAACGACTATAAAATTGGAAAACCTGGAAGTAGACATAATACAGGTTCTAAATCACAAAGTGTAAACAGAAAGAATAGAAAAGGATCTAACTTAAGTAATGCAGATTACAATAGATTAAAGAACTTAATCTAATCATAATAATTGAGGGAGGAAGAAGAAAATGGCAAGAGTTAAAAATGGAGCAGTTACAAAAGCTCGTCATAAAAAAGTATTAAAAGCTGCTAAAGGATATTTTGGTAGTAAACATAGATTATACAAAACAGCAAAAGAACAATTAATGCATTCTGGACAATATGCTTTCAGAGATAGAAAACAAAAGAAGAGAGATTTCAGAAAATTATGGATTACTCGTATCAATGCTGCATGTCGTCAAAATGAAATTAGTTATTCAAGATTTATTGAAGGATTAACTAAAGCTGGTGTTGAAATCAACAGAAAAATGTTATCAGAAATCGCTATTAACGATCCAAAAATGTTTAGTGAATTAGTTAAAGTTGCTAAAGATGGAAAAGCTGGTAAGATTACTAAGGCTACAGAAGTTGCTGGAAATGAAGTAACTATTGGTGGAAAAACTACTAAAGCTGCTGCTAAAAAAGAAGTAAAAGCTGAAGCTAAAGAAGAAAATGTTGATTATTCAAAAATGACAGTTGCTGAATTAAAAGAAGTTGCTGCAAGCAAAAATATTGATGTTGCAGGAATGAAAAAAGCTGAAATTATTGAAGCATTAACTAAATAATAAAAATAAACATATTAGTGGATTTGCTTATTCGTGCCTTATAGGTTATAAGTAGTGGAAACTAATAGAAGACAAGAAAAACGAAGGAGAAAAAAATATATGACAATTGTATCAATGAATTATTTATTAGAAGCTGGTGTACAATTTGGACACCAAAAGAGAAGATGGAATCCAAAGATGAAAGAATACATCTTCACTACAAGAGATGATATTTATATTATCGATTTACAAAAAACAGTTAAGAAATTAGAAGAAGCTTATGCTGCTATGAAAGAAATCGCTGAAAATGGTGGTAAAGTTTTATTCGTAGGAACTAAAAAACAAGCTCAAGAAGCTGCTGAAGAATGTGCTTTAAGAACTGATAACTATTTCGTAAATGAAAGATGGTTAGGTGGTACATTAACAAACTTCAAAACTATTCGTTCAAGAATTAGAAGAATGGAAGAAATCGAAAATATGGAAAAAGATGGTACTTTCGAAGCACTTCCTAAAAAAGAAGTTATTCAAATCAGAAAAGAATATGACAAATTAGTTAAGAACTTAAGAGGAATTCGTGAAATGAAGAGAATGCCTCAAGCTATGGTTATTGTAGATCCTCGTAAAGAAGAAATCGCAATTAAAGAAGCTAGAATTTTAGGAATTCCTGTATTTGGTATCGTAGATACTAACTGTGATCCTGATATGGTAGATTACGTTATTCCAGGAAATGATGACGCTGTACGTTCTGTTAAATTACTAATTGGTGCTTTAACAAACGCTATTGCTGAAGTTAATGGAAATGAAGTAGTTGATTACGTTTCAGAAGAAGATAAAAATAAAGCTGATAAAACTGAAAAGAAAGCTACTAAGAAAGAAGAAGCTGTAGAAGCTAAAGCTGAAGTAGTAGAAGAAGTTAAAGAAGAAGTAGTTGCAGAAGAAGTTGATTATTCAAAAATGACAGTTGCTCAATTAAAAGAAGTTGCAGCTGAAAAAGAAATCAATGTTGCTGGAATGAAAAAAGCAGAAATTATCGAAGCATTAACTAAGTAATAATATTAATGACAAGGTAGGAGGATGGGTAACCATCCTTTTTTTGTTCTATTTTAGTAAAAAATGTTTTTAAAATTAAATAAAATAAGTTATAATTAATATGGAAAAACAAAGAGGAGGATATATACATGTTTAAAGCAAGTGATGTAAAAGAATTAAGAGAAAAAACTGGAGCTGGAATGCTTGATTGTAAGAAAGCTTTAGAAGAAAATAATGGAGATATGGAAAAAGCTATCGACTGGTTAAGAGAAAAGGGTATTGCTAAAGCAGCTAAAAAAGAAAGCCGTATTGCTGCTGAAGGATTATGCCAAATTAAAGTTGATGGAAATACAGCAGTTATCTTAGAAGTTAACTCAGAAACAGATTTCGTTGCTAAGAATGAAGAATTTACTAACTTTGTTGATTATTTAGCAGATCAAATTTTAGCTAATGATGTAGCTACTGTTGAAGATGTTTTAGCTATTAATGATGGTGGAGAAACTATCAATGATAAATTAGTAGCTTTAGTTGCTAAAATTGGTGAAAAAATTAGTTTTAGAAGATTTGAAAAAGTTACAAAAGAAGATGATTCTAATTTTGGAACATACAAACATATGGGTGGAAAAATTGGTGTTATTGTAGTAGTTAAAGGTGCTAATGAAGAAGTTGCAAAAGATGTTGCAATGCAAGCATGTGCTATGAATCCAACTGGATTAAATAGAGATTCTATCCCAGCTGAAGTAGTTGAAAGAGAAGCTAAAATCATTAAAGAACAAGTTATGGCTGAAGGAAAACCTGAAGATATCGCTGAAAAAATGGTTACTGGTAGATTAAATAAATTCTATAAAGAAGTATGTTTAGTTGAACAAGCATTTATTAAAGATTCAGGAATGAGCGTAGCTGATTACGTTAAAAATAATGGTGGAGAAGTTCTATCAATGGTTAGAGTAGCTGTTGGTGAAGGTATTGAAAAACGTCAAGATAACTTCGCTGAAGAAGTAATGGCTCAAATTAATGGTTAATAAATAAAATTAAGGTGGTCGTGACCCGTAGGGTTGCGGTCATCTTTTTTTGTTGTTATTTTAGACTATTATTTTTTCTTGAATTTTGATATACTGATATAGAATAGAGGTGAGTCTCTTGGAGAAAGAAAAAGATTCTATTGAAAAATTAGATGAACAAATTAAAAAGTTAGAAAAACGTGAACCTATAAAAACGTCTGAAAAAGAACAAACAACCAAAGTATTTGAAGATTTAGATAAAACTAAGACTAAAGTATTTGATAGTGCAGAAATAGTTGAATCTAGCGATAATGATGATGTAGAACTTCTTGAAGATTTAATGGAAACTAAAAAGACAGATGTAGTTGAAGAAAAAGAAGAAGTTAAGGAAGTAAAAGAAGAAGTTATTGAAAATACTAAGGTAGAAATTAAAAAAGAAGAAAAAAAGAAAAATAATAAGAATAGGAATAGGAATATTATTATTGGTTTAATTATTGGTGTTTTATTAGTTGTTGTGGTTATTATTACTTGTTTATTTGTTTTTAATAAAGATGATAATAAAGATGATGAAGTAATAGAAGAAAATATTAAATTAACTGAAAAAGAAAAAGAAGAGTTAATTAAAAGTTTTGGTGAAGCATTAGAAGGAGTAATTAATATATATTATTCTAAACAAGGGGTTTTACTAGAGTATGAAGATGCATTAAAATTAGTTGAGTTTGAAGAAGAAATTAATTGTGAAATACATGATATTTATAAAGATGGTAAAGTGTATTTAGATAAATGTAGTATTAATGGTATTAAGAATAAATATAGTTATGGAGAAATTCAACTAGAGATTGAGTCTAGTGATGAATTATTAAATGTTTATGTAGAAAAGGTTAGTAAGAAAGTTAGCTTAGAAAAGCCAACTGGTAGTACATATGATACTTATACAGTTCATTGTGGTAGCAAATATAGTGAAGCTGAAATAGTGGGTGATTATGTTATTTACTATGATAGTGAATATGTTTTACATATGAAAAATTATAAAACTGATGAGGTTGTATTAAAGAATCTTTCATATCAAGAAATATGGCCAATTAGAGTAAGTGAAAGTACTTATGATTCAACATATCTATTAGTTAAGATAAGTAATTTCTGGGGAGTTTATAATTATATCACAGGGGAACAAGTTATTTCTCCTATGTATACTAATTTCTTACCATATTTAAGTGGTAGCGTTGGTAATCCAAAAGCGGTTGATACAATTGGGAATAATAAAGTGGTAGCATGGAATGGAAATAACTATGGAGTTATTAATTATACTACTAATAAAACAGTAATTCCGTTTGATTATATTACTATTTCATTAAATGGAGACTATATTTGGGCAAGAGATAATAATGGTAATGGTCATATATTTGATGAAGATGGCAATACGTATTTAGAAAATACTTATGATAAGGTATTTGGTATTGTTAGTGGTAATAATGTCTTAGTATTAGACAAGGAATCAGTAAAGTTAGTAAATGTTAGTGGCGATGTTAAATACAATTATGGTAAAATAGAGAATATGGGAGATTATAATTTTGGTATATATTATAATAACCAAGCAATTTTCCAATTTGCTGATGTAACATCTAGGGAAAAGTGTATTGAAGTGATTTATGATCCTTCTACTAAAGAAGGAAGTTCTAAACAAGCTGTTTGCGGAGGACTTGCTAAACCAATACTTTATTTATATCCAGAAGAAAAAACTAAAGTAATGGTTACTTTTGAACATCCTGAATATTTAGAAACAACTTATCCAAAGTTTACTAGTAAGTGGATAGTTGATGCTGATACTGATGGAACATTAACTGATGAAAAAAATAAAAAATATTATGCTTTATATTGGGATGAAAAGAAAGTACATACTGTTTCATTTGATGAAGGATTTTATGTTGAAAAAGATAATGCAATTGATTTCTTAGAAAAGAAATTAAGTTATATTGGACTAAATGATAAAGAAATGAATGAATTTATTATGTACTGGTTACCAATACTTGAAAAGAATGGGAAGAGTTTAGTATATTTTGAACTTACTGAAGAAAGAGAAAGCTATAATAAAATAAATATTAGTCCTAAACCTGATTCATTACTTAGAGTAGCAATTCATATTAAAAAAGTTGATAAAAAAGTTAATATAAAGAAACAAAGTTTAAAGAAGTTTAAAAGAAAGGGTTTTGTTGCCGTTGAATGGGGCGGAATGACATATTAGGAGGATAGAGTATGAAAGAAAAGTATTTACCTATAGGAACAGTTGTTTTATTAAAAGAAGCAACTAAGACATTAATGATTACTGGTTATTGTTCATCAACACCAGATGAGCCAAACACTGTTTATGATTATGTAGCATATTTGTTTCCAGAGGGAAGTTTAGCTGGAGAAAATGTAGCATTATTTAATCATGATCAAATTGGGTCTGTTGTTCATATGGGACTTGTTAATGATGAATTTAAAAATTTAGAAAAAGTTATTAAAGAATCTGTTGAAGCACCAGCTGCTCCTGCAACACCTGCTGCGCCTTCTGCTGATGCTAATGTTAATGCTTTACCACCTTTTACACCAGAAAATATTAATTTGATGTTACAAGAAATTCATAAACATGAAGATGAATTAAAGCCAGTTGAAGAACCAACTGCTTTTGATGAAGAAGCAATAAAAAAACCAGTTTTTGAATTACCTTCATTAGATGGTGGAAATAAAAAAGAAGAAAAGAAGGAAGAAGAAGAAATTCCTGAAGAGGAAGAAAGTGAGGAAAGTGCACCAGTAGAACAAGAAGTTGTCGCTGATGGACAACCTGTTTTACAACTTCAACCAATATTCGATGGTGCTGCATCAGGTGATAGTACACCAGCTGCTCCCGCTAATGGTGGATTATCAGGATTATCAAGATTATAAGAAAGTAGAATTTCTACTTTTTTTCTTTATTTTAAGTATATTTTATACTATAATAATAGTATGAATTAAGGAGAGATGAATTTATTATGGATAGCGACATGATTATGTTGGAACTTACTGAAAAAATGGATAAAGCTATGGAAGCTTTAGAAAAAAGATTTACTACAGTTAGAGCGGGGAGAGCTAACCCTTCTAGTTTAGATGGGATTATGGTTGAATATTATGGAAGTATGACTCCATTAAAACAATTAGCTACTATTTCAGTTCCAGAAGCTAGACAACTTTTAATTAAACCATTTGATAAGAGTTGTTTATCTGCGATTGAAAAAGCAATTTTAGCATCTAATTTAGGATATAATCCAGGTAATGATGGAGAAACAATTAGAATTGTTATTCCAGAACTTACTGAAGAAAGAAGAAGAGAACTTGCTAAACAAGTTAAAGCTATGGCAGAAGATGCAAAAGTTACAGTTAGAAATTTAAGACGTGAAGGTTTAGAAGACGTTGAAAAATTAGAATTACCTGAAGATCAAGAAAAAGGTATGGAAAAAGATATTCAAGATATGGTTAATGAATATAATAAGAAAATTGAAGCATTAACTAAAGAAAAAGAACAAGAATTACTTACTGTTTAAGTAATTCTTTTTATATTTTTAAAAAATAATGGTTTATTTTTAGAAAATGTGGTATAATCTACTCATATCGATGGTGATCGGGGAGTAGTAATTATTGATTACTTTATAGAGACTTTGTGGTTAGGTGGAAACAAAGAGGTATAAATAATGAATTCGTCTCGGGAGTCCTTACTAATAATAAGCGTTGCTTCGCGTTAAGAAGTTTTGAGTGTATAGTAGCAACTATAAAATAAGGTGGTACCGCGAATTTTGTCGTCCTTATGTTATAGTTGCTTTTTTTGTTAGTAAGAAAAATATAAAGGAGTGAGAAACATGAATATTGAAGAAGTAAGAATGAGTTTAGTTAATGATTTAGAAAAAGTAAATGATTTAAAAGAACTAAATGATTTAAAAGTTGAATATTTAGGTAAAAAAGGAAAAATTACAGAACTTAATCAAATGATTAAAGATGTACCAAATGAAGAAAAGAAAGAGTTTGGACAAAAGGTTAATGAAATTCGTACAATGTTTAATGACATTTATGAAGAAAAAAGACAAGCTTTTGAAGCAGCTATTTTAAATGAAAAATTAGCTAAGGAAGCCATTGATATTAGTTTACCAAGTAAGAAAGTTAAACGTGGTAGTAAACATCCTATGACAAGAATTACAGAAGAATTTGAAGATTTATTCGTATCAATGGGATATACAGTTTATGAAGGACCTGAAATTGAAAGTGATGAAAATTGCTTCCAAAAATTAAATTTACCTAAAGGTCATCCTGCGAGAGATGCGCAAGATACATTCTATTTGAAAGATGAGTATGAAAATTTCTTATTACGTAGTCAAACTTCTACAGCACAAGTTCGTGTTATGGAAGAAAATACTGAAAAAGGACCAATTAGAGTAGTTTGTCCTGGAAAAGTATATAGACGTGATGAAGATGCTACTCATTCACATCAATTTATGCAAATTGAAGGATTAGTTATTGATGAGAATGTTTCAATGGCTGACTTAAAAGGAACTTTAGAATTATTCTGTAAAAAGATTTTAGGAGAAAAGACTAAAGTTAGATTTAGACCAAGTTTCTTCCCATT
The DNA here is from genome assembly GCA_017409785.1 of Bacilli bacterium. Taxonomy (GTDB): domain Bacteria; phylum Bacillota_I; class Bacilli_A; order RF39; family UBA660; genus JAEDES01. The sequence continues at coordinate 29,362 of JAFQSD010000002.1, read as the reverse complement.
TACAGAACCTTCAGTAGAAGTAGATGTAACTTGCTTCAAGTGTGGAGGTAAAGGTTGTCCATTATGTAAACAAACAGGATGGATTGAAGTATTAGGTGCTGGTATGGTTCATCCTAATGTATTAGAAATGAGTGGATATGATAGTACAAAATATCAAGGATTTGCATTTGGTACTGGAATGGATAGATTTGCAATGTTTAAATATGGTATTCCTGATATTAGAACTATTTATGGTAATGATATAAGATTCATCGAACAATTCGATAAAAAGGATGGTGAGTAAGATGAAGTTAAGTAGAAAATTTGTTAGTGATTATATTGATTTAGATGAAAATTTAACTGTAACAGATATTGCTGAAGCAATGACTGGTGTAGGTAATGAATATGATTCTGCAGAAAAATTAATTAATTGTACTAATTTAACAGTAGGACATGTATTAGAGTGTGTTGATCATCCTGATTCAGATCATTTACATGTATGTAAAGTTGATGTAGGTAATGAAGTTTTAAATATAGTATGTGGTGCTCCTAATGTTAGAAAAGGTTTAAAAGTAATAGTAGCTTTAGCAGGTGCTAAACTTCCTGGTGGAGAAATTAAAAGAGGAGTTATTCGTGGTGTTGAATCTAATGGTATGCTTTGCTCTAAAGCAGAACTTGGACTTGATTCTAAATTCTTAACTGAAGAAGATAAAGCTGGTATTCATGAACTTCCTGAAGATACAGAAATTGGTAGTGATCCAATAGTTGCTTTAGGATTAGATGATGAAGTTATTGACTTTGAACTTACTTCTAATAGAGGAGATTTATTAAGTATTATGGGTATGGCTTATGAACTAGGAGCAATCTATAAGAAGCCTGTAAAAGAAGTTGATTTAAGTTATACTGAAAATAATGATGATATTAATAATAGTTTTAAAGTTGATGTTCAAACAGAAGACTGTCCATTATTCTTAGGAAAAATGGTTAAGAATGTTACTATTAAAGAAAGTCCAGAATTTATTAAAAATAGATTAATGGCTAGTGGAATTCGTCCAATTAATAACGTAGTTGATATTTCAAACTATGTAATGTTAGAAACTGGTCAACCACTTCATTATTATGATGCTGATAGATTAGGAGATACACTTGTTGTTAGACATGCTAATGATGGTGAAAAATTAGTTACTCTTGATTCTCAAGAAAGAGAGTTATCTAGTGAAGATATCGTAATTGCTAATAAAACAGATGCAGTAGGTCTTGCTGGAGTTATGGGAGGACTTTCTACAGAAGTTGAGATGGATACTAAAAATATTTTAATTGAAGCAGCAATTTTCAATAACGTTATGATTAGAAAAACTTCTAAGAAGATTTTAAGAAGTGAAGCTTCTAACAGATTTGAAAAAGGACTTGATCCTAAGAGAACATATTTAGCTGTGATGCGAAGCTGTCATTTACTTGAAAAGTATGCTGATGCTGAAGTTGTTGGTGGAATGTCTGTTCATGATACAACTGATAAATCTGATAAGAATATTAGAGTAACAGTAGAAAAAGTTAATAAAGTTCTTGGTATTGAAATACCAGAAGAAACTATTGTTTCAATTTTAGAAGATTTAGGATTTGGTGTTAGTGCTAATAACGGAGTTATTGATGTAGTAGTTCCAACTCGTAGATTAGATGTTAATATTCCAGAAGATTTAATTGAAGAAGTTGGTAGAATTTATGGAATGGATAATATTCAAGGTAAATTACCAGTATTAAATGTAGTTACTGGAAGTTATGATAAAACTAAACGTGAAATTAAGAATAAAATGGTAGCTATGGGATTAAATGAAACTTGTAGTTATACATTAATTCCTAAAGAAGAAGTTCATAAATTTACTCTTGATTCTTTCAAAGAAATTTATTTAGCAGATCCAATGAGTGAAGATAGAAATACATTAAGATATAGTTTACTTTATTCATTAAAAGAAATTTATTTATATAATAAGGCTCGTAATAATACTAATATTTCAATCTTTGAAGTAGGTAAAGGGTTCTATAAAGAAGATGGAATCTATAAAGAAGATTTAAAATTAGCTGGTTTAATGACTGGAGATTATTATTTAGATATTAATAATAGTAAAGTTGATTTCTATACAGTTAAGGGTGTAGTTGAAGAATTACTAGAATACTTAGGATTTGGTGGAAGATATAGCTTTGTAGTTGGAGGAGTAAGTGATGAGTTACATCCAGGACAAAGTGCAAGTATTATCTTACAAGGTAAACCAGTTGGAGTAATTGGTAAAGTTCATCCAAATGTATTAAAAGATAATGTTTATGTATTTGAAATTAATTTAGATAAATTACTTCAAAATTATCCAAGTAGAATGAGTTATAAGGATATTCCTAAATTCCCATCTATTTCTAAAGATATTGCATTTATCTTAAAGAAAGAGGTAACTGCTGGAGAAGTAATGGCTACTATTAAAAAGGCTGGAGGTAAACTTCTACAAAGTATTTCAGTATTTGATGTTTATACTGGAGAAAATGTTGGTGATGATGAAAAATCAATCGCATTTAAACTTAACTTCTTAGATCCTACTAAGACATTAACTGATGAAGAAGTAATGAATGTATTTAATAATATTATTACTAAGGTTGAAAGTAGTCATAATGCTAAATTACGTGACAAGTAAAAGTAAAGACTTTAAGATTTAAGGCTTAAAGTCTTTTTTTGTGTTATACTCATAATAGGTGAAGTGTATGAAAAAAGCAAATAAAATGGCTAATGGCGTTAAATTAAATGAAATGGGATATTTAGTTAACGAAGAAGGAAAAAGAGTTAATTATGATGGTGAAGAGTTAATCGAGGTAGATGCAGAGGCATTTATGAAGGCTATGGAATCAAAAATGTTTTCAGCAATTGCATTTACTATTTCAGGATTTTTTACTTTTATTCTTTTTATGATTGTAATAAATAATCCTGAATCTCCAGTAACTCCTTATGAATCATTATTATATTTAGGAATAATAGGTACGTTTGCAGGACTTGGGGCTTTGTTTAAGCATATATCTAATTGGAAGAATAAGCCTTATAAAGCCCCTAAGTTTGTAGTTAATCTACCTAAATCAACAATTGATAGATTTAAGTCTACGGATACAATTTTAGATACTGTTGCGAGTGAAAATACAAGTCTTGATCAAGATGGTGATGGAAGAGTATTGATTTCAGAAGTTTATACATTGTCTGAAGAAGAAGTAATAAGTAATATTAAAAAAGTAGATAATGACTTTTCAGCGTTAGACTTTAAAGATTATGTTAAGAGTGTTTTTGTTTTAGTACAACAAGGATGGAGTAATAATGATTATAGAAGTTTAAGACCATATGAATCAGATTTATTATATTTTAGACATAAGCATCGTATTGAAAGTATGATTAATGATGAAATTAGTAATAAAAGAAGTCATATTAGAGTTAAGGGGGCATTATTAAAAGATTATAAAGTTGAAGATGAGCAAGAGATTTTAGTTGTTACTATAACGGCAAATATGAAAGTAGAAAATAGTGAAGATATGTATATGACAGAGGAAGGAGATTTTCCTTATGTCTTAAAATTTGTTAGAAAAAAGGGTGTTAAGACAAATAAAAAGAGACATTTATCTACAGGTAACTGTTGTAACTGTGGAGCAGTTATTGATGTTGATGATGATGGTATTTGTAAGTACTGTGAAACATCTGTTGTATCAGGTGATACTGATTGGATCTTAACAGATATTAAGAATATCAAAATTCAAGGAATATAAAAAAGACATTAAATGTCTTTTTTAGTTTGTTTTGGATAAATGTATTTTTATTAGTTCTATAAGGGTATTTTTTAATTCTTGATCGGCTTCTTCCCAAATTAGGCATAGGAATACTCCTAAGCCTGGTAGAGTTACTTCGTCATTTGATTCAACTGATTCATCTATTGCTTCTTTTAAAGCTTTATAGTCGTCTCCTTTAAAGTTGTTTATTATATGTTCTTTTATCATAATAATTCCTCCTAAAATTATTATGTTATTGTATTACTTAATTATACATTGTTTACATTTATTTTTTTATTTTTAAATTATTAATAAATATTTTTATGTTATTATTGATAATAGAAGGAGTGAATGTTTATGAGTGAAAAAATTGATAAAGATTTAGAAAGAAAAGTTGAGAAAATTATTGAAAAGAAAAGTAAAAATGGTTCGGTTGTATTTTTAACTATTTTATTAGTTCTTGTTGTATTATTATTTGTTGGTTATGTACTTGTTGATCAAAGAATAATTGTTTTTAATGATAAAACTCAAGTGGAAGAAGAAGTTAAGAAAATGGAGGTTAATATTAATGAGAGTTGGGTACAATCATTATATGAAAAGGTTTCTGGGGATGGTGAAACTGCTAATGCATTCCATTATTGGAGATACTTATCTAACAATAGTAATGGTATAGTGACATCTTTAGATAATTTTAATGTTAAGACTGCATCTGAGGTTGTTAAGATGCAATTAGTTGCAAAGAATTTATCGGAAAATGATTTGATTTTTTATGGTACTTGTTTTGATTTAAATGTACCTGAAACTAATTCTATAGGTGCTAAAAGTGCTTGTGCTCTTCAAAAAGAATATGATATTACTGAAGCAATGAGTTATTATAAGAAAAGTGCTGTTGAACGAGTTTATAAAGATTTATTTGGTGAAGATAGTGAACTTGATACATCTGTTACAATGAGAATGGATTATTTTGGTGGAATGTCATATACTTATGTTGCTCAATATGATGGATATTATCTATATAAAATTATTACTGGTGGTGTAGTTGGACCGGGAGGTTATATTGGTAAGTTAACTTCAGCTGTAAAAGAAGGTAAGACTTTAAGATTAACTGAAACAGTAACTGAGGAAATTTATGAAGGCGATGTAAGAAAAGAAGATAAAACATTTATTTTAGTTTATACGTTCGAACAAGAAGAAGATGGATCTTATAAATATATAAGTAGAGAAAAGATATAATAATATCAGGGAACAATTGTTCCCTTTTTTTTTGTTTTGTTGTAAAATATAAGTGGTGATAAGTATGAAACTTGATGTTGATGGCAAATATTATGATATTGTTATTGAAAAGAAGGCTGGAAATAGAAATACTTATATTAGAGTTAAAAAAGATTTAACTATTCAAGTTACGACAAATACGTTTACTTCAAATAAATCGATTGAAAAGTTAATTGAAGACAATTATGATAAAATCATTAAGATGATAGAAGCACAAGAAACAAAGAAAAGTAATAATGAAGGTGGTTTCTTTTATCTAGGTAAGAAGTATGATGTTGTTTATGCAGAATGGTGTGATATTTCTTTTGGAGAAGATAAAGTATTCATAAGTAGAAAAATAGATATAGATAAATGGTATAAAGAACAAGCAAAAGTGTTATTTCAAGAACACTTTGATAAAATGTATAATAAATTTACTAAGAGAATTCCTTATCCTGATTTAAAGATTAGAAAGATGAAAAGTAGATGGGGAGTTTGTAATATTAGAACTAAAGTTATTACACTTAATTTAGAATTAATTAAAAGAGATACAAAATATTTGGATTATGTTATTGTTCATGAATTAAGTCATTTAATTCATGGAGATCATTCTTCAGCTTTTTGGAAATTGGTTGGAGAGAATATGCCTGAGTATAAGAAGTATCGTGAGGAGATGAAGGAATTTTGATGGTTATAACAAGTGCTGAAAATGAAAAGGTAAAGAAGTTTAAAAAACTACAAAAGAAAAAATATCGTGATGAATATAATCAATATATTGTTGAAGGACACCATCTTATTTTAGAAGCTTTTAAACGTGGAGCAATTGAAGAATTGATCGTTATGGAAGGGAAAGATTTACCAGTACCTGCACCATATACTTATTATAGTTATGATGTAATGAAAAAGATTTCTTCAATGGATAATCCTCCTGAAGTAATGGCTTTATGTAAAAGATTTGATGAAAACAAAGAAGTTAAAGGAGATAAAATACTTGTATTGGATGGTATTCAAGATCCAGGAAACTTAGGTACTATTATTAGAAGTGCGGTGGCATTTAATATTGATACTATTGTTCTTACAGAAAATACAGTTGATTTATATAATCCTAAAGTATTACGTGCCACACAAGGAATGATGTTTCATATTAATATAATAACTAGAAATGCAATGGAATTAGTTTTATTATTACAAAATTTAGGTATTCCAGTATATGGTACAGATGTATCTGGTGGAGTTGATGTTAGAGACTTAGAGCCTCATGAAAAGGAAAAGTTTGCTTTAGTTATGGGGAATGAAGGTAATGGTGTAAGACCAGAAATTAATTCTAGATGTACTAAGAAACTTTATATTGAAATGAATAGAAATGTAGAAAGTTTAAATGTAGGTATTGCTGCTTCAATATTACTATATGAGTTAGGGAGATAATTATGAGTAAGGTGTATGTAGGTAAAATTGTTTCTACTCATGGTATTAAAGGAGAAGTAAAAATACTTAGTGATTTTGAATATAAAGATAAAGTATTTAAAGTAGGAAATATATTAATAATTGATGATGAAGAGTATGTTATTAAAAGTTATCGTCATCATAAGAATTTTGAGATGGTTACTTTAAATGATTATAAAGATATTAATGAAATATTATTTTTAATGAAGAAAAAGGTTTATATTGAAAAAGATAATATCGAATTATTAGATAATGAAGTTTTAGATGAAGAATTAGTTACTTATAAAGTTAGAACAACTGATGGTAAAGAAGGATATATAAAGGAAGTATTCTTTGCGAGTATTGATAATAAAATTATTAGAGTTGTTTTAGATAATGAAGTATTAATTCCGGTAAAATCTCCAATGTTAAAGGAAGTTAATAAAAATAAGAAAGAGATAATAATTGAATTAATTAGTGGAATGTAGGTGATAAAATGACAATTGATATTTTGACATTATTTCCAAATATGTATCAAGGTATTTTTGATGAATCAATTATAAAAAGAGCAGTTGATGAAGGTAGAGTTAAAATTAATATTCATAACTTTAGAGATTATACACTTGATCCACATAATAAAGTTGATGATACTCCATATGGTGGAGGAGCTGGAATGGTTCTTACTTGTCAACCAATATTTGATTGTGTTAAGGCATTAAGAAAAGAAGATTCAATAGTTATTTTAATGACACCTGATGGAGAAGTATATAAACAGAAGAAAGCTTATGAATTAAGTAAATGTAGTCATTTAATATTAATATGTGGTCACTATGAAGGCTTTGATGAAAGAATTAGAAGTATTTGTGATATGGAAATTAGTATTGGGGACTATGTTCTTACTGGGGGTGAACTAGCATCAATGGTATTAGTTGATTCAATAGTTAGATTAATGCCAGGTGTTATAGTAGAAGATAGTCATATTAATGATTCATTTAATAATAATTTATTAGATTATCCTACATATACTAAACCAAGAGTATATGAAGGAATGGAAGTACCTGAAGTGTTACTTTCTGGTGATCATAAAAAAATAGAACAATATAGATATGAGGAAAGTTTAAAAAGAACTAAAGAAAGAAGACCTGATTTATTAGAAAAGTAGGTGTTTAGATGTATATTTTAATTGAAGATAAAAGAAAAGGTAAAGTAAAACTTAAGAAGTCATTAACTGAATTAAAAGGGTTTATGATGACTTCTAAGAAAGGTTTTATGATTTCAGATGTCTTAGTTAGAAATTTGGAAATTATGAATAAGAGGCTTGCGAATGGTGTTGTTAGTAGACAAGTAATGAAAAAATATAACAAACTAATTCCACTTTTAACTGAACTTTTAATTAGTGATGATGATAGTGGGGAAGCGTTTAGAGAAGCACTTAATCATATTGAAAAATTTAGATTAGAAGTAAAAGTTAAATATCGTGAATTTTTAAAACAACAAGAGTTAGAAATGATGTCTAAACAATTGACCTTATTAAAGAAAGAAGCTGATAGAAGAATGTTAGAGATTCATGATGCTTATTTAGCTATGAAGTCTAGTGGTAAGGGAAAATAGAAATTAGAAATAATTTCTTTTTTTGTATCATTGTACTTATTTTAAATTTATGGTATATTCATATAAGATAAGAGGTGGCTAGAAGTGTTCAAAAAGAATAAAGAATTAAAGTATTTAGCAGTAGGAGCATTACTAATTTCAGTATTTGGATTAATTGTTTCATATGTTGCGATGAGTACAGCATTAAATATTAGAGAAGCTAATAATATTTGGAAAATTCGTATTGTTGATTTAGAAGTTGATACTACTAGTGGCGCTAGCCAGTCAAATATGGGAGTAGAAGTTACTAGTTTAAAAGATATGAATTTTATTTTTAATGGTAATGGTACTGTTACTTATAAATTTAAATTAAAAAATACTGGAGCAGTTGATGCTGTATTAAAAAGTATAAATTATGGTAGAAGTTTATGTAATGGTAATAATTGTGAAAATGTTAGTTATAAATTAACTTATGCTGATGGTAGAGATGTACTTGAAGGTGATGTTGTTAATTATGGTACTTATATGGATATGAGACTTGTTATAAGTTATGAAGGAACTGGAGTTAATATAGACGATTTTGATTTTATAATGTTATATGAACAAGCATAAAAAAGTATGATGTAGGAGAAAAAAGATGAGAAGGGCAAGATCAAGAAATTTCATTTTAATGGTATGTGGTATTTTAATTACCTTGCTTTTAGGATTTGTTATTGCTAAAAGTATTACTAGTGTTATTGATGAAGTAAGTAATGTAAATAAAAGTGAAGAACTTCAAAAAAATATTTTGTCTTCTTCATCAAAAATTAAATTATATGGTAAAGGTAATTTTATAGAGACAACTCCGAAGATAGAAAAGACAATGATTTCTAATTATAATGTTAAATTAACTAATAAAGATGATGAAGTTTATTATTCTATTAGTTTCTGTAATATGAATGATGAAGATATGAGGTATAAAGATTTAATTGTTGAATCTGTTAGTTGTTTAGATCCTGATGGTAATGATGATTGTACTGATATAGAGTTTAATAATTATGTAATGAAGAAAAAAAGAAAATTAGATGAGAATATGATTGTTTCGGCAAATAGTTGTGTTGATGTAGTGGTTGATACAAAATATATAGGAAATGAAGCAGTAGAGACAGAAGTTTTTATTAGTAGAGTAGTTTTATTATTAGATGAAGTTAAAAGATAATACTTAGGTATTATTTTTTAATTTTTGTATTTTTAAATATTGTTTATTTGCTAAAATATGGTATACTTTATATATGATAGAGGGGTTAGGCAAATTAAAAGTAATTTGGGGTGAATAGTGATGGAGAAAAAAGTAAGTTCTACTAACAAGGGAGTAACAAGTAGAAATAGAAATAAGAATAAGAATAAGAATCTTCAAATTAAGGCTCGTGAGAGAGAAATAGCTAAGAAAGAGAAAAATAAGAAAGTTGTAGAGGACATTGAAAGTGTCTTAAAGAGTGATGAAGTTGAAGTAAAAGCAATTATTGTTGATACTCCTCTTAGAGATAATGTCGTTGTAGTTCCAGATAGAAAAGTTGTTGTGGAAGATGATGATAATGATCCTAACTTTATTTCTGTTGATATTGATAGATTTAGATTTACTGAAAGTGATGATGAAGATTTTCTTGATAGATTTAAATTTGATGAAGAAGATGAGCCTAAAGTAGAAAAAGTTCAAGAAGAAGAACTTGAAGAATTTATTAATTATGAAAATATTGAAGAAGTACCTTATGAAGAAACTCCACAATTAGATAGAGAAGAAATTGAAACTGTTTCAGTTGATGAAGAAATTATTCCTAGAACTACTGATAAAGTTGATATTAATGCTAAAAAGTATTTTAGTTTTGAAAGTAGAATTATGTTACTACTTATTGTTATAATTGTTTCATTCTTTATCGCTGGATTCTTTATATTTAAAGCAGTTACTTATTCTTCAAATGATGCAATTATTTATGATGAAAAAGGTACTTTAGATTATGAAGTATGTATAACTGATGCTAATAATCAATATTATTCAGATAATTGCTTAGATTCTGATATGGAATATTTAAGCGATATTACTGAAAGAATTCCAGTAACATTTGATTATGATATGGTATTTAATAATTCTGTATCAACTAAAGTAAGTTATTACGTTGTATCTAAAATTAATATTTATCGTGAGAAACAAGGTAAAGTTTTAAATACGATGGAAGAAGTTTTAGTTGAAAGAACAGAACATGAAGTATTTGGTGATGAAACAGGATTTGCGATTGACGTTGATTTACCATTTAAGAAATATAAAGAGTATGTTAATAGTTATAATAGTCAATATAATGTTAATAGTTATGCTGAACTTGAAGTAGTGTTCTATGTAGATAATGGAAATGTTATTAAGAAAGCATCGGCAATGACTTTACCAATTTCAACTCAAACATTCTCAGTTGATATATTTGAAATTGATAATACAAAACAAAACTTAACATTAGATAGTCATAGTTGGGCTGGTATTAATACTTCATATGGTGCTGTTGGAATAATCTTTGTATTATTTGGAGTACTTGGTATTATTAGATTATCTAGTTTAGTATTTAAAGTAATGGGTACTACAAGTATGTATCAAAGAAAACTTAATAAGATCTTAAGAGAATATGATAAGTATATTGTTATATCTCGAGGAGATTATGAAGTAGATAATAGTAAGAGATTAATTAAAGTAGCTTCATTTGGAGAGTTACTTGATGCTAGAAATACATTAGAAAAACCAATTGTTTATGTAAAAGTAAATAATGTTAAGAGTGAATTCTATGTTGAAGATAGTGAGTCTATTTATAAATACACTTTAAAAGAAGCAGATTGCGAAGGGAAGTAATTCCCTTCTTTTGTTTATATATCTATTAATTTTAGTTAAAAGTATTGAAATAAATTATCATTAAATTTTAAAAAATAAATTGATTTTTATAAATTGTTATGTTATAATCAACTTTGTCAAAGCGCGATGATCCGCTGTTATCGATTATTAAATATGATCATTGTTAGAATAAATTTAGAGAGGAGAACTTAGATATGAATATTATTGACAAAATTAACGCTAAACAAATTAATCCTAATGTTCCTGAATTCCGTGTTGGAGATACTATCAGAGTAGACGTTAAGATTATCGAAGGTAAGAGAGAACGTATTCAAGCTTACGAAGGTGTTGTAGTAGCTAGACGTGGTGGTTCAGTTTCTGAAACTTTCACAGTTCGTAAAATGTCTAGTGGTGTAGGAGTTGAAAGAACTTTCCCTATGCATTCACCAAAAATAGCTGGTATTACAGTTGTACGTAGAGGTAAAGTAAGACGTGCTAAACTTACATTCCTTAAAGGTATGGTTGGCGGATACCGTATTAAAGAAAGAGGACAAAAATAAAAATAAGGCCAATGCCTTATTTTTTTGTTATTGGGTGTTTTTATGGAAGATAATAAGAATAAGAAGGTTATTTTTGAAATTATATCTTATATAGCAATTATTATAATAGTTATATTAATTAAATTATATGTGGCTTCGCCAATTAGAGTAAATGGAAGTTCAATGTATAAGACATTACATGATAAAGATATAATGATTTTAAATGAATTTACTTATTATTTTAATGATATTGAGAGAAGTGATATTGTTGTTGTTAAGGAAAAAGGTGAATTACTAATTAAACGTGTAATTGCACTTCCTAATGAGACAATTGAATGCAAAGATGGATCTATATATATTAATGATAAGAAATTGTCTGAAACTTATGTTAATGGTACAACTAATGACTTTGAAAAGGTTAGTTTAGGTAAAGATGAATACTTTGTTATGGGGGATAATAGAGAAGTTTCATTAGATAGTAGAGTATATGGAACTTACACGAGAAAGGAAATTAAAGGTAAAGCTAATTTTACTATTTATCCTTTTAAGAGATTCGGAGAAAAGAAGTAATGGAAAGAAATGTATATATAAAAAATTATAACAAGTATGTTAGATTATTAGAAAGTTTTCCTGGTGGAGACTATGATGATTTTTCAAAATATATGAGTGAACATGCTGTTCCTTTGATTAATGATGGTACAGAGAAGAAAGCTATGGTTTTATTTGGATTTTCAGGAAATGGGAAGAGTACTTGGATTAAGAATTTTCAAAAAGATAATGGAGATTATTTAATATTATCAATGGACTATGTTGTTAAAAGTGCTACAGAGGTAAAAGGTAGTGCATTATCTAGTGAAGAAATTATTAGACATTTTAGTAATGCCTTAGATTATGTTGTTAGTAGAGGATGTAATGTTATAATTGATGGTAACTTTTTAAATTTTGTTACGAGAATGATACTTGTTGATTCATTACATACACATGGATATGATGTTTCATTAGTTGATATAACACCAATATTTGATGTTACTTTAGAAAGAAGAATTATGGATGTTGCTAGTAGATTAATAGGTAGTCCTGTTACAGTTGAGAATGTTGATAGTTATAGAACTGATCCTCGTTATTTAGCAGCTAAACAAAATGTTATGGAATATCATGAAAAAGAAAGACATAATGCTTGTTATGATGAACAAATGCTTTTAGGTTTAACTTCTTTTGGAGTAGAAAGAGTTATTACTGTTGATACTCCTAAACAAGGTAGTGTTGGAGGTATAAAGAAATAGTTATGTCAAAAATAGTGTTTTTAGGAGATTCTATTACTGAATATATGCCTTATATTTATAAAGATAAAGTAGGTAGTGAAGAAGATAGTGTTACTTATCATGGTATTGAGAATATTGGAGTAGGAAGTTTTTGCCAATATTGTTGGCCTCGTGTTAAAGAAAAAGAAAGTGATGCGGATATATTTGTATTATTAATTGGTACTAATAATTTATCAAGACCAGATTGTGATTATGATGATAGAGAAACTTTTGATGATTTAGTTATGAAAATGAAAGAAATGATTAATGAAGTAATTTTAACTGGTTCAAGATTAATTGTACAAAGTATTTATCCAACTAAATATATTAGAAGAGATGAAGATATTCGTAGATTAAATCATGAGATAGAAAATTATTGTGATTTGGTTGGGGTTGAATATGTAGATATGTATAGTTTGTTAGAAAAAGATAATTTATTTAATGAAGAATATACTGATGATGGGATTCATCCTAATAAAAAGGGATATGGACTTATTGTGGGAGAATTAAATAAATATTTTGTAAGTGGTAAAAAGAAGTTAGTTAAGAGTGAGGATAATTAATGGAGATAGTTGAATATAGTGATAAATATTTAGAAGATGTTAAAGATTTACTTGTTGAACTTGAAGAATATATTGTTTCTATTGATAAAGATGAATTAGATCAATTACATCCAGAGTATCGTGAAAAGATGGCTATACTTGATTTAGAAGAAGTAAGAGAATGGAATGGTAAATGTTATCTTGCTATTGAAGATGGTAAAGCAATAGGCCTTATTATGGGAATTATTCCTGGATATGATGAATATGATTACTTGGATTATAAATGTCCTAAACGTGGAGAAATTACTGAATTAGTAGTATCTAAAAATATTAGAAGTAAAGGTATTGGTAGAGAATTAATGAAAGTAATGGAAGACTATTTTAAAGAAAATAATTGTGAATATGTTTTAGTAGATGTATTTGCTTATAATGATAATGCAATTAAATTTTATGAAAAGTCTGGATATCATTCAAGAATGTTAGTTGATATTAAGAAATTAGATTAAGTGCTAGAAATAGCACTTTTTCTTTTGAAATGTTTGATTATATTGATAATGTTTATTATAATTAAATTATGTATAAAGAATTGTGTACATAAATAAATTATAAGTAAGGTGAAAGAATGTTAAAGAAATATAATGATCTTTTAAATTTAGATGCAACAATTTCTAAAGATTTATTTGAGAGAGTTGATCATCCTTGGGAAGTATTACCTCTTATTAAAAATTATATTTTAGAAATTATTCCTAATTTAGGAAGTGAGTTTAAAGAAATTAGTGAGAATGTATTTGTACATGAAAGTGTTAAAATTGCAGATACTGCAGTAATTAATGGTCCTACTATTATTTGTAAAGATACTGAAGTTAGACCGGGTGCTTTTATTAGAGGTAGTGTTATTGTAGGAGAAAAGTGTGTTGTAGGTAACTCTACTGAAATGAAAAATGCAATCATATTTAATAACTGTCAATGTCCACATTATAATTATGTTGGAGATTCTGTTTTAGGAGAAAAAGCTCATACTGGAGCAGGAGTAATTTTATCTAATTTTAAGAGTGATGGTTCTAATGTTAAGATTAGAAGAGAAAATGAAGTTATTGAGACTGGTTTAAGAAAGTTTGGGGCAATTCTTGGTAACCATGCTGATATTGGTTGCAATAGTGTATTGTTTCCTGGAACAATAATTGGACAAAATACTAATGTTTATCCATTAACTAGAGTAAGAGGGGAAGTTCTACCTAATAGAATTGTTAAAGATACAGATGTAATTGTTGAGAAGGAGAATTTATAATGGGAAAATTATTTGGAACAGATGGAATTAGAGGAATAGTTGGTGAAGACTTAACACATGAGTTAGCTATGAAAGTAGGAGAAGCTGCTGCATATGTTTTGGGTGGTAAAAAAGATTTAGTAGTATTAATTGGTAGAGATACACGAATTTCTGGCCAAATGCTTGCTTCAGCACTAAGTGCAGGTTTTATGAGCCAAGGAGCTAAAGTTATTGATTTAGGAGTAGTTCCTACACCAGCAGTTTCGTATTTAGTTAAGAAGTATGGGGCAAGTATGGGTGCAATGATTTCTGCATCACATAATCCTGCTGAATATAATGGAATTAAATTATTTAATAATGAAGGATTTAAATTACCTGATGCTACTGAAAATGAAATTGAAAAGTATTTATTAGGAAAAGCAGTTCCTGCAACAACAAAAGTTGGTACTTATGAAATGTGTGAAGATGCAGTTGAAGATTATGTTAATCATATAGTAGAAACAGCAGAAAACATTAATACTAAGTTAAAGGTTGTAGTTGATTGTGCAAATGGTTCTGCAAGTGCAACAGCACCACTTTTATTTGAACAATTAGGTATGGATGCAACTTTAATTAATTTTGAATATGATGGATATAATATTAATGATAAAGCAGGGTCTACTCACTTAGAAGGGCTTATTAAGCAAGTTAAGAAGTTAAAAGCAGATGTTGGTATTGCATATGATGGTGATGCTGATAGATGTTTAATGATTGATGAAAATGGTAATGAAGTTGATGGAGATCAAATTATGGCTATCAGTACATTAGATTTAAAGAAAAATGGTAAGTTAACTAATAATACTTTAGTTGGTACTGTAATGTCTAATTTAGGATTAGTTAAGTTCTGTGAAGCAAATGATGTACATTTTGAAGCAACTAAAGTTGGAGATAGATATGTTCTTGAAAAAATGTTAGAATGTAACTTTATTGTTGGAGGAGAACAATCAGGACATGTAATTTACAAGAATTTTGCAAATACAGGAGATGGAGAATTAACTTCTGTACAAATTTTAAATATTTTATCTAAAGAGGGTAAAAAGTTAAGTGAACTTGCTAGTGTAATGAAGAGATATCCACAAGTACTTCTTAATGTTAAAGTTAGAGAAGAAGCTAAAGGTCAATATGAAAATGATTCGCAAGTTACTAAAGCAATTAAAGATGTTGAGAAGGCATTAAATGGAGAAGGTAGAGTTTTAATTAGACCAAGTGGTACTGAAGCATTAATTAGAGTAATGATCGAAGGTCTAGATCAAGACGATATTAATAAGAAAGCTAAGAAAATAGCAGATGTTATTGAAAAGAAATTTGGTATTTAACTAAATTTCTTTTTTGTTATAAACTTGTATGATATAATAGTTGCGAATTTAAAATTTTTAGGAGAGATTTTATGGCATTAACAGGATTTGAAAAAATGAACATCATGAAATATTTGAAAGAACATGCTATGGGTGATATTTATTATGGTAATATGCGTGATACTTTAGGTAGAAGAAGAGATAAAGTTACTGATGTTGAGTTCTTAGATTATTTTGTAGAGTATCTTGCAAGCGAATTTCGTAAGTCTGATAAAATTTATATTACGCATTTAACTAAAGTAGTTTCCTGTGTAGATGCTATTTTAGATTGGGTTTATGAAGGTAAACAAGATGTATCTGAAGAAACAATTGATAAAATTAGAAGCTTAAAAGATTTTTATGAAGAGTATTTAGAAAGAACTGGTGTTAACAGAGATGATGAGTTCTATGAAACTATGATTTTACCAGTTGTAGAAAAAGTTAACAAACTATATCCAAGTGAAGAAGTTAATGAATCTTTATCTAAATATATTGGAAAGATTGCTGCATTAAATATAACAATTGGAAAGTTAGAAAAAGAGTTAGCTGAAGCTTTAAGATTACAAGATGTTGCTAAGAGTGATAATGAGAAAAAAGATCGAAGAATTGATTCGTTAATGGATGATGTTCGAACATTAGAAAAAAATGTAAGAGGTAAAGAACAAGAAATTTTAGAACTTTCTGGAACTATTAGTGAATTAAGAGGTAGAGTTGAAGAATTAAGTGCAGAACTTAGTCAAGTGACTGAGGATAATGGTGAGTTGAGTGAATTTAAAGTAAAATATGAAGAATTAGTTGGAGAAGTTAGTCGTTTACAAAATGTTATTGCTGAAGATATTAAGGCAAGAACGGCGGAAACTGAGTTACAAATAAAGCATTCAACAATGGAAGCATTGATGTATCAAAAAATGTTATTTGATAGAATTGATGTTGATGGACTATTAAGATATTTAAAAGAAAATGGAATGAAAACTGATAGAAGAGAAGTTGTTGAAGTACTAAATGGTATGAAAAAAGTTGTTACACTTGATAGTAGTGTATTTTCAACTCAACCTGGATATAAAGTTATTCAACCAACATTAAAAGAAGATGGAACGTTTACGATTAATGTACCTTATGGATGTAAACATTATGATGTAGTGCTTACTGCAGATATGCATATTAAGGATGTAGATGGTAAAGTATTGAGAAGTTATGATGCATTAATTGATTATTGTACTAAAAATAATATTCATTTAGTATTAAGCTTAGGAGATTTCTTTCATGGAGTTGGAAGTTATCAACTTGATTATGAAAATGCAGTTGGTAATCGTAATGTAATTGAGAAAACAATTTCGGATATTCCAGCAGTAGATGGAATTTATTATGGGATTTTAGGTGGAAATCATGATAAGAATATTTCTAGATATGGTTTTGATCCTATTAAAATGTTAAGTGAAGGTAGAGAAGATTTCTTAGATTTAGGTTATACTCATTCAACAGTTATGATTAATAGTCCTACAAGTTACTTAGGTTGTTTTGATATTCATCATCCAAATGATTTTGATTTTCCAGTAGATTTAGATGATGATGGAATTGATTTAGAATACATGAATGGTTATTTAAATGATATTTATGCTAGACAAGGTCGAGACAGAAATGATTCATATATCGATATTTTAGGTCATACACATCATAGTCAATTTAATTATCCGGGAGGATATTGTTATATACCAGAGTTTATTGATGGAGCAAACAAAAGAGGGGCATGTCATTTACGAATTTATTTTGATGAAGACACTGATATTAAATATATGGTATTTATGCCACTTAGTTATAGTACTGCGACAAGACTTTCAAAAAATAATGAGATAGTCTATCAAAAAGTAAAAAAATAAAGGATAGAAATTTTCTATCTTTTTTTGTGATATAATTAATTTATGTATTAAATTAGGAGGTAAAAGTATGACTGATTTAAAGAAGTTAAGTGATGATGAGATAGTTGCACTTATAAAAGAAGGAAAGGTTACTAATAGAGAACTTACTGATTCGGAAATTTGTCCAACTTGTTTTAATAAAACCCATGATGGAGTTTTATTTGGAGATGATTCTGAAATGATAGTTTATGAGGATGATATATTAGAGTGTTTTTTAGTTGGTAATCCTAGGGCTAAAGGACATGTAGCTGTTAGTACGAAAAAACATTTTAAAGATATGATGGATATTGATGATGTTACTTGCGAAAGAGTATTTAAATTTTCTAAAAAAGCAATGAACGCTATAAGAGAAATTTATAATTCAGAAAGTGTATATTTATGTACGATGTGTGATGGACCAATGAATCATTTTCATGTACAATTGATACCTAGATATGATTTTGAAGAACGTGGATCAGACAACTTTGTTAAACCTAGACAAAAGTATGTAGAAGATAAAGAAAAAGTTTTAGCACTTAGAAAAGCACTTAAGTAGGAGGAGTTATGAAAAAATTAAATAATAAATCTATTTTTTTAATGATTTTAGCAATACTATTATTAATACTAAAATTAGTATTTTTTGATCGAGATGTACTAAGTATTATTCTTAGTTCAGCGTACTTAGGTTTCTTTTTAATTACGGGAATTAATTACTTAAGAAAAAAAGAAACTAAAATTGAAAAATATTATTTAAAGATTATTTTATTACTATTGGTTTTAACTAATTTAGTTCAAACTGGTATTTTATTATTTAGTGGTAAAAATATAGTTAATAGTCTATTTAATTTTGTTGTATTATGGATGATGCTAAATAGTAGTAGTAAGTTATTAAATAAGAAAGAATATAATGCAAAGAAAATTTTTATAGCATCAATTATTTTAATATTAGTACCTTATTTTGAAAAATTAAATTTAGAATTAGTAGTTAATATTTTAATTAGTTTAGTAATTATATTATTCTTTAATAATTGTAAAGATAATTATTTTGGATTATTTGACCCTAGTTTGGTTAATAGTGAAAAGAAAAAGTTTAAAATAACACAATGGATTAAAACTATTTTAATTATTTTAGTAGGAATTATTTTCTTATATTTACCTGTTTTAGGAAGTATACTTACTGTAATATTATGGTTCTTATGTTTTGGTGGTTTCTTTGATAATTTAATTTTAGTTTTAGAACAAAAAATATTTAATAAGAAATTAAGAAAAAATAAAGAGTTTATTATTTGTAAAGAAGTTTATTCTTTAGCACCTACAGAAGATGATTATTTAAAAAAGAGAATGGAAGTTGTTGCGAAGAAGAAATTCTTAGAAGTTGGAATTCCATATGAAGTTTATGCTTTAATGGAATTAATTGGAGAAAGAAAATTCGAGAGTTTTAAGAGTTTAGAGCTGGTTCCAGAACATGAATTTTCTTCTGAAGTAGAAAAATTATTTAATAAAAGAGTAAGACCAGAATTAATTAGTAAATTATTAATTGAGGTTTATACTGATAAAAAGAAAATAGTTAAGAAAATTGAAAAAGCTACTTCTAAGTTTAATG
Source organism: Bacilli bacterium (assembly GCA_017409785.1). Taxonomy (GTDB): domain Bacteria; phylum Bacillota_I; class Bacilli_A; order RF39; family UBA660; genus JAEDES01. The sequence goes on along the minus strand of JAFQSD010000002.1, from coordinate 9,969 downwards.
AAGAGTATTTAAAAGTAATAGATGAAGATAATGATACTCTTGATAAGATTGGTAGTGTTAATGAACTTTATGATTTATATTTTGTTGAAATAATGGATATTGTTAAATAAAAAGTTAATTCTACGGATAGTTCCTGTTATAAAGAATATTAGATTGATAAAATAATAATATATGGAGGTATATATTTTATGAATCAACAAAAGATAGGTAAATTTATTCAAGAAAGAAGAAAGATAAAAGAATTAACACAAGTTGAACTTGCTGAAAAGTTAGGAGTTAGTAATAGGACAATTTCTAAATGGGAAAATGGTAATAGTTTACCAGATTATTCATTATTTAATGATTTATGTAAGGAGTTAGACATATCAATTAATGAGTTGTTGAGTGGAGAAAAATTAACTGAAGAAAATTATCAAGAAAAGTTAGAAAAAAATTTTGTAGATACAATTGATTATAATAATAAGATTAGAAATAAAAGAATTAGAAAGTTTATTTTTATAGTTATTGGGATATTATTAATTTGGTTCTTATATAAGTGCTTTATTTTATTCTACTATGGAAGTAGAAATGTGAATGAAGTGGAAGATAATTCATTTCCATATAACAAGGAAATATATTCTTTAAAAATTAATAATAATGGTTTGGCAAATAAGAAATTTAATTCTAATTGGTTAAATATTTATATTCCAAAAGAATTTGAATTAATAACTGATAAAGCAAAGTCTGGTCTTGTAATGGATAATTGTGATTTATATATGAAGAATTTATCTGATAAAGATAATTTTGATTCAGCCATTTTACTTTGTAATAGATATTTTAATGATACTGGTAATTTAGATTTTTATGGTATTGATTCAAGTATTTTTCCTTACTTAGAACCATATAAGATTTTAGAAAAGTATTCTATTGATGATAATGTTGATTTAATTAAATATTATGAAAAACATTATAATGATAAGTTAAATGTCTTTAGTGATAGTAATTTAATAAAGATGAATTATATTGCGAAAACTTATTCTGAAAATATGCTACCTAGTTATAGTAAATTCTATTATTTGGAAAATGATTTACATGGTTATTTAATTGAATCAGTTTCAAAGAATCATTATCAAGCAATATTTACTTTTAATGATGATACTTATTCAATTTCATTTTTTAATAAAAATGCTGACTATTTTGATTATGAAAAAGTTATTGAAGTTTTAAGCAGTATTTATTCTATTTAAAGAAGAGATTTTTCTCTTTTTTTTGTTTATAAAAAAAGTTTATTTTAGCAGTTCACAGGCTATATTTTGTGTGCTATAATCATTTGAGATTAAATGATAAAGAAGGATGTTTTAGTTATGAAAAGACCAAGTGATGCAACTAAGTTGGTTTTAAAAAAATCTAGAAAATATATTATTTTTAGAGGGATTTGTTCACTTATTTATCGTGGGCTTGCGATGATTACACCGATACTATTTAGTATGGCAGTAGATTTTGTTACAGCAGAGGAGTATGACAAAGCTGTTTGGATAGCAATAGTAGCTATTTTAACAGTAGTAATATTTAGAGTATTTGATGTTATTTGTACTTTTGCTTGGCATAAGATGTATAATTGTCTTTATGATAATTATACGAGACTTGGTGTTAATAAAGTGTTTGATAATTCAATGTATAGTTTATCAAGATTTAATGTTGGTGAATTTTTAAATATAATGAGTACTGATATTAATGTTATGGCTGATTTTTATTGTAATTTAATTATGAGATTAATTAGAATATTTGAAGTACTAATTATCTTTGTATATTTCTTTATTATTGATTTATATATTGGTATTGCAGGTATTGTAATGGGAATAATTTCAATTTCAGTTATATTCTTATCTAGTAAGAAAATTGAAGAATTAAATAAAACTAAGCTAGATTATTATGATAATAGAAATACTATTGTTAATGAATTTTTATTAAGTATTTGTGAAATTAAAGCATTTAATATTTTTAATCCAATGAAGAAAAGAATTGATGATTCAACACAAGAATATTCTAAGTCGTACTTAAAACAAAGAGTAGGTGAAGACATATTTAAATTCTCTGTAGTTGGGCTAATTGAAGCTTGTAGATGGGGAATGTTTATTTATGGAATTTATTTAATTTCTATAGGTAAGATGGAGATGGGGTCATTATTAATTATTTATAATTACTTTACTCAATTAGTCGATGGATTTAGTGAATTTGCGACTATTAATATTGGTATTAGACAATTAAAAGTATCTGAAAATAGATTTTATCAATTAATTATTTATAGTCATGAAAAATTATTATTAGAGAAAAAGTATGGATTTAAGAATTTAAATATTAAATTTAAAAATGTCTTATATGGTGATAGAGAAAAACCATTCTTAAAGAATGCTTCATTTGATATTAAAGGAAATTCTATTAATACTGTAGTTGGTGTTAGTGATAGTGGTAAATGTGGTGTTGTTGATTTATTACTTAAACTTAATAAACAACATGAAGGAGTTATTACTATTGGTGGTTTAGATATTCAAGATATTGATTTTGATTATTATTATAATTTAGTATCTTGTATTGATATTAGTGATAAGTTCTTAAATATGAGTATTAAAGATAATTTAAGTTTAGTTAATGATAATTTTGAACATATAGTTTATATGTGTAAGAAGTTAGGTATTCATGATGATATTTCTCAATTAAAATATGGGTATGATACTGTTTTAAATAGTAATGATGATCATTTAAAACCTAATACTAAAATAATGCTAAATATTGCGAGAATTTTATTAAAGAATACTAAGGTTATGATTTTTGATGAAGTGTTAGATTCTTTAAATAATGATAGTCGTAAAGTAGTACTTGAACTATTAAATGATATGAAGAATAATCATACAATATTAATTATTGATAATAATGAATCAGTTTTAGAAATATCAGATCATATTATTTTGATAGATGAAAATGAAGTTATAGAAACAGGAAACTATAATGAAATTTCTAAAAATAAAATTTATAAGAGTGTTATTGATGAATAAAAGTGGAAGTGTTTTCACTTTTATTTTTATGTGATAAAATCTAAGTAAGGTGATGTTATGAAAATCTTTGATTTAAAGAATAAACAAGAGTATTTAAAAGAAGTAATGGAATTGGAATTTAAAGAGTGGAGTAGTGCATCTATTTCAGAAATAGATGAAAAAGTTAAGAAAAAGATTGATAAGTATTTTGAATATGTTGATGATAAATATTTTTGTAAGTTAATATTACTTGATGAAGATAAACTAGTGGGATTTATTTCAATATTTCCTCATGATGGAGATAGCGAAAAAGAACTTACTCCATGGTATGCGACAATGTATGTTAAAGAAGAGTATAGAGGTAGAGGGTGTTCTAGAATATTAAATGATGCTATTTTAGAAGAAGCAAGAAAGAGAGGAATAAAAACTATTTATTTAAAAACAGAATTAAATAATTATTATGAAAAGTTTGGGGCTTTATTTATAAAAAATTTAAATGAGACAGAGAAACTTTTAAAGTTTGAGTTAAAGTAGGAGATATTTATGAATAAAAAAAGTTTAATGGTTTTAATTTTATTTTTAATATTTATTTTGACGGGGTGTTCAAGAGCACAATTAAATGGAATTCCGAAGGGATATATTGATTCTTATGAATTTTATGAGGAAGATGGCTTTATGGATTATGATGATTTTGCATTCTATGTTTATGAATCTAAAGAAACCTTTGTTAATGATAAAAATTATGATAAAGTAGGAAAAAATATTGAAGATGTTAAGGGGTATTTTTTAACATTGGCTAATAGATTAAATGATGATGATAGACTAGGTGATTTTATTTTTGATTATGAAATAATTGATGAAAATGATTATGTTAGAATTAAAACTTCAGAAGGAGAACCTATTGGTGATAGAGAATATGGTAAGTATGATAATTATGATGTGTATTTTTTTGATGTTGAATCTTTAACTTTATATTATATTCATAGTAATAGGTAATAATGTATATTTCTGTATAAAGTATTGCTAAAATTAATTTGTTTTGTGTATACTGAAAGTGTACTAAATAGTTTGCCTGATATTTGTATGAAAATTAGGGCGCTAAAGTATATTTCTAGAGGCAAAATAGAAGTATACACGCTGCGGGATACTTGTTTTAAGGACAAGTGTCCTTTTTTCTGTTGTTGAAACGGAGGGAAAAATATGAATGAAATAATGACAAAAGAAATTAGTATTGAAGAAATGATTTATGAGGTGAGAGGAGTACAAGTTATGCTTGATTCTGATATTGCTAAACTGTATCAAGTTGAAGCAAAAAGAATTAATGAAGCTGTAAAGAATAATCCGGATAAGTTTCCTGAACGATTTAGCTTTGTATTATTGGATGATGAACTTAAAAGTTTGAGGTCGAAATTTTCGACCGCAAATATAAGTAATATGTCTAGATATAATCCTAGAGTATTTACTGAACAAGGAGTTTATATGTTAGCTACTATTTTAAAATCTAAAGTTGCAACGGAAGTATCGATTGCTATTATGGATACTTTTGTAAAAATATAATAGTCAATATTCAAATGTTTCATTTATCAAGAATGATGAATTTCATGATAGATTTATTATCATTGATAGATATAGATTATATTCTTGTGGAGCATCCTTTAAAGATTTAGGTAAAAGTTGTTTTGCAATTAATGAGTTTTATGATAAAGATTATTTAAGAAAGATATTAGATATATTAAATTTATGATATAATTCATATAGATATTATTTTGCTTGATAGAGCAAATTGGTTTATGAAAAATATATTTAATTTAAAGAATTTAATATTGTTATTTCATCTTAATTAAAAATAGTTCCAACTAGTTTTGCTAGTGTTTGGACATTAATTTTATCTATAGTTTGTTTTGTAACGGAGGTAGTGATATGTTTTATTTAGAAAGTCCTTCATTAGAAGGAGAAAATGATATTAAAGAATATATTAATGAACTTGTAGAATTTAATTCTGATATTAATGGTATAGAAATTTTGGCAAAAATATTAGAGGGAGAAAGTTTCAGTAATGTCTTAGAACATTGTTTAAATCTTGAAAAAGAAGAGTATGCGAATAAATTAGGAAAATCTCAAGTTAAAACATTTTTACTAATTAGAGAAGAAGATAATAGAATAGTTGGATCGATAAATATTCGTTGGAATTTTCCTAATGATATAAAATATTTTGGTGGTAATATTGGATATGGAATACGACCTACTGAAAGAAGAAAAGGGTATAATAAAATTAATTTATATTTAGGGCTTAGTGAAGCTTTAAAACTTGGACTTTCTGAAGTAAGATTAGTTTGTGAGAGTAGTAATATTGGTTCTATTAAAACGATAGAAGCTTTGGGTGGAATTTTGGAAAAGAAAGAAATTGATCCATATGATAATGTTCTTACAAGTACATATTATTTTAATGTTAGAGATGCAGTTGAAAGTAATGAAGCAATTAAATGGACTATTTAATTGCTTTTTTTTACAGATTTTACTATGTAAAATGATTGTTATATATTGTATTTTACTGGGAATATTTCTTTTTTTGTCTTATACTATTTATAGTAGAAGGTGTTTATATGAAAAAGTTATTTATATTTTTCATTGCTGTAATATGTTTTTTTGCAATTGATGTTTCAGCTGCAGAATATACTGTTTCTTCTGAGGGAGAATTAAGTAGTGCTCTTAGTGCGCAAACAGAGTCTGACACTATTAATTTGAACGCGGATATTAAAATTAATAAATCTCATGCAATTACCGGTAATGTTGTGATTAATGGTAATGGCCATGTTTTAAGTTTTGATGATACTTATGTTGGTACAATGTTTACTGTCGGTGGAACGTTAGAAATTATTAATTTAAAATTTAATGGTAATAATGATTGGTATTGGTTAACTGAAGAAGCTCGAGTAGATCCTATGATTTATGAAGATGAAACGACATTATTTGCTGGTGATAAAAAGATATCTAATAATGTTATTGAAGTTACAGGGACATTAAAAATAAGTAGTTCACAAATATATAACTATTATATAGATGGTGCTATTGGTGATACTAATTGCTTTATTAAAGCAAGTGGTGCTGATAGTAAAGTCATAATTGATTCAACAACAGTTGATACTTTGTTTGGTAGTTTTATAACTATGGTAGGAGGAAAAGTAGAATTTAATAATAATTCTAAAATTATTAATTCGTATGGTTTGGGTAATAAAGGTGCATTTTTTAAACAAAATGGAGGAGAATTAGTAATTAATAATGGTATTTTGAAAGATAATTGTGGTAGAGCTAGATCTGGTACTTTAATTGGGGCTGTTAATAATGCTTTAGTTACTTTTAATAGTGGTTTAATTGATAATAATCTTGCTAAATATCATGGTTCAGCTTCTACTGGTAGTATGATAACTGTAGAGAGTGGTGCTGGTTTTATAATGAATGGTGGAACCATAAGTAATAATATTGGAACTTTAGCCAGTGTTGTTTCAAGTAGATGGACAAATAATCCTGATGATAAAGGAATACATTTAAATAATGGGGTTATTAAAAACAATACAACTTATAAAGATACGTGGTTAGGTTCATCAGTTTTCTTAAGAAATAATTGTACTGTTGGAGAAAATATGACTATTGATGGTGATGTTGTTGTTAATAATACTAATGCATCACTAGAAAATAATGGAACTATTAATGGTAAGGTTACGTTAAATGATAGTACAGCTAAAGTTGTTAATAATGGAAATATAAGTGACTTAGATCTTCTTAAAGGAGAATGTACTAATAATAATGCTATTAATAATGTTTATGAGTTAGATACACAAATTACTAATAATGGAGTTGTTACTGGTAAATATGTAAAAGAATTATCTAATGTTGAAGGTAAAATAATTATTAGATTTGATTTAAATGATGGTAAAGAAAAAGATACAGGATATACTGTTATAGATAATGTGTATGATTTAAACTATAAATTATTAGATACAGATATTCCTATTGTTGAAAGAGATGGTTATACTTTTGAAGGATGGTTTAGTGATGCTGAATTTACTAAGAAGTTAGACCTTAATACTGAATATAGTGAAAATGCAGTTATTTATGCTAAATGGTTAAAAATACCAGAAGTAGTAGTTCCTGATACAGCTTTAAATATTAGTACTATTGTTATGACATTAAGTATTATATTAATGTTTACTGGTAGTATTATTATGTATGTGACAATTAATAAGAAAAAAGTAGAAGAATAGAATAAAAGATTATAAGCAGATCTATGATTAGATTTGCTTTTTTATATGTTATAATATTCGTGGTGGTAGTATGAAAAAGATAAAGATTTTGTTATTGTTATTTATAATGATGTTTACTATAAATGTTCATGCGGTAGAGTTTGATTTAAATTCAAATCATGCGATACTTTATAATTTGAATGATAATAGTGTTTTATATGAAAAAAGCAGTCAAGAAAAAACTAGTATTGCTTCAATGACTAAAATTATGACTGCTATTGTTGCGATTGAAAATATTGATAATCTTGATGCGAAAGTAAAATTAACATATGCGGATTTTTCTGGGCTTGCGGCAGCGAATGCATCTGTTGCAGGGTTTAGATCTGGTGAAGAAGTTACTTATAGAGATTTACTTTATGGATTAATGCTTCCGTCTGGTGCTGATGCCGCACAAAGTTTAGCGAGAAATGTATCTGGTACAGTTGATGGATTTGTTACTCTAATGAATATGAAAGCAGCAGAACTAGGTTGTAGTAATACACATTTTGTTAATACAACTGGACTTGATCATGCGGAACATTATTCAACTGTTGAGGATGTTGCTAAAATTTTTCAATATGCCATTAAAAATAAAGATTTTTTAGAGATTGTTAAATCAAAAACTTATACAACTAGTAATGGTAGATTAACTTTTAAAAGTACAATCGAAAGAGCTAAATCAAGATATGGTTTAAGTATGGATTATGTCTTGGGAGGAAAAACAGGTACTACAGGTGATGCCGGATATTGTTTAGCAACAATTGCGAATTATAATGGAGTAGACTATATGTTAGTTACTGCGAAGACTATATTTCCATCAAGTAAACCATTAAACTATTTAGATGCGAAAACAATTTATGAATATTTTATGAATAATTATAGTTATAAAAATGTCTTATCTGAAAAGGATAAATTAGTTAGTATTAAAACTAAGTATGCCAAGAATGATAAAGTTGATTTTTATGCGAATAAAGAGTTAGATATGTATTTAGAAAATACATATAAGAAAGAAGAATTAATTTATAAATATTCTGGTATTGAAGAAATACCATATGATATGGAGAAGGGGACTAAGTTAGGTAAAGTAGAAGTGTTTGATAAAGAAACTTTACTTACTACGGTTGAGATAGTATTGGAAGAAGAACAAGAATTTGATCTTATGAAATACATTAAAGCTAATAAATTACAAGTTGGGGGAATTATTTTAGTTATAGTTTTATTACTTGCGATAATTATTAGACTTATTTTTAGAAAGAAAAGAAAAAGAAAAGTTAGGAGAAGTAAATATGAGAAATAGAGAATATATAGATTATACATATAAACATAGAAAAGTAGTTATGCTGTTAGCAGAAAAATATTTTGGAGGAAATGAAGCTTTACTTGCTCAAGTAGAATTACATGATTTAGATAAATTATTTATGTATTTATTTTATGATAAGAAAGTTGCTTCAAAACTTCATAGAGAACAAAATGCACATCATGCTAATGATATAGAAAAGACAGATTTAGATTATATGGAAATGGTATTAGATTGGGAAAGTGCTAGATATACTAAACCAGATAAACCATTAAATGCATTTGATACGTTATATGCTTACTATCCAGAAATGGAAGATGTAATTTTACCAATATTACAAGATATGGGTATAGCAGAAGCTAATACACCAATGGAAGAAGATATTTTTAAAGCAGCTCAAGAAATAGGTGAGCCAACAACTGCTGATATAGAAAAAGAATTAACTAAAGGTGTTAAAGTATATTTAAAAACTAAGAGGACAGATAAATAGTAATTTGTTGTTGTAAATGGTAATTATATAAAAATTCTACTTAATTTCTCCAAATAGGGGATGTTATTTAGTTGATAAAAAAGATATACTTACAGTATAAACAACAAATGGAGGTGAAGAAAATGAATCAATTAACTACTGGAAAATTTATATTGAAAAAAAGAAAAGAAAAAAATTTAACACAGGAACAATTAGCAGAAAAACTTGGTGTTTCTAATAAAACTATTTCAAAATGGGAAACAGGAAAATGTATGCCAGATTATTCTGTGATTAAAAATTTGTGTGAAGAATTAGAAATAACAATTGCAGAGTTGATGGATGGTGAAGAAACAGAAGAAAAAAGTGTTCGCACATATGATGAGGAGCAAATTATGGATTTATTAAGACGAACACAAGAATTAGAAAAACAAAAGAAATTGATATATGGGGTTTTGTTAATAGTAATGGGAATTGCTATACAAGCACTTTCTCATTCGATAAGTGGTTCTAATGTAAAAGACTTCTTATCTGGTCTTATGTTAGGTTTATCCATTGCTGAAATGTTAGTTGGTGTTTATATTATTGGAAGACATATAGCAGGACGATAAATTACAATTTAATGGTATGTTAAAATACATTGCTTGTAGCAACGGAATATTTATAATAAAATGAACTTGAGGAAAGGAGAATGTGTAATATGTTGAAAGATAATTTAAAAACATTAAGAAAAAACAAAGGACTTTCTCAAGAAGAATTAAGTATTAAATTGAATGTAGTAAGACAAACCGTTTCAAAGTGGGAGTCAGGGTTATCAGTTCCAGATGCAGAAATGTTAATAACAATATCAGAAATTTTTGAAACACCAGTTAATGAAATTCTTGGTGAAAATATAGAAGAAAAAGAAAAAAATGA
>JAFQSD010000001.1 GCA_017409785.1 Bacilli bacterium | reverse complement strand
TTATTAAATTTATAGAAGAAGTGATTAACGATAATGTTTCAGTTTTAGGTCATTCTTCTGGTGGTCTTATTGCTTCATACATTGCATCAAATTGTGAATTATGTTCTGGACTTATATTAGAAGATCCGCCTTTTTTTGCAAGTGTTGGAGATAGAAGATTTAATACATACAATTATGTAGATTTATCAACTGTATGTCATAAATTTATATCTCAAGACGAAATAAGAGATTTTGCATATTACTATTTTATAAATCAATATTGTTGGAACTTCTTTCCCGATGATTCCAGAGAAATGATTAGAACAAAGTTAGGAGAACTTGCATTAAAATATAGAGAAAAACACCCGGATAAAAATTTAAAAGTAATGTTTTGGCCTAAGAAATTTTTAGAAGGATTTAGAGGATTGCAAAATTATGATCCTTATTTTGGAGAAAGTTTTTATAATGATTCGTTTAATGCAAATGTTGATTATGAAAAGCTATTATCAAATATAAAATGTGAAACATTATTTTTGAAAGCAAAAACTGCTATTAGTGAAGATAGTTTAATTCAAGGTGCTTTAACTGATGAAGATTTAGAACAAGTAAATAAATTAATTAGTAATATGATTATAGAGCGATTTGATTGTGGTCATGGTATTCATATTGATAAACCAAAACAATTTGTAAAAGCATTAACAAGAAAATAACAAATTACAATTTAACAAGCAGGTCTATAAATAGATTTGCTTTTTTTATGATAAAATTAATAAATAAGTGGAATTTTTATAAATTATTTTGAAAAAATGCAACTTTTTGTAATTTTAAATTGTTTAGTATATGAAAGTGCTTTTACGAGGTGGATTAAATGGAAGAAACGAATAAGAAATTTCTTGATTTATATAATTTATATTCTAATGATGTTTTAAGATTAGCTTTTAGCTTTACAAAAAATGTTTTTGAAGCAGAGGATATAGTTCAATCAGTTTTTATAAAATTATATAAAGAAATAAAGAAAGATTATGACAAAGATATTGGTAAAAAGTGGCTGTTAAAAGTAACTGTGAATGAATGTAAAAATAGTTTTAAAATAGCATGGAGAAAAAAGGTGGTATTACAGGATGAGGTATTGCAAAATGAAGTTGATTTAAGAGAAACTTTAAAAAATGATGAAGTGTCAGATGCATTATTAAAATTACCATCTAAATATAGAAATGTAATTTATTTATATTATTATGAGGGATATAAAATAGATGAAATATCAGAAATTTTAAATTTAAAGCCATCAAATATTAAAACTTTACTTTCTAGAGGTAGACAAAAAATGAAAAAACTATTGGAGGAAGATTGTAATGAATAAAAAGTTAAAATTCTTTGATGAATTAAAAACAACAGAAAATTTAAAACAAAAAATATTAAATCAAACAATTAATAATAAAAAAGAAATAAAATTCAAAAAAGTACCTAAATTAGCGTATGGATTAGGAGTATTTGTACTAATATCATTTATAAGTTGTACTGTGGTTTTTGCAGCTAGTTACATAAGAACATTTTTTATAAATAAATCGGTAGATGAAAATGGATGGCATAAGCAATCATTTGCAGTTGAACAACCAGCCATAACAGAAGATATTTACTCTTTTGATTGTAAAAAAGGAATGAAATTAGAAGAAGTAGAAAAAAAATTAGGAATAGATTTTATAAATAATAAGCGACATAACAATATTATTGATTCGTGTGAAATTAAAACAACAACTGAAGGTAAAATCGAATCAGTATCATTAGATATTTATGAATATGTAGATTTTAGTGCTGAAAATAATAAAATTGATGGTTATGATAGTAATAGAGAAAATTTAGAAGGATATAATAGAGGGAAACATATAAGTTTAAATATTTCTTTAATGACATCTAACGCTTCTGCAGAAGTAAAAGAAATCTTTTCTAATTTAAACGAAGTGGGATCGGATAATGAAATTTACGGCAAAGAAATTGAATTAGAAAATTTAAATACTACAGCCTATTATTATTGCCCTTTCGGAAGCAGAAATGGTAGATGTAAAGTTTATACATTTGTAGTAATAGTTCATGATAATGTAATATATACATTTGATACACAAGGGGTATCTTTAGACAAAATATTAGAAGAAATAAAATAAGCAATACAAATTACAATTTATAGAATAGATATTTATATCTATTCTTTTTATTATATAAGAAATGTTATATGCCTTGACAAATATATATTAAATTTTGATGTTGTAATTACTAACCGTAGCCAATTGCTTTAAAAATAGTGTAGACTTATACTAAGTCCACCATTTTTATGATATAATTTTATTCGTTTTAATTTTAATGAAAATAAGTTTTGTCTTTAACTTTTTTTATAAAAATAAATTAATTAGCACTTCCGTATTGACAGTGCTAATTAAAAGTGGTATAACAAATATGTAAGAGAAAATAATCTTACAGGTGTTAATAATTAATTATGCGCTACCTAAAAAGGCTCTACGCAATTTGAAAGGAAGATGATATATATGATGTTAATGCCAAGAAAAAATGATTTCGATATATTTGGAGGTTTCTTTGATGATCCGTTCTTTAATGAACCAAGACATAAAGAAATAATGAAAACTGACATTAAAGAAGGAGAAAATGAATATACTTTAGAAATTGAAATGCCTGGTATAAAAAAGGAAAATGTTAAAATTGAATTATCTAAAGGATATATAACAATAAGTGCTGAAAATAATAACGAAGTCGAAGAAAAAGAAAAGAATTATATAAGAAAAGAAAGACATTATGGTTCATTTACTAGAAGTTTCTATGTGGGAAATAAAGTAGAAATGAATGATATTAATGCTTCAATGGATAATGGTATTTTAAGTATCACTGTTCCAAAAGAAGAATCAGAAGAACCAGAAAAGAAATATATTGAAATTAAGTAGGATTATGTCCTACTTTTTATTTATATTAAGGATAAATTAATATTTATCAATTAGTTTGAGTTTTAAGAGTAATGTGTAATAATTAAAGATGGCTTATAATAGATGTCTAAACTAATAGTAGAAATACATAACTAAACCTTAGGTCGGTTTACTATTTACTTTTTTTTAATATAAAATTAATTGTGTAAGGAGGAAGAAATATGGATCCAAAGAAAACAGGTATAATAATTTCAGATGCTAGGAAAAAAGTGAAAATGACTCAAAAAGATTTAGCAGATAAATTATATGTATCAGATAAAGCAGTTAGTAAATGGGAACGTGGATTATGTTTTCCTGATATATCTGTTTTAATACCACTTACAGAAATTTTAAACATTAGTTTATATGATTTATTAAGAGGTGAAAAAGTGAACAAGAAAGAAGTTGAAGAAACTCTAAAAAATACTATTAATTATTCTAATAGTGAAATAAATAGAAAGAAGAAAAAATATATTATAATCAGTTCTATTATTGTTTTTGTTATAGTATTTACTAGTATAGTTTCGTTAGTATTTATTAATAAAAATAATGACATAAATGCTATTGTAGATAGAGATACTATACATACTATTAATTATTATAGTAAATATAAAACAACAATTGATAATACTAATGGTGAGAAATTAGAATTAATTGTTATGAAGTTGCCGTTAAGATGGAAAGAAAGGCAGTTTGATGTTAGTGATGATACTATAAAAATTAGCTATGGTGTTTCATATAAAGATGTTGTTAGGGCATATGATGATGAAAATTATGTAAAAGAAGCAATGATTAATATCGCATCAGTAATTTTTACAACTGTTTCAGATGTTAGTTCAGTAGAAATAAGATATACAGATTATAAATATTCTATTTCAAAAGAAAAGTTACAAAGAGCATATGATATTTTAAGTTTTGACGAAGTAATTGAAAATGATAATTGGGTTAAGTTAGTGACAAAAAGATTAATAGATGATGACTTTGTAAACAATACTTTTAAATTGTTTAATAAAAGTAAAGTTTCAAAAATGAGTAAAAAAGAACCAGTATCAGATAGATAATGAGGAAAAGAGATTATAAACTAGATTTATTAAGAGTAATATCTATGATAATGGTAATAATAATTCATATTGCAAATTATTATTGTAGAGCGTTTGGTGATATTGATAAAATATCTTATCTAGGAGCATTAATTTTTAATACAATATCAAGAATTAGTGTTCCTTTCTTTTTTATGATAAGTGGAGCAACATTATTAAATAGAAAATATAATAAAGAAAAAAACAAAGAAAGAATAATTAAAAAAATAGTTACACTTTTTGTAATTACAATAATTTACTTAATTTGGGATAAATACTATATGAATAAAGATATTAATATTATTTTGCTATTAAGTAAACCAGAAAGAAAATTATTATGGTTTATGTATGCAATTATTGGTATTTATATAGCATTACCATTTATAAAATGTATGGTAGATAAAATGAGTAAAGAAGAAGATAAGTTGTTTGTCATTTTATGGTTAATGTTTAATGGCATTTTAAAATATTTAAATATTGGTAATACGTATTTAATTCCTATAATTAGTGGAACATATTATTTGGGATATTTTATTATGGGTTATATGATTATAAAATATTATAATTATATAAATAAAAAGAAGAATAATAAACTGTTATTAATAACAATATTTTTATCATTTACTATAGTATTAGTTTTTACATATTTTATTTCAATTAATTATAATAAACATTTTACTAAATTACTCACATATAGTAATGCTTTAATAATGGTAGCTTCATTATCAAGTTTTATATATTTATATTTTAATATTAAAAATAAGGAAAATATAATAATTTCAAAATTATCTAATTTATCGTTTGGGATATATTTATTTCATGGAATTATATTAGATTTTATTATGAAATTAATACCATATAAAAATATTTACTCTTATATTGGTATTCCGGTTATATTAGTTATTATTATTTCTATAACAAGTATAATTGTGGGGATGTTAAAAAAGACTGGTATTTCAAGATATTTATAATTGATAATGAATAAAAAGAAAATAAAAATTAAAAGAAGTTTTAAAATATTATTAATAATTTTGATTACAATCCTAATTGTTTTTTCAATAAATAAAAATAAAGATAATCATAATATTAGTGTTGAAAAAGTAAAAGATTATAAGTATATTCTTGTAAATAAGAAAAATAAGTTAAGTAGTTATTTTATACCTGATAATTTAGTTGAAGTAAATTCTTGTTCTTTAGGTAGTTTTTATCTTGAAGAAGAAACTGCTAATGCATATGAGCAAATGTGTTTAGATTCAATTAACGATGGATTAAATATTTCTATAAGATCAGCATATAGAAGTTATGATGAGCAAAAAGAACTATATAATACTTATTTAAAATTATATGGTAAAAGTTATGTAGATAAGTATGTAGCACGTCCAGGACACTCTGAACATCAGACTGGTTTGGCTATTGATCTGGAGTCATTAGAATGTGATATATTTAGAAACTCAAAAGAATATTTATGGATTAGAGAAAATGCACATAATTATGGTTTTATAATAAGATATCAAAAAGGAAAAGAAAAGATAACAGGTTACGGTGCTGAAGAATGGCATATAAGATATGTTGGCAAAAATGCTGCAGAATATATTTATAAAAATAATATTACTTTCGAAGAATATTATGAGTTGTTTTTAAAATAAATAAGCAGATCTATAAAATTAGATTTGCTTTTATTGTGATATAATATAATTGATAGATAAATAGTAATTTAATAAATAGTTTTATATAGATTTATAAAGGCTGGGAGGAATATAAAAAAATAACAATGATGTATTAATAATAAAAAATTATTAAATTAAATAAGGAGAAAATAAAATGAAAAAAACAATTATTATATTATTGTTAGGAATCTTATTCCTAACAGGATGTGAAGATAAGAAAGAAGAAAAAATAGATTATAGTGAATATGCATTTTCGGATGTAACTTGGACAAGAGACTCAGAAAATGACATAGAAACACTTAGACTAAAATCAGATGGTAGCTTTGCATATTACTGTTCATGTGGAAATCCAGTAAATGATTCAGATATGTGTGAAAGTTATACATATGATGATGAAACAAAAGAAATTAAATTTGATTGTTTTGAAACAACAGATGAAATGGTTACGACAGTTAAAGTAGTAAAAGTGACAGAAAATACATTAGAATTAGACTTTGATGGTGAAATAAGAACATTTGAAAAAGAAAAGTAATACAAATTACAATTTATGGAGATGATCAAATATGGAAAATATATTTAATGAGATGGAAAATGAAATAATTAAAGCATTAAATAATAAAAATACTACACCATTAACAGAAGAAAATTTGAAGATTAGTCAAGAATTTCATAATAAGTATTATGATGATATGTATGACAAAAAAGTTAAAGTTATTTTGAAGAATGGTAAAGAAATTATCGGATATTATAATGATGAATTTTATGAAGAAACATCTATATTTGTAAATTATGAAGTAATTAAAATACAAGATATAGATAAAATGATTTTAATTGAAGAATAACAAATTATAATTTGTTTGTTAGGAGGAAAAATGAAAAAACAAACTAAAATAATTTTAATAGCTATTATAAGTTTTATAGTTTTATATGGAGTAATATTTTTAACTGATATGAATAGAGTTAAGCAATTAAAGAAACCTATATTTTGTATAGAAAATGGAAATATGGGTAGCATGAGAAAATTTGATGGTCTTGGATATAAAATTGGTCTTGATATTAATGCTACCACAGGAGAAGTAACTTATGGGCAAATGACTATGTTAGGACAATTCATTGTAAAACTATACAAAGAAGAAGAGGTTTCACCAGCTGAAGTTAACAATTTTATAATTGATTATTTTTCAAAAGAAAAATCAGATAATAGCAATTTAGTTTTTAATTATGTAGATAATGAAAACAATGTTGTAGTAGTAGGATTACTAGATAACAGTGATAAAAAACAAGAAGAATTCATTTATAAAGTGTTTTCAAGTTGTTGTGGCTCAACATATATAAAGTATATTGAAGATAACAATATGATAAGATTTGAAAAAGCAGAACCGAATCAAAATCACAATTAGGAGGATAAAATTATGAAATTAAGTTTTAAGAATCAATTTATTATTGCTTGTATTATTATCATTATATTTGACACACTGAATTTAATATTTAAGAATTGGATTTTTACAAGTATTGGATTTTGTGTTTGTGGACTATTATGGATTATTCATCCAATTCCACCAAAAAAGGTATCATCATTAAAATATATAAAACTTGCCATTAGATTAGCAGGAATATTATTAATTTTAATAGGTGTTTTAACCAGATTACATTTTTAGCAAATTACAATTTATAGAGTAGATGCAAAATCTACTCTTTTATGATATAATGTAAAGGAATTGGAAGTGATATTATGTCAAAAACAGATAATGTAAATGGATATGAAGGTAAGAAGACAATTAATTGGTATCCTGGACATATGGCTAAAACTAAAAGAGAAATTGCTGAGAAGTTAAATTTAATTGATGTTGTTTATGAGGTTATTGATTCTCGTATGCCGTATTCTTCTAAGATAGTAGATATTGAAGATTTAATTAAAGATAAACCAAGAATTCTTGTAATGACTAAATATGATTTATGTGATGAAGAAGAAACAAATAAGTTTGTTAAGTATTATGAAGAACAAGGCTACAAAGTTGTTACTGTTGATTTAATGAGTAACAATAATAATGGTGTTAAGAAAATTATTGATGCGACTAATGAACTTATGAAAGAAGTTAATAAGAAACGTGAAGAAAAAGGTATGATGCCTAGAGCAGGACGTGTATTAATAGTTGGTATTCCTAATGCTGGTAAATCTACTTTGATTAATAGATTGGTTGGTAGAAAAGCAGCAGGTGTAGGTAATACTCCGGGATTTACTAAGAGTCTTAGTTGGATTAGAATTAATAAAGACTTAGAGTTATTAGATTCGCCTGGAATACTTTGGCCTAAGTTAGAAGATCAAGAAGCTGCACATGTACTTGCTAGTTTATCATCTATTAAAGAAGAAATATTAAATATTGATGATATTGCGATATTTATATTAAAGAAAATGTATGAACTATATCCTGAAAAATTAGAAGAAAGATATGGTATTACTGAACTTGATGAAGACTTTATAGAAACTTATGATTTAATTGCTTCAAGACGTGGAGCTTTAAGTCGTGGTGGAGTAGCTGACTATGAAAAAGTTTCTGGAATTATAGTTAAAGATTTAAAGAATGGTTATTTTGGTAAAATAACATTAGATAGACTAAAATAATGAAAGAATTTGAAATATTAACAATTAATACTCCGGTTGTTAAGGCGACTATGAAGAATCAAGGGATTGCTTTGGTAAGGGGAATGCCTGCAATTTATCATAAAGAGTTTGATATAACAGAATTTATAGGGGAACAGTTAGCTGGTATTAGAGGAGTTAGAAGTGCGCATTATATTCCTATTTGTTTTGGGGAATATAAGAAGTGTTTAGCAAGTGCTAAATATGGTTTTGATCGAGGTAATATTAGAGTTGGTTCACCTAGTTTTATTAAAGATGGAATTAAATATGTGTTTTCATCATCGATGATATATCGAGTGGGTGGAAATTACTTTGAGTATTTACTTGCAGAGTGTCCTTCGTTAGAAAATGCAACTCAATTAGCAGATGAACATTTTGAGATGGAAGCATTAGATGTCTATATGGGGCAAACAGATCGTAGAAGTAATATTTATTATGAAGTTTATCCTAATGGAGATATTCATTTGGCTCCAATGTTTGATTATGAAAATTCAATGTTTGAGTTATTAAAAGATTCTACAGTTTATGAAAATGATTTTAATTCTTATAGGACAATTGATGACTATAGAAGAATGATTGATAAGTATCCTCAATTTGGTGATATGTTAAGTAGTTATTTAGATGTTGACTTGATAGAGCAAATTGAAAGTATGGCTCATATGAGACAATTTGATTTGAGTAATTTTGATTTTGAGCCATATAAAAGATTTGATGAAGCAACTCATAAAAAATTAGAGTTAATATTAAAGTAAAGTTTACGTGAATTATTTTTGGTAAACTTTATTTTTTTGTCTCAAAAAAAATTTTGTGTTAAGATAAATATTGGAGTGTGTATATTATGGAAGAAATTGACAACTATAAGTATGAAAGAGAATTAAGAGATAATAATATAGAATATATTGCGGGAGTAGATGAAGTTGGACGTGGACCATTAGTTGGACCAGTTGTTGCAGCTTGTGTTGTACTTCCAAAAGAATTTAATTTAGATGGGTTAACTGATTCTAAAAAGTTAAGTGAAAAGAAAAGAGATTTTTATTTTGAAGAAGTAAAAAAACAAGCTTTAGGTTATGGGATTGGAATAATTGATGAGAAGAAAATAGATGAAGTTAATATTTATGAAGCTACAAAACTTGCTATGAAAGAGGCAATTGAAGAATGTAAGAAAACTTGTAAGATTGAACATGTTTTAATTGATGCTATGCCTTTAGAGTTGGATGTTCCTACGACTTCTATTATTAAAGGAGATTTAAAAAGTATTACGATTAGTGCAGCTTCGGTTATTGCTAAAGTTACAAGAGATAGAATGTTAGATGAGTTACACGAGAAGTTTCCAATGTATGATTTTAAGAAGAATAAAGGTTATCCTACAAAGAAACATCTTGAAGCAATAGAAGAATATGGTATAATTGATGAACACCGAAGAAGTTATGGACCTGTTAAAAATTATTTAGAAAATCATAAAAAATAGATAATAATTATTTTATAATTCGTATAATAATTATGTAGACTGGAATTGACAAATAAGAAATTAACTTGTATAAGTGAATAAGGGAGTGGTTATATGGCCAAAAATTTAGTTATAGTGGAAAGTCCTAGTAAAAGTAAAACAATTGAAAAATATTTAGGAAAAGAATTTAAGGTTGTTTCTTCAAAAGGACATATTAGAGATTTATCTACTACTGGACAATATGGTTTAGGTGTTGATATAGAAAATGGATTTAAACCTAATTATGTAGCGATTAAGGGTAAGAATAATGTTATTCGTGATTTAAAGAAAGATGTTAAAGAAGCCGATTTAGTTTATCTTGCAAGCGACCCTGACCGTGAAGGAGAAGCAATTGCTTGGCATTTAAAGGATGCTTTAGGTATTAAAGATAATCAATATAAACGTGTTTTGTTTCATGAAATTACTAGGGATAAAGTAATTGAAGCGATTAATAATCCGACTGTTATTGATGATAATTTAGTACATAGTCAAGAAACTAGAAGAATACTTGATCGTATTATTGGTTTTAGATTATCTAAATTATTACAAAGTAAGATTGGGGCAAAGAGTGCAGGTCGTGTACAAAGTGTTGCTTTAAAATTAATTGTTGATCGTGAAAGAGAAATTATGGCATTTGTTCCAGAAGAGTATTGGACAATTACAGCAATTTTTCCAGAATATGAAGCAGAATTATTTAAATATAAAAGCGATGATATTGAATTAAAATGTAAGGAAGATGCTGATAAAGTATTAAATGAAATTAGTGATACTTATACAGTTGAAAGTGTAGAGAAAAAAGAAAAGAATAAGAAAAGTAAACTTCCTTTTACTACTTCAACTCTACAACAAGAAGCATCAACTAAGTTGGGCTTTGCAGCTAAAAAGACAATGAGTATTGCTCAAAAGTTATATGAAGGTATTGATTTAGGTGATGAAACTGTCGGATTAATTACTTACATGAGAACTGATTCAATTCGTTTATCAGATGATTTCATTAGACCAACAATGGCTTTCATTAGTGAAAACTATGGAGATAATTACGTTGGATATGTTAAAGCTGCGAAGAAAAATGATAATGTACAAGATGCTCATGAAGCCATAAGACCAACAAGTATTAATCGTGAACCTAATAAGATTAAACAATATTTATCTAATGATGAATTTAAATTATATAGTATGATTTATAAACGTGCTTTAGCATCATTAATGGCTGATGCTAAGGTAAACCAAACAACCGTTGTTTTTGATAATAATGATTATAAGTTTAAGACAACTGGTCAAATTCTTATTTTTGATGGATACTTAAAAGTTTATAAAGATTATGAATCTAGTGAAGATAAGATTTTACCTGAATTTGACCAAGATGGTAGATTAGTTACTACGAATGTTGAAAGTGAACAACATTTTACTAATCCACCAGCTAGATATACTGAAGCTAAGTTAATTAAAGAAATGGAAGAGTTAGGTATTGGTAGACCATCTACTTATGCTAAAACAATTGATACAATTAAAGAACGTGAATATGTAACTATGGAAGAAAAGAAATTTAAGCCAACAAGTATTGGTTTTGATACTACTGATAAGTTACAAGAATTCTTTAGTGATTTAATTAATGTTGAGTATACTCGTGACATGGAAGAAGATTTAGATGATGTTGCGGAAGGTAAAGCAGTTTGGAATGAAGTGCTTGATGAATTTTATAAGTTATTTGAACCACGTGTAAAAGAAGCTTTTTCTGATATGGAAAAGAAGGCACCTGAAGCAACAGGAGAAAAGTGTCCTGAGTGTGGAAGTGACCTTGTTGTTAGAAAAGGTAAATATGGAGAATTTGTAGCTTGTTCTAACTATCCTGAATGTAAATATATTAAGAAGGAAGTAGTGGAAGTTACTGAAATTATGGATTGTCCAAATTGTGGTGGCAAGATTGTAGAAAAGCCAACACGTAAAGGTAAAGTTTTCTATGGATGTAATAATTATCCTAAATGTAAATTTGCTTTATGGGATAAACCTACTGGTGAGTTTTGTCCAGAATGTGGCAAAGTTTTAGTAGAGAAAAATGGTAATATTAAATGTAGCGAGTGTTCTTACGAGGTGTAGGAACACTCTTTTTCTTGATTTTTCAAGGGATTTGTGGTATAATATGTGCAACATTGGAGGGGATTTGCGATGAAGGCAAGACTAGTGTATATAGTAGATGGACAAGAAATTGTTTTAGAAAATATGGAATTTGAAGCGTTAGATCAATTGACATATGCTGCGTTTGGTAAAGAAGAAGATATTATTAATTCGACAAGATACGAAAGCAAATTAAAACATTTACCTAAGACAGGAGAAGTAAAGGTAGCATTTGATACAATGGATGTACCTGTTCAATCAATTGACTATTTTGCAGAGTTTGGTTTTGAATTATTTCAAAAAACACAATATATGAGTGTATTAGTTGGAGATAGAAAAATTGGACCAACAGTTAGAAGCGTTAGAGAAAATATTATTAGAACATTATGTGATATTGATGTTGTAGAAGAATTTTATGAAATGTTCCAAGATAGATATACTCCAAAAGAAAAGTTTTATCATGCTTTAGGTATGTTAAATGAAGATGACAAATTAGTATTTGAAGGTATAAAAAGAATTATTAATGATACAACTGATCACGGTAATGGATATTTTGCTGGACGTATGTTTATGGAAGGATTAAGTAAATTTAAAACAGTTAAGAATAAAGATGAAAAGGGTAGATTGGTTTCACCAAAAGTTTATAAAAAGTAGTTGTAAAGAAATTGTATTTAATTGCATTGTAACTTTTTAAAAGATATAATAAATGTAAGGGTGGTGTGATTTATGGATAATTATTTTTTAATTGCTCGTAATAGAAAAGATAACACATTTACAGTATTAAAATTACAAGAAGTTTGGTATTTAGGTCGTGAAAAAGGTAGACCTGGAGTTATAACTCGTGCTAATGATTTAGAAGCTATTGATTTAGTTACTACAAGATTTGGTAGTGAAAAAGAAATGGCAGAACGAATGACTATGAATGGATATATTCCAGATAGTAATGTAGATATTTTTGTAGCGAGTAAAAGAGAAAAAGATGGTAAAAGTTATATAAGATTTGAGGAAGTTTTATATAATAGAAAAGCAGATCGTACTGCAGCTTTGCGAAGAGTTGCTCAAACTTCTTTAGTTAGTGATTTTAGAGATGATGGTTATGATGTTAATGCTATTTACGATGATGTTATTTCACATGCTTATACTATAGACGATTATTTAGAAATGTTACTAGATGGCGATATGAATGTTTCTCGTAGTTTTGCAGAACAATTAAGAGGAATTACTAGTTATTCTGATATTCCATATAGTTTAAAAGAAAAGGCCGGTTTTGGAGTAAGCGATTATAGAGCACTACGAAATATTGTTGAATCATTAAATAGATTTGAAGGATTAAGTTGTAGTTGTAGAGATGATCGTTTTGATAAGAATAAAGAATTTGTAGAAGCAAACTTAAGTGATAGAATGGCTATTGTTCCAGAACTTTCGGTTCAACTTGATAAAGACTATGTTGAAGGTCAATTATCATTATTTTCATTACTTGGTGAAGAGGAAAAAAGACAAGTTCAAGAAGCAACACAAGCTATTGCTGAAGAAGAAAAGTTAATTCCGGCTAAAATTAAAGTAGATAGAAGTCTTGATGATGCTTCTAAAAGAAAAGAAATTTATCGTGTTTTAAGAAGCCTTCCAAGAGGAGTTCTTTATAGAGAAAAAGGATCTAGTGAATATAAAGTTAATTTAGACTTGTTCGCACATTATCCATTAGATGAAAGTGAAACTAAAAAATTAACAACTTATTTAACTGGAAATTTACCTAAATTTTTTGCCCAATATATTAGAGATTATAGATTGTTATGCGATGCGAATAAAGATGGATTTACTCCTGGGTCTGAAATTGCAGAAATGCAAACAGATGTTGAATATGATATTAAAAGAATTGATGGAAGATTTAAAAGTTCTAAATGTTTAAATATGACTTATGAATGGTGTATGGTTATGGAAGGAGCACTTGCTAGGGATAAAGCTGTTTCTGAAGGTGCTAAAGTTGTAACTGATACTGATGATAAGGCTAAGACATATGGAAAAAAATAACAAGTATTTAGTTAGTTATTTAGAATATTTAAAATATCAAAAGAATTATTCTGATTATACAATTTTAAGTTATAAAAATGATATTGAAGAGTTTTTTGAATATATAAGTAGAGAGGCACTTAATTTTAAAGATATTGAATATAGTGATTTGAGATTTTATTTAATGTATTTAAAAGAAGAAAAGAATGATAATAACTCTTCAATTGATCGAAAACTTAGTGCATTAAGAGGATTTTATAAATATTTAGCTAATGAAGGAGTTGTTAAAACTAATGTGTTTTCATTAGTAAATGGTCCTAAAAAAGAGAAGAAGTTACCTAGATATTTTGAATATAATGAGTTAGAAGAATTATTTAATGTTCCTGATACTGAAACAGCATTAGGACAAAGAGATTTATTATTATTAGAACTTTTATATGCGACAGGGGTACGTGTTGGAGAGTTAACTAATATTAAAGTAAAAGATATTGATTTAAGTAGTAAGAGTATTTTAATTCTTGGTAAAGGTAATAAGGAAAGAATTGTAACTTATGGTGATTACTGTGAGGAGATCTTGAAAAGGTATTTGAATGAGGGATATATATTACTTAATACTTTGAATAGTGAATATTTGTTTTTAAATAAGAATGGTGGTTGTTTAACTGAAAGAGGAGTTAGATATATACTTGATCAGATTATTAAACAAACTAGTATAAATAAGAATATTTCACCACATATGATTAGACATAGTTTTGCAACTCATTTACTTAATGAAGGATGTGAACTTACTACTGTTCAGAAATTATTAGGACATGAGAGTATTAAAGCGACACAGATTTATACTCATGTTACTACTGATAGACTTAGAGAAGTTTATTATAATAGTTTTCCAAGAGCAAAAAAGGACGATTAAAAATCGTTCTTTTTCTTTATTTTTAACGATTTATGTGTTTTAATTTGTATTTTCTTTTGATATAATAAACTTATTCAAAAGGTGTGTGATCTTTTATGGATTATGAATTTTCTAGTAAGGAAGAATTGTTTCAAAGAGTTAAGCCTGCTTTAAAAGCAAAATTAAATGAATTTCAAAGACTTGGATATTCTTATGTTCAAGAAGTAGACATTTGGAATTATTTAATTGAGAATATTTGGAGTAAGTCTAAAGATTTGATGCTTTCAGATATTGTTAATGACATATTACATGTTAAAATTCAGAAAATTGATGATTATTTAAAAGATAAAATGAGCAGTACTAATAGAACACAATATTTTGATAGTAATAATTAATAAAAAAATATGAGGTGAAAAAACATGAAGAAAAAAGGAAATAAGAAAAAAGTAGTTTTTACAACTATGTTTTTATGCCTTGTTGTAGTTGGAATATGTTTTTTATGTGTTCCACTATTTAAGAATCTAAAATTTGGATTAGATTTACAAGGTGGGTTTGAGGTTTTATATAAGGTAGAGTCAATTGATGGGTCTAAGATGACTACAGAAAAGATGACAGCAACTTATAAAACTTTAAGTAAAAGAATTGATAGTTTAGGAGTAAATGAACCTGAAATAATTCTAGAAGGTACTGATAGAATTAGAGTAAAACTTGCAGGTGTTACTGATCCTGAAGAAGCACGTAGTCAATTATCTACTGTTGCAACACTTAGTTTTAGAGATGTTGATGATAAGTTATTAATGACTAGTGATGTTTTAGTTTCTGGACAAGCTAAAGTTGGACAAGATGAATCTGGTAGACCAGCTGTTGCTTTATCAGTAAAAGATAAAGATAAGTTCTATGAAGTTACTAATGAAATTAGTACTAGAGAATCTGGTAAAAATATGATTGTTATTTGGTTAGATTTTAATCAAATGACTGATAGTTATGAAGATGATGGAAACTTATGTGGAACAAGTGGTTCTAACTGTTTAAGTGCAGCAACTGTTTCACAAGGATTTGCTAGTGATGTTATTATTCAAGGAAACTTTACTTTAGAAGAAGTAGAAAATTTAGTTGATTTAATTAATAGTGGATCTTTACCAAGTAAGTTAAGTGAAGTTTCTAGTCAAACAGTAGGTGCTACATTTGGTGATGAAACACTAGAAAAAACATTAATTGCTGGAATCATTGGTATAGCTTTAATTATTATTATTTTAATTGCTGTATATCATTTTGCAGGATTTATTGCATCATGTTCAATGATTTTATATACATTCTTTGTATTCTTAACATTCTGGGTATTAGGTGGAGTTTTAACACTTCCTGGTATTGCAGCTTTAGTACTTGGAATTGGTATGGCAGTAGACTCAAATGTTATTACATTCTCTCGTATTAGAGATGAATTACATAAGGGTAAGAGTTTACCACTTGCTGTTAGAGAAGGAACTAAATCAAGTTTTTCAGCAATTATCGATGGTAATATTACTACATTAATAGTTGCGATTATTATGTTTATTTTTGGTGAATCTAGTATTAAAGGATTTGCTACAATGAACATTATTACAGTAATTGTTACAATGTTTACAATGGTATGGTTAACAAGACTTTTAGTAAATGCTTTTGTTAAGACTGAATTCTTTAATGATAAAGTTAATTTATTTATTAATGTTAAGAAGAAAAATATTCCTGATGTTAGTAAAAATGAAGAAGTTAAAGTTAAACCATTTAGTAAAGTTGATTTCTTAAAACATAGAGTTTTATTTATCTTGTTATCAGTAGTTATTATTGTTGTTGGCGGAGTTATGATTGGTGTTAAGGGATTAAATCTTGGTATTGATTATAAAGCTGGTAGTGATATAACAATTTCTACTGAAGAAAAATTAACTGAGAAAGCATTAAAGGCTGATTTAAAAGAGCTTGGATATAAAGCAAGCGAAATTACATTATTAGATGATGAAGTAGTTATTAGAGTGGATAAATCATTTAGTGGTGATGAAGTTAAAGAAGTAAATACATATTTTGAAGATAAATATGATGCTAAAGTTAATATTGGAGTAGTTACTAATATTGTTAAACAAGAATTAGTTAAGAATGCTGTATTCGCGGTATTACTTGCTTTAGTTGGAATTATTATTTATGTGTCATTAAGATTTAAATTTAGCTATGCAGTAGGTGGAGTACTTGCTTTAGTACATGACGTTGCAATTATGTTTGCATTATTTGCATTATTTAGATTAGAAGTTGATTCAATGTTTATTGCAGCAGTTCTTGCAATCATTGGATATTCAATAAACGATACAATTGTTTCTTTCGATAGAGTTCGTGAAAATATTAAAGCAACAGACGATAAGAAACTAGATAAAGAAAAATTATATGAAATAGTAAATAGAAGTACACAAGAAACATTCTCAAGAACTTTATTTACTTCAGTTACTACATTAATTCCAGTAATTGCATTAACATTCTTAGGGTCAAGAGAAATCTTTACATTTAATATGGCAATGTTAATTGGTTTAGTAGCTGGAACATATTCATCAATATTTATTTCAATGACTACATTTATGGCATTAGAAAAGAAAAATATTGGTAAACCAAAAAAGAAAAAGAAAATTTATACAGATGAGTTTGAAGAAAAGAAGATAAAGGGAATTAACTGTTAGTAGAGAGGAGATGGTTCCTACGTCTAAACATAAAGATGATATTACTTTCGAAATGGTTGAAGAGAAAGTAAAAATGTATATTGAAAATGAAGAACAAATAAAGGTAATCCAAGAGGCTTACCTTTTCGCAAATGAAAAACATGATGGACAATTTCGTAAAACAGGGGAACCTTATATAATACATCCTTTAAATGTTGCATTGATACTAACAACAATCTATGCAGATTATGAAACTATTTCAGCAGGAATTATGCATGATGTGTTAGAAGATTGTGATTGCACTGTACAAGAAATGGAAGAAAAATTTGGACGTGAGATTACAAAACTTGTCCAAGGTGTTACAAAACTTAGTAAGATTCATTTTTCTACAGAAAATGAATACTTAATTGATTATTATAAAAAAATAATTGTTGGAATGAGTGAAGATGTTCGTGTAATTATTATTAAGTTAGCAGATAGACTTCATAATATGAGAACGCTATATGCAATTCCAGAAGATAGACAAAGAGTTAAAGCACATGAGGCGCTAGATATTTTAGCGCCTATTGCTCACCATTTAGGAATTCATAAAATTAAGAGTGAATTAGAAGATTTGTCTTTACGTTATTTAAAACCTGATGTTTTTTATGACATCGTTGAGAAATTAAATAAGACAAAAGTTGAAAGAGATAAAACGGTTTATGATATGCAAAGAGAGGTTTCTGATTTATTAACAGAACATCATATACCGCATGAGATCAAGGGTAGAGCAAAGAGTATTTATAGTATTTATAATAAACTTGATAAAGGTAAGAAGTTTAGTGATATTTATGATTTATTAGCTTTAAGAATTTTAGTTAATACTGAACAAGAATGTTATTTGGCACTTGGTATTATCCATTCAAAATTTAGACCTTTACCAAAGAGATTTAAAGATTATGTTGCGATGCCTAAACCAAATATGTATCAGTCTTTACATACTACTGTATTTGGTGTTGATGGGTATTTATTTGAAATTCAAATTAGAACTTATGATATGGATGAAGTTGCTGAAAACGGTATTGCTTCACACTGGGCTTATAAAGAAAATGGTGGTTCAACTAATACTGCTAATTTACAATCAACAACTGAACAAAAACTACAATTCTTTAAATCAATTATTGATTTAAGTAAAGATAAAATGAGTAGTGAAGACTTCGTTAATAGTGTTAAAGATGAAGTGTTAAATAATAATATTTATTGTTTTACTCCTAAGGGAGATGTTATTGAATTACCAAGAGGTGCTACTCCAATTGATTTTGCTTATGCTATTCATACTAAAGTAGGAGAGACTATGGTTGGAGCAATTGTTAATAATAATATTGTTCCACTTAATTATGAACTTAAAGATAATGATATAGTTAAGATTAATACTAATAAGAGTTCAACTCCTTCTAAAGAGTGGCTTAACATTGTTAAAGCCACAAAGACTAAGAATAGAATTAAGTCATTCTTTACAAAAAATGATCGTGAAATATATATTGAACGTGGTACATATACATTAGAAAAAGAATTACGTAAGAAAAAACTAAGTATTTCAGAGTTTTTAAGTGATGAAAATCTTGAAAAGATTTTTGAAGCATTTAAAGTAGATGAATTAGAAGATTTATATTTACAAATTGGTAATGGTAAAGCACCTGTTAATGCGGTAATTAATGTTATTCATAAGAGTGATGATGTACCGACACCAAAAGTTGTTAAAGTTACTTCAAAAAATACTGATGCTGATATTATTGTTAGTGGTATTGATAAAGTAAAAGTAAATTTAGCTAACTGTTGTAATCCAATATATGGAGATTCTATTGTAGGATATATTACTAAAGGAAATGGAATAAGTGTGCATAGACTTAGTTGTCATAACTTACTTAATATGGATGAAAGAACTGTTGAGGTATTATGGAATGATAATACTAATAAGAGATATTTAACGGCAGTTTATATTCATACAAATACTACTGATAATCATATGCTTGATTTAATGCAAACAATTTCAATGATAAATGTTAGTGTTGATAGTATGAATACTGTTAGTAAAGTTGATAAAGTTACTTATGAAGTATTATGTTATGTTACTGGAATTGAACAATTAAATAAAATGATTTTAGCGTTAGAAAAGAATCAATACGTTGAAAAAGTTGAGAGGGTTATGCGATGAGAGTTTTAGTACAAAGAAGTGGAGAAGCTTCAGTTAAAGTAGATAAAAAGATAGTTGGACAAATAGATAGTGGTTTAGTATTACTTGTTGGATTTACTAATGGTGATACTTTAGAAGAAGTTAAACATTTAGCAAAGAAATGTGTTAATCTTCGTATCTTTCCAGATGAAAATGATGTTATGAATAAAAGTTTATTAGATTTTGGTGGAGATATTTTATCTATTTCTCAATTTACATTATATGGTGATGCTCATAAAGGAAATAGACCAAGTTATATTAATGCTATGAAAAATGATGAGGCTATTCCTTTATATGAGGCATTTAATGAAGAACTTCGTAGTTATGGAGTTAAAGTTGAAACTGGTATTTTTGGTGCTGATATGGATGTAAGTCTTATAAATATAGGTCCAACAACAATATGGTTAGAAAAATAATTTTTTCTGTAGGGGGTTAATATGGAAATAATTACTGGTAATGAACATGATTTAATGCAATTGATCGAAGGTGCTTATAAAAGACTTGATCAAACGAGAGATAATTTAGAAAGATATGTTTTAATAGATTATTTATATCAGTTACATGAGGCATATAGATCAATGACTGGTAAGAAAAGTTATTTGAATGAGAAAAGAGCATTTAGATCAAAAAGTCAGTCTAGAAAATATACACAATATTTAGATTCATTGTTTTTTAGACTTGAAGATGAATTTATTAAATATAAAGAATATCATCGTGATTTATTTGATGTAATGTTATCAGTTAATGATGAAGCATTGGATGGATTAGAAGATACTGTGTTTTCTAATGGATATCAAACTATGTCTAAAGAAGAGTTTTGTGAATATTTCTTTGAATTCTTAAATGAATATGGTTTAGAAGACATGTTTGATAAGTTTATTTCTGGTAGAAAGATATTTAATAGACCTCTTAATGAAAATGAAAAGTATGCAGGTACTGTTTTACATGATCCTAGAAAGAAAAGATCTAGTATAATGTTATGTGACTTTGAATATACGGTTCCTTATATGCTAACTTTAGGTCATGAATTTGGACATACATTTGATTTGAATAAATTGAATAAAAAAGATTCAGATGCATATATGAAATATTCTTATTCATCTGTTTATGGTGAAACTATTGCGATTGTATTTGAAAAACTTTTTTATGATTTTCTTTTTAGAAAGAAATACAGATTAGATGATTTAAAAGAAATTTATACTGAGTTTTCATTTGAAGGTAAGAATTATGTTTTAGATGCCTATATATTATCTTTATTAGATGATAAAACTATTAGAAATTTAAAGTTTGATTCTGTTAGTGATAAAGAAATACTTGGTCAAGTGTCTAGTTATTTTACAAGACATGATGAATTGTTAGATCATTTAGATGGTAGAAGTTTAGATACTTGGAAGACACCTCTTTATGCATATGGAGATTATTTTTCTACAATACTTAAAGATAGTGTACATAAAGAACGGTTAGATAGTAGATTAATGAGAAGGTTCTTTGAATATAGAACTAAGGAATTTAATCCAGAAGATTTAGAGTATCATGGATTTGATATGGAAACATATCAAAGAGTATATAAAAGAGATATTTCAAGGTTAAAAAAGTAATTGTTTATTTTGAATATTTAATATATAATATAGATATCTTCTTGGGAAAGAGTAGTTTTATTAAGAGTTGCAGAGAGAATACGGAAGGTGTAAGTATTCATTTAGGTAAAACGAAGACATCCTAAAAATAAGAAGCGGGTAACTACGTTATAAGTATTAAGAGTATAAAATAAGGTGGCACCACGAAGTTATTTCGTCCTTA
The DNA here is from genome assembly GCA_017409785.1 of Bacilli bacterium. Taxonomy (GTDB): domain Bacteria; phylum Bacillota_I; class Bacilli_A; order RF39; family UBA660; genus JAEDES01. The sequence continues at coordinate 496,360 of JAFQSD010000001.1, read as the reverse complement.
GGGTAGGTGGCACTTTTTTATTTTATCAGGAGGAAAAATGGACACGAAAGATAAGCTCTGCTTATATAAAGGTATACTTTTAGGGCATAGCGGTAATTCATTAACTAATAGATTTAAGTTAATGAGAGTTGTTAGAGATAACAATGTTGAAAATTTATATGCAGGAGTAAGAATTGATCATTTAAGTGAAGATGATTTTGAAACTGGGGAGATAATCAGATGTGACTGGGGAGATAGTTTAGTATTTGTGCCTGGTAGAGGAGAGGAGACAGTCTTCCGACATTGTCCCGAAGATGGTTATTATTATGATTTGTTTGATAATGAAACACGTTGTCAATTTATAGATGGTAATACTACTGTCGCAGAACATGGTTGTTGTAACTTAAGAAATATGAGTTATGAAAGTGTTTGTGGAAGTGTTAAAGTATATAAAAAAGAAAAGAGATAGGAGGAATATAAGATGATACAAAAACAAAAAGGTTGTAATGACATCTATGGTAGAGAAGCAAAAGTATGGAAATATGTAGAAAGTGTTATCGATGCTGCAATGGAAAAGTATAATTATACTTTTATGAGAACACCGATATTTGAGGCTACTGAATTATTCCATAGAGGTATTGGTGAGGGTACTGATATTGTTTCTAAAGAAACTTATGATTTTGTAGATAGAGGTGGAAGAAATATTACATTAAGACCAGAAGGTACAGCTGGAGTTGTTAGAAGTTACATTGAAAATAAAATGTATGGTGATCCTAATCAACCAGTAAAAGTTTACTATAATGGAACAATGTATAGATATGAAAGACCTCAATCTGGAAGAGATAGAGAGTTAACTCAATTTGGAATGGAAGTATTAGGTAGTGATGATCCACTTACTGATGCAGAAGTTATTTCTTTAGCAGTTAATATTTATAAAATGTTAGGGTTAAAAGAAATTAAAGTTAATATTAATTCATTAGGTGATAATGAATCAAGAAAAGCATATAGAGATGCTTTAGTTGAGTATTTTACTCCACATATTAAAGATTTATGTGAAGATTGCCAAGTTAGACTTGAAAAGAATCCTTTAAGAATTTTAGATTGTAAAGTTGATGCTGGTAATGAAATTTTAGTAAATGCTCCTAAAACTATTGATTATTTAAATGAAGCAAGTGCTAAGAGATTTGAAGAAGTTAAAGATTACTTAGATATAATGCAAATTAAATACGAAGTTAATCCTAATATTGTTAGAGGACTTGATTACTATAACCATACAGTATTTGAAATTGAAGCAAAAGTTGAAGGATTTGGTTCAAATAATGTATTAGGTGGTGGGGGTCGTTATAATGGGCTTTGTAGTCAATTAGATGGACCTGAAACTGCATGTATTGGTTTTGCATCTGGAATGGGTAGAGTTGTTAAAGCATTAGAACTTGAAAATGTTAAGATGCCAATTGTTGATGATGTAGATTTATTCATTATGTATGTTAATGAAGAAGAAAAGAAATATGCTGCATATTTAACTCAAGAATTAAGAATGGCTGGATTTATAGTTGAAACTGAATATACTGGTAGAGGATTAAAGGGACAATTTAAACAAGCTGATAGATTAAATGCTAAGTATATTGCTATTTTAAATAGTGATGATTTAAATAATAATGAAGTTCATATTAAGAATAATCAAACTAAGGAAGAAGAAGTTATTAGTTTAGATGTGTTAATTTATTATTTAGATGAAAAATTAAATACAGGAGCAGATGGATGCGATTGTGGATGTGAAGATGAGTATTGCGATTGTGATGATGATTGCAATTGTGGTCATAGTCATTGTAACTGTGATGAATCATGTACATGTGGGTGCCAAGAAGGTTATGAATGTACTTGCGGTGGAGACTGCGGATGTTTAGATGGAGAAGAATGCACATGTGGAGATGATTGTCATTGTGGAGATGCCTGCCATTGCGGAGACGACTGTCATTGTGGAGATGATGACCATGAGTGCTGCGGACATTGCAACGATGGAGAACATGAATGTCATTGTCATCATGAATAGTAGAGGAGAAGAAGTTAATGAAAACATTAGATAATGGAACTTTAACAATTAAAAATGTTGGAGAAGTAGTTACTCTTCACGGTTGGGTTCAAAAGAAACGTGACCTTGGTGGAGTAGTATTTATAGATTTAAGAGATAGAAGTGGAATCGTACAAATCGTTGTTAGAGATGGCGCAGAATTTTATGATTTAGCTGCTTCTTTAAAAAGCGAATCTGTATTAAAAGTTACTGGTACAGTGAGTGAAAGAGAAAGTAAAAATCCTAATATTCCAACTGGAGATATTGAAGTAGAAGTATCTGAATTAGAACTTCTTAATACAAGTAAAGATATTCCTTTTGAAATTAGCGATGATACTACAGCACTTGAAGATACTAGATTAAAATATAGATATTTAGATATTCGTAGAAGTGGAGTTACAAATAACTTAGTTACTCGTCATAAAGTTACTATGGCTGTTAGAAACTTCTTAGATAAGGAAAAGTTTATTGAAGTTGAAACTCCAATCCTTTGTAAGTCAACTCCTGAGGGAGCAAGAGACTATCTAGTACCTAGTCGTGTAAATAATGGTAAATTTTTTGCCCTACCACAATCACCTCAAATATTTAAGCAACTTTTGATGGTTGGGGGAATGGAAAGATATTTCCAAATAGCTAAATGTTTCAGAGATGAAGATTTAAGAGCTGATAGACAACCTGAATTTACACAAATAGACTTAGAAATGAGTTTTGTTGACCAAGATGATGTTATGGATTTAACAGAAAGATTAGTTGCTCATGTATTTAAGGAAGTTAAGGGAATTGATGTTAAATTACCACTTAGACGTATGCCTTATGATGAAGCAATGGATAAGTATGGTTCAGATAAACCAGATTTAAGATTTGATATGCCAATTAATGATATTACTGAATTATTTAAAAATACTGAATTTACAGTGTTTAAGAATGTAATTGATAATAATGGTATTATTAACTGTTTAGTTGTTAAAGGACAAGCGGATAATTATTCTAGAAAAGGTTTAGATCAACTTACTGAATATGTTAAAACATATAGAGCAAGTGGTCTTGCATATTTAAAAATAGCAGATGAAGTAACTGGAAGTATTGCAAAGGTTATTACTGAAGAAGAATTAAATAATTTAAAAGATAGTTTAGGATTAGAAAATGGAGATTTAGTATTAATCGTTGCTGATAGTAAGAAACAAACAGTTAAAGTATCACTTGGTGCTTTAAGATGTAAGTTAGCAAGAGATTTAGGCTTAATAAAAGAAGGTCATTATGAGTTACTATGGGTAACTGAATTCCCATCTTTTGAATATAGTGAAGAAGAAGGAAGATATATGGCTTGTCACCATCCATTTACTGCACCACTTGATAGTGATGTTGATAAATTACTTACTGATAAAGGTAATTGTTATTCAAAAGCTTATGATATCGTTATCAATGGTTATGAAGCTGGTGGTGGTTCTATTCGTATTCATAGAGGAGATGTTCAAGACAAAATGTTTAGAGCATTAGAATTAACTGAAGAAGATATTAAAGAAAAATTTGGATTCTTCGTTGAAGCTTTACAATATGGAACTCCTCCACATGGTGGACTTGCATTAGGTTTAGATAGATTAGTTATGTTATTAACTGGTACAGAAAATATTCGTGATGTTATTGCATTCCCTAAGACTGCAAGCGCTTCATGTTTAATGAGCGATTGTCCTAATGTAGTTGATGAAAAACAATTAAAAGAATTAGGAATCTCAATTGATAAGAAATAAAAAAAAGAAAGCAAAATGCTTTCTTTTTTATTTTGAAGTATTTTATAATTAGATGTTTTTTGATATACTTATTATAGAATAAAGTAGGTGAAGAGTATGAAAAAAGAAAAAGTAAGTGTGTCTAGTAAAAAGAAAGAATCTAAGTTGAATATAAATGATATTAAGAAAAGTTCTGATATAGAAGTATCTCATACTATTAGTAAAATAAAGTCTAATGAAAGACAAGTTATTTTTGCAATGGCTTTAGTATTTCTTTGTATATTAGGGATTGTTGTTTGTTTTGTCTTCACTGCTGCTAGTGTTGAAAAAATTGAAGGTGAGAAGACTGGACCATTATATGTTAAATTTAGTGAAAATAAAGATGGTATGAGTGATATTGTAAATTTTACTGAAGAAGATGGTGATCCTAGTGGTGATGGAGCAGTTATTTATTCAACTGAGTTTACTGTTTCAAATTATAAAGGACTAAATAGTTGGTATGCTGTTTATTTAGATGATTATCAAGATATGATTGATTATCATAAGTGTGAAGATATAAAAATGAGTGAAGATGATATTTACTTTAGTATTGATAACTCTGAACCAATATCATTATCAAGTGTAAACTATGGTGGTAGATATGTTATTACAGAAGGTATTGTTGATTCTAATCATAAAGTAACTCATAGTGTTAAGATATGGCATATGGGATATAGTGAAAAACATTTCCATGGTAAAATTACTGTTAAGTTTTTAAGATAAAAGAACATAATTAATGTTCTTTTTTTATGAATTCATAAATTATTTTATTTGTTAAAGTAGGATTATTTAAATATGAGTAATGTTCTGCTTGTTTCAGGATAATTAATGCTGAATTAGGAATAATTTTTCTTAATTTATATGCATCTTTTAAGGGGGTTGAATAGTCTTTATCGCCCCAAATAAGAAGTGTTTCATTTTTTATTCTTTTGAAATAATTAGTTAAGTCCGTATTAATAATGTTTTTAAAAGTTTGATGCATTGCAGGAGGTAAAGCTAGATAATCTGGAGAGGCATATTTTTCTAAGAGTTTTTTAGAATATATTTGGTGTTTTTCTTTAGGAAGTATTTGTATTAACTTTCTTTTTAGTTTATAGATTTTTTCTTTAATAATCTTTTTAATTGTTTTTTTAGGTTTAATTCCAGCAATATCTATAAATATTAATTTATCTAGTTTACATTGATGGTAACCAATTAGTAGTGATGCAATTCTTCCTCCAAAAGAGTGGGCAATAATTATTGGTTTATGAATATTTAATTTTTTCATAAAATTGATAACTAGTTCAGAATAATCATAAATAGTGAGTGTTTTTGATGGAATAGGACTTTTTCCAAAGCCAGGATAATCTAGAATGTATATTGTATGAGTTGTTTTAAAATAATTAATTATATAATAAAATGTTTGTCTTGTGTTTCCCCAACCTGGAAGTATTAATATTGTGTCTTTACTATTTCCATATTTTTCATAATAGATTTTGATGTCGTTAATATCAAGGTACATTTAATCACCTATAGTAATTTATGTTGGACTGTCAAATGAGTGAAAGTTGTTGCATGTTAGAATTTTGATATGATATAATTAAATTGTCAGAGAGATGCGACACCGGCCCATCTAAAACCGACTAAAATAACGATACGGGAGTTTTGATCAGTTATCGGTGTTGAAGGCTTATTGTAATGAATAAGAATCCTAATGATAACGTAAGGACACCCACCTGGACTAAGGACAGGTTTTATCGTACGCTAGGACGCTCTCAACTGACGTTTTTTTATTGCATAAAAATAATATTTTTGCTATAATAGGCCGTACGAGGTGATAACTTATGTTAATCCTTCCTATAGTTAATAGAAATAGGGTTTTAAACGTTGAAGTTAAACTTAAAAATGCTGGTAAGATCAGAACTGGTGTTAGATTTGCTGATGCTTCGGAAAGTGAAGTAATTGTAAATGGTAAAAGATTTTCAGATTCTGCATATAAAGATGTTAGAAGTGATGCAGCTACACTTGAATTTATCAGAACAAATTCGATGAGATTTAGAAGAAACTATTTGATTACGACAAGAGAAGAAGCAAGATCGTCTGCTTATGATGTATATGAGGTTGAACAACCTCCTAAAAAAATAAATGATGCGTTAGATAATTTATATGTTAGTGCGATAACTGATATGAGAAAAGAGATTCCTGGTATTAAAAGAGGAAGATATTTATCTTTTGAGAAATTAGGCATTGGTGAACATTTAACAGATGAAAAAATAGAATTATTACAAGACATAGTTACAAATGTACGTGATGCAAGAGAATGGCCACTATTATTTGAAAAAGCTGGTGTTCTTGATATGGTTGATACATTAGAATTTTTAAAATTATTTGATTGTACTGTAGTAGAAGATACTACAGTTGCGGAAGATACTTTACAGGGAATGGTTGAATCTTTAAGAAAATTAAATACTAGAGAGTCAAGAAATTTAGCTAGTTACTATAATATGGCATTAAGTAATCGCGATATATACGCTAAACTTTCTACTGTAAATAAAATTATTTATGATAAACCACTTACTTTAATTCAGTCAAAAAGACAAAAACAAAAGCAATTAGTTAAGTCTATGGGAGAAAATGTAAATGGACAAGCAGCTTAGATTTTCTAGATTGGAAAAAGTTATTGGTGAAGATAATGTTTCTCTAATTAATAATAAAAGTGTATTAATATTAGGTGTTGGTGGAGTAGGTGGGTATGTTGCTGAAGCACTTGCAAGATCTAATATTGGTAAACTTATATTAGTTGATTTTGATGTTGTTGATGAGTCAAATATTAATAGACAGATTATTGCTTTAGAATCAACAATTGGAATGAAAAAAGTTGATGTTTTAGAAAAGAGAATTAAAGAAATAAATAGTGGTTGTGAAGTTATAAAAATTGATAGATTTATTGATTTAGATAACTATTTAGAATTATTTGAATATAATATAGATTATTTTGTTGATGCATGTGATACGATGACTGTAAAGAAAGCAGTTATTAAAGAATGTATTAAAAGAAAGATAAATTTTATTTCTAGTATGGGTACTGGTAATAAATTAGATCCATCTAAACTAGAAATAGTTGATATTAGAAAAACAGTTAATGATCCATTAGCTAAGGTTATTAGAAAGTTTGTTAAAGATGAAAAAATTAATGGTAAAGTAATGGTTTTATCTTCTACAGAACTTCCAGTTAAGACAGGAGAGAGAACTCCTGGTTCAACTGCTTTTGTACCTGCTAGTGCTGGATTATTAATTGCTAGTTATGTAGTTAGACAATTTATAAAAAAATAAAAGAGTGAATGTTCACTCTTTTTTATTATTATAATTTTCTGTATAGTCCAATTACTTTACCTAGAATTGTTACTTCTGTTAGAATGATTGGTTCCATTGTATCATTTTCTGGTTGTAATCTGAAATATCCATTTTCTTTATAGAATGTTTTTACTGTTGCTTCATTATCTGAATTCATTGCAACTACTGTTTCACCATTGTGAGCTGTATTTCTTCTTTCAACAATAAGTATGTCTCCGTCATAAATACCAACGTTGATCATTGATTCACCACTTACTCTTAATGTGAATACATCATTTTTTGTAGTAATTAGGTTTGCAGGCAATGAAAAATATTCATCTGGTGTTTCGATTGCTTCGATAGGCGTTCCTGCAGTTACTTTTCCAAGTAGAGGTACGTCTACAACGTTTTCTTCTTTTTCGATATATTCATTAGGAACAAGTATTTCAATTGTTCTATTTTTACTATTTCCTTTTCTAATATATCCTTTTTCTTCAAGTTTTGTTAAATGAAAATGTATAGTTGCAGGAGAATTAAGGTTAGCTTTTTCTCCGATTTCTCTTACTGTTGGTGGATAACCGTTCTTAGCAACTAATTGTTTGATTATTTGTAATATATGTTCTTGTCTAGTAGTCAGCTTTTCCAAATTTATCCCTCCTTATGTATTTAGTTTAACATTAGAGATGTAAAATGTCAAACAAATGTTTTAATCTTTATTGACACGAATAAATGTTCGAATTATAATTGAAGTATAAATTGAAAGGAGAGATGTATATGAAATTAAAAAGTGGAGTAAGAAAGGCATTAAACTTAATTCTAGTTTATGTTGTTGCAGGAATTGTGATTTTTGCAATGAGTGAAAGAGTTGAAAGACTAAATGAATTAGATAGACTTGAAAAAGAGTCAAAAGTCGCCATAAATATTAATAAGTAAAGTAGTTAAAAATTTTTAATTATGATATACTAGTTGCAGGTGATTAAGATGAAGAAAATAATATTAGTAGATGGTAATAATTTATTATTTAGAAGTTTCTATGCAACAGCATATCAAGGAGTTATCATGAAGAATTCTAAGGGTTTTCCTACAAATGCTTTGTATGGCTTTATAAATATGATGAATAAGATTATTAAAGAAGAGAATCCAACTTATATAATGGTGGCGTTTGATAAAGGAAAAACCTTTAGACATGATAAATATGATGATTATAAAGCAGGTCGTCAAGCTATGCCTGATGAATTGAAAGAACAATTTCCTAAAGCAAAAGAAGTTCTAGATACAATGGGAATTAAACATTTTGAAATAGAAAATTATGAGGCAGATGATATAATTGGGACACTTGCTAAAAGAGTGGATGAAGAAGATGAATTTGTAGCAACTATTGTTAGTAGTGACAAAGATTTGCTACAGTTAATAAGTGATGAAGTAGATGTAAAATTATTAAAACAAAGTGGTCATATTTTAATGACGAGAGAAGAATTTATGAATACTTATCAAGTAGAACCTATCAGAATGATTGATTTAAAAGCATTGATGGGGGACGCTAGTGACCATATTCCTGGAGTTAAAGGAATTGGAGAAAAAACAGCAATTAATTTACTTGTAAAGTATGGTAGTTTAGATGGTTTATATGAAAATATTGAGAGTGTTACTGGCAAAACTAAAGAAAAACTTTTAGCCGATAAAGATAACGCTTATATGAGCTATGACTTGGCCACAATATTTAGAGAAGTTCCATTAGAATTTGATTTAGAAGATTGTAAATATGGTGGAATTAATCAAGAAGCATTTATTAAAATGTTAGAAGAATTTGAATTTCATTCTATGTTAAGAAAGATGGACTTTAGTTCTACTGGTGGAGAAGAAAAAGAAGAAGAGAAGAAAGAAAAAAAAGAACTTGTAATTAAAAATATAGATGAGTTTTCAAATAATAACTTTGCCTTTTATTTGGAAACTAGGGGTTCAATTTATAGTAAAAGTGAAATCTTAGGAATGGGTATTTATGATGGCGAGAATGGATATTTCATTCCTAAAGATGAACTTCATAACTATAAAGATTTATTTAAAACGGATTTAGAAAAATATACATATGATTTAAAAAGAAATATTGTTGTATTAAATAGTTTAGGTATTACATTTAATAAGGTTGTATTCGATACAATGATCGCAACGTATTTACTTGATTATGTAATTAAGGATGACATAAGTTTTGTTGCACAAGCTTTTGATTATAATATTCCTTTATATGAAGATTTATATGGTACTGATAAGAGACCAAAAGAAATAGAGGAAGATTACTTAAAAGAAATTTGTTGTAAGAAAGCTAAATTTATCTATGAGACTAGAGAAAGATTATTAAAAGAATTAGAAGAAAATGAAGAAACAGCTCTATTTAATAATATTGAAATGCCTTTGACTAAAGTTTTAGCAGATATGGAAATTACTGGAATTAAGGTTAATACTGAATATTTAAAAGGTATTGAGGAAGAGTTAAAGGGACAAATGGATGTTTTAGAGCAAGAGATTTATGAACTTGCGGGAAGTACATTTAATATTATGTCGCCGGTTCAACTTGCGAAAGTATTGTTTGAAGATATGGGAATTCCTTATCCTAAGAAAACAAAAGATAATAAGTATTCTACAAGTAAGGATATATTAGATAAGATAAAATTTGTAAATCCTATTGTTGATAAGATTTTAGAATATAGAACCTTAGCTAAGTTATATACAAACTATGCAGTTGGTTTACAAGAAGAAGTTAGAGATGATGGAAGAATTCATACAATATTTACACAAACATTAACTAGAACTGGTAGACTTTCTAGTGTAAGCCCTAACTTACAAAATATTCCAGCAAGAGCAGATTATTCGAGATTGATTCGAAAAGCATTTGTTGCTGATGATAATTCTAAATTATTATCAAGTGATTATTCACAAGTTGAGTTAAGAGTATTTGCACATATGTCAAATGCGACAAATTTAATTCAAGCATTTATAGATGGTAAGGATATTCATACAAAGACAGCAAGTGATATTTATAAAGTTCCTATGGAAGAAGTAACTAAAGATATGAGAAGAACTGCTAAGGCAGTAAACTTTGGTATTTTATATGGTATTAGTAGTTTTGGTTTATCAGAAGATTTAGGAATTGATATTGGTACAGCTAAGAAGTTTATTGATAATTATTTAGAAACATATCCTGGAATTAAAGAATATATGGAAAAAGAAAAAGCGGATGCTTATAGTTTTGGATATGTTAAGACTTTAATGAATCGTAAGAGAGTTATTGAAGAATTACAAAGCAAGAACTTTATGATTAGAAGTAGTGGTGAAAGAATGGCTTTAAATACGCCAATTCAAGGTACTGCTGCTGATATATTAAAGAAAGCCATGGTAGAAATATTTGATGAACTTGAAAAACGTGGATTAAAGAGTAAAATGCTAATTCAAGTGCACGATGAACTTGTGTTTAATGTTGTTGATGATGAATTAGAAGAAGTACAAGAATTAGTTAGAAGTATAATGGAAAATACATTTAAGATGAGTGTACCATTAAAGGTTGAAATGGAAGTAGGAGAAAATTGGTACGAAGCTAAGTAAGGGGGGATTAATATGCCTGAAAAACCAGAAGTAATAACAGTAGTTGAAAGCTTAAAAACAAAGATTTTAGGAAAGAAAATTACTGGATGTAATATATTTTGGGATAATATTATTGCTTATCCTGTTAGTGAGGAATTTAGAAAGCAAGTTATTGGTCAAAAGATTAATGATATTACAACTAGAGGTAAATGGATTGTAATGATGCTTGATAGAGATAGTTTGCTTGTACATTTACGTATGGAAGGGAAGTTTATGTTTAGAAAGAAAGGGGAAAGTCTTTCTAAACATGAACATGTTGAATTTATATTGGATGATGATATTAGTTTTAGATTCCATGATGTACGTAAGTTTGGAAAAATGCATTTAATTGCAAAGGAACAAGTTTATGATGTAGAACCACTTTCTGAAATGGGAAAAGAATTTTATGATGAAAGTTTAACTAAGGAATATTTATATGAAGCAATTCATAATAAGAAGTTACCAATAAAGACAGTTTTACTTGATCAAAGTATTATTTGTGGAATTGGTAATATTTACGATGATGAGATACTTTTTATGAGTAAAATTCATCCTTTAAGAAAAGCATGTGACATTTCTATAGAAGAATGTGATACAATAATAAAGAATACAAGAATAGTTTTAGAAAAGGCTATTAAATTAGGCGGAACAACCATTAAGAGTTTTACTTCTAGTGAAGGTGTACATGGTCTTTTTCAAAATGAATTATTAGTTCATGGTAAGGCTGGGCAAAGTTGCCCAGAGTGTTCTAAAACGTTGTTAAAAACAAAAGTTGGTGGAAGAGGAACACATTATTGTGAATTTTGTCAGAAATAGGTTGGGTTTTGTTGGATTTACTTGCATTAGAACGTGTTTTTATGTTATTATGGAAAAGCGCGCTTAGGAGGAGTAAGTATGAAAAAGACGAAAATTATATGTAGTATTGGTCCTGCGTCAAATCAAGTAGAAGTAATGGAACAAATGGTTCTAGCGGGAATGAATGTTGCAAGAATTAATTTTACACATGCAACAACAGATGAAAGATTACAAGTATTAAATTCAGTAGAGGCTGTAAGAGCAAAGACAGGTAGAAATATTGCCGTTCTTTGGGATACTAAAGGTCCTGAATTTAGAAGTGGGAATTTTGAAAATGATAAAGTAACATTAGTTCCTGGTAAAACTATTAGAATTATTAAAGAAAATGTTTTAGGTAATAGTGAAAGATTTACTGTTAATCATCCTGAAGCCTTAGATAGTTTAGAAGTAGGAAGTGCAGTTCTTCTAGAAAATGCTAAAATGAAGTTAGAAGTTATTAGTAAAGAAGAAGATGGAGTTACTTGTAAGATTATTAGTGGTGGAGTACTTGGAAATCGTAAAAGTATGAGTGTTCCAGGAATTAAACTAAATATTCCTTATGTTAGTGATGAAGATAGAGAAGATGTTGAATTTGCATGTCTTCATGGTGGAGAATATTTAGCTATTTCATTTGTTTCTTGTAAAGAAGATGTTTTAGAAATAAAGGAAATTTTAAAAGAACATAATCGTGAAGATATGTTAATTATTTGTAAGATTGAAAGTGATTTAGGTATTCAAAATCTTGAGTCAATTTTAAGAGTTTCAGATGGTATTATGGTTGCAAGAGGAGATCTTGGAACTGAAATTGAATCAGAGAGATTACCAATTGTTCAAAAGAGTATGATTAAGACTTGCCGTAAGATGGGTAAAATATGTATTGTTGCGACTGAAATGTTAGAAACAATGATGGAAAATAATAGACCAAAACGTGCTGAAACTTCTGATATTGCTAATGCTGTATTAGATGGAACTGATGCCGTTATGTTAAGTGGTGAAACAACAGTAGGTAAGCATCCAATTGAGACAGTAGCAGCTATGGCAAGAATTTGTGAAGTGACAGAACAATATGCAGATTTTGATTACTTAAGTAATGCTGTTAAGGTTAAAACAGTTACTGCTGCTATTTGCGAAAGTGTAGTTGATAGTGCTAATAGATTAGATGCTAAACTTATTTGTACTGCGACAATTAGTGGATCAACAGCTAAGATAATAAGTAATTTTAAACCAAAAGCTCCAATTCTTGCATTATGTCCTGATGAAGCAGCATGTCGTAGGCTTGCATTAAACTGGGGAGTATATACAAGAACTATTCCGATGTATGGAACTACAGACGAAGTATTAAATGCTAGTGTAGATGTGGCAAAAGAATTTATGCCACTAGAAACTGGTGATATCGTAGTTTTAACTGGAGGTTTCCCAACAATAGGTAAAGCAAAAACTACTAACTTAATGAAAATTGAAGAGATTAAATAAAACTAGATTATATCTAGTTTTTTTGTGTAAAAAATGGTAAAAGATAAAACCTAAATAATTGACTTGATATTAAAGTTAGTATATTCTTAAAATATAGGAGGTAATGATATGAATCATAAGGTACAAAACGTAGAAGAATTATATAGAGATGCAGAATATTTATATGCTACTGTAGTTTGTGGAACAACTAATGGTGCTGATGAAATGTTGGGTGATTTACAACAAGCTGTAGAAATTCTAAAAAATAATTGGAAAGGTGCAGATGCTGGAGTTAAAATTCAAGAAATAGTAAGTGTTCATAACGAACTAATTGAAGTTAGAAATGCTTTAGCTTTACTTGCTAGAGATTCATCTAAAGTTGCTAGTAACTATAGACGTATTCAATTAGAAAATGGTGCTCCATTAGGTGAGTTAATTGATATTAATGTTTCTGAAAAGACAGTTTTACCAGATTATGTAGATACTGCAGATACAATCGATATTAATCCAGAAGCAGATGGTGGAAGAGCATTAGTTGATGCTGTTAGAGATGCAATTGATGGATTTATTTTAGAAGCTAGAAAAACTAAAGATAATATTTTAGGAAACTGGCAAATTGGTACTGGTAGAAATAATGCTGATGAAGCATTCAATAAATTTGAATCTAATGCTAAACAAAATAAAGATAAGTTATTAGATGTTTCTGCTAATATTACAAGAGCATTACAAAATTATCAATTTTAAGAAGTTTAATACTTCTTATTTCCTAAGTAGAGTTAAGGTTCTATTTAGGAAATAAGAGGAAAGAATAAGGAGGTGGCATTATGAATTCATCAGAATATAAGGCTAAGATAGATGAATTTATGACGTTAAAAGGGCAATTGATGAGTTTAAGTGGTGTTACTGATAGTTCTGCATCAGCAGTTGCAAAGAGTAGAGAATATTTAGATGAAATAATTATATGTGGTGAACCTATTGATAAAGGTGTTTTGTCTGGTAATGTTACAACATTAGTAGAAAATATAGCAGATACAATTGACCAATTAATTAGAGAATGTCAGGCGAAGATAGATGAATATACTGACTTATATAATGCTGCTTTAAAAGCTGAACAAGAAGCTCGAGAGAGAGAAGAAAAGAAAGCAAATAGGTGGTGGTCAAAGTGGATATAACATTAGATGCTGGAGAATTATATTTTGGTTTAAATGCTGCTACAAATTTAGAGACAGAATTATTAAATTTATCTAATGCGATTAATGGTGTGTCTGTAAGTAGTGAATTACCATCAGCTGCAATATTTAGTAATTTAAAAACAGCTTTAGTTTCAACTATTAATAGTGAAGTAAATGATTTAATTACTAGATTAGAAAATTCAAAAAGAATTCTTAGAGAGTATGATGAAGAAGCAGCTATGCTATTTACTTTTTTTGATAATGGAATAATTAATGGTGATTTTGAATTTACAGAAATGCCACTTTTAGATCAAACAGATTACACTAATATTAAATATTCACAAGGTACTGTTGCAACAAGTGGATGTGGTATTACATCTGTTTGTATGGTAGCATCTTATTTTACAGGAAATCTTTATACTCCTGAAGATTTAGCTGCAATGGCTAATAAGTCTGCAAGTAATAATGTAGATAGAATGACATGGGCTGCAGATTATGTTGGACTTAAATGGTATTGCAATGAGAATACTAGTACTAATGATTTGAAACAAATGTTATCAGAAGGAAAAACTGTTATTATACTAGTTAAAAATAGTTCACACTTTGTTGTATGTAAGGGTATAACAGAAGATGGAAAAATATTAGTAAATGATCCATATGGTCCATGGGCAAAAGATGAACCTTATACATTAAATGATTTAAAAATGTCATGTGGTAAAACTTGGGTATTTGATCCTGCAGAGAATCAACATCTAAATATGGATATGGATACAAGCGTAACAGTAGAAGCTGATGTTGTTGAAATGCTTCAAGAAGAAAATGCTTTTGAAAGTAGAGAATCTATTCCAGGAGCAAGTTTAGTTCAAGAAGATACAACTGCATCAACTGTAGTAGAAAATATAAATACAGATTCTAAGGTGGATACAGTTGATAGTTCAAGTACTACGCCAATAAATGATAAGAATTATAATACTTCAACTAGTACAAATACTGAAAGTGATACAAGTAGTAATACATCAGTTAGTCCAAATACTGGAAGTAGTTCAAAAAATAATACAAGTAGTAATAATACTTCAGTAAGTACAAATACAGGAAGTAGTTCAAATAATAATACAAGTAGTAATAATACTTCAGTAAATGCAAATACAGGAAGTAGTTCAAATAATAATACAAGTAGTAATAATACTTCAGTAAATGCAAATACAGGAAGTAGTTCAAATAATAATACAAGTAGTAATACATCAGTTAGTACAAATACTGGAAGTAGTTCGAATAATAATACAAGTAGTAATAATACATCAACAAGTACAAATACTGGAAGTAGTTCAAATAATAATACAAGTAATAATACTTCAACAAGTACAAATACAGGAGGAAGTACTAATAATTCAATAATCGAAAATAATAATACTTCTATTAATGTAGGTATTGAGGATAATACTAATGTTAATGCTGAAACTTCAACTAATACAGCGGTTGTTGTTCCTGAAAGTAGTTCAGATTCTAATTATAATGCTCCTAGTACATCTGTTGAGACTAATACAGTGGTGGGAACAGGAACAAACAATACTAATACAGAAATTGAAATTTTAGATGAACCTATACCAAATACTGATGTTGTTGGTTTATCGACTAGTCCGGATTCTTCTAATGATTATAGTAATATATATGAAGAACCTACAGAACGCGACATTACTGTTGAGATTCCAGCTGGTAGTGATGAAGTAATAGAAAATACATCTAAGAAAAAAGATTTTAGTAAATATATTGTTCCGGGAATTGCAGGAACTGCAGTAGTAGGTGCAGCAGTTACTTATGGTGCTTTAAAGAATAAAGTAGGAAAAGATTTAAAAACTAAAGATTATGATTTCGAAGAAGATGATGAAGAAATTGATGATTATTCTGAAGAAACAGAAGAGTTATAAAATAAAAAATACTAGATAATCTAGTATTTTTTTATTTGCTTTGTAATTGCCAGTATTGATCATACATTTTTTGTACTCCATTTTCTAAAGCGTAATAATGAAAAATATATGGTACAAAAAGTATGAATGTAAGTAAGAATAAAAGTAGGATTAAAATGTTTTCTAAAAATAGACTTGTTAATAAAAATAATACACACATTGTACCTACAAATACTGTTACTATTAAATGAACTAATCTTTCGTGTTGATAGAATTCGATTTGTTTTAAATGTTGATTTATTACTTCTTCTTTATTTTTAATTTTTTCTTCTTTTAATAAGTTATTTATTTTATTGATATGTTCTTTTAGTATTTCTTGCATATTAATCGATCTTTTCTGTAATACCTTCGTTTTCAAATTCTTCATCCATTAGAAGTTCATGGATTTCTTCTTCTTTTGTATCTAGGTATACTTCTTCGATACGATCAACACGGCATTTTTCAGCTTTAATAATAGCTTCAACTTTACTTACGGCTTCTTCTAAATCGTCATTAACAACAACGTAGTTATATTGTGTTATTTGGTTGATTTCTTGGTATGCGCGACGGAATCTTTCAATTATTTTGTCTTTAGATTCTGTTTTTCTTGTTTGTAAACGTTTTACCATTGTTTTTAGTGAAGGTGGCATTATGAAAATAAATAATGCTTCTGGTATTAATTTTTTAATATTAGATGCACCTTCAATTTCAATTTCTAGTATTACGTCGATTCCTTGGTCTAATTTTTGTTTTATAGCTTCTTTTGGAGTTCCGTAATAGTTTCCGGCATAGTTTGTATATTCAATAAAAAAATCTTCTTTAATTAGTTTTTCAAATTCTTCAGCTGTTACGAAATTATATGTTTCACCTGGAATGTCTATTGGTCTTGGCATTCTAGATGTAGTTGAAACTGATAACCATCTAGTTGTATTGTCATTTTCGAGTAAGCGATTGATTAGTGTTCCTTTCCCACTACCACTTGGGGCAGATATTACAATTAATTGTCCAGTATTTTTGTTTCTTATCATATTTATTCTCCTTTACTCATTAAATTTCTATATTCTTTATCATGTAGTTTTGTTGGCTCTTGATCTGTAAGAGAGTAGATTGTAGTAGCATGTAGTTCAAACTCTAACATTGGATCTTTTTCTCTACTTATTTTACTAATGATTGGAATGGTTACTTCTTTTTTTATTTGACTTAAGTAAGCTCTTCCTTTATCAGAAAAACCTAGTAAACGGATATATGTTATTTCATTGAATTGTTTGGCTAATTCTTTTGTGAAGCCACATAGTATATGAAGTAACATTCTTGTGATTTTATTATATGTGTAACGTTTACTTTTTAATTTATTTACTAATTCTTCATATGATGATACTTCTAAAATATGTTTTTTTAATGCAGCATCTATTCCTTCATCTACTGTTTGATAAATTGATAAATCTTTTTCTGTAAGAATTTTATATTTTAATAATGGAAAATAGTCTTCTATAAAATGTAAGTTCGTTAAGTATTCATGTGTTATTTCTGGAACGTAGGCACTTACATCTTGTTTTCCTTTTAATGCCTCTCTAATTGCCGTAGCTGATGGATGCTCTAGTAGTGAGACATTGTGATAGTCTGAAGTTCTTTTTATTGTTTCTGGAATAATTTTATAATTATTTTTCTTTATGGTTTTGATATAGCTTATTCCTAATAAATCATTTGGTGTTGTGATTACTTTTCCAGTTAAATCTTTAAGTGCTAAAGATAAAGCAGTAGGGTAATTATGACCGAACTTAGAATAAATTTTTACTAGTTTATCGAAGTCTTCATTATTTAGTTGAGTTTCGGCTATTAAACTTAAGTCTTCAATATTATTTGATTCACTTCCAAATATTACTCGTTCTACTTTTAAATGTTCTAAAAGAGTAATTGCTCCATAACTAAAGTAGTCTGCACTTTGAGTTGCGAAAGGGAATGGTAATTCAACTATTAAATCTATTCCTGCTTTTTTAGCGATTTCAGTTTTTTTCCATTTATCTATTATGGATACATCTCCACGTTCTGTAAAATTACCACTCATCACTAATACGATTGTATGGTCAGGATAAAGTTCTTTTATTTTTGATAGGTGATATAGGTGACCATTATGAAAAGGATTATATTCAGCAATTATTCCTATTGATTTCATAGTATTCCTCTTTTCTTTTTCTGTATTTTATCATAGTTTTATGATTTATACAATTATTATATTATGATATAATTTAAGTGTATAAAAGAATTGTAAAGTGAATATGATTTAATAAAGATATTTGTCAAATTTTGTAGAATAAATGTCTAGAGAACTTGTATTTTTAAAATCAATTATAAAAATATGTTATAATTAGTTAACTGAGGTGAGACTTTTTGAGAGCAATAGTTGTAGCGGGAGGAACCGGAGGTCATATTTATCCGGCAATTGCGATTATAAATAAAATTAAAGAAAAAGAAGAAAATAGTGAATTTTTATATATAGGGACAACTGATCGTATGGAAAAGGATATTGTACCTAAATTAGGTATTCCATATGTAGGACTTGAAGTGGTTGGTTTAAATCGTAAGAATTTATTTAAAAATATTAGTGTTTTTAAGAAATATAATAAAGCTATTAGTGATGCGAAACGTGAGATTAAGAAATTTAATCCAGATGTAGTTATTGGAGTAGGTGGGTATATTACTTTACCTGTTTTAACTGCTGCTAATAAATTAGGTTATAAGACAATTATTCATGAACAAAATTCTATTCCAGGGCTTTCAAATAAAATGTTAGCAAGATTTGCTGATGCTGTTTGCGTTTCTTTGCCTAATAGTTTGAAGTTATTTAAAAATAAGAATGTTGTTTATACAGGGAATCCTAGAAGTGAAGAAATTATTGATGTTAAAAAAGTAACTAAGAAGAGTTTAGGACTTGATTTGACTAAGAAATTAGTTATTATTGTTATGGGATCGCTTGGTTCATTAACAATGACTAAGAAGTTAAAAGAATTAATTCCTGCATTTAAAAATAAAGATTATCAAGTAATTGTGGTTACGGGTAAAGGTTATATTGATGATTATAAAGATGTTAAGACTCCTGATAATGTTAAGTTAGTTCCTTTCCTTGATAATTTTATTAATGTTTTAAAAGATACGGATTTAATTGTTTCTCGAGCTGGAGCATCAACTATAGCTGAAATTACTGCTATTGGTTTACCTGCAATTTTAGTACCATCACCATATGTAACTCATAATCATCAATATATGAATGCTAAAGAATTAGAAGATTTAGGTGCATGTACTATTGTAACTGAAGATGAATTTGGTAAAGATAAACTAATTGAAGAAATTGATAAATTACTTTATAATGATAATGCATATGATAAAATGGCTGAAGCCAGTAAGAAATTAGGTGTATCTGATTCGGCAACTAAGATATACGATGAGATTAGAAAGTTAATCGGGTGATTATAATGAAAAAAAATACAAATGAATTATTTGAGTTAATAGAACAGCTAAATGTTGGTAGATGTGAAAAAGATGTACCATTAAGTAAACATACAACTTATAAAGTTGGTGGTAAGGCTAAAGTAATGGTTTATCCAAAGAATGTTGATAATTTAATTAAATTAATGAAGATTTTAAAAAGTCAAAATATTAAACATAAAGTTTTAGGTCTTGGCTCTAATGTTTTATTTAGTGATGAAGTTTATGATGGTGTTATTATTAGACTAAGTGAACTTGATCATTTAGAATTTTTTGGAAGAAATAAAGTTAGAGTTGGGGCAGGATATTCTTTGATGAAACTAAGTTTATTAACTGCTAAAAAAGGACTTGCAGGACTTGAATTTGCATCAGGTATTCCTGGTACTGTAGGTGGAGCTGTATTTATGAATGCAGGAGCCTATAAGAGTGATATGGGATATGTTGTTACAGAAGTTAAGGTATTAACACCTGATTTAAAGATTATTACTTTGGAAAATAAAGAACTTAATTTCCATTATAGAACTTCGTTCTTACAAACACATCCTGGATATATTTGTTTAGAAGCCGTTTTAAAACTTACTAAAGGTGATAAGAATGCGTTAGATGAAGTTATTAAAGAAAGACGTCAAAGAAGAATGGAATCACAACCATTAGAATATCCTTCGGCTGGATCTGTATTTAGAAATCCAGAAGGAATGTTTGCTGGTAAGTTAATTGAAGATTTAGGTCTTAAAGGAAAAACTATTGGTGGTGCAATGGTTAGTGAAAAACATGCTAATTTTATAATTAATTATAAAAAAGCAAAAGGAAAAGATATAAAGAAGTTAATTGAATTAGTACATCAAAAAGTATTAGAAGAATATGATGTAGACATGAAGATAGAACAAGAATTTGTTAATTGGGAGTAAAAAGGGTTATGGCAAAAAAAATAGTCAAAAAGAAGAAGTTAAAAGTTTTTAATTTATTATTAATATTAATAGTCACTTCGGGACTATTTTTTGGCGTATATGTGTATTTAAAACTTCCTATTGTTAATTTAATTGTTAAAGGGAATAATTATTTAAATGATGATTATATTTTATCTTTATCTGGATTAAGAAATTATCCTTCATTTTGGTTAACTAGTATGAATAAGGGTGAAAAGAAATTAGAAAAGTCAGATTATATAGTTAAAGCAAAAATAAAAAGAGAGTGGTATCATAAAGTAGTTATTGAAATAGAAGAGAATAGAGCTTTATTTTCTAAAGAAAATGAAAATGGAAAGATAGTTTTTGATGATGGAAAAACGCTTTCTGTAAGAGATGATTTATCGTTTAGAGTTCCTAGATTAATTAATTATGTTCCTGATGATAAATATAGTGATTTTGTTAAAGGGATGGGGAATATTAAAGGAGATATTTTACAAAAAATATCTGATATTGAATATGTACCTAATGATTTAGATAAAGAAAGATTTTTACTTTATATGGATGATGGTAATATGGTTTATCTTACTTTAACCAAGTTTAAAATGATTAATTATTATAATGATGTGTTGGAACAATTAGAGGATAAACGTGGTATACTATATTTAGATAATGGTAATCATTTCCAAATAAAAGAATAATAGCAAGCCATATCTTGCTATTTTTTGTAAGTGAAGGGAGAAGAGTATGAAGATATTAAAGAAGTTGTGGGATAACAAAAGATATTTATTTATATTTTTCTTTTCTTTTTTTATTTTGATTTTTTTTGCTAGTAATATTGCAGTTTATGATTCTATTTGGAATTATAGTTTTAGTTATGCTATTGCTAGAGGTGAAATACCTTTTTTAGATTTTAATATGATTATACCGGGATTTTATAATTTTATTATGGCAATTGGTTTAAAACTAATTTCAAATAACATTTTAGTTTATTTTCTTGAACAATCTTTGTTAGTTACAATTAGTTTTTATTTTCTATATAAGATGCATGATAAGAAAGCATGGGTATACTTATTTGCTATGAGTTTACCTTTGTTTATAGCTTTTTCTCCTACATATAATTTTGGTATTTTCTTTTTAGCAACAATTATTTTGTATTTAGAAAAAAATAAGAAAAATGATTATTTAATTGGAATATTACTTGGCCTTACAGTAATGACAAAACATTCTATTGGAATATTCTTTTTAATACCAAGCTTTTTTATATGTTTTAAAGATTATAAGAGATTATTAAAAAGATTTGTTGGAGTAATTATACCTTGGGTTATATTTTTAATATATTTAATTATTACTGGAAGTTTATATCAATTCTTAGATTTATGTGTTTTTGGAATGTTTGATTTTGCAAGTAATAATAGTGATTTTATACCAATTTATTGTGTATTATCAATTATTTTATTAATACTTAATATTATTTATATTATTAAAAATAAAAATGATTTAGTTGGTTATTATGTACTTAGTTCTTTTTCAGTAATGATACCAATATTTGGACATTATCATTTTTATATATATTTAATATTTATGTCTTTATTAGTAATGGAAAAAATTAAATTAGATGGATGTTTTATTAGAAATTTATCAATTACTTTAAGTTTATTATTAGTAGTACTTAATTATTTCTTAATTGTTTATCCTTATAAACATAATATTTTAAAAATTAATAATTTTGAAGGTATTTATGTATATGATTTTACTGAGAAAAATTTTAATGTTGCTGATAAGTTATATAATAAATATAAGAAGAAAGATGAAACTAGATTTTTATCTAGTACAACAGTATGGTTAAATATTGTTAATGAAGAAGATCTTGATTATTTTTCAGTATTAAATATTGGTAATCATGGATATAATGGTTCTAATAAATTACTTGATAGAGTTAAGAGTAAGAAAATTAAATATTTTATAATTAATTATGATGAGTACTTAGAAGTTAAAGAAGACGGTGGGCAATTTGATATTAAAGTACTTGAATATATAATGAATAATGGTAGGTTAATAGAAGAGGTTGAACAATATAAAGTTTATTATATGGAGTAGGAGGATACAATGGAGTTTATTAAGAAAGTAAATGTTAAGAGTATTGTTTTTTATAGTGCAATCTTTTTAATTTTTTTAGTTTGGAATTTATTATTAGTTCCAGTAAACTTAGATGAAATTTGGAACTATGGTTTTGCACATAATATTTATAATGGTCTAATTCCATATAAGGACTTTAATATGGTACTAACTCCATTATTTCCATTTTTAATGGCATTACCATTTTATATTTTTGGATCTAGTATGTTAGTATTTCATATAACAAATGCTTTAATACTTACAATACTTATTTATGTTTTAGAAAAAATGTATGGTAATAAATCTTTAATATTTTTGATGTTTTTATTTTTACCATTACCAGTTTCATTTCCTAGTTATAATGTGTTTTTGTTTTTTCTACTAGTAATTGTAGTTTATTGTGAGAAGAATAATGTTAATGATTATGTTATTGGATTTATACTAGCACTTGTTTGTTTAACTAAACAAAGTGTTGGTGTTTGTATGTTATTACCAAGTTTATTATATATAAGAGATTTTAAGAAAATTGGCAAAAGATTTATTGGATTTTTAATTCCTTGTTTTATCTTTTTATTTTATTTAATTTTTAGTAATTCTATATATGAATTCTTTGATTTATGTTTATTTGGATTATTTGATTTTGCTGCTGGCAATGGAAAAGGATTTAATATTTATTGGGTTTTATTTATTTTAATTATTGTGGTTACATTATACTTTATAAAAAAGGATAAGAAGAACATTACTAACTATTATGCATTGGCATTTTATACAGTATTAATTCCTTTATTTGATACATATCACTTTCAAGTGATGTTATTAGGATTTTTAATGATTTTAGTTGATAAGATAAAATTTATTGAAAAAATTAATTTGAAGTTATTTACCTTTGGTGTAATTATTGGTGTTTCTTGTATATCTTTATTTTATAGAATAGATGATGGTTTTATTTATCCTAATAAGATTAATCATTTTGAATATAGATTGCTTGATAAATATGGTATTGAATTTACTGAGGAAATGAGTGCGTTTATTGAAGAGAATAGTGATAAGAATATTATTTATTTGTGTTCAGATGGCTATTATTTTAAGTTAGTTAATGATATTGATATTACTTATCTTGATTTAATTAATACAGGTAATTGGGGATATAATGGTAGTAAGAAATTATTTGATAGTGTTATGAATGTAGAAAATGCTATTTATGTAGTTGATGAATCTGAGTTATCTGAGATTAAACAGACTGATAAAAAGATATTAAAATATGTATTAAAAAATGGTAAGAAAATTAAATCTATAAGAATTTATGATATATATATAATTGAGTAGATATTATTTTTTTAAAATACTTTCATAAAATATAAATTTATAGTATAATAATTTTTAAGAATAGGAGATGCATTTGATGAGTAATATTTATACAGGAATTGAACTTGGGACAAGTAGTATCAAAGTTGTTGTGGCTGAGAAAAATGATGATCAATATCATGTATTATCATCTGTAGCGGTAGCATCTTCTGGTATTAAAAATGGACAAGTTGTTGATATGAAAGCAGCAATTGCTTGTATTAAAGAAGCGTTAAAACAAGTTTCTGATATGTTGGGAATAAAAATTACTAAAGTAGTAGCATGTGTACCACCAACTGATTGTAAGATGGATATTGTTGTTGGTAGTACAAATGTTGAAGATACAGAATGCATTACTGGTGAAGATATATCAAATGCATTAAGTGATGCTTTGCGTGGACAAGACTTTGAAGAGTATGAGTTAATTACCGCAACTCCAATTAGTTTTAAAGTTGATACACAAGAAAATATTAAAGATCCTAAAGGGATGAAGGGAGATGTATTAGAAACTAGAGTTGTTATTAGTACATTACCTAAAGAGGGATTATATAGAATACTTGAAGTATTAAAACTTAGTGGTGTTGAAACAGTTGATGTTGCTTTTAGTTCTACAGGAGATTACTACACTGTTAAGAATGATAGATATGATGGAGTAGTAGGGGCTGTTATTAATATTGGAGAAACATCTACTAATATTTCTATTTTTAATAAAGGAATTCAAATTAAACATGCAATTATTCCAATTGGAAGTTATAATGTAGATAAGGATATTTCATATATTTTTAAAATTAATAAAAATGATGCTAGAAAGTTAAAAGAAACTTTTGCAGTTAGTATGAGTAGTTATGCTGATAATAATGATTTATATGAAGTTAAAGATAATTATGGTGAAAGTAAGTTAATTTCGCAGGTTGGAGTATCGAAAATTGTTGAAGCAAGGCTTAAAGAAATACTAAAGTTTGCTAAAAATGAAATAAAAAACTTAACAAATAGAGAAATACGTTATATAATTATTACAGGTGGTTTAAGTGAACTTGCCGGTTTTTCGTATTTAATAGAAGAAGAATTCGGAAGTTTAGCTAAAGTCTGCAATATTTCGACAATGGGAATTAGACATAATAAGTTTAGTAGTGCATTAGGTATTGTTAAATATTTTGATGATAAACTATCTTTAAGAGGAAAAAGCTATAATATGCTAAATAATGAAGATATTGAAAGTTTAATTTCAACAGGACAAAAACTAACAAATAACGATAATATCATAAGTAAAGTGTTTGGACATTTTTTTGATAATTAAGGAGGACGAGGTATGTTAGGCGGATTAGAAATGGATCAGTTAGCAAAAATAAAAGTTATTGGACTAGGTGGTGGTGGTGGAAATGCCATCAACCGAATGGTAGAGTCTGGTGTTAAAGGAGTAGAGTTTATTGCCGCAAACACAGATTTACAAGTATTAAATACATCAAAAGCAGATATTAAAATTCAATTAGGAGCTTCACTTGCTGAAGGACTTGGTGCCGGTGGTAGACCTGAAATTGGTAAAGAAGCTGCAATTGAATCTAAAAAGGAAATAGAAGATGCGTTAGCTGGAGCAGATATGATTTTCATCACTTGTGGTATGGGTGGTGGAACTGGTACAGGTGCTGCACCAGTTGTTGCTGAAATAGCTCAAGGATTAGGAGCATTAACTGTAGCAATCGTTACTAAACCATTCTCATTTGAAGGAAAGAGAAGAATGGAAAATGCTTTAGCAGGTATTGATGAGTTAAAGAAACATGTTGATACATTAATCGTTATTCCAAATGATAGATTAAGAGAAATTATTGATAAGTCTACTCCAATGTTAGAAGCATTCAAAGAAGTAGATAACGTATTACGTCGTGGTGTTCAATCAATTTCAGACTTAATTGCTGTAGTTGGATTAGTTAACCTAGATTTTGCTGACGTTAGAGCAGTAATGGAAAAATCAGGAAGAGCATTAATTGGTATCGGTATTGGTATGGGTGAAGATAGAGCTATCGAAGCTGCTAAACAAGCTGTTTCATCAGCATTACTTGAAAACTCAATTGAAGGTGCTACTGATGCAATTATTAATATTACAGGTGGAGTTAACTTAACATTATTTGAAGCTGAACAAGCTGCTGAAGTTGTTAGAGCTGCTGCTAATACAGATATTAATACAATCTTCGGATCAGTTATTAATGAAAACTTATCTGATGAAGTTATTGTTACAGTAATTGCTACTGGATTTGATAAAAAGAAACCTCAAGTAGTTCAAGAACCAGTATTTAGTAATGTTAATCAAACTAGAAGAAGTACTCCAGTAAGAGAAGATGTTCCATATGGTGTTGCTCCTGAAGTTTTAGATACTGAAGATGATGATAATGATGGTGGAGATATTTATGATTTACCTCCATTCTTAAGAGATAGAAATTATTAATATTTAAAGCAAGAGAAATCTTGCTTTTTTATTTATATTACTTTACAAATTTAGAATAAAAGGCTAGTTAATACTCTTTTTTTATTTTGCTATTTATTGTATACTTTAAGAAGATAGGTGAAGTATATGTTAGTAGCAATTTGTTTATTATCGTTATTAATTTCTATACCTGGATTTGTAAAAAGATCGGGAGAGAGTTTTATTAAAGGTTTAATTCCTGGATATAATATTTATTTATTTTTATCAGCAATAGAATTTCCTCCAATATTATTAATATTATTAGCGTTAGGTTTAATCTTTTTACCAGATAGAATGTTTATTGCGACATTACTTTGTGTAGTTTTACCATTTATGGTGAATGATGCTTATGGTAAAGGAAAAGTATCAGCAATATTAACTTTATTTTTACCATTTATTATGTATCCTTTTTTAGCGTATTTTAATGGAATATATATTTATAATAATAGTAAGGGTAGATATGGATTTTTTAAGAAAAATAAGATTTTATGTTTATTATTAATTATTTTTTCTTTATATATGTATACTAATTTTACTGTTTTAGTAGATGGTAATAGTTTAATTAATAGAGATGATATGCATTATGTTAATGAATTATATATGTCTGATGGTAGAGTATATGATGAATTTTTAAATGATAAAGAAAAGAAAATGTATCGTTATATGTTAGATAATACTAGAAAATATAAAGGTTCATTAGTAGTTGATATGGATGAATTTGAATGTATTGATTATAATGAATGTGGAGCTTTAATTGATAGAGCACATGAAGCTATTTTAGTAGATCATCCTGAGTTAATAAATTATGCTGGATATAGATGGTCATATAGAGAAAATAGTGGTTTTAAATTAACATTAGAGTTTGCTGTTTCTAATATAATTTCTGCAAAAATAGGTGAGATGAGAATCCAAAGAATTATTGATAATATAAAAGATGATACAGAAAATATGACTGATAAAGAAAAGATTAGATATGTGTATGAATGGATTGGTGAGAATAATACATATGATTCTACATTTACATATATGGATAAGAATCAATCTATTTATAATGTGTTTATGAAGAAAAATGCTGTTTGTGCTGGATTTGCGAAAGCTAGTCAGGTTATTTTTCAAAATATTGGAATTAATTCATATACAATTACTGGAGAATCTACTGGCCCACATATGTGGAATGTGGTTGAATTAGATGGGAAATATTATTTCTATGATTCAACTGTTGCGACTAGTGCAAGAGATAGTGGTTCTAGTTGGTATTATGATGGGTTGAAGCAAGACTATATGTCGACTTATACAGTTGATTTTCCTGAGTGGTATCCAGAAATTGAAAAGAGTAATGGAATATATATAGAATAGTGGTGTTTTATGAAAGAAAAGGAAAGAAGATCTAAGTTATTTGAAATAATTGTATTGGTTATTGCAATATTGGTTTTATTATTTTGTTTTTGGATGTATGCAAAAGCTAGAGAATTTAAAGTGAAAGAAGAAGCTAATATTAAACCTAGTAAAGATGATGTAAAAGTTGTTTTTTCTCCTATTGCAGATATTGATGATATAAAAGATTCAGCTATTGAAATTGAAGAGGTTACAGGTGTTTCTAATAGTGGTGAGAGTGTAGGAGAAGCAAAAGTATCGTCTACAGAAAGTGGTACTATTGCGGAATTACAGGCTAAGTTTACTAAGCCTGGTCAAGAAGTAATATATACTTTCTATTCACATAATACAGGTAAATATGATGCTTATTTAGATACAATTACTTACACTAATGTTAGGGATTGGAATTTCTTTAAACGTTGTAGAGCAATGAGTTCGGGTACTAATAGATATTTAGTTAGTAGAGCTTGTGAAGATATTAGTATGATTGTTAAAGCGGGAGATAATATTATAACTGATGGTTCTATTACTGGCATTAAAGATCATAAGTTAGAAGTTGGTAAAAGTGAAAAAGTTACTGTTATAATTAAATATGATAAGAATGGTACGGCAGTAGATGGAGACTTTATTGTAGAGTTTGGTTCTGTTGCTTTAACTTATTTGTCTAAATATGAAATCAATGTGAGATAGGGTGATTCAATGATTAAAAGATATAAACAAAGAAGAGTATTTTCATTTATTTTATTAGTTGTTGCTATATGCTTTATGAGTATAGGATTTGCTGCTTTTTCTAGTGAGTTAACTATTTCATCTAGTGCTATAGTTAAACCTGATTCAGGAGATTTTAAAGTAGTATTTTCTTCTAGTGGTACAAGTTATTTAACTAATAAAATAACTGGTGTTGCAACTGGAAGTGCAACAGGTGGAAATGCTAGTATTGAGAATACAGGAGATGTTGCAACTATTAGCGATTTAACTGCTAGTTTTACTGGACCTAGTGAAAGTGTTAAATATGAGTTTTATGCTTATAATATGAGTGGTTATGTTGCTTATTTAAAAGAGGTTAAATTTAATAATGTTAGTGGAGAATCTTCTAGTAAAGTATGTAGTGCAATTGATTCTAGTTCGGTAACTAGTTCATTGCTTGAGAGTGCTTGTAATGACATAAGTGTTAGTATTACAGTTGGAGATGATACATTTGGTAGTTCAACTTCGAGCGTTAGTGGACATAGTTTAGGAAAGAGTACTTATGAAAAAGTAGTTGTTACTATTACTTATAGTGACAATGGTAATGCGGCTGATGGAGATTTTAAAGTAGAATTTGGAGATATTGGACTTTCTTATAGTACCGTGGACTCAAGGAGTGAAGGTACTCAGGATATTTAATTAAAAAAACAACTCATTTGTGATGAGCTGTTTTTATTTTTTTATAATCTATCTAGTTGTGCTAGTGTTGGTTGTGGTGTTTCAGTAGGTGCTGTTGTTTCTACTGGTACTTGTGTTTCTACTGGTGTTTGAGTTTCAGTGGGGATTTCTGTTGTACTTGGTTCTGGAGTAGGTTCACTTGGTGGTACTATTTTAAATCCTGGATTTTCTTCTGTTTGTTCTTCTTTTGGAGGAACAATTTTTATTTTGTATTGTTCTGCTTGTTTTTGAGTTAAATCAATTTTGCCATATTTATCTTTTTTCTCAGCAGCTTTAATAATTTGAGCAACTAAGTTAATTGCGATTTGTTCTGTTCTTCTTTCAATATCTCTTAGAGGGTTATATTCTACTAAGTCATATGAAACTACACTTTCAAAATGATTAACAATGTTTTTATTGATAGCCATTGCTTCTTCAACTGTTATTCCATCGAATTCTGGAACTGATACTCCAGGAGCAAATGATGGATCAATTACATCTAGATCAAAACTAACATGAACACCTTTTGTTTTCTTAGAGGCTATTTCAAATGCTTCATTCATTACGGCATCAACACCACGTGTTTTTATATCTTCAGTAGTAAATACAGTTACACCAGAATATTTTAAATTTTCTTTTTCTGCTTCATCTAAACTTCTGGCTCCAACGATAACTGCATTTTGAGGATTGATTGTATTACCATCATGGAAATATCTTAATTCATGATTTTTATAACCAGTTATTGCTGCTAGGGGTAGTCCATGAATATTTCCTGTGATAGTAGTGTCAAATGTATTATAGTCACCATGTGCATCTACCCAAATAATACCAATATCGGTATATTTTTTTGCACTTGCTAATGCTGATGCTACTGCAACTGAATGATCTCCTCCAAGTAAGATTGGGAAGCATTCTTCTTTATAATTTTCTACGATTGCTTTATATACTGAAGTATTGAATTTATCAATATCATATTCATTTTTTCGACGATCTGATAGATTTCTACTTTTTAGTATACTTTCATCTTGTACGAAAGAGATTCTATCTCCTTTGTAAAAACTTTGTAAATCACTTGATAGTTGGACTGGGCCGATGTGAGCTCCATCAATGTGAACACCTAGGTCACTTCCGGCACCAATAATTAATGTTTTCATTTTATCACCTTAATTAATTTTAACGTAAATCAAGTGTTATATCAAGAAAAAAACTTTTATTTATAAAGTCTTTACTGTATAATGATAGTAGGTGAATAAAATGAAAAAATTAAATGATTTATATCCTGGGATTGGTACGGATATTGTTATTAAGAGAGTTTCTATTAATTCTAAAGAAGTAGAACCAGGAGATTTATTTGTGTGTACTATGGGAGTTACTGCCGATAGACATGACTTTATTGATAATGCGATAGAGAATGGAGCAAGTGCTATTGTAGTTAGTAAAGATATTCGAGATAAGAGTGTACCTATTATTAAGGTTCCTGATACAAATAGAGAACTACCTTACTTATGCCAAAAGTTATATGATTATCCTGATAAGAAATTAAAGATGATTGGTGTAACTGGTACTGATGGTAAAACAAGTGTATCAACTATTATTCAAAGTTTAATTGGTAGTGATTTATGTGGTTACATTGGTACTAATGGTAGAAGTTGTGCTGCGTTTAAAGGTGATAATCCAAATACAACACCAGATGCTCATTTACTTTATGACTACTTAGATGAGTTTGTTAGATTCAATTGTAAATATGCTGCAACAGAAGCTAGTAGTGAAGCTTTCTTTAGAGGAAGATTACAAGCTATGGAATATGATGCTTCAGTTTATACAAATATAACTAGTGAACATTTAAATATTCATGGTAGTTTTGAAAATTACGTTGAATGTAAGTTACAATTATTTAAACAAACTAAAAAAGATGGAATTTGTGTTTTAAATAAAGATGATAAATTCTTTGAACAGGTTAGAAATGCATGTAATGGAAATGTATTTACATATGGGTTAGATAAAGAAAATACTTTACAAATAGTAAATTTTAAAGTTTTCCCTAATAAGACTGATATAACATTTAATTATAAAGGAAATGAATTTAGTTTTGTTAGTCCATTACTTGGTGATTTTAATGTATATAATTTAGCAGCTGCGATGCTTACTTGTTTAGAACTTGGTTTTAAATTAGAAGACTTATTAAAGAATATTGATAGTTTATATATTGATGGTAGACTTCAATTATTAAATACAAAAACACCATATTATGTTATGGTTGATTATGCACATACTCCTAATGGTATAACAAGACTTTTAAATTTTGTTCATACTTTAGATATTAATCGTAGTATTGTGGTTATTGGTCAAGCTGGAGAAAGAGATTATCTAAAGAGACCACAAGTTGGAGATGTTGTTGTAAATAATGCAACATATGCAATATTTACTTATGAAGATCCTAGAAGTGAAGATCCTGAAAAGATTTGTGAAGATATTATTCAAAACTTTAAGGATACAAAAGATAATTATGAGGTAGTTATTGATAGAAGAACTGCTATTCAAAAAGCTATTGATATGGCTAAAGAAAAAGATATGGTTTTAATTCTTGGTAAAGGAAATGAAACATATCAAAAGTTAAAAACTGAGACTATTTACTTTAATGATGTGGAAGAAGCATATCAGGCGGTTGTAAATAGAAATATAAAAGAAGAAATGGCTAAGTAGGTGAGAATATGAAATTGAATAATCATGGGGTAGGATCTAAAGAAATGTTTCTTGTTATTTTAATTGTTTGTATGATTTTAGTAGCAATGGTTCCTACAATTATTAATGCAGTTGAACATTCAAATGAAGAAGTGTTGATGAACAATGTTATTACTTTTAGAAGTGAAGTTGATAGAACAATTCTTTCATATATTAATGGTGGAGAAGATATTCCAGATGGATGTTACTACATTACAAGTAAAGGTGATATTTGTTTAGGAGATTATGATAGTGATCATGATTTGTGTGCTGGTGAACCATTAGAAATTGAATTAAAAGGAGAAAAACCAAAAGCAGGAACAATTGATGTTGCTAGTTACAAGGTTAGTGATATTCATAATATTAGAATGGAAAACTTCTTTATTAATCTAAATAGTTCAAAAGAATACTATATTAGTGATGAGCCACAAGCACAAGTTGTTTGTAGAAAATAATTAAAAGTGTTTATCTTAATTGATAAACGCTTTTTTATTTCACATAAAATATATTTTTAAATATAATATAGTGAAAGGAGAATGCTTATGTATTATGGTGGTTGCTGTAATTATGGAAATAATGGTGGAAATGGTTCTTGGTTATGGATTATATTAATTGTTTTTATTATTTTATTCTTATTTAGAGGTAATGATAGTTGTAATGGATGTAATAATAGATAGAAGCGTTTGCTTCTTTTTTCTTGCAAATTAAGATTATTTTAGATATATTTTAGTAAGGTGATAAAAGTGATTAAGAAATTAATAAAACTATTATTAATTATTTTATGGATGGGATTAATATTTTCTTTTTCTAATGATAGTGGTGTTGTTTCAACTAAGAAAAGTGATGGATTTATAATTAGAACAGTTGAAACTATTTTAGGTAGAGATTTATCTGATGCAGAAAAAGAAAAATGGACTACATATTTAGTTGTTCCTGTTAGAAAAGGAGCCCATGTTGGAGTTTATTTTATATTAGGATTATTAGTAGTAAGTTTTATTAATGAGTTTTATTTATTTAATTATAAAACTATTTTAGTTGCTGGTGGAGTTTGCCTTTTATATGCTTGTAGTGATGAGATTCATCAATTATTAGTTCCTGGTAGAAGTGGACAGGTAAAGGATGTTTTGCTAGACTTTTTGGGATCATTACTCGCAATAATTAGTTATTACTTTATAGGGAAAAGAGTTTATGACAAAAAATGATTTTTTTAGACATATAATTTAGGGGAGTGATTATATGTTTTTTTTATTTGATTTTTTTAAAAATTTATTTTGTTTTACAGGGAGTTATTCTAATGAAAGTTTCCCTGAACCTCTTAGTAGTGAGGATGAGGAAATGTTTATTAAATTGAAATTAAATGGAGATAAGAATGCTAGAAATAAACTTATAGAACATAACTTAAGATTAGTTGCACATATTATTAAAAAGTATGAAAGTAAGTTTGTTTCAAATGATGATTTAATTAGTATTGGTACAATTGGTTTAATAAAAGGTGTAGATACTTATTCTTTAGATAAAGGAGTAAAGATTACTACGTATTGTGCTAAATGTATTGAGAATGAAATACTAATGTTTTTTAGAAGTAATAATAAGTATAGTAAAGATATTTCAATGAATGAAGTTATTGGCTATGATAAAGATGGTGGAGAGATATCAATGATTGATATTATTAAAGCTAGTAGTCCAGATTTTCTTGATAGATTAGAATTAAAGGAAAATATTTCTTTATTAAATAAATATTTAGATGTATTAACTAAACGAGAAAAAGAGGTAATTATTAGAAGGTATGGTTTGTTTAACAAACCATGTGAGACACAAAAAGTAATTTCTCGAAAAATGAATATTTCTAGAAGTTATGTGTCTCGAATTGAGAAAAAAGCTTTAGAAAAAATATTAAATGAATTTATTAAGAATGATAAGTGTTAGTACCTTACAATAGTAGACAAATGTAGAAAAAATCGGTATAATTTTTGTAGAAAGTGTGGAAGTATTATGTCTGAAGTAAAGCTTAAAGTAAAAAGTAAAATTAATAAAACAGGGTTATTATTTATATTACTAAGTATATTAGTTTTAGGAGTTGTTTGTGTAAACTATTTATTGTTTCCACAAATAAAACTAAAAGGAGATAGTGTTGTTGTATTAAATTATAAGGAAGAATATAAAGAAAAAGGGTTTACTGCAAAGAGAATTGATAAAGACATAAGTAATGAAGTTAAAGTTAGTGGTAAAGTTAATACTTCTAAACTTGGTACGTATAAAATTAATTATGAAGTTGAAGGGACATTTGGAAGAAAAGTAGTTAGAACTGTTAAGGTTGTAGACAATGAAAAGCCAGTTTTAGTTTTAGGAGAGAGTAAGAAGATTTATTTATGTCCTGGAACAAAGTATGTTAAAGAAGATATTAAAGCTACAGATAATTATGATGGTGATTTAAGTAAAAAGGTTAATATTAAGGCTACTGATAAGAAAGTAATTTATAGTGTTACCGATAGTTCTGGTAATGAAGCAAAATATGAAAAAGAAATAGTTTATGAAGATAAAGAAAATCCAAGTATTGAACTTGTTGGCGATAAATATGCTTATGTATTTTTAAATGAAGCATATAGTGATCAAGGAGCTGTTGCTAAAGACAATTGTGAAGGAGATATTACTAGTAAGATTACAGTTAGTAATCCTGTAAATACAGGGCAAGTTGGAACTTATGAAGTGACTTATACAATTAAAGATAGTAGCGGAAATACAAGTAGTATTTCAAGAAGTGTACGTGTTTCAGAAAGAAATAAAGTGGGCACAATCTATTTAACATTTGATGATGGTCCACAATGGGGAACTACTGATAAGATTTTAGATATATTAAAAGAAGAGGGAGTAGAGGCAACTTTTTTTGTAACTAATAAAGGACCGGATGAATTAATTAAGAGAATGTATGATGAAGGTCATACTGTGGCACTTCATACAGCTAGTCATAATTATGCTACTGTATATGCATCAGTTGATAGTTATTTTAATGATTTAAATAGTGTTAAAGCGAGAGTTAAAAGAATTACAGGATATGATGCAACTATTATTAGATTCCCAGGTGGTTCTAGTAATACTGTTAGTAGAAACTATTCAGTTGGTATTATGAGTGCTTTAACTAAAGAAGTAGTTAATAGAGGTTATAAATATTATGATTGGAATGTTTCTAGTGGAGATGCTGCTGGTGGTCCAGCACCAACACCTACACAAATAAAAAATAATGTAGTTAATAACTTAAGAAAAGATCGTGTAAATATGGTTTTAATGCATGACATTAAGACATATACAAGAGATGCTTTAAGAGATATTATTAAGTATGGAAAAAATAATGGTTATACATTTGAAAAAATTACTATGGACACAACAATGGTAAAACAACGTGTAAATAATTAGACTTATATTAAAAATTGAGTTATAATGTAAACAGGTGATTTTTATGGCATTATATAAGCCAATGATGTATAAAAAGAATATTTTTGATATAGACTATGAACAATTAAAGAAAAAAGGTATTAAGTGTTTAGTATTTGATTTAGATAATACTTTAGGTTTAATTGATGAAGAAAAATGTCCTAAAGAAGTTAAAAAATTATTAAAGAAATTAAAAAAAGATTTTACAATCTTTATTAGTTCTAATAATACAAGAAAAAGAATTCTTCCATATATTGAGGATTTAGAAATAGAAGGAGAATCATTTAGTTTAAAACCACTTCCTAAAGGATTAATGAGAATTAGAAAAAGATGTGGTTTTAAAAAATGTGAAATGGCTATGATAGGGGATCAAATGGTTACTGATATTTTATCAGGTAACTTATATGGAGTTATGACAATTTTAGTTGATCCACTTGGAGTTAAAGATTTAAAAATTACAGGTTTAAATAGAAAAATAGAAGGGGCTATAGTAAAAAAATACGAGAAAAAGGGTATTTTTAAGAAAGGAAGTTATTATGAGTAGTGAGAAGAAATGCTTGGGGTGTGGTGTTTTACTACAAGATGAAAATATACTTCAAGAAGGATATACGACAAGTATTGAAAATGATATATGCCAAAGATGTTTTAGAATGAAAAACTATGGTGAATATCAAGTTGTTACTAAGTCTAATGAAGAATATATTAGTATACTTAAGGGTGTAGCTGAAACTAAAGATTTAGTTTTATATATTACAGATTTAATTAACTTAGAAAAGAATTTAGAACAAATTAGAAATTTAATTCCTAATAAAATGATTTTAGTTTTAAATAAGAAAGATGCATTACCTAAATCTGTTAAAGAAGAAAAGTTAATTGCTTATTTAGAAAGTATGAATTTACATTTTGAAGAAATTATAGTTATAAGTGCTACGAAAAATTATAATATTGATCATTTATTACGTAGAATTAAATTTCATCAAACTTCTAAAAATGTTTATGTTGTGGGACATACTAATGCTGGAAAGAGTAGTTTAATTAATAAATTAATTCAAAATTATTCAGATAATGCTCAAGAGTTAACAATGTCTCCACTTCCATCAACAACATTAAATACAGTAAAAATTGAAATTAATGATCATTTAACTTTATTTGATACTCCAGGTTTAGTACAAAATGGATCAATATTAAATCATGTTGATGAGAAGATGACTAAGAAGATTTCTCCTAAAAAAGAAATTAAACCTAAAACATTTCAACTTCGTCGTAATCAATCGATTGTTATTGAAGATTTAATTAGAATTGATTATGTTGAAGGTGAGAAGAATAGTTTTACATTATTTGTTTCAAATGATTTAAGTATTAAGAGATTATTAAATTCTAGTAATCATGATACTCTTAAAGATTTAAATAAAGTAACTTATCAAGTTGGATATGAAGAAGATTTAGCAATTACAGGACTTGGTTTTATTAAGATTGTTAATAAAGGTACAATTGATGTTTACATTAATAAAGATGTTGAAACATATATGAGAAAGTCTTTAATTTAATTTAGTTATATAACACTATGCAGATTTGCTGGTGTTTTTTTGTTGTTTATTTTATAAATAAGGTTTACGAATTAGTGAAAAAATGATATACTATAATCTACTTTTGGGGGAATAGGTATGGCAGATAAGTATGAAGCTTTTGTGCATTATGGGCCTTATGATAAGGACACTATTGATGCAATGTATAATGTTAGATTTTGTGGTATGCCAATTTCTTTCTTATTGTTAGATGGAAGAAAAACTAATACTTATTGTCATTTTTGTGCTAGTTTATTAACATATGTTATTCCTGGTTCAAAAAGGGTTGAAGGTAAATTAACAGTTTTAGATGGAGAAGATCATTCTTGGGTTGAAAAAGATGACTGTGTTTATGATACAACGGAAGTATTAATGTGGGATAAAGATTGCTATTATGAAAAAGATGGAGTTTTATCTAGCTTTGTTGTTAGTGATGAAGAAGTTGATAAATGTACAAAAGATTATTTAACTAATCCAGGATTTAATGAATCATTTGTTTGTTGGATTGAAGATTTAGAAGGCAGCCTAGAAAATAATGTTTATAGAAGGATTCTTAGAGAACATATAGATAGATTTAAAGAGGAAATTGGTTATGATTCATTAGTTATTGATCAAGATGAACTTAATGATGTTAGAGAATCCCTTGCTAGTATGTATAGTGAAATTGCTGAATTTAAATCTAATAATCCAGTTATGTATAAAAGAAAGGAAGATGAGTAGTATGAGTTCAGTTGAAAAAATTAAAACAGAATACATGTTATTTGAAACTGATGGTGTTGCAGAAAAGGAGATTGCAACAAGAGTAGTTTTAGATGTTTTTACTGATGATATGGATGAAACTATTAGTAGTTCAAACAGAGCTATGGCTGATAATTTTAAAGATGAACAAGTTACTAAAGTTAAGAATTTCTTTTTAGATTTATTTGGATATGAAGAAGAAAACTTAGAACAGTTTGATAGAGATACAGGGGTTGTTTTGAGAATTAGTTGTTTGGCAGAAAGATATAAAGATTATTTTGAAAGAATGAAGTCTGCTACTGATAGTGATAATTTTTCAGAGATGTATAAGTTAGCATTTTTTACTTATCAGAGTTTTACAAGTAATTATCATTATTTAGAATCACTTCGTGATGGTATTAGATTTGCTACTGATGGAATTACTTATTTTGGAAGTGGAGAAGATTCACAAGGAGAATTTGCTGAGTTTTTTGAAGAGACATTTCCAAAGGTTATTGGTAGTAAGAAAGTGTATAAAAAATAGGAGGAGTAAATATGGAAAATATAGTAGAAGTTGGAAGATTACAATTAGAATATGATTTATATGAAGTAGGAAGTGTTAGTTCTGCTGGTAAAGTAGCTAGTATACTTAGTGTTAATTTAGAAGAAGTAGATGTTGCTAGAAGTTATGTTTCTTTAGAGAAGAAAAGAAATCGTAGAAGAAAATTTATTTCAAGTAGATTAGGAAAATATGCTGATAGATTTGGTTATTATAAACCAGAAGTTTATGATGCTGATGATGCAGAACTAGATAAAAAGAGTGAATATTTAGATATTTATTATGATCAATTAAATGATATTCGTAGTGAAATTAATGAGGATAATTTTCAAGAATTATATAGATTTATGTCTTTTACTAGAAAAAAGAATAGAGATATTAGAGTATTAATTGAACAACGTAGAGAATGTTGGAAAAACGGAGATATTGCTGATTCATCTGAATTTCCTAAAACACGTGGGGCAATGGAAGAATTTAGTGAATGGTTTAGTGAAACACTTCCAAAAGCAAGTTACGTTGAAAGAGTAGAAAAAGTAAAAAAATAGTGCTATAATAAAATCTAGATTTGTGAGGGAGTGGTGTTAATGAATAATGATCTTGCTAATGAGATTAGACGTAAGACAGATATTGTTGACATCATAGGTGAAAGAATACCGCTGGTTGCTAGAGGAAAGAATTTCTTTGGAGTATGTCCGTTCCATGATGATTCAAATCCTTCGATGTGCGTATCGCGTGAAAAACAAATTTATACTTGTTTTTCTTGTCATGCAACAGGAAATGTTTTTACATTTTTAATGAATTATGAACATATTGACTTTAGAGAGACACTTCGTTATTTAGGAGAAAAAGTTGGAGTTAATGTTAGTGGTATTCAAATAAAACAAAAAAGTAATAAATTTGATAAGTTATATGATGCTTATAAATTCTCAGTAAAATATTTTCAAAATAACTTATCAAGTGGTGTTGGTAAGTTGGCAAAAAGCTATTTAGCTGGACGTGGTATTACTGATGAAATTATAAAAGAATTTGAAATTGGGTTATCGCTTGAGACAAGAGATGATTTAACTAAGTTGTTAATGAAGAAAGAATATGATTTAGCAACATTAAATAGAATAGGTTTATCTAGTGATGATCATGATATATATAATGACCGTATTATGTTTCCGTTATATGATGTTTCGGGTAACGTAGTTGGATTTAGTGGACGTATTTATAAAGATAATGGTCAGAATAAATATTTAAATACTAAAGAGACGGATATATTTAAAAAAGGTGAAATGTTATATCACTATCACATTGCGAGAGAAGAATGTCGTCAGAAAAAATGTGTTATTGTGATGGAAGGTTTCATGGATGTTATTAGAGCAAGTACAATTGGTATTAAAAATACTGTTGCTTTAATGGGTACAGCGTTAACTAAAGAGCAAATTGCTTTAATTAAAAGACTTTCTAATAATATTATTTTATGTTTAGATGGTGATGGCCCTGGAGTTAAAGCGGCTACATCTATTGGAGAAGAATTATTAAATCAAGGAGTGGAAGTTAAAGTGGTAATGCTTCCTGATAATGATGACCCTGATACATTTATTATTAAACATGGGGCTGAAAGATTTAATGGTTTAATTGAAAATGCAGTTAACTTTAGTGATTTTAAAATTAATAAATTAAAAGAAAATGTTAACTTCAGAAGTGATGAAGAAAAAGCTAATTATATAAATGCTGTGTTACAAGAAACAGTAAAAATTGATGACCCTATAAGAGTTGAAGTTGTACTTAAAAGACTTGCAAAAGAGTTCGATATAGGGTATAATACACTGGAAATGCGATTTAATGACTTTAAGGGAGAAAAGAAAGTTCCTGTACAACATGTAGAAATTCCAATTAATAAGGTTATTAAAAAAGACAAGTATAGTAAAGCAGTAGAACAAATTTTATACTTTATGTTAAATAATGATTGGGCTATTAGCCAAGTGGAGAAGGAAAGATTAATATTTCCAAGTGAGGAAACAAGAGTTCTTTCAAGTGAGATAATCTATTATTACAAAAAGTATGGAATGATTAGTGTTGCAGATTTTTATACTTATATTCAAGATAAGGAGAATATTCTAATTTTACTAAATAGTATTTTAGCTAGTAATTATAGTGAGAAGACTACAAAAGAAGAGTTGTTTGAATACTTTAAGGTTGTTCGTGAATATGGAATAAACCAAGAAATTAAGAGATTAACAAATTTAATGAAAAAAGAAGTAGATCCACTAGAACAAGCTAAGATAGTAGAAAAGATTAGAAAGCTTAGAATAGGAGAATAGACATGGTTGGAGAAATTAAGACATTAGAAGAAAGAAAGAATAAATTACTAGCGTTAGGTAAGAAACAAGGTTTCGTTACTTATGAACAATTAGCTGATGAATTAAAGGGATTAGATGTAGATAGTGATTCATTAGATGAATTATATAATGCTTTAGTTGAAGCAGAGATTGATATTGTTACTGAAGATGGAAGTGACAATGCCAGTGGAGAAGAAATTACAGCTGATGTTATTGTTGAAGATTTAACTTTATCAAAAGATGTTAAAATTAATGATCCTGTTCGTATGTACCTTAAAGAAATTGGTAGAATTAACTTACTTACTTCAGATGAAGAATTTGAATATGCTAAGAGAGCAGAACAAGGTGATGAAGAAGCAAAAAGAATGCTTGCTGAATCTAACCTTCGTTTAGTAGTTAGTATTGCTAAGAGATATGTAGGACGTGGAATGTTATTCTTAGATTTAATCCAAGAAGGAAATATTGGATTAATGAAAGCAGTAGATAAATTTGATCCAACTAAAGGATACAAATTCTCTACATATGCAACTTGGTGGATTAGACAAGCTATTACAAGAGCGATTGCTGATCAAGCAAGAACAATTCGTGTACCAGTACATATGGTTGAAACAATTAATAAATTAGCAAGAGTTCAAAGACAATTAACTCAAGAGTTAAATCGTGAACCTACAGATGAAGAAATTGCTAAGAAACTTGGTATTTCAATTGAAAAAGTTCGTGAAGTATATAAGATTAGTCAAGATCCAGTTTCTTTAGAAACTCCAATTGGTGAAGAAGATGATTCTCATTTAGGAGATTTCTTAAGAGATGAAAAGACTATGGGACCTGAAGAATATGCAACAGTTGAAATGTTAAAAGAAGAGTTAAGTGGAGTACTTGCTACATTAACTGAAAGAGAAGAAAAAGTTTTAAGACTTAGATTTGGTTTAGATGATGGACAATGCAGAACTCTAGAAGAAGTTGGACAAATCTTTGGAGTAACAAGAGAAAGAATTCGTCAAATTGAAGCTAAAGCTTTAAGAAAATTAAGACACCCATCTCGTTCTAGAAAACTAAAGGATTTCTTAACAGATTAATGAAAATAAATGACAGATTAAAAACAATAGGAGATTTAGTTTCGGCTAACTCTTTTTGTTTAGATGTAGGTTGTGACCATGCTTTCTTATGTATTTATTTAGTTAAGAAAAATCAAGGAATTAAAGCAATTGCTTCTGATGTTTTAGAAGGACCTTTAAAGCATGCTAGAGAAAATATAAAAAGAGAAGGTTTAGAAAAACAAATAGAAGTAAGACTTGGGGATGGTCTAGATACTTATAGTGATGAAGTAGATACAGTCATTATTTCAGGTATGGGTGGAAGAAATATGATTGGAATCTTTAAGAAAAATTTAAGTGTTTTAAAGAGAATAGATACTATTATTGTTAGCCCTAATAATTATCAAGAAGATGTAAAGAGATTTTTATGTAAATCAGGATTTATGATTGATGATGAAGTAATGGTTAAAGAAAAAAAGTTCATTTATCAAATTATTAAATTTACTAGAGGAAAGAAAAGATATAGTAGAAAAGAATATTTCTTTGGACCTAAATTTTTAGAAAAAAAAGATAAATTATTTAAAGAATATTATGAAAGAGAATTAAAATCTAGAGAAATATTATTAGGAGTATTACCTAAGAATTTTAGATGGAAGAAATTTATTACTAAATTAGAAATAAAAATGATAAGAAAAGAATTGTAGTTAATTACAATTCTTTTTTTTATTTATACCGATCATACTTCCAAAGGATGTTGTTAAGATGATGATTATGTAGTATAGAAGAACTTTTAATGTAAATGATTTATTAATTAGTGTAATTATGAAAAACAATAATACTAGGGGAATGGATAATTTTATTCCCTCTAAATAACCTTTCTTTTGAGAATTTTTACCAAGCAGTAAACCATTAATAAATAGAGTTATTAGTAGAACGATTATTTTTATGATGTTATAGGCTGTAGGTGAGATTAAGTTAAAATAATAAAGTGTTGTTATTAAAAGAAGGGTTAAAATAATTGTTATTAAAGTAGTAAAGAAACTTAATAAGTATTTTTTTATATTAGACATAGTCCACCTCATTAATATCTATGATTTGTATAAAAAAATATGATTTATATCATTATATTTTTAGGTGATATTATGAAATATATTATTATTTTAAGTAAAACTTTTATATTTTATATTTTGATGATGTTATTTTATAGAATGATGGGTAAAAGAGAAGTTGGAGAATTAAAAATAGGCGATTTAGTTGTATCAATGTTACTAACTAATATTATTGCGAGTGGAATTGAAAGTCATGAAAGTAATATTTTTATTACTTTATTACCAGTCTGTTTACTTGTTGTTATGCAGATAGTTATATCTAAAGTTTTATTTAAATATGAGGGTGTTAGAAAATTAGTTGATGGGGAAGCATCAATAATTATTAATAGAGGTAAAGTTAATTTTAGTGAGATGCTTAAACAAAGATACAATTTAGATGACTTATTAGTGGAACTTAGAAGTAAGGGAATTAAATCAATTGAAGAAGTTGATTATGCGATATTAGAAGTTAGTGGAAGATTGTCTATTTTTGGTAAGAATGATGATAAGGAATATCCATTACCAGTTATTTTGGATGGTAAAGTAGATGAAGATGTTTTAATACAGATTGGGAAAAGTAGAGAATGGTTAGATGATGTTATAGCAACAGAAGGATATGTGTTAAAAGATATATTTTATGGATTTTATAGAGATAATGAATTGTTTTTTATTAAGAATCAGAATAAATGACAAATTATATTAATTAAATGTGATAGATTTGTGCTGGTGAATATAATGAAAAAAATATTATTATGTATTAGCTTATTAATTGGTATAAGTGGAATACTTATTAATAATGCTCCTGAGGTGGAGAATAATGAAGAAATAGATGAGAAAAGAAGTATCTTTATTAGTTATATTGAATTAAATAAGTATTTGAATAATAAAGATAGTTCTTCTGCTAAAATAAGTATAAAAGAAATAGTTAATAATATATATGAGTTAGGGTTTAATGAAATAATTGTTCAGGTAAGAAGTTTTTCTGATGCAATATATAAATCGGAAGTATTTCCTTGGAGTAGATATATTTCTTCAAGTGAAGGAGTTGATCCTGGATATGATGCATTAGAGGAATTTATTAAAGAAGCATCTAGAAAGAATATTAGTGTTATTGCATGGATTAATCCTTATAGAATAAGAAATACTGAAGATATTAGTGATATTAGTCATAAGAGTCCGGCTTATACTTATTTAGAAAGTGATGTTGTATATATTAATAATGGAATTTATTTTAATCCTTCTAAAGATGAAGTTGTTAATTTGATTGTAAAAGGGGTAGAAGAGATTGTTAAAAAT
Organism: Bacilli bacterium; assembly: GCA_017409785.1. Classification (GTDB taxonomy): domain Bacteria; phylum Bacillota_I; class Bacilli_A; order RF39; family UBA660; genus JAEDES01. The sequence continues at coordinate 452,394 of JAFQSD010000001.1, read as the reverse complement.
TATAAAGTTGATGGAATACTATTTGATGATTATTTTTATCCTGATAATGAAATTGATATGAAGGATTATGATGAATATTTAAAAGATAATGAATATATTTCAAAGAACGAATATAATTTAAACGTTGTGAGTCAGATGATAAAGAAAGTACATGATGTTTGTGAAAAGTATGGCGTAGATTTTGGCGTTTCACCTGATGGAAATATGGAAAATAATTATAATAAAGTTTTTGCTGATGTTAAGAGATGGTGTGGCAGTAGTGGTTATATTGATTTTATAATGCCACAAGTATATTATGGTTTTAATAATGAGAGCAAAGCATTTAAGAAAGTTATTGAAGAATGGGAAAGTATTATTTTAGATGATAGTGTAAAGTTAAGAGTAGCACTTGCTTTTTATAAAAATGGAAGTATTGATAAATGGGCTAAAAGTGGTAGTGATGAATGGATTTTAAATGATGATATTATTATGAGAGAAATAATTCTTAGTAGAAATTTGAATGGATATCAGGGTTTTTCATTATTTAGATATGATTATATTTTTAATGAAGAAAACTATACAGAGATGACAGTTAATGAAATTGAAAATATGAAAAAAGTATTAAATTAGTGTTATCTTCTTCAAAAATTTGTTATAATGAAGAAGATAGGAAGGTGTTTGTAAAGTGAAGAATAACTCTGGTTTTACAATGATTGAACTTTTAGCGGCAATTGTGCTTTTGGGTATTATGATGGGTTCGGCTGTTCCTATTGTTGTATCTGTAATGAATGATCAGAAAAATAAGACATATATAGAAGATGCTATAAGATTAGCATCTAATGCTGATAATAAAATGAGAAGTGACAATAAGGTTCAAATCCCTCCAAGAGGTGGTGGATGTGTTGTTATGAGTTTGGATTATATGGATAATAATGCTTTTGCTAAAGGACCATATGATGGAGAATATGATAAAGCAGCATCATTTGTAGTTGTTAGTAGAAATCTATCAACTGCTGATGAAGAGTATCAATATTATGTTAGACTGCTTGAGAAATTAGAAAGTGGAAATTACCGAGGAGTAAATTTGGTTGAATATAACGATTTGTATGCTGATAATGCAAGAGATAATTATGTTGAGAACGTTGGAAGTGACGCGGCATTTAAATTAACTAGTTATAAACATAATAGAAGTGGTTTACTGACTGCTATTCGTGAAGCGAATAGTGCGCTTTGCCCAAGAGGGATTCAAGCTGTTTATGTTAGAGAGTAGGTGGTTGGATGTTGAATAATAAAGGGTATACGTTAATTGAATTATTAGCGACTATGGTTATTATTGGAGTTGTTATGGGTGTAACTATTCCGAATATAACTGGTATTTCTGCACAAAATAAAATGACAGCTTATGCAGAAGATGCAAAGAAATTTAAAAATACTGCTGAATATATGTTTAGAGGAGATGATACAGTAAAAAAACCTACAGTTAATGAACAGTGTGTAATGGTAAATTTAAAGTATTTACACGACAATGAATTTGATAATCCACCACATGGTGGTAGCTATGATATGATGAATTCATTTGTAGTTATGGTTAAAAAGAATAATAGATATTATTACTATGTACAATTGGTAGAAAAATTTGATGCTGATGGTGACAACTATAAAGGTTTTAGTTTGATTGATCATACAGCCTTAGAAGGTAGTAAATATCTTGATGAGGTAGATGAAGGTACAAGTATGGCGCCATTTGTGTCAATTAGTGATTGGGGTAATATAAGTACAATTTTACAGTCATCTAGAACAAGTCCGTCAACACAAAGGATTACAGGGATTACCGGTTGTACTAATTTACTAGAGGTTTACTACGAGGCATAAAAAAATGTAAATTTATATAAATTAGTATTGAATTTAAAAAATGGATATGCTACACTTAAAGTGTAATAAAAATAGAAAGAGAGTGAAAATATAATGAAAAAATTAAATACTAAAGGTTTTACTTTAATCGAGTTATTAGCAGTTATCACAATCATGGGTATCTTAATGATGGTGGCTATTCCAACAGTAAGTAGAACTATTGAAAATTCAAGAAAGGATACGTTCTTAGACACTGCAAAAAGTTATGTAAATGGAGCAAAAAATATGTGGGCTGCAGACAACTTAAAATGTGGTGATTATTTATCTTCAGCTGTTGCAAATGGTACTTATTATATTCAAATCGATACAACAAGTAATAGTGTTCCGGTTTTACTAGAGCAAGGAGGTAAATCTTCTTGGGGTAGTCGTGATATTAAAGGATATATTAGAGTAGTTGTATCTGAAACAGGTACTCAAAAAACTCGTGTGGTTACTTATTATCCAGTTTTATCTGATGGAATCCATGGTGTTAATGTTAAAACTGATGGTTCTGCAGCTTTAGCTGTAGGTGATCAAGTTGCTAGCGATAAATTAGTTCGTGGTAATTTAGTTATGAGTGGCGTTGCATATGGTAATGTTGCTTTCCCTGGAGTTACTGCTAATACTTGTTTAGAAGTTTAATTAAACATTAAAGAAGCATAAGCTTCTTTTTTTGTTTTGTCTTTTTGAAAAATTTGTTATACTTGTATTATGAGGTGATAAAGATGTTATTATTAGGTAGTCATGTAGGATTTAATAAGAATGATCAACTACTTGGTAGTTTAAAAGAAGCACTTAGTTATGGTGCTAATACATTTATGTTTTATACTGGGGCTCCGCAAAATACGAGAAGATATCCAATTGAAGATGGACTAACTTTAGAGGCAATGCAAATAATGAAAGAAGAAGGTATTGATTATAGTAAAGTTGTTGTTCATGCTCCATATATAGTTAATTTAGCTAATGATGGTGATCCTGAAAAATATCAATTTTCTATTAACTTTTTACAAGAAGAAATTGAAAGATGTAAGTTACTGGGAATTACTAAATTAGTTCTTCATCCTGGTAGTCATGTGGGATTAGGAATGGATAGAGCGATTTCTAATATAGCTAACGCGATTAATATGATTAGTAATGATTCAGTTGTAATTTTACTTGAAACAATGGCTGGTAAAGGAACTGAAGTTGGATCTAAGTTAGAAGAAATTAAACAAATTATTGATTTGGTTAATGATAAAGAACATATTGGAGTTTGTCTTGATACTTGCCATTTAAGTGATGCGGGATATGATTTAAGTGATTTTAATAAGTTCTTAGACTTAGTTGATGAAGTTATTGGCTTAGATAAAGTTGGCTGTGTTCACGTAAATGATAGTAAGAATGAAAATGGTGCTCATAAAGATAGACATGAAAACTTTGGATTTGGACATATTGGATTTGATATGTTGTTGAATGTTATTTATAATGAACGTTTGGAAGATATACCAAAAATATTGGAAACTCCATATGTAGATAGAGAATATCCACCATATAAATATGAAATTGAAATGATTAAAAATAAAAAATTTGATAATGAACTAATTGATAAAATTAGAAATTAATAAGAACTAAATTTTAGTTCTTTTTTATTTGTAATTTGGTGTTATAATAGTTGTGTTAAGAGGATAGCACTTTTAACTAATTTATTTGTAAAGAAGGTTGTGTTTAATGAGAACTGTAGGAACTGTAGTAAGAGGAATACGTACTCCAATTATTAAAGAGAATGATGATTTAGCAAATATCGTTGTTGATTCTTTAATGAAAGCGAGTGAAGCAGAAGGGTTTAGTTTTAGAGATCGTGATGTTGTTGCGATTACTGAGGCTGTAGTTGGTATTAGTGAAGGTAACTATGTTACTGTAGATGATGTAGCTAAAGATGTACAAAAGAAATTTCCAAGTAAAAAAATTGGAATAGTGTATCCAATTTTAAGCCGTAATCGTTTTTCAATTATTTTAAAAGGAATTGCTAGAGGAATGGATAAGATAACTATGTTATTAAGTTTTCCAAGTGATGAAGTAGGTAATGCGATACTTGATGAAGAAAAATTAGAAGATAGTAAGTTTACTTTAGCAAGTACATTTACTGAAAAAGATTATTATAAATACTTTGGTGATTTTAAACATCCTTTTACAGGAATTAATATGGTTGATTTTTATAAAGAATTAATTGAAAGTGAAGGTTGTGAAGTAGAATTTGTATTCTCTAATAGTGCTAAAGATATTTTAAAGTATACAAAAGATGTTTTATCATGTGATATTCATACAAGATATAAGACAAAGAAACTTTTAGAAAAAAATGGAGCAGAAAATGTTTATGGATTATATGAAGTTATGAATGAAAGTATTGATGGTAGTGGATTTAATCCTAATTATGGACTACTTGGTTCTAATAAGGCAACTGAAGAAAGATTAAAGTTATTTCCTAAAACAGGTAATGAATTAGTTTTAAAAATTCAAAAAATGTTAAAGAAAAAAACTGGTAAGAATATTGAAGTAATGGTTTATGGTGATGGTGCATTTAAAGATCCAGTTGGACATATTTGGGAACTTGCTGATCCTGTTGTTAGTCCAGCATATACTAAAGGATTAGAAGGAACACCTAATGAATTAAAACTTAAATATTTATCTGATAATAAATTTGCTGACTTAAAAGGCGATGAGTTAAAAGAAGCGATTAAAGATGAGATTAAGGCTAAAGAAAGCAATTTAGTTGGTAATATGTTATCTCAAGGTACTACACCTAGAAGATTAACTGATTTAATTGGTTCACTTTGTGATTTAACTAGTGGTAGTGGAGATAAAGGAACACCAGTAGTATTTATTCAAGGATATTTTGATAACTTAGCTAGTGAATAAAAAAAGACAAATAAGAGTTTTTCTTATTTGTCTTTTAATTTTAACTATTTAATGCTCTTTGAATTTTCTTTGTCATTGTTTTTGAAGAGGTTATTTTAGTAATGATTTCTTCTTTTTCTGGTTCTAGTAACATGTGCCCATTAATTAGTTTACTATGATCAACATGGAATACTGTATTTTCATCTGGATGATAAAAATAACGAGCAGAACCAAGGTTTAAAACTAAAGCACCAAGTTTTGAAAAATCAACACATGATTTGACTATTTCAAATGTACTATTAGCATGTCCAATTGAGAAATCTAATTTTTCCATTTCAGCAAGGATAGTTTCTTCAACATCTCCATAATATTCTGAGTTTGAAATTATTGTTTCACATATATCTTTAAACTCTTTTTTAGTCATTGGACGTGGAGTAGACATTGAACCTGATGGATAAACTTTATGACCATCTTCATTAGATAATTGATATTTTATTCCATTTGCTGCTGTATATGTTATGGCTCTAACTTCTTCTGGATCATTAAAGCTATATACTACACGTGGTATAATTGGTTCTACAGATTCATTAGGTTGTAGATCTCTTCTTTCTATAATCATACACATTTCCCCTTCATTAGTGCACATATTATAACATATTCTGTCAAATTTGTCAATGTTTTTAAGGTTTTGCTAATTAGAGATAGTTATTGTATTCATTGTATAAGTTAACTATTTTAGTGAATAGTTCCTTTCTAAGGTTTTGTTTTAAAATATTAAATGATGAAGTATTTTTATTTAATAGTTCTAAATGGTATTTTTTTATGTGATTAAGTATAATGATAGATTCTTCTTCAGTAAGGACTTCATTTTGTGTTAATGCATATTTTTTGATGTCTTCTTTAGTAATTTTAGTTATATATTTTTTAATTAATTCTTTATAAATTATGATCACCTCTATAAAATGTATGATTTAAATTTTAAAAAAGTTCCAAAATATATTTAGGAGGAACTTTATGGTAAAAAGAAAGCATAATAATAGTTATGATAATGTAATTAATAGAAGATATGTATTTTTGTTTTGGTTAATAATAGGAAGTTTTTTTCTACTTACTATTAGTTTTTTTAAGGTTATGATTATTGATAATGAAAAGTATAATAAGTTATTAGATGAACTTACTTATGATGTGGTTCTTGGCAGTAGCCCACCAAGGGGGAGAATACTTGATCGTAATCATAATGTTATTGTTGATAATAAGGCTGTTAATACAATTGTTTATAAACGTAATAAAGGTACTAGTTATAAAGATATGATTAAACTGGCTTATAAAGTTTATTCTCATTTGGATTTAGACTATTCTAAAGTTAGTAATCGAGCGATAAGGGAATTTTATTTGTATAATAGTAAAACTAATTTAGATGAGCTAATTTCTAAGGATGAATGGGAATTATATGATATGAAGAAACTTAGTAGTTTAGAGTTAGAAGAATTTAAATTAGAAAGAATTAGTGAAGAAGACTTATTAAATTTAAGCGAAGAAGATTTAAAAGTAGCATATTTATTTTATTTAATGAGAGATGGTTATAGTTACACAGAAAAGATTATTAAGAGTAATGTTAGTGATTATGAGTTTGCATATATATCAGAGAATAATAGTGAATTAGATGGTTTTGATACTAAAATTGATTGGATAAGAGTTTATCCTTATGGGGATACCATGAAATCTATATTAGGTAGTGTTTCTAGTAGTAGTCAGGGTATTCCTGTAGAAGATAAAGATTATTATTTAAAACAAGGTTATTCTTTAAATGATCGAGTTGGTTTAAGTTATTTAGAAAAGCAATATGAGGAGTATTTAAAGGGAGAAAAGAGTCAATATCAAGTAATTAATTCTAATGAGTTAAAACTTATTGAAGAAGGGCATAGGGGTAATGATATAGTTTTAAGTATTGATATTAATTTACAAGTAGAAGTTGAAAAGATTATAGTTGAACAAATGATGCGAGCTAAAAATGAACTTAATACGGAATATTATGATCATTCAAGTGTAATTATTCAAGACCCTTATACTGGAGAAGTTCTTGTGATGGCTTCTAAGAGAATAGTTAATGGTAATGTGGTTGATAATGCTAATAGTATGTTAGTATCACCAGTTACTCCTGGTTCTGTTGTTAAAGGAGCATCTATGCTTGTTGGTTATAATGAAGGAGTTATTAAAATAGGCGAGAAGATGTACGATGAATGTGTAAAGATCGCAGGTGCTCCGAAGAAATGTTCTTCAGTGTTAAATTTAGGAGTAATTGATGATATTGTGGCTCTTGCTAAAAGTAGTAATGTTTATCAATTTAAAATAGCTATTCGAGTTAATGGACAGGAATACTTTAATGGAATTAAACTTAATTTTAGACAAGAGTCGTTTGATAAATATCGTAAAATGTATAGATCATTTGGATTGGGTACTAGTACTGGAATTGATTTACCAGTAGAAAGTAATGGTTATACTGCGAAAGATAGAAGTGCTGGTAATTTGTTAGATTATGTAATGGGACAGTATGAAACATATACACCATTGCAATTATCACAATATATTAATACTATTGCGAATGGTGGAAGTAGATATAAAATGCATTTATTAAAAGAAGTTATTTCTAGTGATGGTAAATTTATCTATAATTATGAACCTGTTATTTTAAATATTGTTGATACGGATGATATTTATATGAAAAGAATACAAGAAGGATTTTATGCAGTTATGCATATGAGTGGTGGTTATGGTAGAGGATATGTTGAAGATAGATTAGATGCTGCTGGTAAAACAGGTACTTCACAAAGTTTTTTAGATACTGATAATAATGGCATAATTGATACAGAAACTATTACTAGTAATTTTGTTGGTTATATGCCATATAGTAATCCTAAAATATCATTAACTGTAGTTTCTCCTAATAGTTCTCATCCTAACTCTAATAGCAATTTTGCTAGTTTAGTAACTCTTAGAATTACTAAAGCTGTAAGCAATAAATATGTGGAAATGTATGGTTTGTAGTATATTGATATAAGTTAAAATATATGTTATTATTTATTTGTAAGCAAGTAATCTTGCATATAATTAAAAAGAGGAACATTTGATTTTGCAAGTGAATGTCATCCTCAGAATTTTCTGTTTTTGACACTTATCAATGCTGATGAGTGTCTATTTTTTTATTGCTAATACCAGTAAGGTAGAAAGTAATAAAATGATAGCAATGAGATTTAAAACTTTTATGATAAAAGTTTTTGTTTTCATTAATATCTACCTCCTTTCATATTGAGTAGAGGAAGACACTCACATCAAATGTTCGTTGTTAAATATATATGATGTTTATATAAATAGCAAACAGACAATAACTAGTTTTTGGTTAGAATTATGCTTGATTTATTCTTTTTCTTTCATAGAATTTAGAGTTTTTACTATAAAATCGTCCAAAATATTTAATTTTTTATCTATTTTAGTAATTTACTTGCTATTTCTTTTAAAAAACTTTTGCATTTTTAGAAATATTTGGTATAATACCTATAGGTGTGTAAGGAGGGAAGAAAAATGGCTAAAGTAGGAAATAGACAATATAAAACTCTTGTTTGTAGTGAATGTAAAGAAGAAAACTACAGAGATCAAAGAAACGTTAAGAATACAACTGAACGTCTTGAATTAAATAGATACTGTCCTAGATGTAGAAAACATACAGTACATAAGGAAAAGAAGTAAAAATAAGCTAAACACTTATTTTTTAATTTTAGTTTAGGAGTGAGATAAATGATTAGTACAAATGATTTAAAAAATGGAATTACAATTGAAGTAGATGGAGCAATTTTTGTTGTTTTAAATACTGAACATGTTAAGCCTGGTAAAGGTGCAGCTATTGTTAAAGCAAAACTTAAAAACTTAAGAACTGGAGCAATTTTTGAACAAACTTTTAATGCCGGAATTAAGGTTGCTACAGCAAGAATTGAAAAACAATTAATGCAATATTTATATACAATGAATGATGTATATTATTTCATGAATATGGATAGTTATGAACAATTAGAACTTGCTAAAGAGTCTGTAGGTGATGATGCTAACTTCTTAAAAGAAAACTTAGAAGTATACATTACTTCTTATGAAGGAGAAGTTTTAGGATTACAATTACCTGATAAAGTTGAATTAGTAGTTACTCATACTGAACCAGCTGTTAAAGGAAATACAACTAACAATGCATTAAAAGATGCTGAAGTTGAAACTGGTATGAATGTAAGAGTTCCATTATTCATCGAAGAAGGAGAAACAATTATCGTTTCTACTGCTGATGGTAAGTATGTTTCAAGAGCGTAAATTACGCTCTTTTTTGTTGTGTCAAATTTCTGATTTATTATTTTGATTTATATAATGTTTGTAGTATAATAAAGTTGTAATGATAGGAGTTATTATTTATGGCTAAACGTAAGAGAAAAAAAGTTGTTAAAACTAAATTTAAATATAAAACAGAATTAATGGGTATTATTTTTGTATTAATGGCAATACTTGGATTAGGAAAATATGGACCAGTGGGAAGAATGATTGCGTCATTCGGATTATTCTTAGTTGGTTCTTTATATATGTTTCTATTAGTAGCTGTTGGTATAATTGGAGTTTATCTTTTAATTAAAAGAGAAAATCCTGATTTTTTTACATCTAAATTAATTGGAGTATATACATTTATACTTGGATTACTTGTAATGATGCATTGGGATTTTGTTTCACAAAATGATTTTAATTCAATGATTGTTTTTAGAGAAACAATTAATCAATTGGTTGCTTCGTTTAATGAAATAATGAAACTTGGAACTTTATCTGATTTACTTGGTGTAGGTGGAGGAGTAATAGGTGGAGTTTTTGCAATACTATTTACTGCATTATTTTCATTTAGAGGTATGCAAATAATTTCAGTAGTTTTAATGGCTGCTGGTATATTAATGTTTACAGGTTTTTCTATATTTGATTTTGTTAAAAATATGATTGAAAAAGCAAAAGAAAATAAAGATTTACGTGGTGAAGAAGCAGCTGAAAAGAAGAGAAAGTCTTCAATTATTATTAATGATGGTAATAGTGATAAAGAAGAAAAAGAAAATGATAAGAAAATTAAAATATCTAGTATTGATGAGTTAAAAAATGTTCAAATTAAAGATTGTAATGCTGAAGATAAAGAAGTAGAAAAAGTTGCACCTAAGATTGTTGATACTACTAATAAGTGCTATCAGTTACCACCACTTAGTTTATTAGATAAACCTAAGAAGAAGGTTAATGAAACTGATAATTCAGTAATTGAGAAAAATATTGAAATATTAGAAAGAGTTTTAAAAGACTTTGGTATTAATGGTAAAGTTGTTGAAGTGCATATTGGACCTTCGGTTGCTCAATACGAACTTGAAATAGCTTCTGGTACTAGAGTTAATAAGATTACTTCAATTGATAGAGAAATTGCTTTAGCTTTAGCTAAGAAAGATGTTAAAATTCAAGCTCCAATTCCTGGTAAAAGTACAGTTGGAATTGAGTTTGCTAATGATGTATTTACATCTGTTAGCTTCTATGAAATTATTAGTAGTAAGTTAATGCAAAATTCTCCTGAAAAGAAACTTATGGTACCACTTGGTAAAGGAATCATGGGTGATATTGGAGTTTGTGAAGTTAATAAGATGCCGCATATGCTTATTGCTGGTACTACTGGTTCTGGTAAATCTGTGTGTGTAAATGGTATTATTTGTTCAATTCTTATGAGAGCAAGACCTGATGAGGTAAAACTTGTGATGGTTGATCCTAAAGTAGTTGAACTTTCTGTATATAATGGAATTCCACATTTGATGTGTCCAGTAGTTACTGATCCTAAGAAAGCAGCAGTTGCTATGGCTAAAATGGTTAATGAGATGGAAAGACGTTATCAAGTATTTAGTGATTCTGGAACAAAGAATATTGAAGGATATAATGCTTATGTTGAAAAATGGAATAAAGAACATAAGGATGAAGAAGCACATCAAAGAAAAATGCCATATATCGTTATTATTATTGATGAGTTGGCTGACTTAATGATGGTTGCAGCTAAAGAGGTTGAAGATTCAATTCTTAGAATTACACAAAAAGCTCGTGCTGCTGGAATGCATTTAATTGTTGCAACACAAAGACCTTCAACAGAAGTTGTTACAGGTTTAATTAAAGCTAATATTCCATCACGTATTTCATTTGCTGTTGGTTCAGGAATCGATTCACGTACTATTTTAGACCAAGTTGGAGCAGAAAAACTTCTTGGTAAAGGAGATATGTTATTCTTGCCAATTGGTGTAAATGTACCAACTCGTATTCAAGGATCATTTATTAATGATGATGAGATTAAAAGAATTATTGACTTTACTGTTGAACAACAAAAAGCACAATATGATGATAATATGATGAACTTAGAATCTGTTGATACAAGTAGTTCAAGTAGTGGACTTGCTGATATGGATGGAACTACTGATGATGATGATCCACTATATAATGAAATCGTTAAATTTGTTGTAGAAACACAAAAAGCAAGTGCTTCACTTTTACAAAGAAAATTTAAACTAGGATATAATAGAGCAGCAAGAATTATCGATTTATTAGAAGAAAGAGGTATTATTGGACCACAAAATGGATCTAAACCTCGTGAAGTATTAGTTTCATTAAATGATGCTGAAGATGAAGAAGTAAATAATGAGTAATTACTTACTTCTTTTTTAGGAGAAATAGTATGATGAAGTTTTTTAATAAGAATGTATGGTTTTTAGTTTTATTAATTGGGGGCTTCGGATTATTCGCAATTACTTATGATTTTAATTTCTTGAATTTAACTGGTAGTTTAAATAATGGTTTAATTCTTGATGTTTCAAATGGGGCTGTTGATGCTGGTTCATTTGGGATGGCTATATTTATGGAAGCATTTTGTTCTATACATATGTCTGTGTTTGTATTAATTCCACTTTCAAAAATGATCAGTAAAGATAATGATAAGAAAGTTTTTATTATATTATTTTTGATTAGAGTAGTTATATTATTAATTGGTGATCTTGTTTCTCCTATGACTATGGCTTTGTTTGATTTTTTCTCAGTGTTTGTTGGCGCATTTTTGGTAGTTCCTATATCTGCGGCTGTGACTGGGACAAAGATTAATCATCGTAGTAACCAAGTTATAGAAGATGATGAACTTGCTGATGAAGAAATAAGTGATAGTAAATTAGTTAAGGAACTTGCTACTACTGGTGTTAGTGATCCTGATGTGTTAAAGAAAGCATTAGTTATGCAATATGCTGATATTAATAGAGCATTTTATACATGGGATACTAAAAAATTAAAAGATTTATGTAGTTATGAAGTTTATATGCAATATAAGGTTTTGAGAGAATTATATGATGATACAGGTGAAACTCCTAAGATAGAGGATGTTGATTTTTATGAAGTTAATCTTATAAGTTGTAAGAAATATGAAAATGAAATATTTGCAGAGTTAATTATTAAATATACTTGTATAGAATTTGTTATCGACCAGAATAAGAATATTACTCGTGGTAGTTTAGATGAGTATAAAGACTATACTAAGAAATTATCTTTTAGTAAAAAAATATCAGATAGTGTTGTTATGAAATGTCCTAACTGTGGAGCAAGTGTTGCGAATGATTGCGAGGCATGTGATTATTGTAAAACAGAACTTAATTTTAAAATTGGAGATTGGGTTTTAAATAAAGAAACATTAGTTTATGAAGGAATAAAAGGAAAGAGAGTGTGATGATATGGCAATCCATATAGAAAGTAAAAAAGAAGATATAGCTGATGTAGTAATAATGTGTGGTGATCCACTAAGAGCAAAATATATTTCAGAAAATTATTTAGATGAATATAAAATGGTAAATAGTGTTAGAAATATGCTTGGATTTACAGGGTATTATAAAGGTAAAAGAATTACAATATTTTCTCATGGTATGGGAATTCCTAGTATTGGAATTTATGCTTATGAATTATATCAATTTTATGATGTTAAAAAAATTATTAGACTTGGAACTTGTGGTTCGTTAAAGAGTACTGTTGATATTAAAGATGTTATTTTATCGACTTCTGCATATTCAATAAGTACTTTCCCATTATTATTTGGGGGAGATAGAGATAAAGAGTATTATGCATCTAAATCATTAAATGATGATATTATGGATACAGCAGAAAGATTAGGAATTCCATTAAAAGTTGGTAAAATAATTACTGCAGATGTATTTGATCCATATGCTTTTGATCAAGAGAACTTTAAGAGTTGTTTTCCAGAAGATAATTATTTAGCTAGTGAAATGGAAGCGTTTGGATTATTTTATTTAGCACATAAAATGAATAGAGAAGCAGCTTGCTTAATTACTGTAGTTGACTCTAAACATGATAAAAGAGCAATGACAAGTGATGAAAGACAAAAATCATTAAATGAAATGATTACTATCGCGTTAGAAACATTATAATAAAATTTGAATTTTAACGTATACTAGTAAATGACGGGGTGATGTGAATGAATTATGTTGTTAATGACTTTGGTTCTTACAAATTACATATGATTGAAACTGATAAGTTTAAAACATTAGCAGTTAAAGTTGTATTTAGAAGACCAATAGTTAAAGATCAAATAACAATTAGAAATGTATTAAGTGATTTATTTATGCAATCTAGTAATAAATATAAAACTAAAAGAGACTTAACGATAGAAGCACAAAATTTATATGCTTGTGAAGTATCTACTAGTAATAATAGATTAGGTAACTATATCACAACAACATTTCATTTAAATTGTTTAAATGATAAATATACTGAAGAAGGTAACTTTAAGAAAGCAGTTGAATTCTTAAGTGAAATTATATTTAATCCTGATGTTAAGAATAAGAAATTTAATAAGGAAAAAATTGATATTGTTAAAAGCAATTGTCGTAGTACATTAAATTCTTTAAAAGAAGATTCATCTAATTATAGTTTAATTAGAATGTTTGAAGAATTTGATAGTGATGCAGCTTGTTCTTATAGATTAGCAGGATATTTAAATGATTTAGATAATATTAATGAGAGTACCTTATATGAATATTATGAAAGTATGATTAATTCTGATTTAGTTGATGTATTTATATTAGGAAACTTTAATAGAGAAGAAATTATTAATATTTTTAGAGATACATTTAAGATTCGTACTTTAAAGAAAGTTAGAGTTCCTTATATTTTAGAGGAAAAGTCTGTTAAGAAAAAACGTGAGTTTAATGAGAAAATTGATAACTCTCAATCTAAACTTTCAATTGCTTGTCGTTGTAATGAATTGAGTGAATATGAAAGAAATTATGTTTTAACATTATATAATGTTATATTAGGTGGAGGATGTGACTCTAAGTTATTTAAAGAAGTTAGAGAAAAACATTCATTATGCTATACAGTTTATTCTGTACCTAATAAGTTAGATAATGTTTTAATAATACAAGCAGGTATTGATAAAGATAATTATGAAAAGACTGTTAAATTAATAGAAGAAAATATGGAAGCAATGAGAAAAGGTAATTTTAATGAAAGTGATATTTCTATTGCTAGAGAATATTATTTAACAGCATTAGAAGAAGTACTAGAGAGTACTGATAGAATTATTGATAATTATTTAATGAAAGAATTAATTGGTACTGATACTATTGAAATGAAAAGAGTAATGATTGGTAAGGTAGAAAAAGATGAAATTATTAAAGTTGCTAAGAAAATTAAGTTAGATACTGTTTTCTTACTAGAAGGAGTTAAAGATGAAAGAGATTAAATTACATGGTTTAGATATGAATCTTTATCTAGAAACTCTTGATAATGGTTTAGATATTATTATGTTACCTTATACCAATAAAAAGAATTACTTTGTTAGTTATTGTACTAAGTATGGTAGTGAAATTACTAATTTTATTCCAGTAGGTGAGAAGAAAGAAATTAAAGTACCAGATGGAATTGCTCATTTCTTAGAACATAAGATGTTTGAGCAAGAAGATGGAATTGATCCATTTACATTTTTCTCGGAGAGTGGTACTGGTTCTAATGCATCTACTTCTTTTGACTATACACAATATATTTGTTATGGAACGAAGAATTTTGATGAGAATTTAGGATATTTATTAAATTTTGTTAATAAGCCTTATTATACAGATGAAAATGTTGAGAAAGAAAAGGGGATTATTGCTGAAGAATTAAAGATGTATGATGATATTGCTGATTTCAAATTAGAAATGAAATTAAGAGAGAATATTTATCATGTACATCCAAGAAGAATAGATATTGGAGGAAGTATTCCTGAGATAATGAAGATTACTAAGGAAGATTTATATACTTGTTATAATAGTTTTTATTCTCCTAATAATATGTTTGTACTTGTAGTAGGTAATTTTGATGTTGATAATACATTAAATATTATTAGAGAAGTAGTGGGACCTATAAAAAATAGAGGAGAAGCTAAAATAGGAAAAATTTCTGAAAAAGAAGGTATAAGAGTTTCTTTTGAAGAATTTGGTTACCCAATTAATGTTCCGAAAATTGGAATGGGTATTAAATTAGATACTTCTAAGGTAGATATGGATAGTTTACATATTGATTTATATTTAACTATGATTACTACTTTATTATTCGGTTCATCATCAGAATTTAGAGAAAGAGTTCGTAATATGAAACTATTAAATAGTTTTTATACAGAATGGGAAAATATAGAAGGATTTAATATTTTTTATTTAATGGCTTCTAGTGATAATCCAAAAGAGTTATTAAAAGAGATTGAAGGAGAAATAGCTTCTGTTAAATTTGATGAAGAATCATTCAATAGAATGAAGAAAGTTTGGATTGCTAATGAAGTTAAGATGATTGATGATATTGATTCAACAGTTCATAATTTATTTGATGACTACTTAAAATATGGTAAAGTTATTAATGATAAAATTGATATTATTAGAGGTTTGGACTTTGATATTATGAATAAATTATTTAAAGAATTAGATTTTACTAATAGAAGTGTTGTTATAATGAAAAATATAGAGACTATCTAAGATAGTCTTTTTTTGTAAAGTAGGAAAAAAGATATTTCTTTTTATAAAAAGTATGGTAAAATATTATTAGGATAGAGGTGGATTAAATGAGAGATTTTAGTTTTAACGACTCAATGGAAGAAGAATCATCTGGTGGGTATAATCAAGATCCGGGTGAGAAAAAGAAAATAATTAAGTTCCTTATTGTGGTAGTTGTTGCTGCAATAGCAGGATTTTCAGTATACTTTATTACTGATGCATTAATTAATGGTAATAATAAACAAACTGTTGTTAGTTCTACAAAGGATTCTGAAATGGATTTAGATGATGAAATGATAGTTTATTTATATGATAATGTTACATATGCGGTAAATGGTATTAGAAATGATAAGTTTTTTAAGAGTGGTAGTGTAACTGCTAATGACTTTACTACTCAAGATAAAATCTATTTTGCATTAAGATATGCTACTGAAGGTGATTTTATTGATATGACTTCTAGTGATATAGAAGATACTGCAGATAGTGAAAAGGTTTTAAAAACATATAGTATTTCTAATGATAAGATTAAAGAATATGTATTTAACTTCTTTGGTAAAGATGTAACTTATACTACTGGAACTCCAGTTAATATTGCTGTTAACTTTGCTAAAGATGGATATAATGCAGGAACTTTAAATTATGATAGTTTAACAGATAGTTGGTTAGTTACTTTCGATAGTGTAAGTGAAGGTGGAGCTTCAATGGTAGTTAATCCTTACTTATATAAGAAAGTAAGTGCTATGCGTGAAGGAAAAACTAATAATATTATTATTAAAGAAAAAGTTGTTTTTACAGCTATTAAACAATATACAGATGATGCTGGTTTAGCTTTAGATAAATATGATTGTGCTGTATATAAAGATTATGCTAAAACTAACCAGTTAGAAATGAAAACTGGAGTAGTTGCAGATCAATTAACATTGCTTGGAATTGAAAACTATGCAGAAAATGCTAGTACAGTTACTTATACATTCTTTAAAGATGAGAATGATGAATATCATTTCTTAAGTAGTGAAATTACAAGTGAATAAGAGATAAGTTAAAAAACTTATCTTTTTTTATTGTCTTTTTGAAGGGTTTTAATAAAGAAGCAATGTTAAATGTTTGGAGAAAAACGGGTGACTGGCAACCAGGATGGGAGTATATAATTGAAGAATAAAATTAGAATTTAGTTCTAATTTTTTCTTTTGTCCTTAATTTACAAATGGTCTTATATCATGGTATAATTAGTTGATATGGAGGGTGCTTATATGAAACAAGAAAATATTAGAAACTTTTGTATTATTGCACATATAGATCATGGTAAAAGTACTCTAGCTGATCGTATATTAGAAAAAACAGGAGCATTAGATAAAAGAGAATTAAAAGAACAAACTCTTGATTCAATGGATATTGAAAGAGAACGTGGTATTACTATTAAGTTAAATGCTGTTCAACTTTTATATAATTTAAATGGAGAAGAATATCATTTACATTTAATTGATACTCCTGGGCACGTAGATTTTTCTTATGAAGTATCACGTAGTTTAGCTGCTTGTGAAGGGGCATTATTAGTAGTAGATGCTGCACAAGGTGTTGAAGCTCAAACTTTAGCAAATCTTTATTTAGCTCTTGATAATAATTTAACTGTTATTCCAGTTATTAATAAAATTGATTTACCTAGTGCGGATGTAGAAAAAGTAACTCGTGAACTTGAAACTATTGGTTTTTCTAGAAATGAAATTGTTTGTACTAGTGCGAAAACTGGTGTTGGAATTGAAGAATTACTTGAAAAAATAGTTGAGATTATTCCTGCACCAACTGGAGATAGTACTAAACCTTTAAAAGCTTTAATTTTTGATAGTTTGTTTGATTCTTATCGTGGAGTTATTACTAGTGTAAGAGTTGTTGATGGTGAAATAAAAGTTGGAGATTTAGTACGAATGATGGAGACTAATGCGGTATATGATATTATCGGTATATCTGTTAATACTCCAAAGGAAAAACAAGTTAAGTCTTTAAAAGCAGGTGAAGTTGGTTATTTATACGCATCTATTAAAAGTATTAGCGATGTTGCGGTAGGTGATACTATTACTTTAGATAGTAATCCAGCGAGTGAAAAATTACCTGGTTATAAACCTATGAAACCAATGGTATATTGTGGGTTATATCCAATTGAGTCGAATAAGTTTGAAGATTTAAGAGAAGCATTAGAAAAGATGAAATTAAATGATGCAGCACTTTCTTATGAACCTGAAACTTCTAAAGCATTAGGTTTTGGATTTAGATGTGGGTTCTTAGGTCTTTTACATATGGAAATTATTGAAGAGAGAATTGAAAGAGAATTTGGTATTGATTTAATTGCAACATCTCCTTCAGTTGTTTATGAAGTTTTAATGAC
The DNA here is from genome assembly GCA_017409785.1 of Bacilli bacterium. GTDB lineage: Bacteria > Bacillota_I > Bacilli_A > RF39 > UBA660 > JAEDES01. Next base: position 434,172 of record JAFQSD010000001.1, on the reverse strand, counting down.
AGATGGTTCTACAATAATGGTTGATAGTCCTGCGAAAATGCCAAGACGTGAAACAGTATCTAAAACAATGGAGCCTTATGTTAAGGCTAGTGTATTTACTCCTAGTGAATATATTGGTCCTATTATGGAATTATGCCAAGAAAAGCGTGGTACTTTCATAAATATGGATTATCTTGATCAAGAAAGAGTAACTATTCATTATGAAATACCGCTTTCAGAAATCGTTTATGATTTCTTTGATAAATTAAAGTCTTATACAAAGGGATATGCTTCATTTGATTATGAATTAATTGGATATAAAGAAAGTAATCTTGTTAAGATGGATATTTTATTAAATGGAGATATAGTTGATGCTTTAAGTGTCATTGTACATAAAGATTTTGCTTATAATAGAGGTAAAGCAGTAGTTGAAAAATTAAAAGAAATTATTCCAAGACAAATGTTTGAAGTACCAATCCAAGCTGCTATTGGAACTCATGTTATTGCAAGAACTGATATTAAAGCAATGAGAAAGAACGTATTAGCTAAGTGTTATGGTGGAGATGTAACTCGTAAGAAAAAATTATTAGAAAAGCAAAAAGAAGGTAAAAAGAGAATGAAGAGAATTGGTAGTGTTGAGGTACCACAAGAAGCGTTCTTATCAATTTTATCTACAAGTGAAAAATAGGAGTATATGATGGAAAAAGGAACAAGTAAAGATGTAACAAGAGTTTTTAGAATGATTGATGCTGATGCTCAAATGAACATTAGTAACTTTTGTCGTACTTGTTTTGGAAGAGAATATAAAAGATTTACTAATTCTGATGCAGCACTTATTCATTGTGATAGTACTAAGGGATATAGCATTGAAGCAAGGGATGCTTTTACTAATTATTCTGGATTTAATTATCGATGGATTAATGCATGTGCTAGAGGTAGATGGAACTATGAGAAACATGGGCATTGCAAAGAAAGAGAAAAGTATGAAGTAATGGCTTCAGCTTTAAGAGAAACAATTGAAGAAAATCAAAGATCAATTGGAAATGTTATGGTATTTAGGGGTGTTCCACTTTCATATTTTAGTGAATATGGTATTGAGACATTAGAAGATTTAAAAAGTTTAGAGGGCGGATTTTTACTAGATAAAGGTTTTGTTAGTACATCTTTGGTAGAAGATTCTTGTTATTACAGGAAACCAAATGAATTGGGATTAAATTATAATGTAAAAATAGAATATTTGGTTCCTGAAGAGTTTGAAGATGGTGTAAGTATTGGAAATGTTTCTTATTGTCCTGGACAAAATGAATATTTAATTAATGTATGGAATATGGCTCATGTGGTAGATGTAAGTATGGATGGTAATGATGGAGCTATAGTTAGAGCACAACTTATTCCTAAATATGTTTATGATAAAGCTTATAGTCATGAAAAGGGGATTAAGAAATGATAAGAAGTGTTTATGTTCATATACCATTTTGTGAGAAAATTTGTTCTTATTGTGACTTTTGTAAGATGTTTTATAATGAGAAACTCGTTGATCGATATTTAGAAGAATTAGAAAAAGAAATTGACTTATTATATGATGGTGATTTAATTAAATCTTTATATATTGGTGGTGGTACACCAAGTAGTTTAAATTTAAAACAATTAAAAAGATTATTAGATATTCTTAGTAAATTTAAAAGAAATGAATTTTACGAGTTTACTATAGAGTGTAATTTTTCTAATATTAATAAAGAAAAGTTAGAACTATTTAAGGAATATGGAGTTAACAGACTTAGTTTTGGGCTTGAGACAACTAACTCTAAACATCTTGATTTTCTTGAAAGAGATGAGAAGGTTGATCGAACTATTAATATTATTAAACTAGCGAAAGATTTAGGTTTTTCTAATATTAATGTTGATTTAATGTATGCACTTCCTGGAGAAAGCCTTGATGAGTTAAGAAAGGATTTGGAATTTATTAAGTCACTTGATATAGAACATGTATCTTGTTATTCGCTAATAATTGAAGAACATACTAAACTTGGTATAAAAAATGTAGAAAATATTGATAGCGACTTAGATTTTGAAATGTATCAAGCAATTTGTAGTTTTATGAAAGACAATGGCTTTAAGCATTATGAAATAAGTAATTATTCTAAAGAGGGATATGAATCTAAACATAATTTAGTTTATTGGAATAATGAGGAATATTATGGTTTTGGTTTAGGAGCGAGTGGTTATATAAATAATAGAAGAACTACAAATACAAGATCAATTAGCAATTATTTGAAAGGTAGTTATTTACTTGAAGAAGAGATTCTTGAAAAGGATGATTTAGTATATTATGAGATTATGCTTAATCTACGTAAGAGTGAGGGAATTGATTTAGATAAGTTATATTCTTTGTATAAGGTTAAATTAGATTATGAAGAATTATTAAAGTTAGGAATGCTTGAGTATAATGATAATAGACTATATATACCAGAAGATAAATGGTATATTAGTAATGATATTATACTTAGATTATTAGAAGGAGTTTTGTATGAATAGAGAAGATATTTTTAAAGTAGAATTAGGATATATTAAGAGTGATAGAATTAGAAAGTCATGTTTAGCAATGATTAATGTGTTGCCTGAATATTTTTTTGAAATAGAGGCATCTTCTACCGGTAAGTATCACCCTAAATATGCACTTGGTAAAGGTGGGTTAGTGCGTCATACAAAAGCTGCTGTTAGAATAGCGTATGATTTATTAGGTGATGCTTGTATAGGGGATAAGTATACACAAGATGAAAAAGATTTAATGATTATGGCACTTATTCTACATGATGGAGTAAAGAGTGGAGTTCCAAAAGAAAGATATACAAGATTTGATCATCCAATTATGATGGGACAAATGATTATGGACAATGAAGAAAATATGGAACTTGAGATGGAAGAGATTGAATTTTTAGATGATGTTATTAAAACGCATATGGGACCTTGGACATCTGATTATAATGGAGTAGAGGTATTAGAAAGACCTAAGACAAAATATCAAAATTTTGTGCATATGTGTGACTTTTTAGCAAGCCGTAAGGCTTTAGAAGTTCCATTTGATGATAATAATAATATAAGTGTCTAGTTAGACACTTATTTATTTGAAATGATTGAAGGTAAGAAGGTTTTTTGATATTATTATGATGGAGGCGTTGAAAGATATGAAGAGACAAAATGTTGGAAGTATATTTAAAAATGTTTGTTCAATATTAGGTGTTTTTGTACTAATTTGTTTAGTTTATAAAACAAGTTCTTTTATTGTTTCTTCTTCGGTTATAGATAGTTTTAAAATTAATAAAAAGACTAGTGAGTATTTATCTTTCAATTATGCGGATACTGCAAGTAGTATTTATGAAATTGACAATGTTAGAAAAGTTAGTGATTTTGTAGGGAAGAGATTATTAAATGAATATTTTGATTTTGAAGTTTCAATTCCGAAGGATTCTTTAACTACCGAGAATGTTGAGTATGAAGTTATTGTTAAAGGTATAAATACAGTTATTGATGATGAGAATATTAAGATATATTTAAGTGATCAAAATAATAAAAGTTTAAAGGGATTTCAAAATACTGTTCCTTTATTTACAATGTTTGATGATAATGGTAATGGTAAAGTTATTTATACAGGTAGTTTTAATAAAAATAATTTAAGTGATAAATATAGACTTAGAATATGGGTTAATAGTTCATATTATAAGAATATTGATGAAAAAATGTCTTTTTCTATACAAGTTAAAATTAAATAACGAGCAATTAGCTCGTTTTTTGTTGCTTTTGCAACACAATTAAAATGAATGCTAATGCTATAATGGAATGGTAATGTTAAGACAATAGTAAGAAGGGACGAGATAACTATGGCAGGAAAGATTATTGTAATTGAAGGAACAGATTGTTCTGGAAAAGAAACTCAAACTAAATTATTAGTTAAAAGATTAAAAAAAGAAGGGAAAAAATGCATTAGGTTTGGGTTTCCAATGTATGATACACCAACTGGAAAAATTGTTGGAGGGTCTTATTTAGGTAAAGCTGATATTTGTGAGGGTTTTTTCCCAGAGGGTGCTACTAATGTTGATCCTTATGTAGCGTGCTTATATTATGCAGCTGACAGAAGATATAATATTGGTAAAATTAATAAATATTTAGATAAGAATTATTATGTAATTTTAGATAGATATACAACATCTAATCTTGCTCATCAAGGAAGTAAGATTAAAGATAAAGATGAAAGATTTGATATGTATCAATGGATTGATAAATTAGAGTATTGGTTATTAAAGTTACCTAAACCAGATAAAACAATATTTTTACATATGCCTTATGAATTCTCGTGTGAATTAAAGAGAAATCGTGAGATTCTTGACCAACATGAGAAAGATGGAGAACATTTAAAACATGCTGAAGAAACATATTTAGAACTTTCAGAACTTTATAATTGGAGTAGAATTGAATGTGTTAAAGATAATGAAGTTAAGTCTATTGAAGAGATTGGTGATGAAGTTTACGATTTAGTAAAAGATTTAATTAAATAATAAATATAAAATAAAAGAACTTTCGATTGAAAGTTCTTTTTTAATCTTCATAATTTGGAAGAATTGGCTCGGCGTTAATATTTGCAGATTGATTAATGCTTCCATCATCGGCAATTCTTATGCCTGGATCAGTTAGTAGACTTGAACCGGTATGTTCTTCTGTTTGTTCTAAGTCAGCAACACTTGATACAGCTGAGATTGTTTGTTCATTGAAGAATACTTGTTCTTCATTTGTATAATCATTATCATTTTTATCAAAATCATAATCGTCATATATATCGTCGTTTTCGTAATCATATTCATAATCATTAGCTGTATTTTCATCTGTTTGTTCTTGTTGGTTATCTTCTGTATTTGATTGTTCAGATTGTGTTTCTGATACTTGTTCTTGTTGTTCTTCAATAGTGCTTGCTCCAGGTATTTCTAAGATTGTATCGTCATATTGTGGTTGTTCTTCGGTTGTTTCTCCACCTGGAATTTCTAGAGTGGTCTCATTATTTGCTTCAGGTGTTTCTTCTGGAACGTTGTTATTATTATTTTCTACTTCTTCTTGATTATTAGAAATTTCTTCTTGTGCTTCTTCAGGATGTTCTTCTTCTTTTTCTTCTGTTAAATCAAGTTTTTCTAGATTAAATTTAGGCATTACTAACTTATCTAAATCTGTTTTAATATCAATAGCTAGATCAATTGGATCTTCTTCTTCATAAATTTCATTTGGATTTTGATATTGTCTATTATCATTTTCCTCAGATTCTTCTTCATCTTCGGCATCTTCATCAACGATAGGTGCTAAAGATGTGTCTGTTGTTTCATTATTATCATTATTATTTTGATCATTCTTTACTGCAGAAATTGTATATTTTTCAACTTTTTCATCATCTTCTTCGTCATCAGTTGATTCATCTGAAACTTCTTCTACAAGTTTGTCTAATGTAGTAGGGGCAGTGTTTGTTTCAACTGCAGGCATTTCAAATGAGTTTTCTTCTGTTTCGTTTTCTTGAGTTTCATAATTTTCAGTTTCTATTGATTCTTGATTTTCTGTTTGTTCTGGTTGCTCATCAACTTGTTCTTCTTTGCTTTCTTCACTTGGCATTACGATTTTATAACCTAAGTTGCTTTGATCTTCTGCTTGATTATCTTCTGATTGTTGAACTGTTTCAGAATACTCTTCAGTAGGTTGTTCATTTACATTAGGTATTTCAACTTGAGTTTCTTCTGTTTGAGTTTCTTCAGTAAATTCTTGAGGTTGTACGAAGTTTACTTGAGGCATTTCAAAATCTGTTTGTTCTGTTTGAGTTGCTTCTGAAACTTCTTCAACAGGTGTTTCATTTACTTGAGGCATTGTAATTTCGTCTGTGTTTTCTATTTGTTGTTCTTCAATTTGATTTTCACTTACCTCTGGTAATGTATATTCTGTTTCAACATTTGTTGTTTCTTGTTTTTGTATTTCAATTTCAGTTTGTTCTGGAGTAGGAGTAGTGTAATCTGTAACTCCTTCTTCAGTTGTATTTTCTACTGTTTCTTGTTGTGGTTCTTGGTTTTGTAATTCGTCTGCTTCTACATATGTAGTTCTAATTTCATAAGTATTTTCTGGTGTTGTTTCAGTGCTTTCAACTACATTTTGTTCTTCAACAGGAGTAGATTCTACTAGTGTTTCAACTTGTTCAGTTGTTTGTTGAACTTCTTCTACGTTTAGTTCTGGTTGTTCTTGTGATACTTCAGTTACTTGTTGTTCTACTGGAACTTCTGTTGGTTGGATTTCTTCAGGAGAAGTTTCAACTGTTTCTGTACTTTGTTCAATTGCTGGTGCTTCAGTTATTTGTACTATTGTTTCTTCAACTGGAGGTTCTGTTTGTTCTTCAACAGGTTGTTCACTAACTTCAACAGGTTGTTCTTCGGCAGGTTGTTGTTCAGTTGCTTCAACAGGTTGTTCTTCGGTAGCTGATGTTACTCCAGGAATTTCATATTTCACTGCTAGGTCAGATTTTTGAGATTCATCTTCACCCATAAAGTCTTCGTCAGATTTAACTTCTTCTTGAACTTCTTCAGTTACTTGTCTGATTTCAATACCTTCTAGTTCAGCAGCATAATTATCTTCATCTTCGTTTTCGATTTCGATTGTTTTATATACTTCTTCAAAACTTGTTTGTCCTTCTAATGATTTTATTAATGCATCTTGTAACATAGATATTGTATTTCCGCTATAGATCATTTTTGCGAAATCATCTTTAGACATTTTTTCATCATTTAAGGCATTTCTAATTTTATCATCTAATAATAATACTTCGTGTACAGCGATACGTCCTTTATATCCTTTACGACAGTTGTCGCATCCTTTTGGATTAGCATCCCATACAAGTGATACATCTTGATGTAAGAATTTTTTGTAAACTTTCTTTTCATATTTTGTTGCTTCTCTTTGTATTTTACAATCTTGACATAATTGTTTAGCAAGACGTTGAGAAATGATACCGGTTAGGGCAGTTGATAATAAGTAACGTTCTACATCCATATCTAGTAGACGTTCAACTGTTGCTAAGGCATTGTTTGTATGCAGTGTTGACATAACTAAGTGACCTGTGATTGAGGCACGTACTGCGATTTGTGCTGTTTCAGAGTCACGAATTTCTCCGATTAGAATTACGTTAGGGTCTTCACGAAGGATAGAACGTAATGCTGCGGCGAATGTCATTCCGATTTCTGCATTAACTTGTACTTGGTTGATTCCTTCGATATTCATTTCGACTGGGTCTTCTACAGTAATTACGTTTACTTCTGGTTTGTTTAATGCTGAAAGCATTGAGTAAGTAGTTGTAGATTTTCCGGAACCAGTAGCTCCAGTAACTAAAATAATTCCATTAGGTACTCCCATCATATGATGTATTTTCTCTAAGTTCTTTGGGTGGAAACCTAAGGAATCAATTCCTTGTAAGCTTCGTGTATAGTCTAAGATACGAATAACGATTTTTTCACCTTGATTGGTTGGCAAGCAAGCCACACGCATATCTAGGTATGTATCACCGAATTGTCCTTTAATCGCACCATCTTGTGGAAGTCTTGTTTCAGTGATATTCATGTTTGCTAAAAGTTTTAAACGAGTAGTTAAGTTACGCTCGTAAGCTTTTGGTATATATGTGTAATCTTGACAGTCACCATCTATTCTAAAACGGACCATCATTCCTTCGTCACGTGGATCGAAATGGATATCTGAAGTTCCACTTTTTGATGCTGCAATGATTATGTAATCGGCAACTTGAGTTATAGGCGTTTTAGCGAAATCAAAGGAAACCATGAAATTTTCGGCACCTTTGGTTACACGCTTTACATCGTATTGAACCATCATTTCAACCCCTTTTTGTTTACTTTCTATGGTATTTTACTATAATTTATTATATAATAGTTTTAAGATAATAGCAAGGAGGATTTATGAAAAAGGGGAAATTAAATAACAAAGGTTTTGTACTTGTTGAAACGCTTGTTGTATCAGTGTTTATTGCTACTATTTTAGCAGTTTTATATAACAATTTTTATCCGTTAGTTGGGGAGTATGAGAAGCGTGAAGTTTTTGATGATATTGATGGAAAATATGCTACTTATTGGGTGAAAAGAGTTATTCAACATGATTCGACGATTTTGGGTGCGGGGTGTGATCTTACAAGTTTAGAAAGTGCTCCTTATTATTGTAAATTTACATGTGAAATGGTTACTACAGAGTCAATGAAAAATATGTGCCATGAGTTAGTAAAAAAAGCGCAAATTAAGAATGACACAAAAGGAACAGATGTACTTACTGATGATGAACCAGCAATTTATATTACGACATATAGACTTACAAATTTTAAAGAATATGTTGATGAAGTGGGTGGTATATCAGGTGGTATGCAACGATATCTAAAATATTTACCAAATTATAAATGGGATTCATTAAATAATGCGAAATATCGTGTAATTGTTGAGTTTGAAAGAACAAAAGATGATAATGATTATTTAGCTTATTCAACATTTGAGGTGAAGAAATAATGAAGAAAATTAAGAAATTAAATAATAAAGGTATGACAGCTGTAGAAGTTTTAATTTGTTTTGTACTTGTGGTTATTATTTCTGTTTCAATGTATACAACAGTTTCTGCTTATCAGAATAAGCAACAAATTGAAGGTATGAAAGAAAAAATTATGACTTATAAAAATTTACTTACTAAAGAAATTAATGATGATTTAATTAAAGACGGATTAGTGTCAGCTGAAATTTTAAATTTTAATAGAAATGGTGTTACAGGTGATGCTGAGGCATCAATTAAAATGTCTCTACGTAATGGGACAAAGAAATGTTTAAAAGTAAAAAGTAATAAAGCATATGATTATTTCTGGGATCCAGATGATCCTGATACAGTTTCTAAATTACCTCCTGGTGAGGATAAGAATGATGAATTTATGATTTCTTATGGTACTTGTGGTAGTGAAACTGACTATCCAATTCCTGATCTTGGTGAGAGTTTTAATCAAAATACAAATGATGCTCAAAATGGTCCTCATTGTGGTGCCGAAGGATGTATTATTAAAGATTTAAGAATTAATAACGTTGATATGAGTATTGATAATTCTATATTAAATATTTATATTGGATTTTATCATCCGGATCTTGGAACTAGATATAGTATTGATATTATTTGTCCAGTTAATTTTTAATTAGTAAATTAAAAGGAAGATTATAATAGAAATAACTGTAGAAATTATTCGCCAAATTAAAAATGAATTATATTTTAAAGAAGTATCTGAAAGGATACTTTTTATTTGGATATGAATGCTTAAACTTCCAAAAGATAGGAATGTTAATATTAATATTGAACGTATTAAAATATTAGAAATTAGAGTGGTTGAAAAGATGCCTTTTATTAGATCAAAAATACCGTTGATAAAAACGTATACTATAGTTGTTGTTTTTATGTAATGAACAATTATTACGGAGATTAAATAAAAGAAAAGATTAGTTCCTAGTATTAATATTTGTAATTTGAATGAAGAAGTAATTGCTTGATTTAATGCTTTGGAAAAATCTGTTTGATTATTACATTTTATAAGAAGAGTATTATCTTTTTCTTTAGCGAAGAAACTTATTATGAAATTACTTATATATATAGAAAATAGTATTTTTAAGGCAAGTTTTGTTGTTAATAATGAACTTATGGATCCAAGAATAAATAGGGGGTTTGGAAAGTGAGTAAACTTTAATAAATTATTTGCTGTGGTCCTTGAAATGTAATTTTTTTCTAATAATTCTTTTGTATGTTTAGGACCGCTTGGAAAACCACAGATTATACTCATAATAATTACATATAGTTTTCCTGGTTTTTCCGTTATTATATTTAATGTTTCAATTATTTGATAATTTATTAATAGAGATGAAATTATATATAATAAAAAACTAGTAGGAAATAGTTTAGTTATAAATAATTCTATATATTCTAAGGTACTTGTAATGATTAATTTAGAGTTGAGTAAATAAAGTGTCAAGATGACTAATAAAAATAATAATATAAGATTTGTTTTAGAAGTTTTTTTCATAATTCTCCATTTCTTTGTTATAATTTTGTATAGGGTGAATTTAATGATTAAAAAGATATTTAATTATATTAAGGAATTTGTTGTTGAAGAATATAAATTTTTAATTTGTATGCTTATTTTCTATATAGTATGCACTTTTCCAGTAAATTATTATATTGTTACTGGTGGAGGTATTAGTGATGTTGGAGAAAGAATTGAAGTTACTGATGGTAGTAAAAGTAAAGGAAGCTTTAATTTGTCTTATGTTTCGGAATTAAAGGGTACTGTTTTAACTTATGGGCTTAGTTATATATTTCCTAGTTGGGAAAGAGATAATATGAGTGATTATAAGTATTCTGAGACTGAAACTTATGAAGATATTGAGTTTAGGGGCGAATTGGATTTAGAAAGTACTAATGGTAGTGCTACTAAGGTTGCTTATGAATTAGCAGGGAAGAAAGTTGAAGAGACGTCTTCAAAGATTTATGTAATTGCTTTATTTGATGAATTTGAGACTGAGTTTAAGATTAGAGATGAATTATTAAGCGTAGATGGTAAATCATTTGATACTGTTGATGAGTATTCAAAATATGTTCAAAAATTTGATGTTGGTGAATCCATAAAAATAAAAGTTTTACGTAATGGTAAAGAAAAAACAATTAATTGTAAACTTTATGAAGAGCAAGGAAGAAAGATTTTTGGGGTAGCATTACAAATTTCTAAAAAATATAAGACTGATCCTAAGATTGATATAACATTTAAACCGGCTGAAGCTGGACCATCAGGAGGACTAATTACTTCGTTAGAAATTTATGATAAGTTAGTAGATGAAGATATTACTAAAGGATTAACTATTGCTGGTACTGGTACTATTGATGAAAATGGTAATGTTGGAGAAATAGGTGGAGTTAGATATAAAGTAATTGGTGCTGAAGATGGCGGAGCTGATGTGTTTTTAGTTCCTGCAGGAGAAAATTATAAAGAAGCAGTTAAGGTTAAGAAAGATAAGAATTTAAAGATAAAGATTATTGAAGTAAAAACTGTTAAAGAAGCAATTGAAAAATTAAGTAAACTTAAGAAGCAATAGTGTCTAATCTATTGCTTTTTTCTTATTGGTATGGCATAGTTAGAGTAGGTGAAGTATATGAGAATTGGAATAGACTTAGATGATACAATTTGTAGAACTACTGAGATGGTTCATGAAAAGATGGATGAATATTCTAGTAAAACAAATAGAGACGTTTTAGAAATTATGAGTAGTGAACTGATTCGTGAGAAGTTCTTTGAAGAATATTTACCAACTATATATAGAGATGTTGTTATTAAACATGATGTTCAAGATGTTATTAGAAGACTTAGAAATAAAGGCAATGAAATATTTATTATTACGGGTAGAAAACGTATGAAAATTGCTAATGTAATGGAAATTACTGATAAGTGGTTAGAAGATAATGGTATTGAAGTGGATGGGATTTTTACTTCGGCTTATGGTGAAAGTAAAGCAGATGTTTGTAAAAGAGAACATATTGATTTAATGGTTGATGATAATCCGTATAACTATAAAACAATAGTTGGAGCCGGTGGTAAATGTTTATTGTTTGATGATCGAGATAAATACGATTTAAGACAAGATTATGTTACTAGTTGGTTAGATGCAGAAGAATATATTAATAAATTTAGAGGCTAAAGCCTCTTTTTTTATTTCCCATAATTTCCCATATTTCTTTAATATTTTTTACATATTTGCTTGCTATAATTAAAATCAAGAAAGGAGGAAAAGATTAGATAAGGTCACAATAAAAAATATTAATTAATCCTTTAATATGTGTTGATTCGACACCGAGATACTTTATGATAGATGCATAGAAAGGAGATAAGATATATGAAATATATTATAGAAGGAGTTGATGTGGAGTAGACATTTAGAGTTTTTTTAAAACTCGTGTTATACTATTGGTAGGTGATTAATATGTTTAAAATATGCCTTGTAGAGGATGAAATAGATTTATCAAATCTTATAAAAACGTATTTAGAAAAAGCTGGGTATCATGTTACTTGCTTTACTAAAGGAAATGATGCGATTAATTATATTGGTAGTGATGTTGATCTTTGGATATTAGATATAATGTTAGGAGATGACGTTAATGGCTACGATATTATTAAAGAAATTAGAAAAAAAGATGAAATAGTTCCAGTAATATTTACTTCGGCAAGAGACCAAGACTTAGATAAAATTTTAGGTCTTGAGCTTGGAAGTGATGATTATATTACTAAACCATATTCTTCTAAAGAATTAGTGTTAAGAGTTAATAATATAATTAAAAGAGTTTACAAAGATAAAATGGCAACAAGTATAAACTATGGAGATTATGTAATTGATGCTGATAAAAGAATGGTTTTTGAAAAAGAGAAAGACATTAAAATGACAACATTAGAATTTGACCTATTGATACTTTTTCTAAAAAATAAAGAAAAAACTTTTTCAAGAGAAGAAATACTTAATGCAGTATGGGGAAGCGATTATTTTGGATCTGATCGAGTTGTTGATGATTTGGTTAGACGTGTAAGAAAGAAACTTCCTAAATTAAATCTTGATGCTATATATGGATATGGGTATAGACTGTTATGAAATTAAGTAATATAAAATTAAGTAAACAATTACTTATTATTGTAGGAATTGCATTCGCATTATTATTTACATCTTTAGGAGTTGTGCTTCCAAAAGTATTGATACCAGTAGCTGAAGCTAATCTTTTTAATTACTTAAGTGAACCATTAAAATATATGGATAATGAACTTGATAGAAAATTAGACAACACTGAGGTAGCTTATTTATATGTTACTGGTGATGAGGAAATTATTGCTAGTGATAATTTAAATGATATTATTAGAGTAAAAAGTAATGAAGATTTGCTAAACAAAATTACGGATATTTATGGGAAATTTGAATATAATCATAGAACCTATTACTACTATACTATTACTAATGATGAACTTATTAAAATTGCTATTTCTAACGATAATTATATAAATCGTACAAAGGCTGACATATTAGGAACAATATTTCCGATAGTATTAATTACCTTTTTGATGATTGGTTTAATTTTAGGTATATGGTCTTTAATGATAGTATTAAAGATAGAAAAACTAAAATTAAAAATAGATAATATTGATAATTTAGATTTTGATCATTCTGTAGATATGGAAACAGATGATGAATTAAGATCACTTGCTTTAGCAATAGAAGATATGCGTATTTCTCTTATTAATCAAGAAAAATATCGCAATCAAATGTATCAAAATATATCACATGATTTTAAAACACCTCTCACTGTTATAAAATCTTATGTTGAAGCTGTTGAAGATGAAGTTGAAGATGAAAGGACAGCTCTTCAAGTTATCAAACAGCAGACTGCTAAATTGGAACAAAAAGTACACTCACTTCTTTACTTGAATAAATTAGATTATCTTAAAAGTACTAAAGTAAATACTTCTATTGTTGTAGATATGGTTTCTATTATTGAATCGGAAGTTGAAAAGTTTAAGTTTCATAATAAAGAAATAAATTTCATAATTGACGTTGACAAAAAATCCAAATATTATGGAACTAATGAACATTGGGAAACTATATTTGATAATTTACTTAGTAATTTTATGAGATATGCTAAAACAACTATTAAAATAACAGCCAAACAGAACAAAATCATCTTATATAATGACGGCGAAAATATTGATAAGGATCTTCTTGAGGGAATCTTTACTCCGTTCCGAAAGGGGATCAAAGGTGAATTTGGACTAGGGCTATCTATTGTTAAGAAAACACTTAATATTATGGATTATGATATTACTATTAGAAATGAGAAAAAAGGTGTATCATTTATTATTACAAAAGAGAATCATAAATAGATTCTCTTTTTTTATATATTTTTTTTGGAAAATATTTTGTTGATATATAAGGGAAAAGTAGGTGCATTTAAATTTCTTATTAAAAAAATGTTAAAAACATATTGACAAAAATATTTGTTATTAATATAATGTTAGTAACAAGTGAAGAAACTTGTATAAATTTTAACTTATGTTATTAATAAAATGTAAATAAGAGGAGTGATTAAAATGAATAAAGTTAAAAATTTAAAAGTTTATAAAGGGATGCTAATTGTTGTTGATATGGTAAATGGGTTTGTTAGAGAAGGAGTTTTACATGATGAGAAAATAGCTGATGTAATTCCAAGACAAATTGAATTAATTAAAGAAGCTAAAGCAAGAGGAGACTTAATTGTATTTATAAAAGATACTCATGATGAGGATGCAGTTGAATTTAAAAGATTTGGTGGAACTAAACATTGTGTTAGAGGAACAAATGAAGCTAACTTAGTTGATGAATTATTACCATTTGAAAATGATGAAGATACAATTTCAATTGAAAAGAATTCTACAAGCTATATGGAAGCACCTAAGTTTAGAGAACTAATTGCAGGACTTACAAATTTGGAAAGAGTAGATGTGGTTGGATGCTGTACTGATATATGTGATTTTAATGGAACTATGGGTCTTGCGAATTACTTAGATCAAAATAATAGAAATGTAGATCTAAGAGTACATACAGATGCTGTTGCTACATATGCACAAGAAGCTAGACAAAATTATGTTGAAGCAGCAAATTTACTAATGGAACAACAAGGGATTCAATTAGTAAAAAAGAGATAGGTTATTTTTTTAAATATATGTTATTAATAAAGTGTAAATAAGAGGAGAAATGAAATATGGAAAATAAAACTTTAATGACTGATTTTTATGAGTTAACAATGGCTCAAACTTACTTTAATGAAGGGAAGAAAGATGAACAAGTTTACTTCGATGTATTCTTCAGAAAGAATCCTTTTGATGGAGGATATACAGTAAGTGGTGGATTAGATGAAACTATTAAATATATTCAAAATTTTAAATTTGGAGAAGAAGAAATTGAATACCTTAGAAGTTTAGGAAAATTTAGTGATGAATTCTTAGATTATTTAGCTAATTTAAAATTTGAAGGAGATATTTATGCAGTACCAGATGGTACAATGGTATTTCCGAATGAACCTGTTCTTACAGTAAAAGCTGATGCAGTAACTGCTCAATTAATTGAAACTGCATTACTAACAAACTTTAATCATGGTAGTTTAGTTACAACTGCTGCTAAAAGAATTACAAGTGAAGCTAAAGGAATTCCAGTAATGGAGTTTGGTGCTAGACGTGCTCGTGGAATTGATTCTGCAATTGAAGCAAGTAAATGTGCTTATATTGGAGGATGCTCAGGAACATCTAATACATATGCTGGTATGAAACATAAGATTCCAGTACTTGGTACAATGGCTCATTCTTTAGTAACTGAAGCTGACAGTGAATATGATGCATTCTTAGGATATGCAAAGAGTAATCCAGAAAATTGTATTTTCTTAGTAGATACATATGACACTTTAAGAAGTGGTATTCCAAATGCTATTAGAGTAGCAGATGAATATTTAAAACCAAATGGATATAAATTTAAGGGTATTAGAATTGATAGTGGTGACTTAGCTTATTTATCTAAAGAAGCAAGAAAAATGTTAGATGAAGCAGGATATCCTGATGCAACAATTTGCTTATCTAATGGATTAAGCGAACATACAATTCGTGATTTGCTAAACCAAGGTGCAGTAATTGATAGTATTGGTGCTGGAGATAATATTGCAGCTCCAAAAGAAAGAGTTGGTGGAGTTTATAAATTAGTAGCAGTAGAAAAAGATGGCGAAGCAGAACCAAGAATTAAAGTAAGTAATGATAGTGTTAAAACTATTAATCCTGGATATAAAAAAGTATATCGTTTCTATGATAAAGATACAGGCTATGCTTTAGGTGATGTAATTGCTTTAGCAGAAGAAAAAATTGCAACTGATAAATTTACTTTAGTTCATCCAACAGAAACTTGGAAGAAAACAGAATTAGAAAATTATGATGTTCGTGAATTACAAGTTCCGGTATTCCAAGGTGGAGAACTAGTATATCAAGAACCTACAATTCAAGAAAAACAAGCTTATTGCCAAGAGGAATTTGAAACACTATATCCTGAGGTTACAAGAATCAATATGCCTCATGAATACTATGTAGATTTAACTGATAAGTTAAGACAACTTAAGAGTGATTTAATTGCCCTACATGGTGGTAAGGCTCAAGCTGAAAAGCCAGCTGTGAAGGTGAAGAAATAATGAGAAAAGAAAAGTTGGATGAATTACATAGTTATATAGATGAACTTAGAGTTAAGAGATGTGAATTACTTGATGCTCATGGTAGATTTTTAACTAGTGAAAGATATCATATTGAATTAAATAATGGTAAGACATTTATAAGAGAGAAATTAGTAAAAAATGGAAGAGATGGTAGTGCTGCTATCATCCTTCCAGTAACTGTTGATGGAAATACATTACTTGTTGTACAACCTAGAGTTTTTACTAAAAATGGAGTTGGTATAGAACTTCCAGCAGGTTATGTTGATGAAGGTGAAACTCATGCTAGAGCAGCATATAGAGAACTTTATGAAGAAACAGGATATATACCAGAAAATTTAAGATTTTTAGGAGCGTTTTATCAAGATCAAGGTTGTTCAGCGGCTTATAACAAAGCATTTTTAGCTGAAGGATGTAGGAGAGAAGGAAAACAACATCTTGATGGAGATGAGTTTATTAGATATTTTGAATGTAGTGTTGATGAGATGCTTGAACTTGTAGATATGGGATATATTAATGATTGTCAGTCGCAACTTGCGATTGAAAGAGGTAGACAATATTTAAAAAAGTAAGGTAAAATAATTTTTAGGAGATGAATTTATGAAAAAGTTTGGATTTGTAAGAGTTGGAAGCATTGTTAATAAATTAGTGTTAGCTGATCCAATTAATAATGCGGTAGAACTTGCTAAGATGATTAAGGAAGCTAATGATAATGGTGTGGCAGTTGTTTCAACACCACAACTTGCACTTAGTGGTTATACTTGTGGGGATTTGTTTTTTCAAGAAAAATTATTAAATGATTCTATTAATGGATTAAAAATAGTTTTAGATGAAACAAAAGATTTAGATATTATATCTATTATTGGAATGCCACTTAGAATTGATAATGGATTATTTAATGTAGCTGTTGTTATTCAAAAAGGAAATATTTTAGGTATTGTTCCTAAGACTAATATTGTTAATTATACAGAGGAAGCAAGATGGTTTAGTAATAGTTCTAAATTAGTTAGTGATGAAGTTCTATTATTAGGACAAATTGTTTCTATATCACCAACTATTATTTTTAGAGATATTGATAATAAAAATATTACTTTTGCAATTGAGATTGCAGAAGATTTAGAGGATGCGAATCCTATTAGTACAGTTCATGCTGCTAATGGTGCTAATATTATTTTTAATTTAGCAAGTAGTAATGAAATTGTTGGTAGAAGTAAATATAGAGATGAACTTGTAAAAAATCATTCAATTAAAACAGTAAGTGCTTATGTTTATACATCAAGTGGTATTGGTGAATCAAGTTCTGACTTAGTATTTAGTGGTGATGCAATGATTTATGAAGATGGTCATAAGTTAGCTCAAAATAAGAAATTTGATTTTAATAGTAATTTAATTTTTGCAGATGTTGATGTTGATAAATTAACTAACTTACGTATGAGAAATAATAATTATACAGTTAATGCTTCAATGAATTTATATGAAGTTATTGAAGTTGAAGTTAGTGATACAAAGAACTTTAATAGAGAATATAAAGAATATCCATTTGTTCCTAAAAATGATGAAGAAAGAGCAGAAAGATGCGAAGAAATTTTTAGAATTCAAGCTGCTGGTCTTGCTAGAAGATTAACTCAATTAAATTATCCAAAATGTGTACTTGGAATTTCTGGAGGACTTGATTCTACTTTGGCTTTCTTAGTTGTAGCAGAGGCTTATAAAATGTTAGGTCTTGATAATAAAGATATTATTGGTGTTACAATGCCTGGATTTGGTACTACTGGTAGAACTTATAATAATGCATGTAGTTTTGTTAAAGCATATGGTGCTACATTAAAGGAAGTTAGTATTAAAGATGCTGCTATTCAACATATGAAAGATATTGGTTTAGATGAAAATGATCGTAGCGTTGCGTATGAAAATTTACAAGCAAGAGAAAGAACTCAAATTTTAATGGATATTGGTAATATGATGAATGGTTTTGTTATTGGAACAGGTGATTTATCAGAACTTGCACTAGGATGGTGTACTTATAATGGAGATCATATGAGTATGTATAGTGTTAATGGTGCAATTCCCAAAACATTAGTTAGATATTTAGTTGATTATGTTGCAGATAATAGTGAGGAAGATAAGAAAAAAGTATTAAAAGATATTTTAGATACGCCAATTTCTCCAGAATTATTACCTCCTGATAAAGCTGGTAATATCTTACAACAAACAGAATCTAGTATTGGACCATATGTTTTACATGACTTCTTCTTATATCATTTCTTAAAATATGGTGCTTCTCCTAAAAAGATCTATTTCTTAGCACAAGAAACTTTTAAAGGTAAATTTGATAATGAAACTTTAAAGAAATGGTTAAAAGTTTTTGTTAAGAGATTCTTTACTCAACAATTTAAGAGAAATTGTGTACCTGATGGTGTTAAAGTTGGTACAATTGGTCTTTCTCCTAGAGGAGATTTAAGAATGCCTAGTGATGCTAGTTATAGTATTTGGTTAAAAGAGGTAGAAGAATTAGATTAAAAGGAGAATGAATAATTCTCCTTTTTTTGACTTTTGATAGGTTTTATGGTATAATATGGACACTATTTGAGGGGGTATTTATGAAACTTATTTATAATGAATCTTTAACAAAAAATATAGTAGAAAATTATTTCAAAACTTATGAGGATATTGATGGGGAACTAGAAATTACATGTGGTGTTAGAAAAGTTCCTATTGGAAGAAGTTTAGTTCCACATGAATTTCCAACAATATCTTTTAGACTTAAAGGAACTATGGAGAGCGAAGGTGAAGTTCACCCAATTGAAGTTCAGTTAAGTGAACAAGAGGTTGAAAATGCAATTACAACTATGGTTGAAGCTAGTGGTAGAACTGTTAAAAGAATATCTATTCAATATGATGAAAAGAAATTTAAACAAATTAGTGTAGATGCTACTGCTAAAAGAAAGGTTAAAAAATAGTTATGGCAAGAGAAAAATTAGAAATAAAAAAATTTAGTGAGTATACAAATGATGAACAAATGGAAATATTATTTCATTGGTGGCATTATTATGGAAAATTACCACTTTCTTTTCCGGAAATGGAAAAGTTTAAAGAATTATTAGATACAGATATTGAATTTGTTAAAAATGCTGCTTTAATTGCTTGGGCAAGAGAAAGTGCTTCACAAGATTTAGTTAGAGCTATGCGTGGTGATTTAAGTGGATTTAGAAAACAAATTAAAGAACTTGCTTCTTCTAAAGAATTTAAAGATATAGAAGAATTTTTAGAAAGTACATTTATTGAAGAAGTTGTTAGAACTTATAATAATCCGGAACCTTCTATTCCAATGAGTGATGAGCAATTAAGAGATGGATTAGCTGAAATATTTGGTGGTACTATTGATGATGCAAATATTGTTACAATTAGTATGAATGAAGAGGAAGAAGCTGTTTTAACAAGTGATAAAGTTCATAAGATTTATCGTGAATGTTTATTTAAAGAGGATGAATTAGTTAATGGTGAACCAAGTGCTGATTTTACTATTGGTGAAGGGGTTCGTAGTAATGCAGTGTTTAATGCTGAGAGATTAGCTAAAAGAAAAAATGATATTATTGCGATGATTGATGAACTTCCAGATATTGATTCTGGGCCATCTTTTGTTACTTTATGTTTTGATAAACATGGAAGACATTGGACTGGATTACATTCTACAATGGATTTATTAATGCAACTTGGAACTGCTACTGAGGTAATTACTTATCCATTACCAAGAGAACTTTGGCCATATATTGGAGGCGTTCCATTAGTGTTAAGAGTTCATGGAAAAGAAAATGAAAGTTTAGTTACTCATAAGCCAAAAGAATTTAAAAAAGTTAGAAGTGACTTAGAAAATGGTAGATATAAAAAAGATGCTAAATAATAGCATCTTTTTTGTTTGATATTTTATTTTTCTGATATAATATATTTTACTACGGAGGTATTTATGAGGTTTAGATTTTATGTTGTTGACTTTAAGAAGATTGATTTAAAAGGAATTACTAAATTTTGTAATAAATATAATTGTAGCGTTAAAATGTCTGTTAAGATGGATTCTAATGGTATAGGTATTAAGATCTATGATGAGGGAAGAAAATGTAGCGTTTCTATTTATGATGTTCGTGCGTTAGATGAAGAAGATAAAAAGATGGTTATTGGTAATGAATACGATAACGAAGATTTAATTGAGAATGTATATATAAAATGTGATCATGAACTTTCTATTGATGCTGAGTCTAGTGATGAAATTAGATTGATTTATTTATTTGCTATGTATATTGCATCGTGTTCTGATTTGGTTTTATTAAATTTAAGTACACAACAAATGCTTATTGGTAGAGATTTTAAGAAGATGGATAAGAAAGTTCTTGAAAAATGGGCTAAACAATATGATATTAGAATGAAATACTTTTTTGATATTAAAAAATGGTCAATAATTCAAGCAAGGGCTTTTAAAGTACCAACTGTTTTATGGATTATTTTAATTTTGTTAGCTATGATTGCCTTTTGTATAATGATGGCAATGGTATTTATGTATGATATTACTAATCCATGGTTACTTGGTAGCCCATTTATTGTGATTGGCGCTATTGTTGTGTTATGGGTGACATATAATTTTTATTCTTTACAAACTTCTCATAAAAAACTAAGTAATTTATATTATGAATATGAAAGTGAATTATGCAAATTATGGGATGAGAGAATGCCTAAAAAACCAAGTGGCAAAATAGTTGGATTAAAAACAAAAATAGTTAATATATTAGGTATTTTAATTTTGCCAACATTAGTTGGAGGAAGCATTTTATTAGGACTTAATTATATTGTATTAGGTTTTGTAGTAATTTTATTTCCTTGGGTATGTCTTTTTTTAATTAAACGTTATGTTACAGATGTTACTGAAGAAAGTCTTACGCAAGATATTCATCGCTGGTTAGCAGAATGTTTTAGAAAAAAAATTCCAAATGAAATTATAGCTGCTAATTTTGACTTACATGATTTAGGGGAGAGAAAGTGGAAGATAGATTTTGTTTGGTGTGACAAGTTTGATGATAAAAATAGTATGTGGACTAAAAATAATGCTTGTCTTGAGGGAAGAAAGACGTTTGAATTTGAATATGATGCTTGTTGGGAAGAGGTTCAAGAAATTGTTATTAAGGCAATAAAAAAATATTTAATTGAAAATGACCGCGCTATTAATATAAGACTTTATAAAGCAATGACTGTTGGCTTTAATGATGGAGCTGTATTTTTGATTTATATGAATGGAAAAGTAGTAAACTAAAGATGCAAAATGCATCTTTTTTTATTAAATAGTTGACAAATTAATGTGTTTTTAATATAATGTTAGTAACAAATGAAATTAATTTGTATTTTTTATAGATTATGTTATTAATAATGTGTTAATAAGAATATATGGAGGAATAAGTATGAGTAAGTTAAAATTAGTAGTTATGAATAATATTAGTGGGTTAGGAATGATGGTTGATAAACATCTTCAAGATATAAATAAAACTGAAAAAAGTTATATAGTGAAGATGAAAAGTGATCGTTTTAGTAATGGTGAAGGTAAGGTTTCTATCGAAAGAAATGTTAATGGAGATGATTTATATATAATTAGTGATGTAGGTAATTATGGAATAAGTTATATGATGCATGGAAGAGAACATTTTATGTCACCTGATGAACATTTTGAAGATATTAAAAGAGTTATTGCTGCTACAAGCGGTCATGCTTAAAAAATTAATGTTGTAATGCCACTTTTATATCAATCAAGACAACATAAAAGAAGAGGAAATGAATCATTAGATTGTGCTATTAGTTTACAAGAATTAGAAAGAATTGGTGTTGATAATATAATTACATTTGATGCTCATGATCCAAGTATATGTAATGCAATTCCAAGACTTCCTTTTGAAAATTTTTATCCAACACATACAATTTTAGAAGAATTAATTCAAAAAGAAGATGTTAAAGATTTACTTGTTATTAGTCCAGATATGGGAGCAATGGAACGAGCTAGATATTATGCAGATATGTTAAGTTGTGATGTTGGTGTATTTTATAAAAGACGTGATCTATCAAAAGTTGTTAATGGAAAAAATCCAATAGTAGAGCATATGTATATGGGTGCCGATGTTAAAAATAAAGATGTTTTAGTAGTTGATGATATGATTGCTTCAGGTGGTTCTATGATTGAAGTATGTGAACATTTAAGAGAAAAAGGTGCTAGAAATATTTATTTAATTGCAACATTTGCACTATTTACCGAAGGTATTGATAAGTTTGTTGGTGCATATGATAAAGGATTATTTAATAAGCTATATTCAACTAATTTGTCTTATGTACCAGATGAGATAAAGAATAATAATTGGTATGTTGATGTAGATTGTTCTAGGTATTTAGCTATAATTATTGATACAATAAATAAGAAAGGCGATATAGAAAGCCTATGGAATGGGAAGAAACAAATTATTGATAAAATTAGAAAGAAGTTGGGATAATGAGAATTGGTATTTTAGGAGGTAGTTTTAATCCTCCGCATAAAATGCATCTTAATATGGGATTAGAATTACTAAATAAAAATTATGTAGATAAAATTATTTATGTACCTACAGGAAGCAAATACAAATATAAAAATAATTTAGTGGCTGATCATCATAGATTTAAGATGTTAGAGATGATGATTAAAGATAATGATAAACTTGATGTAAGTGATTATGAACTTAAGGATGAAGTTATTTATACATGTGATACGTTAAAATATTTTCAAGAAATTTATCCTAATGATGAAATATATTTTGTTTGTGGGGCAGATAATTTAAGTTATGTAGATGAATGGAAAAATGGAATTTACTTACTTGAAAATTATAAGTTTTTAGTCATTAAAAGATATACCGATGATATTGAAGAGATCTTGAAAAGGTTTTCGAAATATAAAGATAATATTATTGTGAGTGATGTTGAACCTGATAGTTTATCTTCTACGGAGATTAGAAATAAAATTAAAAGTGGTGAAGGTGTATTTGAATTATTAGATAAAGAAGTTTATGAATATATCTTAGATAATAAACTTTATGAATAGAGGTGAATTATGTTAGGAGCAATTATTGGTGATGTCGCTGGTTCATATATTGAAGTATTAGAAATATATGATAGAAGTAAAGGGCATAGAAGTTATGAAGATAGGATAAAAATTTTGGATAAGAATACACCTTTATTTACAAAAGAGTGTTCTTGCACAGATGATTCTATTTTAACAATGGCTATTTATGATGCTATTGTAAATGGTAATTGTAATTATGAAAAATATTTACGTGAATATGGATTAAGAGAGGTAAATGAAGGACTTGATGTCTATGGAAGAAGTAGATTTGGAAGTGGCTTTGTTAAATGGTTAGAAGGTGATTTTCAAGGAGAAAGTTATGGCAATGGAGCTGCCATGAGAATTAGTGCAGTTGGTTATTTATTTGATTCATTAGATGAAGTAAAAAAACAAGCAAGACTTGCAACAATTCCATCGCATAATCATGAAGAAGCAATTAAAGGAGCAGAAGCTGTTGCAACTGCAATTTATCTTCTTAGAACAGGATACTCTAAAGATAAAGTTTATAAGTATATAACTGATAATTATTATGGACTTAATTATGATTTAGAAGATTTACAAAGAAATAATGTTTTTTCTAGTAAAAGTAGTGTGGCTGTGCCACAAGCATTATTTGTATTTTTTGAATCAAATGGATTTGAAGATTCAATAAGAAAAGCACTTTCAATAGGAGGAGATAGTGATACAATTGCTTGTATTGTAGGTTCTATTAGTGAAGCGTATTATGGTGTAGATAAAAAATTAGAAGAAGAAGTTAAACCATTTATGAAAGATTATATGGTAGACTTATTAAGTAAGAGAAAAGATTATATGAAGGAGAAAAAATAATGAGAAAGTTAGTTGAAAAGTTAATTGAAAAAAAGAAAACTGTTGCGACAATGGAGTCATGTACTGGTGGAGGAGTTAGTAATGCAATTACTAATATAGAAGGTGCTAGTGAAATATTAAAATATAGTGCAGTTACTTATTCAAATGAATATAAAATGAAGATGGGGGTTTCTAGTGAAGTAATTGATAAATATAGTGTTTATAGTAGAGAATGTAGTGATGAAATGAGTAAAAATATTAGTTTATTTGCTGGTAGTGATTATGGTATTGGAATTACTGGTAAATTAAATAGAGTAGATATTAATAATCCATATGGAGAAGATAATGTTGTATTTATTAGTATTTATGAAAAAGAAAATAACAAGTTTTATAATGAGAAAATTGAAGCTACTTTAGGTAGTCGTGCAGAAAACAAAGAGCTAGTTATTAATAAAATAATTGAAATGATGGAAGATATCCTAAAATAGTTTTTTTATTATAAATTTTATGTTATAATCAGATTATGAATATGAGGTGTTAGTATGTCTGAATTTAAAAGTGAAGAAGAATTTTTAAAAAATTATGACTCAAGTATATTTGAAAAACTTAGTATGACAGCAGATATATTATTATTAAGTGTATCTGATCAAGAACAAACAAATTATCGTAAAACAAGTACTAAGATGATGAGTATTTTGTTAGCAAAAAGAGATGATTATCCTTTTAAGGGTAAATGGTGTGTTCCTGGAGGTTTTTTGGATGCAAAGAATGAAACTTTAGAAGAATGTGCTAAGAGAGTTATGAAAAGAGAAACAAACTTAGAGGATATTTATTTAGAACAATTATATACATTTGATAGTTTAGATAGAGATCCAAGAATGAGAGTTGTTTCTACTTCTTATGTTGCATTAATTGATAAGAATAAATTAACTCAAAAAGTAGAGCACGCTTCTTGGTTTGATGTAACTCTAATTGAAGAAAAAGATGATATAGTTGAAATTACTTTAGACAATGGTGAAGAAGTAATTAGATTCTCTATTAAGAAAGTATTAAGAGAAAAAACTACTGATAGATATGATTTTGAAGTAGTTGAAAATGATAAATTAGCTTTTGATCATGCTAAAGTTATTCTTTCTGGATTAGAAAGAATTAGAAATAAGGTTAATTATACTGATATAGTATTTAATATGATGCCTGAGTATTTCACATTAGGTGAATTACAACAGGTATATGAAGTAATTTTAAATAAGAAATTACTTGATCCAGCTTTTCGTAGAATTATTGCGGATAAGGTAGAAAAAACAAATAAGATGAGAACTGGTGGAGGACACAGACCATCTTACTTGTTCAAGTATAAGAAGAACTAATGAAAATAAAAAAAGTTAAATTATTTATAAATGATAATTTAAGAAGTAATAAAGTTGCAAGAGAAGTTAAAGAAAAGTTGGAAAAGAATAAGTTTGTTATAGTTGATGAAGGATATGATCTTGCTATAGCAATAGGGGGAGATGGATCTTTCCTACGAATGGTAAAGAATGCTAACTTTAATAGTAAATGCTGTTATGTTGGTATTAATGCTGGTACTTTAGGATTTGCACAAGAAGTAAATGTTAATGAAATTGATGATTTTATTGATGTTTTAAAGTCAGGGGATTTTAAACTAGAAAATATTGGAATACAAGAAGTAACTATTCATACTAAAAAAGATGTAATAAAAAAATGTTCAATTAATGAAATTGTAGTTAGAGACGAAGCTTTAAATACTACAGAATTAGAAGTTTATGTTGATGGTGGACTTTTAGAAGATTTTGTAGGAGATGGTTTATTAGTTTCTACATCATTTGGCTCAACTGCATATAATTTAAGTTTTGGAGGAAGTATTGTATTTAATACATTTCATACGTTACAAATTACTCCTGTAGCTCCTTTAAATAGTAAAGCTTATAGAAGTTTAACTAATTCAGTTATTGTTCCTGATAATATGCCAATTACATTAATTCCTAAGAGAAATAATGGTAATATAATTGTAACTGTAGATGGGGATAATAACTTTTATGAAGGAGTAAGTTCTATTGAAACAGTGATTAATAAAACTGTTCAAGTTATTAGAATGAAAGATTATAATTTTATTCAAAAAATTAATGACAAGTTTTTAAAATAGATAGGATGATGCAGCATGGAAAATACAATTAGAGGTTATAAAGCATTTAATGCAGATTTAACTAATAGATATGGAATTCCTTTTGAAGAGGGAAAGAAGTATTCAGTTAATGGACATGCTGTATTTGGTAATCATGGTAATGGATTTCATTTTTGCGAAAGACTTGAAGATACATTAAGATACTTTGATGCAATGGATGGAGAAGTTTTGTTTGCTGAAGTTGTTGGTAGCGGAGATATCGTTGAATATAGTGATGAATATTATGGGTATTATGATATGTATGCTGCTACGGAAATTGAAGTTCTTAGAGTATTAACTAGAGAAGATATTATAAATATGTATTTATCTGTTCCTGGTTATAGAATGGTTAGATTTGTTCAAGGATTTCGATTATCAGATGAAGAAAAAGAACTTATGAAGTGCTCTTACGCTGAAGATAGTGATGTAATGAAAGCTATTAGTTACTATCAAGATGGAGATAAAGATGTTTATTCTAGAGAAAAGGGTAGAGTTTATACAAAGAAAAATGATAGTGAAAATAAAAATTAGACTTTGTGTCTAATTTTTTGTTGGTTTACATATGGTGTTGTAAAATAGTTAATAGATATTGTGTATCAGTGGTATAATTGATATGTGAGGTGTATTTTTATGAATACAAAATTTTTAGAATTAAGAGAAAAATATAAAGAAATTATTTATAGAGAGTTTTTAATAGATGAAGTTGATAATGATTTAGTTATTACATTTGTTTTTGAAATACCTGGTTTAACTATATTTAAACCAACTATTTCTTTTTCAAAAGATTTAATAAAAAATAGTTTTGTTAATGATGAATTAATGAAGAAGATTATTTTTCATATTGGGATGATTGAATTAATTAGTTATTATAAATGTTGTTGTCCAAAGAAAGTTGTTATTGAAGCAGGTTATTTAAGTGATTATGATATGAGTTGGTTTAAGAAATTATTTTATAATGGACTAGGTGAATTCTTATATAAAAATAATATTGAAATAAGTGAAGATGATTTATTTGATTTTGATATTAAAGGTGAAGAAATTATTCTTAAAGATGTTTTTTATCAAGGATATGGTAATTTAATTCCTGTAGGGGGAGGAAAGGATTCTGTAGTAACCCTTGAATTATTAAAGGAATATAAAGATGATAATATGTGTTTTATTATTAATCCTAAGGGTGCTAATATTGAATGCTGTTATGTTGCTGAATACAATGATAGTGATGTTGTTAAAATAAAGCGTGTTATTGATAAAAACTTACTTGATTTAAATAGTCAAGGTTTCTTAAATGGTCATACACCATTTAGTAGTATAGTAGCATTTATTTCATATTTAATGGCATATTTAACTAATAAAAAATATATTGTTTTATCAAATGAAAATAGTGCGAATGAAGCAACTGTTATTGGGACAAAGATTAATCATCAATATTCTAAGTCATATGAATTTGAAAAAGATTTTCATGAATTTACTATGAAGAATTATGGAATAGATATAATGTATTTTAGTATGTTAAGACCATTAAAAGAAATTCAAATTGCAATGTTATTTTCTAAATATACTAAGTATCATAAAGTATTTAAAAGTTGTAATTTAGGAAGTAAAGGAAGTACTTGGGAATGGTGTTGTAGTTGTCCTAAATGTTTATTTGTTTATATTATGTTAGCAGCTTTCTTACCAAAGAATGAAATGGTTGAAATGTTTTCTAAAGATTTATTTGAGGAAGTTAGTTTAGAAAAAGACTTTATTGAATTGATTGGTGAAGGTGAAACTAAACCGTTTGAATGTGTTGGATCAATTTCAGAAGTAGTTTATGCTTTAAATAGAATAATTTCTAAATATGAAGGGAAACTTCCATATTTATTAAATCTTTATAAAGAAAAATATATGAGAGATGAAAATATTGATTTAAATGAAATGGATTCGATGCATAACGTTATTTCAGAATATTTAGAAATATTAAAGGAGAATGTACTTAATTATGAAAAATAGAATTCTTGATAAAATTAGTAAGTATAGTAATATTGCGATAGTTGGTTTTGGTAAAGAAGGTAAATCTACTTATAAATTTATTAGATCGAAATTAAAAGATATTAAACTTACAATTATTGATAAAGTTAATGCATATGAAATGCTTGATGAATTAAATAATGATAAAAATATAGATGTAGTTTATGGTGATAATTATTTAGATAATTTAGAAAGATTTGATTTAATATTTAAATCACCTGGAGTTTCTTTTAAAGAACTTGATCGTGATGGTTTAAGTAAGAAAATAACTTCACAAATAGAAATGGTATTAGAAGAAGTTAGAGATAGAACTATTGCGGTTACCGGTAGTAAAGGGAAAAGTACAACTTCATCTTTAATTCATCATTTAATTAAATGCCAAGATAAAAAAACAGTATTAGTAGGAAATATTGGAGTTCCAGTTTTTGATGAAGTTGATAATTATACAGAAGATACAATTATTGTGATGGAAACGTCTTGTAATCAATTAGAATTTGTTGATGTATCACCACATATTGGAGTTATTGTAAATATATATCAAGATCATTTAGATACAATCGGTACTCTTGAAAGATATGAAAATGCGAAGATGAACATGTTTTTATATCAAAATGAAAGTGATTTTGGAATATATGATAAAGATAATAAAACAATTAATCGAAAACTTAAGGAAATGTCTATTAAAAGTAAATTATTTAATGTTAGTTTAGAAAGTAATGCTGATTGTTATTTAGATGGAGAAATGATTTTTCTAGATAATAAAGAATTGGTTAATAAAAATGATATTAAGAGAAATATTTTAGGTGATCATAATTTAAAAAATATTATGATGGCTTTAAAGGTTATTGATATTTTAGGACTTGATGTTTTTAAAGCCATAAGTGATATTGAAAGTTTTTATGGACTTGAACATAGAATGGAAAGAGTTGGGGTATTTAAGGATATTACATTCTTTAATGATACAATTGCGACTATTCCAGAAGCAACAATACTTGCATGTAGTACAATTAATGATTTAGATACACTTATCTTTGGAGGACAAGATCGTGGTATTGATTATGGTGATTTCGTTAAATATTTAAATGAAAGTAGTATAAGTAATTTTATTTGTATGCCGACAACTGGATATAAATTAAGCGAATTATTAGATAATAGTAAGCATAATGTTTATAAAGTAGAAACATTAGAAGAAGCAGTAAAAAAAGCTTATGAAGTAACAAAAAAGAATAGAAGTTGTTTACTTTCACCGGCAGCTGCTAGTTATGAAGCTTTTAAAAACTTTGAAGAAAAAGGTAGAAAGTATAAAGAATACATTGATTTGTATAAATAATATTAGTGCTTTATCAGTTGATAAAGTACTTTTGTTTTACTTAAATTTGATTTTATATTATAATTAATATATGGTGATTAAAATGAAAAAGAAAAATATGAATGCATGGGGTTATACGATTGTTAAACCTATTGTTAAAGCGTTATTTTATATATTATTTAGACCAAAAGTTATTGGTAAAGAAAATATTCCAAAAAATGGTCCCTATGTTTTAGCTGGTAACCATACAAAATGGTTAGACTCAGTTATGTTAGTTTCAGTTGCGCCTCGCAACCAAGTGCATTTTTTAGCAAAGGAAGAACTTTGGCATGGAAAAGGTTGGATCGTTGTTAAAGCGATGGGATGTATTCCTGTTAATAGAAAAATTCATGATAAAGATGCGCTTATTAAAGCTTATGAATATTTAAATAATGGAAATTGTATTGGGATATTTCCAGAAGGTACTATTAATAGAACTGATGACATTATAATGCCTTTTAAATTTGGGGCAGTTAAAATGTGTAAGGAAACTAATGCAGATTTAATACCGTTTGTTATAACTGGTAAATATAAGTTATTTAAAAGAGGTATTACTATAGAATTTTTGAAACCTAGAAAAGTTAGTCAAGACTTAGAACTTGAAAATGAGAAACTTATGGATGCAGTTAGTGAGAAGTTAGAAGATTACTTTTTGATTACTGGGGAGAAGAAGGTTACTAAGAAAAGAGGTAAGAAGAATGGCAAAAAATAAAGAAAATATGTTAGGATTTAAGATCTTTAAAGTAGTATTAGGCGGATTATTTAAACTTTACTATAATCCTAAGTTTGTTGGAGGAGAAAATATTCCTACTGATGGTCCAATATTAGTAGTAGGTAATCATATTCATATAATGGATCAATGTTTACCAATTTTATGTACTAAAAGACCAGTTCATTATATGGCTAAAAAAGAATATTTTGATAATAAGAAAGTTGCTTGGTTCTTTAAATTAGCAGGTTGTATTCCAGTTGATAGAAGTATTAAAGATACTAATGCAACTGGGAAAGCAATGGAAGTTCTTGAAAATGACTTGGCTTTAGGTCTATTCCCAGAAGGTACTAGAAATGGTTTAAAAGAACAAAGAATGAATGAAATATATGAAATTTGTAAAGATAAATATCCAGATTATAAAAAGTTTATTAAGAAGATGAAAAAACAAAAGGCTTCTTATGTTAATTATTTAGAAGAATTAATGAATGATAAAAAAATTACTAAAAAAGAATTTATTAATAATATTTATGATGTTCAAGGATTCTTAGAAAAATTAGTAGAAAAGAAAGTTATAACTAAGAAAGAGTTTGATGATCGTATTTTACTACCATTTAAGTTTGGGGCTGTATCAATGGCTAAAAAGACAAATGCTTATTTAGTACCGTTTGGTATTTCTGGAGATTATAAATTTAGAAGTAAGAATCTTATTGTTAGAATTGGTAAACCAATTAAGGCTAATGAAGACTTGGAAAAAGCAAATGCTGAACTTAGAAAAGAAATAATTAAACTTATGAAGGAAAACTCTGAAAAATAAAGTTAAATAGTGTAAAGTTAAGAAAGTTCGATTTTTTCGGACTTTCTTTTTATGTTATTATAAGAATGGTGAGACTTATGAAAAAAATTATAGGGGATAATTTCGGAGAAGTAGAAAAGTATAAATTATATAGAACGGTCTATGAGATATTACATCCAACAATATCTAAAAAGAATATTTCAAATTATAAGGTAGTATTTGATGAAAAATTATTACCAGTATTAGTATTTTATCCAACTAAAATATCTAATATTAATTCGGTTATTATATTTGTACCGAGTGATGGTAAGGTAAGTGGATGCTTTGGTAAATATTCAGAGATATGTAAGAATATGGCTAAAGAGACTAATAGTGTTGTGATTGCTATTGATTATTTTGATAGTACAATTAAGTATCCTACAGTAGTTAATAAAGTTAGTAAAATTATTAAATATTTATATGATGAATTAAATAGTATTGGTATAAAATTAGAAAATATTAGTTTAATGAGTGATTCTGTAGGGTGTAAAATATTAGGAAGCTCTATTACCAAACTAATTAGTAAAGGTTGTTTGATTTCGAAAGTAATATTTGTTTATCCTGTTGTCAGAGATGATTATAATGAGTATAAATGGAATGAGTCTTTAATGAGTATTAATTTTAATTTAGATAAAAAGGTAAATAGTTTTTTAAAAAAATATTTACCTAAGGAAAATGAAAATAGTTGTTCATTATTTGAACTTGTTTATTTTAAAGATTTTCCTAAGTGTTTAATACTTACAGGGGATATGGATATATTTAAAGATGATGGTGAAACTTTAAAAGAAATCGTTTGTAAAAATAATGAGGGTAGTGTTTCTTATAATATTAAATTTGCTAGTCATGGATTTTTAGGGACAACTGATGAAGAAATTCAAAGAGAAATGTATAAATATATAAGTGAGTTTGTATTATTATAAATATAATGATATGATAGAGGAGAAGGTGAAGTGTATGGAAAAAAGAAAAACTAAAAAAGAAATAGTAAAGATGCTTTTAAAGAATAATGAATTAGATGCACAAGATGAAGAAGAATTATTAGATTTACTTATTGATCAACCTATTGCGATTGATGTTGATAAACAAGAAGAAGCGAAGATGACTTTAGGCGATAAGTTTGCTGATAAAGTAAGTGAAGTATGTGGTAGTTGGGCATTCATTATTTGGTTTATGGTATTCTTAATTGGATGGGTTATTTTAAATACAATTATTTTAATAGGAGATAAATCTATTGATCCATATCCATTTATTTTACTTAATTTGGTTTTATCTTGTATTTCAGCATTACAAGCACCTATTATTATGATGAGTCAAAATAGACAAGCTGCGAAGGATAGTTTGAGAAACCAAAATGATTATCGTACAGATTTGAAAAGTGAATTAATACTTGAATCATTACATGATCAAATGGATGCTATTTTGCGTAATCAAAAAAGAATATTTAGATATATTCAAGGATTGGAAGATGAAGAAGATGAAAATACTACTAAAAAAGATTAGTTTATTTTTAATTGTTTTTTGTTTAATTTTAGTAAGTACTGGTTGCAGTGAAGAAAAGAAAACTGAAAGTAGTGATACTGATGTTACGGGAACAACTACAGTTAAACAAACTATTGTAGATGATTCGTTTGATAAGAATGGAACTGGAATGTTAAAATGCAATACTAAAGCTGAAGCTGGTGACGGTATTGATGTTGATTTAAATTATAGT
The DNA here is from genome assembly GCA_017409785.1 of Bacilli bacterium. Taxonomy (GTDB): domain Bacteria; phylum Bacillota_I; class Bacilli_A; order RF39; family UBA660; genus JAEDES01. The sequence continues at coordinate 401,139 of JAFQSD010000001.1, read as the reverse complement.
GTTAAGTATAAGAATGGTAATATTTTAGAACTAATTTCTATACAAAAAGTTACAAGTGATAATCAAGATAGTTTAGATTTATATGAAAATGCTTATAAAAATATTGCAAAGAATTATGATGGTTTAAATTATTATGATAAGAATATTGTTAGGGATAGTAATTCTGTTACTTATACAATAACAATTAATTATGATAAAATTGATTTGAAAGAACTTCTAGCTATTGAAGGAGCAGAAGATAATATTGTTAAAAGTGGAAAAGCAAAACTTTCTTTATGGTTGGAACTTGCTGGAAAGATGGGAACAACATGTGAGGAAGTATAAACTTTCCTTTTTTGTTCGGGTAGTTTAATTGGATAGAATATTTCCCTCCGACGGAGATGGTATGGGTTCGAGTCCCTTCCTGAACACCAGTTGCCGATATAGTTTAGTGGTAAAACAGATCCTTGGTAAGGATCAGCGGTAAGTTCAATTCTTACTTTCGGCACCATGAGTAATCAATCTGAACCTCATGGTTCGGTTAAAGGTGTCTCCACTTCAGTATAGAAGTGGGGATTTTTTGCTTTTTTTATGGTAAGTCTCGAATATCCCGAGACTTTTTGTATGTTAAAAATTCTAAAATAATGATATAATTATTTTAGAAATTATGGAGGGTAATATGGCCAAAAAAATTGCGATAATTGAAATTGGTAGTAACAATACCAAGACACATATTTTTGATGATGATAATTTAATTAGTGAAAATAATATGACTATAGAATTTAAGAAAAACTATAAAAAGGAAAATAAAATTCAATCTTCTGATTTAGATAAGTTATATGATGTTATCAAATTTGCTTTAGAATATACTGAAAATGTTAATATTTATGGTTGCAGTATATTTCGAAATATAACTGATCAAGAGTTAAACGAAATTAATAAAAATTTGAAAGAAAAATTTAATTTACAAATTGAAGTAGTGTCACAAGAAGATGAAGCAAAATATACAGCCTTAGGATGTTATAATAATATAAAATATGATGGCAATTTATGCGTGTTCATTGGTGGCGGTGGTTCTATAGAACTAATCTTTGTTAATAATGGAAAAGTTATAGAAAAAAAGTATTATGATTTTGGAGTTGTTGATATTACAAATAAATTTAGTAGTTTAAAGGATGATATCCCAACTTGTACTTTTGATGAAGTTTATAATCATGTTGATGATTTGATTGGGAATCTAAATGTAAAAGCAGATGTTTTAATTTTAGCTGGTGGAGATCACTTGTATTGGTATAACAATGCAAGATATGGTTTGCAAAAAAATACATTGTATGAATGTGAAAATCAAAAATATATGATTACAAGAAAAATGAGCGATAATTATGACAGAGATGCCTTAATCACATCTTTAGATAAAATAAGAGAGAATAGTGATAATCCATTATGGTTTGATGGATCAAGAGCGATGAAAGTTATAACGAATTTAATTTCTCATAAAGTAGATGCTAAATACATTATACCTACAAAAATAAATATGGAAGATGGTTTAAAAGAAACATTAATTCCATAAATAGATGAAAAATATTTGTTGCAAAAATTAGTTATTTATTTGTTAAAAAAATATTAACTTTTAGGAATATATGTAGTATAATTGCTCGTACTGAAGTGGTGCAAATATATTTATATAGGGTTCGGTATCTAAACCCTCAAGGCACCATAAGAGTTTAACTTGAACTCTCTAGATAGTCTAGAAAGTCAGGTTTTATAAAGGAAAATCACTGTTTGATAGAAGTGATTTTTTTGTTTATTTTAGATTTTGTAGTGATTTGAATGTGTGATATTTACAAAACGGTAATGACTAATAAAAATAAATCAGAAAAAAGTACAGAAATGAATCGGAATTTTTCGGAAGCAAAACGGAAAATAATCGGAAACTTATGATATAATATAATCAGAAAGAAAAATAGTAATTTGTTTGTTAGGAGAAATTTATGAAGAAATATTTAAAAGAAATTATTATAGTTTTATTACAATTATTTATGTTTTATATATTTCCGGTATTTGCAGGTCCTACTGATACAATGGGTATGGTATTATTAATAATATTAGCTACTTTATTATTAGCTGCAATTTTAGGAACAATATCAAATAATAAGATTAAGTATTGTTATCCAATATTAGTAGCGTTATTATTTATACCTAGCATATGGATTTATTATAACGAATCGGCATTAATACATTCTGTTTGGTATTTAGTAATATCAGCACTTGGATTATTGATAGGTATGGCTATTAATAAATTAATATATAAAAAGTAAATTACAATTTATAGAGCGAAAAAACGCTCTTTTTTATTTGTTGATTGGTTATATTATTTATGATATACTAGACGAAATTGATTTACGGAAATAAATATTTAAAGGAGAATTATATGCTAGATAATTTAAAGAAAAAACTATTTTTTAAAAGATTTGATCTTTTATTTAATAAGGGTGTTAGAGATGGAAGAATTTGTGAATTTGATGATCAAATTTATGAAAAGATGGATGGAACTATTGTTTCTTGCTTACCTGTTTCTATGTATATAAAACATTCTGATCATTTGTTTCCTTCTGGTACTTGCTATGAGAGAAGTTTATATATGTTTTTGGCACTTGATGATGGAGTTTTAGTTAGAGGTAATGATAAAGCGTTAGAATATAGATGTGGAGAAGGACATGGTGGACATGGTTGGGTAGAAGTTGGAGACTATGTTTATGATCCTTCATTGATGTTGCGCTTTGATAGAAAATTATATTATAATTTATATGGTATGAGTGATGTTTATAAGTGCGATAAAAAAACTTATTTAGCTGAACATCATGATTATTTTGATAGTCATGTATCCCATGATTTAGATGAATTTAAACCCGGAGGAAAAAGAAGACTTGAACTTGGATTTTATATTATGCAATTAAGAGCGTTAGAGTCATTAGTAAATGATGATAGTTTTACTCATGATTTAGAAAGTTATTTAGAGTTGGTTGAATATGATGAGGCAGAGATTAGTACGGAACGAGATAAGGCTATTCAAAAGATTTTTGAAAATAGACCGGGTTTTACTTCGATTAGTGGTGAAAAGAATTAAATGCTACGATAAGTAGCATAAATGTTAATAGATGTTGCTAGAATTAGAATGTATTTTATTATATTATTTACTCATGAAAGGGAGGAATTATAATGAAATTAAGTGAAAAGTTAAAATCTTATAGAAAGTCATTTGATTTAACACAAGAGGAACTAGCTGAAAAGTTAAATGTTTCAAGACAAGTTATTACTAAATGGGAAAGTGAGTTGGGAATGCCTGAAGTTAGTAATTTAAAAGCTTTAGCAGAATTATTTAATGTATCTGTAGATTTCTTATTAGATGATGAACAAGAAATAGAATATCCTATATTTAAAGAAAAATATGAGTTAGAAAAAAATAATTATAGTAATAGATATGATTATGCAGTTAATTATTTAAAAGAAAGATATAGTAATGATGATATTTATGTACTTACTCAAGTTGAGAATGGAGAAAGATCTTTTCTTACAAAAGTATTTAGTTTTATTACTATTGGTGTAAGTGATGTTTCTTCAATAATTGAATGGTTTAAAGATTTAGCTATTTGGTTTGTAGTTGAGAATAGTAAACGTAAATTACTTATTAAAGTTACTAAAGAATATATTGAAACTAGAGAACTTTCAAGTTTAATTAATACTGATAAATTTACTTATGATAAAAATAAATTTATTAAAGTTGATAAAATATAAGAAAAAAGATTATCGTTTTGATAATCTTTTATTTTTTTAGAACATATACTAGCCATTTATTTTTCTCTTTTCCACCTTCTTTATGGAATGATTGAATTTGGAATGGTGTTTGACCAATAATTTCATCTAATTTATCTTGAGTAAAATAGTTGTAATAACGTTCTACGCCCATATGATATTCTCCAGGGAAGTCTACCCATTCACTATCTACTTCTTTGGCTTCGCGGTTAATAGCATTAAATACGAAAATTCCATTTTCTTCTAGATTTTGATATGCTTTGGAAATTAGTTTTTTAGCATCTTCTTCTGTGAAATGTACAAATACTCGCCAGCAGAATATTGCAAAATATTTTTCTACAAAATCATCTTCTAAAGCATTGAATTTAATTGTTTTTACACCTTGACTTCTTGTAGCTTTTATAAAATCATCTGCTATGTCACTGGCGGTTACATCATAGCCTAAACTTTCAATGTATTTAGCATTTACACCATCAGCTGAACCAATCTCAAATACTTTGGCATTTTCTGGTAGAGATGAAAAACTTATTCTAATAAATTCATCTAATGCTTCGCGTTTCTTTTTAGCTTTTTCTGGATCTAAACGATCATGTTCAATAGTATTTTCAAGATATAGGTGTGCTGTATCTTGATATACGTCTAATGTTTTCTTATTTTCTATACTCATATAAACCTCCTAAATTTAATTTGATTATAGCATAAGTGATTGTTATTTTAAAAGATTTAATATGGTATTTGTGTTATAATGATTTTAGTATTTGATTAGTAGGTGTTATATGGAAAGATTAGATAAAATTGTAAGTAATCAAACTGGTTATTCTCGTAAAGAGGTTAAAGAACTTGTGAGAAATAAGAGAATTATGGTTAATGATGTTGTTGTTAGTAAATCTGAGATTAAGGTTGATCCTATAAATGATCTTATTTCTTTAGATGGTGAAAATATTAATGTTAAGAAAAAGGTTTATTTAATGCTTAATAAACCTAAAGGTTATGTTTCAGCAACAGAAGATAAGGAATTACCTACAGTATTAGAACTTGTTCCAATAGAATATAGTCATAGAGATTTATTTCCTGCTGGAAGACTTGATCGAGATACAACGGGGTTAATGTTAATTACTGATGACGGAGAATTTGCTCATAATATTTTATCTCCAAAGAAACATGTTAAAAAGACATATAATGTAACTATAGATATTCCAATGACAGAAGAGATGGTTAGTGGTTTTAAGGATGGAGTTAATTTAATTGATGGAGAATGCAAATCAGCTGGATTAGAAATTACAGGTCAATACACTGGTGTTGTTACTTTAGTTGAAGGAAGATATCATCAAATTAAAAGAATGTTTGGCTGTTTTGGAGCGAAAGTAGTAGAACTAGAAAGAATTGGAATGGGGAACTTCTTTTTACCTAGTGATTTAGAACTAGGAGAATGTCGTGAATTTACAGAAGAAGAATTAAAGAGAGTTAAGGAGTAGCGTGATATGAAAGGATTTTTTAAGAAAAATGAGACTTTAATTAGTATTTTATTTATAGTAATTTACTTGGTTGTTAATTCAATATTTTTAAATAAATTTGGAATGTATGATTGGCAAACTATGGCTGTTAATATTGGGCTTTCTTTATTAATTATTTTATTTATAATTATTTTTAAATTAGGTAATTATTTTGGTTTAACTAAGTTTCCTAAGCCAAAAAAGTTTTTATATTTTATTCCACTTATTATTTTAATGTCTATAAATTTATGGGGTGGAGTAAGAATAGAAAACTCTGTTTTAGAAATAGTTTTTTATATGATTTCAATGATATTTGTAGGCTTTTTAGAAGAAATTATTTTTAGAGGTTTCTTATTTAGAATGATGGCTAAAGATAATTTAAAAAGTGCGATAATTGTTACCTCATTAACATTTGGTGTTGGTCATATAATTAACTTATTAAATGGAAGTAGTTTTATTCCGACACTTATTCAAATTATCTATGCGACAGCTACTGGATATTTATTTGCAGTTATTTTAGTTAAAGGAAAGAGTCTATGGCCATGTATTATTACACATTCAGTAGTAAATGCTTTATCAGTATTTGCAGTTGATAATAGTTTTACTGCTGTTGTATCACCTTTATGTTTAACAATTATTCCTATTTGTTATGCATTATATTTAAATAAAAGAATTAATTAGGAGGATTTATGGATAAGTCATTATTTACACATCGTGGGATGTGGACATTATGGGATTATGAACATTTTAAAAATATTACTTCTATTGAAGAATTTGAAAATACTTTTAATAATTTAGAAGATATTGAAAAACATGTTAAATTAAATAAGTTTGTTCCAATTCATGTTCATACAAACGGTGAGTTTCAATTTAGAGTTAAGATTAATGAAAAACTAGATAAACGTGAAAAGAAATATGTTTCGGCTAATTCTGGTACTTACTTGTTTGAAGCAAGTGGTAAAACATATTTATCGGGTATTGAATTGATTGATAATATTGTTTTTGAAAATGAAGTAATTGAATTAGATTTAGAAAAAGGGTTTTATGAAGTTGAAATTAACTTAGTAGAGTGGGATAAAGAACCGGGAATGAGATTAGAAGATGGTAGTTCTGCTCCAGATGCTTTACCTGACTTTATAGTTGAAATTAGAAGTGTAGATAAATTAAAAAAGAAATATAAAACTAGTGTTGATACTTTTGGTAAATAAAAAAACATCTTATGATGTTTTTTGTTTTTGATGTGATTTTTCTTCTTGGGGTTGTTTGCTTTCAGACAAACAAGTTTCAAGTTCAAGTTTTCTTTCAGCTTCTTCTTGTAGTTCTGTTCCTTTAGCAATAAGTGCTTTTTCTTCTTCTGGTGTTAATAAAGAGGTTGTTGTTAAACTTTGAAATTTTCCTCTTAATCCAGGATTTAGAGTTTTTAATGTATTAAGTTTTACTTCTAATGGAAGTTCTGGATTTGCAAGACTACCATTTAATTTTTTATTTATTTTTCTTTCATAAGCAAATCCATGAAGAAATTCACCATTTCTTATAAAATCTATTGAAAATACATGAAATTCATAATCATATGGTGAAATATAATCAGAAAGTAATGGTTCGTATTTGGTTATAGCTGTTAGATTATCAGTAATTTGTACTTGTGATGTTGCACCATATAAGTAGTCTGGATTTGGCTCTTTATTTAATATACATGTTGATAGTGCTGATACTTTGTAACAACTATCTAAGAATTTTGTTTTCATATTATACACCTCATCTTTATTATAACATAATTTTAATTTGATATTTATTTTCTTTATTTTATGTTATACTATTTACAGTAAATTGAATGGGATGGTTTGGATGGAAAGAATTATTAATGAAGTTTATAATGAAGTTAAAAATAGATGTATGATGCTTAGTAATGCTTATGGAATAGGTGCTTGGGATCATCATATTGAATTAGTTTATAAGATCGCGACTGCGAATGCGAATGAATATGGAGCTAATTATAATATTGTGGCATTAGCGGCACTATTACATGATGTTGCATCTGTTACTAATAAGGATTTTACTGAGGAACATCATATTATTGGTGCTAGAATTGCTGATGAGATTTTAGAAAAATATGAGTTAACTGAAGAAGAACTTGATTTAATTAAAAGATGTATTTTAAATCACAGAGGTAGTAGATTAGTTGATAAAACTACTCCCGAAGAAGTTTGCGTTGCTGATAGTGATGCAATGGCACATTTTTATAGTGTACCATCACTTCTAAGAATGGTTTATGTAGAAAAAGGTTTATCTATTGATGATGGAGCAGAATTTGTGGCAAATAAGCTTGAAAGAAGTTTTGTTAAACTATCAGATAAAGGTAAAGAGCTTATTAAGCCACATTATGAGGCGGCAAAGGTTTTGTTAAGAAAATAAATGATTAGTTTTACTAATCTTTTTTTGTGCTATAATTTCTTTATGAGGTGATGCCAATGAAAGATGTTAGATTTTTTGATGAAGGATTTCAAAACTAACTTTTTCTTTTATTAATAGAGATTTTTTTGTATAATATATTTTATATTGGAGGGTTTGTATGATTAAATATATCGATTGTGATGGAGTTATTTTAGATACTGAAACTGGATTATTTGATGAATATCATGAATTAAAGAAAGTTAATCCTGAACTTAAGAAAAGACAATATTTACATGATATGGATTGGGAAAGTTGGATTTGGCAAGCGGATGTTTTAAATGATGCGGTTTATTTATTGAAAAATTATGATCCTAGGTTTGTAGAGATTTTAACAAGAGTTCATTCATTAGATGAAGCTAGAGCTAAACTAAATTATTTTAGAGAAAATGGGGTTAGAAACAATGTTGTTATTGTTCCGGATGGAGTTCCAAAAAGCAAAATTGTTGATGCGTTTGGGAATGTTTTAGTTGAAGATAGTAATAGTAATTTGGATGATTGGGATAGTCAACATGGTATTGCTATACATTATGGTACTGGTGAAAGTGTTTATCCATCTATAACATCTTTAGATACAGTTTTGTCAGATGAGAAGTTTAAAAGTCTTGTTAAGAGGATGTAAGTTATGACAAAAGAGGAAAGAGAAAGAAAAGCACAAGAATATGTTGACAAAATTACTGCACCAACTAAAGAAAATGCATTACGTTCTATGAGACTGTCACAAGATTTATTTTTAACTAAGAATGGTAAATTCTATAGTATGACAAGTGACAATTATATTAAAAAATTACAAGAATATGGTATTTATTGTAAAGAAGAAGAGTTGGATAATTGGTTTAATAGAGTTCAAGCTTTAGTAGATGCAATTCCTGGAATGAGTGATGCTGGTTGGTTATATGAAGCGGGAATTTTCGATGCAACAGTTGAGATGATGGAACTATTATCAAACGGTGGTTCATGGGATGAAGTTAGAGAATTAATTTCTAAGCAAGGTCATACTATTATGACGATGTCTTCTATGGCTCAAAATTTATTAGAGTTTAGTCCTTACGGAATTCAATTTGTTGATGTTATTGTTAAGCCTAGAAGTGTTTATGAAGGAATGACTTATTTAAAGAAAGCGTATGAAGAAGAAACTAAAAGAGAAACTATGAAAAAGCAAGAACTTAGTAAGAGATTTATTAAAGTCTTAAATACTAGAATTACTAATCTAAATAGTTAGAGGTGATTTTATGATGAATTTGGATAGATTTGTAAGTGCACAAGAGCACTGCTATGAAAGAGCATTGGAAGAGGTTAAAAGTGGTAGAAAGGAATCACATTGGATGTGGTTTATTTTCCCACAAATACTTGGCCTTGGCATGAGCGACACAGCAATATTTTATTCAATTAATGATATTGGTGAAGCTAAATTATATTTAGAACATGAAGTTTTAGGTCCGCGATTAGTAGAAATCTCTAAAGAACTTTTAGAATTAGATACTGATGATCCTGTAGATGTATTTGGTGATATTGATGCACTTAAACTTAATTCATGTATGACTTTATTTGATTATGTTTCTGATGATGAAAATGTGTTTAGTGAAGTAATCGAAAAATTTTATAATGGCCAAAAAGATGAAAAGACTTTACAACTAATAAAGAAGTAATAAAAGAGTATTGATATACTCTTTTATTTTTATGTGTTATAATTAGTTTACTAATATTTATTAGGAGGAAGTAGTATGAACGAAGGTTCAAGTTATAAAAATGTATTTGTTGGTGGAGTAGCAAGATCAGGGAAAAGTACTTTTTCTAAGAGATTATGTAGTAGAAATAAATATAATCATTTCCCACTTGATTATGTAACTTCATCATTAAAAAATAATTTTCCAGAATGCAATATTAGTAGTAGTGTTGTTATTGGAGATAGTAGTGAGAGAGTAGCTTTACTTTTATCAACTATAGCTAGAATTATGGAAAGTAAAGATGAAAAATTCATAGTAGATTCGGCACATGTTATGCCAAAAGATGTTGTTCCTTATCTTGATAGAGATAAATGGGATATATATTTTATTGGTTATCCGAATATATCAAAATTTACTAAGTTTTCTACAATTAGAAAGTACGATGATAAAACGGATTGGACATCAAGAAGAAACGATGAAGAATTACTTTCTATTATTGAAAAATTAATTAGTATTAGTAAAAAGATACAAGAAGAATGTGAAGAGTTAGATATTCCTTTTATTGATACTAGTTCAGATATGATAGAAGTAATTGATGAATTTTTTGAAACTGATTTAATTTAATAAACATAGACATTGAAATCGTAATCGAGAGTAGATGTTTTTATTTTGTTTTGATATAATGATTTTAAGGATGATGATTTATGAATAAGAAAATATTTATTTATGATTTTGATGGGACATTGACTCCATATCCTATTAGTAAAGTAGGCGTATTAAAGGATTGCGGTTTTCCTGATGGAATGATGGATCCTAAATTTATGGCTTTGGTTAGAGAAAGAAGACTATCTAAAAATTTAGATGTATATAGTGCTTGTTATGAAGTGTTACTTGAAGTTTTAAGGGAAAATAATGTTCCAACTACTAAAGAAAATTTTAGATTAGGAGCAAAAGACTTAGAATATAATCTAGGGGTTTTAGATTTCTTTGATAGAACTAAAGAGTACAATGTTTCTAATTATTTAGTTAGTTCAAGCTCAAAAGATTTTTTAGAGGGAACAGACGTTAGTAAATATTTTGAAGAAATATATGCGACTACTTTTAAATATGATGAAAATGGTAGTGCTATTGAGACGGATTTTCTAATGAGTGATAGAAGAAAAGTTGAAGTTATTAAGAATATCATAAAAGCGAATAATTATGATGAGAATGATGCGAGTGATGTTGTTTATGTTGGTGATGGTTTAACTGATTTATATGCAATGGAATTTGTTAGAGAATATGGTGGTAAATCGATATTTGTTTATTTAGATGAAGAAAGTGAATCTTATAAATCAGCACAAGATGTACATGTAGTAGATTATTTTGTTAAAGCTGATTATACATTAGATGGGGAATTCTCTTTGATTTTTGAGAAACTTTATAAAGGAGAATAATTATGATTAGAAAAACTATTGAAAATGATTTAGATTTTTTAAGACAAGTATCTAGTGATGTTGATTTTGAAAATGATGATTATAATGATTATATAAATAAGTTAAAAGAATATTGTAGAGAAAATGTTGTTTATGCGATGGCTCCTGTACAAATTGGTATTCCTAAGAGACTTATTTATATGAAAAACACTAAACCTGATATGGAGAATAATGAAAATTCTCTTTATGATGAAGAAAGAATTTATATTAATCCAGTAATAACTAAAAGAGTAGGAAAGACTAAATTTTTAGAGGGCTGTGAAAGTTGTATGGATTTAGTTGGTGTAGTTGAAAGACCATATTTATTAGAAGTAGAATACTATGATAAAGATGGTAAGAAAACAAAAACCATTTTAGAGGGGTTTGAGGCAACTGTATTTAGTCATGAGTTTGATCATTTAAATGGAGTTTTACATATAGATATTGCAGAAGAAGTAATTGAAATGACATATGAAGAAAAGAAAAAATATCGTATGGAACATCCATATGAAATTATTTTAAAGGAGTAGTTTATGGAAAAAAGTAACATTTTAGAAGTTGGATTTAAACTTGATAAAGATTTAGCGTATTATCATAATATGTTAATTGATCATGGTTTTAAAAATGTTTTTAATTGTGAAACTTGGGATCGTTATTGGTCAAATAAAGATTTTGAGGGTATGAGTGAAAATGAAATTAAAAGAAATTGTGTAAGATTTAGATGTAGTAGAAGTGTTAAAAAGAGATTTTTAAGAAGAAATTCATTTACTAATTCTGGATTTCAAAATTATTTAATCTTTGATAACTTAGCAGAAAATTCTTTTATGTGTCCAATGGAAGCATTACCTGAATTTGAAGAAAAATTTAAGAAATATTATTGGAAAAAAGTATTTGATACTAAAAAGAAAGATTATCAATATTCTATTGAAGGAATGAAAAGTAGAATTCAATTACAAGATATTGAAGGTATAGGTCTACTTGTTTATTATGATAATCCAGATTACTATCATTTACCAATTGATGAGCAAAGAAAAAAATTAATTGATGAATTAAACAGTTATGGTTTTGATTTTAAATATGATGACTTAGGATTAGATAAACTTAGAACTTTATATTATGGTAAGGAATGTTTTAGTGAAAACCAAAATGGGTAAAAAGTTATTTTACTCTTTTTTAGTAATATGATATAATAAGCGATGTTTAGGAGTGATATACGTGGAAAAAAATAGTGGTATTATTTATGTTTCTAGAACTCAATTAGTAAATGGCTTAGCTGTAACACTAAAAAATTATGAAAAAGGAGATGTAGTTCTTGTTACAGGTGGATCTTTAAATGCAAGTGATGATCAATCTTCTATTAAAACTTTTGATATATATGTTGATAAAAAACAAGTGTTTCATGAAGAATATATTTATGGGCAACAATATAGCGGATGCGTTGATAATCAAGACTTAATTACTTTAGCAAGTGCTTATGATTTAGTAGAACCACTTTATGGTGAATTTCCTTATTTAGAACCTATTATGAATAGAGTAAGTTATGATATGTTTTTAGATAATGGAAAAGGTATTGGTGAAAAAATGATTGATGCTGCTATTTGGTATGAGGCATATGCTCCACATACTGAAGATATCTTAACTTTTATGAGAACTAGAAGGAACTAATATTGCTGTTAGTTTCTTCTTTTATTTTATGATATACTTGATGAAGGATGGTGGTTTTATGTTATCAATGAATAACAAAAATGATATTGATAAAATGCTTAAGTATTATAGAACTAGTGATATGCTTAATTTACTAATTTATTTTCCGGAAATTAGTCCAATTAAAAACTTAACTATTATTGAGTCAATCGATGATTATAATGCTAATAAAGACTATATAGATACTCTTGATAGTAATAGAGTTGATACTTTAAAAGGTAAAAAAATTTTAGAAATTGAAAATAGTGGTCGTAAAGAAGATTTTTATGAAACAATGATTAAAATTAAAGAGGCTGATCCTGACGGTGTATTAGTTTTATTTAACGTTGATACAACTAATAGTAATAGATATGAAAGATATGCAGGAATTTCTGTTGGTGTAGAAGTTGGTACTTGTGTATACATTGACGCAGTTAGTAAAGGATTTGATGGCAGAGAAGTATCTAAAAGTATTTGTTGTCATGAAAGATATATGATTCCGTGGTTTAAATTAAGAGGGCTAGGTATTGATAATTTTAAAGAATATAGAACTTTTTTAATTAGTAATGAGGAATATCTTAGAACAAGAGAAGAAAGAGTTAATTTTTTGAAATCGGTAGGTTATAATGAAGCAGAATTTGAAAAGGAAATACCTACTACTTATGAAGAAATACCTGATTTTATATGGCAACATGTATTAGAGAAATTATTAAAAAGATTAGAGAAAAAAGAAGATGAACTTTTAGCGAGTGGTTTTAAGACATTTGCGATTAGTGGTCATACTGAAGGAAAAAAGTATGCTCCTTGGCAAATGTTTGATAAAGGAAGATATGATGTAAAAAAATAGTATTCGGTGTCGAATACTTTTTTTAAAATATTTTATTTTTTCACACTAATTTCATATTTCTGGATTATATTTAGTAACGTGAGGAGAAGATGAAAATGTATATTTTAAAAAATGCGCTTGTTTCTATTTGGAGAAACAAAGGAAGAAATTTATTGATTGGAATAATTATTTTAGTTATTGCTTGCAGTTCTTCTGTAACTTTAGCTATAAATAATTCTTCTAATAGTTTAATTGAATCTTATAAGAACAAATATGAGGTTTTAGCGACACTTGGGGTTAATAGGGAGAATATGATGGGAGAGTTTGATCCTAATAACAAAGATAATTCTCGCGAAGATATGATGAATAAGTTTTCTAGTGCTAGCAAAATTAGTATAGAAGATATTGAAAAATATGCTGATAGTAAATATGTAAAAAGTTATTATTATACTATTAGTACTGGTGTTAATGCCGAGGATCTAGAAGCAGCTTCTGCTAGTTCAAGTAGCGAAGGCAATGATAGAGGTTTTCCTGGTGGAGGACGTGGTGGCATGGGTGGTGGAATGAATTTTACTAATGCCACAAGTGGTGATTTTACAATTAAAGGTTATTCTTCAATAGAAGCTATGAATGAATTTATTGATGGAAGGTATAAAATATCATCAGGAGAAGTATCTGAAGATTTTGATTCAATGGATTGTATTATTAATAGTGAACTAGCAACATTAAATGAAATGAGTGTAGGTGATACTATTACTATTATTGATGCTGAGGATGATAGTAAAACATATGAACTTACTGTAACTGGTATTTTTGAAGAAGCTAATGAAGATAGTAATACTATGTCAATGTTTAGTGATTCTGTTAATACTATTATTACAAATAGTAATGTTTTAGCTAAGATGATGACTGCTAATAGTGATTTAGTTGTTTCAACTAGTCCAACTTTTGTTTTGACTAGTGATGAAGTTGTAGATAATTTTAGTAGTGAATTAACTGAAAAAGGGTTAAGCGAAAACTTGATGGTTGAAACTAATTTAGATCAAGTTGAAGGTGCTACTAAAACCATATCAAATGTTAAAAATTTTGCTGTAACTTTTTTAGTGATTACTTTAATCATTGGAACAGTTGTATTACTAGTAATTAATATGATTAATATTAGAGAAAGAAAATATGAAATCGGTGTACTTAGAACAATTGGTATGAAAAAGATGGCAGTTTCGATGCAATTTTTATCTGAGTTAATAATTGTGGCTTTTGTTTTCTTATTATTGGGTGCTGGAATTGGTTCTATCATTAGTGTTCCTGTATCTAATAGTTTGCTTGAGAATGAAATTACTTCAAGTCAAGAAGAAATGTCTAATATTCAAGGTAATTTTGGTAAGGGTAATATGGGAGAAAGACCTGATAGTGGACAAGAAAATAGAGGCAATAAAATGCCGGGTAATCTTGATAAATTTAACGGAGTTACAACAGTTCAAGTGTTTGATAGTATAAATGCTGTAGTTGATTTTAAAGTTTTAGGAGAATTACTTGCACTTGGTATGTTAATTACTGTTATTAGTGGTATTAGTACAATGGTAAGTATTCAAAGGTTTTCGCCACTAACAATATTAAAGGAGAGATCATAATGGCAAAGAAAATATTATTAAAGATAGATAATGTATCTTATAGATATGCAGATGCTGAAAAAGATGATTATGTATTAAAAGATATTTCATTTGATTTTGAATGTGGTAAAGTTTATGCTATTAAAGGTAAGAGTGGTAGTGGTAAAACGACTTTATTATCTTTAATTAGTGGGTTAGAGAAGGATTATGAAGGATCTATAACTTTTAATGGTAAAGAACTTAGAAAAATTGATTTAGACTTATATAGAAGTCGTGATATTGGAATTGTTTTTCAAAGTTATAATTTGCTTCCACATATGTCTGCAATGGAAAATATTATTTTATCAATGGATATAAGCAAAGTTAAGGTTCCTGACAAAAAGAAACGGGCTATTGAGTTAATGGAAAGTGTTGGACTTGATGAAACACAAAAAGATAGAAGAGTATTAAAACTATCTGGTGGAGAACAACAAAGAGTAGCTATTGCGAGAAGTTTGTCATATAATCCAGAGATGCTTTTGGCTGATGAGCCAACTGGTAACTTAGATAAGGAAACAGAAAATGAAATATTAAAAATATTTAAAGATTTAGCTAAAAAAGAAAACAAATGTGTTGTAATTGTTACACATTCTGAAAATGTTTGTAAACAGGCTGATGTTATTTATGAATTGAAAAAGAAGAAAGCAAAATAATTGTTTTCTTTTTTATTGACATAATTGTTCGTAAATAGTATTATTGTATTATGCAAGTAATACAATGAAAGGTATAAAGACTATGAAGTTTAATTTTGATAATGAAAGACCCATTTATATTCAATTGGTTGAACAACTTAGAATTGGTATTTTGACTTCTGAATTTGGTATCGGAGAAAAAATCCCATCTGTTAGAGATTTAGCAATGCTAGCAAAAGTTAATCCTAATACGATGCAAAAGGCCTTGGCTGAATTAGAAGAAGAAAAACTAATTTATACAGAAAGAACAAATGGTAAATTTGTTACTAAGGATGTAAAACTTATTAATAATATTAGGGATAATTTAGCAAAAGAAAAAGCGTATGAGTTTTTTTCTAATATGAAAAAAATTGGTATGGATGAAAATAAAACAATTGATTACTTGCGTGAATTGATTAAATAGGAGGATATATGGAATTATTAGAATGTATTCATCTTAGTAAAGAATTTGATAATAAAAAGATTTTAAATGATATAAATTTTAAAATTCCACGTGGTAAAATTGTTGGCCTTTTAGGTAAAAATGGTACTGGGAAGTCTACTTTAATTAAACTTATTAATGATTTACTTACACCTACTAGTGGTGATGTATTAATTAATGGTAAAAATCCCGGTGTTGAATCTAAAAGAATAATATCTTATTTGCCCGAGAGAACTTATCTTGATAAAGGGATGCGTGTTGCGGATGTTGTTAAATTTTTTGAGGAATTTTATGAAGACTTTGATAGTGATAAGGCTTATGAATTATTAGCTAAACTTGAACTTGATAAAGATATGAAACTTACTAAAATGTCTAAGGGAATGCAAGAAAAAGTACAATTAATATTAGTTATGTCTAGAAAGGCAGATTTATATATTTTAGATGAACCATTAGGTGGAGTTGACCCGGCTACTAGAGATTATATTCTTGATACAATTTTATCTAATTTTAATGAAGGCGCTAGTGTTATAATTTCTACTCATTTAATTGCTGATATTGAAAGAATACTTGATGAAGTCATTTTTATTGATAAAGGTAAGATTGTTTTAACTGGTAGTGCTGATGAAATTAGAAAGAAAGAAAAAACATCTATCGATGAAGTGTTTAGGAGGATGTTTAAATGTTAGGAAAATTATTAAAATATGATCTTAAATGGGTTTATAAAATAATTGTTATTTATTATGGATTAGCACTTGTTTTTGCAATAATTGGTAGATTATTGGGTTGTATTGATAATTCATTTATTTTTGATGTTATAAGTAAAATATCTTGCGGTGTATCAGTTGCGATGATCTTTAATATTTTAATTAATAATATTATTAGAATATGGGTTAGATATATTCATAATGTTTATAAAGATGAGTCTTACTTAACACATACTTTGCCAGTTACTAAAGGAGAAATTTATTTATCTAAAGTAATTGCTACTTTGATTACAATGTTTACTTCGATTGTTGTTTCATTAATTTCTTTTTTTATATGTTATTGGAATGATGGATTAATTGATTTTATTAAGATGATTTATCCAGAAATATCATGGGGTATTATTATTACAACTGGAATTGTTGTGATTTTAGAATTATTATTTTTATTATTTTTAGGACTTTTAGCAATTACAATTGGTTATAGAAGTAATCATAACAAATTACTTAAGAGTTTTGTGAGTGGATTTGTTATTTATATGATTTCATCTTTTGTTAGTTTAGGAGTATTATTTATTATTGGTTTATTTAATAAAGATATTTTAGATTTATTTACAAGTATGAACGCTGTTATTGGGATGGACATTTTAAAATTTCTATTAATAGTTGCAGCTACTATCTATTTAGTATATATTATTTTATGTAATGTTATTAGTAATAAGTTACTTCAAAAAGGAGTAAACGTAGATTAAAGGAGATAAGTATGAGTATATTAGAAATGACTAAACAAGAGATTTTAGCTTTATCATATGATGATTTTTCAAAGATGATTAGTGAACTTACTTGGGAAGAAGTTATGAAAGTAAGTGAGATTGTTGGATACCCTGTTTTTACTAGAAAATGTATGGGTGATCTAATGCATAAGTTTGTTTTACTACAAGATGGCGCTGCTGCTGCTATTGTTAATGAAAATGGAGAAATTCTTCTTCAAAGTAGAGCAGATAGAGATATGTGGGGAATACCTGGAGGATGCCAAGAAGTTGGTGAAAGATTTGAAGATGTTGTTATTCGAGAAGTAAAAGAAGAAACAAATTTAGATGTTTTAGAAGAAGATTTAGAACTTATTAAATTAGTTTCTGGAATGAGCAGACTTAATTCTTATCCTAATGGTGATGTTGTTGTTAATAATACAGCTTTTTACTTAGTAAGAAAATATAGTGGTGAATTAAAGTGGGATAGTGAATCTAAAGAAATGAAATTTTTCTCACTTGATAGTTTGCCTGAAAACTTACATGATCCAGATTTAATTGAAGAATATAAGCAATATGTAAAAAGAAAAAAGATGAATTAATTTTCATCTTTTTGTTTTTGACTAAATACACGTTGAAATAATGATTTTTTCTTTTGTGGTGTTACTAATCTTGTTGGTTCTTGTGGTTCTTCTTGTACTGGTGGAACATAATCCTTAGCAACTTCAAAGTTGTAATCTGCTACTAAGAATCTATTGTTTGAGTCAGGACGAACAGTTATAGCTAATTCTCCTGGTGCATTTTGATTTAAATTTAATTCAGTTGCAAAAGCCATTATTCCCATTTGCATTTCAAAAGGATTAATTGATGTAGCTCTTGCACCAGACTTATTTTCAACTAAGATATGTTTTTTATCGATACTTAATCCAATACGAATAGTACCACTTGATTCTAATACATCTTCCATACAGTCAATCATTAATGGTAGTTCTATTGGTGTATCATATTTACCTTGTCTTGTCCAAAGATAAGCATTTATATCTTTTACTGTTTGGTTAATTTTAGAAATTTCTTGTGGTATACTTGGATTACTTCTTTGATCGTATGGCCCAAGTGCCATAAAGTAATTTTGCATTTCTTTAATTTTAGCAGAACGTTCATTTGTTTTTGCTTCAAGGTCTTCATCAGATAGATCTCTTAGTTCTCGATAGTCTGGAATCCAGTGCATTCTTTTTAAAAATTCGATTGTTTTTTTATCTGTTAGTCTTACAAATTCTTCGTCATGAGTTTCATCAAAATCTGTTAGGCCTAATTGTTTGGCTGTCTTATAAATTGCTTTTGGTGCTTTTTCTTCATATTTAATAATTGCTTTTATATTTTTTCGTTGTAGGTATACTACTAATTGATCGTTTTCTCGGTTAAATATTTTCATTAGATCCCCTCCGTTTACGAGTTTTTATTATAACATAAAAGTATATATTTTTAAACTATTAATTGAAATATTTCTTATTAGGGTTGAATTTAATCTATAAAATGTTTTATAATCATTTTATATGAAGGATGGTATGACAATGAATAAAAGAAGTATTTTTGTTATTATAGCATTAATTATTGTTTTAATTATTACAGGATGTAGTTATGAGAAAAAAGATAAAACTAGTGATGCTTTGAAATTTAAAGAAGAGTATGAAAGTATTAATGGAGAAAGTGTTGAAGGAACAGATTATAAGGTTAGAACTTTATCTATTCCAGAGGATAATCCAATTGTTTATGCGGATGCAAATGATATTATTACAATGATGGATAATAATGAGACATTTGTTGTTTATTTTGGATTTAATAGTTGTCCTTGGTGTAGAAGTGTTTTACCAATACTATTAGATGTTGCGGAAGAAGTAAATATTGAAAAAATTTACTATGTTGATGTTAAAGATATACGTGATAAACTTGATGTTGATGATGATGGAAATGTTATTACTGTTAAAGAAGGTAGTGAAGGTTATATTGGTCTTTTAAATAGATTAGATAATGTTCTTGATGATTATACATTAGAATATGATGGTAAAGAAATCGTTACAAAAGAAAAAAGAATTTATGCACCTAATGTTGTTTCTATTGTTAATGGAGAAGCAAAAGAACTTGAAACAGGTATAAGTGATAGTCAAGATAATCCTTTTATGGAACTTACTGATGATATTAAAAAAGATACATATAATAAGTTTAAATGTTCTCTTAAATGTGTGTTAGAAAATAAAAATTCTTGTTCTTCTAAACATGCTTGTTAAAGACTTAATAGGTCTTTTTCTTTTCGTGAGGGTATATGAAATTAAATAATATCCAACAAAAATTTATTGAAGATAAATTAACTTGTTTGAGTAAGTCAAAGTTTAGAAGTAGTTTTAAATTACGTAATAGAGAACTAGTATATTTAAATGATAAGGGGATTGCTGTTATTGAAAGTCATGCTGAGGATTTTATTAGAAATAGATTAGCTAAAAAAGACATTTCTAATGATGGCAAGCAAACTCCAATGAAGGGACATCCTGTTTTTGTTGCACAACATGCAACGGCTACTTGCTGTAGAGGATGTTTATATAAATGGCATCATATTGAAAAAGATAGGGATATGAGTGAAAAAGAAATTAAATTTGTAGTAGCATTAATTATGGAATGGATTAAGAAGAATAGTTAAGTGGAGGTAATTATGAGTAAAGTTAAGTGTAAGTACTGTGGTAAAAAGATAGAAGATAATTTGAAAAAGTGCCCTAAATGTAAAAAATATTTAGGCGATAAGAGTGTCATTATTAAAACTGTTATGTATTTTGGATGGGTTATCTTACAGAGTGTTATTTGCTATTTATTATATGCATTTGGTAAAGAATCTTTTTATTCAGAAAATTTGAATGATTTATTAATTTTAGTAATATTAATTTTAGTGTTATTATTTAATTCAATTATTGTTGTTATAAATATTTATAAGAATAAGAAAAAAAGTGGTTTATTAGTACTTGCTGCTCTTTCGGTAGTATTCTTTATTGTTTATAGTTTAATATATAGTTTTAATGTAGTTAAAGCATATATATATGAAAATAGTAATGAATTATTAATGTTAAATGAAACTTATGATTTTAGTTCGTCTAAAACTATTAAAGAAGAAATAGAAAAAGTTTTTGAAAAAGATAGTACTGATACTTTTTCAAGAGATATAATTATAAGTAATTTATATACAGATGGAGAAATATCTAATTTATATATAGATGATTCATATGGTAATTTTAAATTAAAGTTTTATGTTGATTTTGATGACTTTAAAATAAAAGATGTTTATTCTATATTTGGTGATAGTAAGTTATATTTGGTTAAAGATGGTAAGAAAACTGATAATTTTGAATTTTATTATGCGATGAATATATTAAAAAATGTTTTAGGTGAAGATATTAATGGTTTAGCTAGAATTGATAGTGTTATTGAAGAAGAAATTGGTAAGAACTTTAGTATTTCTGCTAATGCAATGTTTAATTATGAAGAGTTAAAATATAATGAACGTAATAATACATTCTTATTAACTGGAGATATTTATAATATGGATTATTATGGTGGTATGGAAGATAAATCATTTAATGTAATATTTAAGAATAATTATACTAGTTCTAACCGTCGTGTTTGGTATTACGGAGATAGTTCGTTTGACTATGTTAATTGGGATGTAAATATGTAGAAAATAAAAAGACTTTCGTTGGAAGTCTTTTGTTTTGCTTTTAGTTTATGATATATTTATATAGTACGGAGGGTTAATATGAAATTTGATGAAAGATTTATTTTTATTGCGATAGTTGTTTTAATTTGGGGATTTATATATGCTGGTATTCAGGAAAATAAGAAAAATAATTCTCAAAAAAATGCTGAGAAAAAAGAAGTTGTTAGTAGTTTTAATGATTCTGTTAAATTGGCTGTTGAGGGTAATTTAAATGTTTATTATTTTGATGTTGGACAAGCGGATTCTATTTTATTAGAAAATAATGGTAAATATATGATGATTGATGCTGGAAATAATGCTGATGGTAAACTTATTGTTAAATATTTACAAGATTTAGGCGTTAAGAAATTAGATTATTTAATAGCTACACATGCACATGAAGATCATATTGGAGGAATAGATGATGTAATTAATGCTTTTGATATTGGGACTTTTTATATGCCTGATGTAGTTACAACTACTAAGACTTTTGAAGATGTTATTACAGCTTTAGAAAATAAGCAAATTGCTTTTGAAACTCCAAAAATAGGAGATATATTCTTATTTGGAGGGTGCAAGTTTGAAGTATTACATTTAAGTGATGATGACAGTGATCTTAATGATACATCTATTGTTGTTAGAGGATTATATGGAGAAAATTCATTCTTATTTATGGGTGATGCTAGTAGTAATGTTGAGAAGAAAATATTAAATAGTAATATAGATAGTGATGTATTAAAAGTTGGACATCATGGATCAAGATATTCATCAGCAGTTAACTTTTTAAAGAAAGTTACTCCAGAGTATTCAATTATTTCGGTTGGTGAAGGTAATTCATATAATCATCCACATAGTGTAACTTTTACTAAATTAAAAGATGTTGATAGTAAAGTCTATAGAACAGATAATGATGGTACTATTTTTGTTAGTAGTGACGGAAAAAATATTACTATTGAAAAATTAGATGTATGTCTTAATGGGTAGGTGATATTATGAAATATGCAGTAGATAGAATTATTGAAGATATTGTGGTTTTAGAAAATATTGAAACTGGGGAATTAGTAGAAATAAAAAAATATGAACTTCCAAATGAAGTTCATGAAGGTAGTATTTTAGTTAAAAAAGATGATGTTTATACTTTAGATGTAAATACTGAAAAAGAAAGACGTGAGTCATTAAGAGAAAGATTAGAAAGATTAAAAAATCTTAAAAATAAGGATTGATATGGAAAAGATTAATATAATTACTGGAGAAGATTTAAGTTTTAAAGAATTAGATAATATTACTGTAGAAGGATATTATGATTATTTTGAAATAGATAATTGTTTGATTAATAAATGTGATTTTTCTAAGAGTAATTTACAAGGAATAGATGTAAGTGATAGTAAAATATTATTTAGTAACTTTTCTAATGTAGATTTGTCTGATAGATCATATAAGAATATTATTTTTGATAATTGTAGTTTAATAGGTGTTGACTTTAATTCATCTTTTTTAGAAAATGTGACTTTTACTAATTGCAATTTAAGTTATAGTAATTTTTCAGGGTGTAATTTAAAAGAAGTAAGTTTTAATTCTTGTAAATTAGATGATGCCAGTTTTAATGAAGTTAAATGGAAAAAATTAATATTTGATAATTGTTCTTTAAATGGATGTGAATTTTTTCAAACTAAATTAAAGGATATTGATGTAAGTAATTGTCAAATTAAAGATTTAAGAGTTCCTATTGAATCGTTGAAAGGACTTGTTGTTAGTTATGATCAAGCAATAGGATTGTCATTGTTACTTGGAATAAAAATTAAGTAGTTGATTGAAATAAATTTTATTTGTGATATACTTATAATAGAGAAAGTAGAGGGGAAATTAAATGAAAGAAAAAGCTCCGAAGAGTACAATTTTGGTTATTGCGACAATGATGTTTTTAGCGATGTTTATTATATTGCCACCTTTGCTTAGAGCGTATTTACCTAAAGAAGAAGAGGTTGTTAAAGTAAAAATTGTTAAGCATTCACTTTATTGTGAGAAAGTTTTTGCTAAAGAAAAAAAGAAAACTACTAGTAGAATTTCTTATGAAAATGATATTGCTGTTAAGAATGTTATGACAATTATTGATTATACTCCAACAGAGGATGAGACTAAGAATAAAGATAAAGATTCAATAACTGCAGAAGATGAAATTAATTATTTAAGATCTGTTGCAGGTGCTGAAATTAATGAAAATAAAAGTCAAATTGTTGTTACATTAACTCAACAAAATGCAATTGATAATTCGATGGATGTTAATTTGTTGAATTATTTAGGTGCAACTGATGCAGAAATTTCTTATTTTGAGGGTAGAGGGTTTGTTTGTTCAAAGATAGAAGGTTAATTCATTTTTTCTTTGATGTTGTTCGTATGAATAATTGTTGATGGGTTAATATCTAGTTCAATAATTATTTCATGAGAATTTGTTATGTTTGTTATTAGAGACTTTGCTTTTTGTAAGTAGAGTTTCTTTTTTGTTTTTTGTTTTATTTTATTTATTGCCTTAGTAATAGATGTTGATGTTTCTTGATAATATTCATATTCATAGTTGATACCTTGGTCTTTTCTCTTAGGGATTATTTCTTTTAAGATAATTGTATAATAATTATTATTTTTTTGAATTGCAATTTCTTCAATAATAGCTAGATTATTTAATTCTGTATATTTAGGTATTTTAATTAAAGATAGTTCTAATACAATAATAAGTATAATTAATATTTTTTTCATAAGTATTTTCCTCTATTGATATTATGGGTTAGTTGAGAATTTCTTTTTGGATTATTTGTATTTGTTTTAATGATAGTGTCTTTTATTTCGTTTTTTTCAAAAGGAATAATTGGATTTAGATATGGAATTCCAAATACTTTTAATGTTAGTAATTGATATAGTAGAATTGTTGTTCCTACTAGAAGTCCATTTATTCCAAATATTGTAGAAAGTATTAGTAATATGATTTTATAGTTTCTTAAGGCATTACCTAATTCTATAGATGAGAATGTTAGAGATGCAATCGAAGATATAGCTATGACAATGATCATAATGGGTGAGACAATGCCTGCACTTACTGCAGCGTCACCTAGTATTAGTCCACCGAGAATAGAAACTGCAGATCCAGTAGTTGAGGACATTCTTAAATCAGATTCTTTTAGTATTTCGAAACATATTAACATGAATAATGCTTCTATGTAAGCAGGAAAGGGAACGAAGGTTCTTCCGGCTTTTAGGGTTAACAATAAGTCAAGGGGTATTAAATTATAATTTCTGGTTGTTATAGATATATATAATGCTGGAGTAAAGACGGCAACTAAAAAGGCAAATAATCTTATTATTCTAATAAATGAAGTATTTATTGATTTTTGATAGTAATCATCTGTAGTATGAAAGAAATCAATGAGAAAACTAGGCAAAATTAAGGCATATGGCGACATATCGACTATTATAATTACTTTGCCTTCTAAAAGTGCCATTGAGGCTTTATCGGGCCTTTCTGTTAGTGAAATGGTTGGGAATAAATTATTTTTACATTCTAAGGTTTGTTTTAAATAACTTGAATCAATTATGCCATCGATATCTATTTTTTCTAGATTATCTTTAATTTGTTTCACTATTTCTTTTTTAGCAATGTTATTCATATATAAAATACCTATTTTAGTTTTAGTTATTCTTCCTAATTCAATATTTTCGGCATATAAGTTGGGTGATTTAATTCTTTTTCTGATTAAGGAAATATTAATATTATAAGTTTCAGTAAATGAATCTTTTGGTCCAGTTATTGACAGTTCGCTTTCAATGGTTTGAATACCTCGATCTAGAACATTTCTTACTTCAACAGCATAAGTATATTTTTTGGTAATAATAATGATAAATCCTTTAGTTAGATAATCTATATAATTATTATTTATTTTTAATACGTTTATATTAGGAAGTTTATTTTCTAAATATTTTAAGTCTTTTTTAGATAAATTTAGAAGATTTCTTAAGATAAAATCATTTGTTCTTGTAGTATCAATTAATGTTTCATTAAAGATTAATGTTACTTTTTGTTTTGAAATTATTAGTTTCTTAAAAATATAATCTTTTGAAGGGCCTAGTTTATTTTTAAGATATTTTTCTAAATTCATAATATTCACCATTATTAGTATGGAAAAGTAATTTATTTATATGTATTTTTTTGATATAATTAAGGAGAAAAAGAGGCTGATAGTATGAAAGTTGAAATTGAAAAGTTAGATCACTTTGGTAGAGGAATTACATATATTGATGGAAAGATTTGTTTTGTAGAAAAGGCTTTGCCTGGAGAGATTGTAAAAATAAAGATTGTTAAAGATTCGAAAAAGTATATGCTTGGGAAAGTAATTGATTATTATAAATTATCTGATGATAGAGTAGAAGAAAAGTGTATTTATTCTGACATATGTGGCGGATGCAATTTAAGTCATTTGAGTTTTGATAGTGAAAATGAATATAAATGCATGAAAGTAAAAGAAATTTTAAGGAAATTTGGTAATGTTAATGAAGATAAGGTATTAGATATTGAATCATCTAATATTTATAATTATCGTAATAAAGTTACACTTCATGGAAGCAATAATACGTTGGGTTATTGTGAAAGCGGTTCTAATAGTGTGTTTGGTACGGAGAAATGTTTACTTGCAGATGAGAAGATTAATGAAGTTATGGAAGTTGTTAAGGGAATGTCTTATACTGAAAAAATAGAGGAACTTCTTATTAGAACTAATAATGAAAGTGATGAAGTAATGGTTTCTTTAAAAGGTGAAATTAATGATTATGAGTGTTTAAATAATTTAGTAGATACTTTAATTATTAATAATGAAGTTTTACTTGGAGAAGGCAAAATAATTAGTTCAATTGGTTCTAAAAAGTATTATGTTAGTGATAAATCGTTCTTCCAAGTTAATAAAGAACTTACTGTAAAACTTTATGATGAAGTAAAGAAAGTAGTTGAAGAATTTAAACCTAAAAAAGTACTTGATTTATATTGTGGTACAGGTACAATTGGTATTTATGTTAGTGAGTATTGTAAGGAAGTTATTGGAGTTGATTACTCTAAGTCTGGTATAAATGATGCTAATCTTAATAAAGAGTTAAATAAAGCGAAGAATGTTAAATTTATTTGTGAAAGAGTTGAAAATGTAATTGATGAGTTTAATAATATTGATTTAGTTATTGTTGATCCTCCTAGAGCTGGTCTTGATAATAAGACGATGGAGAATTTAAAAAGAATTGCTGCAAAAACAATAATTTATGTTTCATGTGATCCGGCTACTTTAGCAAGAGATTTAAAAGTTCTTTCTAGTGATTATGAAGTTGTGTATGTTAAACCATTTAATATGTTTCCTAGAACTTATCATGTGGAGAATTTTGTTTATTTAAGAAAAATTAATTAATAAAAAAAGAAGAACTTTTAGTTCTTTTTTTGTGTCAAGTAAAGTGTCTTATTCTATGATGTTAATTTGTTGTTATTAGTTTTGTGATATAATAGTTTGTAATTATGAAAAAGAGTTATTTATAGATCTTTGGAATAATTTATTAATTGATACGTATATTTATTTTATGATAGAGAACTTGAAGAGGTGAAGATGATGAGAAGAACTTGCTTAGAAGTTAGTAGAAAATTATTTAGAGAAAATGTTAAAAATATTAAAGAAAAAGTACCTGGTGCAGAAATTATGCCTGTTGTTAAGGCTAATGCTTATGGTACTTATTTAAATAAAGATATTGAATTAATGAATGAATTTAATATGGTTGCAGTTGCAATAGTAAGTGAAGCTATTCAACTTAGAGAATTAGGTTATAAGAAGGATATATTTGTACTTAATCAACCATATATGCAAGAAATTGAAGATATTATATCTAATGATATTGTTGTAGGAGTATCTTCAATTGCTTTTTTGAAAGAAATAAATAAGATTAATAAGAAAATACGTGTTCATGTTGAACTAGAAACTGGAATGGGAAGAACTGGTGTTAAAGAAGAACTATTAGAGGAATTTATTAAAGAATTAAAATCATCTAATGTTATAGTTGAAGGTGTTTATACACATTTATCTTCTGCTGATATTGATTATGAATTTACTAAGAACCAAATTAAGATATTTGAAAATGGTGTTTCGAAACTAAGGAATAATTTTGATACTATTAAGTATATACATTCAGCTGCATCTAATGGTATTTTGAATTTTGATTTAGGTATTTGTAATATGGTTAGGCCTGGTTTAATTTTATATGGTTATCCATCTTGCAAAACAACATTTGATAAGATAAAACTTAATCCAGTAGCAAAGTTTAGAAGTTCAATTTCTTTTATTAAAGATATTGATGAAGGAGATGCTGTTAGTTATGGTAGAAGCTTTGTTGCTAGTGAGAAGATGGTAGTAGCAACTGTTGGTTGCGGTTATGCCGATGGAGTAAAAAGAAAACTTTCTAATAAAGGTTTTGTTTCTGTTAATGGAAAAAGATGTAAAATATTAGGAAATGTTTGTATGGACTCTTTTATGATTGATATTACTAATATTGATGTTGAGGTAGGGGACAATGTATATATATTTGACAATGATATTGTTACTTTAGATGAAGTTAGTAATATATGTGAAACTATTAATTATGAAGTGTTATCAACAATAAGTGAACGAGTACCGAGAAATTTTATTGATTAGTTTAATAAATAGATCGAAAGATCTATTTTTTTATGGTATAATTTTATTAGTAATAGGATGTGATTTTATGGATTGGAAACAAATAGGAATAAATTTACTTGTAATGGCAGTTGTATATATAGTTTTTTATTCATCTAGTTATTTTTTTAGTAGAATGTTTGCAGAAAAAAATAAGAAGGAGGAAAAAGATGAAAAACAAAAATAAATTAGTTTGTGGTCTTATTGTTGTATTTGTAATTGCTGCAATAGTAGGACTTGTTTGGTATAAATTAGAAACAAGACAAGTATATATTTTAGATATTCCTAATAGTTATAATCTTTCTTCTATTTCATATGAACTTGAAAGTGGTAGCGTTACTGTTATGACTGAGGAAGAAATGGATAAAGTTCTTAATGGAATTTATGATTTAAATTTAAGTACTAAGTCTGTTAGTGTACAAGATTATCCTACAGATGTAGAACAATTAGTAGCTATTAGATTTTATTATAAAGAAGAAGATACTGTTGGAAATATTTATATTTATAAAAAGAAAGATAAATATTATTTAGAAGAACCATATAATGGAATTTATAAAATAACTGAAGAAAATTATAATTATATTATTAATTTAGTGAAGGAATAGATTATGAATATTAGTTATAGAAGTGCTAAAGTTAGTGATTATGAGGGTATATATTATGTTTCTTGCTATAGTTGGGAAGAAACATATAGGGGCTTTATGCCTGATGAATATTTAGATGATCGAATAAATAATTTTGAAGAGAGAAGTTTAAGAACAAAAAAGTATTTAGAACATTTGGAGTTTGAAGGCGAACTTGAAAACTATTTAGTTTGTGAGGTAGATGGTAAAATAGTTGGAATTTGTCAGTATTCAAAAACACAAAATGATAATTATGCAGATAGTGGATTATTAGGAGCTTTATATGTACTTAAAGATTATCAGGGGTTGGGTATTGGTAAAGAATTATTTAGATTAGCTGTTGTTGGACTAATGAATATGGGATATAAGACAATGTATTTGGAATGTTTAGTAGGTAATAAAGCAATAGACTTTTATAAGAAATATGATGGTGAAATAATTGAAGTTATTGATTACCCAATTAGCGATTTTACTGTTAAAGCGGAAATTGTTTATTATAATCATTTAAGAAATTTAAGAGAAAAATTAAAATAAGAACTTTGTTCTTATTTTTTTGTATAAAAAAAGATAGTTTTCACTATCAATTTTTATCATCATATAAATTATTGGTTGCAAACTTTGCTTCACATGTTAATTTAATTTTTAATTCTTTTAAAGCTTTTAAGTCACCATTTGTAATGATGTGTGAAGAGTGTGCTTCACAATCTTTTAATTTATTTAATTGCTTTAAAGCATCTTTTACCATTGAATTTGTTACTGAACAAATACTTAAAGCAATTAATACTTCTTGTAGTTGAAGTGGTTTATTATTCTTTAGACTAAGTATTGGTTCTAAAATGGCTGGACTTAATAGGTCGATGTTGTCTGGTATTTTACTTAAATGTTTAATGCAATTTAAGATTAGAGCACTTGGAGCACTTAATAATTTTGATGCTTTTCCTGTAATTATTTTATTTTTAATAGTAATTGCGACTACTGGAACTTTTTCTTGTTCAGCTTTTTTTAAAGCATTTGGTCGACATTTAATAATATTTTCATCTATTTCTAATTCGTTCATTAATATTTTAATTTTTTCTGGTACTTCGGCGTCGACCAAACCAAGTTTATAATTGGTCATTTCTTGGAAATATCTTCTAACAATTTCTTTTTTAGCAGCTTCACAGACTTTTTTATCATCTGTAATACAATTTCCTACCATATTAACACCCATATCAGTAGGTGAGTTATAAATATTTTTATTATTAATTTTATATAGTATAGCTTTTAGTAATGGGAATTGTTCTAGATCGCGATTATAGTTAACTGCTGGGATGTTATATGCTGATAAATGGAATGAATCAATCATATTTACATCTTTTAAATCAGCGGTTGCTGCTTCATAAGCCAAGTTTACTGGATGTTTTAGATCTAGATTCCAAACTGGGAATGTTTCAAATTTTGCATATCCTGCATTAATTCCACGTTTATGTTCGTGATAAAGTTGAGAAAGACAAGTTGCTAGTTTACCACTACCTGGACCTGGAGCATTTACTAAAACAAGTTTTTTAGTTGTTTCAATGTAGGAGTTAGCTCCATATCCTTCTTCAGATACGATTGTATTTATATCAAGAGGATATCCTTTTGTAAAACGATGGATATATGTTTTAATATTATTTCTTTCTAATTTCTTTATGAATGTATCAACGCTTGGTTGATTTTTATACAGAGTTACAACAACACTGTTGATTGTGAAGCCTAAGTTTCTTAAATTATCAATTAAGCGCATAACTTCAATGTCATATGTAATTCCATGCTCGGCACGAACTTTGTTTTTTTCAATGTCACCGGCATTGATACAGAAAATGATTTCTAGATCATTTTTTAATTCCTTTAACATTTGAATTTTTGCGTCACTTTCAAATCCGGGTAGGACACGACTAGCGTGGGAGTCGTCAAAGAGTTTTCCTCCGATCTCCAAATATAGTTTATCAAACATTTTTATTCTTTCTTTAATTTTCTTACTTTGTAATTTTATATATTTTTTGTTATCAAATCCGTTTCTCATTTGACACCTCCTTGTATCTTATATAAACATCGTATCATTTATTTTAAAATTTTAGAAGAATTTGAACAAAATTTTACGAATTATTTTTTCGTCTCTTGAAATAAATAATTTAATTTCTTATAATTTAATTAAGATATGGAGGTATTTATGAAGACTGTAGTTATTACTGGTAGTGCTAGAGGATTAGGACTATGCATGGCTAAATTATTTAGAGAAAATGATTATAATGTTGTTATTAGTGATTTAAATGAAGATAAATTAATTGCTAGTAAAGAAGAATTAGAAAAAATTGATAGTAAGGGTAATGTTTTATATAAAACTTGTAATGTTACTAAGAGTAGTGATATAGAAAATTTAATTGAATTTTGTGATGAAAAATTAGGTAATATTGATATTTGGATTAATAATGCAGGAGTAAATCAACCTGATAAAGCAATTTGGGAATTAAGTGAGGAAGAAATTGATTTAGTTTTAGATGTTGATTTAAAAGGAGCAATTATTGGTTCAAAATATGCGATGAATTATATGATGAAAAAGGGAAGAGGAGCTATTTATAATATAGAAGGATATGGTTCTAATGATGCGATGATGTTGGGACTTTCAATATATGGTTCTAGTAAAAGAAGTATAACTTATTTTACACAAGCACTTGCAAAAGAAAGTGAAGAGAGAAATACAGGAGTTATTGTTGGAAGACTAAGCCCTGGTATTATGATTACTGATTTTATTACTAATGCGTTAGGTGATAAAGGTAAAATTGAACTTCCTGAAAAGACTAAGAAAGTTTATAATATTTTGGGAGATTATCCTGACGTTGTTGCTAATTTCTTAGTAAATGAAATGTTAAAGAATACTAAGAATAATGCTCATATTGAGTGGTTAACCACTGGAAAAGCTGCATGGAGATTTATGACTGCTGGATTTAATAAGCGTGATTTCTTTAAGGAAAAGTAATATGAAAGATATATTTAAAGTTATTTGTTTGATATTTTTAATTATTTTAATAACAGTAATTTGTTGTTTTATATTTATTCCTAATGTTTCAAAGTTTAATGAAACTGGTCTATATAAATATATTGAAAATAATAAAGATAATGTAGACCAAGTTATTGTGAGAACTGTTACTTTGCTTGGAGAAAATTGTTATAAGATTAATGCTTTAGATGGTTATAATATTTTGAATAATATCTCTTTTAAGAAAAAGGCTAATATGACATGTACTGATTCTGATATGTATATTGAATTTTATTTTAAAAATAATGAAAAACGTATTTTATCTTTTGAATGTGGTAATATGCATTATAAAGATGAAAAGTATGAATTAAAAAATGAAGTTATTTTATATAATAAAGATCAGTATGTACCATCTAAGATAAATAATGGAATGATTATAGTGTCAGATAGTGATAAAGTAGAATGTAAATAGTTTGGGAGATTATATGGAAAAGAGAATTGATGGAGCTTTAGTAAGTAAGATACTTTATGATGAGTTAAATAGTTATTTAGATGAAAAGAAAGATGAATCTAGAGGAAAAGTTAAGATTATTTCTGTTTGTGATGATTTTGGTAGTCAAATGTATGGTAAGATGAAGAAAAAGAAACTTACTGAGATTATGGGATATTCTGTTGATGCAGAACATTATGATGAAATTAGTTTAGAGGACTTAATTAAAGTAATTAATGATTCTAATGAGGACAGTAATATAAATGGTATTATGTTACAACTTCCATTGCCAAAAGATTTGGCTAAATATGAAAGAATGATTTTAGACCAAATTGATCCAAAAAAAGATGTTGATGGATTAACTAGTGCTTCTTTAGGTAAATTAATGGTTGGTAGTAGTGCATTAGAATCTTGTACTCCTAAGGGGATTATTACTTTATTAAAAGTTTATGGTGTAGAATTATTGGGCAAGAAGGTTTGTATTATTAATAGAAGTAATATTGTGGGTAAACCACTTGCCCATATGTTTTTAAAAGAAAATGCTACTCCAATAATTTGCCATTCTAAGACTAGCAATTTGCAAGATGTTTCTAGTAGCTGTGATATTGTTGTTGCAGCATGTAATAAACAAGAATTGATTGATAGTAGTTATATAAAAGATGATGCAGTTGTTGTAGATGTTGGCGTTCATAAGAATAGTGATGGTAAAACTGTTGGAGATGTTTCTTATGATGAGTGCTATTGCAAATGCAGTTTAATTACACCACCTACTGGTGGAGTTGGACCAATGACTATTTGTATGCTTGCTTATAATACTGCTAAAGCTAAATATGGTGATGAAGTAGAAATGGTTCTCGATAGAGGTATTGAAAAAGCAAAAATGCTAATTAAAAAGAGTTAGGTAACTAACTCTTTAATTATGTGAAGAATATGTAAATTAATTATTTTTAAATAGTTGTAATTGACACTCGACAAGTTGTCATATTATAATTTAGTAGTGTAAAAATATGAATATCATATGGAGGATAATTTATGTTAGAAATTAAAGGAATTAGTAAGATTTATACAACTGAATCTTTTGATCAAAAAGCATTAGATGATGTAAGTATTAGTTTTAGAGAAAATGAATTTGTTTCTATTTTGGGCCCTTCTGGAAGTGGTAAGACTACGCTTCTTAACATTATTGGTGGTCTTGATCAATATACTGCTGGTGATTTAATTATTAATGGTGTTAGTACTAAAAAGTATACTGATAGAGACTGGGATACTTATAGAAATCATAGTATTGGTTTTGTATTTCAAAGTTATAATTTAATAACTCATCAAAGCGTATTATCGAATGTAGAACTTGCTTTGACATTATCTGGGGTTTCTAAGAAAGAAAGACGTAAGAAAGCAGAAGCTGCATTAAAGAAAGTAGGGTTAAAAGATCATATTTATAAAAGACCTAATCAACTTTCTGGTGGGCAAATGCAAAGAGTTGCTATTGCCCGTGCATTAGTAAATGATCCAGATATAGTTCTGGCTGATGAACCTACAGGTGCGCTTGATTCTAAAACAAGTGAACAAATAATGGATTTACTAAAAGAAGTTGCTAAAGATAGATTAGTTATTATGGTTACTCATAATAAAGAATTAGCTGAAGAATATTCTACTCGTATAGTTGAACTTAAAGATGGTAAAGTTTTAGGTGATACTGATCCTTTTAAAGGTAAAAAAGAAACTTCTTCTGATAGTAAGAAAACTAAGAAGACAAATATGGGATTTAGTACAGCATTAGGTTTATCTCTTAATAACTTAATGACTAAAAAGGGTAGAACTATATTAACTGCTTTTGCTGGATCTATTGGTATTATTGGTATTGCATTGATTTTATCTTTATCAAGTGGAGTTCAAAATTATATTGATAGAGTTCAAGAAGAAACACTTACTTCTTATCCGTTAACTGTTGATGCAGCTACTATTGATATGACATCTATGATGACTGAGATGCAAGAAAAACAAAATAAGGAAATTAAAAAGAGTAAGGGAAGCAATAAAGTTTATTCTAATAATACTATTGGAGATATGATGAGTATTTCTAGTAGTAAAGTTAAATCAAATAATATTAAAGATTTTATTAAATATATAAATGATGGTAAAAAGTTAGATGAATATACAACTGAGGTTAGTTTTCAATATAATTTAAATTTACAATTATTTAAAAGTGATACAACAAATGGTATTGTACAAGTTCATCCTGATACAGTATTAAAAAGTATGGGAATGAGTGATCAAGAAGGCCTAATGATGGGTGACGTTTGGGTTGAAATGTTTGAAAACGAAGAAATGAACAATCAACTATATGAAGTTGTTTCTGGTAGAATGCCTAAGAAATATAATGAAGTTGTTCTTTTAATGGATGAAAATAATAGAGTTACAGACTATGTACTTTATGCGATTGGATTAAAAGATCAAAAAGAACTTGAGGCTATGATGAAAGATATCATGGCTGGTAAAGAAATTGAAACTAAAGTTACTAGTTATTCATATGATGAAATTTTGGATTTAGAGTTTAAGTTATTATTAAATACTGATTATTATGAAAAAGTTGGCTCAACTTGGGTTAATAAAAAAGAAGATGAGGATTTCTTAAAGAATAAGATTGATACTGCTGAAACTATTAAAATAGTTGGTATTATTAAACCTAATGAAAATGCTACTGTAGCAACTAATCCTATGGGTGGAGTATTATATACAAAAGATTTAGAAACTTATGTTATTAATAAGATTAATGAGGCTCAAATTGTAAAAGAACAAAAAGCTAATAGTGAAGTTAATGTTCTTACTGGATTTAAATTTAGTAATGATAAGTTTTCTATGAGTGACTTAACAATTGAACAACAAAAGTATTTAGCAAGTTTATCTCCTGAAGAGATGGCTAATTTAATTAATATGTATAAAGAACAAGAAAAAGCTACTTATGAGAGTGTATTAAGAGAACTTGGTTCTATTAATTTGGAAGAACCTATGTCTATTCATATTTATGCTAAAGATTTTGAGTCTAAAGATATGATTAAAGATATAATTAATACTTATAATGATAAACAAGAAAAAGCTGGTCATGAAGAAAATGTTATTAACTATAGTGATATGGTTGGTTTATTAATGAGTGGAATTACTGGTATTATTGATATTATTAGTTATGTTTTAATTAGTTTTGTTTCTATTTCATTGGTGGTATCAAGTATAATGATTGGTATTATTACTTATATTTCTGTTCTTGAAAGAACTAAGGAAATTGGTATTTTAAGAGCAGTTGGAGCTTCTAAAAAAGATGTTTCAAGAGTATTTAATGCAGAAACATTAATTATTGGTTTAGGGGCTGGCTTATTAGGAGTTTTAATTACACTTTTATTAAATATTCCTATTAATTTAATTATTAAATCATTAACTGATGTTAGTGGTATTAGTAAGCTTCCATTAGGAGGAGCAATTGTACTTATTGTTATTAGTACTGTACTTACTATGATTGCTGGATTAATTCCTGCAAAGGTTGCATCTAAGAAAGATCCTGTAGAAGCACTAAGAACTGATTAATAAAAGTATCTAGGAAACTAGATACTTTTTTATTTATGTAAATGTTGTAATATATATAATGACGTTAGTTAAATTTGAAATTAAAATTGAAAAATGTTAAGATTATTCTTGTAACTATATTAGTAGTATAAAGGAGAATTGTAATGTTAAGAATTAAAGATTTAATTACAAAAGTATTTAAACATAGTAGTGATGTGCAACCTTGGTCTAGTTATTATTTAGAAGAGCAAAGAGATATTAAATATACTGATAAGAATATTTATGAATATTTAGTTGAATGTGTTGGACAAGACACAGATTTATATGCTTTAAACTATTTTGGAACAAGAGTTACTTTCAGTGAGATGTTTGAAAAGATTGATGTTGCTGCTAAAGCATTTAGATCTATTGGTGTTAAAGAAGGGGATATTGTAACTATTTGTGTTCCTAATACACCTGAAGCTTTATATGCATTTTATGCTGTAAATAAAATTGGAGCTGTTGCTGATATGATTCATCCTCTTTCAGCAGGAAATGAAATTAAATTTTATTTAAATGAATCTAAGTCAAGAATTTTAGTTTTATATGATGGTGCTTATAGCAAAGTAGAAGATATTTTAGATGATACATTAGTACATAAAACTATTATTGTTTCTCCTAAAGATTCTATGCCTAAAGGTCTTAGTGTGGGATATACAGTAACACGTGGTTGGAAGACTAAAAAACCTAGATTTAATGATAGTGACTTTATGAGTTGGGGATCATTTATGCTTAAGGGTATGATGTATAGTAAAACATATACATCTAAGATGAAAAGTAATGACTTAGCAGTTATTTTACATAGTGGTGGAACAACTGGTAAACCTAAGGGAATTATGCTTTCCAACTTTAACTTTAATGCTGAATGTCAACAAGCAGGACTTGTTTTACCAAGTATTAAGCCTAAGGAAAAGATTATGACTATTTTACCTAACTTTCATGGGTTTGGTTTATGTGTTTCAATGCATGCCCCATTATGTTTAAGAATGGAAGTAATCTTAATTCCGGAATTTGAAGCTAAGAGATTCCATAAGACTATTCAAAAATATCGTCCAAATGCGTTAGTTGGGGTTCCTACATTATGGGAAGCAATGTTAAGTAATAAGAGATTTGATGATGTTGATTTATCTGATTTAAAATATATGGTTAGTGGTGGAGATACTATGACTAATGGTATGGAAGAAAAGATTAATAATTTCTTACATACTCATGGTACTAAAATTAATATTTCTAAGGGTTATGGTATGACTGAAGCGGTAGCAGCAGTTGCCTTTACTTTTGAAGGTACTAATGAGCCTGGTGCTATTGGTATTCCAATGGTTGGAGCAGATATAAAAATTTGTAAAGTAGATACATGTGAAGAACTTCCTTTAGGAGAAGAGGGAGAAATTTGTGTTAATAGTCCGACTATAATGATGGGATATTTTAATAATCAAGAAGAAACTGATAATATTATTAAAACTCATGATGATGGCAAGAAATGGTTACATACAGGTGACTTAGGATATATTACTCCAGATGGGATTATTTACTTTACTCAAAGATTAAAGAGAATGATTGTTTCAAGTGGATTTAATGTTTATCCTGGACAAATAGAACAAGTTATTGAAACTCATCCTGATGTTGCTAAGTGTTGTGTTGTTGGAATTCCACATCCATATAAAATGCAAGTTGCTAAAGCATTTGTTGTATTAAAAAATGATGTTAAAGAAAGTTCAAAATTAAAGAAAGAATTAAAAGAACTATGTAAAGAAAACTTAGCTGTATATTCTGTTCCAAAAGAATTTGAATTTAGAGATAGTTTACCAAAAACTTTAATGAATAAGGTTGACTTCAAGAAATTAGAAAAAGAAGAACAAGAAAAGTACGATGAAGTTAATAAAGATAAGGAGTAGCGTTTGCTACTTCTTTTATTTTATGTTATTCTTATAATGGGTGAGGTAAAATGAAAGAAGATAAACGTAATTATGGTATTGATCTACTTAGAATAGTATCAATGTTTATGGTTGTTGTATTACATGTTATTGGAAATGGTGGAATGCTTTATGCTGATACTGGTAATATGACAACTAGTAGAATAATTTGGTTTATATATATTTTTTGCTTTTGTGCAGTAAATTGTTATGCATTAATATCTGGATATGTTGGCTATAAAAGTAAGTTTAAATTTACAAATATTATTACTTTATGGTTACAGGTATTCTTTTATACTTTTTCAATTAATTTAGGGTTTTGGATATTAGGGTGGCAGGAATTTTCTTTATCTAGTTTAAAAAGTGCTTTCTTACCAGCATTAAATAAAGAATATTGGTATTTTACAGCATACTTTATTATGTATATGTTTATTCCAATTCTTAATTTAACTTTAGAAAAATTTAATAAGAAACAAATGAGTGTTATATTAGGATTGGGATTCATTTTCTTAAGTTTATTCCCAACATTTTTAATGGAAGATCCTTTTCTAACGAATAAAGGATATAGTGCAGTTTGGTTAATGTATTTATATTTGATGGGTGGATTTTTACATAAATATAATGTTTTTTCAAAAGATAAATCCTTAAATTATTTAGTATATTATC
The DNA here is from genome assembly GCA_017409785.1 of Bacilli bacterium. Classification (GTDB taxonomy): domain Bacteria; phylum Bacillota_I; class Bacilli_A; order RF39; family UBA660; genus JAEDES01. The sequence continues at coordinate 362,822 of JAFQSD010000001.1, read as the reverse complement.
TTGCTTTAGCTTTATTTACATTTTTAGCTAAGGTAAATATTGAGTTTATATCAACAAAGATATTTGGAGAAATAAAATATAATATGATGTTTGTAGAATATACTTCGCCAACTATTTTATTATGTGGTGTATTCTTAGTAGGATTTTTCTCTAATTTAAAGTTGAATGATTTAATTAAAAAAATTGTTTCATTTTTTGCACCTATATCTTTTGGAGTATATTTAATTCATTGTAATTATTTGTTATTATATAAATTTTGGTTATATAAGTTTATTTATTTAACTGAATATAGAATAATTAAAATGGTTATATTGATCTTTGTATGGGCATTTGTTGTTTATTTACTTTGTTCATTTATAGATTATATTAGACATTTATTATTTAAGTTATTTAAAGTTAAAGAAAGAGTATATAACCTTGAAAAGAAATATTTAAAAAATTTGTTTTAAAATATCAGTTTTCTGATATTTTTTTGTTATTATGGTACTATAATAGTAAATGCAACCCAAATTATACATAATTTCCAAGTAAAGTTGGTAGAATGCAACTAGAATTTTTCATAGAATTGATTGTGAGGAGAGGTGATAATATGAAGTTTGGAGATAAATTAATCTTACTTAGAAAGAAAAATGGTCTTTCACAAGAAGAATTAGCTTCTAAACTAAATGTATCTAGACAGTCAGTGTCTAAGTGGGAAAGTAATAATACTTATCCTGAAACTGACAAAATAATTCAAATATGTAATTTATTTGATTGTAGAATGGATGATCTTATTAATGATAAGGTTAATGACATTGAACAGATTGATAGAAAGAGTAAAAATAATTTAGCAATTGTCTTTGATTCTTTTTTAGAGTTTGTGATTAAGACAATTAATATGTTTTCTAGTATGAAATTTACTAGTATATTAAAATGTGTAGTTGAATTAGGAATATTAATATTAATTCTATTTGTATGTGGTTTAATTATATCTAGTGTTTGTATTAATGTAATTATGGATTTAGTTGGATTCTTATCAAGAGATTTTTATTATTCAATATATAATATTGTTCAAGCAATTATAGAAATTGTTTTAATATGTTTTTCTGGAATTATAGTTGTTCATGTATTTAAAATTAGATATTTAGATTTTTATGATAAAGCATTAAATGATGAAAATACTAATTTCAATAAACAAGATTTGGTAGAAGAAAATAGTGCTAAATCCAATAAGAGTGAAAAGGAAAATAATAAAGTACAATTTAATACAAATAAAGAACCTAAAATTATCATTAGAGATAAGCATACTACTTTTGCTTTTTTGACTACTTTATCAAAGATTATTGTTGGGATATTTAAAGCTTTTGTTGCTGTTGTTTCTTGCTGCTTCGTAGGTACCTTAGTATCTATTGTTGCACTGTTAGTTGTATCTGTCTTTTTAAGCAAATATTCAATTTTGTTTGTTGGCGCTGATATTGGACTAATTGGAATTGGAATTATTAATGTTATTATTTTGATATGCCTTACTTATTTTATCGTTAATAAAAAAATAGATTTTAAGAAATGTTTCTTTGCTATTTTGAGTTCATTAGTTGCTGTTGGTTTAGGTATTGGTCTTGGAGCAATAGGAATTACTGAATTTAGTTTTAAAGATGATATTGATGGTATTAAAGGAAACAATGTTTCTAAAGAATTAGAAAAGGATGTTGTTTCAAATTTAGTAATAGATGTTCATGATATGGAAGGTTATACAATTAGAATTGATAATTCTATGAGTGATGATATTATTAAAGTGGTTGGAATTAATCATGAGAAATTTTTTAAGAAAATAAATAGTTGGTCTAGTACTGATTATGGAATGAGAATATATAGTTTTCATAATTCTTCTTATTTAGAATTTAATGAATTTATAAATGTTTTAAATAACGATTTAGAAAATAAGATATTTAGAAGTTATTATTCTCCAGATGGAAAAATAGAAATTGTTTGTAATGAAAAGATTGCTAAAAAGTTAATTGATAATGCTAAAAAGATATATTTAGTTGATTATGAGAAAACTGATTATGGATATAAGGTAAATAGTTATGAACAAAAGATTTACTTAGATTATAGTTGTGAAATGGAATATGATGCTAGAAATGGTGAATATTCATATGATGATAATTGTGTTTGTACAAAAGAAGTTAGAATGGCTCCTAATGGTGAATTAATTGACTTTGATTGTAAGTATAAAGACGAGTAATTCGTCTTTTTCTTTTATTATAAATAATTTTAGTATATAATAATAAACATTAGGAGGGTTATTATGACAAATAGAGAATTACGAGGTTATGTACAACGTTTATATAAATATAAAAGTATTAGTGATAGACAATTTAGTAATGCAGTTAATAATTTAGAACAATTACGTGAAAGTGATCCATATTTTTATTATTTTAATATGGGTAAATTACATAGTTTGTTTGGTAATCCAAATGATGCGCTATCTTATTTAGAACAAGCACTTGTTTTAAAACCAGAGAATCCAACTTGTTACTACAATATGTATAAGTGTTATGTAAAAAAGGGGGATTTTGCGAAAGCATATGAGGTTTTAAATGGATTTGTTTTTTATAATGAAAAAGAAGTTGATTTTTCTTTTCCTTTAGATTTATTAAATTCAATTAAATCTTTAGATGAAGGATTTTTAACTTATTTATACAATTATTCTGGCGTTGTACCAAATGAAAAATGTGGTTTTAATGATTTAAGTGATAATCCTGAACTTACTAGATTATATAATGAAGTAATAATGGCTTACAATAAAAAAGATTTTAAAGATGCATTAAGTAAATTAAAAAGAATGGATTATATAATTCGTGAAAAAAATTATCCGATGGAAGTAGATACTTTAATTACTTTAGTACAGGCTGTAAAGGAAAAAGAAGCTAAATATTATATGAACGGACTTACAGAAGATAGTTTAAAAAATGAAGATTATATTGTTTACTCTGATTATTGTTTAAGACTTTATGAACTTGGTAAATATGATCAAGAAAGTTTTTTTAGAAAGATACAAGATATTATTGAGAGTGGTGCACTAGATAGTGCTAGTTATTTATTAGATACAATTTCTGAGAGAAAAGATTTTGAAAATTATTTAGATGTAGTTGAATACTTAAGAGGATTTGTTAGAGAAAAGAAAGCCTTTAATAGATTGAGTGAAGAAGAACAAAATGATTTTACTTCTAAGAGATTACATGCTAAGTCAAAATATAAGAAAAAATTAAATCAAGCGTGTTTAGATGAATATACAGCTTTAAAGGAAGAGTATGGTCTTCCTATATGTGATTATTATATTGCGAAGGTTATGTTTAGAATGGGGATGTTTTCTCAAGCTAAAGAAATGTTTTTAAGTTATTTAGAACAAGGTGGAGTTAAAACCGAAAAAGCATATATGTTTTTAGCGAAGATTGAAAAAATTAAAAAGAATATACCCGAATCTAAGAAATATATTAAAATGATGAAAAAGATTCATAGAGTGTTTCCAAGAGATTTTGAATTTTTAACTGATAGACTTTATGGTAAAAAGAAGAAAGTTAAAGTTGAAGATGATAAATTAGATCAACATGATGAAGTAAAAAAGAAAAAATCACGTAATATTAGAATGAATGAGGCTGATTTTGAGAGAAAAGAAAATGATGATGTATTAGACTTTTATGATGCTTCGCTTGATGGTAAACTTGCTATTATTAGAGGTTTATTACAAACTGGTCATGAAAGTGTTGCTAATAAATTGTTTGAAGAAGTACAAAGAGAATGTGCTCCTGAAGAACGTGGCAAAGTTAAACAATTTGAAAGAAATAGAAAAATATATAAGAATCAAAATAGAACTAGTTCTTCTTAAATTGCTAGTTCTATGAAAAACATTAAGATTATACCTAGAACAAAGTACATAAATGCTACTTTGTTCTTTTTATATTTAAAAGAAGTAGGTAATAATTCATATATAGATATATCTATCATTATACCGGCTGTTAAAGCTAAAATAATACTTAATAATAATGGAGTTATAATGTTTTTTAAAAAAATATAGGCAATTATTGCTCCAAAGGTTTCTGAAAAACCTGATATAAAAGTATATGTAAAGGCTTTTAATTTACTTTTTGTAGAGTAATAAATTGGTATAGCAATTGATAATCCTTCTGGAATATTATGTAATGTTATAGCAATAGCTAATTTATATCCTAATTCTTGATTTAATGATGATGTTATAAAAGTAGTAATTCCTTCTGGGATGTTATGTAACATTAAGGCAATGGTTGCCATTATACCTAATTTATATAAATTATCTTTTTTATACTTTTCTGTTTTATTATCTATTAATGTTGAGAGTAATATTCCTAATACAATAAATATTGTACATATTATGAGAGCTGGGAATGGTTTATACTTTTCGTTTAATAGATTTGTTGCTTCAGGTATTAATGATATTATTGAAATTGTAATCATTATTCCTGATGCGAATGCTAAGATATTTGCAATTAAGTTATCTTGTTTTTTGATTTTAAAAAAACAGGGTATTATTCCTAGTGTTGTTGTTAGACCTGCTAAAGTTGTAATTAAAAGTGATATTTTTATATTCATAGTTTTATTATATGTTTTATACTGGAAATTATTTGTATTTTATGATAAAATACGAAAGAAATGAGGGGAATACTATGAATTATGATTTGAAGATGGAAGAAATTATAAAGAATACTAGTGAGGGTAGTAGTTTATTACTTCATGCTTGTTGTGCTCCATGTAGTTCAACTGTATTAGAAAGATTAGGTAATTTCTTTAATATTACAATTTTATATTATAATCCTAATATTACTGATAAAGATGAATATGAAAAGAGATTAGAAGAAATTAAAAAATTTACTTCTAGTTTTAAAACAAAATATAAAATTGAAGTTATTGCGGGAAGATATGAACCACGAGAGTTTTTTGATATAGCTAGGGGATTAGAAAATGAACCTGAACGTGGTAGCAGATGTTATAAATGTTATAAGTTAAGACTTGAAGAGACTGCTAAGGTTGCTAAAGAATTAAATTTTGATTACTTTACTACAACACTTAGTTTAAGCCCTTATAAGTATGCAAAATGGATTAATGAAATAGGGGAGTCATTACAAGAAACATATAATATTAATTTTTTATATTCGGATTTTAAAAAGAAAAATGGTTATAAAAGAAGTATTGAATTATCTCATGAATTTAATTTATATAGACAAGACTATTGTGGATGTGTTTATTCAGTAAGAGATAAAATTATTGATTAAGTTTGGGGTTTGGTTGAATGGAAAAATATATAGAAAGTATTAATGAAATTAATTTAGGAAGAAGAATTGGTGGAGGAAGTTGCAGTGAAGTTTTTGAAATGGAGCCAGGTATTTATTTCAAAAGATTTTGTGATGATTATGCTGATTTAGATGATCCAATTAATATAGAATTTTTAGAAACAATCAGAACTATTTCTGATATTGATTATTTACCTTTTGTTATTCGGGGTAAAGATATATATAGAAGCAGTAAAGAATTGTTTGGTTATTCGATGGATGAAGTTTTGGCTTTAGAATTAGAAGATTTAGCAGATGATACTTTAGTTAGTGATTTGATGCTGGGATTTGATGGATTAAAATATAGTGTTAGAAAACTATCAGATAATCATGTTAAAACAGAAGATATTGGTGGAGATAATATTTTATTTAACGGAGATATGTACTTACTTGATTTAGATTTAAGTTTAGTAGATAAAAGATTTGTTCCTGATGAGTTATATGAGGCAACTAGAAGAAATATTTTTAAAAGTTTATTTTATGCAATGACATCTGTTTATTTTAAAGGACAAGTAAGCGATGATGATTATTTTAGTTATATGAATAGAATAGTTGATAGATGTTCAGAGTATGCTAATAGAGAATTAAAAACAATTGGGGATGTTAGAAGTACTTATCCTAAGGTATATAAAAAGACTACTATGAGTTAGTAGTCTTTTTCTTTTGATAAGTTTTTAATTCTTCGGTTAATTCAGGAATAATTCTTGTTCCACGAGATGTATATTCATCATATTGAACTGTATCAATACTATCTTCTCTAATTTTATAAAGAGTTGATTTAAAGTTTGTGATGTCATGAACAATAAAAGCAAATAAGTCGTAACCTTCTTCTTTGATATAAGTTTTTAAATGTTCAATCATTTGATTTATTTCTTCTTGATTAGCAGTAGGTGAAGGTAAGTGTAAGAATGATGATGCCACTTTGTGACCAGCCAGGTCATGTTTTTTAAGACCATTTATACTTGCTTTTTCTATATCGCTTATATCTGTTGGACACATACTTGTAGTCATTAATTCTTCATAATTAAATCCATATTTTGCACATAAACTTCTTACCCATAAATAATCTCTTACGACAGTTTTATTTGAATGGAAAGCAGCAGTGTCTACCATTGCAGATAGACAAGTCATTTTTAAGTCGTCTAAACTAAAGAATCTTTCTCTATCTTTGGCAATAAGACAGCTAGTCGAACAAGCTCTTTCATTTTGATAGTATTTACAAGAAATATCTTTATCAGTTGGATGATGATCTATTATTGCGACTATTTCTCTCGGAACAATGCGTTCGTGATGATCAACTAAAATATATTTAATGCTTGGGTCATTTGGTATTTCTTTTTGATATGATGTTGGATCTAATCCGCAATAGTTAGCAAGCATAATATTTTCTTCAGAAATTGCTTCGTCTGGAATAACAAATTCAACATCGTATCCTAGTCGTTTCATTAATTTTTCTAATAAATATCCACTTACTATACTATCGTTATCTGGATTTTCATGCCCTAAAATAATATATTTACTCATAGAATCACCTCTATCCCTAATATTATAACATTTTTTTACATAAAGTTATAGTAAATAAAGTTGTCAAAAAAAACTCTTTAAGTTATACTAGAAGAGTAGAAAGTGAGTGATATACGTGAAGTATTATTGTATTGGTATAAAGGGAACAGGAATGTCAACACTTGCACAAATCTTATTTGATTTAGGTAATGAAGTAAGTGGGTATGATGATGCAAGAGGACATAAATTTACACAAGATGGATTAGAAGAAAGAGGCATTCAAATTTTTTATGATCATGATCATGAAATTGATAAAGATACTATTGTTACTTATAGTGTAGCATTTAAAGAAGATCATCCAGAACTTGTTAGAGTTAAAGAACTTGGTCTAACAATCAAAAGATATCATGAAATTATGGGAGATGTAGTTAGTCAGTTTGAAACTATTGGTGTTAGTGGTACACATGGTAAAACATCTACTTCATCAATGATTAAACATGTACTTGAAAATACAGTTGGGTGTAATTATTTTATCGGTGCTGGAGATGGTAAAGCAACTCGTGATAATAAATATTATGTAGTTGAGTCAGATGAGTTTAATCGTCATTTTAAGGCTTATCATCCTGCATATTCAATTATTACAAATATTGAAGAAGAACATATGGAAATCTATAAAGATATAGATGATATTCGTGATACATTTGAGGTGTTTGCTAATCAAACTAAAAATTTAGTTGTAGCAAATGGAGATAATCAAGAAGTTAGAAAAATTAATTATAAAACTCCAGTTAAATTTTATGGATTTAATGAAGATAATGATATTGTAATTAAGAATATGGAATTAACTGAGGGTGGACCTAAATTTGATTTATATATTGATGGAGAATTTTATGATAATTTCTTAATTCCTGTATATGGAGAACATATGGTAGCAAATGCTGCTGCAGCAATTATGATTTGTCGTGAAATCGGAATTGATAAAGAAGACATTAAGAAATATTTTGCTACATTTAAAAATGCAAAAAGAAGATTTGCTGAAGAAAAAGTAGGTAATACAATTATTGTAGATGACTATGCTCATCATCCAACAGAAATTAAAGTAACTTTAAATGCAGCAAGACAAAAATATCCTGATAAGAGATTAGTTGTTGTATTTAGGCCTAATACATTCTCTAGAACAGTAGATTTTACTGATGAGTTTGTTGAGGCATTTAATATGGCTGATGTTAGTTATTTAACTGATATTGATAGTAACCGCGAAAAGCAAGAAGATTATCCTGGTGTTACATCACATATGATTATTGATAAATTAGCTAATGGTGACATTATTAGTGAAGAAACAATTGATAAGTTAAAAGATGAAAAAGACAGTGTTGTATGTTTTATGGGATGTGCTTATGTAGATTCATTAATAAATGCATTTAAAGAAATTATTAAATAGGTGAGTTTATGTTAGAAAGTTATAAGGGAAAATATGTTAAATTATTAGTTAGTTCAAATAGTGGAGCAGGAATTGGTGGAGATGGAATTCCTAGAATTTATAATTCTATGATTACAGTATTTGGTACTGTTAAGGACTTTGATAAACAATTTGTAGAATTAGAAAATTCTACTACTATGTATCATTCTGGAATTGAATGTTCATATAAGAGCGCGGTTTTTGCTAATGTGGAAGCACAATTTACTAATATTAAACAACCACAAGTATTTGAAAATAAAAGTTCATTAATAAATATTAATAATATTATTGAAATGGCTTTAGTTGATTAAAAGATGTTTTATGCATCTTTTTTTATTGTCTAATTATGTATAGCGGTAATGATTACTAATTGATTATGTTTATTTAGTAGAGATATAATTATTTTAATAGGAGAGTTGATAACTATGTTTAAGAAAATATTCATTATTTGTTTTTCTATTTTACTAATGTTTCCATTAGTAGTTAAAGCAGATGATGCAGAAATTGAAAAACAACGTAATGCAGTAATTAAATCTGCAGAGGCTTATTTGAATCAAGGAATGCAAGTTCATTATGATTCGTATAGAAAACAATTATATGCGACACCAGAAGATGCTACTTCACAACATATTGTTTATACAGTTTGTAGTGGTATTACATTTCAAGCTTATTATCAAGCTTTAGGTATTGAATTACCAAGTACAACCGAAACATTATTAGCTTATGCTAAAGCAAATGATGGTTCGGCATATGTATTAGATTATTATGATAAGGCAGAGCTTAGTAGTTTAGGTGCTAATACGACAGAAATAGGAGCAGCTATACTTGCAAAATGGTTACCTATAATTAAACCAGGTGATATTATTGTTCATACTGGACATGCTATGTTAGTTCATAGCGTAGATGTTGCTAATGATAAAATTCAATTATTGGAAGCTGCTATAGGAGCAAGATATGATGCGTCTACTCATACAGATGCCGTTGATACAACAAATACTTTAGTTTATAGACAATTAAAAAATAAGATTGGTGCTGTTGTTGATAATGATGAATTAGCTTTGATTAGACCAACTAAAGATGGTAATAAGTATTTATATCAAGGTGGTAATTCAGATGGGTATACATATACAGAAAAAACTTACTCAGGTATTACTGCTTCAGCGACTTCTAGAATGAATTTTCCGGAAATTGATATTGAAAAGACTATTAATATAAAAGATGGAACTAGTCAAAATCTACTTGCTGGATTAAATGAAGAAATCGAATATACAATTGTTATTACTAATAAAAGTAGTTCTAATTATGGTGCATTAACTTTAACTGAAAATATTCCGGATTTCTTAGAAATTAAAGATAATGGATCTGGTGCTTTAAATGGTAGAAAACTTTCATGGAATATTAGTTCAATTAATGCTGGTGAAGCAGTTACTTTTAAATATACTGTAAAAGTTCCAAATGATAAGAAATATCTTGGAAAGACATTTGTTTCTACTGGTGATGTTTCAAATATTAAGACTGCTAAAATTGAAACTATAATTGGTACTAAATATTCTAGTGAAGAAAAATCAAAATTAAAATTAGCTTATGAAGAAATTAAAAATAATGATAGTATAGAAAGAAAATTTATTAATGATATTTATAAGAAAGCATTTAATTTAGATTTAGGAATTTCAGAATTAAGTAACTTAGATATTATGGGTTATGACGCTACTGTTACAAGTACTGGTAAAGATACTTTAGCAGTTAAGAGAACTAAATTAAAAGATTCTAGTGCTGCTAAATATATTTATCATAACTTTTATGGACCTAGATTATTTGAAGGGGTAAATAAAAGTGTTAATAGTAATAGAGATTGTCCTGATAATAGTTTAGTTAGAATTATGTTACATTGGAATATATTTGTAACTAATGAACTAAATGATCGAGCAAGAAATATTTTTCCTTCAATGTTATTAGATGGAGATATTATCTTACTATATACAAATGATACTACTTTACCTGATGATAAGACTAAATGTCCTACTGAAACATTAGAGAATAGATCATATATTTATTTAGATAATAAATTAATCAGGAAAAAGACAAAGACTGATTTTGAAGAAATATCTGGTACAGAACTAGAAACATTCTTAAATGATATGGTTGGAGAAAACTATGTTATATTAAGACCTTCAAACGAAAAAAAGAAGGTAGAAGATGTTGCGGTTGAAGATACTGCTAAAGGATATGGACTTCCTATTGGTGGAATAGTATTTATATGTGTAGGACTAGGAATGTGGTTCCTTGTTATTCAAAATAATAAAATGGATGAAGTAGAAGAAATATAAAAAGACTATTTATATAGTCTTTTTTTATTGTCAAAAGAAAATTTTAGTGATACAATTATTTTGCAATTAAGAAATATGTCCTGTTGGTGAAGTGGTTTAACACGCTACCCTCTCAAGGTAGTATTCGTGGGTTCGAAACCCATACAGGATACCAATGACATTTACTGGAATTTAGTTCCAGTTTTTTTATGCAAAATTGTCTTTATAAAAACAAATGTTCGTGTTATAATTATAATGGTGATAAGAATGGAAAGAACCTATGTTTGTATCGATTTAAAAAGTTTTTATGCCTCTGTTGAATGTCAAGAACGTGGGTTAGATCCAATTACTACTAATTTAGTTGTTGCGGATGGTAGTAGAACTGAAAAAACAATATGTTTGGCTGTTAGCCCGGCATTAAAGTCATTTGGTATTCCTGGTAGAGCAAGATTATTTGAAGTAATTCAAAAAGTTAAAAATATTAATTATGAAAGAAAAAGAAATAATTATAATAAAAAATTTACTGGTAAAAGTGTTAATATAGACGAACTTAATAGTAATAAGAATTTAGAATTAGATTTTATTGCGGCTCCACCTAGAATGAGTTTATATATTGATTATAGTACAAGAATTTATAATACTTATTTAAAATATATTGCACCGGAAGATATTTATGTTTATTCAATTGATGAAGTTTTTATGGACGTAACTAATTATTTAAAGTCATATAAAAAGAAACCAGATGAATTAGTGACAATGATGATTCATGATGTATATAAAACAACTGGTATTACTGCGACAGCGGGAATTGGTACTAATATGTATTTAGCTAAGGTAGCAATGGATATTGTGGCTAAACATGTAGATGCTGATGAACATGGAGTTAGAATGGCTTCTTTAGATGAGATGAGTTATAGAAAGCTTTTGTGGGAACATAGACCTTTAACTGACTTTTGGAGAGTGGGTAGAGGTTATGCAAAAAAATTAGAGAGTCGTGGACTTTATACAATGGGCGATATTTGTAGATGTTCAATTAATAATGAAGATCTGCTTTATAAAATGTTTGGAGTTAATGCGGAACTTTTAATTGATCATGCGTGGGGAATTGAACCTTGTACAATGAAGGATGTTAAAAGCTATAAACCAAGTATCAACAGTTTAGGATCGGGGCAAGTTTTACACTGCCCATATGATTATGTTAAAACTAAACTAATTGTAAAAGAAATGATTGATTTGCTAGTGTTGGATTTAGTTTCTAAAAATAAAGTTTGTGATCAACTTGTATTAACTATTGGTTATGATATTGATAATTTAACTAATCCGAAGATAGCAGAAATTTATGATGGAGAAGTAACTACAGATTTTTATGGTAGAAGTGTACCAAAACATGGACATGGAACCATTAGATTTGATTATCAGACTTCTTCTACTGAAGTTATTATGAAGAATGCGATGGAGTTATTTGAAAGGATTATTGATAAAAGACTTTTAGTTAGAAGAATAAATATGGCTTTTGTTGGAGTGGTTGATAAAGAAAAGGCTACTAATACAAGAATTATGAAACAAGTTGATTTATTTTCGTTGGATGATGATGAATTATTTGAAGATAAAAAAGTTAATCAAGAAAATGAATCTAAAATTCAAAATGTAATGTTAGAGATAAAGAAAAAATATGGTAAGAATGCTATATTGAAGGGAATGAATCTTGAAGAAGGAGGAACTACAATAGAAAGAAATAGACAGATAGGAGGACATAAAGCATGAGTAAATACGATGATATTATTAATTTAGAACGTCCTATATCTAAGAAAAGGATGCCAATGTCTATAGAAAATAGAACGGCTCAATTTGCTCCTTTTTCAGCACTTACTGGGTATGAAGATGCGGTTAAAGAAACCGCAAGAATTACTGATTCTAAAAAAATACTTAGTGAGGGTATTAAAGAAATTATTAATGAGAAAATTAATTATATTAAAAATAACTTAAAAACTATTGGAGAAGTTAAGATGACATATTTTTTAAAAGATAAGAAAAAAACTGGTGGTAAATATACCACAATTACTGATTTAGTTAAGAAAATTGATATTAATAATTGTCTTATTTATTTGAGTTGTGGAACTATAATTTCTTTTGATGATATTAGTAATATTGATAATCCAATATTTGATTATTTAGGGATGTAAAGAGTAGGTTAAAAACTACTTTTTTGTTTGATATGATATTGACTTATGACAAGTTGTCATAATATAATGAGTAAGCATATGTTTCATATAATGTGTAGGGTGGTGATGATATGCCTAGTCAAACATTTTTAAATTTAGATGAAGAAAAGCAAAAGAAACTTATTGATTCTGCGATAGATGAATTTTGTTGTCATGATTATGCAAATGTTTCAATTAATCAAATTATTATGAATGCTTCTATTCCGAGAGGAAGTTTTTATATGTATTTTAAAGATAAAGATGATTTGTTCGAATATATTGTTTCGATACATAGTAAAAATTTAGAAAAACTAGTAATAAATTCTTTTGAGAAGAATGAAGGAGATTTATACAATAGTTTTATTTATTTGTATGAGAAGTTAGCAGATCATATTATTAAAAATAAGTATCAGGGTTTATTTAAAAATATTTTTATATATTTTGATACTCATAAAAAACATTTTCATAAACCTGCTTTACCACTTTATTTAAGTGTTAAGGATTTGATTAAGACTGATAAGTTAAGAAGTGATGAAATTGAGTTTTGCTTTGTTATGTTACTTCATCATACATTTATGACTTTGACATATTGTATTAATAATGATTGTTTAGATGATAAAGAACAATTCGTTAGAAAACTTAACATATTATGTTATGGAATATATAAATAGGTAGAAAGGATGTATTTATGTTTAAATTACTTAAGAATTTAACTAAAAAAGAAATTATATATGCAATTATTTGTATTACTTTAGTTACTGTTCATGTTTGGTTAGAATTAAAAGTTCCTGATTATATGAGTGGTATAACACAATTAGTACAAACTGAAGGTAGCAAAATGAGTCAAATTCTTGAACAAGGTGCATATATGCTTGGATGTGCTTTGTTAAGTTTGATTTGTAATATTGTTGTAGGTTATTTTGCTACTAGAGTTGCTTCTAGTTTTTCAGCAACCCTTCGTAGAAAAATATTTGAGAAAGTTCAAATGATGGGTACTCAAGAAATTAAGAAGTTTTCTACTAGTAGTTTAATTACTAGAACAACTAATGATGTTACACAAGTTGAAATGGTTATTGGTATGGGGTTGCAAGGAATGGTTAAGGCTCCTGTAATGGCAATTAGTGCTGTTATGAAGATTCTTAATAAGGGATTTGAATGGAGTATTTTAGTTGCGTGCTGTGTATCAGTTTTATTGTTTGTGGTAGCTACTTTAACAATTATCGTAATGCCTAGATTTAAGATAGTACAAAAGTTAATTGACAATATTAATGGGGTTACTAGAGAAAATTTATCTGGTATTAGAGTTATTCGTGCATTTAATGCAGAAAAGTATCAAACAAAGAAATTTGGTAAAGTTAATGATAAATTAACTGGTATGCAATTATTTAATCAAAGATGTTTCTCTATAATGGATCCGGCAATGTATTTAGTAATGCATGCACTTACATTAGGTATTTATGTGATTGGAGCTGTTTTAATTCAAGAAGCTGGTTTACCTGATAAAATTACTTTATTTAGTAATATGGTAGTATTTTCTAGTTATGGTATGCATGTAATTATGTCATTTTTAATGTTATCTATGATATTTATGATGATACCACGTGCACAAATATCTGCTAATCGTATTAATGAAGTATTAGTAGAAGAAATTAGTGTTGTTGATGGATGCTTTAATGGAGATACAAAAGAAGAGGGAACGGTAGAATTTAAGAATGTGTCTTTTAAATATCCTGGGGCTGATGAATATGTATTAAAAGATATTTCATTTAAAGTAAATAAAGGAGAAACAATTGCATTTATTGGATCTACTGGTAGTGGTAAATCAACATTAATTAATTTAATTCCAAGATTTTATGATGTAACTGATGGAGAAGTATTAGTTGATGGAGTTAATGTAGGTGAATATAAACAAGAAGCTTTATTTAATAAATTAGGATATGTTCCACAAAAAGCAGTTATGTTTACTGGTACTATTTCGGAAAATGTTTCGTATGGTGATAATGGTAAAGGTAAAATTACTGATGAGAAGATTAAAGAAGCAATAAAAGTTGCTCAAGGAAAAGATTTCGTTGAGAAAATGGATAATAAATATGAAAGCCATATTGCTCGTGGTGGAACTAATGTAAGTGGTGGTCAAAAGCAAAGACTTGCTATTGCAAGAGCTATTGCTAGAGAGCCAGAAATTTATATTTTTGATGATTCGTTCTCAGCACTTGATTATAAAACAGATGCTGTATTAAGAAAAGAGTTAAGAAAATATACTAAAAATGCTACTTGTATGATTGTTGCTCAAAGAATTGGAACAATTATTAATGCTGATAAAATTGTTGTTTTAAATGAAGGGGAATGTGTTGGAATTGGTACGCATAAAGAATTATTAAAAAAATGCGATGTGTATAAAGAAATTGCTTTATCACAACTTTCAAAGGAGGAGTTAGAAAATGCCTAGACCTGGTAGAGGCGGAATGAGTCTTGAAAAGTCAAAAGACTTTAAAGGTGCAATTCTAAGATTATTAAAAAGTTTAAGTCCTTGGAAAGTTATAATGATTTTTTCTTTAGTTTTAGCAATGACTGGTGCTATTGTTTCGTTAATTGCTCCTCATAAGTTGAGTGAGTTTGCTGATTTAATAAGAGTTGGATTGATGGGACAAGATATTGATATGAAGGCTATTAAAGAATTAGCAATATTTATGGGTGGTTTATATATTACAAGTGCACTATGTCAATTTATTCAAGGATATAGTTTAACAACTGTATCTAATAGATTTGCTCATAAACTTAGAGATAGTATTAGTAAAAAAATTAACAAATTACCATTAAAATATTTTGATTCGCATGAAGCAGGCGATGTTTTATCTCGAGTTACTAATGACGTAGATACAGTATCATTTAATTTAAATAATAGTTTAGCTACTTTAGTTACAAGTATTACTTTATTTTCTGGTGCAGTTATTATGATGTTTGTGACTAACTGGATTATGGCACTTACTGCTATTTTATCTAGTTTAATTGGTTTTTTCTTTATGTTTTCAATTGCTTCAAAGAATCAAAAATACTTTGCTGAAAGACAAGAACAATTAGGTAATATGAATGGTTTTATTGAAGAGATGTATTCTGGACATAATGTAGTTAAAGTATATAATGGGACAAAAGAGGCTTTACAAGAGTTTGATAAATTAAATTTAAAACTTTATAAAGCTAATAGAAAAAGTCAATTTCTTGGTGAAATAATGCATAGATTAATGGGATTTATTGGTAACTTTGGTTATGTAATGGTATGTATTGTAGGTGGTTTACTTACAATGAATGATATAATCTCATTTGGTGTTATTGTTGCGTTTATGATCTATGTTAGATTATTTACTAATCCACTTTCACAAATAGCACAAGCAATGAATAGTTTACAATCTACTGCGGCTGCTAGTGAAAGAGTGTTTGAATTCTTAGATGAGCCTGAGATGTCTGATCAAAAAGAAATTAGTAAAAGACTTAATAGAAGTAAAGTTAAGGGTGAAATTGAATTTAAGAATGTTAAATTTGGTTATGAACCTGGTAGAACTATTATTAAAGACTTTAGTGTTAAAGTTAAACCTGGGCAAAAGATTGCGATTGTTGGTCCAACCGGTGCTGGTAAAACAACAATGGTTAATTTATTAATGAAGTTTTATGAGATAAACAATGGACAAATATTAATAGATGGTGTTCCAACTAGTGAACTTACTCGTGAGAATATTCATGATTTATTCTTAATGGTTTTACAAGATACATGGTTATTTGATGGAACTATTGGAGAAAACATTAAATTTAATAAAGAAAATGTTAGTGATAGAGAAGTTTGGGAAGCTTTAAGAACAGTTGGAGTTGACCATTTTGTTAAAACGTTACCTGGAGGGCTTGATTATAAAATTGGAGATAATGATGTTATTAGTCAAGGACAAAAACAATTATTAACTATTGCTAGAGGTATGATTGAAGATGCGCCGTTCTTAATTTTAGATGAGGCGACAAGTAACGTTGATACTAGAACAGAAGAATTAGTTCAAAAAGCAATGGATAAATTAACTGAAGGTAGAACATCATTTATTATTGCTCACAGATTGTCAACTATTAAGAATTCTGACTTAATTTTAGTTATGAATGAAGGGAATATTATTGAGCAAGGAAAACATGAAGAATTACTTGAAAAAGGTGGTTTTTATGCAGACCTTTATAATGCACAATTTGAACTTGGAGGAGAGTAGAAATACTCTTCTTTTAATTTTTTTAGACTTGTAAAAACTTTATAAATGATCTAAAATTAGATATAGTAGGAAAGGTGATTTAAAAATGAATAATGGGGCTAATGAAACTAATAATCAAACTATTCCTGGGGTAAAAGTGGCTATGCCAGATGCTAAACCTGTAGATGCTTCAACTAATGATGCAGGGGCTGCTGTTAGCAATGCGAAACCAGCTAATAGTCAACCAGTAATTACAGCAACTAATAAACCACAAGCTGTTGCTGCGGCTACTACTATGGTGCCAACTGCTACTCCGACAGTTAAAGTTGTTGCACCTAGTGCTAGTGCTCAAGCTCAACCTAAACCAACTGTTGCTGCGACTCCGAGTGTTACTCCAAGTGTTGCAAGTACTTCAGCGCCAGTAGTTGCAGAAAATGGAAAAAAGAAAAAAGAAAAGAAACCTAAAAATAAGTTAGCAAGATTTTTCTTCTTTATAATTTTACTTTTAATAGGAGCAATTGGGGGACTATGGTATTATCATCAACAACAAATTGCTATAATGAATTATAAATGTACTCCAGTTTCAACTAGTGGTGAGACTAAAGAGTTAGATTTAGATTCAACTATTGTTAAAGATTTATATGGTAAAGTTGCTACAACTATTCGTGAAGATTTAGGTTCTGTAGAATTAAATGATCAATTAAAACTATACTTAGCTTATAGACAAATCGCTACAAGTGATTTATATGAATCAAATTGTAATAAGTTTAGTGCTACTAGTATGGAACCTTTTAAATGTGAAGTAACTGCATCATTTGTACCTAAAGCTTTTAAAGCAGATGTATTACAAGTAGAATTAAAGAAGTTATTTGGAGAAGATACAAATATTAGTAATCAAAATGTTCAATTAGGAAATACTTGTATTGGAGGTTTTCAATATATTCCAGAAAGAAACGAATATGTTCAAGGACAATGTGAATCAACAGGAGCAACATTTTATAGAGTTGAAAAAGAACTTATTGGAGCCACTAGTACAGAATCAACTATTGTTTTAACTGAAAGAGTTAAATATTATGGAAGTGACGCTTTAGATTTACCAGAAAAATTGGTAAGTGGAACTTATAAATATACATTTAGACTTGATATGAATTATAACTATATTTATATAAGTAAAGAATTATCTAGTTAGTGAGGTGTTAAGATGGAAATTAAGAGAGTTATAACTGGTGCATTAGATGAGAATTGTTATGTGCTTGTAAATAATGGTAATTGTTTAGTTATTGACCCGGGTGCTGACTATATAAAAATTCGTGAAGAAATTGGTGATAATAAAGTTTTAGGAGTACTTATTACTCATTCACACTTTGACCATATTGGTGCACTTAGAAATTTCTTAACAAAAAGAAGTATTAAAATATTTAAAAGAAGTAATTTAGAAGAAAAAGAATATACTGTTGGAGATTTTAAATTTAAATGTATTCATACTCCTGGACATTCGAAAGATTCAGTTACTTTCTATTTTGAAGATGATAATGCAATGTTTGTAGGAGACTTTATTTTTGAAGGTTCTATTGGTAGAGTAGATTTACCTGGTGGAAGTAAAATTGAGATGGATGAAAGTCTTGCAAACTTTAAGAAGATGGATATTGATGTTAATTTATATCCCGGTCATGGTGAAGCAACAACATTAAATAAAGAAAAAGAAACAAATCCTTACTTTATATAGTAAGGATTTTTATTGACTAAAAGTTAAGTTGATATTATATTTTATGTAGAGGTGTTTACGTGAAAAGATTTTTTAAATTATATTGGCCTATGGCTATATCGTTTGTTTTATTTTTTATTTATGGAATATTAATAGCTACTATAAAAACTTCTGATGTGCTTTTTAATAGTGATTTTATTGCGATTAGCCTGGTTTTATTGATTTTTTTGTCTGTGATTGGTGTCTGGGCTGAATTAATCTATTTTATGATTAAAGCTGCTAATATTAAAGATTTAAAAGGAAAAGTATGGTGGTGTATTGGCATTTATTGTTTAAATGCATTTATTATTCCTTATTTTAATCTTAAATATGTTTGTAAGGACACTAAGTATAGATTAAAAACTTTAGTTTTTGCTATTTTGTCTATTATTCTTTTTGCAAGTGGTTTATTAACGGTTGTATTTGCTTCAAATAATTTAAAGTCAAATCCTTTAGTTATTAATTATAAAGATTCATTTGTTTTTACTTTTCCTGGCTTATATAAGGAAACAGAAGTAAATGAATATGATATTTATGTTAAAGATAAAATTAGAGGAATAAACTTAGGTTTTTTTGTATATGATGTTGGTGATATTACTTCTGCAGATTATATTTTAAAAGAAAGAGATAGTTGGATAAAATCAACTCGTGATGATGTAACTACGTTTTATCCTTATATAAAAGATTATGGTGATAGAATTGTAAAAGGAAATACTTATTATGCTTCTAAAGATGGAGTTAGAAATGTTTACCATATTTATACTGTTACTTATAAAGAAACGAATGTAATGTTTAATTGCATTATGGTTCATTTATATGATGGTAATGGCTATAGGGATGAACTTATTGATATTATTACTAAAGTGGAATATATTGGTAAACGTCAAGGACTGTAAAAGTCCTTTTCTTTTTGATTATTTTATGATATTATAGTTAGTCAAAGAGAAGAGGTGTCATATATGAAGGTTTGGACTAAGGTACATTTAAAGGATCAAGATAAAAATGTTGAGTTAATCAGTAAGGCTTTAACTAATTATTTATATGGTTATGGACCTATTGATGCAATTTGTAAAAAGTATAATGTTGATACTAAAGATAGAAAGATTTTAGATCAATTTACATCTAATAGGGTAGCTGGACTTTTAATGTTATATTTAGCTGGAGATACAAGAAGAATTAATGACATCGTAAATAGATATAATGTTGATCATAGTTTTGTAGATAATATATTACCTGAGATAGAAGGATATATTAACAAATAAAAAGAACTTCAAAAGAAGTTCTTTTTTACATGAAAAATAACATACTAACTATACTTAATAACATAGCTATTATTAAGACAATTATTACTATTTTTGTGAAAACTTTACTCATTATATTCACCTCACTCTATAATTATAAAATATTTGATGATATTTGTAAAATGAATTAATGTATAGTTATTTATTTGCTTAATATAATTTAGTGGTGATACTTATGAAGAAAATAACTAAGAATAAACTTCTTTTATTTTTAATTATTATAACTATTATTAGTATTCTTTTAGGAATATTTTTTATTGCAGTTATAAGTAATGATAATCAAGAATTAGTTAAGAGTACTATTAATAGCTATTTTTTAGATATTAATGAAAATAAGATTAAGTATTTTAAGAATTTATGGTCTATATTAACTAGTAATTTATTTTTAATATTATTTATATGGATAATGGGTATTTCAATTATTGGAATTATTATTAGTTTGATTTTATTAATTTATAAAAGTTTTTTAATTGGTTTTAGTTTTACTAGTATTTTATATACATATGGTTTTAAAGGGTTAATTTCAGGTATTATTTATATATTTCCTGAGATTATAAACTTATTTATAGTTTTTGTATTAACATATTATTCTATTAGTTTTTCTATACTATTATTTAATTATCTATTTAAAAAGAAAGAATATAATAGAATTTTTGTTAGAAGATATTTAAAATTATTAGTTATTTCTTCATTAATAATTATTTTTAGTACATTAATTAGTACTTTTATTATTCCAAATCTTTTAAGAATTATTTAACTTTAAAAATATTGGTTTTTGGTGTATACTTTTGTTGGTGATTTATATGGATAAAAAAGTTATTGGAATAGGGATGAGTGGGGGAGTTGATTCATCAGCAGCAGCTTATCTTTTAAAGAGTCAGGGGTATGATGTTATAGGTATAACTATGCATCTTATTGATAATCAAAAAAGTATTGATTCTATAAATGATGCTAAAAGAGTTTGTGAAGAGTTAGGTATTAAACATGTGGTACTTGACTTAAGAGATAAATTTAAAAGTATAGTTATTAAGAACTTTATTGATTCATATAAAAATGGTGTTACTCCTAATCCTTGTTGTGTATGCAATAAGTATTTTAAATTTGGGCTATTTTATGAGGAAGCAGTAAAACTTGGATGTGATTATATATCTACTGGGCATTATGCTAAGATTATTGATGGTAAATTATATAGAGCGGATGTATTAGAAAAAGATCAATCTTATTTTTTATGGGGTATTAATAAAGAAGTATTAAATAAAGTTATTTTGCCTTTACAAGATTATAATGATAAAGAAAAAGTTCGAGAATTAGCTTTAAAAGCTGGTATAAGCGTTAGTAATAAGAAAGATAGTCAAGAGATTTGTTTTATACCAAATGACGATTATAAAGCCTTTTTAGATAGTAATTTAGATATATTACCTAAGCATGGAGATATTTGTTTAAAAGATGGTACTGTTTTAGGTAAACATAATGGTTTAATTTATTATACAGTTGGTCAAAGAAAAGGATTAAATATTTCTTATAAAGAACCATTATATGTTATTAAGTTAGATGTAGAAAATAATAGATTAATTGTTGGTTCTAATGATGATTTATTTGGATGTAGTTTAGTGGCTAAAGAAGTTAATTTATTATTAGATAATCTTCCAGATGAATTATATGCAAAAGTTAGATCTAGAGGACAATTAAAAAAATGTGTTGTTGCCTTTTTAGATGATAATAAAATGCAAGTTAAATTACTTGAAAATGAACGAGCTATTACATTAGGACAATCAGTTGTATTATATGATAAAAATAATTGCTGTCTTGGTGGAGGAATTATTGAAGAAGTATTTTAATTAGTAAAAATAAGTATCAGAAATGATACTTTTTATTTTTTAGAAAATGTGTCAATTTACACTTGATTATTTACAGGTAAATGTCTATAATTATATTAGGAGGGTAAATTATATGAAAGAATTAAATGTAGTACTTACCGAATTAGGAATTAGTAAAGTTCGTTTAGCAAAATATTTAGGAGTATCAAGACAAATGTTATACAATTATTTAGGTATTGATAATATTAATAATTGGCCTAAAGAAAAAGCAGCGAAATTACTTAGTTTATTAAATATTGAAAATATTGAAGCATTAAGTGATTTAAAGATTACTGGTGAATATATTATTGAAGTTGAAGGAAGACTTAATGAAGGAGTTAAAGACTCTTCTTCTAAAGAAGTTATCGCTGATTTAAAGGGATTTAATAAGAAAGAACAAGAGTTATTATCTGATATTATTAACTTATTAAAAGAAAAGTTAAGTTCTGATAAGACTAAGGATACTTATAATACTTATCTTTACTTATATAATTTCTTACAATCAATGGAAACAACTGATGAATTAAAATATATTTTAGGATATATGTCTAAATCTTTAGGGTTTACTGATCCAATGGAATTTGTATTTAATAAAGATAAACAATTTATTTTTGAAAGTATTTTATTTAGTGCTATGACTTTATATAATAATGGAGGAGCTTCTAAGAGTAAACTTAGTGCTTCACATCAAAGATTTGTACAAGATATTGAGCATAAGAATGAAGAGAAGTTATCTCGTACCCAAGAATTAAATACTGCTAAAGTTCAAGCTTTAAAAGAACTTGGTTATACTGAAATAAATGAAGATAATGCTAAAGAAGTATTAGAGAAGATTGCTGAAATTCAATCTAGAAAAGTTTAAGAATATTGAGGTGTTTTTATGAATAAGTATTGTCCAGCGTGTGGTACGCAATTAGAAGAAAATAGTAAGTTTTGTACAACTTGTGGTTATAGTTTAGAAGTACAAAATAATCAAATGCCAGTTAATAATGGTGGTCAACCACAAGTACAAAATAATTATGATATAAATAATAATTTTACTACATCAGCAGGAGTTCAAGCTAATGCTAATGGTATGGCTATTGCAGGATTAGTTGTTTCAATAGTATCATTAGTATTCTGCTGTGGTAGTATATCATGGCTAAGTTTAATCTTTTCAATTATTGGAATGAACAATGCTAAGAAAAATAATGGTGCTGGTAATGGTTTAGCGATTGCTGGATTAATTGTTAGTATTATTGGTATGCTTTCAATGTTAGTTTGGATTATTCCATTTATGATTGGATTTACTGAAGGGCTAGCATCTATTTAAAACTATGGTTTCATAGTTTTTTTATTAGGTGATATTTTATGAAATTTAAAACTATTTGTTTATTTAAAAATTTATTTGATATTGAATGTGCTGGTTGTGGTGGGACTAGAATGTTTATGTCTTTACTTAAGTTAGATTTTTATCAAGCTTTTAGATATAATCCATATGTTTTTTTATTACTTATAGTTGGTATCTTATATGGACTTTATTTTATTATAATGAAAGTATTAAAGAAAAAAGTTTATGTTCCTAATATAAAATGGTTATATGTATTTTTAGTTATGACTTTTTTATTTATGTTATTTAGAAATTTACCTGGATTTGAATTTTTATTACCTACGGAGGTATAGTTATGAATCATTTAGATAAAAATGCTATTTTAGAGGCTTCTGGAGAGAATTTTTCTATTGGGATACACAATGTTATTCCTGGATATAAAATAAGCGAAATCGGACGTTTAAATGCTGCTAAAATGATATGTACAGAAGGGCTTAAAGTAAATGCTTCTGAAGGTGGTACTGCAGCTACTGTAAGATTGTTTGGTTTAGTAAGGGATGTTAAGACTGAAGATTTAGAAAGATATTTTTATGGCTTTCCATATCAATTTGATTTATTAGAAAGATGGTTAGATGAAGGAAATGATGAATTTATAGGGACAGTTGTATTAATTCCTTCTACAATTAAAGATAGAGAAGGGGAATCATACTTTGTAGGAGATTATCCTGACTTTTATGGTATGGGTATATCTAGTGCTGAACAAAAGAATCAAAGAGGTATGATGTTTCCTATGGAGCAATATATAAAGACAATTGGTTATATACCAAAAGAATTTATTTTGGGTTATATGCATACAACTAAAAGTAATATGAATTTTCATGTTAATGAACATTTTATTGGATTACAAGATTCATCTATTCAAGAAGAATTTTATGATAGTTTAATTACTGATATGATTTTAAAGGGTTCTGGTATAAGTAAAGACTTTTGTAAAGAAGATTTAGAGTTTGTTAGAAAGTTTGCTGGATATCCTACAAAGAAGTAGAGGAGGGGGAGTGTAGGTTTATTTAATTTAGACTCTTCTTTCTTAATTAATTTTAGTTAATACTTTTATAATAAAAAAATAAGTTACTAATTATATAACTTATTTTTATTTTAAATTTATTTTTAATTAATTATTTATAATTATATTTATAGAATTATTATTTATTTATATATGCATATTATTATATATTGATATCTGTAGTTAATTTATAGTTATTTAGATAGGTTATTATCCGTTTATTTAATATTTAACTCATTTAATCAGCTTCCTATAATTGATATTATGTTAACTTCTATATATATACATTTTGATATATTTATTATTATATATACTCCTCTATTAATTTATATTTATTTTATTTATATTTATAAGTATATTATATTATTTATTTTAATTTAAATAAAGATATTTATATTAATTAAATTTAATTTGTTTTTAATTTTACATTTTATTTTTAAATTAATTTTATTTATATATATGTATATTATTATATATATATCTATATTTATATATGATTAAAATACCTATGTTAATTTTAAGAGATTTATCTTTTTTGAGACTACCACTTCTCTATCTCAATTCACTAGAATGAATTTAAGTTTATTTAGATGGATAGTTCTTAATCTAAAATTATTAGGATGCATTCTAAGCGATTTAGAATTAAAAAGATGGGTAATTCTCCATCTCGATTTAAAATACGAAATGTATATATTTTTAAATTAAAGCCATTATATTAATGGAGGGTTAATTTATGAAGAAAAATAAGGTTAAAAGTAATTCTAATATTAAATGTAATGTAGCTTCTTGCGAAAATAATAATTGTGAAGAGGGGACTTGTCAATTAGAAGAAGTATGTATTAGTTGTAGTTGTGATAATGATAAATGTCATGATACTGGCGAAACTATTTGTCAAAGTTTTGTAGAAACTA
Source organism: Bacilli bacterium (assembly GCA_017409785.1). GTDB lineage: Bacteria > Bacillota_I > Bacilli_A > RF39 > UBA660 > JAEDES01. The sequence goes on along the minus strand of JAFQSD010000001.1, from coordinate 337,607 downwards.
AATCTAATATTACTGATAATGAATATGAGGTTACTTCAGAAATAGATAATAATTAAAAGAGGGGGAGCACTTCTCTTTTTTTGTGCTCTTCCCCTCTCCTTCTCTACTTCAATTTTTAGTTTTATACTTATTTACATGTCATTGCGTTATTTGCAGTTGCTTCTTCTTTTATTTCATCATAAGTTTTTGTTCTATAATCACTTACTGCATACTTATCCATTGTCTCTTTTGAAATCTTTTCATAGTCAATGTCTAAACTAACTGTAAATGTATAATTCTTATCATCTGCTTTTACTGTTCTTGTATAGCCTGTTTCTTTTACTGGTTGATTTTGTTCAGTGAATTGAGTCTTAAATGTACCCCATACAGCAGATAAATTGTTTACAGTGATATCTTGAAATGTAACATCTATTTTTGCGTTAACTAGTTTATCATTTTTAAAAGTATATTTAACGTTACTAGCAGCATTCATATTATTTCCTGGTGTTATACCACTACAAGTCAATACTTTAGTATTTTGACCGCATCCTGAAACAGCTATAATTACAAATAAAGATATTATTAAAAAAATAATTTTTTTCATAAGATTGTTTACTCCTTTCATTATCATTATAACTTAATATATATTTTTTTATATAATGTAATGTTAATTTAACTAATACTTAACATATAGAGTGTAAACAACATCTATTAACAAAAAAAGAATATATTCTTATATTCTTTTTATTCTAGTTCATTTAAGATACTTTTACCAATTGGTGGTAGTGAAACATTAAAATTATCTGCTATTGTTGCGCCAATGTTGGCGAATGTTTCGAATGCAGGTAATCGTTTATTATTTTTAAAATTACGACTATATAATATTACTGGTACATTCTCTCTTGTATGGTCATTTCCTTGGAATGTTGGATCGTTTCCATGGTCAGCAGTAATTATTAATAAATCTTCTAATTCTAATTTATTTAAGATAATTGGTATATCTACGTCTAATTCTTCAATAGCACGAGCATATCCTTCAATATCTCTTGTATGTCCATATAAACTATCGAAATCGGATAAATTAACCATACATAATCCTGTGAATGATTTATCCATAATATCAGTTAATTTATTAATTGCTTCTGCATTAGATGAGGCTTTAATGATTTTATTTATTCCTTGACCATCAAAAATATCATTTATTTTACCAATTCCAATTACATTATAACTTTCTTCTAATAAACTATCTAAAACACTTTTAGTAGGTGGTTTGATAGCAAAATCTTTTCTACTTGTGTGAATGAATTTATAATTACCTTTTGTTCCAGTGAATGGTCTAGCAATTACTCTCCCTACTCTCCACTCTTCTTTTAAAGTTAAAGCTCTAATCTTTTCACAATACTGATGTAGTGTAGCGATGGGAATAGAATCTTCATGAGCTGCAACTTGTAAGTCAGAATCAGCTGATGTATAAACAATTAATGATCCATAACTTGCTTGACGTTCTCCTAATTCTTGAATAATAGAATCATCATTACAGCATTTATTTCCAATAATCATTCGACCGGTAGTTTGTTCAATTCCAGTTAATATTTCATATGGAAAACCGCTATTAAATGTTTGAAATGGAATATCGCTTTTAATACCCATCATTTCATAATGTCCATTTAATGAATCTTTTCCAGCATTTATTGGTTTTGCGATAGTATAATAAGCTTCTACTTTATCATTTTCATTCATATTTAAGGTATCTAAGAAGCCGATTTTCTTTAAATTTGGGATAAATAAATCACATTGTTCATTAATATGACCTAAGGTGTTGGCACCATTATCTCCGAAGTTTAAGGCATCTGAAGTTTCTCCAACTCCTAATGAATCTAATACCATTAAAAATATTCTTTTAAATTTCATTTGAAACATCTCCTTTTATTTATGACTTCTTGGATGAAATTTATTATAATCTTCTTTTACTTTGTCATCACTAACTCTTGTATAGATTTTTGTAGTAGAAATATCGGAATGTCCTAACATTTCTTGAATACTTCTTAAATCCGCTCCATGATTTATTAAGTGTGTTGCGAAGGAATGTCTTAAAGTATGAGGTGATATTTCAGGATTTAAACCTTTTTCTTTAAGAATTTGTTTTAGATTTTTAAAGAAACCTTGTCTTGTCATTCCTTTACCATGATTATTTAAAAATAATTTATCACAGGAAGTATTTTTTAACATCTCACGACGTTTATCTAGATATAGATTTAGATAATATATAGAATATTCTCCTAAAGGAACTTCGCGTTCTTTATTTCCTTTACCCATTATTCTAATTAGACAGTTTGTTAGATCTATATCTGTTGTGTTTAAGTTTACTATCTCACTTACTCGTAAACCGGTTCCGTACATTAATTCTAACATAGCTTTATTACGATAGTCAAATAAGGTATTTAGTGGGATATCTAATAATTTATTTACGTCTTCAATACTTAATGTTTTTGGAAGGGATTTTCTTAGTTTTGGACGTTCTATAAATTCTGAGACGTCTTCTTTAACTAATTTTTGTCTAAATAAATATGAATGAAAGTTTTTAATTACTGTTAGGTTGTGAGCTATTGTAGTAGTTTTTTCTGTATCATTTCTATCTTTTAAAAAGTCTTTTATATGTTCAGATGTAATATTAGTAATATCTGTAATATGTTTTGTTTCTAAGAAGTTTCTATATACTTCTAAATCATTTTGATACGATTCTTTTGTTTTATCTGTTAGACCTTTTTCAAATAAACAGTAATTGATAAAATCATTTATTGCATGTACTATGTTCATATTATTTCACCATTATAAGTATATATTAAATTTAATAAAATTACAAATCATGAAAAATAATATTTTTAAGTAGATAATCGAATAAAAGTTTGATAAAATATATTTGGTGATTATTATGAGTAAACCTTTAGCTTTAAAACTTGCACCTAAATCAATTAGTGATGTTATTGGACAAAAACATTTAGTTGGTAATGGTAAAATACTTTCTAATTTATTAAAGAATAAGAAGCTATTTTCAATGATTTTATATGGTAAACCAGGAATTGGAAAAACTTCTATAGCGAATGCTTTAATTAGTGATTTAGGTGTTAGACATAGATTTTTAAATGCAACTACTAATTCTAAAAAAGATTTAGATGTTGTTATTGAAGAAGCTAAAATGTATGGAGAAATGGTATTAGTAATGGATGAAATACATCGTCTTCATAAAGATAAACAGGATGTATTACTTCCACAACTTGAAAGTGGTTTAATTACTTTAATTGGTATGACTACATCTAATCCTTATCATGCGATTAATCCAGCTATTAGAAGTAGATGTCAATTATTTGAATTACAAGAGTTAGAAACTGATGATATTATTGAGGGGTTAAATAAGGCTATAAAACACCCTGATTTAGAGGGAATTGAGATAGACGATAAAAGTATCAAGTTAATTGCAAAATTGTCTGGAAATGACCTTAGATATGCTTATAATTTATTAGAAATTGCTTACTACTCTACTGATGATAAAAAAGTTACTGAAGAAAAGATTAGAATGATTAATAATAAACCTGTTTTCTTTTCAGATAAAGATGGTGATGGTCATTATAATGTACTTAGTGGATTACAAAAGTCTATTCGTGGAAGTGATGTAGATGCTGCCCTACACTATTTAGCTAGATTAATTGCTGAGGGAGATCTTGATTCAATTTACAGAAGACTTAGTGTAATTGCTTATGAAGATATTGGTCTGGCAAATCCAGCAATTGGACCTAGACTTGATGCAGCAATAAATGCAAGTGAAAGAGTTGGTTTGCCAGAGGCTAGAATTCCTTTAGGTACTATTGTATGTGAGATGGCTTTATCTCCTAAGAGTAATACTGCTCATATAGCTTTAGATTTAGCTTTAGAAGATATTGAAAAAGGTAATGTTGGGAATATTCCAAATCATATTAAACCAGATAGTGTGGATTATAAATATCCACATGACTATAAAGGAGCTTATGTTGTACAACAATATTTACCTGATAAGTTAAAGAATAAGAAATATTATACTCCTAAAGATATTGGATATGAAAAGACAGTTAAAGAGATATATGATAGATTAGAAAAACTTAAAAATAATAAAAAATAAAAAGTAGAATAATTTCTACTTTTTTATATGTTTAAAATAAATAATTCTATTAGAGAGTTAGGATCAATATCTGTTGTTTTTATTTGAATATCAATGCTTTCTAATTTAATAATTAACTCTAATAGTTCTTTTTTAGAATAATATCTTGTTAGTTCACATGTTTTTTGAATATAGAATGGTTTTTTATCTAGTCTTTTAGCTATTTCAGCATTAGATAACCCATCTTCTTCAAGTGATTTTACTTGATATATTATTCTTATTTGAGTTGCGAGTAGTCCTACTATACTATATGGTTCAATATTATAGTTTAATAACTCTTTGTATTTTAATAATGCTTCTTTTTTATTTTTTTCAGCTAAACATCTTGAGAAAGCAAAAGTTAATTCTTGAGAGTCTCCTAGCTTTTCAACACACATTTCTTCTACATCTTTTTTAGTTATTTCTTTTTCATCAAATTTATATGTTTTAAGTTTAGCTATTTCATTTTTTAATTTTGTAATATCATCTTTACAATATTCTAATAATAATTTAAGTACACCTGGTTCTAGCTTGTAGTCTTTTAATTCTTTTTTAGCGAAAGTATCAGGATTCATTGTAACTTGAGTAAAGTTGCATTTTTTCTTCAATTCTTTAGTGATTTTTAAGGTATTGTTTAGTTTTCTACTTGTAATAATTAATAAATTATCAGGATTTGGATTATCTAAATATTGATATAAATGCTTTATATCTTTTCCAAATTCTTCTTGATTGATTGTTTCAATATTTTTAATTATTATTATTTTCTTTGAAGTTAGAAAACTATATGTATCTAAGTCTTCAAGAGCTTTTTCTAATAATGTTTCTTCTAAATCATAGATAGAAATAGCTGAATCTTGAAATGATGTTTTCTTAACGATTTCAGCTATTTCGTTTTGAATTGATAAATAATCGGTACTTTCTAATAAATAATTATTATTCATTATTTAATACTTTCTCAATATGAGCATAGATTTTATCAAGGGCATTAGTATTTTTACCTCCACCTTGAGCAAATGTTGGAGAACCTCCGCCATTTCCATCACTTGATACTGCAGCATCTTTTACTATTAAACCAGCATTAATTCTATTTGTACTACGTGCTAGGAAGTTGATACTTCCGTTTTCTTTTACATTGGCGAAGAATACAAAACATTCTCCAACTTTATTAACTAGACTATCTGCAATTGATTTAAGTAGGTTAATATCTTTATCTTTAACTTCCATTATAATTCCCATTGTTCCGTTATAGTCTTTTAAATGTTCTAGATAAATATCTAGATTTTCTAGTGTTTGTTTTTCTTTTAATTCAAAATATTTCTTTTCTAATTCTTTAACTTCTTGTTGAACGTATTGTAGTTGATTTTTATTATAAATAATATCTTTATATGATGTTGGTTTTTCATTATCAATATCTACGTTGAAATCTAATTTAATTCCTTCATTTCTAGCTGATTCTAGAATTCCACGAGCTTTCATTAATAATTTAACTATTTCATCATTATAAGGCTTAATTATATTATATAAAGTATTTTCTATTTTATCTTGTGTTGCGGCTTCAATACGATAGATGTTACTTCCTTTTGATTCGCATGAATAGATTGCTAAAGAAAAAATGTTCTTTGTGTTAGCAGTGTGTGTTCCACCACATAATTCAATTGATTTACCAATTTTAACTACACGAACTGTTTCTCCGTATTTTTCATTGAATAGTGCCATTGCACCTAATTGTTTTGCTTTATCAATTGGCATGATTTCTGTTGATACGATGATTTCTTCTTGAATCATATCGTTAGCAAATTGTTCTACTTCTAGTAGCTTTTCATCTGTCATTTTACCAGAGTATGTGAAGTCAAATCTTAATTTTTCATCATCTACATAACTTCCTGCTTGATGAATTGAATCTGATACTACTTGTTGTAAAGCGTACTGTAAGATATGAACACTTGAATGATTTGCTTCAATCTTGTTACGACGATCTTTATCTACTACTAATTCACATTCATCATCAATTGAGATTGTTCCATCTAATAATTTAACTTTATGAATGTGTTGTCCATTTGGTCCTTTAAATACTTCTAAAACTCTAGCTTTAAAGTTTTTACCTATGATCATACCAGTATCTGATACTTGACCACCTGATTCTGCATAGAAACAAGTTCTTTTAACTGCGATATAGCAATCATGATCTACTGACTTAACTATTTCATCTTTAGAGAATATAGCTAGGACATTTGATTTTAAACGATATAATCCATATACGAATTCAGAATTATCTGTGAAATCTAATAATACTTTCTTTTGAGATGCCATTTGAGTTTTATTTTTAGCATTTTTCTTAGCTAATTCTTTTTGAGCAGCCATATATTTATCAAATTCTTCTTTTGATACTTTATAACCTAATTCTGAAAGATATTCTTCAGTTAATTCAAATGGGAATCCATATGTATCATATAACTTGAAAGCGTCTTCTCCACTAATATAACCATCGTGTGATTCTTTAACTAATTCTTTTAATCTTCTTTCTCCTGCTTCAAGAGTTTTTAAGAATAATTTTTCTTCTTCTAAAACAATAGTTTCAACGATTGGTCTTTTTTCTACTAAGTATGGATATGCTTCTTTCATTACATCTACAACGTCTGAAACTATTTTATACATAAATGGTTCAGTGAAACCTAAATGTTTTCCATAACGGACACTACGACGTAATAGACGTCTTAGAACGTATCCACGTCCTACATTTTCAAAACATGCTCCATCTGCTAAAGCGAAAGTGATTGCTCTAATGTGGTCAGCAATAATTTTATATTCTTTTTGACCTGTATATTTAGCACTTGCTAGTTCTTCAATATGTTTAATAATTGGTGTAAATAAGTCTGTTTCAAAGTTAGAATCTACATTTTGGAAGATGCAGCACCATCTTTCAAGACCTGCACCTGTATCAATGTTTTTACTTGGTAATTCTTGATAATCTTCACGTGAAACTCCTTCTTTAGAGTTGAATTGTGAGAATACGTTATTCCAGATTTCTACATATCTTTCTTGATCTTCATCTTTTCTAAATTTTGCTAGGGCATCGCCGTCTTTATCGAAAGCTATTCCTCTATCAAAGAAAATTTCAGAGTCTGGTCCACATGGTCCTTCTCCAATTTCCCAGAAGTTTCCTGATAGTGGAACGATATGTGATTCATCTAATCCTACTTCTACCCATCTTTTTCTAGCTTCATCATCATTTGAATAGATTGTTACATAGATTAAGTTTTTATCTATATCAAAATAGTCAGGTGATGTTAATAATTCAAATGCAAAGGCAATTGCTTCATTTTTAAAATAATCACCAATTGAGAAGTTACCCATCATTTCAAAGAATGTTTGGTGACGTTTTGTAACTCCTACATTTTCAATATCATTTGTACGGATACATTTTTGAATACTCATTAATCTTCTTGATTCTGGTACTTCACTTCCGTCAAAATATTTTTTTAATGGTGTAACACCAGCATTTACCCATAATAAGCTATCATCGTTTATTGGTACAAGTGGTGCACTTTCAAATAGTTTATGTCCTTTTTCTTTAAAGAACTTAAACCATGTTTTTCTGATGTCATTATGACTCATGTACTTCATTTTACTTCTCTCCTTCTTGTTGTTCTATTGTGTTTAATATTTCAATTAATCTTTCTTCATATTCTTCTAGATTACCGTTATTAAATATAAAGTAATCTGCATAGGCTATTGGTCCGCCTTTGGCTAAATTTTCTATTTCTGATAAGTCTCTATCTTTTATTTCATCATGATTAAATGGTCTATCTACTCTTACGGCTATTCTTTCATAACGAATTTTCTTATCACAAACTACACATATTAATTTTAGTTCTGGAAATTTTTCTTTTAAAATAATATATTCATCCCAAGAATATAGACCGTCTAGGACTGTATTTGTTTCTTTATAGGCTTTTTCAATATCTTCTTTTAGTATTTCAGCAATTGCTCCCATACCATATTTTTTTCTGATATTTTCACGATATTCTTTTTGAGACTCTGGTGTTATTTCGATGCCTTCTTTACGCATTCTATCGTATACAGCACCACCAAAATATATTTTTTTCCATCCTTTTTTTTCTAAGTAATCTGTAGCGATTGATTTACCACTACCAGCCATACCTACAACAGCTATTAATTTATTCATAATTATTCTCCTTCTTCTTGTCTAATTAATTCTTTGGCTCGTGCCTTTAAATCAACCATACCAGTATTTAGAACTGAATAATCGAATTCATCGTAGTTATTTAAATCATTTTCTGTAATATGTTGTTTTTCTGAATCAGATAAATTGTCTGAGTAGTTTTCTCTAGTTAATTTAATTGATACAACATTTTCATAATTATCTTTTAGATATTCAAATTCATTTTTTAATCTTGCATCTACAATAATAAATGTATCGAAGAATTCACTTAATATTTCAATATCTTCTTTTAATCTGTCTAATAAGAATGTTTTTTTACCAAGTTTTTGTTGGATGATTTCTACACCCATTTTTTGTAGAAATTCTCTTGGCTTTTCATCACTGTGCTCATTCCATTCGAAATAGTTTTCTGCGTAAGAATATAGCGGTGCTGTTAAATGCATAACACACGGATTATAACCATATTCTTTTAATTCTTCTCTTAAAAATTTACCGAACGTATTCTTCCCACTTTTTGCTTTACCACCAATTACATATAATTTCATTTTTATTCTCTCCTTTTTAGCCAAATAAAAGACCACGATTAGGAGGACATGTTTGCCCGGTACCATCCTATCTTGGTCTTAATTTTAAATAACGGTTATAGCCGATAAAACTCAAAAAGTAGCTTCCTAAGGATATGTACTTGTTTGCACCAACCACAAGTTCTCTAAAAACATATTTGACTTAGTACTCATCTTTTGTCATAGTTTTATATTGATAATTTTTATAGTTATTTATCTTCTCCTGTCAATTTACCAATAATATTTAACTTCTCATCGATGTATGTAAATATTACTTTTCCGGCAGCGATCACAGGGGTAGCAACTATCATCCCTATGATACCAAAGAAATGTCCAAAAATCAATAGTCCAAGCATAATTGTTACAGGATGTAATTTCATTGTATGTCCCATGATTAATGGTTGGTAGAAATTATTCTCTAACAATTGAACTATTAGTATGGCAACGATACAACAAATTCCTGTTACAGGAGATACTGCAAAGCCTACTATTACAGCTGGTATTGCTCCGATATATGGTCCAAAATATGGAATAACATCTGTTAATGCACAGAATAATGCAAAGATTAATGGTGCTTTTAAACCAGCTAAAGTTAATCCAATACTTTGAGTTATAAAGACAACTAACATAATTAATAGTAAACCTTGAATATAATCTCTTAGCGAGTCGTTTAATCTTTCTCCTAACTCTTTATATGTACTACGCCATTTCTTAGGTAATACACTTATGATATGGTCATTTAATTTGTCAAAATCAAATAGCATATAGAAACCAATCATTAATCCTAAAGCAAATGATATGATTCCACCAATGATGTTTTGTCCAGCAACCATTAAAGTATTTGGAATATTTGTTGTTACTGCTAAACCAAAGTTTTCAATTGCTGTATAAACTTCTTTTTTTATTGAACTAGCATTTATTCCTGCTTTTGAACTTAATGATTTAAAGAAGACATCAACAATATTTGTAAAATCTTTAATTAAATCTGGTATTGTTCCTAAGAAATCTTTTATTTGATCAATAAATGTTGGGATAATTAAATATAGTAATAAGAATAAACTGCCAAGTATTAATAAATATACTAAGATACATCCTAGTAATCTTGGGATTTTTTTCTTTTGAAACCATCTAACTAGAGGGTCAAATAACCAGGCAATGATAAAGCCAATAAATATTGGTGATATTACTGCTAAGAATTCACCGATAAAGCTTAATATCCCCCACTCCTTAATAAGATGTGTTCCTAAAAGTATAATTGCAATAATAGCAATTACATAAAATATTTCTGATAATTTACTGCCTATTTTTAATATTTCATTAAGACTAGTATAATCTAATTCAGAATCTTTCTTGTTTCTAAACATTTTTACACTCTCCTTTATTTAAATTATAGCATAGATACTAGAAATAAACTATCATTTAAAGTATAATATTTCTAGGTGATTTGAATGAAAACTGTAAAGTCTAATTCAGTAAATGAAATTATTATTAAGAACTCTAGATTTATTACTTTATTAATTGAAGTTTTTGATGATACTGATATAAATAAGATATTTGAAGAAGTTAAAGAAAAATATCCTAAGGCTACACATTATTGTTATGCATATATTACAAAAACGTTCAAGAAAGCTAGTGATGATGGCGAACCAGGTGGTACTGCTGGAATGCCAATGCTAAATGTTTTAGAAAAAGAAGGAATGATTAATACTCTTGCTATTACAATTAGATATTTCGGTGGTATAAAACTAGGTGCAGGTGGACTAGTTAGAGCTTATTCTAAATCAGTTAGAGATGCTATTATTAATGCAGATACAATTGAAATTGAAGAAGGTTATTCTGTTAAAGTAGTTGTTTCTTATGATGAACAAAAGAATTTAGATTATAACTTAAAAGACTGTGAAATTATTAATAAAGAATATTTAGAGGATGTTACTTATACAGTTCTTATTCCTAAAGATAGAATTGATATTCTTAGTAACTATTCTTATCAAATTATTAAAGAAGAATACATAAAAAAGTTCTCGTAATGAGAACTTTTATTTTTTAGTAAAGACTTTAGCTTTTGTATCGTCTATTTCTTTTCTTGTAGATGTTACAAAACTTAATTCTTCATCAGTTAATTGATAATGAGATATTTTTGCTTGTTTTTCTTTTTCTGACATATATGACCAACTAACGGTAATGTTTTTTAGGATAACTCTTCTTTTATAAATTTCACTATCTCTACCGATTAGAGCTTTTCGATCGAATTTTAATGGCATAAAGAAAGCTTCTTCAACTTCGTCTTCATCTAAACTATATTGGATGATTTTTTCTACTCTTTTTTCTGGATCTTTTTCAAATCCAACATTAAATAAGTGATATTGTTCTACAGCATTTGTATATCTATCTAGACTTTCTCTAATGACACTTGTTTCTTCAGTGGTTAGACTATATTCTCTAACTAAGTCTTCTAAATGACTTTCAGTTAATTCATATGTTGTATCACGATCGTGTTTAGCATTACATGTTGCTTTATAGAATTTAACTGCATTACGATATATAAATTCTAAATAATCATATTGTTGTTTTGAACTACGAGCAAAACTATTATTTTCCATAGCTTGGTAGATATCAATGCAATTAGTAGACATATCATATAATACTGCTTCAGCATCTAATTTTAAGTATGTTAATAAGTGAGTTACAAGAGCTTCATTTCCATATTTAGAATATATCCATGTTGATGGTCTTTGTTGACCCTGAGTTTTATATTCACAAATACATCTATTTATTAGTGATTGTAGATCTTCGTCAGATAAACCTTTCATACGTAATTTAATAGCTTTTTGGATTACGGTATAGTTTAATCCATGATCTAAACAGTATTGTCTTAAGTTGGTATCTTTATCATACATTAGAACTTGTTTTGGCTGTCTAATATGTAATGCAGGTTTATTTAATAATGAAGTTAATGTATTCATATCTATTTCAAATTCTTGAGCTATTGTTGTTAAATTTGGAGATACACCTTTAGCTTTTTTATGTACTACTTTTTTGTATTTAGCTCCACCTTTGCATATCTTTAAGGCTTTTTCAATATCTCCATTGAAACGTTCTACATATCTTCTTAATTTATTGGTTTTTAAGCCGTTTGCTCTAGCAATTTTAGCAATTGAAATAGTTGATTCTGAAGGACGCCAATCAATTTCCATTTCTGCAAGTTCTTGGTATCTTTTAAGCATTAATTCAGTGTCTATTCCTACTACTCCAGCCTTTTTTTCTATGTAGGCTAAATGTTTTTTGCGCATATCACTTAAGAAGTCACCAATTTTTAAGATTTCACCTTCAAATTCTACTTCTTGTTTGGCTTTTATATCATTGATTGTTTTATGTGTTTGATAATGCATTCTTAAGTATCTTATGTATTTATCATTTTGCATTTTATCTTGATGAAGAGTTTCTCTTGGAGTCCAATCAAAGTTAAGAGCATCTAGTCTAGCCCATCTTTTTAATTCTAATTCTGATGGAATGTAGTCAGGATTAGTTAAATTTTCCTTATGTTTACTGCGACGGTCTGTTAAGAAAATATCGATATTTAGTTCTTCACCATTATAGATTGCTGTTTTTGGGACACCTACTAGAGTTTGATGTTTTTGATAATATTCTTCTAGGAAAGATAAATATTTATCATCTTCTTCATACGAAGCTTTTTTAGTTTCTAATGGTTCCCAATCGAAATGCATTTTATCTAGTGATGCATATCTTCTTAAGGCAGTTGGACTGTTGCTTCCTTTTGAATTTTCACCACTTAAATACTTTTTATGATTTACTCTAATATGAGCAAAGAAATTTCTAATACTATATTCTGCTTCATCAATTGTGAAGGATTCAGGGATTCCTTCTAGAGTCTGATGCTTTTCATAATATTTTTCAATAAAAAGCATGCAGACATCATTTTCTTCTAAATCTTTTTGTTTCTTTTTGCGTGGTTCCCATTCGAAACCGAATGAATCTAATACTTTATAACGATTTAGGGAAGTTTCACTCATAGAACCACGTGAACTATCGTTCTTTAGATATAACCTATGTTGTTTTCTAATAGTTGCTAAAAATTCACCAACTTTTAATGGTTCTCCTTCAAACATAACAATTAAGTCTCTTGGAATATCATTAATTGTTTGGTGTTCTTGATAATATGATTCTAAATACTTTAAAAATCTATCTTCTTTCACTTTATATCTCCCCTTTGTCAATGGCTTGTATTATAGCATAAAATAACAAAAAAGTAAAGAAATACATAGTAAAAGCACTCTGTGATAGAGTGCTTGAATTTAATTATTTAGTGGCATTTTTAAAGTTGTTTCAAATTCTTCAAAACCATTCTTTTGGTAGAACTTAATTGCATTTATATTTTTAGAACTAGCAGTTACTTTTAGTTCTTCAATTTTATTCTTTTTACAATATTCTTTAAATTCATTGAATAATTTAGTTCCAATTCCGTATTTACGATATTCTTCTAATATAAACATATTGTCTAGTTCAGCAATAGATGTTGTATTATATGAATTTTCTACATGAATACTTCCAGCTAGATAACCGACTATTTCTTTATCAATTAAGGCTATATAGATAATTTGATTTTCAATTAAATCTTTGAAGTATTCTTCTCCAGCAATTTCGTAAGGCCATCCAATCTTTAATGAAGGATCAAAATTATTATATTCTAATTCAAATAATTTATTATTTAAATCTTGAATTGTATTTAAATCTTCGATTGTTGCTTTTTTTATTGTAAATTCCATAAACATACCTCTTAAATATAATATTTATTTCATTATATCAAAAAAGTTATTTTGATAGTATATATTATTTCTTTTTTCTTTTTTGAAGTTTATTATATTTATCTAATTTTTCATAATAACAGTGTGGGCATAAAGGCTCATATGTTACTTCATTTTCTCCATCTATTGCGACTTGGTCTCCAGTTATTGTGAAATGTCCATTTACTTTTCTGGCATTATACATGGCCTTACGCCCACAAATACATATTGTTTTCATTTCTTCGATAGTATGGGCTATTTCTAATAGACGTGTGGAACCAGGGAAGCCTTTGGTTTGAAAATCTGTACGTAGTCCATAACAAATAACGGGAATATTTAATTTAACAACTACTTGCATTAATTCATCTACTTGAGTTGGTTCTAGAAATTGTGCTTCATCTATAAATAAACAACTTACTTTTATAGTTTGTTTTTCCATAAATTTATATATATTATCATTTGGTTTAAAAGAAAAATCTATTTTTCTTTTTAAACCAATACGTGATACTAAATGATCATCGCCTTTAGTATCTTTTGATGGCTTTGCCACTATTACTTTCATTCCTTGTTCTTCATAATTATGTACTGCTTGTAGTAAAAGTGCGGTTTTACCACTATTCATTGATCCATATCTAAAATATAGTTTTGCCATATTATTCTCTCCTATTCTATTTTGATTATAGGAAATATATTTTTTAATAACAAGACTAATTTTTAAATATAATTTTTTATTTTCAAAAAAAGATGCATATGCAACTAATTTTAAATTTTTTTATTGCGTTTTACTGTCAAATTTTTATCCTAAATTTACTAATGTTTTTAATCGTTTAATTACTTTCTTTTCTATTCTAGAAATATATGATTGAGATATACCTAGTTTTTCTGCTACTTCTTTTTGGGTTAATTCTTGATTATTCATTAACCCATATCTTAATATCATTATGTCTCTATCTCTGGGTTTTAAATGCATTATTTCATTCATCATAATAGCTTTTTCGGTTTCATCTTCTATTCCTTTAGAGACTAGGTCTTTGGAAGTTCCTAGAACATCTTCTAAATGTAATTCATTGCCTTCGGCATCTAATGAAAGTGAAGCATCAATACTAACTTCACTTTTTATTTTCTTGTTTTTTCTTAAATACATTAATATTTCATTATCTATACAGCGTGATGCATATGTAGCTAGTTTAATATTTTTTGATTTTGAAAAAGTATTTATTCCTTTTATTAGACCAATAGTTCCAATACTTACTAAGTCTTCTAAATCTACTCCGGTATTTTCATACTTTTTCGCTAGAAAAACAACTAATCTTAAATTATGTTCAATCAAAATATCTTTGGCTTTTAAATCACCATCATCTTTTAATTCAATATAATAGTCTTCCATTTCTTTAGATAATGGTTCTGGAAGAATATCTGTTGCACCTACATAAAATATACTACCTACTCTTTTAAATAAATTTTTAATTAGTTTAATTATTTTTAACATAAATCCTCCTTAAAATTATTTGGTAATATACAGGTTGCACCATTAAGTGAAAATTTATCAGTACTTAGACCTATTAAACAATTTTTAAATTCTATATTATTTATTAATACTTTGTCTGGTAATATACATTTAATTACTCCAGTTGTATTTAATGCTTTATATGGGACATATATTGGGTGTTTTCTTTTATAATTAATTTCTTTATCTATTAAGATGATTGGTCTTTTTTTATATGGATCTATTAAAGTATTTCCAGTATCTAAAATAGCTTCTAAAATATGTTTTTCTTTATTTATTTCTATTTCTACTTGATATTTATTAGTAATAGTTAACTTATAATTTTTGTGTTCTTTTACATATAAATATATAATTATTGGAGAGGCAATTATAATTAGTAAAAAGTTTAAAAAATAACTGTTTTTAATATAAATTAAACTTGTGTTTTTATAAGTAATTGTTATATCTAATAAATATAGGGTTCCTCCTAGAATAATACTTAAAATATAAAAATAAGTAATATTTCTTTTAAAGTCTTTGTAACCGAATGTTATTAAAACTATTAAAATACTTACTATTATTTTATATAGAAATAATTCAAAGGAGTTTAGATTTAAAAATATAAATATTAAAGATAATGAACCAGTTATACTACCTAGTAATAATCTTTTTAAAGAAGTTACTTTTTTTAAGATTTGTTTTACTGAAAATAGAAGTATAAAATCAACTAAGAAATTAACTATAAAGACTAGATCTAAGTATATTTTCATGATATCACCATGATTATCATACAAAATAAAAAACGACTTATATGTCGTTTTATTGTTAGAATTTCTTTTTACTAGCAAATATTTTAATAATATATCCTAAGAAGATGCACATTATAACTACAAATGCCCAGTCAAGAATGGTTGAAACTATTCCTGATGAATATTTATGAATAATGGCAATTATGCTTTCTGGGATATATTTACCTATTAAGGCTGCTACATCAGGTAGACCAATATTATATTTAATAAATGTTAGTATTCTTAAGAAAATATCAATGATTGCCATGGCAAATACAAATGATGAAAATCTTTTGAAAAACATTACTACAAGTAGAATTAGTAGTATTAATATTATTAAATCTATATACATAAATAACACCTCTATTCTTTATATTTATTTTAGCATAAAGAAGATGAGGTTTCTAGATATAAATTGTTTATTCTAAGATGTTTTTATCTTTAGAACTTTGATTTTTTTCATATATTGTAAGGGAATTATTAGAATAAATTGCTAGTAAAATATTGTCATATTTTGTGTAACCTTGACGTTTTAATTCTTTAAGAAACCAAGAATAATTTTTATTAGTTTCTTTAATATTTTCTTTCATTATTTTTCCATCAATTATAATTGTTGCGGGTAATTCTGTTTTACTTGTATTGAGGTTTAAATCTTTTTTAGTAGGAAGATTATATTCATCTTTTAATAGAAAACTAATTTTACCATTTGCTTCCATAATAGCGTAAGATATTTCATTAATATTAAAGTATCCAGCGACACGTGTTTGTTCTAGAAAATCATTTATATCTATTTTTAATCTTTTTAAAGAAGTATAGTTAATCTTACCATCCTCAATAATAATAGTCGGAGAGCCAAATACAAATCTTCTAAAGACAATACTTTTAGTTGAGATGTATGAGAATAAATAACCCATTATTCCAAAAGTTAGAATGGCTACAACTCCATTTATTAATTGAGTATCTAAAACTAAAATCATTTCTGCGGTAAAATTACCTATTGAAATTCCTATTACATAATCAAATAAACTTAATTCAGATACTTGTTTTTTACCGAGTATTTTTGTTGCGATAAAAAGAGTTATTAAACTTATTAAACTGCGAGGTATTATGCTTAATGCTTCACTAATATCCATATGATCACCATTATTAATATTGAATGTTTTTTAAATTTTATACAAAAAAGACTGAATAATTCAGTCTTTTTAGTTTTCTCCTTCTTCTAACATTGTGGTTATGAATATTCCATATCCTTTTTTAGGATCGTTTACAACAACATAGTTTACGGCACCAATAAGTTTATTATTTTGAATAATTGGGGAACCACTCATTCCTTGAACAATTCCACCAGTTTTTTCTAAAAGTTTTTCGTCAGTTATCTCAAATAAGATGTTTTTTGTTTGATGGTCTTTATTTACATTGATTATATTAATAGTGAAGTCTTCTATTTTATCGTCATTTACAACTGTCCTAATGATAGCTTCTCCTGTAGTAACAGATTCTTTATCGGCTATTTCTATGATGTTTTCTTCATTTATTTCATCTAAGTATTTACCAAATACTCCGGATATAGTATTTTCGTTTATTTCTCCAGATATACTATCTTTATCATATATGGCATTTTTTTCTCCGGCATTACCTACTTTACTTCGGATAATACTTGATACTTTGGCATCATATATATTTCCATCTTTAATTTCAAATTTAGTGGCAGTAGATGATTCTATTATTTCATGACCTAAGGAACCAAATATTTTAGTTGTTGGATCAATATATGATAATGTTCCTACTCCATTTATTTTGTCTTTAACATATAGTCCTGTTTTTAAAATATTATTTTCATCATATATTATTGGTAGTTCAATATCTTTTTTTATATTTTTACGTAGTACTTTAAATTTTATGGTTGGAGCATTTATATTTTTAATTACATCAGTCATTTCACTAATTGAAGATACTTTTTGGTTATTTACTTCTATTATTATGTCATTTGTTTTAAAACCAGCGTTTTTAGCAGTATTAGTATTATTTACTTTATAAAAACCAATTACTAATATTCCTTTAGAATTTACTTCAATACCAATTGTTTCTCCTCCAGGAATAACATATTTAGAATAAGCTAGTACAGTATTGGGAATAATAAAAGAAGCTACTATTAAAATTTTAAATATAAATTTTTTTAATTTCAAAAAATCACCTCTTTTCTTGTTACTACATTATTAGATTTAACTATTTTAATTTTTTTATTTTATTTAAAATTTTCCATGTGAATATTTTGGTAAAATTATTGTAAATAAATGGTATTTACTTGACATGTTGATTGAAAGTTTTAGTTTAATAGTTTATATTTATAATAGGATGGTGAAGTAAAATGGCTCAGTTTTATGATCAAGATAATCCACATGCTTCATATACTAGAAATAGTACTGCTTCAGAAATATATAGAGCTGAAGAAAGAAGAATTAGTGGAGATGTTGAAGAAAGATATAATAGACAAGCACAAAGTTTAGTTAGAAATAGTACTTCTAGAGATTTACAAAGAGACCGTGCAAGAGTAATTAAAGCACAACAAAGAAGACAAGAAAGAAAAAGAAGACTTGCCGCTTTAGCTGCTGCTTGTATGATTGCTGGTGGTGTATTTGTTGCGGGTGTTGGAGAAGTTGTTGAAACATTCCAAGAAAATGTGATTGTTTATGAACAAATGTCTGAATTTAGACAAGAAGCAATTTATCCCAATACACATAGAACGATGGATAATCAGCATTATTGGTATGATTATGCAAAGATTGCTAAAGAATTAGAGGAAGATGGTAAGGATTTCTCATCTAGACTTTATATGGCATATTCTGATATGGGGGAATTTCAAGTTAACCGTGTTATGGAATATACTGATTATGCAAATGTTGAAGCTTATGTTAAAGCTAAAGGTTTTGAAGATATTGATGCTTGGAAGAAAAGTGAAAGAGAAAAACTTATTTTACAAGGAGAAATTAATGAAAGAACTTCTGAACTTGATGCGATGCATAGAGAATTAAATGGAAGTGACGTTTTAGGCGCAGTACCTGAAAGTTATGTTGGAGGTAAATAATGGTAGATGTAGATATTTATGTTATTAATGATGAAGAATATTATTTATTAGGCGAAGAAATTATTAAAGATACTTCTTACTTATATTTATCTAAAGTTGATGATGAAGACTTTGTTATGCTAAGAAAAAGAGATAAAGATGATCCTGAAGTTTTAGTTACATTAGATAATGAAGCTGAAGTAAAAATGGCATCTTTAGTTTTTGCTAATAAAATGTTAGGATAAAAAAATAAAAGCACTTAATGTGCTTTTTTTTATTCTTCTACTTGGAAGTCATTTACTGTTCCATCTTTGTTTACTAGTTTAGTAATTGCTTCTTCTGCTGTTTTTAATTTTTCATCGCATAATTTTGCTAGTTTCATTGCTTCTGTGAATTCTGCAATGGCATTATCTAATGGTACTTCACCACTTTCTAATTTTTTTACGATACTTTCTAATTTTTCTAAGTTTTCTTCAAATGTTAATTCTTGTTCTTCTTTTTTTGTTGCCATATTATCCTCCTATAATACTTCTGCATTAATTGTTCCATCTGTAAATTCTACTTCGATTACATCTTTTTTCTTTATTTCTTTGGAACTTGTTATTACTTTATTGTTTACTTTAGTCATTGTATAACCTCTTTTTAAGGTTAATAATGGACTTAATGTTTCTAATTTAGAAATAAGTTGTAAGTATTTGTTTGATTTCTTATCTAATAATTGATAAGGATTTTTTAATATATATGAGTTTTTTATTTCTAAATATTTTTTTTCTTTTATAGTTACTAGATTTGTTGTTGCATATTTTAATCTATCTAATAAGCTATCAAATAACATTTCTTTAGTTTGATAGATACTAATTGGATTAGTAAAGATATAACGACTAGTTAATTCTTTTAGTTTTTGTCTATTAATAACTATTTTATTTTGAATTGATTTATTTAATCTAATTTTTAATTGATTTAAGTAATTTGTTACATCACTTATGGCAGGTACTGCAAGTTCTGCTGCTCCTGTTGGTGTTGGGGCTCTTAAATCAGCCACGAAATCAGCAATTGTAAAGTCAATTTCATGCCCTACAGCACTGATTACTGGGGTCTTACAGTCATAGATAGCTCTGGCTACTATTTCTTCGTTAAATGGCCATAAATCTTCAATACTTCCTCCACCACGTCCAACAATTAATGTGTCTATTTCATAATTCTCACTTAATTTAATTTGTTTTACGATGTCGGCTGCAGCATCTTCTCCTTGTACTAATGATGGAAATAATAATATTTCGGCTAAGGGCCAACGTCTTTTGATAGTAGAAATAATATCTTTTATAGCAGCACCAGTTGGGGCTGTTACTACTCCTACTCTGGTTGGAATCTTTGGAATAGGTTTCTTTTTTGATTGATCAAATAAGCCTTCTGCTTCTAATTTTTTCTTTAATTGTTCATAGGCTATATAAAGATTTCCTACTCCATCTTCTAACATATCATTAACATAGATTTGATAGCCGCCGTTGGCCTCAAAGACACTTATTTTTCCAGTTACTAGTACTTTCATACCATCTTGCGGAATAAACTTAATATTACGTGTAGATGATGCGAACATAATGGCATTAATTCTACTTCCTTCATCTTTTAAAGTAAAGTAATAATGTCCTCTACTATGCGCTTTAAAGTTTGATATTTCACCTTTTAAAAACACTTCATTTAAATGAATATCGTTATCTATTTTATACTTAATATATTTAGTTAATTGAGTTACTGTTATGTATTTATCATTCATATTCTACACCTCTTTGTGATAAGTTATATAAGAAAAAAATACAGAGTATGTATTTTATTTTTCTTCTTCATGATAAATTTTATCTAATACTCCGTTAATCATCTTAGTAACGGCTTCATCAGAGTATTTTTTAGATAATTCAATTGCTTCGTTAATTGCTACTACACTTGGTGTATCTGTATAAACTAGTTCATAAATTCCAAGTGAAAGAATTGCTTGATCAACTTTATTTAAACGATCCATTGTCCATTTATTTAAATATTTATTTGCTAAATCATAGATTTCTTTTTTATGTTCAATAATTCCATCTACACATGTATTAGCAAAATCATTTTGGACTTCGATTTGTTCTTTAATTAATTCAGATAAATCATAATCAAGTTTTGCTTCTTCTAATAAATTTACTTGATATATAATTTTCATAATTGCTTCTCTAAGTTCACTTCTGTTTTTCATTAAAATCACCTACCTTATTTTAACATATAATAAGTTAATTTAAAAGTATATATAGTTTACTTTTTATCTTTTACTTCTTTGTTTAGTTCATATAAGAAACTTAACGCTTCCATTGGTGTCATCTCTAATGGATTTATATTTTTAATTTTTTCTTCTGTTTCATTTATTTTTGGTTCTGCTTCAGACTCAGTTAATTCAAATAATGATGTTTGTGTAAATGTTTCTTTTTTAATGTTTTTCTTTTCATATACACTTAATACGTCATTAGCTCTATCAATTAGAGATTGTGGCAATTTAGCTAAAGATGCCACATGAATACCATAACTCTTATCAACGGCTCCTACTTTAACTTTATGTAAGAATGTTACTTTTCCATTTTCTTCAATTGCTGAAACATGAACATTCTTTAAATGTTTTAAATCTTTTTCTAGTACAGTTAATTCATGATAGTGTGTTGAGAACATTGTTTTAGCTTTAATTTTATCATGAATATATTCTAAAATAGCTTGAGCTAGACTCATACCATCATATGTTGCAGTACCTCTACCTAATTCATCAAATAGAATTAAACTATTTTCTGTTGCTTCAGAAATAGCATAATTTGCTTCTTTCATTTCTACCATGAAAGTAGACTCTCCGCTTACTAGGTCATCACTTGCTCCAATACGAGTAAATATTTTATCGAATATAGGCATTGTACATGACTTACATGGCACAAAACATCCGATTTGGGCCATAATTACAGTAATTGCACATTGTCTCATATAAGTTGATTTACCAGCCATATTTGGACCTGTTATAAGTAAAATGTCTGTTGTTTTATCCATAATAATATCATTTGGAATATATTTATCTTTCATTACTTGTTCTACTACTGGATGACGACATTCAATCATTTTTATTACACGTTCATCGGTTAGTACAGGTCGTGTAAATTTATATGTGTCTGAGACAATTGAAAATGATTGTAACATGTCTACTTCACTAATAATCTTAGCTAATTTTTGTAGACCGTGGATATATCTTTTTACCACTTCTCTAATATCCATAAATAATTTGTATTCTAAACTTATTATTTTTTCTTCGGCACCTAAAATGATGTTTTCTTTTTCTTTTAATAATGGTGTTGTGAAACGTTCACAGTTGGCAAGTGTTTGCTTACGATCATAACCAAATTCATCTTTAACAAGAGAACATTGTCCTTTTGATATTTCAATATAATATCCAAATACTTTATTAAATCCTACTTTTAAGTTCTTAATTCCTGTACGTTCACGTTCTTGTTGTTCTAACTCTAGGATGAAATCTTTTGAACCAGAAGAGATTGATTTTAATTCATCTAGTTCTTTATTATATCCTGGTTTAATTAATCTTCCTTCATGTAATGTGAATGGTGCGTCTTCATTAATTGTTCTTTCAAGTAAAGAATATAGATCATCAAATGTTTCAATTTTTTTATCAAATTTTAACTCAGATAATATTTCTTTAATGCGTGGTAAGGCTTTTAATGAGTTTTTTAATTGCAATAAATCTTTAGCATTCAAATTACCATATGTAATTCGACCACATAGACGTTCTAAGTCATATACTTCTGATAATTCTTTAATTAAATCATCTCTTAGAATAAATTCTGTAGATAATTTTGATATTAAATCATAACGTCTTTCGATCTCGTCTTTATCTGTTAATGGGTTTTCTATATTATGCTTTAAGAATCTAGAACCCATGGCTGTTTTGTTTTTGTCTAACAGCCATAATAGAGAGTATTGTCTTTCTCTATTTCTTAATGTTTCTACTAATTCTAGGTTTTTCTTAGTATTAATATCAAATTCTAAGAATTCACTTGATTTAATAACAATTGCTTTTTGAATGTGATGCATATCACCTTTTTTAGTATCTAGGATGTAATGCAATAAATGTTTTAAAGTATTTACTAAGCGTACATCTTCTAAATCTTTATAAATGTATTCATAATTTGAATCATCTAATTCTTCTTTAGTTATTGTTACTAATATTTCATGTTGTGTACGTAAGCGTTCTACTATTTCTCTGTCAATAGTGTCATTTACAATTACTTCTTTAAAACCGTATCTTGTTATTTCTTTAATTGCTCGCTCTATTTCGCCTTCAATTAAAGTTACATATGTTTCTCCTGTTGAAATATCAATAAAACTAATTCCATAACAATATGAAAAATCATAAATATTTGCGATATAGTTATTGTTTTTTGAATCAATGTTGGCATCTATTCTTGTACCTTTTGTGATTACTTGAACTACATCACGTTTTACCATACCTTTTGTTTCTTTAGGATCTTCTAATTGTTCACAAATAGCTACTTTGTAACCTTTTTCAATTAGTTCATCTGCATATGAAGCATAGGCATGATGTGGTATTCCACACATTGGCACTCTTTCATCTAATCCTGCTTGTTTGCCTGTTAAAGTTAACTCTAAAACACGTGAAGCAGTAATTGCATCATCAAAAAACATTTCATAAAAGTCTCCAAGCCTAAAAAAGATAATACTATCTTCATATTTATCTTTTATTTCCATATATTGTTGCATCATAGGACTTAATTTTGTTCTATCTACTTCACTACGTTTCATTTTACTTCACCCACTAGACATATTATAACAAAAAAAGATTTTCTATTAAAGAAAATCTTGTTATTTTAATTACTTTTTTATTATCCTTGATAAGCATTAAACATTTCTATTCTTTCTTTGATTTTATCTTTACCTAAAACCTTCATAATTGAGAATAGATCTGGAGATTTAGTTCTACCTGTTACCATTACACGAATAGCTTCACATAAGTCTCCAACATGTCCTTTATAACTTTCAGGATCTTTTTTGTAATCTTTTGGACTTCCAGCATAGCCATTTGCTACTGCAAATTCTTTAACTGCCGCAAACCATTCTTCATTTGTTGTATCTAAGTTTAGAACGTTATCTACGTAGTCTGTTACTAAGGCAACATCATATTTCTTTTCACCATCAAACTTAGAATAATTCTCATTTTTAAAGATTGAATCAATTGCATATGAGAATTCTTCTTTAACATCTGAATATTTAGCGATGTCTTTTCTTGGACGATCTCCATCTTTTTCAATACTTAAGAACTTAATCATATCGTCTTTATTAGCTTCTAGTATTGTTGTATAATCTGTATCATGTTTTTTAGCCCAAGCTAATGTTTCTTCATAAACTTCTTCGCCACTTTTACGTGAGAAATAAGTTTTAGCAATATTAGTTAGTTTTTCTAAATCGAATGATGTTCCACCTACAGCCATTTTATCAAATGTGAATGTGAAATCTTTAAATGATTTATCTGTGTTTTCTAAATACCATTCTTCAAAGTTAGAGTTTAGAATTGTTGCTAAATAAAGTTTAACTGCATCAATTGGAATTCCAACTTCATCATAGTATGATACTGCTGCTTCTGGGTCTTTTCTTTTACTTAGTTTACGAATTGTACCTGTTTCTTCATCTTTTTTTGTAATTGGTGCATGATGACAATAGTTTGGTAATTCAAATCCTAATACACTAAATAATTGAATATGTTTTGGAACTGATGATACCCATTCATCTCCACGAATAACGTGTGTTGTATGCATTAAATGATCATCAATAGCATGAGCAAAGTGATATGTTGGAATACCATCTTTCTTTAATAATACGAAATCTTCATCACTTTCTGGGAATTTCATTTTACCTTTAATTAAATCTTCTAACTCAACAGTATTTTTGGGATTTCCTGGTGATTTTAATCTAATTACGTATTCTTCTCCATTAGCGATTTTTTCTTTAATTTCATCCAATGATAAATCTCTATCTGCAGCATAAATTCCATATACTCCAGTTCTTACTTTATTTATTTCTTGTTCTTCTCTGATATTTGCAAGTTCTTCTTCACTCATGAAACATGGGTATGCTAACCCATTAGCAATCATGTCTTTTACATAAGTTTGATAAATTTCAGCTCTTTCACTTTGGATGTATGGTCCGTAGTTACCTCCGACCATAGTTGATTCATTTGGAATGATATCAAAACTATTTAAGTCAGCAAATATTCCTTCTACTCCGTTTTCTACAGAACGTTTTTGATCTGTATCTTCAATTCTTAAGTAGAATACTCCATTTGATTGTCTTGCATAAATTGAATCAATAAAAGAACCAAATAAACTACCCATATGAACAAATCCTGTTGGAGATGGTCCAAATCTTGTAACCATTGCTCCTTCTGGAAGATTTCTTTCTGGATATAATTCTTCATAATAATCTCTTGTCTTAGTTATATTTGGAAATAATAATTCAGCTAGTTCTAATCTTTCGTTTTTTTCCATAATTACACCTCTTCTTAATTTCATATATAATAATATACTAAAATACGCTAAATTGCAATTGATTTAAACTAAAAAAGTCCTTATAGGACTTATATTTTAGTGGCTGCCCTAGTTAGATTCGAACTAACGAGTGGTGCGGTCAGAGCGCACTGCCTTACCGCTTGGCTATAGGGCAATTTAGAAGAAAGAAAACATTCTTTCTTTATTTTTTTCTAAGATTTCTTCTTTTCAAATAAATTTTATCATCGTGACCATAATCAATTACTTGGAATTCTCCTAAAGTAGTTGGTTCATATCCTTCTGGTAATAGAACTGGTCTATCTTTATCAGGATTATTTTCGATTAATTGTTGATGATATTCTGAAAAACAATCTTTAGGGAATTCTGTTGCCATAATTTCATCTAATAATTCTTGAGTTAATGGCATATTTGGACTTCCTGCAAATTTTAATCTATCGGTTCTTCCATGATAATCTACTATTGCTACTGATTTATCTCTGTTTAGTCGTAATCTTGGTTCATACCATCTTGTAGTCATTGTTTCATGATGATCATTTGATGTTGACTTTACTTCGCTAAAGTTCATTTCGTTAGCAAATCTTGATTCTAATAGTTCTGTTGCTAAACGTTCAAATTCTTCTTTATATTTTGGATTTACTCCTAACTTAAATGGTTCGCCAGCTAATGGATAATATACTCCATTATTGCTTTTAACTATAAGAGCTGAACTTGGATCATTATAATAAGTAAATCTTTGTAGTAATCTTCTTAACTTTCTCATTAATTCAGATTGTCTTCTGGTTACATTAACTCTTAATTCTGGTAAATAATCAGATGATGTTTGACTTAAACGATAATGATAACTTGAAACATATTTTTTGTTTGCTAATGAATAGTCTTTTAATTCACGTAATTTACTTTCTGTATCAATAAATTCATCTCTTAATCCTAATAATATTTCTTTGTATGTATATGTATCTTTTGACATAATTTTTATCTCCTTACAAATATAATATTATCATAAAATTGCTTTTAGAAAATAAAAAACTAGATATTTCTATCTAGTTTAATTACTTATTGGTAGCGACGGAGGGATTTGAACCCCCGACCTATCGGGTATGAACCGAGCGCTCTAGCCAACTGAGCTACATCGCCATAAATCAAGTAAGCAATATAATAGTACCATATTAAAAATATTTTTGCAAGCACAAATTATAATTTTTTTATATTTATATTTTGTCCAATATTTTTAATAATATAATTTATTATTTTTATTTTTGTGTTTGGGTTGTGAGATGTGTGATTTTGTGATACAATATGCATGCAATGAGGAGGTAGATTATGAAATATCGTACTGGGCCTATTAAGAATATGTATGTTAAAAATATGGGTGTAAATGAAAAAATTGGTGAAATAGTAACAGAAAGTATTGTAGTAAGAAAAAACGCTCCTTTTTATTGGAATCCATTAGGAAGACTTGTAAGTTTTGAATATAATACTTTTTTACCAACAAGAGAAGAAGCTTTAACTTTTGTTACCGAAGCTGCGATAAGACATCCTGAACATCCTGAAATAGCAACATGCTTATATGTAGATTATGGTCATATGGAATCTCATGAAATTGGAAGAAAAGAATTTAAAGCTTTAAAGAAGACTTATAAAGCAATGAGAAAGCAAAAGAAAAGTTCATAAAATTATGAACTTTTTTTATTGTCTTTCTTTTTTACTAATTGGAATTTAGCTTCATCTTCTACTGTTTCTTCAGATAAAACAACTTCTTCATATACACCTGGATTAGAGATAACTTCATCATATGCTTGCCATGTTGTATCTGTGATTAATTTATTTAAACCACGTGCTCCTATTTTTTCTTCTAACGCTTTATTAGCAACAGCTACTATATAACCATCTTTTGTAGTTAGTTTAACTCCTTCTAAAGCAAATACTTCTTCTTGTAGTTTTAATGCGGAATCTTCTGATTCAAGAAGAATTCTACGTAATGAATCAACATTTAGTTTATTTAAATGTATAATGACTGGTACTCTACCCATGAATTCTTTTGGCATCATGGCTTTTTCAATAAAGTCAGTCATTGTTGGATCTTTTTCTGGTTGAGGAGTATCGTTACTACTTCCACCTACTTGAAAGCCACATGGTTTTGATTTTTTGTGCTCATATACATCAAGGAAAGCTCCTCCACCTACTATTAGCATGTTTGATGTATCCATCACAACAGTTGTGTCGGCCGTTTGATGTTGGATATTTTTACTTGCTGTATATTTTGTTCCATCTAAGAACTTTAATAACATATTTAATACTGCTTGACCAGAAATATCCGATTTCTTTTCGGATCCTTTTTTATCTATTTCGTCGAAGAAAACAATTGCTCGTTCTGCTAGAGCTAAATCTCTACCGCAATCTTCATATAATTCCCAAAGTTTTTGTTCAATACTTTGTCCAACAAATCCTGCTTGAGTTAGCTGTGTTGAGTCAATATGTAGAACTGGTCTATTAACACATCTACCAATTAAATGCATCATTAATGTCTTACCTGCACCAGATTCTCCAGTTAATAAAATTCCGTAATCTTTTTTACGCATTTTATCTAGTCTTGATAATTCAACGATCATTCTTCTAGCGGGTTTATCTTGAGCAATTAAAACTTTTGTTACCTTATTGAATATATCATTAATATCAATTACTTCGATAGGTGCTGATTTGTGTGATAGTGGTTTAGGAGAAGATACTGTTTTCTTTTCATCTTTTGGTTTAGGTGCTGGTGTTGTTCCGGTTATCTTGTCCAGTTCATCCTCTAAGGCATCAATATGCAATTCTACTGATGCGAGTGCACTTTCTAATTCTTCTTGATGTTCTTTTAATCTAAATTTTATATCTATAAGTTCGTCTGGTGAGAATTTACCTTCAATGATTTTTCCAACTAAATCTTTAAGAGATTCAACGTATGGATCTTCATCTTCCTCTTCTTTCACAGGAGGTTCATCATCCTTTGGAATAGGAGTTATGCCATTTTCATATGCATCAGGGTTTTCACTTACCTTTTCCATTGCTTTTAAATAGGGACTTTTATCGATTGGTAATAAAATAAATCCGCCATTGGAGCTTTTTGTTACATAATAAACTATTTGTCTACAGCGTTTTTCATACTCTTGTATTGCTTCAGAAAAATCCAATTTTCTGTCGTAGACATCTACTAGTCGCTCAACTTCAACAATATTTGTATAATAACAATTTGTATTGTCAAAGTCACTGAAATCGTCTATTCTTTTATATTTTTGTCCATTTGTTGTTGTTAAAAGTTTTGTTTTTTCGTCTATATCACCTGCAGCTATTGAATCTACTATATATACGTAGTCTGATTCTCCAACTGGTGTTTTCTTCAATATTGTTGCAAAATACTTCTCTGGCATTGTAATCTCCCCCGAATAAATTTATGTCTATTAATATATACTATTTTTTTATTTTAGACAATAAAAAAGACTAAATCTTTTGATTTAGTCTCTTAAATATCTCCTTCGTAGATCATTTCTAAGTTTGTATTATAGTATTTTAGTTTTTCATTTGAACTATCTTTTACTGTAATATAGTTAGAATATACTGAAAGTGATTTATCACTATCTACGCTTAATGATTTATTTGTTAGTAAGTTGTATACTTTTCTACTTTCTGATTGAGAATCAGTATAGTAAATAAATGTTGTGTTATCTTTCTTTGTGATATATGAAGCATTAAACTCAACAATTGGTTTCTTTTCTTTTAAATCAATTAAGTACCATTTACTATCTTTTTTACCATAGATATATTCTTTTTTGTTTGATTTTAAATATTTAAATAGGTTAATTTCTAAATATTCTAAGTCTTTCCATTCACATGGTAATGTAATTACTTCATTGTTCATTAATCCATAACCATCTGTACATGAGAATACTTTATTTCCTGTTTCTTTTTCCCATTCATTTTGTGGTTCTTCATCATCATCATCTGTTGTTGTTGACTCTGGTTTTGTTTTTGAAACTTCACCTGTTTTTGTATTTAAGTATGTATATCTATTATCCCAGTCTGCTGCACCATCTCTAATTGATACATAGTCAGTATAGTAATATAGGTCAATTTCTTTATTATTGCTTGTATACATTACTTTATCGTCTTGTACATAGATTATTTCTTTGAAGTTATATGTACTTTTTTCTTTAACTGTAAATACGTTATCTGTGTTAGATGAAATTCTATCATCACTTAGTTCACGAACAACTACACCTGTATCACAGTTAACGATTCCATATTTACTTGCTACATTAACGATACAATATTTATCTTTTTGAGTTTCATCTGTTCTTGGAACTGTTAGGTAAATTGCAGTTTCACCTGATTGGAAATTGTATGTATATACTTGTTTTCCTTTTTCATTCATAATTCCACCAGTATTTTCTTTTGAGTTTACCCATAAGAAATATGTATCTTCTTTATGACTAACTCTTACTCCTTCTGGTGAGATTTTCTTCATAGATTTATTATATAATTCACTATCAATAATCCATGATTCTGTTTCTTCAATATACTCAATTGAAATATCAGCTTGTTTTTTTACTTTCCCTTTTTGGTCGATGATTTGGTAAACTGTTCTAGTTAAACCATCTTTTTGTACTTCAGCACGAACAACTGCATAGTCTCCTCTAAAGTCAGTTGCATATTCGTAAGTAATTGGTATTTCAACTTCACCTTTAGTGTTGATGTAACCATATTTATCATCTTTTTTAACTTTAATTAATTGATTTGGATTGAATATTGCATCAACCTTTTCTTTTTCTTGACGTTCGGCACTTGGATTTAATTTAAGTAGTAATACTACACATACTACAATAGCAACTACTCCAAGCAATGCACCTAAAATAATAAATATTGATTTATTTGATTTTTTAGGTTGTGTTTGAAATTGATTAACTGGTTGATTGTTTGGCATTGGTTGAACATTATTCATCATTGGTTGTGGTGCTACATTGTTATTTTGAACTGGTTCATTCATTGGTTGCATTGTAGCTTGTTCTTGCACAACTGGTGTTTGACTTGGTTGTTCAACAGTTCCAGTCATTACAGGTTCTTCAACTTCTAAAATCTCCTCTTTTTCGTTATTCATATTTTGTTCTGGTGCTGCTTGTAAATCATAGCCACAAGATCCACAAAATCTTGCGTCAGGACTATTAGCAGCATTACATTTTGGACAATTCATTGTACTTCCTCCTACTCTTTCTATCATATTCATTATATCACATATTTTATTTTTACAATAAAAAATCTACACGTTTGTGTAGATTAATTTACTTTTATTTTTTTAAGGCTTTAATAGCAATATCGTATAACTTACTCATGGCTTTTTCACTTTTATTCTTTTCCATGTTTTTACGCATTTTATCTAAAGTTTTTGGATGTTTAGATATTTCTTTCATGAAGTTCATAAATGTGAATGGGAATCTAAAACGACGTCCATAACCATTTCTTTCAAAATATTTATAGTTTCCAACTTCTTGACCACCGGAACAGTTAATCATAATAATTGGCTTTTTAAAATATAAGCTTTCTGTTGTTTGAGCTCCACCTGGTTTAGATACAACGAAATCACACATTTGTAGTAATTCAGGTACATTATTTACATATCCTAAAGTTACAATGTTTTTAGCTCCTTGTTCTTCAATCCAAGCGTCTACTTTAGCTTTAGAATTTTGATTTTTACCAGCTACATAGATAAAATCAATATTTAAGTTAGACTTAATTACTTCTTTAATGTATGGTAGTGAAAGTACTCCACCGTTTCCTCCTCCACCGAAGAATAAACAAATTGGACGGTTTCCAGAGAAACCATATTTTTTAATAGCATCTTTTGGATCGAAGTTATTAGAAGATACTGGGTGAATTGGAATACCTAATGGTTTAATGATTTTTGGATCAACACCTTTTTTTACAAGATATTTTACTTCATCTTTATCTCCAACAATAATTGCTTCTTCATCTTTATAACCTTTTAACCATAATGAATGAGCTTCATAATCAGTAACTACTGTGATTAGTTTACAATTAGTATAACCTTTTCTATTATATAGTTCAATTAAACTACTTCCGAAGAAGTGTGTTGAAATAGTCATATCAGGATCGAAATCAGTAATTACTTTTTTCATTCTCTTATTTCTAAATAAACCTGATGACATATAACTAGCTACTTCACTACTAATCTTGTGGTCAAACACATTATAAATTGTTGACCACCCTGCAGGGAATTTTAGTAAAAAGAAATCTGTTATTTTTTGACTTAATGTTCCTAAGACAGGCATTGAGTATTTTAACAAGTCGATTGCTAGAATTTCTAATTCTGGATCTTGTTTTTTAAAATACTTCTCTATATATTCAGCTACTGCTCTATGTCCGTTTCCGTACATAGCATAAGTTATTAATATTTTTTTCTTCATTTTGTTCTCTACCTCTATTTTAATTATACAATATTTTTTTAAAATTTCAAATATTGATGTCAATTGATTACAACTTTTTTGTTTTTGATTTCATCTCTTGGGTGAATCTTCTATATGTAGCAAATGATTCTTCTGTTGGCTTAAATACAAATCTTTTGCTTGTAAGATGAGGCTCTAAAAGTTGAATACAGTCTTGTTTTTTATCGTGAATTTGTTCTCTTAATTCTATGGCTCTTAGGTATGAATATAGGTAAGCCATTTCATCTACTATTTCTGATGGTTCTACTTCTTCTCTAATGAAATCTACTATTCCTTCTTCACTTGATGCATAACAAATATTACTAAATTCATCTAAGAAGACATCTGTTGGTACTTGGAAGTTTGTTTGGGCAAATGTCAACATTATATCAAAATAACGATATAGTCGTCTGATTGTTTCTTCACTATCTTCTATACGATCTGAGTAGTCTCCTTTATTTAGGAAGCCTTGATTCTTATATAAAGTATCATTAAATAGTAATTCTAAAAGAATTGGACCAAGTTCGTGAAAGTAACGATTGGCTTCTAGTTTTTTTAATTCTTCTACAGCATGCTGTGTTTCATGGTTTAAAGCCCATGGGGCTTGTTTTGGATTTACTATTAAGAAAGGTAATTCAGTTATTTCATCATAATAACAATATGATGTATCTTCTAAATCAGGCACTTCTTGAACTTGTCTTATTATTGTAGGAGATAATATTTGTTCAGCAGTTTTTCTATAACCAGGTGCATTATTTGCATAGTTTTCTAATGTTAGATCAGCTTGATCATCAATAGAAAGTCTTGTTTTTCGACTTTTTCTTGGCGATGTAAATATTTCATTGTAACAAAGATCCATTGTCCAAAGAATTAAATCTTCCCCTAATGTTTTATATTGTTCTTGCATTTTCTTTAACATTACTCTTTTTAGTTGTTCAACATTATGTGGTAGTCTTTGGTCTGATGGTGTTATTTCATAGTCTCCTCTTAAGAAATTTTGAAATTTATTTATATCTATACGAATATTCTTCTTTTTAGATTTAGTTAATTTAGGATCTTCTAGTAAAACATAACCTTTATCAATGACATCTTTAATAAATTGTTGATCGAAACTCCACTTTGTAGTCATTATTATCCCCTCTTTATTGACATATATTGTCCTTCCATAAATGTGCACATATTATATCATAAATTGCATTAAAATGCAAGAAAGACAACCTTTTAGTTGCCTTTTTGTTTATTATAATAGTCATAGTTTCCAATAAGCTTTGTTATCTTTTTATCTTTTAATTCTAAGATATGAGTTGCTACTTTATTGATGAAATATCTATCATGAGAAATAAAGAGAATTGTTCCATTAAAATCAATTAAAGCATTTTCTAATATTTCTCTTGTATCCATATCAATATGATTAGTTGGCTCATCTAGCATTAAGAAATTATATTTATTTTGGATTAGACAGAATAGTTTAAGTCTTACTTTTTCTCCTCCAGATAAGTATTTAATCCTTTTATAGATTGTATCTCCGGCAAAAAGAAACTTAAATAGAGCTGAACGAAGATGTTCTTCTGGTCCAATAAAATGTTTTCTTGCTTCTTCTAGAATAGTTGCTTCACTATTTTCAAAGATTATTTCTTGAGGTATATAGCCTAATTTTATATTAGTACCTAATTTGATACTAGGATTTCCTTTTAATATTTCTTTAATTAGAGTTGTTTTACCAGAACCATTTTCTCCAATAAGACAAGCTTTTTCTTTATAGTACAATTCTAATTTAACTCTATCTAAAAGTTGTTTATCTTTGAAACCTAGATTTAAATTCTTTAAAGTTAGGACATCGTGTCCTGTTCTTGAATTATCTGAAAAATCTACATTAAGTTTTTTCTTTTCATCTGGTTTATCTAATTTTTCTAGTTTTTCTAGACGTTTTTCGATACTAGCTGCTCGGCGGTAGAATATTTCTCCTCCAGAATCTCCACATAAATGACCATATTCACGTAAGCGTTTGATTGATTTTTTCATGGCTTCTATTATTTTTTGTTGATCCTTATAAGCTTTAAATTCTAACATTAAGCGATTTTCATTTTCCTTAATAAAGTAAGAATAATTACCAAAATATGATTCAATTCCTCGTTTAGTTAATAAGAAAACTTTATTTACTACTTTATCTAAGAAATATCTATCATGGGATACAATTACTACTGTTCCTTTATAACTATTTAAGTAGTTTTCTAACCATTCAATTCTTCTTATGTCTAGGTGGTTAGTCGGTTCGTCTAATAGTAATATATCTGGTTCTTGAAGTAAGAGCTTTATTAGTGACATAATGGTTTTTTCACCACCTGATAGACTATTAAAGTTTCTTTGGAGCATTTCATCTGTAATGTCGAATGCTGCGAGTACTTTAGCTATCTTTGTTTCGTATTCATATCCGCCTTTATCAATAAATTCTTCTTGTAGTTTTGTATATTTTTCAATTGCTTTAATATCGCTTGTAAGATTTTCTTCTAATGATTCTAATTTTTTCTTTAATTCTAGTAGGCTATCAAAGGCTTTATAAATATAATCTTTAATTATTATGTCATTTACTTCTGGTATTTGACTTAAATATCCAACTACAGCATTTTTTCTAATGGATATTTCACCACTATTTTGATTTTCAATTTTACTTATTAATTTTAATATAGTGGTTTTACCTGAACCATTGGTTCCGATTAAAGCTACTTTTTCACCTTTTTGAATTGTCATATCTATATCTTTTAAAACTATTTCTGTTCCGTATGACTTATTTATTTTATTTAAATTTATATCTATCATAATTACACATCCTTTTTTTCAAAATAAAAACTATACAAACACCTGTATAGTTTAGTTTATACAGATGTAAGCACGACGAAAAGATCACACTTACATCTTAATTTTTTTCTTTTATTAGGATGCAAGTGTGACAGTTAATGTGTACATGATTTTTTTACCTACGTAATTTTGCATTACTATCACTCCTTGCATATAATTTATTACATTTTTCTTGTTTTGTCAAATTGTATGCTATAATTAAGAAGATGGGAGTGGTTTTATGGCAAAGAAAAAATGTGATGTATGTGGCACAGTATTAAAGAATGGGCAAACTACATGTAGTGGATGTGGCATGCCACAAGTTGATTTAAAAAAGATTGCTAAGGGGGAGTTTCAAAATAGTAATAGTAAGCCTAGTTATACAACTACTGATCAAGATACTATTAAAATAATTGATAGACTTGATTTGTATGCAAAAATTATTAAAATAATTGCATTTTTTACAATGATAGCAGTTGCAATTTATGCATTATTTACATTTAAATGGTTATTACTAGTTGGATGTGTTGTTTTCTATTTTGTTTTACCTTTTATTGCATTACCTATTTCTTGGATGAGAATGATGTTAATAAATGTATTTGAAATTAGAATGAAAATGAAGTAAGGAGTGTTATTATGAGTGATATGTATCAATTATTAGATGATTTAAATTTAGCAAAATGTAGATTAGAAGATTGCGGTGAAGAAAGTGTTGTTAGTCAACTTAATCGTCAGGCTTATGAGAGAGCCTTAGAGAAAGTTGAAGAAACCGGAAGAAGATATTTTGGTGATGATAGTTTAAGTTGTGACGATATTAAAAATATGGTTTTAACTCAACTATCTGATAAAGCAAAAGCTTTTTTAGGAGAAGACGTTTCTCAAATGGTAGAGACAATTGCTGATTTGGATGAACTTACTGGTTCAGCGCTTATCTGTATGGAAAATGTTTTAAATGCTAAAAATGATGATCGTAGTGGATTTTATTATAGCAATTTATTTAGAGTTGATCGTGAATTTCTTGGGAAGTTTACTGATGCTGACATCGCTAAGTTTGAAGCACTATCAAGTACTCTTGTTTCTAATATGAGTGCTCAAGAAGCTAAAACTTCTGGAAAATAAAAAGAGACTAAATAGTCTCTTTTCTTTTTAGTGGTGTCCCTGGCCAGACTCTAACTGGCGACTTATCCCTTAGGAGGGGATTACTCTATACAACTGAGTTACAGAGACAGATAAAGGACTTAAAGTCCTTTTTAAATTTCTTGAATAACTGTGATAATCATTGGTTTTGATTCTGTTTCTTTATAGAAGAATTTTCCTAAGACATCACGTACTTCATTTTTAATTTTAGCGTAATCTACTCTTTTTGCATTAACTCCGATGTTTTCTTCAATTACTTCACGTGAAATTTGTTTTGTTTCTTCAAGCAAATCTTGGCTTTCTTTTACATAGATAAATCCACGAGTTAAGATTTCTGGCCCACCAAGAATTTCTTTTGTTTCTTTATCAAGAGTACAACTGATAATTACAATTCCATTTTCTCCTAACATTTCACGATCTTTTAGTACTAAATCGCCGATATCACCTTGGCTCTTACCATCAATTAGTATTTCATCTACTTCTACATGTTCTAAAGAATTTGTATCTTTTCCATTTACTAATTCTAAAACATCCCCATTTTGTTTTAAAATAATATTTTCTTTTGGAATTCCTAACTCTTCAGCTATTTCTGCATTAGCATATTGATTTCTATACTCCCCTTTTACTGGGAAATAATATTTTGGATTCATTAAGTTAATCATTAACATTAAGTCTTCGCTTGATGCATGGTGTAGCAAATGCTTTTTACTAGATAGACTTACTGCATTAGCTCCAAGCATAGCAATTTCGTCCATAATTACAGCTGTTCTTTTTTCTATTCCTTCATAACTTGGTTCAGTTATAAAGATTGTATCTGTATCTTTAATTTTAATGAATTTGTCATAACCTTTGATAATTCTTTCTAAGTTAGCAAACGGCTTTTCTTTTTCATCTGATATTAATACTACTGTATCTTTTAGTTCTAGATCTGTTAATGAACCAATTTTGTTTTGATCAATAGTTAAGTAATTTTCTTCTATTGCTCCATTAATTATATCTTGAAGTGATTTACCCATAATTACGATTTTTCTATGAGTTTTTGATACTTCATTAAAGATTTCTTGAATTCTATAGAAGTGTGCAGGTAAGATTGTTGCAATTATTCTATTTTCATTCTTATTTAATACTTCTCTGATAAAGTCTGTTACACGATTGTTTGGACTTGTATGTCCTTTTTTAGCAGCATACATTGATTCTGCTAATAAACATAAAACGCCTTGTTTTCCAACATAGGCAAGTTTGCCGATATCGGTCTTATAAGCACCCATCATTGTTGAATCGAATACGAAATCTCCTGTATATACGATTGCTCCATCTTCTGTATATAATACATAACATACAGCATCAGGAATTGAATGTGTTACACTAATTGGGAATAAGGCATTCTTTCCAAAATCTAATTTTGAATGTGGTCTTATCTCCTTAATAACTGCTTTTTGTAATTGTTCTGTTGTTAAATCATTTTTAACAATTTCTAAAGTTAATTTTGTTCCATATACTGGAATATCTGGTATAACATCTAGGATATCTGGAACTGCTCCCATATTTCCTTCATGCCCATGAGTTAAGAAAATACCCTTAACTCTATTTTTGTTTTTAATAATATAATCAAAGTTTGGAATAATATAGTCAATTCCTAGATTTTGATCATTATCATATTTTAGACCGGCATCAAAAACGAATATATCTTGTTCAACTTCAACAACATACATATTTTTTCCGTTTTCATTTAAGCCGCCCAAACTAAAAATTTTAATTTTACTCATTATGTTCTCCTTTCATTCTAAAAAATACCCATTTATTCTATAAATTGATTTAATTTAAATATTTAATTTATTTTTCCGATAAAAGAAAAAGAATTTAATAATTCTTATTTATTAATTTAATAAAGGGGTTAAAAATAACATAGTAATTATAACATTTCTTTATTAAAATAGCAATTTATTTCGCAAGTTTTTCTAAAGCACTTTTAGCAGCTTCTTGTTCAGCTTCTTTCTTAGAATTTCCTATCCCTGTACCATAAACAATATCGTCAATTATAACTTCAACAGTGAAACTTTTTTCATGAGCTGGTCCTTCTTCTTTTACTAAATTATATGTTAAACTTTTTTGATATGTTTGAACATATTCTTGAAGAGAACTTTTATAATCACTAAAGAATGTTACGTTTGGATCTTCAATATATGGAACAATTATATTTAAAACTACTTTTCTAGCAGTTGCATATCCTAAATCAACATAGATTGCACCAATGAATGCTTCAAATATATCAGCAACAATTGCTTTTTTATATTTTCCACCTTCTTTTTCTTCCCCATGACCTACTTTTATATATTTATTTAATCCTAAACTTAAAGAGTATTCAGACAGAGCATTTTCACATACATAACTTGCTCTAACCTTAGTCATTTCTCCTTCTTTTTCGGTTTTAGTATTATAAAGATAGTCTGCTACTACAAGGTCAACTACTGCATCTCCTAAAAATTCTAATCGCTCATAATCTGATTTTGCTTTATGTTCATTTGCGTAAGAACTATGAGAAAATGCTGTTGTATATAAAGTTAAATTTTTAGGGTTAATATTAAGTTTATTAAATAATTCTTCCATCTTTTCTTCACCATAAACATTATATCAAAATACTTTAATTTAGTACACTTATAATTGCTATTTTTTCTATTTTATAGTAAAATCAAAATTGTATAAATAATAAGGTTTACAGAGATTATATTTTAATATAAAATACTAATTTATGGTGAAGTGCTTATGAAAAAAATATTAATTTCTATAATAAAAATGTATCAGAAGATTCCAGGAAAATGGCATAATAGTTGTAGATTTGTTCCTACTTGTTCTAATTATGCAATTGAAGCGATTAATACATATGGTTGTATTAAAGGCTCATTCTTAAGTTTTAAAAGAATATTAAGATGTAATCCTTGGGGTGGTTCTGGATATGATCCTGTACCTTTAAAAAAGGAGAAGAAAAAATGAAAAAAATTAAGATATTAAGTTTAATTATGTTACTAATGTTTATTTGTTTTGGTACTACTGGATGTACAAGTGATAATATGGAAAATATTGATATACTTGTTACTAATTATCCAAATGAGTTTATTACTCAAAAATTATATGGTAATCATTCAACTGTTAGTTCTATTTATCCAGATGGAGTTGACATTTCTGAATATAATATAAGTACTAAACAAAAGAAAGATTTTAGTCAATATGATTTATTTATATATAATGGTTTAATTGAAAAAGAAAGAAATTTAGCAGTTGATTTATTAGATTTAAATCCTGATTTAAAAATTATTGATACTGCATATGTATTAGAAACTGATTACTCTCCTGAAGAGTTATGGTTAAATCCTTCTTCATTATTAATGATGGCTCAAAATGTTAGACTTGGATTAGAAGAATATATTGATAGTAATGTTTTAAAAACAGAAATTGATATAGCATATGATGAATTAAAAGTAGAATTGTCTGAATTAGATGCTAACTATAGAATTGATGTTGAAAATACAAATAATAAAACTATTGTAGTTGCAAACTCTGCTTTAAAATATTTAGAAAAATTTGGTTTAAACGTTTATTGTATTGATGGAGATGCTACTGCAAAAACAATTAGTGAGGTTCAAGATTTAATTAATAATAAACAAATTGATTTTGTTTATGCATTTGTTGAAGAAGAATTGAATGATAATGTTAAGAAGTTGGTTGATGATAATGCCAATGTTTCAGTTTTAGAAGTTCATAGATTAGATAATATTACTGATGAAGAAAGAAAAAATAAAGATGATTATTTAACTATTATGGTTAATAATTTAGAATTAATTAAGAAAGAAATTTACTAATATTAAAAGAGGATTATTCAGTCCTCTTTTTTTGGTATACTTTTGGGGCATCAGTTTGTTTTCCTGCACCTGCTGCTTCTTCTAATTGCTTTCTATAATTTTCATTCCAAATCGAATATTGTTCTTCTTGTTGTAAAGCTGCAAGATCTTGATTTGTTAATGGTTTATCTTCTTCATCTACTAAATATGCAAGTTCTCTATCTTCTCTATCAGTTGACTCTTCTAATAGTTCAACGGCTAATCTTGAAAAATATCCCATGAAATTCACCTCTTTTTTTAGCGGTTTATATTATATCTTAGGTATTATTTATTGTCAATATTTAACTATTGACGGTGTTTTCTATCTGTTTAAATAGATATTTTATGATTTTATCAAATGTTTCTGAAATTGTATTTGATAGTTTTAAAGCTATGTTTGAGACTTTATTATTATAGTTTTTTTCTTCTTCAATATAGTTAGAGGCAATTATTTCTTTGCCTGATGCTACATCTTTTTCAAAACGCTTAATTGCCTCTTCTGTTAAGACATTTTTTTGTTTTAAATTATATTCATAGTATCCTCCCATAGTTGTAAAGTATAAGCATAAAAAGGATATAATTACTATTACTATGATTAGTTTAGTTATTTCTCGAAGATTCATAAATGGAAATCACCTCCATAAAACATTCTGAAAATGCGATAGAAGAATTTAAAACTTCTGTGGTGGTGTTTTCATAACCACCTATTTCAATTAAGATAGTGTATGGTGAAAAATCTTGATTATATATACCATTTACTCCTGGACCTGATTTCTTGTAAATTCCTTTAGAAAGATTTGGATACTTTGTATTTAAACAATTATTTATTTCGGTAGTAAACATTAAATTGTCATTATATGTTTTATTTTCTAAACCAACAATAAATAATAATTTAGCGTATGATTTATCATTAATAGTAATAGTTGTTCGTTCTTTTTTTAGACTATCTCGATGAACATCAATAAAGTATTTTAAAGTTGGATGAGTTTCTTTAGAGGTTTCTAAAAAGATACGACTAGCTTGATAACTATTGCTGTATTTCCAATTATTTTGATTGAGTATTTCTTTAATGTTTCTTTCTTCAACTAGTGTTTTATATGAATTACTATTAAAGATATCTTCTAAAATATAATTAGCCATTGTAACAGTTGGTTTAATTGTAAATTCTAATATATTGCTTGAGGCATATTCTTCTGTTTGATGAGTATTATAAATATATATAAGTGGTTTATTACTATTATCTAAGTTAGTTGCAGGAATAAGCGTTTCTTGTTCGTTCTTAACTTTTGTATTTATATTTATTAAATATTTAGTTGGATTTTTATAAATATCTAAAAAAGTATTTTTAATTAGTGTTTTTGTGTATCCTTTCTTATATGTTGCTTTATCTAAGATAAATTCAGTTAGTCTTTTATTCTTATAATTTATATTTAGTGAGTTTATATATTTAAATGATAGAAATAGACCACATAAAAAGAAAAAAAGATAAATGAAGAGTTTCTTTTTTTTAGTCGAGACTTTCAATTTATATTCTTTTCTCATTTAATCACCAAATTAAATATAACTCGTAGTTATTTAGTTATTTGTCGTATTTAGTTTTTTATGTAAATTTTTATTGATACCATTTCCAATTAATATTCCTAATTTTTCAATTATAAAATCTATTTCTGTTGGAGTAACCATTAAATTATAATTGATTGGTGATAGAACTTCACCAATTAGTGTTTTTAATTCTTCATCTGTTAAAGTTCCTACTTCGCCTAGAAGATCTTTTTTTTCATCATCATCTAGAGTAATTTCTGAATCCTTATAATCTTGTTTTTCTTCAGGGATCATTTTTAGTTTGGGATTATCTTGATTATTTAGTTTAAAACTAATTTGTTTTTTTAAATAATTAAAGGTATCAAATACAATAGTTGTTGCATCGACGACAGTTGGAACTCCAATAGCAATTACAGGAATACCTAGAGTCTTTTCGCTTAATTCTTTTCTGTTATTACCTACCCCACTACCTGGATGTATTCCAGTGTTGGTAATTTGAATTGTTTTATTTAATCTAGAAAGTGATGATGCCGCTAATGAATCAACTACAATTAATAGTTTAGTATTAGTTGTATCGATTAGTGCTTTAATTGCCCTAGATGTCTCAATACCGGTAATAGACGTCACTGATGGTGCAATGGCTGATGTTTTATGATATCCTGGTTCTACTTCTCCTAGATCATATAAATATTTAGTTACTAGAATTTGTTTAATTGTTTTTGGACCTAATGAATCTGGAGTAGACTTTTCATTTCCTAAACCTACTATTAAAATATTATCTTCTTCATTTAAAGATAATTTAGATATATATGGTTTTAATTTAGTTGTAAAGACATGTTCTACTTTTTGAAAATTATCTTTGTCTGTAACATCATCAAATGAAATGGTGGTGTAGTATTTGTTATTATCTTTGGAGATAGTTTCTTCTACTAAAATATTATTTATTTTTTCTTTGGTAGTTTTATATTCTTTAGAGTTGCTATTTTCAATAATTAGATCGGTTCTAATTGAATATTTACTTAAATCTATAGTATGCATAATATCACCTACTCATAATATTTACTAAAATAACAAAAATTATTTGCTTTTTTCTCGTTTTTTTGATAAAATTGATTTGTTTACAAAAAGTGAGGTGAAAAAGATGCCAAATATTAAAAGCGCTAAGAAACGTATGCGTTCAAATGCTAAGAAAACTGATGTTAATACTTTAGTTACATCAAGTATGAGAACTGCTATTAAGAAATTTGAAAAAGAAGTTAAAGCTGGTAACAAAGAAGAAGCAAGCAACAATTTAAATATCGCTGTACAAAGAATTGACAAGGCTATGTCAAGTGGATTAGTACATAAGAATAAAGCTGCTCGTTTAAAATCAAGATTAACTAAAATGAGAAATACAATGGAATAAACCAATTAACCTAATTAATTGGTTTTTTTATTTACTTATTTTGAAAAGTTAGTTAAAATGAATATAGTACGGAGGATGTATTATGAAAGTTAGAACATTAATATACATTGGATTTGTTTCTATAATAACTGGACTTTTAGTAATGTATAGTGAAGAATTAGTTACTTTATATTATGATGCATTAAGATACTTCTCTAATGATAGTATGGTATTAGAGAAAAATGAATATTATAGAGAAAATGATTACTTATATGTACAAAATACAGTTGATTATGAACCAAATAATATTCAAGAAATTTATAACTTGTTTTATACAATTATTAATTCGGGACAAGATTCATTTACATTCTATTGTTCTAGAGAATATGAAAATTGTTTAAATGATGTTAAAGCTTTAGCAACAGATCAAACTAAATTATCACATATAAATAATTATGTACATCCTTATAATGGTTTTAAACATATAGAAATTCAATATACTTCTAATGGTCAGGTTGATGTTATAATATCAAGAAGTTATACAGATGAAGATATTGAAGTAATTAATAAAAAAGTAGATGAAATTTATAATAGTGTTGTCCAACAAAATAGTACAGTTGTTGAAAAGATAAAAACTATTCATGATTATATTATTAATAATTCTAAATATGACTCTGGTAGAAGTGATTATAATTTATTAACTTATAAATCTGATATTGCATATGGTCCATTACTTCAAGGATATGGTATATGTGGTGGTTATAGTGATGCGATGGCTTTATTCTTAGAAAAGATGGGAATTAAGAACTTTAAAATATCAAGTGATACACATGTATGGAATGCTGTATATTTAGATGGCAGATGGTATCATTTAGACTTAACTTGGGATGATCCTATTACAAGTAATAATACTGATGTTTTGCAACATGAATATTTTATTTTGACTACTACTCAATTACTTAGTAAAGAGGTTGAAGAACATAAATTTGATAAAGATATTTATTTAGAATTTCAAAACAATTAAAAACAATTCAAATTAATGAATTGTTTTTTTATTGGAAATTCTTTTGACTAATTAATTCTTGATATATTTCTAATGTTTCTTTTTTATCAAAACCTAAATCACGTATGATAGAACACGCTGTTTCAGCATCTAGTTTGAAAAAACAATCTTTATCTTCTAGAATTTTCTCATAAATTACCCCTTTATATAATT
This sequence comes from Bacilli bacterium, assembly GCA_017409785.1. Classification (GTDB taxonomy): domain Bacteria; phylum Bacillota_I; class Bacilli_A; order RF39; family UBA660; genus JAEDES01. Next base: position 293,510 of record JAFQSD010000001.1, on the reverse strand, counting down.
ATATACTTCTTCAATTGTTTGATTAAAATCATTAAAGTTAACATCAAACCAAGTGGTGTTAAATTGATGATTAAAGAATGTATATTGTCTTTTAGCATATCTTCTAGAATCTTGTTTAATTGCTTCTATTACTTCTTCTAGTGGTTTATCGTTGAATAAGTAGTCTGAGAATTCTTTGTACCCTATTCCACTGTTTAATATTCGGGATTTATTATATTTGTCCTTTAGATTTGTTACTTCATCTAATAGACCATTTTCTAACATAGTATCTACTCTTTTATTAATTCGCTCATATAAATAATCACGTGATGTTGTTAGACCGATAACTTTGATTGGATACAATAAGTTATCTTTATTATTAGTTATTTCTTCATTATTTTCATATTTATTTAATAAACGAATTAGTCTTTTGCGATTATTAATGTGTGGTAGTTCGCCACAAGAATATTTTTTAATTCTATTTAATAGTTCTTCATTTGTTAGATTTGGATAATCATTATAAGTTGTTCCTTCAGTGAATGTATAATCATAAAGAGCTGCTTTAATGTATAGTCCTGTTCCTCCAACAATTATTACTCTTTTATTACGGGAAGTAATTTCTTCAATTAATCTTCTAACATCTTTTTGATATTCAAATACACTATAATCTTCTTCTGGAAGGCGAATATCTAAGAGATGGTGAGGAATGTTTTCTCTTTCTTCTACTGTAGGCTTAGCAGAACCAATATCTAGATTTTTATATATGGCGACTGAATCGCCATTGATTATTTCAGCATTTAACTTTTTAGCAAGTTCAATACTTAATTTGGTCTTACCTACACCTGTAGGTCCAACGATTACAATTATATCTTGCATCTTGTACATCCTTTCTAATCTAGAGAACGTTTAAATAGTTTTTCTAGGTCTTGTTTTGTATAGGTGATGATTGTTGGTCTTCCATGAGGACAGGTGAAAGGATTTTCACACTTTCTAAGCTCATTTAGAAGCCAAATTTGATCATCATATGAAATATAGTCATTGGCTTTAATTGACATTCTACAAGCCATTGTAGAGGCCATACGCCATACAAATAAATCAAAGTCAAACTTTTTGTTTTCAGCAAAGATATCAATTACCTTACGAATACAATCTTCAGCAATATCATCCATTATCCAATTGGGATGGCTTCTAATTATTACTGTATTTAGACCAAATTCTTCTATGTCGAAGCCATATGATTTTATTAAATCAAAGTTTTCTTTTACAATTAAGAATTCTGGTGTAGATAATTCTATTTTTACTGGTATTAATAAATCAACTAAAATAATATTTTCTTTTAATGATTTTAATACTTTTTCATAATTAATTCTTTCCGCTGCGGCATGTTGGTCAATTATATACATACCATCTTCATTTTCAGCAATTATATATGTTAAATATACGATGCCGCGTGGTGTCATCTCTTTAATACGATAAACTTCTTCATTTACTGTTTGTTTATCACTATCTATATTTACTACTGGTTCTTGTTTTTCTTCTTGTAGAGTAAAATCTAAAGTTATATTTTCATATTTTACTTCTTCTTTTTTATGATCTTCTTCAGTAGATTTTTTGATTTGTTGTTTTACTTCAGATACTGAATAGTTATCTCTTACAGATATAGTTGGGATAAGAGTTAATTCTTTTAAATTTTTTTCTAATAGATTTGTAACTAATTCTTTTAGTGTATCCATTTTAGAAAATTTAATATCCATTTTAGTTGGATGTATATTAATATCAATTAGAATTGGATCAACATCAATATTCATAACAATTATTGGGAATTTATCTTTTGGAATATAGGTGTGATAACACTCAGTAATTATTTTATTTAATTCATTATTTTTAATAATTCTTCCATTTACTAAAGTTGTAATTGAATTTCTATTAGCTTTGGTTGCTTCTGGATATGACATATATCCACTTATATAGTAATCATCATTTTCTCCTGTTATTGGAATCATTTTTTTAGTGATATCTACTCCATATATTTCATATATTACTTTTAATAAATCACCTGAACCATCAGTTTGAAGTAAGACTTTATCATTATTTTTTAAAGTAAATTTAATATTTGGATATGATAAAGCCATTTTATTAACGTAGTCTACTATATTTGATAATTCGATATATAAGTTTTTTAAATATTTTAGACGAACTGGTGTGTTATAAAATAGATCTGATACAGTGATAGTAGTTCCTTTTTGTAGATCACAACGTTCTACTTCCATGTTTTTACCACCATATAGTTTTACTAGGGTACCAGTATTTCCATCTGATGTTTTTAGAGTAACATTGGAAACTGATGCGATAGATGGAAGTGCTTCACCTCTAAATCCTAAAGACTCAATATAAAATAAGTCATCAAGATTTTTTAATTTAGATGTGGCATGACGAGAAAAAGCCATCTTTGCATCGGCTTCTTCCATTCCTACTCCGTTATCTGAAACAACTATTTCTTTAACACCTGAATCAATTAAAGAAATTTCTATTTCATCACTTTTTGCATCTATTGAATTTTCAACTAACTCTTTGACAACATTCATTGTCTTTTCAACGACTTCTCCTGCAGCAATTTTATTTGCAAGTACTTCGTCCATTACTTGAATTTTACTCAAATGACATCATCCTAACTATTAAATATTTTCCCTTCATATTCATTACCACTAGCATCTTCACGAGTTGAAGTATAGTGATTACATTTAATAACAACAACGTATTTATATTCTTCTAATTTAGCACCTTGATTTTTTGTTTTTGATACTGTTACTGTACTTCCGACGTGACATAGATCACCTTTTGTACGTGGATCTTCTAGTGGATTAAGATATCCTGAATCAACAAGAGTTGATACTTCAATTACTTTTGTTGCAGGTTCTACTGGCACTACTAAGCCTTTATCTTGAATATAGTTTTGTGCAGCACTGAAAGCACTTGTTTCCATAGCTTCGTAAGCATCTTGTCTTACTTTCTCTTGATACTTTGTGTATGATGTTATAGCGATACCAGAAACGATTGCAAGAATTGCAACTGCTCCTAACATTTCAACCATTGTAAACCCTTTATTATTTAATTTCATATTAATTCCTCCCTATTCTCCTTAATTATACTATATTTCTTTAAGATATGAAAATAAATTCTCTGCTACATCTAGTGGCAAGACTTCTTGTAATTCTTCAAGAGATGCTTCTTTCATTTTCTTTAATGAGCTAAAGTGTCTTAAAAGGTCTTTTCTTCTAGTTTCTCCTATTCCTGGGACTAGGTCTAAGACACTAGCAAGAGCACCTTTAGATTTAATATTACGATGATAACTTATAGCGTAGCGATGTACTTCATCTTGAATTCTTGTTAAGAATAAGAATAAGTTACTTTCTTTTTTTACGTCTAATATTTCATATTTATCATTCATAATATAACTTGTCTTATGATTATTATCTTTGACTAAACCAATTATTGGAATATTTAATCCTAGAGAATCAACTATTTCTTTTGCAACAGATATTTGAGTTTGACCTCCATCCATTACAATTAGATCTGGTTTTTCTAGATTTTCCATTAATACTTTATAATATCTTCGATATAATACTTCTTTCATTGCTGATAAATCATCTTTTACTTCAGCACTAATTTTATATTTACGATAGTCATCTTTTTGTGGAACAAAATCTTCGAAGACAACCATTCCTCCAACATAGAATGTTCCAAAAAGATGAGAGTTATCGAATGATTCCATACGAGATGCTTTTTTTATGTTTAGAAGATTCTCTAACTCTTTTATAGCATTTAATCGTAATTCATCATCTTTCTTTAACGTTTCTTCTTGTAATTCCATTTGTTCAATAGCGTTTTCTTTTGCTAAATCTAATAGTTTCTTTAATTTACCTTTTTGTGGTTTTTGAACCTTAATATTAAAATATTCACTTAGTAATTCTTCATCTAATGATTCTGGAATATATAATTCTTTTGGTGGAAGGGCATTTTTTTCATAGAACTTAATTATATATTCAAGCACTTCATCTTCAATATTACTAATTGTTTGGATGATTTCATTGTGTCTTCCAAATAATAATCCATCTCTAATAAAGAAAATTTCTATTGATAAGAAGTTATTATCTGAGTAGTAATTGACTAAATCAAAGTTATAGTTTTTATTTAGATCAATTTTTTGTTTTCTAAGTGTTGTTTCAATATCTTCTAACATTTTCTTTAGTTCTATTGCTCGTTCAAAGTTTAGATTTTCACTCGCTTTTTGCATTTCATTTTTAATTTTTTCTGAAATGATTGTTGGATCTCCGTTTAGAAATGACGTTATTTCTTTTGTCATTTTATCTATTTCGTCTTTTGAGATATCTTTAACACAGTAACCTAAACATTCATGAATATGGTAATAAAGACAAACTTCTTTTTTTAATTTATCACATTTTCTTAATGGATAAATTCTATTAATCATTTCTACTGTAGTTCTTGCTGCTTTAACGTTTGGGTATGGCCCATATAGTTTGTTTTTATTTTTAGATCTTTTAGTATTTCTTACTATTTTTAAAACAGGATATTTTTCATTAGTTAATTCAATATATGGATATGTTTTATCATCTTTTAATAAAATATTATATTTTGGATTATATTTCTTTATTAGAGTTATTTCTAGTATTAAAGATTCTAATTCTGATGATGTTACAATATATTCAAAATCATCTATATCTTCTACTAACATTCTAGTTTTACCTGTATGTGTTCCAGTAAAATAACTTTTTAATCTATTTTTTAAGTTTTTGGCTTTTCCCACATAGATAATTAATCCATCTTTATTTTTCATTTGGTAACTACCTGGTTTTGTAGGAACTAATGCTAATTTTTCTTTAAAGTTTTTCATAATATCACCGATATGTATATTATAACAAAAAAATATCTCTTTTGAGATATTTTATTGATATTTTTGCATAGCCTTCATCATTTGATTAATTTGTTTTTGATTTGGTTTTCTACCCATTTGCATCATTAATGTTTTAATCATATCTTCATTAATTGGCGGATTTTTCTTTAAATACTTTTGCATAACAGTTCTTGCGATGAAGAATCCTGCTACTGCACCAACAAGAAGACCTGCTAGTAATAATAATATATCTTGTAACATAATTCATCTCCTCACTAATATTGTACAAGAATTAACTATTTAAAACAAGTTCTTTTGATGAGTTTTCTTCTTCTGAGATAAAGAAATAATCTTGTTTAGTAAAATCACAAGCAAATAAGTTACTTGAATATGATTTTAAGTGTTTAATGAATGTAGAAAAGTTTTGTTCAGTTTCTAACTTTATATATGACCTTTTTATTTCTAAACGACTAATTTCATCTTTATATAAATTGTTTATATAATGTACTTGTCCTCTTTTGGAATATGGTATTTCTTGGTGTAGATCAATATAGATCTTTTTATCTAGTAATGGCTTATTGATAGAGTTTGTTAGTTGTGCAAATAAGTTATAACCATACATTAGTTCTGACTTATCTAAGTAATATAATTGTTTTAAGATACTAAATAATATTCTTTCGTTTCCTTGGTATAGTTTTTTAAATTCATCTTTTAATTCAAAAATAAAATAGACTTTCATATTAATCACCAAAGTTAGTGTATCAATATGAAGAGTCTATTTATGTCGTTTTATTTAAGTAAGTTTTCGATTTTTTCTTCTAGGCTATCAACATCGAAACCATATTTTTTATGTACATCTTGTTTTTTACCACTAGCACCGAATTCATCTAATGTAATTAGATATTTACTATTAAATATTAGGCCGTGCCATGAGTAAGATGATGCTGCTTCTACAACTATTTTTCTTACTTCTACTGGAATAACTGATTCAATGTAATCATCATCTTGTTTTAGGAATCTTCCTAGGTTTGGCATTGAAACTACTCTAATGTCTAAACCTTTTGTTCTAAGACGTTTTGCTACTTCAATTGAGATACTTACTTCTTCCCCAGTAGCTATGATTATTCCTTGAGGTTTTTTGATTGAATCAAAGATGACGTAACCTCCACGTTCAACTTCATTGGCCTTAGCTGTTGCTAGGATTGGCAATGTATTTCTTGAAAGACAAATAGCCGCTGGGCCAGATTTCTTTTCAAGAATTGCTTTGTATGTACCAATTACTTCGTTAGTATCTGCTGGTCTAAAAACATCTAGGTTTGGCATTGTTCTAAGAGAAAGTAATTGTTCTACTGGTTGATGAGTTGGACCATCTTCTCCAACACTTATCGAATCGTGAGTAAATATATATATTACTGGTAGATTCATCATACAAGCCATTCTGATTGATGGTTTTAGATAATCACTGAAGCTTAGGAATGTTGAACCGTATGGTCTAAAGCCGTGTAAGGCAAGACCATTAAGAATTGCTCCCATAGCATGTTCTCTAACACCAAAGTAAATATTTTTTCCTAAATAATCTTCACTAGAGAAATTACCTGCATCTTTAATATATGTTTTATTTGCTCCAAATAAATCTGCACTTCCTCCAATAATGTATGGGAAGTTTGGAACTATAGCATTTAGAAGCTTTGATGATGTAATTCTAACTGCTTCTTCGTTTTTATCTGTAGGTGGTTCATATATTAATTCTTTTAATGAAATTGATTTATCATCATTCATGAAATAGTTTAATTCTTGTTGTTCTTGTGGTGATAAACTTTCTACTTGAGCAGTAAATTTTTCAGTTAGATTTGCACATCTTGTATATATTAAATATTGGAAATCGTCCATTACATTTTGAGAAATTGCAAATGGAATATCTCTTACTTTTAATTTTTCTTTAATATTTGTTAAATCTTCTTTTGTTAGTGGTGCACCATGTACTGCATTTGTTCCTTGTAGTAATGAATGTTTACCGATAACTGTTTTAATTTCAATTAGGGTTGGTTTATCAGTACAAGCATGGGCTTCTTCAATAGCTTTAGCAATTTGTTCTACACTTTCACCATCTGTTACTGTTATAACGTTCCAGCCCATTGAGATAAATCTTAATGATGTATCTTCTATGTAAGAATCTGATATTTTTCCATCAAGGCAAATATCATTAGAGTCATATAGAACGATTAACTTATTTAATTTTAGAGTACCAGCAAGGGAGATAGCTTCATAGCTTACTCCCTCCATTAGGTCTCCGTCTCCACATAAACAATATGTATAGTGGTTAATTGCTTTATATCTTTTATTAAGGTTAGCTTCAGCCATTGCCATACCTACTGCTGTTGCTATTCCTTGACCTAGTGGTCCGCTTGATGCGTCCACACCAGGAGTAACCCCATATTCTGGATGTCCAGGAGTTTTAGAATCTATTTGTCTGAAGGCTTTTAAATCATCTAGACTTAAATCATAACCGGCCATATATAATGTTGCATATAATAATGCTGAGCCATGTCCAGCAGACATTACAAAACGGTCTCTATTAAAATAGTTTGGGTTATTTGGATCAATGTTTAAGTAATGAGCATATAATGTATAAATAATTGGTGCTGCTCCTAGAACTATTCCAGGATGTCCACTTTTTGCTGCATCAATCATGTCTATTCCTAAACATCTAATTTGATCAATTATTTTATTATTATTAATTTCGGTTCCATCTATTCTTGTTGTTACCATTTTTCTCACTCCTTTTCGGGTTTATTATATCATATTATTTGTTACGATGAAATTTTAATCTCTTATATACTTCAACTACAACTAAGATTACTAAGGCTACAGCAAATAAGCCAATTAAGTGTGTTATAGGTATTGAAACTGTTTGTAATAGTTTAGAGAAGATATCAACTTCCATTACAACTATTTGTAAAAGAATTGATCCAATTACACCCCAAACTACAAATTTGTTATTTTTAAGTGGAACTGAGAATGCAGAGTTCTTTTCACTACGACAGTTAAATACATGGATATTTTGAATAAATACCATTAAAGTCATTACGTATCCACGAGCAACTGGTTCATCCATATGAATGATGTTTACTAAATAATACCATAAGGCAAATAGTAATAATCCAATTACTGTACCAGATACAATAGTTTGTTCTAATAGTGTTTTATCAAATAATGATTCTTTAGGGTTACGAGGTGGTTCTTTCATAATATCTTTTTCTGCTCTTTCAAATGATAAAGCTAAGTCTTGAATACCATCTGTAACTACGTTTAACCATAGAATTTGAATTGCTACTAGTGGTATCGCCATATCAAAGGCTGTTGCTAAACAGAAACATAATACTTCTGAGATACCACATGAGATTAAGAAATAAATAATTTTTCTTACATTAGCATAAGCTACACGTCCTTCTAGAACTCCATTTACGATTGATTTGAAGTTGTCGTCTAGAACGATCATTTTTGCTGTTTCACGAGCTATATCTGTACCACTACCCATAGCAATACCGATATTAGCACTTCTTAATGCTGGAGCATCGTTAACTCCATCTCCTGTTACTGCTACATATTCGCCTTGACGTTTTAGTGATTCAACAATTTCAAGTTTTTGTAGTGGTGTAACACGTGTATATACTACTTTTGTTTTTACAAATTCATCAAAGGCTTCTGGACCTTTTGCTAAATATTCATCTACTTCATTTCCGTTTGTTACTTCGTCGTATGTAGATGTTAATTTTAAATCTTTAGCAATTGCGAATGCTGTTAGAGGATGATCTCCAGTAATCATTAATACTTTGATTCCTGCTGTACGACATTTTTTAATTGCTGGGATTACTTCTTTTCTAATTGGATCAATAAATCCAACCATACCCATAAATGTTAAGTTCTTAATATCATCTTCTGTATAAGAATCTTTTTTAGGAACTTTTCCATTTGCTAAAGTAATTACACGTAATCCCTCTTTAGCCATTGATTCATTTTGCTCATCTAATTTTTCTGGACTATGTTTACTTACTAGATTACTGTTATTACAGAATGATAATACTTTTTCTAATGATCCTTTAATTGTACAGTATGTTTCTCCATTTTTTTCATAGAATACTGCTGAGTATTTATTTTCTGATTCATATGGAATACTATCAATTATTTTAGCTGAGTCTTTCTTTACTTTTAATTTCTTTCCTAAAACTAGGAAGGCTATATCAATTGAATCTCCAAAACGTTCATGTTCTGTAATGTTTGCTTCATTATTGATTGCTCCTAGGAAAGCTAATTCTTTAGCATAAGAAATGTTTTCTCCAATAATTTCACCATCATATTCATATCCTACTCCAGTTACGTCGTATGATAAACCATTTGGTAAAAGTATTTTTTTAGCAGTTTGTTGGTTAACTGTAAGTGTACCAGTCTTATCTGATGCAATTACTGTACAACTTCCTAATGACTCAACTGAATGTAGTGTTTTAGCAACTACTTTATGTTTGGCCATATGATTTGAAGCTATTGTTAGGGCCATTGTTAGGGCCAAAGGTAGACCTTCAGGCATTGCTGAAACTGCTAAGGCTACAACTGATAAGAAGATTTCATTAACAGTCATTCCACCTTTACTTACTAAAAGTATTGTAACAATTAGAGCAACAATGATAATTAACATACTAATTTGTTTTGATAATTCTTCTACTCTGATTGTTAATGGTGATTTAGTTTCTTTTGTATTATTGATTGTATTAGCAATTTGTCCTAATTCTGTTTCTAGAGCTGTTGCTACTACAATTGCTTTTGCTCTTCCTGTTACTACTGAAGTTCCAGAGAATAACATATTTACTTGTTCTTGAATTGGTAATTTCTTTGATGCTAGTTTATTTGGTGATTTTGTTACAGCTAAACTTTCACCAGTAAGTATTGATTCATCTACTGTGAAATTATGAGCTTCAATTATTCTTAAGTCAGCTGAAATTTTATCACCTGATTCTAAGAAGACAAAGTCACCAGGAACTAATTCAGAAGCATCAACTACTTTTTCTTCTCCATCGCGTAATACTTTGTTTTTTACAGTTACAAGTTTAGACAATGCTTCTGCTGTGTTATTTGCTTTATTTTCTTGATATGTTCCCATTATCAAGTCAACTAGTACTATTAAGATAATAGCAATTGCTTCTACAGGTTCTCCTGCTAGAAATGATGCTGCAACTGCAACTAATAATAATAGTTCAATTGGGTTCATTAATTCTTTAAAGAAGATTTTAATGATACTTTCTTTTTTCTTTTTTGGTAAAACATTTTTACCATACTTTTCTTGTCTTTTCTGACATTCTTTAGATGTCAAACCTTTTTCTGATGTATTAAGTTCATCAAATAATTGGTTTTCTGACAGTGAATACCATTCCTTTTTCATTCTCATTCTCCTATCTTGTCTATTTTGTATTCTACTATACTTGTCATTATATCATTTATTAGAGTTTTTTTCAATCAAATAAAAAGAAGTTAACACTTCTTTTCTTTAGCTTTTTTCTTTTCGTTTTTTCTTAAATATAATGATGCATTTCTATAGTCTACATTTTCTGTTACATCATCTGATACTTGAATATATGATGGGATTTTTCTTGTTTTTGTTTTATTTGTCTCCTCTATTTCTAATAATTTTAATCCATCATCAAATATATCTAATCTGAAATATTGGTTTTGATATGAGAAACAGTATCTAGACTTTCTAATTGGTTCTTGCTCTTTTGGGATACTAGATAAATATTCTTCTTCAGTAATATTTTTCTTTTTAATTATTCTTTCTTTATTTTCTGCTGTATCTAATTTAGTAATTTTTGTATATTTTGTTTCTCCATGACTTATACTTTTTCTATAGATTATTTCACCTGTATTTGTTGTTTCTACATATTGTTCTATATTGATTAGTACTGGATTTTTTGATAATAATTTATCAATATCAACATCTAGTACTAAGTATTTTTCTTGTTTTTGAATTGGATATGGAGTTTTTAGTAATTCGTGGATTTCTTGGACAGTTCTTGCTATTTTAGTAGTAAAGTCTGTGTCATTTCCAATTATTTTTAAGTTGTCATGTCCTAGCCAAGCATTTAGTGTGCGTTTATCTTTTTCTCTTGCTTCTTCTGGAGTTTCTGTTCTTGCTTCATTGTTTTCTGTTGTATAAAATTCTTCTTTTCCATCAGCTGCTGTTACGAGATGCATTACTAAATCATATCTGTTTAATAAATTGAATGTCGTTGTTTTGAATTTCTTTGTAAGTTTTATAAACTCTTCTTCAGAAACATATGCTTTATCATCAAGTAATCCTCTATCACATACTATGATAGTTGGTTTATCAATTTCTTCTGCTGCTTGTTCTGCAAGATCTTCTAGTCTAAATTGTAATTCCATAACATATTTTTGGAATTCGTACATTGGTAGACCGTTTTTACCAAATGGTCTTATGCCACTATTAATTAATATTGTTGCAGCTTCAGGGACAATAATTACGTGGTAATCTTTTTCTATAAAACATTCTTCAATTGTTTTAATTGATGTTGTTTTTCCTCCACATGGGCCCCCTGTTAGTGCTACTTTTAATACTTTCAAACTAATCCCTCCTAGTGTAGGACTACTTTTTATCTCCTACAATTATATTATATGTGTACTTTGTACACTTGTCAATATAAATAAAAAACAGTTTTCGCTGTTTTATGCTTTTTTATAGAATGCTTGATGTTCTGCTTCCGCTTTTATTACAGCTGATTCATTAATAATACATTCAATGATTCTTTCTTTTCTCCAAACTTTTTCTTCTGATAAGGAATAAGTTTGATCTTCTAGAATGTTAATTCCCATTAATGGTAATTTTAATTCTTCTATTGTTGCCTTTATTACTCCTACTAGTTCTGTTGCTTCTTTTTGATCAACAAAGAAATCATATCCTAATATATCTGCTCCTCCTGCTCTTTTGTCGACAGGATCATTTTTAATGCAATCTACTGATATTTTTTTGCATTTTATTAATGACATAGTAATCCCCCTTAGATATAAATGGTGCCGAAAAAAGGACTTGAACCTTCAACCTACTCATTACGAATGAGTTGCTCTACCGATTGAGCTATTTCGGCGTTTTCTTTATTTTATCATAATTTTTAAATTTGACAATATTATACTTTTATAATAAAATATACCTCGCTTGGAGATGATATGATGAAAATTATTATTAACTATGATTTAATGGATAAAATTGCAGAAGCAAAGCAAGGTTATTCTTTAAAAAGATGTGTTAAAAGAACTCTTGGAATGGCATCAGTTACAGCTTTAATTGGTGTTCCAGATAATTTAATTAATGGTAATATATCTCCAGATTTATGGATTGAACTTAGTGCATATTTGATGTGTCATACTTCATTTACTGCAACACTTGCATGGGCATTTCAAAATATGACAAAAGAAAGTGCTCAACGAATGCTTAGTTCGCTTATTTTGGAATTACGTAGCAAATGTATAAAGACTGATGAAGAAGCCATTTTGGATACAAGGAAGTACAAAACAGAATATGATGTTTCTTTCGCTTCTGCTATACCTACTATAGAACAAAGAAAGTATTTAAATATTCCTGTTAGAGATGAATATTTTGGTGATAAAGAAATTTCTATGATTCAAGAACATATTGTTGGTTCAAAAGAATATGTTTTATCTTTAGGAGAACCTAAAGAGCAAAAAGTTTATAGTTTAAAAATGAAAACTATGAAAGGAGAATAATTATGAAAATTGCTGTTAATTTTGATTTAATGGATAAAGCAATGGAGGCTAAAAAAGGTTTTTCTTTAAAAAAACATTCCAAAGCTGTTGGGATGTGTATGACTTTAGTGTCTCCAATGCTTGTTGCTGATGCAACGCTTGGTCATAAGACTCCTTTAGAAATGGTTGCTAGAACTGGTGGGATATTCCTTTATTACTGTTTATATTTTTGGTTTTCACAAAAAGCTAGAGCTGGATTAACTAAAGATCGAGCAGAAAATGATTTAAGACAACTATCATATAAACTTAATGATATATTTGTTAATACTAATGCTGAGTTATTGCAAGATACTGAATGTTACAAAACAGAATATTCAGTTAAGTTTGAAAAAGTATTACCAAAAGTTGAACAACGTAAGTATTTAAATGTCCCAGTTAATAATGATTGGGGAAATAATTCTAGAAGTTTGGTTCAAGAACATATTGTTGGTTCAAAGGAATATGCTCTATCACATGGTGAACCAAAAGAACAAAAGGTTTACTCTTTAGGTGCAAAAAAAATGGTACAAAAATAAAAGGACAGAATTTATCTGTCTTTTTTTTGCATTAATACATCTTTTAATCCATCTTCCATATTAATCTTTGTTGGGATAATGTATTCTGCTTTTACCTTGTGGGAAATTAGATTTGTAATAACTTTCATTGCTCGAGAACCGTCAAACCATTTTGGATTGTCACTATTATTTCTAATTCTATCAAGAGAAGTTATTAAAGCATCATGATCATATTTATCGCTTAGTTCTCTGGTAATCATATATTTTTGTTTATCATTTGAATAAAGTGTATTTTCATGAAGTTCATATTTAGCATTATTATACCAATAGAAATGGTCTCCTCCTGCTAAAATCAGTAAGTCTGCATCAAAAACAATTTCGCCCACTAAACTCTCTACATAATTATATACTTCGTCAAAAGTACAAGTAGGAATATCATTTTTTAAACTTTCAAATTTATTTGTTATATCTACTACTCCAAATTTGTAATATTTTTTATCTACTATTTCTTTGTTCTTAACGAAGATAAGTTCTATTGAACCCCCTCCGCCAATAAAAACACAGATATTGCCATTATAGTCGATACTGTTATAGCATCCTATCGCTGTATATTTCGCTTCGTCTTCTTGAGATACAACTTCTATTTTTAAATTATATTTGTCTTTTATTACATTATTTATTTCAGTTAATTCTTCTTGTGTAATGTTTCTAAATATACTACATCCATAAATATTGATGTTTTCTGTATAGTTTAAGGCAGTTTCAATTACTTTATATAATTTATCTAAATCTTCTTGTGATATTTTATTTTCTTGTTTGTAATTATTTTTAAATTCTATTGTAACGTTGCCTTCGTAGATAACATTATTATTTTCATAAATATGTGTTTTTGTATTATTACTCCCAATTTCTATTATTGCGATTCTTTTATTCATAGTTACCTCCATACCTCATAAATTTATTATATCATTAAAGAATATTTTGAAACAAAAAAATCGTTGTTTCCAACGATTTATTTCATAGTGGTGCGGGTAACAGGAGTTGAACCTGCAAGCCTTGCGGCACTAGATCCTAAGTCTAGCGCGTCTGCCAATTCCGCCATACCCGCAAATTATGAATGGTGGACCCTATAGGACTCGAACCTATGACCGCCCGGTTATGAGCCGGATGCTCTAACCAACTGAGCTAAGGGTCCGTTGCTATTTAATAATAGCATATATTTTTGGCAGTTGCAAGCAAAAAAGTAAAAAAAATAGAGTTTTTTAACTCTATTTTCCTAACATATTTAGTAAGTTGATTTTAAACATATCTTTTTCAGGATTTGTTTTTGAAATCATAACACCTTTGTATGTTGAAAGTTCAGCTCTATGACCTTCATCTAAGATACCTTCTGGTGTAATGTTTGTAAGTAAAATAATTCCCTTTTCAGTATATACAGTATAATGTAAAATTATTTCTCCATGAACTTTTGCAAATAATTCATCTGTAGGTAATTTTAATTCATAAGCAATTGTTTTATCTTTTTCATTTCTACTTACTTCTTTACCTAGGAATGTACCTTTACGTAATTCTGGATAGTAGTTAAATGTTAGTTTCTTATAAGCTAACATGTTATACTTTCTTACTGATCTTTCTTTTTTTCTAAAATCGTTTTCATCTAAATATTCGAATATGTACGTATTTTGCATATATATTCAACCCCCTATAACGAAAAATGTATAGTCTTTTGAAGAACCCCTCTTGTACCTTCAAAGTACACATATTATAGCATATTAATACTATTTTGTCAAATTTTTCGTTGATTTATACACAAAAAAAGGCTTTTTTTAGCCTTTTTTACTATTTTGTGTATACTTTACCTGCTTCTGCAGTTCCTTGACCAGCAAGACTTTCAATATAAGCATTTACGATTTCTTCGTTTGACATTCCACCATAGTATGGTTCTTCGTATTCATAAATACCACTATTGTCTACTACTGTATCATCTGAAGAACCTGTTCCAGTTCCTGTACCAGTACCTGTTGCAGTTCCGTCGAATATAGCTCCTGTTTGATTTGGATCTGGTAAATCATTTTCTGTTTTTGCTCCATCACCATCTGTTGTGATATCTGTAACTGAATCACTTAAGTTACCATTTCCATCTTCAAATTCTTCGTCAAAATCAACATTATGGTCACCGAAGTCATCTTCATTTACTGTTCCACCATTGTTGATTGTATTATTGGCGTTATTAACGTCTTCTTCCATATCAGCATTGTCTTTAGCAACTTCATCTTTTGCTGCTTGTGAATTTTTATCAGCTTCTGCTTGAGCTTGTTGTTGTGCTGCTTGGTTTTGTTTTTCTAATTCAGCATCTACTGCGGCTTCTGCTTTTTTAACTGCATCTTCACCAGCTTGACTAACTGCTGTATTTCTATCTTGAGTTACTGTTGTAGTAGTTTCTGTTCTTGTTGTAGTTGTTGGAGCAGGATTTGGAACTATTGTTCCTGTAATTTGTCCATCAACTATTTCGAAATGACCATTTACCCATTTTTGGAATTCTGCTAATTGACTTAAGTCTCTATGAGCATCATCTGTTGGATAATTTCCTTCATAGATAAGTTCTGTAATTTTAGCATCTCTGAATTCTGTATATAGTGGTTGAGATTCATCTGTTTCTGCTGATAATGTAATTGTTTCAATTCTTTGGAAATTGTCATCAACTACATTACATAATCCTAAATCATTAAAGTATTTAATAGCTTTATCTGATAATGTATGATCTGTTCCAGAAACATTTTGGAACATAATTTCTGCTGCTGATACCATTGGAACAACTGCTGCTTTATATGCTTTAACTTGTTCTCTACCATCAGCATGTGATATACCTTCTTCTCTTACTTGATCAGTAATTGGGAAGTCTTTGTGTAATTCTGCATAGAATGCATCAATTGCAGCTACTTGTTCTGCTCCAGTAGTTTCTTTCATCTTATAGAATAAATCACTATATTTTTCTACAAATGCTTTTTCTTCTGGATTTGTTAAGAACGCTGCTGAATTAACAGGGTTTTCTCTTGTTGAGATTACATATGCACCCATTAATTGTAATGTTCCATTTCTATAAGCATTACTTAATGCTGTTGCATCAGCTTCTGCTCCATTGAACATAATTTTAATTTGATCTTTTGTATATGTATTATAAGCTAGATTTAAAGCCATCATTTCATCCCAAGTTAGAGCTGCTTTTACATCTTTTCCTTCTTCTAGATAAAGATTAGCAAAATCTCTATTGAATAAATCTAGACTTTGACTTTGATGTGTCATTGCTGCTTTTTGATCTTCGTTTGTTGATTTCTTTAATAAATTCAAGAACGCTTGATCTTGTGCAGGTATTTGTGTTTGAGTTACATTTGTGATGTTATTGTTAATAATATCACCTTGTTTTGAATGTCTTCCAAGGAAGAATCCACCTGTAAAGAACATTGCAGCTGCTAATACGAAAGCTGTAACTTTAACCCATAATTTCTTAAATAAACCTTTACCTTTTTTCTTTTTCTTACCATTTTTACTTGCATATTTATCTGCTGTTGTAGTCGCAGCAGGTGTTGTTGCAACTGGTGTTGGAGTTGTTGCTGTAGGCACTGGTGTTTTAGTTCCAACTGGTACAGGAGTTGTTCCAGTAGACACTGGTGTCTTTGTTACAACTGGTATTGGTGTTATTACTTTTGTTCCAGCTGGTACAGGTGTTTTTGTTCCTGCAGGCACTGGAGTTTTTGTTCCAACTGGTATTACAGGAGGCACTACAAATGAATTAGACGCTTGAGTTGGTCTTGGTGTTGCATTTGTTGTTCCTGCTGCATTGTTGTTATTGTTATTTGTTGGAGTTGTTACATTTGATGGAACCACTAAACTTTTTGTATTTGAAACCGGAACTAAAGCTGTACCTTTTCCAAGGAATTCTTTAAATCTTCTTTCAAATTCTGTTCCTGACATTGTATAAACTCTTTTAGTATTAACTAATTTGGCAAATTCTGCTTTTGTTTTGATTTTTTCTTCTTTTGCAATTTGATTAGCTAATTCTTGTCCTTCTTCATATAATACATTTTTTACTGTTCCATCTGCGTAGAAGATACATGCTTGTTGCATTGGCTCTTCTCTAGTTGGATCCCAGAACTTATAAAATACTATATTAGCTATTTGTTTATTCATAATTTATTTCCCCCTTAATTAGCTAGTTTTTTATTTCCGGTATATGTCCATCCGTCATTTAAAAGACTAGTGTCATTATATGAACTCCATTTTGTTTGTGGATTATTAGATCTTGTTTTTGTACTCTTATAACATACAGTTCCATATAATGGGTCACTTGTATGTTCAACTACTACGTATCCATAAACTGGTACTGTAGTTGTTACATATGAACCACAACTTGCTGATACTGAAGTAGATGAACCACTTGGTACTGAAGTTGTACTTGATACTTGGCTCATTGAACCAGTGTAGATATATTTGTAATAGTAGAAGTTTGGTGTTGATTCACAAGTTGCATTACAGTAACTATAATCAGCACCATCAAATAAGTAACGTGTTGTTTCTGTATCTCTTGGAGGATTTTCATAAGAATATCTTCCTACTTTTTTCCATCCATTTGATGATGTTACACTTGATGTGTATGATGTTGATACAGTATATGTTTTATTGTTAATAATTACATAGTTGTAATTAGAACATGTTGTTTTTGTATATGTACTAACTTGTTGATATGAAGTGTGTTTCTTAGTATATGAACCAATTTGTTGTTTTTGGTTATATCTTTGTAATTTTAATAAACATGTTGGATCTGAATCACTACAATTAATTGTTTGTGTATCGCATGCTGTTTTTTCCCATGCACCCCATGATGTCCAACTAGTTAAGAAATTCTTCTTATATTCATAGATATATGTAACTGGTTTTGGATCTTCTCCATCATCCTTGTCATCGTCATCATCTTTGTCATCGTCATCTGGTTGTGTTGGATCAGATGGATTTGATGGATTTGTTGGATTTGTTGGATTTGATGGATTAGATGGATTTGTTGGTTTAACAGTTCCAGTTTCTGAAGTTTTCTTTTCACAAACATAAGAATCACAATATGAATAGCATCCCAAGTGTACTAAGATATAATCTTCTTTTTCACTATCTTTAATATTTACCTTTAAGATATATTCATCTGCGGCTTTTGTTATTTTTACATAACTCTTATTTACATCTACAGCTTTGTTATTCTTATCAATTAATGGTGTGATTATTTTCTTACCAATCATATCTCCTAAAGTCATTTGGTCATATTCACCTTGTTCTTTAGGTAATTTATCAACTGTGTAATATAATATTGCTGCTTCTTTCATCTTTTCTAAGTTATCACTAAATATTTGTGATGAAATTGCTGATATTTCGTTGATTGTTTCTTTGTTTTCTACTGTAGTTGGTTTAATAAATTTTGGTAATAACCATACTAGTAAAAATACAAAGATAATTATTAATATTAGTTTTAATAGAAAATCTCTAAATGGAAATCCTCTATTTTCGTAGTCTTCTGTATACATGCTCGAACTCCCTCTCTTTACATAAGTGCTTTATATACTACCATAAAATGGCCTTTTTGTCAATTTCTTTTCTTGATCTCAACGATAGTTGTACCGGAGTTAAAGTTATCCAACTTAAAAGAGGACACTAACTTATTTTTCTTTAGTGTCTCGTGTGTGGTTTTTCTTAATATACCGGTACCTACTCCGTGAATAATTAATATTTTTTGATTTTTCATTTGATAATTATCTTGAATAAAATCGTTAATAACTATTCTAGCATAGTCTCTATCATAACCATGCAAATCTATTTGTGGTAAATTACTATATAACATCTTCGTATTCTAATACTTCTTGTAGTGTTGGGATCGAGAATCTTGAACCAATTCTAGTTACAGAAATTGCTCCTGCAATTGAAGCATAATGAATTGCTTCTTCTAGCGGATAGTTATTACCAATAAAATATGTAAATGCTCCATGGAATATGTCTCCTGCTCCTGTTGAGTCAATGGCTTTTACTTTAACGCTTGGTATTTGTACATATTTACCATCAATTTCAGTAAAACTTCCATGTGATTCTAATGTAATAACTACGGTATTTTTAAAGTATGCTTTTAATTTTTCATATGCATAAATAATTGTTGCTTGATCATGATAATCAATTTTGTTTTGAGCGAACTCTTCTGCAAAGTCTTTAGAACATACTAGATATTTAACCATTTTCCCTAACATTTTAGTATCTTTATTAAGACGTCCAGCATCAATTACACTGATAGCATCCTCATTATCTAGTAATACTTTTAAAGCTGTTTCTGGATGTTCTCCATCAATTAAGATAACATCAGCTTGAATAGTTATGTCTTGTTCTAGTTTTCTAATTGGTGGTCTTTTTGATGCAAGAATAGTTCTTGATCCATTGCTCATATTAGCAATAATATAACTACTAGTAGTTTGGTGTCCTTTCCTTAATTCTAAATATTTTGTATTGGCCCCAATCTTTTTAAAATCATCACGGATAAGTTTTCCATAATGGTCATCTCCAACTATAGATAATATTGAAGTTTTCATTCCCCATTTAGCTAGAAGATAAGCTCCGTTAGAAGCTGGCCCTCCTCCACATTCAATGTGTCTTTCTAAACGATATTTTATGTTTTCTGTTGGATATGCATCTACTGGAATTGTAATATCATATGTTGAATGCCCTATACAAACTACTTTTTTATTTTTCATATTTTTCACCCTCTTATTCTTTTTCATTATACCAAAAAAGATTAGTAGATACTAGTCATTATCTTTTATTTTTTTCTTTTATTAGTAAAGTTTATGATATTTTTATTTTTATAGACTTTTATATAAAAATCAGATATAATATATTTCGCTTGCGAAAAAAGGAGACGTGAAATAATGGCACCTTATTATATACCATTAGAACGTTATAGAACTAAATTTTATCAAAAAGAAGTTGGCTCTAAGAAGTTTTTATCACTTTCTGAAGACCAAATGGCAGAAGTTGCCAAAAAGGTTTATAAAAGACAAGAAATTGATGCTGATATACCATTATGTGGAACAGTTAGAAAGCCAAAATTAGAAAGATATGAAAATACACTTCAATATCTTACTAATCCATTAATTCATTTAGAACTTGGATCTTTTGATGAAAGAATGGGTTATTTAATTATGATTACAGATCCAGAACTTACAATGTTTAAGGATTTTTTAAAACTTAATTTAATTAGTAAAGCAGAAATTGCTAAAGTAAAAGATATTAAAGAAAGAACTCATTTACAATTTTTGAGAGATAGAACTCTTGCTGAATTTGAAACAATGATAAGAGAAAGACTTGGCTTTTATGATCCAAAATTATTGAAATATGAAGAACTATATTTTAGAAGATATTTTGGTGATAAAGAATTAATTACTGAAGTCGGAACAAATAATTCTGATTATCTTATGGCAAGAGCTAAAGCATTGCCAAACTTTGATAGCATTTCAGATGAAAGATATAATGAGTTAGTTGAATTTGCTGCTACTTGGAAAGCAATTGTTCCTGAGCAGTATAATTGCAGTACTGCTTTGTATAACGTTACAGAACAAAAGAAACTATTAGGTTTAAGAAGTATTGATGAACAATTAGCTATGTTTGTTTTACTAGCAGATAGTGAACTAGATATGCTTAGAATTTATGAAGAAGAATCTAGAATGCCTATTGTTGAAAGTAGAATTGTAGAACAATTCGGATATTATAATCCGGAATTATTAACTTTAGAAAAGAAATTTCATAAAAGATTTTGTCCTGAAAAAGAATTAAGTATTTGGACAAAAGTAAAAAAAGACTAGATTACTCTAGTCTTTTGTTTTATTGAAATTCTATAGTGTTAGCATCTTCTTGTTGTTTTATTTTTGTTAAAACCCATTTATCTTTTCCTTTACGAGTAAATTTCCAAAATTCAATAAAACTCGTAGGATAAGTTTTTCCTTCAAGTACTTCATTTGTTTCAGTATTTATAATGTAGTCAATCATGCTACCTTTTATATAAAACCAGACATAGTCTTTATCGTCATTTTCATCGTCATATATACTGACTGGTTTTATGTCTCTTAGTTTAATTTTCTTTAATACATTTCTTTTATTATTCATTTCCATAAAGTTTAATTTAACTATGAATGAGTCATATAAGTCTTCAGACATATATTTTTTTGAGTCTGTCATGTCCATTTTTGCCCATGACTCTTGTACTGAATAATATGTTTCTATTGCTTGTTTTTCAATACTTTTATATTTCCAAGAAATTTCTTTTTTTCCAAGTATTCTTAGGTATCTTTTACTATTAATTGCACTTCTTAGCACTTTAAAATAGAAAACGATACTACTTCCAAATATAGTTATTGTTATAAAAAAATAAGATATTAATTTTGATATTGGATTACTTTGACTTGATGAGGCAGAACCATTTCTTGAAGAAGTTCTTCCTCCTCCACCTGATGAACCACCACCAGAACTTCCACCTCCGGCTCTAAGTGAGTAAGTAACATTTTCATCTAAAGGATTTATTGGTTTTGCTTCGGCGTATATTGGCGATATTAAAAATAATATCATAATAATTAACATAATTTTTTTCATTTTATACCTCTTTTAGTTTATTATAACATTAAAAAGACTAGATTACTCTAGTCTTTTTTGTATTTTAACTTTTTTTGTATTGCTGGTTCTAATACTGTATCGTAATAATCTGTAATTACTCTTTCGTCTTCTTGAGATTTATCTTTTGCTGGTTTTCCTATTAAACATTTAGATTCCCATGTTTTAGAAGAATAGCCATTTGCTAATAATTCTTCTATTTCTTGTTGATCATCATCTACATATAATACTGGGAATATTAATTTTATTCCGTAAGATGATGCTAAATCTTTTAGTCTTGATATTATTGGAAGCTGTTCTAACATAAATTTTTGACTAATTCTTGCTCCTTCAGCTATATATTTATAGCCTCTTTCTTTAGCAATTTGAAGGACTTTGGTATACATTGCCATTCTACAAGATAGACATCTTATTTCCGAAAGAAGAAAAGGATCGTCTTCTAATGCTGTTGGCCATTCATTAAAATACTCTTCAAATAATTCCTTTGTATTTACACTATTTAGTTCATAATCAAAATAGAAACCATCTTTTTGGCCAAACGTTTCTTGAAAAGTTAAATATGGTTTATCTTGATCTCTCATATGTCCGTTATCAAAATGAATAAAATGAACATTATAACCAGAATTGTATAATCTAATTGCTGCTAAAGTTGAATCTTTTCCTCCTGAATATAATAGCAGACAATCATTATCAGTTCTTTCTTTATGGCGTTTATCTATAAATCTTTCTAATTCATTATTTATTGTTGTTAAAGGATATCTCCAGTCATATAATGTTTCTTCTGTTAGTTCTAATGTTTCTTCTTTATTTCTTAATTCAACTGGATGTTTTATTGTTAATGGAAAAGTTAATGATGATGCAATACTTTCATAATGTTCTTTATAAGTTGGATAATCTTTTAATAGTTGATCAATATCATATATATAAGTATCTTTATCTACTTCTTTTAGATATTCTGGTAAAAAGTATTCTTCAAATAATGTACTCCACTCTATTTCATTTAATTTTTTATTACTTGAATAGTCTGGTGATAAATGATTTGTTGCAAATAAAGTAATAAAAATACTTAGATTTGAGAAAGGTTCATTATTTGGATAATACATTGGTATATTTATAAAATTAATTTCATTTCTAGACTTTTCACATATATATGAATCTTGATATTTGATTAGTAATTTTGTCATACTTTTCACCTGGCTTTTATTATAACAAAAAAGACTAGAACACTCTAGCCTTTTATTTTTTAAATTATTTCATCTATGTCATCAACTTTGTTGTTTTCTTCTATAGTTTCTTCTTTTTTAGTATCTTTCTTTCGTATGGGCGAAACTTTATATGACCCAACATTTGGAAGTTTTATTATAGTTGTTCGATCTAATTCTGCTAATATACTTTCGTCTATATCTCTAACATTTTTCTTTTCTTTTGCGACTATTAATTTTCGTTCTACCGGATCAATTAAGTCTTCATTTTCTCTTATTATAGAATAACATACTAGATTATGATCTATTAAAACAAAAGATACTGTTCTTTCAGCGATACTATAAAATATAGGTTTTTTTGTCTCTCCTTGAGTATCGATTAAATCTTCAAATTTATCAATATAAACTATATCTTTATCACTTAAGTCAGGTAATATATTTACATCAACTTTAGCTAATACAGAATCATATGTATTTATAATATTTTTTATTTTTGACTTAAATATTGATTCCGGAGTTCTAGTGTTATGTTTATATAATACTAATACTATTATATCTATTACTAATAGTGTAATTATTATACTGGAGTATTCTTTTAATTCACTAAAGCATATTCCTAATAATGACATTACTAGAATTGCACCTATACACAAAATTATTATTTCTATTTTATTATGTTTCTTTTTCATTGTTTGCTTCACCTATATTCTTCTATTAATATGCTAAAATATCCAACGTAAGGTACTATTAGTTTTACCTCACCTTTAATGTCCTTGTATGTTAAAGGGATTTCATCGCCAACATTATTGGCATCCCCTTTTGTATAGTAGAATTCTATATTATTAATTGTTTTTATTTCCTCTATACGGTGAATTATTGGTTTTCCTTGATGTTCAAAGAAAACTATATCACCTTTTTTTAGTTCTTCTTTTGTTGGTTTTTGATTTATAAATACTGCGTCTCCTTTATTAAATGTAGGAGACATAGAATCAGAACCAACTGCAATTAAAGTATATTTAAATAATCCTGAAACAAGAGCAACTATAATAATTACAAATACTGAATATGCAAGGTCAATAATATCAAGTTTTTTTGTTTTAAAATTGTGCTCTTTATAGGCTCTTTCATTCGCCAATTTATACATTGATAAATATACTATTTCATTAAATACAATATTTATAATAGCTTGTATTGACTCCCCAAAACTCGGGAATATTGGGGCTATATAAATGTATAAGTCAAATATTAATCTATATACTAAAGGTAGTTTAATACCTGTTTTATATGATAAATATGATAGCATGTGATGCTTAGCTATTAGTGGTATCAATGAACTCGCTATTAATCTGAACATTCCTTCTGTTGTAGATATCTTGTAACTATTTATTGACATTAATAATTCTAATATAATTATAATTGCCGTTATTATTACAATGGGATATTTCTTATCCTTATTTGCTTGTATAACAATATTTCTTAGTATTTCTGTTGTTAGTATAAAAAATATTGGGGATATTATATGTTTTAAAATACTAATTGGTTCTAGCGAATATGAATTTCTTAGAAAACCAACAAATATACCAATACCATAAGTGATTAAAAAATATACTACTATTTCATACAACAAAAGGTTTTTGGCGTGTTTTTCTAATATTTTATCTGGAGTTTTTCTTATCCCTAGTAATAATACTGATATAAAGCTTATTATAATAAGAATTATAGGTGATATAATTTGTTCTAAATGTAAATATTTGTTTATTAATATTGTTTTATATATATAAATATAAATAAATAAAACAATGAATATTAATATATTTTTTATATCCCTTTTCTTCATTATATTCCTCTTTATTCTTTATTTTATTACATTAATTGGATAAAACAAACTAGTCAAAAACTAGTTTGTTTTATTTATTTTGTCTAGTTAACTAATAAGTATGCCCAATTTGTATCATCTGCTTCCCACCAGGCAATTGATACTGCGTTAGCTCCTTCTGGTACTGTTAAATAATTATTAGTTTTATACTCTGTATTTACTTCTGTTGGAGAAAACGATGATACTATTGTATTATCTTTTAAATATGTTACTCTTATTCCTGCTTGCCCACCTGTAGGAGGAGTAGCATCGTTGAATGAACTTGATTGAATTTTATCACCAGGTACTACTGGAATTACTATTGATACTGCTTTTAGACCTGTTGCTGTGGTATTATCGTATCCTGTTGCAGTATAGTAACCAGTTTTAGGTGTAAGCTCTGCATATAAGTTTGTTGTACTTGAGAAATTTGCTGGTAGTGATTGTGCATATGTATTTGCTGTTGTTCTTGTAATACTACTGCTATTATTTCCGCTTGAACTAGATGAATTTTCATTAGACTTATTTGAATTAAGTTTTTCTGTTACATAATTACTAATTAAATCCATACCAGTTGCATTTGGATGAATACCATCTGCTAATTGAGATGTTGTTATTCCAGATTCTCTTAAATCAATATATTTAATATCAAAATGTTCACAAATCTTAATAATCTCTGCATTATATGTTGTTAGTTCTGTTAATGTGTAATATGAACTTGTATATGTTGGTAAAAGTACAACTATTTCTGCGTTTGGATAAAGATATTGCATTCTTAAGATAGCCATTGTATAGGCTTCTACAAAATTTGTATAAGTAGTTGCTGTTGTATCTAATGTTGTAGCGTATGAAGCTGTAGGATCAAATGTTCCCATTGCTACTGCTCCACCAATATCATTTGTACCACCATAGAATAATATTAAACCTGGTGTACCATTATCATCTAATTTTTGTAATCTTGTCATACCAGCCATAGCTGCATCTGGTCCATAATCTCCAGAGTTAGTTGCTGATGTATTTGATACTCTTGATCCAGCCCAGCTGTCATTTATACCTAATACCATATTATTTTCATTAATTACTTGCCCCCACCATGTTTCTTCATATGGCATATATAGCAATCCATTAATTGCTTCTGCTTCTGTTTGAACATATCTCGCTCTATTTCCTGTTGGGATATAGCCTTTTAATGTTGAGATACTGTCTCCTAATATAGAAACTACAGTGCCTTCATATTTGCTTTCTTTATCTGTTTCTACGAAATTAACTTCAAATTTAAAACTATGTGTTTGCTCTGATGATGTTGGATAACTTTCAGGATTTTCTTTGTAGGCTATTAGAACTTCTATTGTCTTTGTAGTCTTTTTTGGTATGATATCTCCTACAGACACAGCACTACCACTAGAATATTTAACATCATATGTTAGATATTTTTGTTCTTCCTCAGTAAGTTCTGTCATTTCAAAACTTTCAAGTTCGGCATTTAATGTTCCTGAATTTACAATATCGACATTAAATCCGTAATAATCTCCAGGTGAATCTAATGCTATATCAAATGTAAGAGACGTTTCATCACTACCAATAGTTGCGGCTTTTGTTGGAGTTGTGCTCCCCTCTTTTTCCTGGATATTTGCAAATTTAATTGTAAAATTATTATTTTTTATTGTTGTTGTTCCAAGAATATTTAAATTAGTTTTTAATGTTGCATAACCTATTCCTAAAACTAATATTATTAAAATTATTATTAATAAATGCTTTCTATTATCTTTATTATTTTTCATCATTCTTTCCTCCTACGAAACTAATAAGTAAGCCCAGTTTGTATCATCTGCTTCCCACCAGGCAATTGATACTGCGTTGGCTCCTTCTGGTACTGTTAAATAATTATTAGTTTTATACTCTGTATTTACTTCTGTTGGAGAAAATGATGATACTATTGTGTTATCTTTTAAATATGTAACTCTAATTCCCGCTTGTCCACCAGTTGGATAACTTGCGTCGTTGAATGAACTTGATTGAATTTTATCACCAGGTACTACTGGAATTACTATTGATACTGCTTTTAGCCCAGTTGCTGTGTTATCATCATATCCTGTTGCAGTATAGTAACCTTGTTTAGGAGTTAAGGCTGTATATAGATTTGTTGTACTTGTTAAGTTTGTTGGCAATTCTTGAGCATATGTATTTGCTGTTGTTCTTACTACTGTTGACTTGTCAACGCCTTCTACATAATTTATACTAAATGAAAAATTTAAGGTTTGTTCTGATGTATTTGGCATTTCTTCTGGACTTTCTTTGTACGCTATTAATACACTTATTGTGTTACTTTCACCTTTTGCTAAAAAATCGCCTACGCTAATAGCTGTCCCATCAACATAATTTATTTCGTATGATAAATACTTTTGCTGTTCTTCTGTCAAAGATGTTTTATTAAAACTTTCAATTACTGCTCCTAATGCACCGGCATTTACTACATCAAGATTAAATCCATAATATTCTCCAGGATTTGATAAAACTACGTCAAATGATACTGATACATTATCAGAGCCTATTGTTGCAGCTGTAGTTGGTGTTACACTTCCTTCTTTTGCAACTATATTGGCAAATTTAATTGAAAAGTTATTATTTTTAATTGTTGTTGTTCCGTTAATTGTTAATTGCAGTTTTAGTGATGCATATCCAATGCCAACTAATAGCATCAATAGAACTATTAACATTACTATCTTTTTTGTTTTCTTGTTCATTTTACTACACTCCCTATTATATATAAAATTGTACCCCCCCCCCACGTTTCTCTGTCAAGTATTTTGTCGTATTTTATCATAATTTATTCTTCAAAAAAAATAGTGAAAAAATTCACTATTATATTACTGAATATTTACTTCTTTAATTAACTATCTTTTCATAAAAAAAGACTAGATTACTCTAGTCTTTTTACTTTAATAATTAATTGCTTTTTACTGTTTTGTTCTTTTTTGTTAAATAGATTGTTGCTCCTACTAAACCAAGTAATGACATTGCTCCAATGAATAAACTATTACCAATTCCATCAAATGTATTTGGGTTTTCTACAGCAGGACCGCTTGGTGTTGTACCAGGATTTGTTCCAGGTGCTATAGTTGAAACAATAATTTCTACTTTATCAGGACAATCAGTAAATCCATTTGCTACAAGAGCATCTTTATCAACTTGTTCTAATGTATATGTAATATTATTATCTGTAGTTACATCATCGTAAAAAACAAACATGCCATCTGGATCTGAAATATAGAATAATGCTAATCAATCCTTGTTTTTAACCGTTCCATTTTCGATGATTAATTCACCTATACCAGCTAAGTATTCTATCATAACAACTTCATTATATGGTAAGTCATCTGTATTTACTGCTTTAGTAATGTCAATTACCATTGTTCCTTCTGTATACCATTGGGCATAGAACACTGCGTTACTTGGTGGCGCTGTATTTAAATAATAGTCTATATAATCACCATCAGTAGGATCTGTATACCATCCCTTAAATGTATATCCAGCTTTTTTTACTCCAAAACTATCGAAGTCTGTATATGGTATTACATATAAAGGTAGTAAATATGTAGTTTGATCAGTTGGTAGTCCTTCGAATGTTGCTCCTGTACCAGCATTTAATGTAACAACTGTATCACCTAACATATAAAGTGCATCTGTAGCAGGATCGATTGTATAATCTGAAAGCATTCTTCCATTTTCCATTTCTCTTCCATCTAATACAAGTATTGTATCATCTGCAGTCTTACCTGCTTCCATTCCGATCTTTGTTTTTACTGCCTCTATTGTATCAGAAGATTCAACTTCAATTGTCTTTTCAGTTCCTTCATAATCGTAGGCAGTTAATTCATAGGCATTAACTTTAAATGGTGATAAGATAAACATTGCAAATGCAAGTAAAAATAAATAATTTTTTGTTTTCATATGTACCTCTTTTCTCTACTATTATAGTTTCTTATCTTGTTTTAATTATACAATAAATTTTTTTTAATTCAAATATATTTTATTAAAATTTATAAAAAAATGATATTATATTAGTAGGTGTATTTATATGATAAAGAAAAGATTAAAACCTAAATGGAAGAATATTTTTGCAATAGTTATTGCCTTAACTTGTTTAATTGGTTTAGTTATTTCACTTAAAGATATTGTTATATGGAAAGCTGACTCTGAAAGAATAGAAAAACAAATTGAAGAAATACAAGAAGTTGTAGAAATTGAAGAAGTTACTCAAGAATCTGAGAATGTTGAAGTCATAGAACAGGTTGAAGAAATCCCAAAGGCTAATCCTTATTGGGACTATATAAAAATGAATTTAATTAATGTTAATTTTCAAGAATTAAAGAAAATAAATAATAATACTAAGGGTTGGATACAAGTTAGTGGAACTAATATTAATTATCCGTTTGTACAAACTAATGATAATAAGTACTATTTAAATCATTCATTTAATAACTCTTATAATAATGCTGGATGGGTTTTCTTAGATTATAGAAATAATATTGACTCTTTATCTAAAAATACAATTATATATGCTCATGGTAGATTAGATACTACTATGTTTGGTTCTTTAAAAAACATATTAAATAGTGGTTGGCTTAATAATACTAATAATTATGTTGTTAAATTATCTACTGAAAAAGAAAATACATTATGGCAAGTATTTAGTGTATATCATATACCTACTACTAGTGATTATATACAAGTTGATTTTAATTCTAATGAAGAATTTAATAATTGGACTACAATGCTAATAAATAGAAGTTTTCATAATTTTAATACAAGCGTTAGTGAAAATGATAATGTATTAACTTTATCTACTTGTTTTAATGATTATGAAAAAGTTGTATTACATGCTAAACTTATAAAAAAAGAAACAAGATAAAATTAATTATCTTGTTTTTATTTGTATTTATTAAATTGTAATTTGTTTAATTAAATAATAGAGGTATGTTTCCATACATTAATAATCTTATGATACCAATTAGAAATAAATGTAATGGATAATATAAATAAAAGAACCATTTCATCCAGTTAGCTTTTCCTTTTTTACCATTATATAATTTCAATAATGGATATACTATTATTACAAATAATTGTATTATTCCGTACGTTTTACTAACAAATAAGAATGAAACTAAAGCATATATAATTGTCCAAAACATCATATTAATAATTTGTTTATTTAAGTTTCCTCTATGTTCATACATTGATAGAATTATCATTAAGCCAATACTAC
The DNA here is from genome assembly GCA_017409785.1 of Bacilli bacterium. GTDB lineage: Bacteria > Bacillota_I > Bacilli_A > RF39 > UBA660 > JAEDES01. Next base: position 263,290 of record JAFQSD010000001.1, on the reverse strand, counting down.
TCCAATCTGCTGGAAATGTAATAACATTTAATAATATTACTAGAAGCCATTTTTGCCATTCTTTAAATTTATTATTTCCGTATACAATATATAGTGCTACTACTGACCAAGCAAGTGACCACATAATACTCGTTTGGTTAAATATATTTCCAGTAGAAAAAGGGATATAATTAATGCCAAAGGCAAAACAATATGCAAAGTGTGAAATTATTGCGAATATAAATAATCTTTTAATATATTTTTTTAAATCTTTTGTATAATAAAAACCTTCACAAATAAAGAAAAACATTATTGGTGCAGTAAGTCTACCTATAATATGACATATATTAGGAATTATACTATTTGGCATTCCTGGATATAAAAGGTCTGCGATATGATCTATTGTCATAGCAACAATTGCTATTAATTTTAAATGATTTGAATTTAATTTTTTCATATATTTCTCCTATAAACTTACTATTTATTAGTCAGTTATATTATAGCACATAAAAAGACTAGATTTCTCTAGTCTTTTGATTTATTACTTATTGTTGATTGCAGCTTGTAATACACGCTGTTTTAAGGGTCAATTGAAGAAATTAATTTTTACTTATATATTTTTACTTTATCTTTTTTTATTATTTTGTTTTATGTTAGGTTTACCAATTTATTTATTAATAATAAAGTATACATTATACCAAAATAAATATAGTTTTGTGTTATATATAGTGCTTTTTCTCCAATTGTTGTTTCACTTATTATAGTTTGTAAATTAGGATTTATAAAATAATTTAGATGAACTAAAATTATCACTACCATAACTATTATATTTAAAACAAAGTTTGTTTTGGATTCTTTTTCTTCAAATCCAGTAAAACTATAAAATAGTATTAACCAAGATGTAGTCATAAATAATAAATTTGAAAATTTTTCTTTAAGATTATCAAATTTCAAAAATATATTTGTTTGATTAATAACCATATCTAATGCTAAAGATAAAACTATTAAAAAAGAAACAAAATACAAAACATACATAATTATTATATATATCAATTTAAGTTTTTTGTTTTTTATTATATTCATTTTACTATGCATAATAATAGGTATTGCAAAAAATAATGACAATAAAACACTTATACCACTCATTGTAGAATATTCATATCTTGTAGATAAAAATGTAAAAAAAGAAAGTAAAACAGCTATAACAACAAAAAATAACTTTACAATATTTCTATTCATCAACTTCACCAACCTTTATTAATTCATCTAAAACCATAGAATAAATATAATATTTATCATAAAAATATTGAGCTGTTTGATTTCCTATCGATTCATCTTTTTTATAATCATAATAGTAATTATATTTATAACAATTATTAACAAAATATTGAAGTTCTCTTTCATAACAATTTAAACTATTAACATAAGACCAAATATCATTATTCAATGCAATTGTTTTATAACTCATACTATAACCTGTTATTTTCATTATATCGTTAACACCATTTGATTTTCTATATACAATTTTTTTAATATCATTAAAAGTATAATAGTCTTTGTTGTAAAATTTTTGTTCTTCGTCTAAATCTTTTTCTATAATTGTAATTATTTGATTTAATTCATCGTTTGAATAATTAATAGTGTCTTTTTTTATTAATTCAATTTTCTTTTCTATATTAGAAAATAATTGTTCAACTGTACCAGCACCAGCATCATCAATAAACATAACATTAGGATAATAATGATGATTAAAAAAAACACTAATTTTCAAATTATTAAATACTATAGTTAAAATAATCACAGTAATTAAAGTAACAATAACATTACTTATTGTCTTATACATTTTCATTTTTGTACTTTCTTTAGCATAATTCATGGAATATAACAATTCTTCTTTTTCTAAACTTTTATTTTTTTTCATTTTTTCACCTTTTAACAATTCAATAATAGATACATCTAATATTTTTGATAAATCTTCAAGTAAAGATATATCAGGACAACCTTTTCCTCGTTCCCATTTACTTACTGCTCTATCTGTAATGTTTAATTTATCTGCTAATTCAATTTGAGTTAAACCTTTTTTCTTTCTTGAAGTTGCAATAAATTTACCCATCTTATCACAATTCATAATCCACCTCCACTTTAATTATATATGAATATATATAAAAAGACACCAAACTTATCGTTGAGTTTGTATTTTATTTATATATATTATTAACTAAATGAACGCTTTATCCAAATAAAAAAACAAATCTTATTATAGATTTGTTTAACTAGATATTTCATCTAGCATTTTTTGCTTTAACGTATCTATGTCTGTAAAGAATAAATTGGTTCCTCTTTTCTTTAATCCAATCATATTTTTGAATAATCTTTTTATTTCGTTTTGTAAATCCGTTGGAACACTTAATGGAACTCCATCTACTGTGTGTACATGATCGATATATTTTTCTAATGTAGGGAATGCATTTTGAAGAAGTATAGCTGCATCGTTATCTGCTATTTTTCTAATAATTATAGTATTACATACACCGTATCGTTCTACTTTCTTATCAATTATCTTTTGATATTTATCTATTTTGGAACTTATAGGTATAAACCATAATATATCTTTATCTTTAATAGTAAAGTATGTTGGTCTTTTTTTACCTTTTTCATGATTTTGCATTAGACTATCATCATTAACAACATTGAAATATTCATCTTTAATATGATATAAATAACCTGTCTTTATTTCCATGTTCATCATCTCCAAATGTAATATATCACAAAACAAAAGAAAACTCCATCAATACGATGAAGTTATTCTACATTTTCAACCAGGATCATTTATTAGTCGCACCACCTGGAAGCGAAAAACATTGTCGCCTGGAATCATTTATTACTCGCACCATCCAGAAGCGAAAAACATTTTCACACTTTTCAGTGCAATATAAATATACTATATTTTAATGAAAATGTCAATTATAGTACACATTTATATTATATGATTATCTTTTTTTTTATATACACAAAGGACTAAACTATTCTTGTCTTTCATTTCATTATTGATTGAAACCAACGTTGTCATACTTTTTGTTTGATATAATAATTAACATTATTTTATATTATTTTAAATGCTTTAACAGTTAACAATAACAAAATCATAATCATCTAATTTTTTTAAGTCATCATTTGATAATTTATTGCAGAATGAATTAACAAATAATAATGTATTTCGCAATAATCCTATATATGTTTTTAAGTATGCCTTGTTATAATCATCAGATTTAGAAAAATATTGTGGTATTATTTTTTCTATAGTCGATATATGATGAATATCTCCTGAATAAAATTTGTATAAAAAACTATAATCGTATTTTTTCGCTAAATTCCCATATTTTCTTTTTGTTTTAAATACTTTTAATAACCCTTCATTTTCTTTATTTAAATCATCCATATTTAAAGATGCAGAACCCACATGAATGTTATGACACTCTATTAGTGCTTTAACAATTTCTAAGTTTTTAATTTTTTCATTTTGAACTTCTTTAGTTAGACATATTTGTTCTATAATCTGTCTTGCTAGTACTGACAATAATGAAGTATAAATGTATTCATTTTTTAAAATGTTACATATCTCACTTGCTAATGTACTAAATGGATAAAATACTAATATTGATTGATTGTAAAGAAAATTATTTTCTTCATTTAAATGTTCAATGTATGATGTAATTGATATCTTATACAAAGTGAAACTTAACCAATACGCTTGATTAATTAACTTTACATATTCTGACTTATTTATCTTTTGTGTTAGTTTATTGAATGATTCATTTCCTATAGTTTTATTATGTAGTTCTAAATCAATTATTTTTGCTTCAAAAAAATTATTAAGTTCTTTCATAAATTATTCCTATAATTAAATTGCTACTTTCCACCCATAGTATTAATTATAGCTGTTCCCAACATAGAAATAATACTTTGGTAAAACCATTGATGTTTTTGAACATGATTTCCTATTCTTGTAAATAAACCTGTATTTTTAGAAATTGTTTTCAAAGTTACAACATTTTCAACATAATCTTTAACTTCACGAAGTATTTGTTGAAGTTCTTCTTTATCATCTTTTCCTTTTTCTTCAATCAATTTTTCTATTTCATTACATGAATTATCAATATTAAAATTTGAGTCGTATACATTGCCAAAATTTATGTTACTTCCATTTGCATATAATGTTTCGATGTTGATGTTAGGTGCATTATTACTTTTCATATATTCATCTTCCTTCTCAAAATAATTAATCCCTTCGGGGGTAAGTGTGATATGACAACCGTCAAGATATTGGTCAAATCTTGCAATATACTTTGAGTATTTAAGAATTAATAACATATCACCAAGTTGTGCACTTATATATTCTGGTAAATCATTATGTGTAATTGCACATGTGTATCCGCTATCTACTTTACTTAGTATTATTTTTAGTAATTCTTTCTCTGTGTCATTTAATATCTTCGTAGTACCACTTCTAGATTCTACTTCTTGTTTTAATACAATTTCTTTATTTTTCTTTTGTATAATTTTATTCAAATCCTTTTCTAGTTTCTTTGTATCAAATTTTATTGTTACACCCATAACCTCACCTCTAATTAATTGTTATAGCATTTTTTAATTTATACTAAAACAAAGACATACAATTTTTTATTTAAAATTAAAAAGACTAGATTTTTCTAGCCTTTTCATTTTATTATTTATTGTTTTTTGCGTTGATTGCAGCTTGTGCAGCAGCTAATCTAGCGATAGGTACTCTGAATGGAGAACATGATACATATGTTAATCCTGCTTTATGACAGAATTCAACACTTGCTGGATCTCCACCGTGTTCACCACAGATTCCTAATTTGATATTAGGTCTTGTAGCTTTACCTTTTTCAGCAGCCATTTCTACTAATTGTCCAACACCAGTTTGGTCTAATTTAGCGAATGGATCTTGTTCGTAAATTTTATTTTCATAGTATGAATTTAAGAATTTACCAGCATCATCTCTTGAGAATCCGAAAGTCATTTGAGTTAAATCGTTTGTTCCGAATGAGAAGAATTCAGCTTCTTCAGCAATCTTATCAGCAGTTAATGCAGCTCTTGGAATTTCGATCATTGTACCAATATGGTATTCAATATTAGAATTCTTTTCAGCTTTTACTAATTCTGCTGTTTCAACAACTACGTCTTTAACGAATTTTAATTCTTTAACTTCACCTACAAGTGGGATCATGATTTCAGGAACAATTTCGAATCCTTCTTCTTCTGATACTTCAATTGCAGCTTCGATTAAAGCACGAGTTTGCATTCTAGCGATTTCTGGATAAGTAACTGCTAAACGACAACCTCTGTGTCCCATCATTGGGTTGAATTCATGTAAATCATTACATACTGCTTGAACTTTTTCTACAGTGAATCCCATAGCATCAGCTAATTGTTTCATTTCAGCTTCTGTTTTTGGAATGAATTCATGTAGTGGTGGGTCGATATAACGTACTGTCATTGGACGACCTTTTAATTCTTTATACATTTCTTTGAAATCACCTTTTTGATAAGGGATTAATAAGTTTAAGTATTTTTCTCTATCTTCTACTGTTTCAGATAGGATCATTTTTCTTAAGTTGAAGATTCTTTCTTCATCGAAGAACATGTGTTCTGTACGACAAAGACCAATTCCTTCAGCTCCTAATTCAATAGCTTTTGCAGTATCTTTTGGAGTATCAGCATTTGTTCTAACACCTAATGTTCTGTATTTGTCAGCCCATTCCATAACACGTCCAAATTCACCAGCGATTGTAGCATCTACAGTTGGGATTGCTCCATCATAAATGTTACCTGTTGTACCATCGATTGAGATAATATCTCCTTCATGATATGTTTTTCCAGCTAATGTGAATTCTTTCTTTTCTTCGTTCATTACGATTTCACCGCATCCAGAAACGCAGCAAGTTCCCATACCACGAGCAACAACTGCAGCGTGAGATGTCATACCACCACGAACTGTTAAGATACCTTGTGCAGCTTTCATACCAGTGATATCTTCTGGTGAAGTTTCAAGTCTAACTAATACAACTTTTTCACCTTTTCCTCCGATACCTTGGATAGCAGCATCTTCAGCAGTGAATACTACCTTACCACAAGCAGCTCCAGGAGATGCTCCTAAACCTTTTCCTGCAGGTGTAGCTTTCTTTAATGCAGTAACATCGAATTGTGGGTGTAATAATGTATCTAAGTTTCTTGGGTCGATCATTAATACAGCTTCTTCTTCTGTACGCATTCCTTCATCTACTAAGTCACAAGCAATTTTTAATGCAGCTTGTGCAGTTCTCTTACCATTTCTAGTTTGTAACATATAAAGTTTACCATGTTCAACAGTAAATTCCATATCTTGCATATCTCTATAATGATTTTCTAATGTCTTACATACTTCTTGGAATTGTTCAAATGCTTCTGGGAATTTGTCAGCCATTTCATTAATATGCATTGGAGTACGAACACCTGCAACAACGTCTTCACCTTGTGCATTTGTTAAGAATTCTCCAAATAGACCTTTTTCTCCAGTTGCTGGATCACGAGTGAACGCAACACCTGTTCCACAGTCTTCTCCCATGTTACCGAATGCCATTGATTGTACGTTTACAGCAGTTCCCCAAGAATATGGAATATCGTTATCTCTTCTGTATACGTGAGCTCTTGGGTTATCCCATGAACGGAATACAGCTTTAACAGCTCCCATTAATTGTTCTTTTGGATCACTTGGGAAATCTTTTCCAATTTTTGCTTTATATTCAGCCTTGAATTGATTAGCTAAATCTTTTAAGTCTTCAGCAGTTAATTCAACGTCTAAAGTTACTCCTTTTTCTTCCTTCATCTTATCAATAAGCTCTTCGAAGTATTTCTTTCCAACTTCCATAACTACGTCAGAATACATTTGAATAAATCTTCTGTAGCAGTCATAAGCCCATCTTGGATTACCTGATTTTTCAGCTAATGTTTCTACAACTTCTTCATTTAACCCTAAGTTAAGAATTGTATCCATCATACCAGGCATACTTGCGCGAGCCCCTGATCTAACTGATACTAATAATGGATTTTCTTTATCACCAAATTTTTTACCAGTGATTTCTTCCATTTTAGTGATGTACTCGTTGATTTGAGATTGGATTTCTTCATTAATTTCTCTTCCATCTTCGTAGTATTGAGTACATGCTTCTGTAGTAATTGTAAATCCTTGTGGTACAGGTAGACCAATGTTTGTCATTTCTGCTAAGTTAGCACCTTTACCTCCAAGTAAGTTTCTCATTCCAGCGTTTCCTTCGCTGAATAAGTACACATATTTCATACTATTCTTGATCCTCCTTATTGTCAGTCGACAAGTTAATTATACTACTAAACGTGTATTAGAAAAAGAAAAATCGTGTTTTATTTACTATTTTTTACATAATTTCTAGAAAAGAAAAAGACTTACTTTAATAAGTCTTGTAATTCTTCTTTTGATAGGTACCCTATTTGTTTATTCGTAAGAGTTCCTTCTTTATAAATTTCAATAGTTGGAATAGACATTACTCCGTGACTTCTGGCAAGAGTTTCATTTTTATCTACATCTATTTTTACGATAGTTAGATTTTTATTTTCTTTTTCTAATTCCTCTAGTATTGGTGATAACATTTGACATGGGCCACACCAAGTAGCATAAAAATCTACTAATACTAAATTATTTTTTATTATTTCATCAAATTCTTCAGTTTTTTCTATATATTTCATTCTTCATATTTATCTAGAACTTTGTCTAGTCCTTTCACTTTTTTTAGTTTATCTAAAACTACTAATTGTTCTACTGTCTTTTTAGATACAACATCATATTTTATCATTGTATCTATTATTTCTAAGTTTGCTTTATTAATTGATATTTCTTCATTCTCTAAATCTTCTACTAAATCGTAAACATTATTTACTGTATCAGAGATATCTTTGGTATAGTTAGAAACTATAGGTGTTTTATAAACGATTATTTTAGATAAAAAACTTTTTTTCATTTCATCGTGGTTTTGGAAAGCAACCACACTTACTAATAGTACTGCGAAGACTATTACATAACCACATACTCCACCTACTATAGCTCCTAGTATTTTAGATGGTTTATCTAAGATCTTTGTCCATTCAATTATTTTTTGGAGTAGACCTGATACTAATAATATTATTTGATAAGCAATAAATAATATACTAAATATGGAAATAAAACCTACCATTTGGTATATGAGGATATTTAATGAGACTAATCCTTTAATATTTCCACTGAATGGTAAGAATGGCAAAAATTTACATAAAACATTACCTATTTCTTCTTTAAATGTATAGGAAATTATAAATATGGCAATTAGTCCTACTAATGAGACTGTTTCTTTTATAACTCCTCTAATATATCCTATTACAGGAAATAGTATTAATGCTAAAATAATGGCTATGTCGATCATACTCATATTTTATACCTCCTATATTTTAATTATAAACTATTTAAGTAATTTATGCTATAATATCTTTAGGTAAGTTATTAAGGAAATTAAGAGGTGTTTTTATGAACGTTGTTATTAAAGTAAATGATGAAGTTAAAGAAAAAATGATTGAATATTATAAAGATAAGAGACGTGATAAAGTTATTCCATATGTTGTTTTTCAAGCACAAGAAGAAGATACAGTTATTACTTTATATGAATCTGGTAAGTGTATGTTTCAAGGAACAAGTGCTGATGTAGATGCAGCTATGTGGGGTACAATATTAGATAATACAAAAGAAAAGAAAGAAGAACAAAAGAAAGCAGATCAAAAGTATTATAATTGTAGTGCTGTTGGAAGTGACGAAGTTGGAACTGGAGATTACTTTGGCCCTATAGTTGTTACTGCATGTTATGTTCCAAAAGAAGAAATTTCTTTCCTTGAAAGCTTAGGTGTTGGAGATTCTAAAAAGATTGATGATAGTAAGATATTAAAGATTGCTCCTGAAATTGCTAAAAGAATTAAATATCGAAGTGTAATTTTAAGTAATAAAGAATATAATGAAAAATATACTAAAGATGTTAATATGAATAAGATTAAAGCAATTATGCATAATAAAGTATTATATAGATTGATGCAAGAAGAAAAACCAAGTATTGATTATATAATAGTTGATGAGTTTGCTAGAGAAGCTAGATATTATGAATATTTAGATGGTATTAGTACTATTCAAAGAAATATTACATTTATGACTAAAGCAGAAGATAAAAATCTTGCTGTTGCATGTGGTTCGATTATTAGTAGATATTTATTCTTAAAAGAATTTGATAAGATTTGTGATGAAATACATATACCTCTTCCTAAGGGTGCTGGTAAAGACGTTGATTCTATTGGAGAAGAAGTTGTTGAAAAATATGGAAAAGATAAACTTAAGGAAATAGCTAAATTTAATTTTAAAAATACAGATAGAATTTTACATACATTAGTTTTTTAAAAAACAAAAAGAAAGGTCAAGCCTTTCTTTTTTTATTCTGGTTTTTTAATTAGTCCGTGGAAGTCGTTGTAGTTTTTGTTTAGAATTTCGTTTAATTCTTTTTGTTCTTCATCAACGTGTCCCATATGAACTACTTTTTCTATTTGATCGTGATTGAAACCAACTGCATAATTACTTTCAATAATTCCTGCTGGATATGGGCAACCACCGTAGTCAAACATTTTTTGTTCTTTATCTTTGTCTTTTCCTCCAGATATTATTAAATAACTGGTAATCATAACTTTTCTTGTTCCGTTTTTTAAAATAACTATTGTACCTATTGGTAAAAATCTTTCTTCTTTCATGTGGTTACTCCTCACTTTCTTCTTTTTTATGTTTTCTTTCACGTTCTTCATCTTCGTCGTAGTATTTTTGATTTCTCTTACTTAGTAAGCTTCCACCTACTACTCCAGCAACTCCTGCTACTGCTCCAGCTATAAGTGGTGCAGAACCAAATCTTGGAGAACTTGGTGAACCGATTCCTGTATTTGGAATTGGAACATATTCTTGATCGATTGGTGGTGTAGTTGTTACTACTGGTGGAGTTGTTGTAACTGCTACCGGTGGTGGTGTTGTAATTACTACTGGCGGTGGTGTTGTTACCACTGGTGGTGCAGTTGTGATAACTGGCGGAGCTGTTGTTATTATTGGTGGCGCTGTTGTTATAATTGGTGGAGTTGTTGTAATTATTACTGGCGGTGGTGTTGTTATTACTGGTGTTGTAGTAATAATTATTGGTGGTGCTGTTGTTATAGTTGGAACAGGCACCGGTGTAATTGTAACAGTTGGTGTTATTTCTTCTGGTTGTACAACTCCGAAGATAATTGTATCTCCTTTTGCAGGGATAACTGCAGGTGCTATTGTAGGTGCAATCGTAATAGTTGGTACTATTGATGGTACAACTGTAGGTGCGATTGTAACAATAGGTCCTGGTGTAACTGTAGGTGCTATTGTTGCAATTGCTGTTGGGCCTTTTGGTGCAATTGTTGCTAATCCTGTTGGGCCTTGAGGAGCAATTGTTGCTAGTCCTGTAGGTCCAATTGTTGCGATTGCTGTTGGGCCTTGTGGAGCAATTGTTGCTAGTCCTGTTGGTCCTTTTGGTGCAATTGTTGCTAATCCTGTAGGTCCAATTGTTGCAAGTGCTGTTGAAGGTGCTGTTGGTATTGGAGTTGGTGCTACTGGACCATATTGATCATCAAGTAGTTTTGCAAACTCTCTAGCATTAATTTGTCCTTCTGCTTTAGCAGTTGCGTTTGTCCAATTTGGTCTATATTCAACTGTTCCATTAGCTGTTGTTGTTCCTGCTCTCATTGTTGTAACGTTTCCAGCTACCGATCCATCACCAGCTATAACATCGTCTCCTATAATCAATTTATGTGTTCCTTCTGTTCCAATCTTGTTGAATTGTCCGCTTGAAGTCATATCTACATATTGTTGTTGTTTTGCAACTAAACTATCATATTGTCTTGTATAAGCTGTTTGAGCTTTATCAACGGCTTGACGAAGCGATGTTACAGTTGCATCATCTGCTCCGTTTGCAATAGCATCATCCAATGCAGATTGTGCTGATGTTAATGCATCGTGTCTTTGCATTAATCTTTCTCCCATTTGATCCATGCTGCTCTTAACTTTACTTAGGTCAGCCTTTGTATATGTTTGACCTCCAGTTGTTGTTGCACCAACTGTGTCATCTAAGCTTGCAGCTAATGTATCATCTAATCCAGCTCCAACTGTATCATCTAATCCTGCTCCCAATGTATCATCTAATGTAGTTGATAATTGAGTTCCTGGGTTAGATGTTGTTGCTGATTCTACTAATTCAGTTGATAATTGAGTTCCAGGTCCAGATGTTGAAGATGAAGCTGAATTAAACATTTCATCTGCAACTCCTCCTGTTGTTGTAGTTGTTGTTGTAGTTGGACCATTTGGATTAATTGTTGTTCCAGAACCGGTTCCTGCTGCAGCAGACACTGTATCATCCATTGATGTTGCCATTGTTCTCCAGCCAACTGCTGATGGAGGATTACCTTTCATTACATTTAAGGCATCTGCCATAAATGCATGTCCTACTCCACTGTCGTCAAGACCAACTGTATTTTTTATAACATCACGTAATTGCGATTTAGAAAGATTTCCTCCTACTACATCATCCCATACGTCATCTAAACATGTATAAGCTTTTCCATTTTGGGCGGTATAGCTTTGTTTGAACATTCCTGCTTTAGCAGCTGTTCCTGTTGCACCAGGTGTTCCAGTTGCACCAGTAGTTCCTCCTGTTGCTCCACCGGCATTACCAGTAGGCCCTCCTGTTGAACCAGTTGGATTAGATGGATTAGTTCCTCCTGTTGTTCCGCCTGCTCCAGCAGCATCATCTATTACTGTTAGTGCTGTAGAGTTAGCAGTTCCTTTCATCTTAGTTTTTAAGATTTGCCATCCCTTAGATAACGCTTTAAAAGCAAGTGAGAATGCTACAGTTGTTCCTGCTTGAATTGCTCCATACTTAATTCCGTAACAGAACGCATCTCCATAATCCCAACCGCCTTTTAATCCGGCTTGAGTTCCAGCTCCAATTCCAGCGATTCCTGCTACTGTTGCGGCTGCTGGAAGTGAAGACATCAATGTTGCGGCACATGCTTTTGCACCAACTACAGTTCCTGTAGAAACTCCTCCAGCAATACCACCTGTTACTGCAAGGGCTGCAGCATATCCAAGTCCGGTACCAACACCTTTAAATATATTACATGCTAAACCTTTTTCCGAGGCCCAGCTTTTTATTACCATACCTTTTAAACTTGTATCATATAAGTTTCCAAAGAAGTCACCAACATGATCTTTTTTGATAAAGTTACCAATACTATTTTGAGCATCTTTGGAAATTAATCCAGCACCTAATCCAATGATTGATGCAAAACCATCAACAATTTGTTCTCCAGCTGAAGCAAACCCTTCACAAATTTTTGTTAGGAATAAACCAGCTGTTGAACCAAGTTTTTCCAAGAAAGATGCATTTTCGTATTCTTTGTTGTATTCTTCAATTTCTGCTGCTCTGCTTTTTAATTGAGTAACTGTATCTTCAATCATATCTTGACATGCTGTTGGAAATCCAAGAGTATTAAATAGTGTATCCGTATGAACATGATGAATACCTTGTGCATTGGCAATTATTGTTAATGCAGAACGCATTTCATCTTCAGTATTTACTAATTGATTACTAGCAGCACCTAATTCATCGATTGTATTTTGAACTAATGTTGCATTATATTTTAATTTAGCCATCGTCTACCTCCTATGGATTTGTTTGCCCTTGTTGTTGTTGCTGTTGTTGCAACAATGCTTGTTGTCTTTGATACTCTACTAATTCATTATATTGATTTTGACGAACTAATTGGGCTTCATATAAAACCTCGTCTGCTATTGCATTTAATTGATCCTTAAGATTTTGAATTTCTGTACCTAATGCTTCAATTGGATATTGCAATGTATCGTTGTCAATAGACATTGCTTCCGCAGTACATATTTCACTTGCATGAATTACCTTTTGACCACATGTCCCAAACCCTTCAATAGCTGTACGATATTTATTAATTCCATCCATAATAGTATAGATATCAATTAATTGTGATTCACTTGTTATACCATATGCCATATTTTCTACTCTCCTATACTTATATTCTCATAATATGATTTAACCACAAAATGCAAAAACAAGCAAGTTTAAATATCAAACTTACTTGTTTTTTTTATACTTGTTTACCAATTACAATTAGATAAGAATTTGCGGGATTATAATTACAGATTTGTAGTATTAGTAACTTATCATCTTTTGTTACTCTTGTATCTTCTCTAATATATGTGGTGTTTTGATATAGTTTTCTAGAATGATTTATAAAGTCTGCATCACTATAGAATATGACTTTCATGTGTTCTGGATCTGCTGCTGTTACAACTTTAACTGCTTCGACACGATACTTGTATTTAGCCTGATCGGTACTTAAATACATGTATTTGTAGTTTTCAAAGAAGTTTTTATCTAAATAAGCTCTCAAATTAATTAGCTCTAGTTTATCATGAAGTGATTCTACTTGAGAGTTATGGCCATATATGTTTATTTGCTTTGCAGTATCTAGATTAGTATTTCTATAGTCAATAAATGGGTAACCAATACCATCTCTTTGTTTATAAACACTATGATCTAAGTAATATTCATTGTTTACTGTTCTTGTGACATATGTTGAGATTTCTAAACCTGGAATTTCTAATTTTGCCATAATGTCAGTATTACCATACTGACTTCTTGCAGTCGGAAGTTCATTGACATAAGTATTTAAATTAAATTGATAATCATCTTTATCACTATAATTTATTTCTTCTTTTTTATTTTTTAATTCCTCTACCCCTGGTATTTCATAATTCTTTTGGTTATACCATTCATATAAGTAATATCCACCTACACATAAACCAAATATAATAACAAATGTTAGTAATGATTTTAGAAAACTGTTTTTTCTTTTTCTTCTTTTAGGTTTAAGATTTGGTTGTTGATTATTCATATTATCACCCCTATTATATCTAAAATATACACTAGTATTTTATTAATAGTCAAGTAAAGAAAAATCTTGTTTACAATAAAAAAGATAGTCATTTAGACTATCTTTTATTAGATTACTTCTGCTGGTTCTTGGGCTGGGGCTTTTTTATAATTTTCTTTTATGTTAAGTAAGAACTTTGTAGTTGCAGTTTGTTGGTATGGCATTATCCAAATTTCTAGGATACCAAGTGTAAATATTGCTAATAAATGCCATCCGAAGAAACTTAAACCAAATACGAATAATTCCCACTTATGACCTTTCATCATTTCTTCGCTTAATTTAAGTGCTTCTTTTGAATCAATTGTAGAGTCATCTGCTAAGATATATGATACTAGCGCATATCCATAACCTTTAATAATTCCAGGGATGATTAGTAATAGTGTAAATAAGAATATCATTACAAATTGATGTAGATATGTAATAATTACTTGTTTCCAATCTTTAAATTTAGAAAATAATAGTTCAAAAGTTGCTTCTTTGGAATTAATAAAATTAGTCATATATCTAATTAAACCAATTTCCATAAAGAAAGCTAAGATACCTCCACCAATACTTAATGTGAATGCTACAAATTCATTTTCAACTGTTACAGCTGTTGTTATATTTCCAACTAAACTAGCAATTAATATAGCACCTAAAATGGTCCACATATTTCCTTTAATTTTTTCTTTTGCCCAGACTTTAATTTCTTGTCTTGTCATTTTTTACTCCTCCTTATTATCTTTATTTTATCATTTTATAAATATAATGTATAGAAAAAAATGAACTAATGTTCTTTATTTTTTTCTTGTGTAAACTAGATGTTTATATTTAATATCTCCTTCTTCGTGACGACATAATTCTGTACAATCCCAGTCATTTTTATCGAATGTTGGGAAGAATACATCTGCTTCAGCATGAGCTTCTACTTCAGTTAAAAGCATTTTATCTGATAAATCTAGCATTTGTTTATATACTTGTGCTCCACCAATTACCATTACTTCTTGTCCTAGTGTTTCAACAAATTCTAATAAACTATCAACATCTCTAAAGACTTTGATTTGATCATTTGGCTCTAATTCTTGATGAGTTAAAACTAAATGAAGTCTTCCTGGTAATAGTCTGGGTAAAGAATCTAAAGTTCTTTTACCCATTATGATGGGTTTACCCATCGTTTGTTGTCTAAAGAATTTTAGATCTTCTGGTAAATCCCATAATAATTTATTATCTTTTCCTAATTCATTGTTTGGCCCTATTGCGGCGATCATTGTTATATTCTTCATAATTATATACCTAACGGGAATGTTAATTGTGGATTAATTGTCTTTATTTTTTGGAATGGATATTCTTTTATTTGAATATCTGCTGGTGTAAAGTCATAAAAATCCTTTTTATCTGGGTTTAATTCGATATATGGTGCACATTCCACTGAGTCCCTTCCTAACATTTCTTTTACTTGATCCATATGTCTATCATATATTTGAACATTAACTGGTTTCCATGTGAATTTTCCAGGTGTCAAATCTAAATGACGTGCGAACAACAATAATAATACCATATATTGGACTTGATTGATACATCCTGCAGTAGCAAAATCACTTGATCTTTGGATTAAGGTCATATCTAAATAGTCTTTACCATCTCTACCATGTCTAACATTCCAAATTGACATAAATGCACATGGTTTTAATCCGTGTGGCAAATCATAATCATCATCTTGCCACATACTAATAATATGTCGTCTACTGTCCGGATTTTCTTTCATTTCTTTTAAACGTTTTTTAACTAGATTATGTTTTCTAATTACTTCTCCATAGGTACTACCGATATGTGGATGTCCTTTTTCATTTAAAATGTAGTCTCCATTTTCATCACGTAACGCCCATTCATCCCACCAGTTATTAATTTTATGATCTTGGTCCCAAGTACATTCGCCAAGCAATTCATCAAATTCTACTAAGTCGTTACTCTCTTTTTGATATATCCATAATATTTCAGCAATTGATTTTCTAACTGCGATTGGTCTTAGTGTAACGAAAGGACTTTCTCCTTTTGACAAATCGTAAGTACATTGTACTTCATCATTTATACTAAGTGTATGCGCTGGTGTCCAAAGCAACACTTTATCTTTTCTTTGATGAACAGTTTGATTTGGTTGAACTTCAATTACTTCGTTATCTGCAGTAATGATTGTATTTGTGTCTGGATCATATACTGCACCTTCGTATTCATCCTCATAGTGTGGTCTTGGATTTTTGTCCCAACAACCTTCTTCTAATATTCTTTCAAAAATTTCTTTTGTATATTTATCTCCTTTTGTCATAAATTATCTCCTCTTGTATCTTTATTATCTTGACTAGTCTGTTTTCATTATATCAGAGGATGTAAAAATAATGTGTTGCAAAAGCAACAAAAAAGAACGAATTTTTTTAATCGTTCTTTTCTGTAAATTTATTAAATTTTTTAATTAAATTATCGTCTTCTAACGTCTTATCTAATTTTTCGAATAGTTGTTTTTCAGCACGTGATAGTTTCTTTGGAGTAATTACTTTAAATACAACATACATATCTCCTTTTGTATGATGATATTCATTGTCTACACCTTTTCCTTTAATACGTTGTTTATCTCCACTATCTGTACCAGCAGCTACATTTAATTTTACATTTCCATATAGTGTTGGAATTGTTTTTTTACAACCTAGAGTTGCTTCTGTAATTGTTAGTGGTACTTCTAAGTAGATATCATCTTCATCTCTAATGTAGAAGTCGTGATTACCTACGATAAATTCGATATATAAATCACCGTTATCTCCACCATTTTGTCCTGGGTTACCTTTACCACTTACGCGTAATCTATCACCAGTATTAATACCAGCAGGAATATTGATTGTAATCTTTTTATTACGTTTTATTCTTCCTTTTCCATTACATTCAGTACATTTACGTTTATATGTTTTTCCAAGTCCACCACAGTCCGGACATGTTGTCTTAGACATAAATGAACCTAGAATTGTATTTTGTTGAGTTGTGATAGTTCCACTACCATGACATGTAAAACATTTTTCAGCATCAAAACCGCCACGTCCATGACATTCGTCACATTCTTCTACAACATCTAAATTGAATTTCTTTTCTGTTCCATAGATTGCTTCTTCAAATTCAACTGACATTCTCATTAGTGCATCACTTCCACGTCTTACACGTGAACGAGGGTCTTCACCATAATTTTGGAAGCCGCCTCCAAAGCCTGCTCCACCTCCGAAGATTGTTTCAAAAATATCATCGAATCCGAAACCACTTCCACTGAAGCCGCCACCGTTAAAGCCACCGAACCCTGAAGCTCCAGCACCACCATTACCTACTCCAGCATGCCCATATTGGTCATACATTTTTTTCTTGCTTTCATCAGATAATACTGAGTATGCTTCTTGAGCTTCTTTAAATTTTGCTTCTGCATCAGGATTATCTTTATTTAAGTCTGGGTGAAACTCTTTTGCTTTTTTACGGAATGCACTTTTAATTTCTGCTTCGCTTGCGTTTTTATCTACACCTAAGACTTCATAATAATCTCTTTTTGTAGAATCAGCATTACTCATCTAGTTCACTTCCTTACATTTAATATTTAAAGGAAGTAGCCCTAAAAAATTAGGACTACTTAAATTTACTCTTCTTCGATGTCTGCTTCTTGAACATCATCGTCGTCTTTTTTAGACTTCTTTGATTTTTTTGATTTTTTATTATCATCGTCATCTTCTTCTGAATCATTTGATTCTTCTTGACGTTCTTTTGCTGCTTGTTCGTATACTTTAGCTGCTAAAGACATTGTTTTTTCTTTTAATTTTTCTGTTGCTTCTTTGATTTCGTCCATGTCATCATCTTTTAATGTCTTACGTAGTTCTTCCATTAACTCTTCAGCTTCTTCTTTTTCTTTCTTATCAACTTTGTCTCCTAAGTCTTTTAAAGCTTTTTCAGTTTGGAAAATCATTTGTTCAGCTTCATTTTTAGTTTCAGCTGCTTCTTTACGTTTTTCATCAGCTTCTTTATTTTCTTCAGCTTCTTTACGCATTCTTTCAATTTCATCATCTGAAAGATTTGTAGTTGAAGTAATTGTGATTGATTGTTCTTTATTTGTTCCTAAATCTTTAGCAGTTACACTAACGATACCATTTGAGTCAATATCAAATTTAACTTCGATTTGTGGAACTCCACGTGGTGCAGGTGGAATATTTGTTAATTGGAATCTTCCTAATGTCTTATTGTCATTAGCCATTGATCTTTCACCTTGTAATACGTGAATATCTACACCTGGTTGATTATCTGCAGCAGTTGAGAAAATTTCTGATCTTGTTGCAGGGATTGTTGTATTTCTTGGAATTAATGTAGTCATTACTCCACCTAATGTTTCAATTCCTAATGATAATGGAGTAACATCTAATAATACGATATCTGTTACATCTCCAGCGATAACTCCACCTTGGATAGCAGCACCCATTGCTACTACTTCATCTGGGTTAACTTCACGAGATGGTTCTTTTCCTAATTCTTTAGTAATTGTTTCATATACTAATGGTACACGAGTTGAACCACCAACTAATACTACTTTGTCGATGTCTTTCTTAGTCATTTTAGCATCTTTTAAGGCTTTCTTAACTGGTTCTAATGTTGATTCTACTAAATCAGAAATTAAGTCTTCGAATTTAGCACGAGTTAATGTCATATCAATGTGTAATGGTTCATCATCTTCATTCTTAGCGATGAATGGAGCTGAAATTGTTGTTGAAACAGTTCCAGATAAGTTTTTCTTAGCTTGTTCTGCTGCTTCTTTTAAACGTTGCATTGCCATTTTATCTTCTGATAAATCGATATCATTTTCTTTTTTGAATTCTTTAACGATGTAATCGATAATTCTTTGATCGAAGTCATCTCCACCTAAGTGGTTATTTCCATTTGTTGATTTAACTTCAAATACTCCGTCTCCTAATTCAAGGATAGATACGTCGAATGTACCTCCACCTAAGTCGTAAACTAAGATTGTTTGTCCTTCTTCTTTTTCAAGTCCGTATGATAAAGCTGCTGCTGTTGGTTCATTGATAATTCTTTCTACTTCTAAACCAGCAATTTTACCAGCATTTTTAGTTGCTTGACGTTCAGCATCGTTGAAGTATGCAGGAACTGTAATAACTGCTCTATCAACTTTTTCGCCTAAATAACTTTCTGCATAATCTTTAATGTATGAAAGAATCATAGCTGAAATTTCTTCTGGTGTATACTTTTTGCCATCTAATTCAACTTTTTTATTTGTTCCCATTAATCTTTTGATTGATGAGCATGTATTAGGGTTAGTTAATGCTTGACGTTTTGCAGCATCACCAACGATTCTTTCTCCTTTTTTAAATGCTACTACAGATGGAGTTGTTCTTCCTCCTTCTGGATTTGGAATAATCTTTGGTGCTCCAGCTTCAAGTACTGCAGCACATGAATTTGTTGTACCTAAATCGATACCAATAATTTTTCCCATATATATTAATCTCCTTTAATTACTTTTGATTTATTTTTACTGAGGCAGGTCTAATTACACGATCTTTTAATTTATAACCTTTTAATAATACCTCTAATACTACTTCATCCTCTTTATCTTCTACACAGTCTGTAAGTAGTGCTTGTTCTTGAGAAGGGTCAAATATTTGCCCTACTCGGTTTATTTCTTCTACGCCGAATCTTGTTAAGGTTTCTTTTAATGATGCATACATCATTTTAAATCCAGCTAAGAATTTTGATATATCTTCTGTTAAATTATTATCATCTAATTTAATTGCTCTTTCAAAATTATCTACTACTTGAATAATTTCTAGAATTAAATCTTGATTAGCATATTTTAATAAGTTAGCTGTTTCTTCATCTTTTCTTTTACGATAATTTATTAATTCTGCTTGAGCTAATTTAACTTTTTCTACTAAATTTTTATTTTCTTCAGTTAAACGATTTACTTCATTTGTAAGTTCAACTTCTTTATTATTAGGTTCTTGTTCATGATGGCAACCGCCTCCACAACAGTGTGGTACATCATCTTGATGTTCATGATTACAACAACAACCTTCCTCTTTTACTTCTTCTAAGATTTCTTCTTTTTCTTCTGTCATATAATTACCTTTCTATATTCTCTTTCATGTATTCTAGTAATCCAACCACTCTATCATATTCCATTCTCTTTGGGCCGATAATGGCGATAGTTCCTTCCTCATCTCCACTTTTAAATTTAGTTTTGATGACCGTTACATCACTATCAATGTTATTTTCATTACCAATATATACTTTAATATTATTATCATTATCTTCTTCAATGCTACGGAGAGTTTCTCGATCCTCTAGCTTATTGAATACTGTTTTTATCTTTTCTATATTGCTTGAAAATTCTGGTTGTTCTAGTATTTTGTGTCTTCCTACAATGTTTACTTCTTGATTAGTGAAGTCATTAAATACATGATAGAAAGCGTTATATAGTTGTTCATGTTGTTTAACATAATTTCCTATAATAGGTTTTACTTCATACTCCAATTTTGTACTTACTTCATCAATTGGGGTACCAGAGATTAAGTTGTTTATTAGACCAACTGTTTTCTTTACTTCTTCAAGTGGAACATCTTGTAACTTAATACTTTTATGTTCAACGTGGCCTTTGTCAGTAACTATTATTACGATTATACTAACGTCATCAATAGGAACTACTTCTATTTGTTTAAGAAGATTCTCATGAGATGTGCTACCAAGCACTACAGTTGTATAATTCATCATATCTGATATAACCTGTAAAGACTTAGTTATTACATCAGATAGTGCAAGTTGCTGATTACGGAAGACAATTTGTAATTTCAACATATCTTCGGCATTCATTTTCTTTAGTTCCATTAAGTTATCTACATAGTAGCGATAACCTTTTTCACTTGGGATTCTACCAGAAGATGTATGTGTTTTTTCTAATAGTCCTAAATCTTCAAGCGTTGCCATTTCATTACGAATTGTGGCAGATGAACAATTTAATGTTTTAGATATTACTTTTGATCCAACTGGTGTTGGGTCTTTGATATATCTTTCTACTATTAGTTTTAACATTTGGTTTTGTCTTTCAGTCAACATAACATCAACCTCCTAGCACTTTCATTTTATGAGTGCTAATGATATTGTATGACTTTTTTTAGCACTTGTCAATAGTTTGTGCTAATTTGAAAATAATATAAAAAAAGATAGTGTAAAACTATCTTTTAGTAATCTGCATTTACTAATCTAAACCATTGATTTTGATCAGTGGTACTACAAGTTGTTACCTTAAGTGGTCCTGATGACGCAGATGTTCCACTCAAGCATAGGCTTCCGTTAGCTCTAGAACGTAACAAATAAAAACCATTATTTAATCCGCCTATACTCCATTCTTCCCAAGCATGTTTTTGATATTCAGTAGTAGTTCCAACAAATTCGCCTACTTCTAATGCACCATCTATAGGTTGTAGGGCTCTTGAATTTGAGGCTTCTACTATAGAATAATATCCATCTCCTGTAGGTGCTATTGCCCATCTTTGACCTTTTTGTCCATTATTCTTTAATAACACAGCATTATCACCTTGTGATGTAACTGCACTTAGTATTGATAAACTATTATGAATATAGTAATTACCAGTTGGTATAGACATTGTAGAGTCTCCTTCTAGATCTCTTGCTGAGTATCTAATTCCAAGATCTGTTTCTGCCGGAGCATAACTTATCGCTGTCCATGATTTTAAAGTTGTATAACTTGAATTGTTAGTTGATACCATAATTTTTTCAGTTGTATATTTTCTATCAGCAGTGTCATCTGAACGATGAAAAATTACAATTTCTTCTAGACTATAAGTAGCACCCAAATCAACTACGACGCATTTTTCTCCTGAGCCACTTGAGTAAGTTGTAGTTATATCGTCTTTGTTTCCGTTAACAATTCCAGGTACACTGTATGTACCTATTTTGGCAGTTTTATTTAACGCAACATTTTGCCCATTTGAGTCATATGCTTGAATTTCTGTCCAACGTTCTTTTGAAACTGTTGTTTTTGTACTAGTTATACAATCTTTAATATATCTAACGCTATCTAATGCATTTGTTTTTTTAGTAGGTGGATTATTCCTATCATTTGTAGAAATAAGCTCTATAGTGGCTTTTCCTGCTCCTGGATTAACACTATGCATTAGATGGGTATTTATAAAACTATATGTTGGGTGTGATGCTGTAACACCATACCCTGATATATATGTATACCCGTTATCGCCACTGTAATAGCCAGTGGTATAACCAGTTCCTTTGTTTGAAGAGTTATATCCTCCACCAGCAGCAACCATGATTCTTGATGCTAGACCTGCGGCGTTATTCCAAGATCCTCCAACCAAACGTACATCGGTTGCTCCACCACCATAAGTTGTATTAGTATTATTTTTTGTTCCACCAGAACCACCAACAGATCCTATTTGAAAATAAAGATGCGTATTTTCTTCTAAATATAATACTCCTGATGTATACCCACCTTTTTTGTCGGTTAAGTTGGAAGTTGCATCAGCTCCATATGCAGCTGCACCCCACAATTCAATTTTATACCATCCTGCTTTTCCATAAGGAACAATAAATTCTTGTGTTCCGTCTGTTGATGTAAATTCTGTAGTAGTTTGACTATATCTATTTAATTCTTCTTCTATCTTCTTTACTAAAGTATTGGTATTTTTTCTATTAGTAGACATTATGCTCATTAATAAGCTTACAACTAGAAATGCTACTAACATTAATCCATATAATAAGGTCGATACAGCAAACCCTTTTTCATTCAATTTCTTCATTAGCTTCACCATCTATTCTAAAAATATTTTATCATATTTGTTTTAGAATAACTACCCATTTATCCCCATATTTTTTATCTTTTATTATTTTATAGTTATCATTATAGACAATTCTATCTAGGCTATCACTTTCACAAATAATTAAGCCATCTTCTTTTAATAAATTGTTTTTAGTAATTAAATCAATACTTTTTTCAATGAATGAAGTTTTATATGGTGGATCTAAAAAAATTAGATCGAATTTTATATCTTTATCTTTTAAATAATTTAGGGCTTTTAAATAATCCATATTAATAACTTCTGCATTAGTTATACCAATTGTATCTAAATTTCTTTTAATAGTTTTAGCTGCTTTTACATTATAATCTACTAAATAGGCATATTTTGCTCCTTCACTTAGAGCTTCGATACCTAGATTTCCACTTCCTGAAAATAGATCTAATACAACTGCATCATCAATATTATTTTGAATTGTTGCGAAAAGAGATTCTTTTACTCTTTCCATTGTTGGTCTTGTTCCATCCATATCAAAACCTTCAATAATTCTACCTTTATATAAGCCACTTATTACTTTCATAGACCACACTTATCCTTCTTAGTAATCTTCTTTAATTCTTGATTTATTTCTAATATTAAGAAATTTAATTCTGTTTCTTGATGTTTATATTTTAAAAATATATCGTATTTTAAAATTTCTTGTTTTATCCTTTCGTCATGAGTTAGATTATATTTTTCTATTAAAGAAACTAATTCTTTATTACTATTAATTTCTTTAATAAGTTCTCTTAATTTTGTAATTGTTTCTGATTCATCTAATGTTTTCTTTAGATTATCTAATTTATCATATAATTTTTCCATAAAAATATTTTATCATAATTCCTAGTTGATTACATCCATAAATGTTTTGATTAATTCAATATTCTTAGATAGTTTAGCTATTTTATCTGAGGGAGTTTGTTTGTAAAACTTTTTAGCTTGCTCTTCTATTTCTTTAAAAACATCTTCTCCTCTATTTAATGGTTTATACCATGAGGAATCTTCTCTTAAATAATTATATATTAAGGGATTAGTTTTAATTTTATATATATAGTCCATTTTCATTAATCTTCAAATCTCCTATATATTGGTTTAGGTTCATATGTATTAGATGATTCTTTAGTAAATCCTAATTCTTGAAGTAGACCAATTGTTTTTTGAATGTTAGTTACTCCTTTTTGAACTGATTCCATATCAAGATTTCTTACTGTATTAAAAATATCTTTGATTGTTGATGATGAAAGTTCTGGTGGCTTTTCAATAAAACTATTCCAAACATTTGATGACTCACCATAGATATCATATAATTCATAAAGTTTTTGCCACGTGGTTTTTCCTGATAGTACTTCTCTTGCGAGTTCTGGATGTTTTTGAGCAAAGGACTTAAATTCTTCTTTTGACATAATATCACCACTATATTTTATGTTTTGAAAATAAAAAAAAGAAGATTTTTTATAATCTTCTTAGTTATCATGTTTATCTGTTTTTTGATATACATTTGGTTTTGTTTCAGTTTCACCATGTTGATTTGCTTGTTCTTGATGTAAAAACTTGCTCATTTCTCTTAATCCTTCTAATTGTTCTGAAACAGTTGCTGATGGTGCTTCATATGTTTTAGCACATACTTTTTGACCATGTGGTAATTTTATTTCATCTGGAATTATTTCATCAACAATAGTTGGATTTTTTTCTGGAGTTTGAGTCATTTTATCTGACTTACCATATTTTGTTAAGTATGATCCTATTGTTAAACCTTGCATTGCTGCTGTACCTAGAGCTAGGACATTTACTAATGTTGATAATCCTACTTCTGGTGCTATTAAACCTAATGCGGCAAGTCCAAATACAGCCCATGTTTTATATTTACCGATCATTGTAGAACCTGTTTCTTTTCCAGACATCTTTTGTTTAACATTGATAGCTGCAATTGCTCCTTCAAGTCCTAAGTTACATAAAAGTATTGGATTAAAGAAAGCTGAGGCAATTAGTAATGTTCCTACAAACACTTTATCTGTTACAGCATCTAAGTCTTTTCCTAAATCACTTTGTAGATCAAACTTTCTTGCGATAGCACCATCTACACAATCAGTTAGGCCAAAGCCTAAAGCTAAGCCTGCTGTTAATGGTACATTACCAGAAAATGCGGCTGGTAATATAGCAAGTGGTGCTAATAAACGTGAAGCTGTTAGGATATTTGGAATTTGTCTATGTCTTTTACCTGGTGTTTTTAATTCTTCAATAGCTTCAGATATATCTTTTTTATATTTGTCTAATATTTCTTGTTTTTCTTTATTACTCATTTTTTCACCTTCTCCTGATGACGCAGTATATTATATCATATTTTATTAGATTTTTCAACTAGAACAAAAAAAGCACGTGTTTGTGCTTTTAACTTAAGAAATCATCGATTGTCATTAGACGATCATCTATTTCTTTTAGAGAAACTCTTTCTTTTTTAGGAGTTGGAGCTTCTTCTTCTAAAACTTCTATTTCTTCTACTTCAACTAATGGTAATTCTTCTTGAGTCATTTTAGTTAAATTAGCAACAATGAACGTATCAGTTAATGGATGTTTACTGATTAGACTTCCTGTTGAATAGCGATCTGCGATTGGAAGTTCAGTAAGTTTCATTGTTTTAATATCACCATTTTTAATTCCAATAAATTCTCTTGTGTCAACAATAAATGTTCTTAACACTTTATATGGATTTGTTTTTACTTCTCTTACTATTTGTAATCCACGACGAGCACGAGTTGAAATTTCAAATTCGTTTAGACGTACACGTTTAGCTGTTCCTTTATCAGTAACAACTGTTATATATTCATCTTGTGTTAGATCAAAGATATTTGCAGAAACTAAATAATCATCTTTTAATTTCATGCCTTTAACTCCAGCGGCTTTTACACCAACTAGTGGTACTTCTTCTGCTGGGAATGCTAATCCATATCCTGAATCTGTTACTAAGAATAAGTTTTTCTTATCTTCAATGAAAGCTGCGATTACTTGATCATCATCTTTTAAATTCATACAACTTGTTGGTTTAGAATATCTTTGAAGTTTGAATTCTTTTAATTTAGAACGTTTTACCATACCATTCTTAGAAGCAATAACGACATTCTTTTCTGTTTGGAAGTCATATGCTGGTATAGCAGTTACTACACTTTCTTCTGGAGATATTTCAATAATATTACTTACGTGTTTTGGCATATCTTTCCATTTTAAATCTGGAATTATATGGACTGGAATATGTAAGTAGTTACCTGCAGTTGTGAATACTAAGATTGTATCAGTTGTATTCATTTCATAGATTCCTAAGATATAATCATTTTCTTTGATTGTAATATCTTCTGGGTTAGATGCTGAGTAACTTCTAAATGAGGTACGTTTAATATAACCATCTTTTGTTACCATAACTACAACATCTTCTTTAGGAATCATAGCAGTTGTGTCTATCTTAATTTCAGTTATTTCATCTTTAATATCTGTAAGTCTTGGAGTTGGATAATCGTTCTTAACATCACGTAAGTCTTTTTTCATTACTGATTTTAGAACTTCTTCACTACCAAGGATGGCAGTTAAGCCATTGATAATTTTTTCTAAAGCTTCTTTTTCGTTTTCTAAAGCAACTACGTCTGTATTTGTTAAACGATAAAGTTGTAATGTAACGATTGCTTCAGCTTGAGCTTCAGTAAATTCAAATTCTTTTACTAAGTTATCTTTAGCATCAGCTTTGTTCTTAGAAGCACGGATTACTTTAATAACTTCGTCTAGAATTGAAATACATTTGATTAAACCTTCAACGATATGGTATCTTGCTTTAGCATGAGCTAAATCGAATTCAGTTCTACGTCTTACAACTTCTTTTTGATGAGCAATGAATGCATCTAATGCTCCAGCAAGGCCTAATAGTTTAGGTCTTCTATTTACGATAGAAACCATATTGAAGTTATAACTTATTTGCATATCAGTGTTCTTTAATAAATAATTGATAATTAAATCTTTATTAGCATTTTTCTTAATATCAATTACGACACGAACATCAGCTGCTGATTCATCACGTACTTCAATGATTCCTTCGATTTTTTTATCTATTCTAATATCATCTATTTTCTTTACCATTAAAGCTTTATTTACTTCAAATGGGATTTCTGTAATTACGATTGAATCACATGATTTAGATTCTTCAATTGTATATCTACTTTTTACAATTATTTTTCCACGTCCAGTTTCATAGGCTTCTTTAATACCAGCAAGTCCTTCTACGATTCCTCCTGTTGGGAAGTCTGGTCCTTTAACATATTTCATTAATGTATCAAGTCCACAATTTGGGAAATCAATACGATGAATTGTTGCGTCGATTAGTTCAGCTAAGTTGTGTGGTGGAATATTAGTGGCATAACCAGCAGAAATTCCTTGAGCACCGTATACTAATAATGCTGGGAATCTTGCTGGTAGAACTGTTGGTTCTACTGTTGTATCATCGAAGTTTGGTGAGAATTCTACTGTATCTTTATCAATATCACGAAGCATTTCATTACTTATTTTAGAAAGACGGGCTTCTGTGTAACGATAAGCGGCAGGAGAATCTCCATCGATAGATCCATTGTTACCATGCATATCAATATATGGTAGACGAGTCTTCCATGGTTGAGACATTCTTACCATTGCATCATAGATAGAAGTATCACCATGTGGATGGTAATTACCAATAACATCTCCGACAGTTTTAGCAGACTTTCTGTAACCTTTGTCGTATGTATTTCTTTCTTTATGCATTGAGTATAGAATACGTCTTTGAACTGGTTTTAGACCATCTCTAGCATCTGGAATAGCACGATCTTGAATGATATATTTTGAATAACTTCCAAATCGTTCTCCCATTATATCTTCTAGAGTATAATCAAAAATCTTTTCAATTACCTCTTCTACTTCAACCTTTTTCTTTGGCATTTTTATCACCTATTTCTAATTAGTTTTGTATTTGATAATCATCTTCAAGTGAGAATTCAACATTTTCTTCAATCCATTCTTTTCTAGGTGGAACATCGTCACCCATAAGGATTGATACACGTTTTTCAGCTAGTTGAGCATCTTCAATATTTACTCTGATTAATGTTCTACTTCCTGGTTTCATTGTTGTTTCACAAAGTTGGTCAGCGTTCATTTCACCAAGTCCTTTATAACGTTGAATGTCACATTTTTTACCTTTAGACTTTTCTTTCATTTCTTCTACAGTGTAGGCGTATTCTACTGTCTTACCACTTTGAATTTTAAATAATGGTGGTAGGGCTACGAAAAGTCTACCATCTTCAATAAGTGGTTTCATATAACGATAGAAGAATGTTAGTAATAGACATTGAATGTGTCCTCCATCTTCATCGGCATCGGACATGATTATTACTTTTGAATATTCACAATCTTTAATATCAAAGTTAGAACCATAACCAGCTCCGATTGTATAAATCATAGTATTAATTTCTTCGTTACGAAGAATTTCATCTTCTTTAGTTTTTTCTGTATTTAAAACTTTACCTCTTAATGGAAGGATAGCTTGATACTTACGATCACGACCTTGTTTTGCTGAACCTCCAGCAGAATCTCCTTCGACTAAGAATAATTCTTTTTTATCTTTATCTTTACTTTGAGCAGGTGCAAGTTTTCCAGAAAGAGATCTTTCTTCTTTCTTACGTGAAGTTCCTTTACGAGCTTCTTCTCTTGCTTTACGTGCAGCCTCACGAGCAATTTTACTTCTTAAACTCTTATTGATAATGTCTGTTGCAATTGCTTTATTTTCTTCTAAGAAAACTCTTAATTGTTCTGAAACAATTGCTTCTACTGCAACACGTGCTTGAGGTGTTCCAAGTTTTCCTTTAGTTTGTCCTTCGAATTGTAGTATTCCTTCTGGAATCTTTAAACTAATAATAGCTGTAAGACCTTCTCTTACGTCACTACCTTCTAAAGCTTTATCTTTTCCTTTAATGAAACCATTACTTTTGGCGTAATCATTAAATACTTTAGTTAAAGCTGTTTTAAATCCTACTTCGTGTGAACCACCATCAATAGTTTTAACGTTGTTAACGAAACTTACAATATTTTCATTGTATGTATCTGTATATTGTAAAGCTATTTCAATGTCCATTTTATCTTTTGAACCATTGATTGATAAAACTTTATGTAGTGTAGTTTTACCTTTATTTAAATCTTCTACGAATTCTTCAATTCCTCTTTCGTAGTAGAATTTAGAACTTCTTTCATCTTCTTCATCAATTACTTCAATTGTGATTCCTTTTAGTAAGAAGGCACTTTCTTGCATTCTTTCACAAATTGTTGTATATGAGAAGTTTGTTGATGAGAATATTTCATCATCTGGTAAGAAACGAACGGTAGTACCTGTTTTATTAGTAGTACCTACTTCCTTTAGTGGTATAACTACATGTCCACCATTTTCAAATCTAATATAATGTTCTTTCTTATCTCTTTTAATTGTAACTTCACACCATTTTGATAAAGCGTTTACAACACTGGCACCAACACCATGTAATCCTCCAGATACTTTATATCCTTCGCTTTCGAATTTTCCTCCAGCGTGTAGGACTGTAAAGATTACTTCTGGTGTAGATACACCTGATGCATGCATTCCAGTAGGAAGCCCACGTCCATGGTCTTCAATACTTACTGATTTATCTTTATGAATGGTAATTTTAATAGAATCTCCGAAACCATTAATAGCTTCGTCAATTGCATTATCGACGATTTCCCATACTAAATGGTGTAATCCTCTTTTGTCTGTTGACCCGATATACATACCTGGTCGTTTTCTTACTGCATCTAATCCTTCTAAGATTTTGATTGACGAGTCATCGTACTTTAATGCCATTCTTATCACTCCTAATATCTAACTATTAGTTATTATAACGAAAAAACAAATTCTTTTCAACGAAAGTTTACTTTTTTTGACAAATTTTGTTGTATACCAATGCTTTTAGAAGATTTATATAATAAAAACTACTGAAATTACTCTTCAGTAGTTTGATTTTTTCTAAAAAAATGGTCCTTAATTTGAATAATTTGAGCACGTTTAGTATAAGTAGGATCTTTTCTTACTCGATATGGATGAAGACTGTAATCAATTCCATCTTCTTCGAATAATTTAGTCAAGACTTCATCTTGCATACTAAATGGCATATAATGCCAATTTTTAAAAGTACTAAGTAACTCTCTTTGCCCTACTTCTTGTCTATTATTGACAAGGGCATATGTGATGGCATTAGTTATAAAACTTGATGCTAATGCTAAGTTAGAATAATCCGGATGAATTTCTATTAGTTCTTGACGATGGTTTGCAGCTATTAAAGTTAGAATTCTTTTTAAGAAATCCATATCCCAATCTAAAGCATGAGGATTACCGTAATCTTCATAATATTTGCTTTCACAAGCAGATACAATTAATGTATGTAAATCAGACTCTGATGTTATATCAAAATTATAGCCAGATGAGTCATTTGAATCAAGGTTTCGATTAACAAATAAGTAATCATTTTCATTATATAGCTTATCTTTTCTTTCAATAGCATAATCAATCATATTACCAAGTTTTACTTTGGAATCTTTGAATTCCTGTGATATTTCTTTTTTTAATTCTGGATTAATTAGTAAACAATAACTTATTATTTTTTCAGCATCTGTTTCATCAAATTTTCTTCTATCAGTATTTCTGTAATAAATAACTGCTTGTTTTATAATATGATCTATTAATTTTTCTCTAGTTAGTGATGGTAAATATTCAGTAATTCTATCGAAGTAATTAGCATTTACTAAAAATAATAATTTATTTAGACTTATCATATCTTCTCCAGGAAGATCTATTTTATTAGCCTCTAATTGAAGAGATAATTCATTAAGAAATAATGATGTTGTTTCATCTATTATACGATCTTGTTTAGTAAATTCACCGAGCATTGAAAATAAGTTATCCGCAGTAAGCATATCTTTTCTAAATTTATCATCCATTCTCTTACGAAGACGTTTTGCTAAAATAAACATTATTGGAGTTAGGACAACACCTCCAGCAATAAAATATGGAAGAGTTTCTGGTTTATCAATACAACCTGTAATTAAACTAATAATTGATGTTGTTGCTGCAGAAAAGCCCATTGAACACATAGCACAAGTCATGTTTTCTTCAAATGCTTTTTCTTTCCTTAGCATTTCTTCGTAATCAACTTCAAAGTCATTATCTTTCTTATCTTTCATAGTATCCCCCTAAAATTGGCTTTATTGTATCATAGGAGTTTTAGTTTAACAACATATATTATTTTATTTAATAAAAAAGATTAGAGTTCTTTTCTCTAATCTTTAAACTTCTTTATCTAGCATTGATAGTTTGGCTTTTTCCATGTCTTTCATCATGCCTTTGATATTTCTCATTACTTGAGGATGGTTTTTCATATACATATAGCCAGCTACTCCCATTCCTCCAAGCATAGCTGCGATTGTCATATTTCTTACAGTATTATTTCTTTTCATAATATCACCTCTACTTTTATTATGAGAGGCGTTTTGTTATTTTATACCATTTATTAGAAAATCTTTAATTGTAGTTCTTCGAATATCAGTTGATGTATTATCTACAGCAATATTTAAAGCAGATAAATCACCGATTAAGAATAATTGTTTTTTACTTCTAGTTATTCCAGTATAGATTAATTTACGATATAGCATTTTACCATAATTTTTTACTACTGGCATAATTACTACATCAAATTCTGATCCTTGAGCTTTATGAATTGAAATAGCATAAGCCAATCTAAAACAATTAAAGTTAGTTGGTGTATATTTAACAATATTTCCATCGAAATCTATATGGATTTCTTTCTTTGGAGACGTTACTATTCGATCGATTATTCCAATATCTCCATTATATACATTATCATCTGGCATATTAGTTAATTGAATTACTTTATCTTGTTCTCTAAAGATTACTTCACCAATACGTAATTCTTTTTTGGAATTATCTTTTGGATTAAAGATTGATTGAATATGATTATTTATTTCATCTATACCTGTATATGTTTTATACATTGGAGCAAGTATTTGGAAATTCTTATATGATAAATCTTTATAAGTAGTTGAGATTTCCATAATGTTTGGAATTACTTGTTCACTTGGACAATTAATAAATGTTAAGTCTTCGTCTTTATTAAATATTTGTGGTTGCACTTCACCATTTCTGACATCGTAAGCAAGAGATATAATATTTGAGTCTTTTCCTTGACGATATAATTCTTTAAGTTTAACCACACTTAGTTTTTCTGATTCAATTAAATCATGTAGTAATTGGCCAGGGCCAACTGATGGTAATTGATGATCATCTCCTACCATTACTATTTTACAGTTAGCAGATATTCCTTTTAAAAGACTTGCCATTAGATATGTATCAATCATACTAGCTTCATCAATAATGACAAATTCTACTCTACTTTTATTGTATTCATTAACTTGGAATTTATTAGTATCACGTTGCCATTTTAAGAATCTATGAATAGTTGATGCTCGAAGACCTGTTGTTTCAGTCATTCTTTTAGCAGCTCTTCCTGTTGGAGCAAGTAATGCCACTTTTTCTTGTAGGCGTTCATACGAAAGTTTATCTAGTTGACGGAAAAGTTCCGTTATTCCTTTCATAATTGTGGTCTTACCTGTTCCAGGACCACCTGTAATAATTAAAAAATCTTTTTCATAACTTTCTTTAATAGCTTGTTTTTGTTCTTCATTATAAGTTATTTCATAAAAATCTTCTAAGTCTTTTATTTTATCATTAATTAGTTTATTAGAATTAATTGGATTATTTTCTAATAAGCGTAAGCGTTTTACTATTAAGATTTCTGAATCATACATATCTTTAAGATAGTATTTTTCTTCTTTAATGACGATTCTACTATCAATAACTAATTCTTCGATGGCATGGTCAAAGTCTGTTTGTGATGTAGCAACTCCTAATACTCTTGGTAATAAACTTAGTAGTTCTTCTTTATAGTAATAACTATGACCATATGTATTTGATACTTCAGTCATTATATATATAAGTGATGCTTTAATACGAATATTATCGTCTTTTTTTATACCCATATTTAGAGCAATTTGATCAATTTTTTTGAAGTTAATATCTATTATGTCATAGATTAATTGATAAATATCACTTTCAATAACTCGTTTAGTTTGTTCTTTATAATAGTTATAGACAAGCATTGAATCTTTGGTTGAAAAACCTAGATTACCTAAAAAAAGAATCATTTCATAACTAGCTTCATACTCTTTTAATTTATTATGTAGTGTATCAACATTTGCTTTAGTAATACTTGGGATTAATAATAAATTTTCTGGATTTTCTAAAATTATTTTTAGAGTATCTTTGCCTAAAACATCAACGATATTTTTGGCTTTCTTTTCACCGATACCTTTAAATAGACCACTTGTTAAGAATTCAATTATTGAATCCTTTTCTTCTGGTTTACATCTTTCATAGTTTTCTACTTGAAATTGTTCTCCATATTTTTCATGTTTAACTAATTTACCATAGAACATATATGTATCCATATCATTTAATTCATGAAAGTAACCAGTGAATGTTATTGTTCTATCTAGGTAGTCTGCTAACTTTTCATCATTAGTGTCTTGCACCTTAAAAAGGCCAATGATATAACCACTAGCATTTTGATAAATACTTCTTCTGAATTGTCCTTTGATGTATGTTACCATTTGGCCTCCTTGTATTAATTATTCTGCAATACAGTAAGGATATTCAATTGATGTTATCTTTACCGTTACAAATGTGTTATGTTCTAACTCTTTATTTATTTTAACATATAAATAGTTTCCTGTGTGTCCGAAACTCACTCCATCTTTTGTTTCTTCAACTAGAACTTCTACTTCTTTGTTTATATATTTATTATAGTAGTTTAATTCTAATTCACGTGATACTTCAAGTAGACGTCTTGCACGGGCTTTCTTTTCTTCTGTTTCTATATGATTAGGAAGAGTTTCAGCTTTAGTACCTTGTCTTAAACTAAATGGGAAAACATGCATTTTAGTTAATTCTAGTTCACGACAAGTTTGAATAGTTCTTTGAAACATACTTTCAGTTTCCCCAGGGAAGCCTACAAGTACATCTGTTGTGATTGATATTTCTGGACGAATAGATCTTATTTCTTTTATTTTATTATAGAAGAAATCTAAATCGTATTTTCTATTCATTAGTTTTAATACTTCATTACTTCCTGCTTGTAGAGGAATATGCATATGATCAACAATTACTTTATTATCTTTAATAACGTCTAATACTTCTTTAGTTAATTCTGTTATTTCAATTGATGAGATTCTTAAACGCTTTAATCCTTCTATTTTAACTAATTCTTTTAATAGTGTTGCGAAGTTAGTATTTAGGTCTACTCCATAGTTTCCTGTATGAATACCAGTTAAAACAACTTCTTGGTAACCATTGTTTACTAAATCAGTTATTTCTTTAATTACTTGGTTTTTATCTTTAGAACGACATTTGCCTCTTACAAAAGGAATTATACAGTAACTACAGAAGTTCTCACAACCATCTTGAATCTTTACAAAAGCACGAGTTCTTCCTGGAAAATCTGTAATATACATATCTTCAAAAACTGTTTTTTCTTCTTTATATAATCTTTTTAATGTTTCTTTTTTAGTAAAATATTCATCTAAAAGTTCAATTATTTTAGATTTATCTTTATTACCAATAACAATATCTAAACCTTCTATTTCATAGTCTTTGTTTGCTTCTATGAAACATCCCATCGCAACTACGCAAGCATCTGGATTACGTTTTATTGCGGCACGGATCATTTTCTTTGACTTAATATCTGATGTGTTTGTTACTGTACAAGTATTAATTATATAGACGTCACATATATCATCAAATTCTTTAATTATGTAGTTATTTTCTTTTAGTTTACTAATTATATATTCACTTTCATAGGTATTTACTTTACAACCTAATGTTAATACTCCTACTGTTCTCACTGTGCATTCTCTTCTTTCCATTCTTGATACCATGAATCTGCTTTAGTTGTTGCTTCTTCATAGATTTCTTTTGATTTTTCAACGATTGTATCAATTACTGGTGAAAAGGAATCTTTCATTGTACCGATACTTTCATCAAATAGTTCTTGTTGATCATTAAAATTATCTTCTCCAATTTCTTGACGATATGATGTTAATAAATCATCTTTTAAGGTAGTTAATTTCTCTTTTATATTGTTATAAGTCTTTGTTGAAGTCTCTTTAATTTGTTCTTTATATCCAGGAAATTTTTCTTCTATTTTACTATCTATTTTTTCATATAAGGCAATTACACTTTCTTTAGCTGAAGTTGTTAGTTCATTAAAAGTTTTACCTTTAATTGTACCATTATAGAAGATAAAGTCTGTTAGTGTTATAAAAGTATTTGTTAAAGTTAACTTATCATCTTCAGTTAATTCTTCTTTAGTAAGTACTTCATCAACTTCATTATTTACTGTTGAAATATATGTAGTTAGTTCTTCTTCAGTTTCTAGTACTTCTTCAGACTCTTCAATTAAGTTATTTGATTCTGTTACACGATAAGATATATCTTTAGTTTCTTCTTTTTTTGTTGTAGTTTTATCATTACTATAAAAATCATAAGTAATAAAAACTAAGATAACCGCAAAAATTAATAATAATATTTTTCTCATATGCATCCCTCAATTCGTGGTTAAATTATATCATAATTTGATAGTCTTTTCAATCGAACAGACAAATAAAAAAGATTAACTTTCGTTAATCTAGATTACTTTGTAATTCTCTTAATGTCATTAAGAATTCATTTGTTTTCTTTATTTCCTCATCTAATTTTTCATAATTAGCTGTATTTTCTAATTCAATATCTTCTTTAGACTCAGGACGTTCAATTCCATAGATTGGAGAAATTACTGGACTTCTTTCAAATTTCTTAGTTGCTTGATATGCAGGTCTTGCAGGTTGTTTTACTTCTTCAACTACTGGTTCTACCTTTATTGAATTAAAGTCATCTAAAACTAATTGTTGTGGTTCTTCAATTGTTTCAGTGATTGCTTCTAAGGCAGGAATAACTGTATTTAGATCGAAACTTTCAGTAATAACTGGTTCTTCATAAGCAATGTCAGCTGGTTCTACTAATGTTTCTTCTTCCATTTCGATTGCTTGTACTTCTTCTTGAACTTTTGACATTCTCTTTTCTAAATCAGCTAGAGAAATTGGTTCATTTCCTTCATCTGCGTATTGAGTAATTTCATTTGCTTCATACATTTCTTTACTCTTTTTAACTAATTCTTCTAAACTTATAATTGCATTTTCTTCTTGTTCTTCTTCATATGAAGTTAGATCAATATTCTTTTGTTCTTGTTCTACTTTTTCTAACTCTTGAGTTAAACGCATTAATTCTTCTTGAGCTTGTTGTCTATTTGGCTCTACAGTTGTATATTCTAATTCTTCTTCTTTTTCTTCTTTTAATTCAATTTTTTCTACTACAGGTTCAATTACTTCTTCTTCAGTCATTGTTTCTAAAACAATTTCTTCTACTTTAATTGGTTCTTCTTCAATTTCTAGTTGTTCAATTATTTCTTCTTCTGGTTCTTCAACTTTAAGTTCTACTTTTTCTACTACAGGTTCAATTACTTCTTCTTTGATTTCATTTACAACAACGCTTGGGGCAATAATTTCTTCAGTTAATGTATTTACTTTTGCTTCATATGGAGTTTCTTCAATTGTTTCTAAAACTGGTGTAGTAAATACTTCTTCTTGATGTTCTTCTTCATATTCATTTTCAATAATTTCATTAACTTCTTCAACTAATTTATTTAATTCCTTAGTATTATGACGTTGTTTTCTCTTGTAGTAGTTTTTATCAACCAAATATATAACGAAACATAGTAAGCACGCTACAGCTGCAACTATGTAGACAACAATTATCTCCTGTGATGTTAAAAAATCTATTAATTCATTCATCGTGTTCACCTCTATATTATTAGAATATCATAGCCCAATTTTTAATTAAAGAACTATTGACTCTAACCTAACGCATTTTACATTTACTTTTACAAATTTTTACATTTGTTCGATTTACATTTATTTACATCGTCTTTAAGGGTTAACTACCCTTCATATTAATGATACCATACTTTTATTAATTATCAATAAGTTTTTTTCATATATTTTATTATGAAAGATAAATTAATAAAATCTACATTTATATTACTTGTTGGTGGATGTATTACTAAAATACTTGGAATGCTTATTAAAATGGTTATGGGGAGAATGATTGGTTCAGAAGTATTAGGTCTTTATATGATGATTCTCCCTACTTTTTCATTATTTATTGGTCTTAGTCAATTTGGTTTACCTACGGCTTTAGCAAAGCTAGTAGCCGAGGAGAAAAGAAATAATAAAAAATTATTCTTTTCTATTTTACCTATTTCATTAATTATTAATTTATTTTTAATTGCGATTATTATTTTAATTAGTCCTATTCTTTCTAATAATTTACTTAATAATAAGAATTTATATTATGGTATTTTAGCTATTAGTGTAGTTATTCCTTTTATTAGTATATCTGGTATTTGTAGAAGTTATTTCTTTGGTAAAGAAAGAATGTTTCCTCATATAATATCAAATATAGTTGAAGATTTAGTCAGACTTATTATAATGATTATATTTATTCCTATGTTTATTAAGAAAAGTGTTAGTTATTTACTATGTTTTTTAATATTAATTAATGTTATTAGTGAGAGTGTTTCTATTTTAGTTTTATTTTTATTTTTACCAAAACATATAAGATTTAGTAGGAATGATTTTATTCCAAGTAAAAGATATATTAGAGATAGTTTATCTATTGGTATACCTAATACTACTGGGAGATTAGTTGGAAGTATTGGGTATTTCTTAGAACCCATTTTACTTAATAATTCATTACTTAAAGCAGGATATAGCTTATCATTTATATCTCGAGAATATGGGGTTTTATCTGGTTATGTAATGCCTATTTTATTACTTCCATCTTTTTTTACAGGGTCTATTTCACAAGTGTTATTACCTACTATTTCGAAGGAGTATTCTAATAAAAGATATGATAGTGCGAAAAGGAAATTATTGATTGGACTTAGTATTTCTATATTAATTGGTTTATTTTTTACAGTGTTTTTTCTACTTATACCTGATATATTATTAAGAATTATCTATCATACTACTGAAGGTGTTAATTATATGAGAGTGCTTGCACCAATATGTTTATTGCAATATATTCAGTCCCCTCTTTCTAGTTGTTTAGATGGTATGGGTAAAAGTAATATTGTAATGAAGGCTAATATTATTGGAGTTTTTATTAGAACAACATTTTTAGTTATTTTTTCATATTTAAAGATTGGTTTATGGGGACTAATTATTGCGATTAGTTGTAATGTTATATTTATTACTATATATGAGGCAATTAAAGTTATAAAGTTATTTAAATATCATTGATTTAATTGTTTTTTCACGGAATTTACACATTTATTGTATAATATTTTTATTGGGAGGGATTTCAAGTGAAAATATTAATTGTCGATGATGAAAAAATGATTAGAGATGTTATTAAAGAATATTGTCTTAATAATAACTATTCGGTAGATGAAGCAGAAAATGGAAAAGTTGCTTTGAATAAAATCTTAAACAACTCTTACGATCTTATGGTATTAGATATAATGATGCCAGAAATGGATGGATTTACTATGCTAGAAGAAATTCCTAAAGAAAAGCGTATTCCAACTATTGTATTATCTGCTCGAGGCGACGAGTATGATAAATTAGCTGGTTTTGATTTAGGTATTGATGACTATTTAACGAAACCATTCTCACCAAATGAGTTAATAGCCAGAATTAAAGCAATTATGAATAGATGCAATAGTAATCTTTCCAGTACTTATAAACTCGACTCTCTTGAAGTAAACTTTTCAGCTCACTATATAAAAATCGATGAGAGAATTATAAATGTTACTCCAAAAGAATTTGAAATCCTTACCTATTTAATTAAAAATAAAGGTATTGCTATTTCTCGTGAACAATTATTATCAAAGTTATGGGGTTATGACTTCTTTGGTGATGACCGAACTGTTGATACACATATTAAAATGTTAAGAGGAAACTTAGGAGAATATCGTGACCATATAGTTACTGTTCGCGGTGTTGGTTATAAGTTTATTGAAAATGAAGAATAATAGTTTAACTATAGAGATTTGGAAATACTTTTTAATTTTTTCAGTAACAATACTTGGTTTCTTATGGATATTCCAGGTTTTGTTTTTTAATCAATATTATAGATATGCTAAAACTTTAGATATTAAAGAAATGGCAAGCTTAATTTCAAAAAATTATAACAATAATAATTTAGAAGGAATTATTAATACTGCTGCTTATGATAATGAAGTTTGTGTTGAAATAACTGATTCTTCTTTTAAAACATTATATTCCTCTACTATTTATGGTAAAGGATGTTTTACTGGAAAGAATGTTAGTGCTAACTATAAGTTTGATTTTATTACAAGTGGTTTAAACAAGAAAACTTATGAACTTGTAAATCCTTCATTTAAAAATGATATTTTGGTTTATGCAGTTAAGTTAAAAAATGATAATTATGCTTTTATTAATACATCACTTGAGCCGATGGACGGCGCTATTAGTATACTTAGAAAACAATTAATTGTTGTTACAATTATTGTCTTTGTCTTATCGTTTGTCATTTCATATTTTATATCTAATTTTATATCCTCTCCTATTGTTAAGATGAGTAAGTCGGCTAAAGAATTAGCTAAAGGAAACTTTAACGTTAAGTTTAATACTGATTCTAATATTCATGAAATAGATGAATTAGCTGAAACACTTAATTATACAAGTAGTGAGTTAAGTAAAACTGATGAATATAGAAGAGATTTAATGGCTAATGTTTCACATGATTTAAAGACACCACTTACAATGATTAAAGCTTATGCAGAGATGAGTGTTGACTTGCATGATAAAGATAAGAAAAAAAGAATTGAAGATGTTAAAGTTATTACTGAAGAAGTTGATCGTTTAACAGGGCTTGTTAATGACATATTAGACTTATCAAAAATGCAGTCTAATATAGATAACTTAGTTTATGAAGAATTTGATATTGTAAGTTTATGTAATGATATTATTGATCGATATGGTATTTTAAAGGAAACAGAGGATTATATATTTAAACTTAAAACATCAAGTAAAAAAATTATAGTTTATGCTGATAGAAAAAAGATGGAGCAAGTTATTTATAATTTAATAAATAATGCGATTAATTATACTGGAGAAGATAAAATAGTAAAAGTTAATGTATTTGAAAAAGACTTTGGTGTTTTAGTACAAGTTATTGATAGTGGTAAAGGTATTAAAGAAAGTGATATTCCTTATATTTGGGATCGCTACTATAAAAATAAGAAAAAACATAAAAGAAATTTAGTTGGTACTGGTCTAGGTCTTTCAATAGTTAAAAATATATTAGAGTTACATAATTTTAAGTATGGTGTTGATTCTAGTATTAATAAAGGAAGTTCCTTCTACTTTGTCATAACAAAAAAAGATAAGAATTAATCTTATCTTTTTTATTTTAGTTATAAATGTATAGTTCATGTTGACATCTTGTACAAGCAACATATAATAAGTTCTTTTCATTAGCTTTGTATGAGTTATTGCGATCATTATAGATAATAACACTATCAAATTCTAGTCCTTTAGCAGTATAAGCAGGTATGACAATTAGTTCTTTATGGAACTTTTTAGATGAGGCTTCAACTAAAGAAATATTTAAATCATTCTTTAGTAAGTTATATATTTTTTCAGCCTCAAGATTATCTTTAGTGATAATCGCAGTTGACTTATACTCTTCTTGTAAAGTTTTAATATCATTTAATAAGGATTCTTTTAAGTCTTTAACTGCTTTTCTTATAACAACTGGTTTATTATTATCTCTACGAATAGCATTAACATGTTTTAGATTTAAAATTTTATTTGTATAAGCAATAATTTCAGGAGATGAACGATATGTTTTTAATAATTCTAAGTATTTTGTTTCTCCTTTGAATAAATCTTTTAAATCCTCTAATGAGTTATAAGCATAATAAGGATTAATATTTTGATTAATATCTCCTAGAATTGTGAAATCTGCTTTTTGGAAGATTTTAGATATTATTATATATTGAAGTCTATTATAATCTTGGGCTTCATCAATAATAACTTGTTTTATATTAGCTTCGTATATGAAGCCCTCTAGTGTACCTTTTATGTAGGCAAATAAAAGTGCATCTTCATAATTAATTACATCTTTATTTACGAAACTATTTATTATAGTATCTGGTAGGCGCATTTCTGTAAATTCGCTCTTCCAGAAGTTTTTATAAATTTCTTTATAATCTTTTACAAAGTTAGAATTTTCTCTTAGAAGTTTACCGAATGTTTTATTTTTCTTACCACTACCCTTATAAAAGTTAGATGATAGTTTTTTAGCAATTTCTTCTACTCTTTCAAATAATGGTAGACGATCATATTTATAATGTAACATTTCATTTATTTCATCTTTATCAACGAAGTTTATTTCATTTTCTGTAAATGAATTGATGTATTTACAATTATTAATATAGTCTTTTAGATAAGCATCTAAGTGTTCTATTATTTCATCACTTTGTTTATACTTAACTAATTCTGGATATGTTTCTTTATATGTATAATATCTAGAAACAAAATCTGTGAATGTTTCGACATCTTTATATTCTTTTATGAAGGCTGATAAGTAATCAGCGAAGGTTGTTTGAAGAGTGTTGGCTTCTCCAAGAGATGGTAAAACATCTGAAATATATTCTGTGAAGACGTTATTTGGAGAGAAGATAAGTATATTATTACTTGAAAGACGTTCTAATTGGTAAAGTAAGAAAGCTATTCTATGTAGAGCTACTGTTGTTTTACCAGAACCAGCTATTCCTTGAACAATTAAGTTATTGTCTTCTAAGTTACGAATAACTTTATTTTGTTCTTGTTGGATTGTATTAACGACGTTCTTCATCTTTTCACTTGATTCGTTAGCAAGAACTTCTTGTAGTACTTCGTCATCAATATTTAATGAGTTGTCGAAAACGCCAACTAATTGATTATTTTCTATTTTATATTGTCTTTTTCTTTTTAATTCGCCTGTGTAGATACCACCTGGTGCCTTATATTCACATGGTCCTGTTTCATAGTCATAGAATAAACTACAGATTGGACTACGCCAGTCATATAAAATATTATTTAGATTTTCATCTTTTAAATACGTTAGAGAAATATAAATATTATATATTTTTCCATTTTCATCATCTTTAAATACTATTGATGCGAAGTAAGGTTTGTTTTTAATCTGACATAGTTTTTTAAAGCGTCTTTGCTTTTGAAGTGCCTTCTCTGCCTCCATTGATGTTGCCGCCATTACTTGACGCATTTCTGCTTCATCGAAACTTGTGGAGTTTTCCCACATCATTTTCTTAAATTCAAGTAAGTTTTCTTCATCTTGATATACATCATCACCTAAGTTAGATAAGGTTTCTCCTAATAATTTTTGAACTTTTTTTAAGATCTTTTTTTCTTTTTGGAATTCTACTTCACTAATTGCCATATTTACCTCCTTATTTTTTCATTTAAAACTAAGCAAGCAAAAAAACTACATATATATCATGCAGGACTTGTTGTTATGTATAATTTTTTCAAGAAAACGTCCTAATCAATATAACATAGTTTTTTATTTAGTGCAAGATATTAAATTTATATTTTTAATTTGCTAAGTCTTTATTGTATTTTTCTATTAATGAGACAAATTCTTTTTGAAGTTCTTCTAAACGGTCTTCTGTTTTAGCTTCAAATCTTGCTGTAATGTTTGGGCCTGTGTTTGATGCTCTAACTAATGCCCAACCATCGTCAAATAAAACTTTTACTCCATCAATATTTAAATACTTATAATTTTTTTCTTTAGCATATTCTTCAATTTGTGAGATAACTCTAAATTTATAGTCATCATCACTTTTGAATTTTAATTCATCAGTTGAATGGTATTCAGTAATTCCTTCTAGTAATTCATCTACTGACTTATCTGTATGTGAAAGAATTTCTAATAATCTTAATCCGGCATATAGGCCTGAATCAAAACCTAAGAAACGATCTCTAAAGTAAACGTGTCCTGATAATTCTCCACCAAATGGTATATCATAGTCGCGTACTGCAGCTTTTGTATAAGAGTTTCCAGTACGATAACACATACCTTCTCCACCTAAACGTTCAATTTCATCACTTAGTGTTTTAGAACATTTAACATCAAATAAGAATTTTTTATTTTTAACTTTTTCAATTATATCTCTTACGATTATTACCATATAGTAATCAGTTGGGATGAACTTAGTTGAATTGGAAACTAGACCCATTCTATCTCCATCACCATCAAAGCCTAGACCTAAGTCAGCATTTGTTTCAATAACTTTTTTCTTTAACATTTCTAAGTTCTTTTCAACGCATGGATCTGGATGGTGATTAGGGA
This sequence comes from Bacilli bacterium, assembly GCA_017409785.1. Classification (GTDB taxonomy): domain Bacteria; phylum Bacillota_I; class Bacilli_A; order RF39; family UBA660; genus JAEDES01. The sequence goes on along the minus strand of JAFQSD010000001.1, from coordinate 219,688 downwards.
ATGTTCCATCACTTTCATCATTAATTGAAATTAATTCAATTGGGAACATTTCATATAGTTCTTTAGCAATTACTGATGTTGTACCATTACCTGGATCAATAACTACTTTTACTTTTCTATCTCCAAAGTTTAGATTTTCTTTAAATAATTTTAAGTAATCAGGTCTGATATCATATCTAGTGATAATTCCATCACCTTTGGCAAATTCACCTTTTTGGATAAATTTTAAGAAATCTTGGATTTCTTGTCCTTTACAGTTTCCGCTTTCATCAAAAGCAAATTTAAATCCATTATCATCTTTTGGATTATGAGATGCTGTTACCATTACTCCACTAAATACATTTAACTTAATACAAGCATAGTAATACATTGGAGTTGTTACTAAACCTAAGGAAATAATATTAATTCCTGTTTCTTTAATACCTGTCATTAGGGAACTACTTAATTCTGGGCTACTTAATCTATTATCGTATCCAACTACACAAGTAGTTTTACCTAATTGTTTTATATAAGTACCAAATCCAAGACCTATTGTATAGGCTGTATCCATATCAAGTTCTTGTGGTACTAAGCCTCTAATGTCATAACCCCTGAATATATTTGTATCTATATCCTTTTTTATTCTCATATTTCCTCCTATTATATACATTATTATCGTATCATATAATTTTGTATTTATCACGAGATTTTTTCTTTACTTGACATAATAAAAAGATATCTGTCGATATCTTATATTTTAACTACTTCTTGATATTTTCCAATACTTTCATTTCTAGTTGGATCTACTGCGAAGAATAAAATTGCTAGAACTATTACTATAACTCCAAAAACAATTAATAAAATTCCCGCTAAATTTGGTTTTATTTTTTTCATATGTTCTCCTATTATTCTTTATGACTTAATTTTAGCTTTTTAGTTATGTTTTGTCAATTTATCAGTAAGTTCTTTTTTCTTTTTCTTTAATTCTTTCTTTGCTTCTCTTATTTCTTTTTTAATATGTTTGATTAAGTCTTTATAGTCAGGTAAGTTGAATTCAATACGTGAGATAGCTGTTGGGAAAGAAGATAATAAACGATCAATTTGATCGTTTAAGAAACTATGTTTCTCTAAAAATTCTTTAATTTCTTGTTTTACTACTTCTGTTGCATCTTTCTTAGTAAATTTTTTAATTTCAATTTTAATATTAAACATAGCAATTACGGAAATAATAAAATCAGTTAGAATTATTATTCCAAAGATAATTGCGAGTAAAATTATTACCCAGTTAGCAGGATAGTCTAATACTTTTTCAATTAGTGGGTGTAATAATTTCATAATTACTACACCACCTACTCCAAAGATTAAACTATTTAAAAGACATACTCTACCATTTAAGTTAAAACTCATACGTGAGTAATCCCACCAACGAAGTTTAAAAACTTTTTCCATGATTAGGCTTGTTAGATATTCTAGAATAGTACATAGTACTGTACTCATGACAAATAATACTAAAATATCATTTTTGTATTTATTTAGAAGAGTTGTGATTAAAACTACTCCTACTCCATATATTGGAATGTATGGTCCTATTAAGAAACCACGTGAAGGCGTAAACTTCTTCTCACAAATTGTTACTAATGTAACTTCAAATATATATCCAATTATTGAATATATAAAAAATAATAAAAATATATAAGATATAGTATATAACATGTTATACCTCCTTATAAAAAGAATTGCCTATATAAATAAGGCAATTAATTGAATGATTATTCCTACGATAATACCTACTGTTGTTACTTTTTTATTTTTTGTATTTTTTATTCTAGGTAAAAGTTCAGTAAAGGCAATAAATATTAGCATTCCTAATGTTACTGCTAAAAGTATACCTGAAATAATTGGAGAGATTTCTGTTAATCCTAAGAAGAACATAATTAATCCTCCAGCAAATGTTGATAATGAAACTAGTAAAATACTTAAGATTGTCTTACTAATATTTTCATTACTTTGATAGAATGTTCCTGCAATAACCATTCCTAATGGAATGTTATGAAAACCTATTCCAATTGTTACTGCTAGACCTAATGAGGCATCAGATAATACTGTAGAATATACTGCCATTCCTTCAATAATGTTATGTAGAACTAAGGCTACTGATGTAATAACACCAATGTGAATTAGATTTTCTCTTAATTCGTGTTTATCCATACCTTTACCATCATCATCGTGATCAGGTATAAAATTATCAAGTAATTTTAAGATCATATAACCAATTATAGTAAATAATATAAATAAATAGATATGTTTTAGTCCTAATAGTTCAATTGTTTCTGGTAGCATATGAGTAAGTATTAACATAACCATTACGCTGAATGCTAAACCTAATGAAAAATCTACTACTCGTTCTTTTTTCTTAATTAAGAATGCTATAAGAGCACCTATTATAATAAATAATCCTAATAGTAATGTAGTTAGTAGTCCTAATTTTGCTGTATCCATATTTTCCTCCTATAATAGAATAATTACTAATAAACCAGCAATTAAGCAATAAATTGAGAAGTAAATAAGTTTTCCTTCTTTAACAATTTTTGAGAACCATTTAGTACAAATATATGTAAATACTCCTGCAATGGTTGCTGATAAGATGTATAACATCCAAGTTGTACTTGATGCTGATATTTCTAATAAATCTTTGATTCCTAATATTGATGTTGCTATTGAGATTGGTATATATAAGATAAATGAGAAGTTGAAAGCAGTTTCTCTTTTTAGATTTTGAAACATTCCTCCAACAATTGTTGCTCCACTTCTACTTATTCCTGGTGTTATAGCAATCATTTGATATAGACCAATAATAATTGCATCTTTAAAACTTATTTCACGTTCTTTTTTCTTTCCTTTGAAGTCTTTTATTAAGAATAAGAAAACTGCTGTTACAAGAAGCATTAAACCAATAAATTTAACGTTTTCTTCTAGTTTGTCTAATAAATCAAACTTAGTAGCAATTAAACCTAAGATTCCTGCTGGAATAGTAGCAAGTACAATTTTCCAGCAGTAGTTAAAGTCTTGTTGTAGTTCTTTTCTTTGTTCTTTCTTAAAGATATAAGTAAAGAATGATTTTATTAAGGTAATTATTTCTTTTCTAAATAATATTGTTATAGCTATTAAACTTCCTAAATTAGTAATTGTTGCTAAGATAGAAAAATCAATATCTATGTTTTGATTAAATTTTTCTAGAATTGTTTTTAGTATTAAGACATGGCCACTACTAGAAACTGGGATTGGTTCTGTAAGGCCTTGCATAATACCTAATAATATATATTGAATTAGCGCTATCATTATTTATCTCCTAATTTATAACCAATTATAAAGGCAATTACAAATAAAACTAATCCTGCTAAAACTTGAAGTGTTGTTGTAGGCACTCCTACTAGGCCAATCCCTAACCCAATAACACTTGCTGTTACGAAACCAACTATTCCATAGTATGTTGGTATTTCATATTTTTTAAGTAAGAATTCAATTAACTTTGCTATTCCTACTATTCCAATTAGTAATCCTATTCCAAATGGAGCAAGCACTAAGACGTTATGTCCAAGTAAAGAAAAATCTGTTAAGTTACCAAGTGTTGCCATTATTGGTTTATAATATCCTAATAACATTAAGACAAATGATCCACTTACTCCTGGAATTACCATAGTTGCTGCTGCAACCATTCCTACTATCATTAATAATATAAATTGAATAACTGACATATTAGATAAGTCTACTGCATTATTTCCAGCATTTAAAAATGTCATAATCATAACAATTCCAAATGTTAGTAAAAATACAGCTAGATTTAATGGTTTTAATCTTCTACCCTTTAATTTCTTTGTTAATAGTGGAATTCCTCCAACGATTAAACCAATAAAGAATAATGTTGTCGGTAAAGCAAATTTATCTAAACAGAAAGTGATTACTTTACTTCCTAAAAGTATGGCTATTACCATACCAATACCTAGTGGTATTAAGAATTTTAAATTTTTCTTTAGGTTCTTAAAGAAATGACTAATTGCACCAATTAAATCTTGATAAATACCAAGAGTTAAAGCAAGTGTTCCTCCACTTACTCCTGGAATTACATTAGCAATTCCTAATAAGAAACCTTTTAAGACTAATAATATTTTATCTTTCATGCTATCTCCTATCCTTCAAGAACGCCCATAATCATCGGAACAACGTGTTTCTTACGAGATACACAATTTCTAATGAATTGGCCTTGTTTTATATTTTCTTTTTCATAAGCAAGAGAAACTATTTCTCTACCCTTTGTATTATATATTACATAACTTCCATTATTAATGATGTCTGTAACGAATAGTGTTACTAATGAATAATTATTGGCCTCAGCCACATCATCTAGAACATTGATATATTCTTCTATTTCTCTTTCTATTTCATCGAAGTTCATTGTGAAGAATTGGCCAACAGCAAATGTTCTACCATTTACTGTATAAAGTTTAAAGTCATTGTATAGAACATCTGCTTTACTCATACCATCTAGAGATGTTCCGGCTTTTAACATAGCCATTCCATAGTCTAAATAATTTACTTCAGCCAGTAGTGCTAATTCTTGTACAGCAGCAACATCTTTAGGAGTTGCTGTTGGACTTTTTAAAATTAAGGTATCAGATAATATTCCAGATAATAAAGCCCCGGCTATATGTTTTGGAATTGGTACTTCTCTTTCTTTAAATAGTGTATAAACTATTGTACATGTTGAACCAACAGCCATATTTCTAAAATTAATTGGAGTATTAGTTGTTATACTTCCTAAGTTATGATGATCAATAATTTCTAGAATTTCTGCTTCATCAATTCCTTCAGCACTTTGTAGTTTTTCATTATGATCTACTAATATTACTTTCTTTGGAATCTTTTCATTTAAATCTGTTATTCTTAACAGTCCTAAACATTTATTTCTTTTATCGACTATTGGATAATTTGTATGTTTTAATTTATTATTTATTTCAATTACACTATCTACAAATTCTGTATTTTCAAACTTAGTTGGATTATAACTTCTAATCATTGTTTTAATATAGTTAGTTAGTGTTAGTAGTTTAGCAATATGATATGTATCATATGCTGTACGCATGATGTTTACTTGATTTTGTCTAGCTATTTCAATATGTTTTTCTTTAATCTCAGAATCAGAGGAAATAATTAATAGTTTTATACCTGATTCAACAGCGTATTCAATAATACTATGACGATCTCCAACTATTAAAATCATATTCTTTTCAAGTTTAACATTTTCCATAAATGTTGTACTACGATATGAAGCAACTAATGTTTTACCTACTATTTCATCACTAAAGCGTAGAATTGGTTCTGCTTTTAAAACTTCTAATAAGTTATCATATGATGTATATAAGTCATCAACATTTTCGTTAATCATAGTATGAGATAAGTCTTTAATTGTGATTAATCCTTTAAATTCACCATTTTCTTTAACAACTGGTAAACCAGTAAGACCTTCTCTTAACATATATTGATATCCATTATAAATAGAATCAGTCTCTTTTATTAAAAATCCTTTATGGAAATTTACATCTTTTAATTGTAATTTAACATCATTTAAATACTCAGGCATTTTTAAATTAAAGTATTTTAGAGCATATGATGTTTCTTTATTAATAGCTCCTAAGATTCTTGGTTCAGTATTATCTCCTAAGGCATTTTTTAAATGTGATAGAGCAATTGCTGACATAACTGAATCTGTATCTGGTTTTTTATGACCAAAAATGAATGTTTTTTTCATATTATCATCCTTTCATTATTTTAAAAAAGAAGCAATATATTTGCTCCTTTTAATGCATCTTGATATAGTTAATTAAAAATACAAATAAGAATGTTGCAGCTGTCTTAATTTCTTTTGTCATTGTTGTTCCACGTTCATAGATTGACGCTACATCATCTACTAAATCAACTATCCAGCTTTCTAAATATTTTGGTGGAGTAAATGTTACTGGGAACATATGAGTTACAATTATATCTTCTTGTTTTTCACTTAATTCAAAATATTTTTTAGCATTTTCTACGGCACATCGAGGATGTTGTCTTAATCTTGCGATACCATTTTTTTCTTTTACTTCATCAGTAAAGAAATCATGTAGTAATGCCGCTTCTGTTGTTTCTTTATAATCTAATCCTAACATTTTTGTTACTTTATAGGAAAAGTATGCTACTCTCATAGAATGATCATATCTAGTGATACCATGATGTTTCTCACTCTTAGTTTCTTCGAATGGACAGTTATCTAAAAGTGGTTTGATAATTCTACGAAACTCACTATCTTTATATTTATTCATCTTTTACTTCCTTTGCTTGGTTATTATATGTTATTTTCTACTTTATAATAATAACACAAAATTTGATTTTATTTCAAGAGTTTGTAAAGTATTTAATTCTTGTTTACAGCAAGCAAGGCTTAGTATATCATAAATGTATTTTTTAGACAAGTTCTTGGAGAATTTTGTCTAATTCGTCAAAGGCTTCACGATCTGTTTCAGTTGGCTCTACTGTTTCTTTTTCTTTATCAAACCAAGCAGGAATATCGGATGTTTGCTTTAGTTTTTTTGTTGTTGGTGTTTTAGTTGAAGTCTCGGCAAGTTTTTTCTTAATCTTTTTATGTTCTTTTTCAGTTATACGCATGGCTTCTTCTACAGTTTCAATATTTAAACGTTTCCATTGACCGGCAATTGTTTCTACATAACTTTTCTTTAATTGTTCATTATTGATCTTTAAGACATAAGCAATTAAGACATTTACAACACCTGGATTTAATTTTTGATCTACTAACAGATTTTCAATTAATCGTTTATCTCTATCAGTTGGTTCTGCTCCTTTATATTTAGCTTTTAAGAATTGGTATGGGTTTAAATTTTCAAAAGCATATACCATTCTAGCCCATTTAGAAGTATCACCTGTTGGCTTCTTTAAATAGTCAGGTTGTTTATTATAAATTAAGGTTGGTAAGTTACCATTATTATCAAATTGATAATAATCACGACAACTTTTACGTAATAATGTTTTATCAATTAAACCTTTTTCATTTAAGGAATTTCTCACTAAGTTTTGCATATCTAATGTTGATAGATTATATGTAAAACTTAGGGCATTTATTAATTCCTTTGTTTCTTTATTAAATGTTTTTTCAGTTAAATTATTGTCAGGAATTGATGAGATTAATAAGTTAAAGTCAATTCCTTTATTTATTTCAATATTATTAGAATCACGTTTTGTGACGTCTTCTGTCATTTCTAAGATATTTCCTTTTACCGAAGTAAAGACATCATCAAAACTACATGTGATTTCTTCGTAATCTTTTAGATTTATACGAGGGATTTTATAATAGTTTAATAATTTCTCATATTCTTTTTTTCCTAGATTATTATATAAAACTATATTTAGTATTGGGTGATTAAAAAATTCATTGGCTGAGATTGGAGAAAACACTAAATAAACATAATTATTAATAGAACCTTTTTTAATATATGTTTTAATTAGGCCAACTCCTTCTAGTTTTTCTCTAGCAATGATTATATCTTCTAATTTTAATTGCATTGTAGCCATTAAATGATGATGAGTTTGATCTTCACTCATTAATGATGATTTATCTAAATCATCTAATAAAGTGAAATATAATGATACTGCGGTAAAACCAATAATTGGTTGGTATAACATAGAAACAATTTTACGATCTGAGTCATTTATAACAGTTTTATTAATTACTGTATATGTATCCGCAGGTAAAATAGAGATATTTTTCATTATAATCACCACCTGCTTATATAGTACAATAAATAGAAAAAAAAAGAAAGAATATACTTTCTTTTTATGATGGTTTTATGACTGTTGCTCCCCTATCTCGGAGTTTTTTGCAATACTCGTTTAGTTTTTCCGGTGATGCTGCATGATAGTTGTCTCTTAAGATAATTCTTTTATCTTGTTGTTGATCTATAGTATTGGCTGAGACCAGCAATCTATTTTTTAATTCTTCAAATATTCTCATTAAGCGATCAGCGGTAATATCACAAGAGAAGACTTTTTGTCTTTTAGTTCTATCTTCTTTAGAAATATCCCAATCTTCAAAATGAAATATGGTTTTTCCTAAGTCTTTTTCTTTTAAAGCCTTAGTATAATTTACAGTGTAAAAACCATGTGAAATAGAATTCCTTAAGTGTTTAAAGAAATCATTTGTCTCAACATAGTCTTCACAAAATTCTAACTTATCTTCATAATCATATATTCTAGAAGTTAATTGATTTAGTCTTTGTGATGTTTCTGCAATTTCTTGTTTTTTTCTTTCTAAAAGTTCTTTTCTTTTTGTAGCTGGAATATTTTGATTAGATTGTAAAGATAAAGTATCTTGATGTTTTCTTTGTAAGGCATCTCTTTCTCTTGTAGCACCTTTTCTTAAAGATTCTAATTGATTGTTATATTTTGTTATTTGTTCTTCTTTTGGTACAATTCTAACACAGGATTTTGGTTCATATACTATTCCTTGTAATGAAATATTGTGATAATCAAAATTCGGTAACTCTTCTTTGGCTTGGGCTTCTTTTATATGATTTAAACATAGAAATCCTAATTCGATTATTGAATTAATATACATTACGGGAAATTTATAAACTAACATAGAATATTCTTCTTGAGTGGTATGGCCGTTGCCATGATGAAGAAGATAATCAATAGTTGATGCTATATCACTTCCTGTTACAAATGGCGATAAATGTTTTTCAAGTTGTGGCTTTGCCACATGAACAAATAGTCTCATTCGATCATCTGGTTCAAGACTAACCCAATTTTGAAGTCCTATATACATTATATAATTATAAATAAACTCTTGTTCTTCTGTTGTTAAAGAGGCTGCATTTTCTGTTTCAAAGCCAAAGGCTGTTACTTCTGATGGAAGAGCATTAGGAAAGTCATATGTTCCTCTTGTAATACTTGAAATGGCTTTTTTAAGTAAGTTTTTATTATTAATATCGAAATTAAAAAATTCATTTACTTCGTATGTTATTTTTTGAAGAGTTAACAATGTATATATGTGAGTATATGCTTGAACTAGATGAGACAAGTCAGCTATATTTATTTTTCCTTCTATTTTTGGAGATGAAATTTCTAAATAAACTGGTCCTTCTTCTTCATGACCAATTGTATATTCAGCATGTGCTAGGGCATTTTTAATTTGTTGTTTTAATTCATTGTTAGTTAATGGTTGTTTTGGTTTTATTTTTTCTAATATTCTAGATTCAGTCATTACTTCATCAACAATTCTTTCGATTTCTTCACGGGATGATGTTTCATCTAAATCTAGAATAAGTTCATTAGTTCTTGCTATATAAGAAGAATATGCTGCTGCTAAAACTCTAGAAAAGACTATAGGATGGTTTGGTAATAAAAGTTCATCTTGAACATTTATTCCTGGTCTTTTGATTTTAAATAATTTTATTAATTCCATATATAGTTCAATTGCAAAATCTACGGAATAAAAACGTCCATAATTATAACTCATTTAACTCACCTCCTGAAATGCTGTTATTATAACATAATATAAATAAAAAAAGAAGCGCTTGCTTCTTTATGATACTTTTAGAAATTCTAAAATCATTGGGGTTGTAATTTGAGCATAATAGATAAATGTAAGAGCTAATAATAGGAATGGCCCAAATGGTATAACTCTTTCACTTTGTTTCTTTAATAAAATTAATGATGTTGGTAAGGCAATTAAACTTCCTATAAAGATAGCTAATGTTCCTAAAAGTGGATCTAGTACTAATCCAAAGACAAACATCATTTTTATGTCTCCTCCACCTAGGCTTTCTTTTTTTAGAGTTTTGTTGCCAATTACCATTATTAGATACATTATTCCGAATAAGAATAATCCTGACAATAATTGTTTACCTGCTCCTAAAAGACCTAAGTTTAGAATTTGGATAATGATGAAATATATTGAGAAAAATCCTAATACTTCATCTGGTATTATTAAATATGTTATGTCACTTACAACAACAATCATTAATAGTGAAACTATTCCTAAGGCAATTAATAATTCATAGGAAAAGCCAAAGGCATAGTATGCAACTGCGAATAACGCACCAGTAAATAATTCTACGTAAGTTGATAAAATGTCTATTTTCTTACCACAATATCTACATCTTCCTCGTTGAAGAAGATATGAGATAATTGGGACCATATCCATCAATGTAAGAACATGACCACAGTTATCGCAGTGGGAATGAGTTGTTGTAAAATTTTCTTTTTTCGGAAGACGTAGACCAATAACTGTTAAGAATGACCCCATTAGTGTTCCGAAAATAAAAAAGATAATTAAATATAATATATTCATAATTATCCTCCTTATTTTTCTTTTTTTATTGGATTGCTGAGTAGATACCAAACATTGGTTGAATAATAGATATTAAGATTACTCCAACTACTACTGCTAAGAAACAGATAAGTATTGGTTCTACTAAACTTTTCATTTGGTCAATTACACCTTTATGTAAGTTTTGGAAATGGTCTGCAACCTTTTCCATCATTGTTCCTAACTGACCTGTTGTTTCTCCTGTAACTAACATTTCGTATGCTACGATTGGTATGGCCCATTCTCCTTTGAAGGCCATAGAGATTGTATCTCCTTTACCTAAGTTAACAAGAGTTTTATTAATAATTCTTTTATAAATTTCATTATCTGTAATCTTTGATAGGATTTCCATACTATCTGTAATGAATACACCGTGGTTAATTAATGATGCAAATGTTTTTGTGAAGTTAGCAATTTCATTGTAAATCATGATATCTTTAACTACTGGGATATGCATCAGAATTGTTTGGACGGTTGTTTTAAATGTAATAACATGTTTATACAGATACATAAATATTATAATTACTGCTGCAATACAGACTACTAGGACTATCCAGTTATTCTGGATAAAGTCACTTATGTCTAGGATTGCTAGTGTAAGTGCTGGCATTGTAGCATCATATCCTGCGTACATTCCAGAGAATTGCGGTACTAAGAATACTAACATGAATATTAATACTGCAAAAGCAATTACTAAGACAACTATTGGATATGTTAAAGCTGACTTCATTTGTTTTCTTGTACGTTCCATTGATGTATAGTACTCTGACATATCATCTAGAATTGTTGGTAGGTCTCCAGTCATTTCTGCTGTTTTAACCATGTTTATTAATAGTTTTGGATACGTTTCACCTTGAGCCATCATTGCATTTGAGAAACTTTCTCCTCGTAGCAATTCATATACTAATTGATTGAAACTTTTCTTTAGTGCAGGCTTTCTTGTTTGTTTAGCAAGAATTTTAACTCCATCTACTAAAGGAATACCAGATTTGATATATGTTGATAATTGCGTTAGAGAGAAAGCTAAGTCTTCTGCTCCAATCTTATTACCAATATTAATATCTATATCATATTTACTACGTTCTTTTACTTCTAATATTTCATATTCTTGTGAAAGTAAGAAGGCTCTTACATCATTTTCTTCTTCGGCATCAAATGTACCTGATTCTTTTTTACCAAATGAATTTAGAACTACATATCTAAAGGATTTCATTGGTCGATCTTTTTTCTCGTTTGACTCAGCCTCTGAAGACATATCGCTCAGTTTGGCTTCTCCTTCAGCAGTTTCTGCAGTTTCTGCTTGTTGAGCGGCTGCTGTTGATTGAGTTACAACAGCAACAGGTGCTGCAATATTAGCAGCTTCTTCCATTCTTTTTTGTTGGGCTGCAGTTAGAGCTTCTAATTCTTTTTGTTCTTTTTCTTTTTGTTTTTTATCTTTGGCTTCAAATGCTTTATCTTCTAGTTTTTGAAACAAGATACCAGGAGCAGACATTACTGTACTAACAACATGGTATATTGCTATAAAGGGCATTAAGATAAACTTCATATGTCTAGCCTCCTCTTATTATTCTATTTAATTGTATCATAGTATTTTTTTTTTGGAAATGTTTAAATTAACTTTTTTGTTTTTTTTACATATATTTATATTAGAGGTGGATTATGTTTCCAAATCAAATGGGCAGGCCTAGTCTTTTTAGTAAAGGAGCTAGTTTGGCTAAAGGTATTAACTGGAGTGGTATATTAGATGGTACACAAAAAACATTAGGAATTATTAATCAGGCAATCCCTATTATTTATCAAGTTAAACCTATTATTAGTAACGCAAAAACTATGTTTAAAATTGCTGATGTTATTAGTAATTCATCTAATGATAGTAAGCCAAATTTGGCAATAGAAAATATTAACTCTAATGTTAATAAACCAATTTTTTATATTTAAAAAGAACAATAATTAATTGTTCTTTTTGTTTGATTCGTATTTAGAAATAAATTCATCACGATATTGTAGTAAACGATTTTCTTTTATTGCTTCTCTTATTTCTTCTGTTAATTTAATTAAGAAACGAATGTTATGGATTGAGATTAATCTTCCACCTAACATTTCATCTGTAGATATTAAGTGTCTGATATAGGCCTTTGAATAATTCTTACATGTATAACAGTCACACCCTTCTTCAAGTGGTGATAAATCTTCTTTATATTTAGCATTATTAAAGTTTATTTTACCTGTTCTAGTAAAAGCTTGGCCATGACGAGCAATTCTTGTTGGTAGAACACAGTCAAAGATATCAATTCCGCGAATTACCCCTTCAATTATATCAATTGGATCTCCTACTCCCATTAGATATCTAACTTTATCTTCTGGTAAATATTTAATACCGTAATCTATCATTTTATACATTGTTTCTTTGTCTTCTCCAACGGATGTTCCTCCAATTGAATAACCATCGAAATCCATTTCTACTGTTTTCTTACAACTATATTCACGTAAGTCTTCAAATTCTCCACCTTGAACGATTCCAAATAGAGCTTGGTTAGGATTTTTATGTACGGCTTTGCCGCGAGCTGCCCAACGAAGTGTTCTATCAACTGATCTTTTCATATATTCATATGTTACTGGGAATGGTGGGCATTCATCAAATGACATTGCAATATCACTATCTAATTTGTTTTGAATTTCAATTGATTTTTCTGGAGTTAGGAATAATTTTGAGCCATCGATATGACTTTTAAAATGTACTCCTTCTTCTGTAATATCTTTTTCTTTATTTTTAGCAAGAGAGAATACTTGGAAACCACCACTATCAGTTAGAATTGGTCCATCCCAATTCATAAATTTATGTAGACCACCACATTTTTCAACTATATCTGCACCGGGTCTTAACCATAAGTGATATGTATTTGAAAGAATAATTCCACTATTAGCGTCTTTTAATTCTTCAGGCGATAATCCTTTTACTGTTGCTCTTGTTCCTACCGGCATAAACATTGGTGTGTCATATGTACCATAATTTGTTTCAATTTTACCAAGTCTTGCTTTTGTGTTTTCTTCTTTTTGTAATAATGTATATTTTATTTTCATGAGATACCTCCCGTAAATTACGTTATAATTATACTTTATATTGTGTGTTTTTACAAGTAAAAGAAAAGAAGATAAATTATCTTCTATTTTATAAACATTGCATCTCCAAATGAGAAGAAACGATATTTTTCTTTTACTGCCTCATTATAAGCATTTAATATATTTTCTCTTCCAGCTAATGCTGATACTAACATTACTAATGTTGATTTTGGTAAGTGGAAATTTGTTGATAGTGAGTCTATTGCTTTAAACTCGTATCCTGGATAGATAAAGATATTTGTCCAGCCACTGCATTCTTTAAATTCGTTATATTTAGTTGCGATTGTTTCTAATGTTCTTGTACTTGTTGTTCCAACGGCAATAATTCTTTTACCATTTTTCTTAGTGTTGTTTAGAAGTTCTGCCACTTCTTTTGACATTGAATAATATTCACTATGCATTTCATGTTCTTCAATTGTTTCAACACTAACTGGTCTAAAGGTACCAAGTCCTACATGTAATGTTACATAAGCAATATTAACACCTTTATCTGCAATTGCTTTTAGTAATTCTTTTGTGAAATGAAGCCCTGCTGTTGGAGCTGCTGCACTACCTACTTCTTTAGCATATACTGTCTGATAACGAGATTGATCTTCTAGTTTTTCATGAATATATGGAGGAAGTGGCATTGTCCCAAGTTCTTCTAAAATTTCTAGAAGAATTCCTTTATATAGAAGTTTGAAATGTCTTATACCTTCTTCGCCTTCAGAGATACATTCTGCTTTTAGTTTTCCATCTCCGAATGATACTATTGTTCCAACTTTAATTCTTCTAGCTGGTTTTACCAAACATTCCCAATTATCTCCTTCAGTATTCTTTAATAATAGAATTTCTATAACAGCGTTTGTTTCTTCTTTTACCCCAATTAATCTTGCAGGTAATACTTTTGTATCATTTAGTACTAATGTATCTCCTTCATTTAGATAATCAATAATATCAGTAAAATGTTTGTGTTCAATTAAACCTGTTTTTTTGTCTAATACTAGTAATCTTGAAGAATCTCTTTTTTCCAATGGTGTTTGTGCAATTAATTCTTCTGGTAAATTGTAGTTAAAATCTTCTACTTTCATAAATACATTCCTACTTCCTGTAATGATTTTCTTTCGTACTCAAAAGCTTCTTCTTTTAGTTGTTCTATAGGTACATCTCTGATATATGCAGCAACATCTTCTTTTGTTTCACCTTGTTGAAGTTTACTTTCAGCATAGTCTAGGAATGTCCATTGGAACATATAATCAAAATGTTTAGCAGTTATGGCTCCTAGCAATTCTTGTCCAAAAAAGATTGCTGTTGGTTCAAATAACTCTGGTGGTTCAAAAGTTGCATATCTCGATAGTAAAGTTAACTCATCTAATGTTAAGCCTTTTACTGTTTCGGGATAATTTATTAGATAAATACTTCCTGCTAAAAAAGCGGGAATCTTATGATATGCATTTCCTCTAGCAGCTCCAGGTGTACTAAGTTTTCGATCAATATGTCTAGCATATCTTAGTACTTGCTTCTGTTGACTTTCAGAAGCCATTTGTAAACTAGAAAGTGCTGTTTGCAATGCAGTTTCATTCATATAACAATGATTATTATCTAATAATGTTTGAAATACAATTCCTTTTAAATCTTCATATGTTTCTGCTTCACCAAAAACTTTTGATGTGGTCCTTGCCATTTTACATCACCCTTTTTAATTCTTTGGTATACCTAATACCTCATATGCTTTATCTGTAACTATACGACCACGAGATGTTCTTTTTAATAGCCCCATTTGTAATAAATATGGTTCATATACATCCTCGATAGTTGTTACTTCTTCACCAATTGATGAAGCTATTGCTTCTACTCCGACTGGTCCACCATTAAATTTATTTATAATTGCCAATAATAAATCATGGTCAGTATTATCTAGACCGATACTATCAACTTTTAATCTGTCTAGGGCCTCTTCAGTAATAGCGATGTCTATTATACCATTTCCTTTTACTTGTGCAAAGTCCCTAACACGTTTAAATAAACGATTAGCAATTCTTGGTGTTCCACGACTACGTTTGGCAAGTTCAATCGCTGCATCTTCGTCTATTTCTACGTCTAAAACTCTAGCTGTTCTTTTAATAATATCTCTTAATTCTTCTACTGTATAAAATTGTAATTTAGAAGTTATTCCAAAACGATCTCTTAATGGTGAAGATAAGTCTCCTGCTCTAGTTGTTGCTCCTACTAAGGTAAATGGCGGTAAATCAATTTTTATATTTCTACTATTTCCTTCGCTTCCAACAATTATATCTAATGAAAAGTCTTCCATTGCTGGATAAAGAATTTCTTCAATATATCTTGGCATACGATGAATTTCATCAATAAATAATACATCACCAGGTTCTAATGAAGATAGTATTGCTGCTAAGTCACCACTTTTTTCAATACTTGGTCCACTAGCAGTTTTAATGTGAGTACCTAGTTCATTAGCAATGATAAAAGCTAAAGTTGTCTTTCCAAGCCCCGGAGGCCCATATAATAAAACGTGATCTAAAGGTTCATTACGCATTTTTGCTGCTTCAACAAAGACTTTAATATTCTCCTTTACATCAGTTTGTCCAACATATTCCTCTATTGTCTCTGGTCTAATTGTATTATCAATTGTATTATCATCTAATAAATTGTATGTTGTTATTACGCTTTCATCATTCATAATGAAACCTCCCTGCTTATCTTAATAATAATTTTAATGCATCTTTTACTTGTTCTTCTATTGATAGTGAAGTATTTACTTTAGCTAGCACTGGTTTAAGTTCTTTTTCTTTGTATCCTAACCCAATTAATACTTCTTTTAGTTCATTTTCAGTTGTTACTTCATCATCAGAAATTCCAACACCAATAAATTCTAATTTTCCCTTTAAATCTAAAACAATTTGTTTAGCTAATTTATCACCTATTTTAGGAAATTTCTTAAGATATAAAACATTTTCTCTTTCAATAGCATCCATGATTCCATTTATTGAACCAACTGCTAAGATTGGTAGAGCCATCTTACATCCTAGTCCTTTTACACTAATTAATTTTAAGAAAAGATCTTTTTCTTCTGCTGTTTTAAATCCATATAAAGCATTTTCATCTTCTGCAATCTTTTGATATATAAATACTTTATATTCTTTTCCTACTTCAAATGAGTAAGGATTTGATACATAGATTAAATATCCCACTCCATTATTATCTAAAACAATAGCATTATTTTTTAAACATGTTATTGTACCTTTTATATAGTCATACATTTATTATCACTCCATATTCATTATAAACTAATTATTATTTACTTTCAAACTATAATTAATTATACAATGCGAACACTTGTTTGTCAATTGATGCTATTGTTTTATTCTTGTTATTTAATAGTTTCAGTTAATTTGATACAATTAAGGTGGTGATAATATGATAAAGTGTCCGAATTGTACTGCGGGTTTAGAATTCGATGCAAAAGCACAAAGTGTTACTTGTGACTATTGTGGTTCGACATTCGATCCGAAGGAACTAAAAATAAGTGCAAAAAAAGCAAGTGAGAGAAAAGAAAAAATTACTGATGAGAAAGGAACTTATGAAGGAAGAAGTTATGCTTGTTCACAATGTGGTGCTACTCTTTTGACATTTGATGAAACCGCAATTACTTTCTGTAGTTACTGTGGTTCACAAGCGATGATTGAAGAAAAGTTAATTAAAAGAAATAATCCAGAATTTATTATTCCGTTTAAGAAAACTAAAGAAGATTGTATCACAGCATATAAGAATAAGTTATCTAAAAGTTTATTTGCTCCTAACTATATGAAAGATGATATTGTGTTAAGTAAATTCAGAGGTATTTACATGCCATATTGTATTTATAAATTATCTTGTCATGGAGATACAACAAATAAAGGAGAAAAATATTCTCATCGTTCTGGTGATTATGTTTATTATGATACTTATAATATTTATGCTAGAGTTGATGCTGATTATGATGGAGTTAGTTACGATATGCTTTCTACTTTCTATGATAGATTTAGTCATGCTATTCCTCATGATGCTACTGAAGCAGAAGATTTCAATGTTAATTATTTAGCTGGTTTTTATGCAGATACTGCTGATGTAAGTGATCATATTTATGAAGATGATGCTAAAGCAATTGCTGAGGCAGATTCTACTAGACATATGAGAAAAGAAAAGAAATTTGCTAAATATGGTTGTAGTAATCCTAAAGCTAAATTTGAAGTGTCTGAGAAAAAAGTCGGAATGTTTCCAGTCTATTTCTTAGCAATTAGAGATAAAGCAAATAAGTATATTAATTATGCAATTGTAAATGGTCAGACTGGAAAAGTTGCAATTGATCTACCAGTTGACTTTATGAAATATATTGGATTTTCATTACTACTTACTATTCCACTTTTCCTATTAATTAATTGGTTTTTAGTTTTAACACCAAAAGTAGTTTGTGTTGTTTCTATAGTAGCAGCCGTTATAAGTTTAATTATTTCATTTATTCAAATTAGTAGTATTCAAGCAAGAGAAACACATTCAGATGATGAAGGTTATATGGATGTTAATATAAGTAAAAAGAAAAATAGAAAGAAAAAATCATATTTTGGTTATACACTTAAACAAATTTTAGGAATTATACTTGGTATATTTGTATTAGTAATGAACTTTGTTGCTGATATATATTATTATGGGGCAGCAGTTGGAATATTGTTATTAGTAATACTTTCTTTCTATGATTTAGTTAAGGAACATAATTTAATTGTTTCTACTAAATTGCCTCAATTAGAAAAACGAGGAGGTAGTGAAAATGAAACAGATGTTATTTAAAACTTTACTATTCTTCTTAATATTATTTGTAGGATTTGATGTTAATGCTTTAACTCACTCCCCTTATACTAATGAAGAAACAGGATATGAAGTTATTATTGAAGATGATGCTGAATTACTTTCAGAAGATGAGATGGCTTTGTTATATGAAGAAATGATTCCTTTAACTCAGTATGGAAATGTTGCTTTTAAAAGTATTTCTGAAAATTATACCTATACTTCTTCTTATGCAGATAGTTATTATCATGAGAAGTTTGGTACTGAAAGTGGTACGATCCTTCTTATTGATATGGATAATAGAATAATTTATATATTCTCTGATGGTGAAAATTATAAATATATAACTAATTCTAAAGCTGATATAATTACAGATAATATTTATACTTATGCTACTGATCAAGATTATTATAAATGTGCTAGTATTGCATATAGTCAAATTCTTACAACACTTGAAGGTGGTAAGATTGCTGAACCAATGAGATATATAAGTAATGCTTTAATTGCTGTTACAGCAGCGTTCTTTATTAGTTTTATTGTAGTACTTATTAATACAAATATTAGAAAAGCTAGTAATGAAGAAATTTTAAAGAATTGTGGTATTTCATTCAATATGGCTGATGTTAATGCTACTAAAACTGGTCAAAGAAGAGTTTACTCACCACAAGACTCTGGAGGTTCTTCCGGAGGCGGTGGCGGAGGCGGCGGAGGCGGCTCTTCCGGTGGTGGCGGAGGTCACAGTTTCTAAAATATAAAAAAAATCATAACGAAATGTTATGATTTTTATTTTTTCTTTTTGTTATTAAACTTTCTCTTTAGAAAATTCTTAGCTTGTTCAAATCGACTCTTTATACTTGGTAATAAACTAGACGACATTATGGCACATAGAATACTTGCAGTAAATAAATTTAAAGAAAAAACTGCTTTTATTGTTAATACTAAAACTACTGCATAAACAATTGATAATACTATAACTATGAAGATATTTAAGGTATTATTTATATTATTCTTGGTATAGTAGTTTACTTCTTTCTTTTTTAAAAGTACTTCTGCTTTATCTTTAAAAATATTATATTTTTCTTCTAGTTCATTAATGTTTTTACATGGAGCAGATGATTTATATTCATCCCCTCTCATCACTATATTACCTTCTTCTGTTAGAACTGCATCAATAGATGCAAAATTTTCTAAAGGTAAGTCTACTGAAAATGTTTCTCCAAGTATCTTTAATAATTTATTACGACATTTATTTGAAATAAAGTTTGCTTCGTTAATAAATGCTTTTAATTCATTATTAATCTTTCTTAAATCAGACATTTGATACCTCTTAGTCTTCTTTTAAGTTGTAGTAAACATCTTGTACATCATCTAAATCTTCAAGTGTATCAACTAAATTATGTACTTTTTCACTAGCTTCTTCATCTAGTTCTACTTCCATATTTGGAATATATGTTAATTCACATTCTAAGAATTCTTTAACATTAGCATTTTCTAATGCTTCTTTTACTGCAGTGAATGTATCTTGCGCAGTAGTAATGATGTATGTATTGTCTACTGGTTCAAAATCTAATGCTCCAGCATCTAATGCAGTCATCATCATTTCTTCTTCATCATATTCTCCAGGAATAACGATTGAACCACGACGTTCAAACATGTAACTTACTGAACCATCAGTTCCTAAGTTACCTCCTGCTTTTGTAAATGAACTTCTTACTTGTGAAGCAGTTCTATTTCTATTATCTGTTAAGCAATCTACCATGAAAGCTACACCATTCGGTCCATAACCTTCATAGCGAACGTTTTCATAATTTGCTCCTTCAGTTGTTCCTGTAGCTTTTTCAATTGCCTTTTGAATGTTGTCTTTTGGCATATTTTGTGCTTTTGCCTTATCAACAGCTAATCTTAATGCGGCATTTGTTTGTGGATCAGGACTTCCACCTTTAGCAGCAACCATAATTTCTTTAGCAAGTTTTTGGAAAACCTTACCACGTGCTGCATCTAATAAACCTTTTTTTCTGTGAATTGTAGCCCATTTTGAATGTCCACTCATATTATACCTCCTCTTTTCTTCTCTATAATATCATACTTTTAATAATTATAAAAGAAATTTATGCTATAATATATTTTGTAAGTGGTGATTTTATGTATATAAAAGTTAAAAATAGAAAAGTTAAATTAGTTGAAGCAAATACTTTTTGGGAAAGACTAAAAGGACTTAAGTTTGTACTTGGACCTTTAGAATATGGTGTTAGGTTTCCTAATAAAAGATCTAGTAATACTAATTTCTTATTTGAAAGAATAGATGTTATACTTACTGATAAAGATGAAAAGATTTTATATTTAATTGAGAATCTGGGAACAGAAAAGAAAGTTCGTAGAAAGAAAGATGTTTGTAATACTTATTTTGTTCCTAGAGAAACTGTTAAAGATTTAAAAATCGGAGATAAGTTAGACTTAGTTATTGAAAAGGAAGATGAATTAAGACGTAAGGAACTTGAAATGAAGAAAAAGAATAGTAAAAAAGATAAGAAAAAGTAGGAATTAATTTCCTACTTTTATTTTGTTATTATTCTTTTGTGTTATATATATTATAGTGAATGATAATAATAGAATAATCATTGTAAATACAAGTTCTATATTATTTGATGATGTTACTGGATTTTCTATTTGATTATATATTTTATACTTTAATTCAGCAGTTAAACCATTATAGGTTAATTCTGCTTTGTATTCGCCTGGTTCTATTGGAGAACCAGTAATAGATATCCATGAATCATCATTCTTTTTAACTTTATATGTTACTTTGTAATCAGTTTCTTTGATATTAAGAGTATTTGTAATTGATATCTCTTTTGGATTTCCATCATAAATTATTTTTGTTGGAGGAAGCATATTTATTCCTTCATATTGATATCCACATTCACAACTATAATAGATTCCTGATTGTAATACTGTTAAATTAGTTTGTTTTGTATGTGTGTGTCCAACCCAGTTAGTATATAAAGTTAAATTATCTTTTGAAGTATAATCCCACTCTTTTGTTAGGGCTTCATCTGTATAGATTTTTAGTATATACCCTTCTTCTTCAATATTTAGAAGATTTTGAATATATTCTGGTGTTACTTTTGTATCTGGTTCTATATAGAATGATTTATTTTTATAGTCAGTATCGCTTGAGTGTTCATGATAATTTACTACTATATTGCTTTTTATTACCTCTCCTATTAATGTAGCTGTTTCTTTAACTGTTACATTTGAGGTTGAGGTAGTTGAATCAGTTGTAACATTTCCTTGATGAACGCCTTCGATGGTTAGAGAATTATCATCTGATAAACTTACGTTAGCATTGGTATTACCGGTTAGGGTTACATTTACTTTTGGAATTGTTTCATCATCATATGCTGTCTCAACAGATATATCTTCTGATGATGTTGAACCTGTAAAACTGGTATTTGATAAGTTTACGTTTGGTCCTGTATTTCCATCACCTTCGTAGTAATCACTTGATGATTCAATTGATACGCCAATGACATAATCAGTTGATTGATCATCAATAAAAGTGCAATCTTTTATATCAGTATTAGCTGTCCAATATAGAATAGCTGATTCTCCTTTATTTCTAATGAATGAGTTGTTATATAGACCAACAAATATTTTACTTCCGTATTCACCTAGGCAAGAAACTTTACCTTGATTTTCTTCAAATATACAATTCTTTATTATTTGAGTAGCCCACGAATTATATCTAAATACATGACAAGCAAAAGTTCCACTACTACTTGATGAGTTTATTCCTATATTTCCTCTAAAAGTTGTATTAGTTATAGTAAATTCTGCTTCGCAGTTTTGAACGGCAAAGCCGTCTCTTCCTGCCATATTATTTTCAAATAAGCAATTATCTATTGTAGCTTGAGTATAGTCTAATCCCAAGGCATGGCCTTGAGAATTATATTGTACACCATCTACTTTTATTGTATTTCTTGCAACAGCTATTCCTCCACCATATCCATTGTTGGCATAATTAGAAGTAAATGTACAATTCTTAAAAGACATTGATTCAATGTTTGAAGCACATACTCCAGCGCCAGATGTTGCATAGTTATTTGTAAATATACAATTGTCAAATGATAGATTTTTTATAGGATATTCTTTTTTATCTTGTTCAAAAGTACTATATACGTAGAAAGCTGCACCATTATTTCCTCTATTATGAATAAATTTAGAATTAGTAAATGTGGCTGAACCAGCTGCAATTTGAAGACCTGCTCCATGACCATTTACATAATTATTATTTACTTGGATATTGTCAGCCACTAGATTTCCTTTTGAAATAACTGCTGCATGACTTAATTTTGGATCTGTAGTTGCAGTTCCATTTTTAATTGGGATATTATAACTATTATTATTTATATTAGAATGGTCAACTTCAAAACCGGTTGCACCTCCATCAATAGTAATATTTTTTAAATTAAGTGTTACATCTTTTTCTACTAATAAAAATGCATATAATAGATTTCTTCTATCGATGGTATGGTTATTACCATCTAAAGTTATATTCTTGTTAATATAAACTCCAGCTGTTGCCGAATAGTCTTTTGTTATTTTTACAGTATCATTTATTGAGGCAGCATCTACTGCATCTTGGAGTGTTGCATAAGTATTTATTTTTACATCATTTCTCCATAATTCTGCTAATCCATCTTCTACTGGAGTTGGAGTTGTTTCTGCTTTAAATACAGTGTAATAACACATATATTCTGTTTGATTATTATGAGTGTACTGAAGTGTACCCTTTCCATAAAAAGTTGATGAATTTAGTTGATAGAATGTTACTGATTTAGAATCAGTTCCAACTTTTCCTGTTATAGTTGAACCTTTAACATTAGTTTTTGCTGTTAAAGTATAAGTATCATTATATGTTAATGTACCATTTATATCTTTTACTATTTTATGACCATCTGTTGATAGATATGTTCCCGTTACTAGTGTACTTCCGGTAAGTTTTTCTTGATTATATATTTGAATAATTACTGGAGTAATATTATATCTTGTACAAATTATGGTGCCAGTTATAAATATTGAAACAAATAACATTAATGATATCATTAAAATATTTTTAATGTTTTTCATATTCATCACCATCCTACTACTTTACTATTTAATTTTAGCATCTGACTTATATAGATTCAAGTAGTACAATGAAAAAAAAGTAGGACTTTACTCCTACTTTTTATATGTTTTTGAATTTTTTTGAGATTAACTTAATACTTAATAAACATACGATGCCAAGTATTATAATCTCTATTAATAATACTATATTACTATCTGTATTTGGATTTTCATTTTTTTCAACAATACTAAAGGTTATTTCTGATGATAACCCATTATATGTTAATTTTGCTTTATAGTATCCAAGTGAGATTGGTTCTGTAGAAAGTTCTGTCCATCCTCCTTTTTGGTCACTAACAAAATATTCTAGTTTATAATCAGATGATGAAACATTTAAACTATTATCAATAATTGCTGCTTTCTTTTTACCATCATATGTTGTATTGGGTGGGATTCTTAGTCCGAGTATTCTTGTCTCATCTATTTGACCGCATTCACATTGATATCCAATGATATTATTTACAGCACCTAATTTTTTATCATATGTATGGGTATGTTCTTCCCATGCTACATATACTGTTATATTGGCTGTTGGAGTATAGTTCCATTCTGATGTTAAGGCTTGATCAGTATATATTTTTTGAGTTTTTCCATCATTTGTTACTGGAGATAATTCAAATATTTCTGCTGGTGTATATGTCTTACCATTTTCTAAGTATAGTATTTTTTGAGTGTATCCAAATAGATTACTATCTGATGGATATCTTAATATAACTCTTACTGCATCAGAAGAAGTTGTTATAATTTCTCCTGTTATTGCTCCACCTTCGTTTATGGTAATATCATCTGTTGTCGTTTTAGCGTCTGTTGCAATATCTCCTGTTAGGTTTCCGGATACTGTAAGATTACTTGAATCCCACATTTCTACGTTTGCAGCTACATTTCCTCTAACTTCCATTGAGTATTCTAAGTAATTATATTTTGTATCATAATTTCTTTGTTTTATAAATATGTCAACTGCACTATTATTTTCAAACGTTGTATCCTCTACGATTAGAGTTGGTCCACTATAGGCAGTTCCAGTAAATTCTGATGCTATTGAGTAACCAGCACCCATTACTACGGCAGTTTGAACATTTTCATTTGTAAAACTACAACGCTTAAAATGTATAACTGATGTTAAGAAATAGCAAGTTTGTGAACCATTATTTTTAGTGAATGTTGTATCTTCAACTGTAAAATACATGTGGCCACCATGATCTGCAAGGCCACTTACGTCGCCCACATTAGCTATAAATTGACAGTTGGACATGTATTCCGTAGCCCATGTAGCACGATCTACTTGTTGAGAAAAAGTTGCTACACTACTTGTAGGATGAACACCAACATTATTTGAAAAAATTGTGTTGGTTGTTGAAATTTCAGCATCATAATTTTGGATGGCTGCACCATCGTTTCCTACCCAATTACCATCAAAAATTGAGTTATTGATTCTTCCTTGGACGTATGGCATGTTTCTTTTTTCAGCAACAGTTGATTGCTTTTGAATCATAAACGCTCCACCATAACCATCATTAACTGTATTATTTAAAAATTTACTATTTTCTATACTAAAATTAGTTAGATTATATACATATAATCCTCCACCGTTTGAAGAATAATTTTCTGAAAATGTACTATTGGTAATATATAGATTATCTACTGGATATGTAGTTTCACCACTTTGTAGATTGGCTCCTACTGCTACTGCTCCACCAGAAGATGCTCTATTATGCGTAAAGGAACTATTATTAATTGATAGGTTTCCAGCTGCTGTATGAATAGCACTTCCTTTAGAGGCAGTATAAACATTGTTTATTGCAGTATTATTTACCGTTAGGTCTCCTTTTGATAGAATGGCTGCAGTATTTTGTTTTATATCATTGGCGGCAGAGCCACTTACAAGTGGGATTTTGAAGTTTTTAAAGGTTACGGCATCATAATCCACTTTAAATCCAGTTGATCCACCGTCTATTATTATGTTTTTTATACTTACTGTTTTTTCTTTTTCTACAACGAATAATGGATTTGTCCAAGATGACTTATCAAGAGTATTGTTTAATCCATCGATAGTTATATTTTTATTAATATATGCACCAGATGTAATTGTCATATTGGAAGTTATTTTGATTATTGAATTTTCATCAGCCGCGTCTACTGCTGCTTGGAATGTTTTATAACCGGCTTTTTTTACGCCATTTGTCCATACCTCAATATTTCCTTCTTCTTGAGATGAAGTTGAGTTTGTAAATACTGTATAATCATCTAAGTATTCTGTTACTCCATTATGTGTATATGAAATCATGGTATTTGAAACATAGCATGATTCACTTAATTGATAAAATGTTACAGCTATATTATTTGTCCCAACACTACCAGTGATACTGTGACCAGTGTCTGCTTGAGTGACAGTTAATGAATAGGCTCCTTGATAGGTTGCTGTTGCATCTTCATTTATTACAAGTTTCTTACCGTCAGGTGATATATATTCACCAGTTGTTAAAACATTGGCTGTTTTAACGTCTACTTTATCTATTATTAATTTTGTTAGGGTTAGATTTGGTTCTTTAACTATTATCATTCCTAGTACGACTAGTATGACTGATAAACTTGTTATTATTTTTCTTTTCATATATATTACTCCTACTATCTTACTATTT
The DNA here is from genome assembly GCA_017409785.1 of Bacilli bacterium. Classification (GTDB taxonomy): domain Bacteria; phylum Bacillota_I; class Bacilli_A; order RF39; family UBA660; genus JAEDES01. The sequence continues at coordinate 193,546 of JAFQSD010000001.1, read as the reverse complement.
AATTTTAGCATCTGGCTTATGTAGATTCAAGTATTACAAAGAAAAAAAGTAGGACTTTACTCCTACTTTTTAGTTATTTTTTAGTTTTAATGCTAAACGATTAATTCCAAATACTGATAGTAATAAGAATGCTATAAGAGCAACTATACCTACTATATTAGTTGAACTTGTTGGTGGATTTGGAATACCTTCTGCTATTTTAAAGAATGTTGATGATTCTTCTCCATTATATACTAATGTCACTTTATATTTACCAACTTCTTTTGGAGCTTTCTTTTGTAATGCATATGTTCCATCACTTTGTTCTTTATAATATTTTATTTCATATTTATCAGATGAATAATTATTGGGATTTAGTAATGTTACTTCTTTTGTTTTACCATCATATAAATATCTTTCATCTATTGTTATAGCGATGATTGGTTCTGATAGACTACCACATTCACATTGATAATAGAATCCACCATTATGTGCAATTACTTCTGCTCCATATACATGAGTATGTGCTTCCCAAGTTACGTAGATTGTTTGCATTGCATTTGCTGGGATGAAATCCCATGGTGTTGTAAATGAAGAGTTTGTATAATATACCATTTTGTATCCATCTTTATTTTGATTTAATAATTGTGTTATTTCACTTGATGTATAAGTTTTACCTTTTTCTAAATAAAGGATAGTTCCTTGGGTAGTATCAGTTCCATCTTTCCATCTAAAGAAGATAGGATATGTATTTTCGATTTCAATTACTTCTCCAATTACTTCTGAATTTTCTGCAACCACTATTTTTGAAGCATCTGCTGTTTCATCTAATGTTATGTCTCCTACTAATGTACCAGATACTTCTATATTACTTTCGTGTAAGGCCAACGTATTAGCTACTGTTGTTCCTTTGTATTCTACTGTATATGGTGGCTTTGTTCCATCATCAGAATATTTACTAACTAATACATCTGTTGGACCATCTGTCTCTGTAAATTTTGTATTATTGATGGTCATTTTTGGAGGATCTGAACCTAATTCTGGATATGATCTTCCGTCAATTACAGTTTTAGAAACTTTTTCTCCAATAAATTCACAATTATCAATTGTTGTTTGTGATGAGTATAATAGGATTGTCATATTACCAATGTTATTGATAAATTTAGTATTAATAAATTTGGTATCCACAATACCTGCATGGTCACTATATACTGAGGAACCTCCTCTATTACCTTCAAATAGACAATTTGTCGCTTTAAAATAAATCATTGTAGCCGGATAGTACGATTCAACAGAAATTGTTCCTACTGAACTTGTTGGGTGAACACCAACATTATTTTTTAATGTGCAATTATTTAAAGTCAAGTTTGTACCATATGTTTGAATGGCATAACCATCATTTCCAACCCAATTATTATCAAATACAGTATTATTTAATGTTACTGTTGAAGGGGCTAAACCTGCTGTTGCATGAACTGGATTTGATACACTTTGATCGTTGATGTTGATTGCTCCACCTTTACCACCATCTCCAGTATTATTAGTAAAACTTGAGGAGTTAATAGTCATTCCACCAATATTTATAGTAGCAATTGCTCCTCCATATTTTGAATAGTTTTTATCAAAATTAGTATTATTAATTTCAATATTTTTGATTGAATATTCTGTTGCTGTTGTAGAAATGTAACTTCCTAAGTGAAGTGCACCTCCCCAGTTTGCAGCTCTATTATGAATAAAATTAGAATTTGTTATTTTTACATTGCCACTTTGGGCTGCTAATACCGCTCCATTAGCTGTAGAATAAACATTTGAGGCATTAACACCATTTAAAGTAATGTTTCCCGCAGATACAATTGCAGGTTGGTTTGCTTTAGGATCACTTGCATCAGAGCCTGTAACTAGTGGAATTGTATAATTTGTATAAGTTACTCCTGCATAGTTAACTTCAAAACCAGTTGCTCCACCATCAAGCTTTAAATTATTAATTACTAATTCTGCATCACTTGCTACATAGAATAATCCATTTAGCCAAGTTGATAAATTTATCGTTTGACCATTACCATCAAAAGTGATTTTTTTACCGCCGATATATGCTCCGCCTGTTGCATCAACACTTTTATTTAGTTTAATTGTTGAATTGTTTTCTGCGGCATATACTGCACTTTGTAAATCTTTATATGTTTTTACTTTTGAACCATTTGTCCAAACTTCATAGGCACCATTTTCATCCTCTACTGGTGTAAAGTCACTTAATACATATGCAACTTTTGCATTTTGACCAGAGTTTGCTGGTGATGTTACTATCGCCATAGAACTTAATTGATAGTATGGTCCACCACTACCTGTCATCTTATAACCTGTATTAGCAGCTGTTACTGTTAGGTTTGTTGAACCATTATATTTAGCTGTACCACTTGATACTACAATTGTTGTACCATTTGATGCAGTATAAGTTCCGTCTGTTAAGACATTTACAAATGCTGAATCAAATACTTCTTGTTTGTCAATTTCAAAAGTAGTTATTGTTTTTGTTAGATTTGGCATCATTGTAATAGTTAATAACATTACTAGTACAATGGCACTTGCTCTTTTAATTAACTTTGTCATAATTACTCCTTTATTATGATAATTCTTTATACATTATTGTTTTTTCTACAACACGTTTAACATCATTTTCATTAAATGGTTTACCTAACATATCGACAATTGGGTATTTATAAGCATTGTGAATTGTTTCTTTTGATGAATCTCCAGAAATGATTGATACTGGGATTTTTTCAAACATGTTATTATCTTGCATGTATTGTAGGACAGCAAATCCATCTACTTTTGGCATATTTAAATCTAAAAGAATTGCGACAATTTTATCAGAATCTTTATTAGCATCAATTATATCAATTGCTTCTTGACCATTTTTTGCAGTTCCTACAGCATATTTACTTTCAAATATTCTTCTAGTGAAGTTTCTAATAATATTTGAATCATCTACTACAAGAATTGTTGGCTCTGCATATGATTGTTCTAATTTTTCTACAACTGATTCTTGAGTTGGAGCAGTTGTTTCTGAAACAGCTGGAGCTGGTTGCTCGATTACTGCTGGTTGATCTGGTTCTCCACGTAAATATTCATTTACAATGGCAATCGCTTCATTAACTGACGCTACTAAATCATTGAAGTTTTGATAGACATAAGTTATGTCTCCTTCTTTACTCTTTTGTTCATGTTCAAAGGCTTTATCTGCTAATTTATTAAAACCGAAATATTTAGCATCACTCTTTAGCGAATGAACATAAGTAGCATAATTTGCTAGATCTTTAATTGCCATATACTCTTTTAGTTTATTTGTTTTGTTGGCTGTGCCAACTATGAATTCTCCTACAGTATCATTATAGGTTTCAATATTTCCAAATAGTTCTAAACTTTTTTGTAAATCTACTCCTTTTGAAGTTAAAAATTCTGGACTTTTCATATTACTCCACCTCGTATTATTCTATCTTAAATTAATTATAACATAACTTTCTATAAAGAAAACAAAAAAAATCTTAATAATTTAAGATTTTTTTCTTTTGTTATATATAACTGGATAAGGATTTTTATATTGTTCTAAAGATGCTTCTCCTAATGTTCCTAAGTTATTTGTTTCTATTCCTCGCTCTGCGCAATATTTTACAAAGCCTATCCATTCATCATCTTCTTCTAACCAACCATATCCCTCACGCATTCCACCTTCACATAAGGCAATCATGAAGTCAGTCTGATTTTGACAAGCTGTATCGATTAGAAGTGTTGTAGCATCACATGGCATAAATCCAATTATTAATTTGGCATCGCCAATTGGTGTTTTTTTACTAAACATTTCTCTTTTTAAAATGAGATTATCTGGCTTATCAATATTAGTGATTAGTCTAGGATCATAAACTGTAACAGTTCCTGATTTTTGACGAAGAGCTATTTTTTTTGCGAGTGACGGAACAATTCCTCCACCTATTTCAATAATATCTGTGTTAATATCAAAATTTTCCTCAAGAATTTTAAGAAATCCTTCATACATATTTACGTTTTCGTCAGTAATTCCTACTTCATCATATACTTGACGTAGGAGGTCTGATGCAAAAGGATTATTCATACCCCAATAGAAACTACTTGTTATATAATTTCTTTCTCTAGGCGTATAACTATCTTTGTGTGCTTCAATGAACTTTAAGGCTCTACGCATGTATTCTTCTTTTGTTATTTGTGGCATATTAATATATGCTCCTTTCATTATTAAGCACACTCAGAGATTTATTTTTTTTCTTTTTGAGCTGCTTTTTCTTCTTGTTTTGTTTCTTTATATTTATAATCTTTATTAATTTGAGCAAATAAATTAGTTACTTGATCTTTAAATTGACAAGGTTCTTCACTTGCTTCATATAGAGTGAACATTTCTTTCATACTATCAAATTCACCTTGATTATCATATTGATAGTCTGGCTCAGTACGATGTACTTGCCAGATATAGAATGGTACACTCATTGATTTACAAATTAATTCTCTTTTTATTCTTCTATCTTCTTCAGTTTTTGGCAATTGATATGTACCTGCTAGTTGTCTCATTCTTACTGCAGCATACATTTCATATGGTGCTTTTTCTTGAATAAATGGATGTACTGGGAATTCTCTTAATGTTTCCATTGTACATAGTCCTAAGAAACAATTAGCAAGGTCTGGATGTAAGTGTGGTAGGTCTGCTACTCTTGCACTTCTAGGCCAAGCCTTTTCTAGCATCATATCGCCAGTTTCTTCATTAATTTCTGGCCAACCAAATTCATTATAATATGCTACTAGTTCTGCTACTAATTCTGCATATTGAACATTACAATCCATAATTTCATATACATTTGGATCTGTTACTTGTGGATTGTTTTTAATCCATGTATTTATTCCTTCAATTCTTTTTGCAAGATTATTTAATCTTTCTTCAATTTGTTCTATTGTCATATTCAACCTTCCCTCTTATATTAGTCTTTATAATCAAAGTAGAAATCTAAGATTCTTACTTGATCTCCTTCTTCTGCACCAAGTTCTTGAAGTTTATTATCGATTCCCATACGGCGTAATTTTTTTGAGAAACGATAAACAGCTTCTTCACTTGAGAATTTAGTCATCTTGAAGATACGTTCAACCTCTTTACCTTCAATTACCCATAAACCATCGTCTTCTTTTCTAATAGTAAATGGTTCTTCTTTCTTAAATTTATATAAGACATGACTTTCAATTTGACTTTCATCATATAATGGATTTGCTGGAATTTCATCTAATAAATCAGCTAGTCTATTTACTACTTTATCTAGACCTTGATTTGTAGCTGCAGAAATTTCATAAATTTCTACATCTACTTTTTTCTTGAATTCTTCTAAATTTTCTTTAGCTCCTGGAATATCCATTTTATTAGCAATTACTATTTGTGGTTTGTCTAATAATTTTTCATTAAATTCTTTTAATTCTTTATTTATAAGAATGTAATCTTCGTATGGATCACGCATTTCACTACCACTCATATCAATTACATGAGCAATGACTCTTGTTCTTTCAATATGACGTAAGAATTTATCTCCAAGACCTTCTCCTTGTGATGCACCTTCAATTAATCCTGGAAGATCAGCTACTACGTAACTTCTTCCTTCACTTGCACGAACTACTCCTAAGTTTGGAGTTAGTGTTGTGAAGTGATAAGCAGCAATTTTTGGTTTAGATCTAGAAATCATAGAAATAATAGTTGATTTACCTACACTTGGTAATCCTACTAATCCAACATCAGCTAACATTTTAACTTCTACTTTTAATGTTTTCTTTTCTCCTTCTTCTCCTTTTTCAGAGTAATCTGGAGCTGTATTAGTTTGAGTCTTGAAAGCAGTGTTTCCGCTACCTCCACGTCCTCCTTTAGCAATTACTTCTTGTTGATCTTTTTTTGATAAATCAGCAATTATAAATCCTGTATCTAAGTCAGTTACTACTGTTCCTTGTGGTACTTTTACGATTAAATCTTCTGCTCCTGCACCGTGTTGATTCTTACCACGTCCATTTTCACCTTTTTGACCTTTTAATGTCTTTTGGTAACGTAAATCTAATAATGTGTGTAATCCTTCGTCTACTTTGAAGATAATATCTGCTCCACGTCCACCATTACCACCGTATGGCCCTCCCATTTCGATGTATTTTTCACGACGGAAGGCAGTACATCCGTCTCCACCGTCTCCGGCTTCAACTTTAATTTCAACCTCATCTACGAACATTATTTTCATCCCCTTTCGAAGTGATTTTAGTATAGCAAAAATAGATATTTTTGTCTATATTATCACTTTTGTTATTGGTTAAAAAAAGAGCCTTAATGGCTCTTTACTTCTATTATTCTCCTACTGGATATACTGAAGCTTGTTTCTTAGTTCTTCCTAAGTGTTCAAACTTAACGATTCCATCAACTGTAGAATATAGAGTATCATCATTTCCACGACGAACGTTAGTTCCTGGGAAAATCTTTGTTCCACGTTGACGATATATAATAGAACCAGCTGTGATAAATTCACCGTCAGCTGCTTTAGCTCCAAGTCTACGTCCTGCAGAATCACGACCATTAGATGTTGATCCTTGCCCTTTATGGTGAGCAAATAATTGAATATCTAATAATAATTGTTTCATAATTCTCCTCCTTACTTTACTTCAATATTTGTTGGATATTGTTCTTCCAACTGTTCTAAAAGATTAACCATGTTTCCAAGTAGTTTTTGAGTTATCTCATCAGTAGAGATATTCTCAATTATAAGACCTTCCTTATTAACTTGGTAACTTAGACTACCTTCATCTAAAGTTAATATTCCATTTATAGTTGTTGTTGCAATACTGCTAGCAGCACTACATACTATATCTTTTCCATAATCATCATACATTGCATGACCAAGAATTGATATTTTTTGGTAATTGGAATTTTCTTTAACTATTTTTACTTTAATCATAATTAACCATTAATTTTAGTAATTTTGATTTTTGTATAAGGTTGTCTATGTCCTTGAGTCTTACGGTTAGATCTATCTTTACTCTTATATTTGAAAACTCTAATTTTCTTTTGTTTACCGTTTTTGATTACTTCACCTTCAACAGTAACATTAGTAAGATAAGGACTTCCTACTTTACTATCAAGCATTAATACTTGATCGAAGCTAACTTTGTCACCAGCTTCTGCATTTAGTTTTTCAACGAAAATTTCAGAACCTTCAGTAACATAATATTGCTTTCCACCAACTTTAACTACAGCGTTCATTAAATATACCTCCTTTTTTAACTTAAGACTCGCTCTCGAGGTACGTGCTTTCACGTTTTTACCTGTTCAATGCGGTTTGAGCATGAGGCGTCAAACAGTTAGATTATAGCACGTATACTGTTATTTGTCAAACATTTAGCACTTATTTATTAACGAAAAGAAGTCCGGTGTGTGACATGACAGACTTCTTTTCTATTCTTAAGATACTTGGATTAATTTTATTTTTTTTCTTTTACAACTCTTGTTTGTTTTTGAGGAGTAATTGCTGCAACTACTTTTAGTACTTCCTCGTCTGATAATGTTGCATCTTTTAATACTCCATAAATTATTCTTTCTGTAGGTTTACCTGTTGCTAAAACATGAGATAGATTTCTATGTACTCTATTTTTTGATATTAGTACACCACCGATATCATATGTTCTTTCAGTATTACTAAAACTTGCTAGTCTTGTAACATCTGATACTTTTTTCTTAGGTTCTTCTACTTCAATTACATTTTTTGGTAAATGATACTTTGTAGCATCATAAATATAATTTGGTATTTCACCATCAGGTATGTAGAACTTATCTGTTGTTAAAACAGTAATAAGTTCTTTTGTATCAGTTACTGGAATATTTAAAACTTTTAATACTTTTAATCTATCAAATTTATCTTTGTAGTTTAATAATTCTAAACATTCTTCTAAGTTAGATTCATATCCTAATTCTAATAATGTATCAATAGCTTCAGCTAATTCTGTTTCTTGAATAAAGTTTAGATTCATTCCTGTTTTTAAATTTGATAATAATTCATAATCAGCTAATACTTTTATACTTGATGCAAATCTTTGATGTGGTATAGTTAGTATTTCTTCAGAAGCAGTAAAGTAATGAGGATTTAATTTTTGTTTATTAATTAAATCAAGATTTCTCATAAAACTTTCATACTCTTTTGAAGATGGATTAAATATGCTTAAGTGATTTGTTAATAAATTGCCTGTTATTATTCCACGTTCTGCTAAAGCAAAAATATTTTCTATAGTTTCTAAATCAGAGTTTTGAATAATAGTAAGTAAGTTACTTGGAGTTTTAATTGATAATCTTGATAGAATTTCTAACATCTTAGTTAAGTCATCGATATTATTTTCCATAACAGTACCTACTTCATAGGAATCAGGTGTTATACCATATTTTTCTAAAAGAATTTGATATTGCGAAGCATCATTTGCTGATAAAGTTTGATATTCAGCTGATAATGCTTTATATATTTCTTGATTATGAGTATAAACTAATTTTAGTATAGCTAATCTTATTTCAGAACTTGGTACTTTCTTTAAAAGTGAACTTATATTGGTTACTTCTCCATTTTGAATTGCTTTATATAGTTCATTTTCTAGAGTTTCATAAATCTTTTTTTGTCTTTCTAGAGTTTTATGACGATCTTTTCTATCTAATTCATATTGAGCGCATGCTTTAGATGCTGTTGTTAATGGTTCTAGTAATAAATCAATTTTATAATCGTTACCAATGATTCGGCGAACTTCTTTTTCACGATCTTTATTTTTAATTCTTAGCCCATTTCCTGAGCCAATCATTTGAATCATAAAGTTATGGAATTCTTGGTCTTTAGCAATTTCTTTTAATACATCTAACATTGCAAGTGTTTCTGTAAATACTTGTTTGTGTTTAATATAAAGTTCTACTAATGTAAAGAAATCATTTGGTTCAATATTTGATTCGATTAAGAAGTGTCTTACGATAATGGCAAGACGTCCATCTTTTTTCATCAAACTAGATAAACTATAATCATCTTCTGCTTCTAGCATTTTTTTAATTCTTCGATAAAGTGCTGGGTCATCAGAAAAGTTCATGACTATTGTTTGTAATTGATCACTATTATCATCATCTTTATCAAAAATTGCTTTGGTACTAGAAATAACCTTAGTAAGTTTATCAATTGGTAATGATGGAAGTCGTTGTCCTATTATTGCGATTGCTAATTCATGAGTTGGTGTTTCCATGGCTCCTGATAAAGTGTCTGCTTTATACTTTTTAAAGAATTCTTTGTAGAAAGTTATTCTTTCATCTTCGGGTTTGGCTAATTCTTGTTCGATTAAGTTTTTTTCTTTATTAATCATTCTTAAGATATTTATCATTATGCCTCACCACCCTTCTTTTGTAATACAGGGGCTTTTTCTGAAGTGGATAATTTTCTAAATAATTCTTGTTCGTAATCTCTTTGCAGTTGCATGAATTCTTCATTTTCTAAATTACTAACTAATGAAGATTCAACATTTTGATAGTCATAATATTTCTTTATTGTTGATGTACGATAAGCTTTATCATTATCTGACTTTTTAATAAAGGCACTTATAACAGCATAAGAATCATGATTTAATCTAACAAAGATTACACGTACTTTAAAGTCTTTTACTTCACATAAACCAGCTAAGTCACTATTACCACTGAAACGTTGAACATTTTTAAATGTACCATCTTTAATTGATTGAAATAAACCATTAAAACGATCGTAATATTCTGCTGGAATAGCGTCAATTTCATCAAGTATTCTGATATCTCCACCTGTTGTTGGAACAAATATTAAGTTATTTTGTTTTGCTTCTGCTTGTTCTTCTTCAGCTTGTTTTGGTTCTAAGGCTTTACTAATTAAAGCAATTTTCTTTAGTTCAAGACTGTATTCAGCTTGGAAGTCTGGTAAGTCTTCTAGAGAAACTCCTTCTTCTTGAAGCAAATCCTTTATTTCTTTTAAGTTACGAATTGATTCTAATTTTAAACGATTTAAGATTCTTGTATATTGGTAGTGCTTTCTTGATGGTAAAGCACTAGTTATTTCTTCATCAATATTTTCTAAAGTTATTTCTTTTATTAATGATAAGTAATATTCAATTTCATGTTCAAAGTCTTCATCAACTTGTTGAATTACTTCTTTTTGTTCTGCTGGTTCTTCTTCAATTATTGGTTTTTTAGTTTTCTTAGCAGATGCTGCAACACGACGAAGTTTATCAATTTCCGATCTCATAAGACGTGCTGTTCTGTTATTAGCATCGATTGTCGAAATAAATTGTTCTTCTGTTGCTTCATCTGGATTTAACACTATATACTCCATTTTTATTCCCCCTTCTCATATGTGGGACATATTATACCATAAAACGCTTGTTTTTGCAAGTTTTCGTTGATTATTCAACGAAAAAAGAAGATTATTCATCTTCTTTTATTTTTTTACATAGATTTTTTTATCAGATAAAGTGGTTATTACTGATTCTACTTCTTGGTTTGATAAGTATGAACCAGATAAAATACTATGTAATAATCTATCGCTTGGTCTTGCGAATTGTCTTTGAGTTGCTAGATTACTAGATACTTTATTTTTGGAGATAATTACTCCACCAATAGTATATGTTCTTGATGATGTTTGGAATTCATCTAATTTTGATAAATCCATGTTTCTTTTGGTTGTTGAACCAGTTGGTGTTGGTAAGTAGAATGGTACTGCATTGTATAAGTAATCTTTAATCATTGAGTCTGGAACAATAAATTTTTCAGTAGTTAATACTGTTAATAATTCTTCTGTAGTTGATACTCCCATATTTAATGATTTTAAAAGTTTTAATCTAGCAAATCTATCTTTATGATTTAATAACTCTAGACATTCTTCTAAGTTAGATTCATAACCTAATTCTAATAATGTATCGATTGCTTCTTGTAAGTTTTCCTTACCAATAAACGAAGAATCGATACCAGTTTTAAGGCTTGATACAAGATCATATTTTCCTAAAATTTCTAAATTAGTTTTAAATAATTGATGATCTGCTAAAAGTGATTCTAAATTTGTAGAGAAATATCTTGGGTTTAGTTTTTGTTGTTGTACTAAAGATAAATTTCTCATCATATTTTCATAATCTTTTGATGTTGGATCTAAAGCAGATAAATTATCAATTAATGCTGAAGTTGTTATTATTCCTTTTTGAACTAGTCCAACAAAGTTACTTACTGTTTCTAAATTACTTGTTTGTAAGATACTTAGTAAGATAGTTGGTGTTTTTATATCTACTTTTTGTAATTGTTCTAACATATTTTCTACATCTACTAATGGATTATTCATAATTGTTCCTACTTCGTAGTCGCTTGGTGATAATCCATAATTAGCAAGAAGTATTCTGTAGTTAGAAGCATCATTTGCAGCTAATTGATTATATTCATTTTCTTTTTGTTGATAAATAGCTAAGTTATGAGAATATACTTGTTTTAATGCAGCAATACGTATACTGGCATTAGGTAATTTTAGAATATCTTTTTCCGGAGCAACTGTCTCAGGAAATTTAAGCATTTGATATAAATCTTGTTCAACTTTACCATATTGAGATTGATCTTTTACCAATCTTCTTCTTGTTGATTTATCTTCACTTGCTAAAAGTTCATAATATCTTTTTAATCTTGACATATGTTCTTCAACAGCAGTTTTTATTCCTTGCATAGCTGATTTTGTTTTTTGCTTTAACGATGAAGTCATGTGTTTTTTATAAACTGGATCTATTAAAACATCGGAGAATCCTAGATATTTTTCTTTTGTTTCATCTAATAAGCGTGTTATTGATAATGCATGCATTAATGGAAGTTCTGCATGAGCAAATCCATCTTTATTGGTATTTAAGGCTAATTCATATTCAAATACTTTTAATATTTTGGCAAAATCTCTATATGGAATTTCATATGTTTCTGCTAATTGCATTAATAGTGAAATTGTCTTTTTATCTATATCTTCTTCACATTCTTCTTCACTTGGTACAAATCCATTTATTAAATGAAAATATGCTTCATTAAGGGTATTGCGTTCTACTAAGTTTATATATGTATCGGCAAACGTTTGATACATATCCATATCCATCCCTTCAAAAAATAATCTATTTGAATTAATTATTTCTTCTAGTTCTTCAAATGGAATTGAGTCATCATCGGCTGCTAAAGAAGCAAGAATTAAATCACACTTATCCATTTCATAGTAATTTTTCATTACTCCGTATTGATATTTCTTAAAGAATTCTTGGAAGAATTCTAACTTTTTATTTGGTAATTGTAATTGTTCTTCAATTGCTGATTGTTCTCCATGAATTTGTCTTAATAAACTTAACATATTATTGCACCACCTTTTTAGATAATGGGCTTTTACTTGTTGCTAATGGACTTAGTTTTCTAAATAGTTCTAGTTCATATTGTTTATGTAATTCTAAAAACTCAGGATTATCTAGATTAGCTTTTAAAGCTGTTTCTTGTTGACGATATGATTGATAGTGGTTCTCTACCATTTTTTGATATCCACTGTTATTATCACTTTTCTTAACAAAGGCACTTATTACAGCATATCTATTTTTATCTAAACGCATAAATGTGACACGAGAACCACTTGGAATATCTCTTACTTCTGCTAAACCTTCTAGGCTTCCTTGCATCTTTTTTACACCTTTAAATGTTCCGTCTTTAATCGAAGCAAAAAGTGATTCAAACTTTTTATAATAATTTGAAGGAATGTGGTCTAATTCGTCAAAAACACGAATATTACCACCAGATGTTGGAACAAAAATAAGTTCATTCTCAATAGCTGGTGTTTGAGTAATTTCTTCTATTGTTAATGTTAGTTGTTTAGAAATAGCTTTTATTTTTCTTAAAAAGATTGCTTGATCATGTAGAAGTTCTTCTTGTTCTTCTGGGTCCATTGTTTCAGTTAACATATATTCTTCTATTTCATTATAATCTTTAAATAGTTCAGCGATTATACGTTTTAATAATCTTTCATATTCATAGTGTTTTCTTGATGGTAAAACACTTTCAATATTTTCTTCAATTGCTTCTTCTGGAAGTTTTTTTACATCAGATACGAAGAATGCTACTTCTTCTTCAAATTCAGCATCAATATCATCAACTACTTCTTCTACAGGAGCTTCTTGGTGAAAAGTTTCTTCTTTCTTTTGTTGGGCTTTCTTTAATGCTTGTTCATTTGCTTTTTTTAATGTTTCAATTTTACTAGACATTAATCTAAAAGTACGGTAGTTACATTCAATAGCTGCTTTTAATTGTTCTTCTGTTGCTGTATCTAAGTCTAATATGATAAATTCCATATTTATCTCCCCTTCTCATATGTGGGACATATTATACCATATTTTTTCTTTTTTCGCAAGTTAATTAGGTTTGTGATATACTTATAATAGAGGTGAAGTTAATGGAAGCCGGATATGTTTTTGGACTTGGTATTAGTTATTTATTAATTAAAGTTATACTTGATAACTTACCTACTAAATATAGTTTAAAGAAAATTAAAAAAAGTGGTATTTTGAAAACACCTATAAATTGTAATGATGTTAGACATCTTTCGTTAGATGAATGTTTAAAATTTGGAGAAAATAATGAAATTATAAAAGACTTTTATACTATTTTAGAACAAAAGTTAGGTCATTGTGACCTATCGGCATTTTATACTAATATGAGTACATTAAGAATTAGTTCTAGTAATGATAGTTTTTTATTTAAATTATTAGATGCCTTAACTGGTACACGTACTGGTGGTGCTTACTTACCTAAACATAATAGTATTCATGTTGATGATGAACCTTTTGGGAGAACTACTTTAAAAAGATATATTTTAACTCATGAATTATTACATATGGCAAGTACTAGAAAAGATAAGGATTTTACATATTCTGGATTTCATATTAGAGGAAAGAAAATTGAGATTGGTGAAGGAATAAATGAAGGCTATACTGAATTATTAAATGGACGTTATTTTGCTGCTGCTGGAACAAATGAGTCTTATTATGATCTACAAATGTTAGCTTTTGGAATAGAAGATATTGTAGGACAAGAAAATATGGAAGAGATGTACTTTTCTAATGATTTAAGTGGTTTGGTTGAACGTATAGGAAAATATTGTTCTAAAGATGAAGCAATTGAATTAATCTCTAAAATGGATGCTTTATTAAAGAGAAAGACTAGAACTGATACAAGAAAATCTAAAGAATTATATAATGAAATAATTATGGATATTGCTACTATTAGATATAGAAAGTTAGAATATGATAAACGTAATGAATTTATTACTGAAAGAGAATTTTTAGATGGTGTATATTCATTAGATTTATATATTAATGGTTACTGTTCATTTGATAGTAAAAGTGGCAAAATGATTGCCAAGGGTCCATTATTAAAATTTGGATTTATTGATATGAGTTCGAATGATTATAATGAGTGGTCAGATAATTATTATAGTGATTTTGTTAAACATGGTTTATACGGTAATGGAGAATGGAAAAATAAATTTGGAATTACTAGTTCAAAGATGATTGAAGCAAGGTTTGCTGCGAAAAGACAAGAAGAATTCAAGAAATTTAGAAGAAAATATTCTGTAGGTAGAAATGGTAATTTTGAATTAAGTGAAATGTTTGATGTACAAGATACTCCTATTAAACCAAGTATAAAAAAATAAAAGAACAATGTTAATCATTGTTCTTTTTTGTTAGTGAATCAATTAATTTATTTAGACCCTTTTCTAAGTCATTATATGTTGAATCAAAATCATCAGTATACCAAGGATCTGCTATATCTTTATCTAGTAATTTAAAGATTTTATGTTCTTTATCATTACCAAATATTCTTAAGGCATTACTTATATTTCTTTCTTCCATACAGATGAAATAATCATATAAGTTATAATCTTTCTTTTCTAAACAAATTGATTTATGAAAAGAAATTGGTATATTCATGCTCTCTAGTTTTCTTTTAGCAGGAGGATAAATACCATTACCCTCTTCTTCATATGATGTTGCTCGAGAGACAATATAAAATTCATCTGATAAATTTAATTCATTGATTTTTGCTTTCATCATATATTCTGCCATTGGAGAACGACAAATGTTTCCTAGACAGACAAAACATATTCTAATCATTATAGTCTATTTGCTAGATCATAAGCTGTCCAAATTACATCTTTTAGGTTACCTACTTTGTCAGCATCACCTATTACGTGGAATTTGTCATTACTTTCTAGACCTTGGTCATTATAACCAATTGATTTAATTACTGTATCAGCTTTAAGTACTTTTTCTTTTCCTTCTACTTCAATAGTTACTTCATCATCTGTTATTTTTACTACTTTTGCTGAAGTATATACTGGAATTTCATAGAAACGAATTATTTCTCTTAACATATTTGAGTTTGCGGCACATAATAGTGGCATATTTAAGATATGTTCTTGAGCTTCAACTATGATTGGTTTTCTTTTATTTAAAACTGCATCATAAGCAATTTCGCATCCTGTTAAACCTCCACCGATAATTACAACGTCATCACCAATTAGTGTTGTTTCTCTTAGATAGTCAATTGCATCAATTGCTTTTTCTCCGCCTGGAACATTTAACTTACGAGGAGTAGCTCCTACTGCATAGATTACTTCATCAACATCTAATTCTTGGATTTCTTCTTCTGTCATTTCATGGTTAAACTTAATTTCAATATCTAAATCTTTCATTTGTTTAGCATACCATTTTAATAACATTTTATCTTTTTCTTTGAATTTAGGTGCTGCAGCTGCAATGAAAACTCCACCTAATTCGTTAGATTTTTCATAGATTGTTACATCATGTCCACGAAGTGTAGCAATTCTTGCGAATTCCATACCAGCAATACCTGCTCCAATAACTGCAAATTTTTTCTTTTTCTTAAGTGGTTTTAATTCTCTAGCGTGTTCATTTAAAGTATATGGTGTAATAGCACATTTACCATTACCCCATGGTGCCATTGTTGCTCCATCCATATTTGGTTTTTGACCATTAGCAAAGCATGCATTATGACAAGCTAAACAAGGTTTAATGTCAGCTAATTTTCCATCTCTTACTTTTACTACGTATTCTGGATCTGCTAAGAATTGACGACCAATTGTTACAGCATCGATTTCTTCTTTTTCAATTGCTTTAACTGATGTATTTGGATCTTCCATACGTCCTGCACAGAATACTGGAATATCAACATGTTTCTTAATGAATTTTGCATCTTCTAAGTTACAAGCAAGTGGCATATACATTGGTGGATGTGCCCAGAACCAAGCATCATAACTTCCGTTATCTGCATCTAGAGCATCTGCTCCTGCTTCTTCAAGAATTTTAGCTAACTTGATACTTTCATCGTAGTCACGACCAAATTCTTCATATTTTTCTCCTGGGATTGCACCTTTATTAAATCCACGCATTTTACTTGTTACTGAGTATCTTACGATTACTGGAAAATCTTTACCACATTCTTTTTTAATAGCTTTGATAATGTCAGTTACAAAACGTGCTCTATTTTCTAAAGAACCACCATATTTATCTGTACGTTTATTTGTATTCTTAATTGTAAATTGATCTAATAGATATCCTTCGTGAATAGCATGAATTTCAACTCCATCTACTCCTGCTTCTTTTAATACAGCTGCTCCTTTAGCATATCCTTCAACTATATCTTCAATTTCTTGAACTGTTATTTCAGGACATTTGCGACTTGGTTCCCATACATTTGGTAATTCACTTGGAGAAGCTGTAATTCTATCTACTTTTAACATTTTTGCTAGGAATGGTTTATCAAGTAAACCAGTTAGCATATCAGCCATTAACATTACACGTCCAAATCCTGCTCCTAGTTGGACAAACATCTTTGAATCATAACTATGTACTTCATCCATTAGTTCTTTTAACTCTTTAAAGAACTTATTTTTTGATTTGTATAGCCATTTTCCTCCAATTACACTTTTTACTGTAACGATACCAGGGATAATTAGCCCTACTTCATTTTTGGCTCTGTCTACTAAGTATTGTCTTGCATGTTTATTGAATTTGTATCCAGTCATCCATTCGATTGGTGCTGTTCCTTCCATTGGAGCATGCACAAATCTATTTTTGATTGTTACTCCGCCTACTTCGATGGGAGTAAACAATGCTTCATACTTCTTTTCCATAAAGTACTTCCTCCTACTATTTTTATAATTTAAGTATATCAAATACTTTTTTTATATTCAATTTATTCTTCTATTTTTCTAAAAGCACTATCAATTATTGAATATAGGTAACATTCAGTTTCTTTATTTGTCTTTTCTTTTATAACTTTACGATAGCCATTTAATTGTTTATCGTAGGCAGCATCTTCAATATTTTTTAACTTATAATCTACAATTATCATCTTATCTTCTCTTTCAATTAATAAATCGATTATTCCATGAGAAATTGTATTTCCTTCTTGATATGTAAATTCATATTCTTTATACATTTTGGAAGATAAGTTTTCTTTAATTAATGGTGTTTCTAAGAAGAATTTAATTTTATCTTGAATGTTAGTTGGTAAATATTCTAAGAATTCATTTGGATTAGTAAAATCCATTTGTTCTAATACTTCATGAACTTTTGTACCAAAGTCCATTACTTGTTGTTCTTCTTTAGTAATTAGATGAAGAGATTCTTTAGAATAATGTGTTTCTTCTAGTTCTTCATTTTCATAAGTATTTTCTTCAACCTGTAGTAAGTCATTTTCTTCTTTTAATTCATCTAAAGATGTATTTGATTCTGATATTTGATATGCACGTGTTATTGGGACATCTTTTTTTATTTCAAATGGTAGAAGTGCTGAATAAATACTTTGTACAATTGATAAGAAACTATTATATTTATTTCTTTCATATGCAGGAACTATATCTAAAACTTCTTTAGTTTCTTCTTGTTCCGGCATAACAATAATCATTTTTTCTTTAGCACGAGTTACGGCAACATATAATAATCTTATCTTTTCAGATATTTCTTCTTTCTTAGTAGTATTCTTTAATAATGTTTTTAGAATTGTGTCTTTATAATATTCATCTACTTTTTGAATAACTAAACCATATTTGTTATCATAGATTATTTTTTCTTTTAATTCCATTGTATTAAATTTACCGGAGAAACCTGCGAAGTAACAAATTGGAAATTCAAGTCCTTTTGACTTATGAATTGTCATAATCTTACAACTATTAGCTGATGATGTATTGATAGAGAATTTTAAATCATAATCATTATCAAATATTTCATCTAAGTATTTAGCAAAATCATAAATAGTATTACCATTTTCTTCAAAACTTTTAATTAAGTTATAGAAATATTCAGTACGTATTCTAAAGGATTTAACATTTCCTATAGTTAAAAGACATTCATCATAATTAAATTTATCTAAGATATAGTCTAGATAACTTGCTGGTGACATTAAATCTATTTGATCTAATACTTCTAAACATTTTTTATAAAGTGCTGTTTCTTTATAAGAATTATTAACATGAATATCATATAGTTCTTCATCTGATATTTTAAATAAATAACTACGAGAGATAGATGTAAAACTATATTTAAATTCTTCTTGGAAATTATTTTGTTTAATACAAATTAGAAGATTAAGTAAATTCTTTAATACTAAAATATCTTGGTCTTTACGAAGAGCTTCATCTTTTAATATTGTTAAAGGAATATGTAAGTACTCAAAGATCTTTTTATATAGATCAAAGTTTTTACTTTTGTCTAATAAAATCACAAAGTCTTTATATTCAATATCTCGAAGTATTCCTGTATCTTTATCAAAAGCTTGGAATTTATTAGTTATTTTTTCAATTATATCTTGACCAATAATAAAAGCTTCTTGTTCATCTTTAGTGTATGGTTTTGGAACTTCTTTATAAGTTAAAACATCTAAATTATAGTTTTGTTCTGTATAGCCTTGTTCGATATAAGATGTGTTTCCGAAAACCATTCTGTGAGATGCTTTGTAGTCTGCTCCACCTATTTCATCATCCATAAATAAGTCAAATAATAAGTTAATATTTTCAAGTACTTCTTTACGAGAACGGAAGTTTTTAACTAAGTCTATTTTTATACCTGCATCTGTATCACGATAAGTATCATATTTATTTTTAAAGATATATGGGTTAGCATTTCTAAAACGATAAATTGATTGTTTTATATCTCCTACCATATAAACATTATTATTAGAAATTAGTGAAATAAATTTCTCTTGTGTATCAGATGTATCTTGGTACTCATCAACTAAGATTTCATTGAATGAATTTGTTAATTCTTCTTTAATGTCTCTATTTTCATCAACAACTTTAATAGCAAGTCTAGCAATATCTGTGAAGTTATACAATTCATGTTCTTGCTTATATAAAGTTAATTCTTTATCAAGTTCTTTTATGATATCAATGATTACTTTAGCATTAGATTTTGTAGATAAAATTTCTTCTTTCATTTCTTCTACTGATTCATAGATTGCAAGATTTTTAATCTCTTTAGTAAGTTCAGTAATTGTTTCTTTAATACGTTTTCCTTCTTCATCACTACCACGTGGTACTGCTTTTAGTTTGAAGTCTAAAGATGAATAAATTTCTTCATATGTTTTTGCATGTAATAACTTGCTTAATGCATCTTCAATTGATGCAACATAGTCACCATCAAAATAATCATTTAATTCAATAATTAAATTAGATATGTTCTTACGATAACTATCTATTAATTTTAAATATTCATTAATATAAGAATTTAGTTTTTCATCAGTAAATTCTTCATTAAAATAATTTTCTAAATATTTTTCTTTATCATATTTTAATTCAATCTTTTTGTAAGTATTTAAAATATATTCTTTTAATTCTTTATCATCTTTAAGACAGAAATTTTGAATTAGTTTAGTAAAATCTTCTTTTGGAGATAAATAATTTTTATCCATAATTTCATCTAGAATTCTATTTTTTTCAATATCAATTACTACTTCATCTGTAATTTTTATATTACTAGTTACATTTAGTTTAGTATGATATTTTTTAACGATCGATAATGAGAAAGAATCGAATGTTGTGATATAGGCTCCATCAATTAAGTTTGCTTCTTCTTCTAGTCCTGGAGTTTTATTAATTGCTTTTCTGATTCTTTCTTTCATTTCTGCAGCTGCGGCATTAGTGAATGTTAAAATAAGTAATTCGTTTACGTGAATACCACTTTGAAGTTTACGAAGAGTTCTGGCTGTTAAGACAGCTGTTTTTCCAGAACCAGCTCCGGCTGAGACAATAATATTTTTACCTTCTAGATCAATTGCTTGTTGTTGTTCTGGTGTCCAGGCCATTACTCCTCACCTCCTAAGAATGATAAATCATCTACTTTTTCTAAATATTTTTGATCTTTTTCTTTCATAAAGCATAGGTCTTTAAATTGACAGAAATCACAAGCAATATTTTTTCCTGCATATACTTTAGGATTTATATCAAATTTTGAATCTAAAATATCATCTGTTTTTTCAGAAATATGCTTTTTAGTATATTGAACCAAATCATATAACATATTATCTGAAATGGTTTTAGCATATGTTCCAAAGCCTTTTTCTTCTGTATATGACATACTTTTTATATATTCACTCTTTTCAAAAGTAGAATCGAATCTAGCAAGTACACTTGTATCTTCAGTTGAATAACCTTGTAACATTAAATTTTCTTTATAAATTTGATCTTTATCTTTTTTACCAGACCAAGTTGGATAATTAAATAAAATGTTTTGATAATAGATTCCAGTAAAAATTGGATTAGTAAATACTTTCGAATAATGAATTAAATATAAGTAAACAGGAAGTTGCATATGTAGTCCATATTTCATTGGCTCAATATGAGTATCAATAAACCCTGTCTTGTAGTCTACTAGTGTAAAATAAGTATCTTCTATTTTTTGATAATACATAATTTTATCTATTGTACCTGTGAAGATAACTGATACTTTTTTATCTAGTTCTACATCAATCTTCTTTTCATATAATGCTTCGTCATAGCCAGTTAAAAGTTGTTGTTGTTTTAATGTTTCAATTAGATTAGTTAAATCTTTTTTGATACGCATTAATAATAATTTTTCTTTTAAAGTAAGTTCTCTTGTTTCTAAATATTTTCTATATTCTGTTTCAAAATCAAAGTTTGTTCTTTGATATATTTGTAAGATTCTATGATACATTGAGCCAATAAATGCTGCAAAATTATCTTCATATTTATCTAGTTTTAAAACATATTTGATATAGTATTTAAAACTACATTCGTTATAGGAATTTAATGATGTATAAGATAATTTTAATGGATATGGTAAATGTGTTAAATATGTATCATTATTTATTCCTGTAAAGGTATTTGAATATGTATTGTATGGAATATCATAATGAGTAAATAATTTAGAAAGAACGTCGTCTTTTTCTCCATATAAGTGATATAAATCGAGTTTTTCTGCAAGTCGTAGTTTGTTATAGATATTTGATTTATTTAATGGATCAGTTTGAGGTTTTATAATTTCTAAATTTAAATCAGTAATTAAACTAGATTTATAAAAACTACTAAATGGAGACGATAACTTATATGATAAATATAAGTTCTTAATATTACTTAATAAGTATGTCAGTACTTCTTTATTACGTTTATTTAGGTATGACGTTTTATATAACGATACTTCTTCTTTTATAGCATCATTAATATATGAAATATCTTTTTCCATCTTTGGAAGAACATCTTGATTGAAACCTAGAACGAATACATACTCATCACTTGAAAAGGATTGTTTGTATAGATCTTTTATGTTTACTGCATTAACATGTTTCTTTGTTGGTAGTTTTGTTGATTTTAGTTTATCAATCAAAATAGTTTTATATTCTTTTGAAGTATCATCTAACGATGATAAAGAAGATAAAATATTAATTAGTTTACGATTAATAATAGATTTATTTTTATCTTCTAGATCTAGTGTATTTGATTCTAAATAGTCTTTTACTACTTTGGTTCCATATATAGAATTATTCATATCTAAGTTAATTGGAATATTATAGTACTTAAATAATTTATTGATTGTATAGTAATAGTCATTTGAAACATTAGTTAGATAAATTTTATTAATATCTACTCCTTTATTTAATAAGTCTAAAATAGTTAAACAGATGTGATTTACTTCTTCTTCTAAAGTAGCACACTCTACTACTTTTGCATCTAATGATGATTTAGGTACTTCTACCTTATGATTTAGCATTTCTTCTTCATATTTATCTAAATCGTAATATGACTTTACTAAGATATTTTTTCTTTTTATATAATTTCTAAAATTAGGATTTGTTTCTAATAAATTATTTTCTTGAAGTTCTATTTTCATGTCTTTTAAAAAATTTAGTTTTGGACTTTGATAATCTTTTTTCTCATCAATTACATATAAATTTTTTAAATAGACTTTTGCAACATCTAAGTTAAAATTGTATTTATTTAGAAGATAATATAAAGTATTTTCATTATAATTAAAATAATAATTATTTTTATATTCTTCTTTTGTCATGAATTTTATATCATATAATTTATCTTCTTTACTTAAGTGTTCTAGTATTTTAATTTTTTCTTCATTTGGACAAATTATTAGTAAATTATCTTTCATATATTCGTTCATTATATCACCTCTTTTATTATATAATTTATTAGATTTAGGAGCAAGTTTTTAGACATAAAAAAAGCCTTTGTTAAGGCTTTTATTCTTTGTTTGGAAGAGATGCTTCTTTAGCTTTTGATATTTTATAATCAAAAGCATAATTAAAGGCTTTTTCACTTAATCCGTCGTAATACACGTGTTGACTTTCTCCTGATGATAATGCAGGTATTTCTACATTTACTTCAGAAATTTGTTTTTTATTACTATCAAGAAAAGCAATATTAATTTTTTGCTTCTCTAAATTTTTTTCTGAAATATTATCAACTGTAAATGATAACATATAGAAACCTTCTCCTCCAGAAATCGCTAATGATTTAATTCTGTAATCTTTATATATATGTTGTTTTTTTAGTGACTCTTGGATATTTGTCATATCACCATCAACAACTTCTTTTGTTGTTTCTTGTGCCTCTTTTATCTTTTTATCAGATGGCTTTTGTTCATCACTAAACACAATCAATAATACACCAGTTATTATAACGATTAATGCAAGTACAATGATTGTTATTATTGTCTTTTTATTTTTCATAAATCCTCCTTGTGTTAATCATTAATATCCATTTGGACACCAGATAACATTATTATGATAACCACATATTACGCATTGTCTTCTATAAATTGTTTGTCCAGATGATATACTGTGATATCCGTTTCCATTACCATTGGCATCTTTACTATGTGTACAGTTACTATATGAGAAACCATAACCTACTGTGTCTGCCCAATAGTTTACATAGTTTTCAGTAAGTGCTCCATATGAGCCTCCATATTTATGAGTGTGCTCACATACTGAAATTTGGCAACTTTGTGAGTCTTGCGTACTTCGTTTACCACATGAAACCGAAGAATTATATGCTGAAACCAAATAAACGTCACGGTATTGAGTTCCTGGACCACACGTTTTATCACAACTTCCCCAGTCTCCATAACTACCTATTTTTGTTGAAGAACAGCAATCTATACGATTACATTCTGTATTTTCGCTTTGTGTTTGAGTTATAGTTCCTGAACATGCTGAACCGTCATATGCTGATTTAAGATCACATGTTCTGGTTTCATATTTAGTTCCACTAGTACCACAACTTGCTGTACATGATGTCCATGACCATGAACCACAATTAGTTGGTTCTGTTTTTGAGCAACATGTTTGTTCATTACATTTTTGTGTTAAGGTATCTTTTAAAGCACAGGTATTGTATTTGTATTGATATCCTGTACCACATTTTTTAGTACATGCTCCCCAATTTGCATCATATACGTCTGCACCATCAGATGTATTTCCTAATGAGTAAACCCCTGACATATTTCCAACGTTATCTACTGCTATTGCCCATCCATAATATGATGTACCACAACTTCTTGTGAAGGCAAGTGATGATGTAAATAATGATTTATTTGTTGGTGTTGTTGAGCTGTTTGTTACTA
This sequence comes from Bacilli bacterium, assembly GCA_017409785.1. Lineage (GTDB taxonomy): Bacteria > Bacillota_I > Bacilli_A > RF39 > UBA660 > JAEDES01. The sequence continues at coordinate 169,333 of JAFQSD010000001.1, read as the reverse complement.
AGTAACGATATCCGCTTAATCCTGATCCTGAGTTTACATCTGCTGAACCACCAGCTGCTGTTGCAATTGATGCTGCTGGATTGTTACCACTTACTGTTCCAATTGAACCACTAGTTGGTGTTGTTGGTGCTTCTTTATCTACGTATACATCGTAAGAACAAACATTAGTATTTCCTACTTTATCTGATATTGTTACACTATCTGTTATTGTTGTTCCCGAATTATATGTTGTTGAGTATGATGATTTAACACATCCACTATGAGAATCGCTACAATTTACACTAATAGTTCTGTTTGATGCTGTCCATACATTACTTCCATCGTTTGTACCACAGTTTGGCTTAGTATTATCTAATTTAAATGGATTTGACTCAGCTGTTGTTGATAGCCAGTTTCCATTTGAATCTCTAACATCTACTGGTTTAACCTTTAAGACATATTGTCCAGATACACCTTGTGGAACTGTAACTGTGACGCTTAACTTTGCTGTTGATGTTCCTTCATAACGCTTATTTTGGAAATCTTTTGTTGTCCACTCTCCTTGAATTGCACCACTTTTAAACCAAGCATATTGAATTTTAGCATTTTCAAGTAATCCAAAATCATCATACAAAAGAATCTTTGTAGTTAATCCTGTACCCTTTGTCCAGTCAGAACCATTACCATCAAATTCAATTATTGGTCCATCTACGTCTGGTCCATCAATACATACTCCAGGAATAGTATCTTCATAAACTACTTTTCCGTTTTTATCTGTACAGTATACTGATGTTTCATATAGATAATGATTATTTGATTTTCTTACACGAATAAATGTTTTGTTTGAATTACACGTTGAACCACTTATTTTTATTTCTTTTAATAAGTCTTTTTCTTTCATTTCATTGTAGGTAATGTCTACACATCCACTTTGGTTATTACCAAACATATCTTCTGTATATGCATCTGTATATAATTTTCCGCTTGATAGCATTGACTCTGCATATTTTTTATACTTTGTTGTTTTATTATTTTGTTGGATATTACTTATTTGAGGTAAGGCAATTATCAATATTATTCCCATTATTGATATTGCTACTAGTAATTCAACTAATGTAAATCCTTTAGTTTTTGTCTTTTTACTTTTAATTTTAAACTTTGCCACTATATCACCTATCTTTTTTCTATACTATTTAATTTTATCATTTTATGATTTTATTGTCCATAATACAAATTAAATTATTTTTATTAAAGATAAAAGTCAACTTATTCAGTTGACTTTTCTTTACTTTGACTATCCCATATTTTTTTTGCTTCTTCTTCTGGAATAATTTCTATAGACCAAGATTTTAGCGTAGACCAATCATTTAGAGTTTGAATTTCACGTTCTACTTGGATTCCTTTTTGAAGGTTTTCTAAGTGAATAACTACATCTTCTTTTGACTTTGCTAATTGCATTGTTATTTTTAAATAGATATTTGCAAAGTCTTCTAATGGAACGATATTTAGCATCATTCCCGTTAGTCCTTCATATTCATAAACTCTGGTTGTTCCTAATCTTAATTTTTTATCCGGAGTTATAACACTTTTTAGTTCTGTTATTTTATGGTTTTCAGGATCATTCGGCTCAGTTGGTTTATCTGACTTTTCTTCTTCATCTATTTGTTTTTTTTCTGTTGGTTCTTTTGTATAAACCGAATATACTGTTCCTATCCCAATTAATGATATGGAGATGACTATTAAAAATATTATTAATTTTTTTACTTTCATATATCCTCCTATTACCCGCCAAATACCGGTGGAGTATAATTGTCCGGACACCATAATGTTGCACTAAATGTTTTTGCAGCTCCACATGTACAGCACACAATACCGAATGCAGATGTATGATCTTTATGTCCTGCGGTACAATCCCATTTAAAACTTACCCCATATGGACTTTGTGTGTCTCGGCAATTCCAATCATGTTCATGTGGTGGTGGTTCACAAGAACCTGCATCACAAGCTTCATATGTTGAATCGCTTCCACAATCTTGATTATTATAGTGGCTATACTTTGTTCCATATTTATATCGGTTACCCCAGCCGCAAGTGGCATCACAACCACCCCATTCACCCCAGTCAGTCCATGTCCATCCACAACAATCATGTGCATTACATGAATATCCTTCATTTCGAGTTTGGGTTGTTGTTCCTGGACAAGAAATTGATTCATCATATGCTGAAGCTAAGCTACATGTTCGAGATTCATATTGTGTTCCACCGCCACAGGTTGCTGTACAGTCTGACCAGGCCCAAGCACCACAATTAACTGCGGTTGTTGAAGAACAAGGTTCTACAATTTCAACTACTGTGTCTTGCGAATCAGAACAGTTCCCTGCTACGTCACAAATTCTATATGAGAATGTTGTTGCAGCTCTTATTTGTGTAAATGTATCAACATATGGCGAATAACCAGAGTTAGCAATGTCTGTCCATGATCCGCTTCCTTCTTTGTATTGCCATTTTGATATACCAGATACGGTTGTTCCTCTTTCTTCACCTGATAGAGTTACTTGTAATCCAGCAATTGTTTTTACTCCATTTTTTGGATTACTTATTCCCGTTACAACCGGTTCTGTTTTATCAATCATTACTTTTCCCGCTGATACTGGGTCAGAATAATTTCCCGCTTTATCTTTAGTAATTATAAATACTTCTTGATTTCTTTCAGCTGACCATGTTCCTTTTATAGATGTAGCTGTACTATCAGAATCCCAATCAGTTTTTTTATCTGTTTCTGTGTAGTAGTAATAAGATGCATCTATTCCAGATTTTATACTTCCCTTGTCTGCTGCAGTTGCAGTAATTGCTACATTTCCATTTGTCCAAGTATTTTTTTTGGTATTTGTTACATTAGATACCTCTGGCTTTGTCTTATCAATTTTTACATAACCTACTGATACTGGATCAGAGTAATTATTAGCATAATCTTTAGCAATTACAAATACTTCTTGATTTCTTTCAGCTGTCCATGTTCCTACAACTGATGACTTAGGACTCTGAGTATCCCAATCAGTCTTTTTATCTGTTTCTGTATAGTAATAATATATTTGCTTTATTCCCGAACGAGAATAATCGTCGGCTTGAGCTGTTATTTTAACATCTCTGTTTACCCATACACTATCACTATCATTCGTATGTCCGGTTATTATAGGTTTTTGATTATCTAATTTATATTCTCCTGATACTACGTTCGTTAGGATGTAATTACCAAGAGAATCTCTTACGTCAACTGGCGATACTGTTAAAACAAATATTCCAGTTTCATTTTGGGGAACAGTTATTTCATGCTTTATAGCATTTTCTTCACTTTCCCCATCATATCTTTTATTTTTAAAACTTACTTCTGTTGGTGTGCCATAAGCAACTCCATCTTTTGTCCAAGTTAGACGAACTTTAGCATTTTCCAACATTCCATATTCATCCCAAATCTTGATTGTTATTTTTTCGTCAGTTCCTTTTGTCCAACCTTTAGAATTTGGAGTGATTTTAATTTTTGGACCCTCTACATCTGGTCCTTCGCCCTCGCATGCTCCGCGTGTTAAACGTTCATCATATACAACTTTTCTGTTTTTATCTGTACAATATATAGATGTATCATAAAAATAATGGTCGTTAGCTTTTCTTATTCTAACAAAAGTATCTTCTGATGAACAAGTTGAGCCATCTACTTTAATGTCTTTTAATAAATCCTTGTCTTTTAAATCTGCATATAAGACATCAACACATCCACTTGTATTGTTTCCAAACATATCTTCCGTATAAGAATCAGTATATAGTTTAGCACTTGATAGCATTGACTCTGCATATTTTTTATATTTTGTCTTTTTATTACTTTGTTGGATATTACTTATTTGTGGCAAGGCAATTACCATAATAATTCCCATAATAGAGATTGCTACAAGTAATTCAACTAAAGTAAACCCTTTTTTGTTCTTAAACACCTTCATTTTACTCACCTATCTTTATACTATACATAAAGTTTATCATTATAGTGTTTTTTTGTCTAGAACAAAAAAAAGATGCTTATTCAGCATCTTTTACTTCTACTACTTTATTTCCTTTATAGTTTCCACATTTTGGACAAACTCTATGTGGTTTAATCATTTCACCACAACTTGGACATTTTGCCATACCAGGAACTTCCATAGCATTGTGACTTCTTCTCATTCTCTTTCTTGTTTTTGAAACTTTACGGAAAGGAACAGCGAACATTTGAATGTCTAATCTCATCATATTATCACTCCTCTTTATTTAAAATCTTTTAATAAATCACTAAATGGATTGTTAGAAGCAGTTAATTCATCTTCTCTAATCAGTTTCCATCCATCCCCATGAAATTTACTGAGATCTTTAACCTTAGTAAACTGTAAGGGGATCTCTAGTACAATATTCTCCCACAAAAACTGAAATATATCAAGTGTATTTTCATTTTTTTTGCAATTTTCTTCAAGAATATCATCATATTCTGTCGAAAATGGATACTCTACAGGGTCTAAAGAAATAGAATCCTCAATAATCATAGTTCCTGATATTTTACAATTAACATAGTCTTGAAAATCATCAATATCATCTTCTGCGGCTCCACGATATATCTTTCCTTCTACTTTTATGTCTTTTAATTCTAGTACTCCAGTATTTTCATAATACTCTTTTGTAAGCGTATATGTATTTGTTATATCTACTTCTGGTACTGTACCACTATGTAATAAACTTAAATCTATATCCATAAGATTCCTCTTTTCTATTTAACAGCTAGTGTTGTATCATTTTCAACTACTTGAATTAACCCATGATAATGGTAATCTGTTCCATTAATATTTGTTTCATCTTTTACCCAAAGTCTTATTGTATATTTTGTTTCTTCTAAGGCTTTTGCTTTGTGTGATAGTAAAACACCATCTTCAATTTCTGATAAGCTATATATTTTTACTTTTTTACCTGGTGCTTTAATTGAAACTCTGATTTCTTCGCGTGGGATTGTGATTCCTTTACAATCTTGTTCTTCAATCTTTTCTATATTATCAACAATCTTTATTTTATAATTAACTTCTTCAGTTAAGTTATTAGTTATTGTGATTGTGTGGCTATCAGCAGATGATAAAGCCACATTATCACGTAATGGAGTTATTTTTGTGATATTTAATTCCTCTCCAGTTTCTTCATGAAATGTGACATCTAATGATGTAGAACTATAATCAATTTCTTTTGTATCATTAAATGAATAATATATATGATATGTTGAGAATACAGCAATAAATAGGATTATTCCACCAATAACTATATTCTTAATCATTTCTTTTCTATATAGGTTTTTGTAGTACATTAATACACCTCTTCTATTTTATCAAGTTTGATAGTCTTTTTGCTTACGTACTAAATTATATATTTTTTAAGATTTTTAATCAAGTATATTTTCTGCTTCTAGACAGTCATTTGACTCATTTAGTGTTTTTTCAATGACAAGTTTGGCTGTTTCTAAAGTATCACATGTTGCTAAGAATCTAGTTGAATGACAAAATCTTAATCCTTTTATACCCGATACATTTTCTAGTTCTTCATCAACTAAGCCCGCCCAACTTGCTGGAAAATCTAATCTTTTTGTGTGATCTTCTTGTGAGATAGGAATTGTTTTTATTCCGTAACCTCCTCTATTTGATGGATATACTGCGAAATATACATCTGCTGCAGATTCTGTTGTAAGAACAGTTTGTTCATATGGCATATATTCATCTAAATATAAAGTATGGTTTTCTTTTTTCTCTAGGGCTTTTAATACTTGCTCTTTAGCAATTACTTTTCCAATAACACTTACTAATTCTTCTTCAATAATTACTTTGGCAAAAGTTACTGCTTTTTTAAACTGGTCGCTTTCTTTTTGACCACTTTTATATCCTGGATTAAATAGTTTAAATACTTCACTTAATGTTTTTACTTTATATGATGCTTCTATTTTAGGGAATACTCCATTGTCGTCAGCATCAATTGCTTCTATTAAATCTTTATCAAATGTATTGAAAACATCTTCTACATTATCAATACCTCTTTTTGTTAGAAAATCACGACCAAACTCTTTCCATAGTAATCCGAAGCCGCAATAAGTTATGCCTGTATCTCTTTTTAAGGCATCTTCTTGGTGGTGATCAAATTTGCCACGACCAATGTCATAAACAATAACATCCTCACTTATATCAGCTGGGATATCTGTTGTTCTAAAAACTTTAATATTTCCTAAATATAAATCTAAGAAAGCTGTTGAAAATATATCATCAGTGTGCATTGTTCCACTATGGGTAATGCAGTTTGCTTCGTATATGTCTTTTACTAATTCCATAGTTCACCTCTTTCTTATAATATTATATCAAAAAAACTATTCTTTCGAATAGTTCTTTTATTATTTTTGCTTTACTTTAACTTTTACTTTTTGTGTTTTCTTTGGTTTAACTTTAATACTTGTGTGTTCTTTTGATTTCTTAATTGCTAGCATTACACCACCAGCAATAGCGGCGATTGATGCTATTGCTGTAGCACCATTAATTCCAATACCAGCCCAGTCTACTCTATTAAATTCTTTAATAGCAAACTTAGCATCTTCTTCTGCTTGTTCAAGTGCTTCTTTATCTGTGTAATCAACGAAACATAAGTTAATATCTAAGTGGTTTCTACTATCTCCAGCAATTACATTTCCTTCGGAGTCAGTTACTCTTCCGATATTTGTACGTTGGAACATAGTAGCATTTGTTTTTTCTCTATCTTCTTCTGATACACCTTTAATTTCACTTAATGAAATGTGGTCATGTTCATTACAATTTCCTTCTGTAGATGAGTATTGAGGACCACCAGCAATCCACACTTCAAGTTTTTCAGCTAGATCATAATCTACACAATTAGATAAATATCTAAATGTTGAATTATTACAATATAATCCTGGAAGATATCCTGACTTAGTCATTGTGTCTACCCAAATATCTAACATAGATTGTACATCTTCTTTCTTATATGTAGTTTGATCTACTAAACCTTCAATATCTAGGTATACTGGGTATTCAATTTTTTTATTTTTTAATACTGATATAGTATAGTCAGCTTGTTGTTGTTGCTTTTTAATAAAATCTTCATGTGATTCAAAATCATCCGAACTATATGCATTGAAACAATATGCCCCTACTGGAACATCTGCTAGTGCTGCTTGTTGGGCATTTGTTGCGAAACAATCATCTTCTGTTAATCCAATATTACTTCTTAGGATAATGAAGTCAAAGTAGTCTCCCATTTTATCCCATTCTACATCTGTTCCTTGAGCATATGACATATCACAACCAACTGATGGTTTTCCTAATTCTTTATATGTTTCTTCTCCTTGAGGAACTGTTGTATTAATTTGAGATGGAATTCTTAAAACTGTACCTTCAACAATATCTTTTTTTCTTAGTCCATTGAACTCTAAAAGTTCACTTACGCTCATACCGCAACGTAAAGCTGCATCAGTTAATTCATCTTCACTAGAAATTGTATACGATCCATCATTAGCGAAACTTTCGGCATCATTTAATCCTTTACCTAAAATTACTTGTTCTAAGTCTAATGAAGAATATAATGTACCATCTAAATCTTGATATATTGTATATGGTCCATCATATGTAATTTCATCTTTTTCTTTTACAACTAAGGCATCGAATCCTGTTATCTTACAATATTCTTTTACACGACAAAGGTTTGTGTCTGTACCATGTAATCCAACATAAATATTGTTGGCAGCACATTTTTCTAAGAAGTTTTTAATTAGTTTAGTTTTCATTTCATTATTAAGATTGTCGTTAGTAATAATATCATCAATATTTAAATAAACTGGGAATTTTACTTCATAATCTCTTACAATACTTTTGGCATATTCAACGTCATCATAGATTCCTGCTTCATCTTCGGAGTCACTTGAAATAACAACACCTAGACATACACCCTTTTCATTTAACATTTTTAGTTTAGTTCGTTGAAATGTTGTTCCAACTGTATTGTGGTCACCAATATCGATTACTGCGAAACGGTCTTCATCTAGGCCCATTTGGTCTAACGTTCTAACGTGTGAATAACCAATACTGTTTGTAACCATTTCTCCTTCTTTAGACTGACTACAACCGGCAAACGTAAAAGGAATTAGTCCTGCTAATCCTCCAGCTAATACTCTTTTCCAATTAATATTTAAACTTCCCATTTTATACTCCCCCTCTTAAGTGTGTACATTATACCACATTTGTTCGATTTTGTCAAACAATACTAAGACAAATAAAAAAAGACTAACAATTAGTCTTTTTTTATTTTAATTATTTTAGCAAGATTTTCAGCTGTTTTTATTCCATCCATTGCTGCTGTTGTAATACCTCCAGCGTAACCAGCACCTTCGCCACATGGATAGATTCCTTTGATACTTGATAATCCATCTTCATCTCTTTTTATTTGAACTGGAGATGATGTTCTACTTTCTACACCTAATAGAATAGCATCATCACGATTATATCCATTTATCTTTTTACCAAAGTATTCAATAGCTTCTTGTAATGAGTCATTAATATAATTTGGAAATAATTCATTTAAGTTTGAATAACTATATGTACCCTTTATAGATGGAGTTATATCTCCTAAAGATGTTGTGGTTTTATTACTTTTATAATCTTTATATAGTTGTAAAGGAATATGACTTTTTCCCAAAAGATATGCTTGTTCTTCTAATTTTCTTTGAAAGGCTATTCCAGATAACGGATGAGATCCAAAATCTTTTGGACTTACTGTTACTACCAAAGCACTATTAGCATTAGCAGTGTCTCTTTTATAATTACTCATCCCATTTACTACTAAACGATTATTTTCAGAAGATGCATTTACAACATATCCGCCAGGACACATACAGAATGAGTATACTCCTCTATTATCTTTTGTTGTATAAGTTAGCTTATAACTAGCTGGTGGTAGAAGTTTATGAAACTTCTCACCATATTGACTTATATTAATCATTTCTTGAGGATGTTCAATTCTTACTCCTACTGCAAAAGGTTTAGCACTCATTTCAATGTTTTTGTTATATAACATTTCAAAGGTATCTCTGGCACTATGACCAATTGCTAAAACTAAATGATTGCAAGGTATTGTTTGGCTATTATTTATTTCAATACTCTTTAGTTGATTATTTTCAATATTTATATTAGTTAAACAAGTATTGTAGTGAAACTCACCACCCATAGAAATAATTTTATTACGTATATTGATAATGACTTTACGAAGAATGTCTGTTCCAATATGTGGTTTATTCTCATACATTATTTCTTGTGGAGCACCATTTTCTACAAATATTTCGAAGACTTTTTTACCTCTAAACATTTTGTCTTTAACTAAGGTATTAAGTTTTCCATCTGAAAATGTTCCTGCTCCACCTTCTCCAAATTGAACATTTGAATTTGGATTTAAAATTCCGGTCTCCCAGAAATGTTCAATGGTAGTGATTCTGTCTTCTACTTTTTCTCCTCTTTCAATAATAACTGGTTTTATTCCCTGCTCTGCTAAAATATAAGCAGCGAATAAACCAGCAGGTCCTGTTCCAACAATAATTATTTTTCCATCTTTTAAATATGGACCTTGTACTGGAAATATATAATCTTCTTTTGGTGATATAAAGATATCTTGTGATTTATTATATTTCAATATTTTATCTTCTAAGTTTGTTTTTACATCTACTTCATAGACATAGAATAAGTTATCTTTTTTTCTAGCATCAAGTGATTTTTTAATGATAGTTAAATCTATAATATCAGTGACTGGTATATTTAATACTTTAGCTACTTTTTCTTTTAGATTTTGTTCTGAAGTAATATTTAATTTTAATTGTCTTAGTCTAATCATTTTTAGAACAATCCTTTCCGGCAATAATTCCACTCATCCAAGCAAAACCTAAATTATATCCACCACAGTCCCCATCTACGTCTAATAACTCTCCAACAATATATAAGTTTTCAACTAAATTTGATTCTAGAGTTTTAGTATTAATTTCAGTTAGTGGTAAACCACCAGAACAAACTTGCGCTTGATCAAAATCATTCGTTGCGATAACTGTTACTCTAAAATCAATTAGTTTTTCAATTAGTTTATTTTGTTCTTGTTCTGATAAGTTATTAAATGAAGTGTTTTCGTTTATTTTTGCTTCTCTTAGTATGACGGAAACTAACTTATTATTTAATATTCCTTCTAATTGAGATTTTATGGAATTAGAATTATTGAAAAGATTAGATAAGTACTCATGTGGTTTATTAGTTATGAATGGTAAGAAATTAATTGATACTTCTTCTTTTTTATTATCTAATAAACCACGAGAGATAAATCTACTTAAGTTAAATACACATATACCACTAATTCCATAGTCAGTTAATTGAATTTCTCCTGATTCTTCTTTAATAAAAGTATTATTTTCATATAATGAAACAGTAACATCGGTTCTTATTCCAGACCATTCTTTTAAATAACTACCTGTTGTTTTTAGTTGAACTAAAGCTGGGCATGGTGCGATAATGTTGTGATTAAATCTTCTTAATAGTTTGTAACCGATACCATCAGAGCCTGTTTTTGGTGATGCACATGACCCAGTAGCAAGAATTACTTTATCAGCTTTAATAGATTCATTATTTCCTTCTATGATAAAGTAATTATCTTGCTTTAAAATTTTATCTACTAAAAAATCATGTTTTATTTCTATTTGTTTTTTTGCAACTTCTCTTAATAAGGCGTTTTTAATAGTAGTTGCTTGATTAGAAAATGGATAATAGTAACCATTTTTTATTTTAGGTACAATTCCTAAGTTATTAAAGAAATTTAAGGCTTCTATTTTTAACTCATCTGTGATTATTTCTTTTAATAGTTCATTATTTGAACTGTGGTAGTGATTTGGATTTTGATCACTATTCCAGTAATTACATTTACCATTTCCTGTTGCTAAAATCTTTTTACCACAAGAAGAATTTCTTTCTACAATTGTTACTTTATTATTAGGTGTCTTAGCATAAATAGCAGAAACTAGACCTGCTGCTCCTCCACCAACTATAACTATATGTTTCATATAATCACCTCTATTTTGTATTATAACATAATTTATCTTTTCTTTTGATATACATATACGGCATCTTTCATATGAGGTGTTTCAAATAATACCCCTTTGACACCTTGGAATGATTTAACTTCAATATCAGGATTTAATCCTTTTATTTTATCTATATGGTATATAACATCCCACTCTTCTTGATATGTTGAATATTCATCAGTACGATACATATAGCCTAACATTATTTGTCCACCATCGTTAAGGTGTGGAATTAGAGAATCTAATAATCTTTCTATTTCTTCTAGATTTAGATAAGTAGTTAGATTGGATAAAATAATGGTATCGAATTTTTTATCTGTTGGTATACCATGTGTAATATTAGCATTTATAAAGTGTGGTGTTACACCAGCTAGACGTTCTCGAGTTTTTAAATAAGTTTTTTCTGATTTTAAATAGTCAGTTAATTGTCTTGTGACAGATGGTTTTTCTTCGTCTTGTGTGAAAAGATTTTTTCTTATTATTTCACCACTATATGTATTAGATAAAGTTAACCATAAATTATGAGATTCTTCATTCTGAGTTTGAAGATGAGCTAATAATTCTGGATAATCTTTTAAAGCGAATGGATGTCTATTATTTTTAAAAGTACGTGGGTAATCTTTATAAAATAGTAATCTTTCAAAGTCTTTTTTATCTATAGTTTCAATAGCTGATTTTTTTAGATAAAAATAATCTTCTGTGAAAGGACAAATATCTAATACTGTTATATCTTTAGAACCTCTAGCAATAGCACTTATTGCTTGATCGGCAGATGAACCTACTGTTAAAACTGATTTTCCTTCTAAATTTAGAAAGTCCATATAGCCAGATACATTTTCATTACAAAAGGGATATAGTCTTTGAAAACTATAATGATCGGTATAATGAACAAATCTACCGTTGATTAAATCATTTGCTAATTCAAGTTTACTGATCATTGGCATTTTACTAACCCCTTTCTTTGATGAGTCATATTATACTATAAATTTCTTGTTGTTTCAACAAAAAACAAGAATCTATGATTCTTGTGTCTTAGCATTTTTTAAGTTTTGTAAAGCGTTATATGTATCATACCAACCATATACTCGATCTAATCCTTGAACATCTCTATTAAAAGTATTATCTAATAATAAGTGTGGTATATTGTTTTCTTTAGCAGAACGACAATGAGTTATACTATCATCAATTAATACATCTATATTATTTTCTCTGCAGAAACGTCCTTTTTCTTTTATTCCAATATATAGTTTGTTATAAGAAATGTTATTATCCTTTAGGAATTGTCTTGTAATATCGTATGGTGCAGAAAATTCTTCATAATCACGTGCAGTAATTAGAATTATTTCATTTCCTTCATCTTGAAGTTTTTTTATAATTTCTTTTGCACCATGTTTAATAGAAACAGTCTTTAAGAGATTTTCTACAACAGTACGACAGAAATTATTATAATTTGGAAAATTTTCATTATCACGTGATACATCTTCATATTTATATCCTTCTTCGATTAGATAATAACTATTAACATTATAGTATTTACCTATTTGTTCAAATATTTCTTTATATGAGTTTGTAATTGTATCATCTATGTCGATTCCTATTCTCATAAATATGCCCCTATCCTTTATATTACTATTATAGTTTATCATAATTTTTATTTGATGAATTAAGATACTTGTCTAATTTACAATACATTGACAAAACGTTTGACACTTGTATAGTTTTTTTAGAAATGATAAAATTTATGTATATGAGGTGTTTTCAATGAGAAAAAATTGTGTACGAGTTAAGAATGTTGATTCTGTTCATGGGATTATGCCATTCTTAATGAAGAAAAGAACTGAAGCAGAAGTATATTATGTTGAAAGAATTGATGTTACTAATTTATTAAAGTATTTAGATAAAATCAATGAAGGTAAAGAAAAACACGAAAAAATAACTTTGTTTCATGCGGTAATAACTGCTACTGCTAAAACAGTTTATAATCGACCTTTATTAAATAGATTTATTTCTGGCCAAAGATATTATGACCGAACAAATATGTTATTTGGCTTTGTGGCTAAGAATAAATTGGAAGATAATGCTGAAGAAAGATTAATCATTTTGGATGTTAAGAATAATATGAATCTTAAAACCCTAAGTGAGAAAGTATTAAGTATTGTTTCTAAAACAAGAAATGATAATTCAAATGGAATGAATGATATTTTAGGTGTTGTAACTAAGTTTCCAAGATGGTTACTTAATCTTGTGATGAGTTTAGTTAGATGGTTAGATTATCATGGTATTCTTCCTAGTTTCTTAAGTGATGGAGATATTAACTTTACGACTGTTATGTTTTCTAACTTAGGTAGTGTTAAAGCAAATTGTTGTTATCATCATTTAAATAATTATGGTAATAATTCTATCATTGCAACAGTCGGGGTTATTCAAGAAGAAGATAATAAAAAGTATGTTGATATTGGTTTTACTTTAGATGAAAGAATTGCTGATGGAATATATTTTGCTAAATCAATAAAGATGCTTAAATATATCTTAGAAAATCCAAAATTATTAGATGAAGATGTAGATAAGAAAATTGAATTATAAAAAGAACTATATTAGTTCTTTTTTATTTTGCAGTAGTAAAACTTAATTGTAATTCATCAAATGATACTGTGAATGGACCATCTGCTAGATTTTCCGTATCCATATAACCTATTAGATATGCTAGATAAATATATTTTCCTTTAGGAATTTCCATAATAGTTTCATTATTTTCTAGCGGAGTTCTGTCAGCGTTAGTTATTCCTATTGCTCTTACAACGTTTTCACAAGTAGCTTGTACTAGAGAATCGGTAGTATCTTTACCAGCTACACATGTACCGGGATTTATAATTAGATATTCACCATCGTTTGCTTCATAAGAAGATAGGTCTATATAAGCATCATATTTTCCTTCATTCTTTACTACAAAATAATAAGCTAACTCAGTTGTAGGTTTTGTTAACGAGACACTAATGTTACTAATAGTATGTGTTGAATTATCAATAAGGGCTGTTGTTCCGGTAATGCCCGTTCCTGATGGTGATGGATAAGAAAGTGTTGTGGACAAGTCAGCATCATTAACAGTTCCATTCATTTCAAAATCTAATACTGCATCTAGACTATTAAAACCATAAATCGTTATTTTAAAGTCTTGTTCATTTGGTGTAACTGTGGCACTAGATGAAATACTTAAAGTTTCAGAAAAAGCTGCAAATCCTACTGTTAGAACCATTAACGTTAGGGCTAGTGCCACTATTATTAATGATTTACTTCGTCTATCTTTATTCATAATTTCTCCTTTCATTTTCATTCTAGCAAGTCATATGGTTGAATTTTGTCAAAATAAAAAGAGTATCTTACGATACTCCTTTTTTTGTTAGCTATTTAGGTTAGCTTAACTTTTTTTGTTTTGATGAAGTTACTTTATATGTAGATTTCATTGCACCTTGTTCAATTGTGTTGAAGTCATTTTCTTCAGCATTATAGATTACAATATATGATCCTTTTAAACATACTGCGTCACTACCCCAAGATGTTTTGATAATAATATCTTCATCTACTTGTACTAATTCTCTTTCATCTGGTTGTGGTGTGAAAGTTCCATCTTCATTTGGAACGTACATTCTAAGGAATTTGTCAGCTTTTACTACATAACGTTCATTTGAAGTTGAGTGAATGTTTGTAATGATCATATCACTACACATTTGTCCTTCAACTTCACGTTGTCTAACTGTGTTATCCTCTTCACTTAAAATATACACTTTACCATCTCTTTCAGTTAATAAAACTGTGTGAACTTCTTCTCCAACTTGACCAGGTTTAGCTTCAACTGGAGCTACTTTTGTAGCACGAATTCTTCTTTCTTCTGGTATTGTTGCTAAGTAAGCATTAATATCAGCATTTTCAATAACACGACAAGTTACTTCTACATCTCCATATTCTTCAGGTTTTATACTTTTTAAAACGATTTTCTTTTCCATAAAATATTCCTCCTTTTGTTTTAAAAAATGTATATTTTGTTTTTTACATTTTGTTTGTAACAAAATCTGTGAGAGAAATATTTTACATTTGGGAGAGCTCTACAAAAACAAAAAACGAGACTCTTACATTAATGTAAAAGTCTCGTCCAAATTATTGTTAATACTTTTTATAATACGGGATTTTTTAGAATACCTTGATGACGTATTATAACCTTTAAGGACTACTCCCTCTCAACATGACTATAATTATACTATATTTTTGTGTTTTTGTCAATATGTTATTAACATATTATTAATATTAAAATAATTTTGTTAATAAATTTTCTAAAAACTTTGAAAGTTCAATTAAGTCTTGCTCGTTAAAAGGACTTAGTAAATTGTATTTTGTGGCAATTTCTTTGAAAGAAATTTCGCCACCATCTTTACAGAAGTTTGTAAAGATTTCTAAACCCAGTTTTTTATCTTGTTTATATTTTTGATAAAAAGATAAAGCATAAATTGTGGCAAGAGCATAATCAATTCCATAAAATGGATCATCTATCCTATTTATGTCTGCTTGCCACGTGATTCCATTTTTGAAATATTCTAATTCATAGTTAATACTTGGATAATATTTTTTAGAAATACTTTTCCATATTTCATTTACTTCTTTGGAATCTTTTATATTTCCATTATAAATCATTGTTTTAAAATCATCAACCGCTGAAGTACGAATTAAAATTTCTATTAAATTTGTATAATGCGTTATTAAATGCTTATTAGTATCTTCTTTATATATTCTTTCTACATACTCACTTACTAATAGTTCCATTGTAGTTGAATGTATTTCACATATATCAAACGTTGGCCATCTATTTTCATGAAGAAGTTTATCTTTATTTAAATATAGTTGTAGTGAATGACCAAATTCATGAGTAATGGCTATAAAGTTTTGAGAATTATCCATATATCTTTTAATAAAGATTGGAACTTTTAGTTCTGGTAAGAATGTTGCTATTCCTCCAGCACTTTTATTTTCTCTTTCTTCTAAATCAATTAAATTATTTTCTAACATTAATTTAAATAATTTTCCGTATTCTTTATCTATATCAGTAAATATCTTTTGTAATTCAGTAAGGATTCCATTTAGATCATATTTAGCTTTAGCATTTCCATCTTTAAATAAGAATGATGCATTATAATATGACAAGGTTTCTTCATTAAGACGTTTGGCTTGTGATGTTTTTAGTTTTTCAGCCAATGGAACAAAATATTTATGAATTGCATCTTTAAATATTCTTAAATCTTTTTCTGTGTAGTCTACTCTATTCATTTTAATAAAACTAAAGTCCGTGTAATTTTTAAAGTTTGCTGATAGTGCAATTTTTTGTCTTACTTCTAATAGTTTATTAAAGATTTGTTCTAAGTCATTTGAGACATTTAATAAAGCCTCATATCTTTTATCATATGCTTCTTTTCTTAATTCTTCATTAGGATCTTGAAGATATTTATTTAGTTTTATTAATGATAATTCTTCATTATTAAAATTTATACGAATATTATTTAAAACTTTTCTATATTCTTTACGAAGAGATAATTCTTCTTCAAATAAATCTGTTCTATCAGATAATAATAGTTTTTGATTATGAGCTAAGTTAATAAATCTTTTTCCATAATTTTTTACTATGTGATTTTTTTCTTTAATACTATCTATTGTTTCAAAAAACTTATAGACTGCATTATTATATTCACCTTCATATTTAGCCATAATTGTTTCTGATTTTAGATACTTTTCATCTTTAATATTTTTTAGATATCCGATGTAGCTAGTCCAATAATATGTTAGATATTTATTTCTATCTTTACATATTAATTCTATTATTTTTAATTGATTATCATAGTTTTTTTCTTTTGATAATTTATTTGTTTGTTCTTCAATTCTTTTGATAATATTTTTGATTTTTGTTTCTGTTATTTTAATAGCATTTATTTTATCTTGAATCAACCTTATCCCTCCTTTTATTAATCTGTGTAATTAGTATACATTTTAATATAATTTATTAAGGCAATACATATCATATTTAATTTATCTGGATTATCTATATTACGACATTTTTCATTTATACCAATGTTTATTACATCTATATTTAGTTCTTTAAAGTCTAATTTTGATTCTATTTGTTTGTCATTGGTAATTCCCGCTTCATGAAAAGCATCTTCTAATTCTTTTAGTATTGAATAGTTACTTTCTGTGATGTTTGGAAATTCATAAACTATATCATTTTCTTCAGTAGTATTTGATAGATTTATAAGTATTGTTACTTTATTTTTTTCTATTAGAGAAGTTAATTTATTTTTTAGTTCTTCTTCAGAATATGCAATTCTATCTTTTGTTTTAACTAGATATGTTGAGTTTGTATTAGCAGCAACAAATCTTGCGATAGCACGCGTATATTGTTCTGATAACTCATTACTATCTTTTTTAGGAATGTTTGTAATTATTATTGGGGAAGTTCCTTCTGTTATAATAAATTCTTCACTATGTTGATATGTATTTTCTAACTTTTTAATTTCTTCAATAAATTCCATGTTACTCTCCTTTATAATCTTTTGAATTTAATACATGATTTATATATTCTTCGGCTGAACAGTTTGCTTTTGGTTTTTCAAATTCTTTAATGACTATTTTTTCTAATTCAGTAGAAGATATATTAAATGTTTGTAAGAATTTTTTATATTTAGTTAATTGATATTCAATAAGTTCTTTTTCTGTTTGTTTAGTATGAATTCCTCTATTATTAAAGTCTGAGTTTTCAAACCAATTCCAATTATTATTTTCATCTTGATAAATTAAAAACGAATGAGTTGGATAAGGATTCTCATATGGTAAATTTACCATTTCATATATTGTTTTTACTTTGTAGTTGTGTGATGTAAACCAATACCTTTCAAGTTCAGTTTGATCCCAACAATTTCCTACTTTTGTTTTTATTAAAGATGTTGGCTCTTCCAATATATATTCATCAAACCAGTCTTCATCAAAATTTTCATCATCATATTTATAGAGTTTGGTTTTACCTTGATAACCATAAGTAATGTTATACATCCACTCTAAAAGTTCTTGTGGCGTAGTTATATCTTCATATTTCATATTATCACCTATTACAATTATAACATTTAGTTAAAGTAATGTCTTGAAGATTTCATATAAAGTATATAAACTTTCAATTTCTACATATTCATTCGGCCCATGCCAATAGGCACCTTTGGGATTCATTAAAATAGTTGGAATGTTTTTTTCACTAAAGTAAATAGCATCTGATGTTGCTACACATTTTTCAATAATAATTTTTTCTGTTAATACTTTTTCGGCATTATTTATAAATTCTTGCATTATTGGTAATTGTTCATTTACTTGAAAAACTGGACCTTGGTCTAATACTTTTAGTTTTATATCTTTTTTTAATTTGTAAATATTATTTAGTATTGACTCTACTGAATCGCTTTTTTCAAACCTAATATCTAAAGTCATAGTAGCAAGTCCAGGTACCATATTTGTGGCTGTGCCACCATTTAGTTTTGATAAATTTATTGTTGTTTTAAATTCATTATGTTTTGGCATTGGGTATATTTCTAATAGTTCATTATAAAGATTAATTAGTTTTAAAATAGCATTATCTCCTTTATATGGTTCTGATGCATGAGCTGTTGTTCCATAGGCAGTTAGTTCTAACTGAAGTAAGCCTTTTTCTTCAACTACTAAATTAAAGTTAGAAGAAGCATCAGGAATAACAGCTAGATTAGCATTATAATCTTTTAATATTTCTTTACAGCAGTAGCCGCCTATTTCTTCATCACTTGTAATTATAAAAGCTATTTTTTTACTTGTATTGTTGTGTTTTAAAAGTGAAATAATTGTAGAAAGTTGTCCTTTCATATCAATTGATCCCCTACCGTATAATTCATTATCTAAGACAACGGGGTATATAACTTTCTGCAGGTACTACATCTAGATGAGCACAAATTATTATATCTAGATTTGTGTCTATAGTATTTGAGATTACTAAGTTTTTATAATTATTAATTATATATTCCTTAATATGATATTTTTTTAGTTGTTTTTTGATAAATTCATAAGCTTTATCAAATTCTTGATAGTTTTCTTTTATTGTTTTATATTTAATTAATTTACATGTATTATTTAATATTTCATTTGTTATTTTTTCTTTCATTTTACTTTCCTTCTTTCATTAAAAAAATCTATGCAGGGCTTGCATAGATTATAGGTTTATTTATTATTAAAATATTCTATAACGATACAAGCCACTGTAAAACCGCTTGTATCCGAAGTTATTACTTCATCCCCAAGCGTCGTCGTAAACGTCTTCTTAAGTTATTAGAATATTTATTCATAATTTTATTCTCCTTCTTGGTTTAAGAATATAATTAATTTTAGTTTTTGTCAATAGACGTTTATTTTAGATCGTTTAATAATTTTTCTAATGGAACTTCTTTATCATGTCCTAAGAAAGTTATTCTTGGCTTTAATTTTTTTATTTTCTCGACACTTTTTAGAGCTTGTTTGGTATTTTGATTTTGATATGCTGGGGTTACTTTAAATCTGTTGACTAAGGCATCACCAACAAATAAACAATCATCATAAGAAATAGCTATTCCACCTTTAGTGTGGCCTGGTAGGTGATGTATTTTTAAGTTAATTCCATATTTATTAATTTGTTCTTTATCTTTAAGAAGATAATCTACTTTAAAGGGTTTGGCCACAAATGTTTTCATACATTTATTTAATAATTTAGTCCATAAAATACATTTATTGTTTAGAGGTTTAGAATTAATAATACTATTATCAATATTTTTTAAGTCATCTTTAAAAATTGCTACTTCGCAATTATATAGTTTTTTTAAATATGCAACATTCCAAATATGATCGATGTGAGCATGAGTTAAAATTATTAATTTTACATTATGTTTATCTAACCATCTTTTCAATTTTTTCTTCATACAGATAAAACCTGTATCTATTAAGATATCTCCAGTTGTACCTTTAATTAAATATAAATTAAAGTATCCAATTCTTTTGAAATGGATATTATCAATAACTTTTTCCATACTCTCACCTCTTTCGGTCCTTACATTATACCATACTTTTAGTGAGAAAGAAAAAAATATCAATTACTTGATATTTTTAACTTAGAGCTTTATAAATAAAATCTATTATAAAGAGAATCGTAAATACATAAATAATTGGGGAAACTTCTTTTCCTTTTTTATTTACTAAATTAACTACTACATAAAGAATAAATCCAAATTGAATACCTGTTGTGATGGAATATGATAATGGCATCATTACAATTATAAAGAATGCAGGTATTGCCATTAACATGTCTTTCCAATCTATTTTAACAATGTTTTCAATCATAGAAATTCCTACAAAGATTAGAATTGGAGCAATTGCAGCCATTGGTACGCATGCAACTATTGGTGCTAAGAAAAGGGAAATACCAAAACATAATGCTGCTGATACTGCTGTTAGTCCTGTTCTTCCTCCAGCATCAATTCCTACACTACTTTCTACATATGTAGTTACATTTGATGTTCCAAGTAATGAACCAATGATTGTTGTTGAGGAATCGCATACTAGAGCTTTTTCTAAATTCTTTGGCATATTACCTTCTTCATCTAATTTAAAGATTCCTGATTTTTTACCAGTACCAATAAATGTACCAATTGTATCAAATAAATCAGAAATAATTAAAGTAAAGATTGTCATAAATATTACAATAAGTCCTGCTTTAGCAGTAAATAATCCGGCAAAGTCTAATTGTAAGAAAGTTGATTTTATTGATGGAATTACTGAATAATTTGCGAAATCTGGTAATTCAGTTACTCCTATGAATAGACCAATTATTGTAGTTATGATAATTGATAATAAATATGAATTTTTTACTTTTTTAGATACTAATATTGCAGTTATGATAATACCTATTACTGCAAGTATTATTTCTTTTGTGGAGAATGTTGCTAGTTGTGGCACAACGTCTGCTGCGTTTGCCACACCATTATTTACAGCTGAAACTGCAAATTCAATTAATCCGGCACTTTTTACTCCAATATATGTTATAAATAAACCAATTCCTACTGTGATTGCATCTTGCATAAATGGAGGTATGGCTTTAATTACCTTTTTTCTTACACTTGTTAGAGTTATTAAAACATTAATTACTCCACAGATAAAAACCATAGCTAGAGCTTGTTGCCAAGTAAAGCCCATAGTTCCACAAATAGTATAAGTAAACAAGGCATTTAAGCCAAGTCCGGCACTTTGAACATATGGAACATTAGCAACTACACCTAAGATAAATGTTCCAATCATTGATGCTAGAATTGTTGCAACATAAACTGAATTATAGTCCATTCCTGTTTGAGATAAAATTGCAGGGTTTACGAAAATAATATAGGACATTGCCATAAATGTAGTTAAACCTGCAATTAATTCTGTTGCAACTGTTGTTTTATTATCTTTTAATTTAAATATTTTATTTAACATATTTTACTCCTTCCTTATTATTAATTTAAGTATATCATAAAAGTATTGAAGAAAATAAAAAAGTTTATTTTTGAAATAAACTTTTATTCTTTAATGACTTTTCCATCTAAGTTACAAATATAACAATTTGGGAATAGAGTTTTTAATGTAGTTAGGTGTTGTTGATTATTTTCAACTTCTCTTCCAACTAATATACCCTCAATAGTATTAGCTGGTAAACCAAATATTAAGTAATCTGCACGTAAGAAGAAATCTTCTTTAAATCCTTCTTTTAGGAATTTCTCTTTACTATTAGAATTGTTTGTTAAAAATTCATAGGCATACTCTTTATTAAATGGTTCTTTGAAAACACTATTTTGTCTTAATCGTTGTGTTAATTCATGTTCTGTATTTACAATAAATGCCACTTGATTTATGTTCTTGGCAAGTGAGGGCATAAATCTTATTTCCATAGATGATTCAGCTGTCCAAGACCAGTGATCAACGTCTTTTAAAACTTCTACAAATTCATCTAAATGTTTATATGGAACTTGCCAATATTCATCATTTACTTTTGCAACAATTCCACTATAATTTTCAATATATTCTTGGAGAGAAATTTCTCCTTTTACGTTCCAGAACGCTGCGGTATAACTAAAGGCATGATTAATGCTTGTATCAAAGAAATCAGGGCTTGTTATACCTCTTTTTGAAAACATTTCAATTAAATCTATATGTTTACCAATACCATGTAGTAAATTATTTTTATTTAAAACTACTTGGTCATTCACTTTATAATTATGATTTACTTGATAGGTAGAATCTTTTAATTCAAAATAAGTATCTATTTGTTTTAAGACAATATCTAAAAGTTCTCCAGTAAATTTTTCTTTAGCCTTTTTTATAATTAATTCTTTATTCATAACTACTCTCCTATTTTATCTAATTATATCATAAAAAAAGCAGATTACTCTGCTTCTTTTTCATTATACATAATTCCTTTTGAATCTTTTTGTATTTCATAACCATATTCAAAAATATATGACATACTAAAGATAATTAGAATTTCTAGAATTGTCATTAAGTCAATAAATGATGTTTCATTTTGAGCAATTATTTGATTAATTAATATATCTGAAATTGGCATTACTAATATAGCTGCAATTAGATAATATGATATTTTTTTAATAATACTTACATTATCTAAAGTGAATGGTGTATCACCATCTTCAATGTTTTTAAATAGTTTTTGAACATTATTTAAAACAATGATTGTTAATACTAGTGATGCAATTAAAACAACTGAACCTAGTTCAAATATTATTAGTAATTCTGTTTTAGAATGATTATCAAATATCTCAAGAAGTTGTTCTTCTGATACTTCTTCATCTACTCCTATTGTTGCAATTCCATATAGAGTTATTGTTTTGTTATCGATTACTTTAATATTATCATTAGTAATAGTTACTTTATCTTCTGTTACTTTGATGTTTGCTGCTA
This sequence comes from Bacilli bacterium, assembly GCA_017409785.1. GTDB lineage: Bacteria > Bacillota_I > Bacilli_A > RF39 > UBA660 > JAEDES01. Next base: position 146,169 of record JAFQSD010000001.1, on the reverse strand, counting down.
TATATGGCATAAGTATCATTGATGCAGCAACAAATGCTATTGCAACTTTAAGAACTATACTTCCAATCATTCCTATTAAACTTATTGTATGACTTAATGCTTTTACTTGTTTTTGTTTTTTCTCATTTAATTTAGCTACTTTCATAACTATCTCTTCATCTAATGAAGAAATATCACTCATATCTTCATGAACTAAATCATTAATCTTACAATTAAATATTTTGCATAGTTCTAAAATGTTATTCATTTCTGGGTGGGCTTCACCTGTTTCCCACTTGCTAACACTTTGTCTAGAAACATTTACTTTTTCTGCTAATTCTTCTTGTGACATTTTTTTATTTTTTCTAATTAATTTTAAATTATCTCCGAACTTCATTAGACTATTTCCTCCTTCGTGCATTAAGTCTATAATATTATTAATTATTTTTATAGCAACTTTTAGTTGCATTTTTAGTATGCAACTAAAAATTTGCAAATTATTTACCAGATCTACGTTTTGATACGTAATATTCACTATCTTTTACAAATTGCATTCTTCCAGTAAAATTACGTGAGGCAAATTCTTCTTCATCAACCGAGTATCCTGCTGCTTCTGCAGCATTAATACTATTTTTATTGCTTGGGTCGATATCTAATCTAATGCTTCTAATATTATGATTTTGGAATAAGTAGTCAGTTGTTTCTCTAACAATGTCACTACCATATCCTTTACCTCTTTCTTCTTTTAAAACTGCATATTCTAAGAATACTTCATCACGAACCATACTTGAGATAAATAAATATCCTACTGGAGTACCTAAATCTTCTACAACAAAGGCACTTTGATAAATAGTTCTATCATTATCTTTAGATGTTTCTAGACGCTCTCCTACTTGATGAATAAAGTCAGAGTGGGATTCTCCACTTTCCAATTCTTCTTTTAATGCTAAATGCTTATCTGGATTATATCTTGTTAAAAGTAATGATTTTAATTCTATATTCATATTATCACCTCTAAATAGTTGTTACTTTATCTAACCAGTCTTCAATAAGTGTTTTATCTAAATTCATATTGTTATTTATTCCAGTTCCTAATTCTATATTAGGCTTATTCTTAGCGTGATAATCAGTTCCGCCGGATGTGTACTTATTATATTTCTTGGCCAACTCTTTTAATTTATTTCTGTCTGGTTCTGAAAATAATGGATATTCTACTTCTATTCCGTCTAAGTCATATTTTTTTATTATATCTTCTACAGCTTCAAACTTATCTTTATCATAAGGATACAATAGTGGATGAGCAAGGAATGCTAATCCACCAGCATTGTGAACCATATCAATTGCTTCTTCAATAGATATTCCAAACTTACTTTCATCATAATAAAATATACTCTTTTTATTACTGGCATGAATTCTATAAAATTCTGTTTGAGTAAACATTGGTCCGATAGATAAAATAATACTTTCATTTTCTTTATGTTTTAATAATTCATCAGCAAATGTAAATGAGGCATATTTTCTTCTAGAGTCAGTTTTTGATACTTCAATGTTTTCATCAAACTTTAATCCTAGTTTTCGACCACGTTCTTTAAATTCATTTAAACAATCTATTTGCATTTCAAAGACATTATCTCTATTAACATTTATTTTTGATGGCTCAATTCCATAACCTAATATTTCAACTGGAATACCATCATAGAATGCTTTTAGTTCAACACCTGGAATTATTATTCCAGAAAAAAGTTTTCTAAGTTCTTTGATATTTTTGTATCCTTCAGTTGTATCATGATCAGTTATTGATAATATTTCTAATTTTGTTGTTTCAGCATTAGTTAGAATTTCTTTAGGTGTATCTGTTCCATCAGACACACATGTATGTGTATGTAAATCTATCATATATAACTCCTTATGCTTTTATTATAACATTATTTTTGATTTGATTGTCTATAGTTCTGAAATTTCTTTAATTTGCATATCTGGAAATATTTAGTAGTATTCCAATACTTATCATTGATATAAGTAAAGAACTACCCCCATATGATAAAAATGGTAAGGTTACTCCTGTTACTGGTATCATTCCTATTACTACCATTAAGTTCATTAAGGTTTGAAACATCATTTGAAAGAGCATTCCAAATGATAAATACTTTGAGAAGGTGTCTTTGGTATGAGTTGAGATAGTTATTCCTCTAATTAAGATTATTGAAAATAAACCTACTACTATTACTGCTCCCATTACACCAAATTCTTCTGCTATTATAGAAAATATAAAGTCAGTTTGTGGCTCAGGCAAATAAAAATGTTTTTGTATGGAGTTTAAATATCCTGTGCCTAGTAAGCCACCTGGACCTATAGCATATAAACTTTGAATTATTTGAAATCCTGTACCTAGCGGATCATTCCAAGGATTAATAAATGATGTTATTCTATCCATTCTGTATGGTGCAATTATAATTAAGACTATTACACCAATTACTCCTATTATTCCGCCTAAGATAAAGAATTTCATATTTACTCCAGCAATAAATAAAAGTGAAATAATTGACATAACTAATATTACTCCTGTACCTAAGTCGGGCTGAAGCATTATCAGCCCAAAGATAACTAAAGTTATCATAAGTATTGGAAATACTCCTGTTTTAAAACTTTTTATATAATTATTACTATTTGATAAATATTTAGATGTAAAAATAATTAAACCTAGTTTTGCAAATTCACTAGGTTGAATACCTAAGGAACCTATACCAAACCATGATCTTGATCCATTTCTAATACTACCTATTCCTGGTATTAGAACTAGTATTAATAATATAATACATATAAGTAAAATTAGATTGGCTTTTTCATAATAAATTCTATAATCAATTTTTGAAATTAGAAACATAATTATTATTGATACTAATAAAAAGATACCTTGATATTTTACATAGTGAAAACTATCATTAAATTTATATTCAGCCCAAATACTTGATGCTGAATATATCATTATAAGTCCAAATAAAGCTAAAATTATTACAGTTGTTAGAAGAACTTTATCTAGTTTTCTATGCATTATATCACCTAGTAAAAGTATATTTTTTTATAATAAAAAAAGAACTTGCGTTCTTTTTGTTAGTCATATTTTCCTTTATATTTTAATCCATTAATAAAGGCAGATGTTTTTTTGTTCCATGGTTCATAATTAGAAGTATCATTTTTTAAGAAACCATTGTAGAAGGCTTCTTTACTTACTCCTTTACCATTACTACTATAAGTAACATCATATATGTAATAGAAACCATCTATTTCAACATTATTCCAAGCATGGGCATCTCCTATGAATAAATTGTATTTAGCATCACCAAATATCAGTAATGAATTTATTCCAATATTTCTAAATAATATTTGGGATGCTTTGGCATAACCAGCACATACTGGAGATAAAGTATCTGAAAATGCTGAATAAGCAGATTGTCCATTTATGTCATGGATGTCTCCATAAGTATTTTTATTGCCTAAATAATCATAAACGTATTTTACTTTTTCATAGTCAGTTAAATCTTTAGTTTCTTTTTTTACATCATCAATTATTTGTTTTATTTCTAATATGTTATTTTCATACTGTTCTTTAGACATAGTGTAATTAATAGTTATTGTTACTTCTGTATCTTTTTGTCTTTTTTGGAATGAAGATGTTCCATATTGAATTAGTTCTGGATGATCCATACCTATGGCTTGAAAAACATCAGATATTTTATTAAATGAAGCATATACTTCGTCTGATCTAAAACCAGTTAGATTTATAATGAAGGTTTCATCAAAATTAATTATATGTTTTATTATTTCATCGTAAATTTTTTGTTCATTTTTATTAAGAGCTAAACGATAGTTTAATTCTTTAGAATCATATAAATCATTTACATAATGTGTTTTTTCATAGTTGTCTTCTAACATTAAACTAATAGATAGATTTTTACCACATAGTACAAATACTATTATGCAAAGTATTGATAGTATTATTCCTACTGTCATTATTATTTTTTTCATAAGGTACCTCTTATTTTGTACTAGGTTTAAAGAAACAATCTGGTTGATTAGTTTGCGAATCCATCATTCTGTGTAATTCATAACTTCTTTCAATAGTATCTTTAGCTGTTGCTTCAGTATAACCTTCTGCTTGTCTTACATTTATTAATATTTCACTAAATGTTTCTAGTGATGGACGAGATGCATTGATGTAACTTTCAACCGTTTCTAAAGATGCTTCTTTTCCAAGTAAATTATTTATATCAAAACTTAAGTTTGGTATAAAGTCGACTGGTCTTTCTTGTTGGTTTTTAAAGAAATTATAATGTTCCTCTAATGTACCTTCTTTGAGTGCTGTAAGCATACTTGGTAGTGGCTCATTAGGGAAACGCATTTCGTATTCTGTTAAGGGAAATAGAAAATATCTATATAGTGTTAATGCATCAAATCTTTCATGTACTTCTGGATAATTTTCTGGTAATGTTGTTACTTTTTTATTTCCATTTTCATCAGAAACAATAGATAGATTTTCCATTACACTATCCCAAGTTGGATCACAAGCATAGATTCCATGAATATTATATTTGTCATCATCTATTGTAATTATCGTTCTCATATGTCTTGATGGTTTACCATTTTCATCTGTTGTATCAAAACTATAAGGAGTTGTTTTTATACCTAATTCTTCTAATAGTTGATTGTAGAATGTGGCATAGCCCCTACAGACAATTTTTCCGTACATTACTATTTCTGGAATATGTCTAGCATTATTCTTATTATCATTATCTTCTTGATACATAAATGTCTTCATAATATCATATGCAAATACAGCTTTTTCTATAGGTGAAAGATCGTATGAATTAATTAGTTCTTTATAATAATCAATTGTTGCACGCATACTAGAAAAGCCTTCATAAGATGTTTTATAGTTACCATAAGATATTTCAAATGGATATTTTTTTGAAATGTGTGACAAGTAATATAAATCATCATGTGTTTTATTATCTGTCTTCATAGTTATTTGTTTTATAGTAGTTAAATTTTCTAATTGAGATACTGCATGTGATACTAATGTTGGTGAGTTACTCTTTATATCTAAATTTTCAATTTCTAATTCATCATTTAATGTTATTTTTAGTTCTAATGGTTGACCATTCAATTCATTGAATTTTGATGATTTTTCTCTTATTGTAATTGTTCCATTTTTTCTTAACTTAGCACCTGATTCTATAAACAGTTTTTTTATTGCGGGTAAATTATTTATTATATTATTTGCTTCTATAATAATATTACTTTGATCGCATGGCTTAGAGTTTGTTTTTGATTTTATAGTAATACCTTTATATAGCCATAATTCAGGTTGACCTTTAAGAACAATTGTATTTTCTTCATTAAGATATTCTTCTGGTAATAAATCAGTATATCTATCTACTGTGATTGTATTTATTTCTGTACTGTTTGCTATTCCTTCAAATTCTTCTTTTGAAGGAATTTCATCAGTGTCTGATATTGTTATTTCTTCTAAGAATGGAAATTCTTTTAAATATTCTAAGTCACTTAACATATCTTTAGGTGCTGTAAGACTTTTAATAGTTCTTGGAATATATGGTTTTAATATTTCAACTATTTCTGGTGTTGAACTTAGTAGTTTTATTCCATTTGGTAATAGTTCTAAATATCGATTTTTTAAATATCCAGGATTTTTTGCTTCTTTATATACATCAGTTGATGTTAAGTTAGCAAAATCTATTACTATAGAATCTTGACTTTGTTGTAAAACTTCTATTATTTGTGATAAATATTGTTTTATATACTCATTTAATGGTTTATCTACTACTTCTTCGGCAAGTTCATATATATCCATATTTTCACTCCTACTCTATAAGTATTTTATCATAATTAATTTGATTTGTATTTAGACAATAAAAAAATGACAATTACTTGTCATTTTATAACCATACTCCGAAGATAATTCCAGCCATAGCTAGAACTAATCCTGCTACCCAGAATAATTTTACAATATCTGTTTCAACCCATCCAAGTTTTTCAAAATGATGATGGATTGGTGTCATTAAGAATAATTTTTTATGGAATACTTGTACCCAAATTGTTTGAACAATAACACTTAATGTTTCAATAACAAATATTCCGGCAACTACTAATAAAGTTAGTTCTCTATGAGTTAATATTGCGATTGCTCCCATAGCAGCACCTAGTGCAAGAGAACCAGTGTCTCCCATAAAGATTTTTGCAGGATGAGTATTATATGTTAGGAATCCAAATAAACTTCCTACTAGAATTAAACCAAAGATTCCAATATCTTCAAATCCTACTGTTAGTGAGATTAAAGCAAAGGCTATGTAAGCAATTGCAGATAATCCTCCAGCTAATCCATCTAATCCGTCAGTTAAGTTTACAGCATTTGAGGCTCCTACTAATACAAATAAGATTAATAATCCATATAGCCATCCTAATTCAATATCAATTCCAAGGGTACCTACTACAAATGATGTTTGACCTCCATTTCTCATATAAATATAGAAGAAACCGATAGCAATTAACACCTGCATAAATAATTTTTGATATGTGGTTAAACCTTCATTATTACCTTTTCTAATTGATAAGAAGTCATCTAAGAATCCTATACAGGCATAGCCTAGAAATACTAATAATACAATTCCTAAGTTGGATGTATATGATATTCTATCACTTAATACTAAATAAAGTGTTGCTGCAATGGTTGGAATTATAAAGATTAATCCTCCCATTGTAGGAGTTCCCTCTTTCTTACGATGAGTATCACCTACGAAGACACTAATTTTTTGTCCTATATGCATTTTTTTTAAGGCTGGAATTAAAATTAACCCAAGAACAACTGATGATAAGAAACCAATCATTATTGCGAAAACTGCTTTGGTTAATAATAACATATAAATTCACTCCATTTCTCTTGGAACATTATATCATAAATAGTTTTATATTATGATTAATTCTATTATTTTAGACAAAACTTTACACAGGTTGTTCGTAGACCATTCTTTTAACCTTAGCATTGTTTTTTTCTAAGTTCTTTTCTTGTTCTTCTTTTATACGACCAAGTTCATATTCTTTTTCTTTTATTTCATCTTTTATTTTTTCTAAACTGCTTAGTAATTCTCGACATTCTGGGAATACATTTAAATATTCACTGAATTCTGTTTCAAATTCTTTAATTGTAGCTTCAATTTGTTTAGATGTCTTTTTAAGTAAAGTTGAAACATTATCAAGTTCAGATAGACTACTTTCTATTTCTTTATGATAGTCTTCTACTTTTATAGTTCTTAGAGTTCTTGTTCTAACATTCGGGCGCATAATAGTTCTCATAAAATATAAGTAAGATGCTGCCATAGTTGCTAGCCCTTTAGCGCTTCGTGCTCCTGGTAACATCATTGATGCTGCCATTAATGTAAGTAATCTTCTACTTTGTCTATTCATTCCTTGAACTTGTGTTTCAACACGTTCTTGAATAGTTGTGGCTTTAGCCATCTTGTCTTTGATTTCCTCTAAAACTTTATCTTGTTCTTGTTGGAATTTATTTAGTTCAGTATTAAACTTATCAAAACTATAGTATTTTTCTCTTATCTCTTCAATACGCATTTCATCTAATTCAAGACTTGATTTTTTAGTTTCAATTTTATTTTGAAGATTATCTTTTTTATTATCTAGTTCATCTAATTTTTCAGATATCATTATATATAATGCTGAATCTTTTATTTCAGAAACAAATTTTTTATTTTTAAATTCTTCAATATAATCTTCTATTAGTGTATATAAATAGTTATCATCATATTTATCAATATCTGGTACATCTATTTTTCTTTTTAGTTCTTCAATCTTTTTAATTATTTCATTTAGACGATCTAATAATTCATCTGCTTCTTTAGAATCATATAAATTATCTGAGGCTTCTGATACTAAATTATATTCAAAAACTAATTGTCTTAAATCTTTTCGAACTTCTTTTAGTTTATGTTCATATTCATCAACTATTTTATGATTCTTTAATTTATCTAATTTTTCATCAATTGTATCTACTGCAGTAATTCCTGCTTTTAACTCTTCTTCTGGAGTAGCTTGTTCTTTATGTAATTTTTGTTCTTTTTCTTCTAAAGTAATTTCTATTACATTTAATACTGCTGCTTTAGTTTCTAGAGATATTTCTTGTTTTTCTTTCTTATCTTGATCATTAAATTCAGTTGCATCTATTTCAGATACTTGTTTTTTAGTTTCAAAAGATAAACCTAACTTACCAAGTAATTCTTCATCTAAACCAAAAACATTTCCTTCTTTTAAGGCTCTAATTATTTCTTCTGTATCTTTTTCAGAAAATAAATTTTCTTTTTCTAAAAGTTCAATAGCTTCTTTTAAAGCAAGTTCTTTTTTCTTTAGATTATCATGAGTTAAAGTTAAATATACTTGTCCGAATGCTGCTATTGGAACTGCAGCTACAGCAACAAGTTTTTGTTGTAATTTAACTTTCTTTTCTAATTCTTTAAATTCTTTTTCTTTTTGTTCTTGATGGTATGCTTCTAAACGTTCTTTCATTTTCTTAGTTATTAAAAGAGTTCTTCGACGATCGTTTTTACCACCTTTTACCCCTATTGTTTCATTCATTAGTATCACCTATTTCAAGTTTTCTATCTTATACTTTTTCATTATAACATAATTAGTCTCCTAAGAGTAGTTTTATTGTTCCCTTAAGTTCAATTTTTTCTCCTGGAGATGGTGTTTGTTCTTTTACAACAGTTCCTGAACCTGTATATTCAATAGTAAAATCTGTTAATAGTTTTTTTGCTTCTTGTAATGATAAACCAATTACGTTGGGAATTACTTTTAATTCTTTATCAGTCCATTCTAATTCTTTTTCTATTCCACCTGGTTGTTTTTCTATGTTTAAGGCAGCAATTATATCTAATAAAATACGTCTAGCAATTGGGGTTGTTGTATAGCTGGATAAAAGAGCTGTATTTTTAGGATTATCAATTGCTAGATATAGTATAGCTTTTGGATCGTTTGATGGTACAACAGCCATAAAGGACATAATGTAGTTACCAACTAAGTATTTACCATTTTCTACTTTTTGAGCGGTACCAGTTTTACCACCAATACGATAATCTTCAATATAGGCTGATTTTCCTCCACCTAAAGCAACTACACTTTCTAAGGCTCTACGCATTATAAGTGATGTTTCATTACTGATGACTTTTCTTAATACTGTTGTTTCTTTCTCTTCAATGATATTATTTGTTTCACTTTCAGAGATACTTTTAACTATGTATGGCTTTAATAAGTTGCCACCATTTACTACAGCAGATACTGCTACCGCTTGTTGAATTGGAGTTACACTTACTCCTTGACCAAAGGCTGTTGTTGCTAATTCAACATTTCCTACTTTATTTAGGGCAAAGATAATTCCTTGTCCTTCTCCATTTAAATCTATTCCCGTTTTATTTCCAAATCCAAATTTATCTAAATATGAAAATAGTTTATCTTTGCCCAATAATTGACCAATTTTTACGAAACCTGGATTACAGGAATTTTGTAATACTTGAAGAAACGTTTGATGACCATGGCCACCTGCTTTCCAACATCTTAAAGTTGAGCCATCTACTTTAGTACTTCCAGTATCATAAAATGTATCTTTATCTAAATCTACTACTTTTTCTTCTACAGCAGTAGCCATAGTAACTATTTTAAAGGTAGATCCAGGCTCGTATGAGGACCAAATTGGTAAGTTGCGACTAAGAACCTCTTGAGAGTAGTTTTTGTAGTTATTTGGGTCATAATCAGGTCTTGAACCCATTCCTAATATTTCTCCTGTATTTGGATCTATTGCTATTGCAAGTGCATTATCAGGAGAAAACATATCTACTATGTTATCAAGTTCTCGTTCAATTGACTTTTGAATGTTTATATCAATTGTTAAATTAATATTCATACCAGGTGTTGGTTCTATATAAATATCTGATAAATTTAATTTGTTGCCTTTGGCATCAGAAAAATATTTAATTGCCCCACTTTTACCAGTTAAATACTTATCATATTGTAATTCTAATCCAGACAGACCTTGATTATCAATGCCAACGTAACCAAGACTGTGAGATAGTAAATTGCCATAGGGGTAATATCTTTTTGCTTCTTTTACTAAGTATACTCCTTCTATATTTAGGTTTGATATTTGTTCAGCTATATCATAAGATAGTCTTCTTCCTTCAGGATGTACTCTTTCAATAGAAGTATTTTTATAGACATGTTCTTTCATATCGTCAAAAGATACATTTAAAATGTCTGCTAGTTGTTTAGTTACTTCCTCTTTATCTTTAATTTGATTAGGAATTAAGACTAATGATGTGGTCGTAAGATTATCTGCTAGAACCACTCCATTTCTATCGAGTATTAGACCACGGTTTGCTTCTATTGGCAAATCTCTACTCCATAAGTCTGAAGCATATTCATTTAATTTTTTATAATCAAAAACTTGTATATAAAATACTCTAATGATTATTAATATAAATAATAATAAAATAATAAGAAATAATACTTTTATACGTTCATCTATTTTTTTAAAGAACATAAGTCACCTCTTATTAATATTTATGCAAAAAAAAGAAGAGATTTCTCTCTTCTTTAATTTTATTATACTTCTGGAACTATAATTGTTCCTGTAACAGTTCCGTTATTGTTGAATTTACCTAAGTTATCAACTAACTCAACATCTCCAACAATTTTACCATTATTGTCTAATACAGCTGTTGCTCCACGAAGTACTACTTTGTCTTCAACAACCATATCTGTACCTATCTTAACATTACTTTGTACAAAGATTGCAGCGTTTTTAAATGCACTATCGCGTGTTGTATTATTTTTAATTGTTCCGCCATTTAATTCGATAACACTTCCATCTGTTGCCCAACGTGTTGCAAATGCTCCCGCTCTAAATCCAATGTTATTTTGAACTGTACCACCAGTCATATAAATTTTACCAGTTGTTTCAACTCCGAATAATGAACCTGCAGTGTTTCCACCATTTCTTGTTGATTGGTTATTTTCGTATAGTCCACCTTTCATATTGATTGTTCCTGCATTTGCAATGAATAATCCATATGAACGCATTGTCATCATATTATTTTTGAATGTTCCATTATTTACATTCATTGTTGCATCCGCATTAATTTCAACTAATCCAGCTTTATTACCATTAGCCCATGTATCATGAACGTTGATATTATCAATAGTAACAGTTGCATTTTTAGCTGTTAATAATTGTGAAATGTTGTTAGTGAATTCTAATCCATTAATTGTTACTGTTCCATCTGTTACTTGAATTGCTGGTCCTCCATATTGTTGACCATTTGTACCATTATATGGTTGGTGTGCATAGTTTCTGATAACAGAATTTTTTCCTAATGTTAACTTTCCTGCAGTTTTAATTAATGGCGTATTTTTATAAACTCTTTCTTGATTTAGTGAATCAGGCATATTAAAAATATTAAATGCATCTTGATATATTTCTGCTGCCTTTGCTACATCAACTTTATATGTATTTTCTCCATCAAGAACTAAGTTTTCTAATATTAATGATTTACCTTCTTTAACATTAAACATTGTGATTGTATCTTTTGTTGTTACAAAAGTTTTCTTTGTTGGAGAGAATTTTTGATCTTCTTCAATATTTAATGTATTTGCAATAATAATCTTTCTATATCCATTATTTAAAGCAGTTTTAAATTCTTCAACACTATTTACTGTTGTATAGTTAATTTGTGCTTCCCATTCTTCATAAGGCATTTCACCATCTTTAGTAATGATTTTATTAACTGTAGCACCTTCTTCTACAACGATGTTAGACATTGGTGTACCTGATGTTACATTAATTGAATCTACTGTAGTTCCTGCTTTAACTGTAAGTTTAGCATGTTTCCACATATAGATTGAACCAATCTTACCACCATTTAATGTTGTATTCGAATAGTTTACTAATCCTAAATCATATATTGGCCAATATGGATCATCTGGTGCATTTTCTAATTCTGATCTTGTTGTTCCATAAATATTAACATTATTTAATGTTGCTTTTCCATATACAACCGCAGCTGGTGCAATATTTCCTGCTAATGAAACAACTTTTGTATTAATAATATTAACATTATTAAATTCAGTGTTAAACCAATTACTACTAGAATCTTCATAGTTTCCTAGCATTATTGAATGAATTGTTCCAGTAAATGTTATATTGTTTACTGTTACTTTAGCACCATTTTTTGATGAGAACACATCTCCTAATAATGGAATATTTAATCCATTTGGAGTTTTGTGGTTACCTTTCCATTGTAATTTATCAGCTGATGTAATATATTGTGTAACTGTTTTTCCATTACCATTGATTACAACTTCTTTTTCAGTTTCAATATCGTTGTAGAATGGTTCATTAACTAGATAAATATCTTCGTTAACTGTTACATTACCGTCTTCTACTTTTGCTGTGTTTTTAGCAATAGTAAATGTTTTTTCGACTTTGTTTCCAGCTACGTCGTATAGTGTAATTTTGTTTTCTCCTGCTACTAAATGAGATTTTAAGTTATTGTAGTTTGCATCTCCCCATTTATTATTAGTTACATCAGCTTTATAACCGTTAATTGTATAATAATCAATTAATGTATTATCTGATAATTTATAACTAATTTTAGCGTAGTAAGAATCTACACCAACTGATTCAGGTTTTACTGTTAATGTTGGGGCTGTTCTATCATAAGTTACACTGTTATATTTGTAGTGATTTGCTGTTGTTGTAGCAACTGCTTCATTACCAAGTTTATCTTGTGCACCTTTAACTTCAAAAGTTAATAATCCTTCAGCTAAATCTTTTTCATCTGCTGGAATCTTAAATTCTGCAATATATTCATATTTTGTTTTATCTCCAGAACGAACTAACTTCTTAGTTTTATTATTAAATGTTATAACAAAATTGTCATTTAAGTTAATTTCTTCATTATATGCTACTAAGAATCTAATTGTATCTCCATTCTTAGCATATTTGTAGTTATCTGCTTTTGAAAGCATTGCTACATAACTTAATACTGGAGCAGTATTATCATATACTAATGATTTTCCATTAGTTGTTTCTTTCTTTGTCACTGTTTCTAAAACTTTCTTACCATTTGTTTGATAATAGAAACCTTTATTACCAAGTTCGTCTGTAAGATTAGAAATTGTAATAGCCAAGTTTCCATCTGTTAATGTTTCATCAAGTTTTAGAGTTCCTTTATATTCATGATGATTTGGTTCTTTAAAGTATTTAACATATTCTAATGTTACTTCTTTTCCACCAATTGTTACTACTGGATTTTCAGAGAACTTTTCTCTTACACCCATTCTAAATGTTACTGTATCTCCCGCTGTTACATAGTAAACTTTTCCATCTACATTTTCATTATCAGTTGAAATTGTTGTAAATGTAACTCTGTTTGGTGTTCTATCTAATGTTAAAACTTTGTTACCTACTGACATTTTTGTAATATCTGCTGTTTGATTACCAGCTTTATCATAAATATCTGTAACTTTGAATGTAATTACGCCATCTTCAGCAACTAGTTCTTCATTAATTACTAATTTTGCTGTATATACATATGGATAATCTCCGCTTTCTCTTACACTAGCAATTACTTCTTCTTTTCCAACTACTTTAACTTCTTTTCCATTTGTATAGAATGTAAATGTTGGATTATGTTTTAATTCTTCGTTAACTGAAATATATGCTGTAACTGTGTTACCATTTGTTGCATATTGTTCTTTAACCTCATTTTTGTATCCATTAACATTTGCATTAACTGCATTTTTCTTTGCTGCAGTTTTATCAATTGTAAATGTTTCTGTATAAGTATTTCCAGCTTTATCTGTTGCAACTACTGTCCATTCTCCTTCATAGTTTGCTTTATACTTGAATGAGAAGTTTTCGTTGTTTGCTCCAACTGTGAAATCACTTCTTGTAAATTCTTTTGTAACTACTTCTCCTTTTGAGTTAGGACCAGTAATTTTTACATTTGTTAAGAATTTATCATTTACATAAATGTTTTCGCTCTTGTTAACAACGCTTCCATTTGTTACTCCTGTAATTGTTGGTTTAGTTGTATCAATAGCTACCCAAATTGATTTAGTATTTCCTGCTGCATCTTTAACTGTTAGTTTGTAAGTTGCATCTTTTGTTAATACTGTACCATTTGTAACTTCGTTAGTTTCTTTTGTATCATTGTTTAATACTGTAATTGTTGCTGTTTGATCATCAACTGCTACTGTAATTGTTTCATAATGATTTCCTGATTTTAAATCAACAAAGTTTGGTGCAGTTTTATCAATTGTGAATGTTACAACTTCTTCATTGAAAGCTTCATCAACTAATGTTACTACGTATGTTCCTTCTTTTTTGAACACTTCTTCAAAATCCACTGTTTCATTATTAAGTGTAACTGTTTTTGTTACTTTTGTATCATCAGTTACAACAAGTGTAACATCTTCATTTGTTATTTGGTTGTTTTTAATACCCGTATAAACTGGTTTAGATTTGTCATTAAGAATATTTTCTACTCTTTCTAAACGAGTAACTAAATTCTCTTTAACATTCCCTTCTTCTAATTTATTTACTTCTGTATCTGCTGTTGGATACTTTAATGATGCAGTATCAAAAGTTTCTTTAGCTTTAACTAATTCTTCTAATTCAGAAACTAAAGCTGCAACATCAATTGTATTTTCAACCACATTTACTCTATTTTGTAATTGAGTTATTTGATCATCTGTAGCATCATCAGCATTTTGAATTTCAGTTCTCGCATTTTCTACAGTTTCTAATGTAGGGTCTTCTTCAGCATCTTCAACCGCTTCTACTGCTTCAGCATAACTTTTTCTTGCTTGAGTATCATTTGATACTTTTTCTGATGTGCCATTCTTTGGCTTTTGCGATTTAGAAAATTCTCTTGGACTCGCAAAAGTAAATGTTGTTAAGCCTAATAATAAGAATAAGACTATAACAAAATATCTTTTCTTTCCTTGCATTTTTTAACCTCCCATATATTTTTAATTCTCACCAAATAATTAATGAATATGTGCTACCGAACCACCATGGATTCTATATACATTATAACGCAAGTGTTTTTTACTTTCAATAATTATTTTATGCAAAATATTTACTTTTTTTGACACTTTTTTGGTGATTTTTGTAAAATAAAAAGCCTAAACTTAGGCTTTTACTGATTTCTTCATCATCGCTTTGTAGGCAACTTTTAAATGTTCTTTTTTCTCATGATGCATATTTACGAAAACAAGTCTTACTTGATATCCACTATCTAACGAAAGTAAAAGTTCTGCTTTACCAGGTTTAAAACAAATGGCACTTGTTGAAATTGATGGATATGGAATAATATGAATTTTCTTATATGTTCCCATAACATCTCTATCAAATAAAATCATAGTTTGATCAGTAAATACAGCATGATCTCTTGCTGTTTTATATGCAAGTAAAATCTTTTCTCCTTGATTAATATATTCCATTACATAGAATGGTAAATCTCTAATATCCATTTCATGTTTAAAATCAAAATATTTTGTTAGTTCTTTTAGTTTCATGTATGCCACAGGCGCCACACTCCTTTATCTTACATAATCATTTTAGCATACATTTATATAAAAGAAAAGAAGACTTTTTCAAGTCTTCTTTTTTATTACTTACCGTTAGCTGCTTTCCATGCATCTAATGTCATTTCTCCACCAGATGTTAGAATTGTTTCAACTGTTGCTCCATCTTCAATAACGATATCAGTAATGTTTGTTACTTTTGTTAAATCTAATGTTTTAACAGTTGCTCCTGCCTTGATTGTTACATCTGGTTTATATGAATTATTTCCATTCATATTAATACGGTTAACTGTTGTTCCGTTTGCAATTTCTAAATGTCCAGTTGTTGTTAAAGTATCAATTACATCAACTTCTGCATTTGAAATTGTCATAACAGCTTTTGCCCATAAGTAAATTGATCCAATTTTACCACCATTAATTGTAGTATTTGATGAATTTACTGCAGCTAAATCATATATAGGCCAATATGGATCACTTGGAGAATTTTCTAATTCTGATCTTGTTGTTCCATAAATATTAACATTGTTTAATGTTGCTTTTCCATATACAACTGCTGCTGGTGCAATACCACCTGATAATGAAACAACTTTTACATTTGTAATGTTAACATTATTTAATTCTGTATTGAACCAATTACTGCTTGCATCTTCATAATTTCCAAACATTACTGAATTCATTGTTCCAGTTAATGTAAGATTATGAATTGTTACTTTTTGTCCAGCTTTAGATGAGAATACATTTGCAAGTAATGGAATATTTAGTCCATTTGGAGTTGTATGATTTCCCTTCCATTGCATTTTATCTACTGATGTAATATATTGAGTAACTGTTTTTCCATTACCATTAATTGTAACTTCATTTTCAGTATCAATTTCGTTGTAGAATGGTTTATCAATTAATACTGCATCTTCTGTTAAATTTGCAACACCATTTTCAACTACTAAATTAAATTTAGTAACATTGAATGTTTTTGTTGTAACATTTCCTGCTTTGTCAGTAACAACTACTGTATTAGTGCCATGTTGGAATGTATATGCATCTCCATCATTAATGTCTACATATTGACCTTTATGTGGTAATTGTATTCCATTAATAACTACTGATGATACTTCATTTTCATCATATAATTTTAGATCTAATTCTCCATATATACTATTTGTCCCAACTGAACTATCTTTTACTGTAATTGTTGGAGCTTTTCTATCAAAATTGTATTTGTATTCAGCACTATTTCCTGCTGCATCATATAATACAACTGTGTTTTCGCCGTGAACTAATGCATTCTTAACGTTTACATAGTTTGCGTCTCCCCATTTTGCATTTGATCTATCAAATTTTACACCATTAATTACTACGTAATCAATTGCATAGTTATCGCTTAATTTGAAATCAGCACCTCTGTATGGATTATCTCCTAACCAGTTGTACGCTGTTACTGTTGGTGCAGTCCAATCCATATAGAATGTTTTTTCTGTCTTATTACCAGCAGTATCATATAGTACGATAGTGTTTTTTCCAGCTACTAAATGTTCTTTGATGTTTTGATAGTTTGCATCACTCCATTTAGCATTATCTCTTTCTAATTTAACTCCATTTACTTCAACGTAATCAATTAAATTACTGTCGCTTAATGCAAAACTAATTGCACTATAGTATGGATCAGTGCCAACTGATTCATCTTTTACTGTTAATGTTGGGTTAATTGTATCTTGAACGATTACCCATCTTTTTGATTGTAATAATTGATTATTTGATGTATTTTTATTTGCATCTTCAGTAACATAAACTAATAAATATTTTCCAATTCTAGTTGTGTCTACTGCAGCAACTCTTCCTGTATATGTACCATCTAATGTATAGTGGTTAATATATGAAGGCTTGTCTAATTGTCTATCTTCATCTAAATTATCAGTTACTGTTGCACCTAATTCTTTATAAGAATCGATACCAGCTTCTAATGTGATGTCTTTGTTACCATTTTCATCAAGATTAGCGGTAACAACTGGTGCAGTTGTATCAACTACTATTACTTTAACTGTTTTTGTAGTTTCATTTCCTAAGAAATCAGTGAATTTGTATACTAATTCATATTCTCCTAATTTTCCTAAGTTAACTTCTCCAGATACTAATTCTTGTGAAACTGGTTGATTATGTTCATCCTTAACTTCGAATGTTGGGAAGTCAGCGAATGTTCCATTCTTATCAGCTTCTACTGTTTTTGTTTCATAACTTGGAGTTACTTCTGGACCTTTTGTATCTCTAACAACTGTAATTGTTAAAGCATTTCCAGCTCTGTCTTTAACAGTATATTTATATTCTCCATCTTCTCTTACGTATTTGATTTGTCCAGTAACACCTACTGTTGTAGTGTATGGTTTTCCATCATTTACAATCATTGTTGATAATCTTAAATTATCATGGAATTGAATTTCAGCATTATCACTAAAATATAATTTTCCATTTAATTCAACTGTTTCAACATTTTGTACTGGTCTTAAACCATCTTTATAGATTACATATGTTGGAGCAGTTTTATCAATAATGATATCTTTTTGAGATGTCATTGTTGCATTTGCATTTGTTAATTCAACTGAATTTCCTGCATAATCTTTGCAGTTTGTTACTTTAACTTGAAGTGGTCCATCTACTAATCCGTCTTCTGCAGTTACTGTATAACTATATGAATAGATCCATACATTTCCACTTTGTCTCTTTGTAGCTTTTGTTAAAGTTACTTTATCATTTAGTGTAACAACTGGTGTTCCTGCTAATTCTTCATAGAATCTTGCATTAACATAAATTGTTGTTCCAACTTTTGCATATTGTTTATATTCAGTTTTATTTTTGTTCCATTCACCATTTGCACCAACAAGTGCTAATTTATCTACTAATGGTGCTTGGTTATCTAATACAACTAGTCTTCCATTAGTTGCATCTGTAACATTTTCTCTTGCATTTCCAGCTATATCTTTGATATTAGAAACTGTAAATGTAATTTCTCCATCTGTCATTCCTGTTTCTTCAGTAACTTCAAATGAAGCTTGATATAAATGATATCCTTTATCATTTAATCCTCTATAAATTGCATCGTTCATTGCATAATCATTTCCATTGTTATGTAATGTAAATGTAGGAACTTCTGCTAATTCTTCATCTGTAGTAATGTTAACTACTACTTTCTTACCATATTGTGTATAGAATGTTTTTACAACTTGAGTTAATCCACTTACGTAGAAGTCTGTAGATTTTCTAGTTGGTGCAGTTCTATCATAGATAACATTTTTACCATTTGTTGTTACATTTTTTGTAATTGTTTCAAGAACTGTCTTACCATTTGTTTGATAATAGAATCCTTTATTTCCAACTTCATCTGTAACATTTTCAATTGTGAATGATAATTCACCTTCAGCTAATTCTGTTTCATCAGCTGGAATTGTTAGTGTTGCTGTATATTCATGATGATTTGGTTGAGCAAAGTATTTAACATAAGTTAATGTTGCTTCTCTTCCACCAATTTTTACTACTGCATTAGTTCCAAGTTTTTCTCTGAAACCAATTCTTAATGTAACAGTATCACCATTTTTTACATAGTATGTATTTTCTCTAACAGCATCATTTGTTGTTTTAATAGATGTGAATGTTACTCTATTTGGAGTTCTATCTAATGTTAGAACTTTTCCATTTACTGACATTTTTGTAATATCTGCTGTTTTGTTTCCAGCTTTATCATAAATGTCTGTAACTGTAAATGTAATTACTCCATCTTCAGCAACTAGACTTTCATTAATATTTAATACTGCTGTATATACATATGGATAGTCTGGATTGCTTGAATTGCTTAATACTACATCTTCTTTAGCAACTACTGCTACTTTTTTTCCATTTGTATAGAATGTAAATGTTGGATTTTCTTTTAATTCTTCATTAATAGAAATGTATGCTGTTACTTTATTTCCGTTTGTAGCATATTGTTCTTTAACTTCATTTTTGTATCCATTTACATTTGCGTTTACTGCATTTTTCTTAGCTGCAGTTTTATCTATTGTGAATGTTACTGTAGTTTCATTGAATGCTTCATCTGTAAGTGTTACTACATATGTTCCTTCTTTAGTGAAAGTTTCAGCATAATCAATTTCTTCACCATCTAGTGTTACTTTAACAGTTACTTCATTTTCTGTTCCTGTTTCTTCATCTGTATCACTATATGTTAAAGAAACATCTTTATTTGTTATTTCGTTATCTTCTACACCATCGTATTCTGGTGCAGTATTATCATCTAGTATTCTGCTTAAGATTTGTAAGCGATCCTTTAAGCTTTCTTGAACATCTTCATTTCTTAATGCATCTACCTTTTGAATAATTTCTTCATCTGTACGATAATCGATTGAATCAAGTATTCCATCTCTATCTGTAGCTTCTTCCACCATTTTTTCTAGTGTTTCAACTAATTCGATAGCATCAATTGCTTCTTCAACGACATCTAATCTTTCTGTTAATTCATCTTTTTGATTTTGATTTGTAACTCTATTAATTAAGTCACGAGCTGCTTCAACATCAAGTGTTTCAAGTGAACCTTCAGCTTTTACTACTGCTGCTAATGCATTAGCATAAGAGTTGTCAGCAACTTGGTTTTGAACTTGAGGTTGAACTTGATTTTGTTCTTCATCAGTTCCTAAAGTACCATCAACTGTATCTTTGTCAGTTACTTCAGGATCTTTAGAACCATTCCCTTTTGAACCCTTTTCCTCTTCTACAGGATTCGCGAAGGTAAATAACGTTAATCCTATTAATAAAAATAGAACTATGGCAACGTATCTTTTCTTTCCTTCCATTTTCGACCCTCCTACTTTTTGTCAATTATTTAATGTAATTAACGAAATAACATTTTTAATTCCAAACACAATAGACTTGGAATTGGTATATATTATATATCAGATGAGAAAAAAATTCAATAAAATTCGTCGAATTTTATCGAATATTTGTACCAATTTTAACAATTTAACTACTTTACGTAACGAATTTTAAATATTGGCCAGATTCTTAGGTTTACTTTTCCTAAAATTTCTTTTTCTTCTATAAGACCAATTTCACGACTATCTAAAGAATCTTCTCTATTATCTCCAAGAACTAAATACATACCTTCTGGTATCTTTTCATAGCCTAGTCCCTTTAAGGAGAAGTTTTCTGTTGTTGTATCTTTTGCTAGAAATTCTTCTTTTACTTTCTTTCCATTGACATATAATATATTATCTTTATATTCAATTGTTTCTCCTGGTAGTCCAATTACTCTTTTAATTAAATATTTGGTACTGTCGTACTCAAAAGAAACAATATCATATCTTTTTATATCAAAGAAGCGATAGTGTAATCTATTTAATATTACTATTTCTTGACTATTAAATGTTGGTGACATTGATGAACCAACTATTTGTTGAATTGTTGCTATATACATTATTACACATATTACAGCGACAATAACGGCTATCATTTTAGCAGAGTCAATAATAAACTCCCTTACTTCTCTTAAGTCCATGTTATTACACTTCCTATCTTCTTATTCTATATTTATATATTATCATATTATGAAGTTCTTGGAAATAAAAAACAGACAAATTTCTTTGTCTATTTTTCTAATTTATTTGTTACATAGATAGAGACATATTTTATCTTTAATGATCGATGTCTAATGATACCATGTCTAATTTTATTTTCTAAATTACTTATTCTTCTTAGACTCATTTTGTCATTTACATCTAGTCCTAATTCTAGTTTGTAATATGAACCGTACTTAATTAATCTAATATTTGTATCTTCAATTTCTTTATATTGTTTTAAATATTTAGTTAACTTAGTAATAGTTTCTTCATCTTCAACGGTTTCTCCTATTAATGACATTGAGTTATGTGCTACTATTTCTAATGCTGTTTTAATTACATATAAACCTATTAAAATTGTCCCAATATTATTAACATATTTTAGTATAGGTAGTTTGTCTGCAAACTGTAATATTATTGTTATAAAGAATACTCCTATACTAGAATATAAATCTGTTTTTGATTCTTCTACTGATGTTATTAATAATTGACTATGTAGTTTTTCACCTACTATATGCATTGTTAGAATTGCTGCTAGTTTTAATCCTAGTGCTACAAGTAATAATCCTAATAGATTTATTGGTGGAATTATTGTATGTGATGTAAAACTATGCACCACAATAAAGATTCCTAGTAATAATAATATTATTCCTATATATAGATTTGTTAGGTATTCAACTTTTCCATATCCAAAAGGATGATGCTTAGTTGGCTTTTTCTTAGAAAATTTAATTCCTAACATACTAATTATATCGGTAACAAAATCTACGAATGTATGTAGACCATCAGCCATTAAAGAACTTAGTCCTAGTGCTATTCCTCCAACTATTTTTAAGACAGAAATAATTAGATTATTAATCATACTATAAATAATAATTCCTGTTTCTAATTTCATATATACACCTCTATTCTTTTTCATTATAACATAAATTTTTAAATTTGTTGGTATGACTTGATATTCAAATTATATATTTACACTCTTTACATTTTTACATATATTTTTACACTATTTGTCATTGTAGCAATTTGTAAAGAAATGTATAATAAAATTAGATAGGAGGCAAGTCTTATGACAATATCTAAGAAGATAAAAATCATCTTGTTATTGTTATCACTCTCACTGACAATGTGTTTTATGAGTGATACATATTCTAGATATGTTGCTGATACAACTGGTGATATTGAAGTACAATTCGCAAAATGGCAAATATTAGTTAATACGAATGATATTACTTCTGGTGAGAAAAAGTCTATTGACTTACAACCTGTTGTTATAGCAAACGAACATGTGGCAGCTGATACATTTGCTCCTTCATCAGAAGGTTATTTCGATATATCAGTTGATCCAAGTAATATTAATGTTTCTTATGAATATAGAATTTCATTAGAAGTATTAAATAAGGATATGCCTGACTTAATGATTACTCAATACTCATACATTGATGGGAATGGTGTTGAAGGAGAAAAGACAGACATTGATAGTACAAGTGTAGTTAATGGTTTAATTGAAAATGCAATAGTTAAACAAAATTTATATGATAAAGATAAACCTTTTGAAGCATTCACTATTAGAATTTATTTTGAATGGTTTGAGGGTGATGGTGAACAACAAGATGATGCAGCTGATACATTAATTGGTAGCAATGCTGCTAAAGTAGAAACATTAAATAATGAAGAAGAAACTGAAGTAGTTGAAGATGAAAGTGAAGAAGTTACTCAAGGTAAGTTAAAGATTAAAGCAAGTATTTCATTCAAACAATTATTAAAGTCAGAAATTGAAACTACTGAAGAAAATGAAAGTAATGAAGAGGTTTAAATAACCTCTTTTTTTGTGCAACAAAAAAGAATAGAATCATTTGATTCTATTCTAGTGATTTCTTAGATACTTCTAAGACTGGTACTATACTACATTCTGTAGTTTTTTCTTCTCCATAAATCTTAGAATAATTATCATCTATTTTCTTTAAAGCGAAGTGTTTAGTTTCGTTATATGTATTACTCAACCAATAGCACTTTGTGCTTGAGAAGTATGGATAATTATTATTAGTAAAACGATAACTTCCACTATAACTAATTACATTTGTCATTTGATTTGCTAATCTATTTTCATAATTTAAATAACCAATTGGTATATTTGATAAGTTTGGACGAATTATAATGGATTCTTTAATATCATTAGATACTACTTGTAGAATATCTTCTGCTTTAAGTAAGTTATTTGTAACTGTCCAGTTAGAAGTTAATTCAGATAATTTAGATTCTATTTCAGCATGTGTTCCAGTCTTATAATCGTTATATAAATCAGGAAGTAAATGAACTTCTGTGTTTGATAAACGGCTATCTTTATCAATGACATATGTTTTTAAACATGTATTACTGATTTTAGAACATTTTGTATTATTTACCACATCATATAAAACTATGCTACCCGGACGATAATTATAATCAATTGCGTCTACTTCATCGATGTATTGAACTGCTTTTAATCTAATTTCTATTTTTAATGAATAACGTCTTTCTGCTTCTTCTTTTTTTGCTTCTTCAACTTGGAACTCATAGGCTTTTGTACCCCACTCACTATCAGCTTCATCATTATCTGATTCAAATGGCCAAGATACAGAAATATTAAATTCTCCTGTACCGTCATGAGCTCTAATAAAATTATCACTGATACTCATATCAATATGGAATGGATAATCATGAGATAAAGCATCTTTTAATTTATCTTGGTCAGTAGCATCTAATTCATCATTTAGGATTCTGGCTGATGCTACTTCATAGGATACTGCTGCTGCGGTATCTCCTAGATTTTTAATATCAATTGTTTCACTCATTGTTTCCATACCTGGAGAGATATCATTTAATCTTATTGTTAATTCATTTGATACTTCTGTACCACTTTTGTTGAATTCTATTTTCCAAGCTTTAACATTAACTTCTGTTTTAGCAGTTATTAAACCACTATATGCAAACCAAGCTAGAGTGATTGAGATGAATGATACTGCTGCAAAGAATAATGTCATTATGTTTAGTTTCATATATGCTTTTCGTCTTCGCGAAACTTTATTTTCCATCTAATCACCTCTTTTCTTAAGTCTGTTTGTTAATCTTCTTTTTTCTTAGTGCTTTTCTTTTTTTGTTACTTTTCTTTTTTCTTTGGTTCTTCTTCTTCGTCATCATGTGTTATTCCACGACGCTCTTCTTCTTTTTCAAGAAGAAAAGCTAACATTTCTGAACCAATGATATAGAAGATTGGAATTACTATAAATATAAACATTCCATATTTAGTATTTACTGTGCGATATATAAATGATAGTACTTCAGATCTATGAACTACTACACCATAGATTTGATCAGCATATACTAATGGGTCTTCTACTAAGTTAGAAATACCTTTTGTATGGAATACTAAATTCTTATCAACATCTTTATCTATCTTTATTACTTGGTGGGTAATTACTTTTCCAGCAAAACTTCCTACTTTACCATAGTAACTGATAGAGTCCCCTACTTTGATTTCGTCTGGCTCTGTCTTCTTAACGATTAAGACATCTCCAATGTTGTAGTCAGGAGCCATTGATGATGATGCAACTGAGAACATTCTATAACCTAAAAATGTTATTTGATTATTACTAAATCTTTGTAGACATACTATTAGTAAAAATAGTAATACGAATACCGTTATTGCTACATTAAAGATTGTTTTAATTATTTTACCTATTTTCTTCATACTATTTTTACAAGTATTCTTGTGTCCTTTCTAAGTATTCGTCCATGGCATTTTTGAATTTCTTCTTAACGTCATCAGCGCCTACTAAACGATCACTTTTATCATGTTTTAATTCTTCTGCTAGTAGTTTCATTAAATCTTCTTCAGTTATTTTTAAACCACAACTTAGAAGTAAATCAACTATTCTTTTTATTTCTTCTTTTAACATTACTACTGCATATTTAGAAAGTTGTCTTTTTTGTTCTCTTTTGGAGTTTGATGTTGATTCTAATACGTAGTAATTTATTAAGAATGAATGGTCTAGGAAGCCTTTGATAACATCATTACCATCGCTAACGATGTTATCTTTTTCTTTGTTATTATCTTCAAAACCATATCTATTTAGATATTCCCATAAGGCTGAAGCCACACGGAAGTTGGGATTCTTTAAGAAGACATTGGTCTTTTTTAATGGAGAACGAACTGGTGGAATATGAGCTTTATCTAAAGCTTTCATCATTTCACTTTTATGCCAACTTCCTATATATTCTTTAATTCTTTTAATTCTTTTCTTTACTTCTTCTATTTTTTCTTTTAATTCTTTGTTTACTTCACCTGTTGCTAAAGTTTCAGATGTAACTTTTATTTCAATATTTAATCTTTCTGAACCTGTTTGAGTTTTTCCTCTATATTCAAGTAGTTTTTCATCAGAAATATCTAATTCTTTTAATTCATCTTCTCTTTCTAGAATGAATCTTTCCATTGTATTAACTAAAGTATGTAGAAATCTATTTTCATAAATATTAAATGTTTCTTCATTTCTAATATCTAAGATTTTACCAGGTTCTACAGTATCAGTTTTTTCATCATATTTATTGATATAGTTTGTATGACGAGATAAATCTTTTACACTTTCTACTGTGATACGTTTGGCTTTTTCAATTAATTCAACATTAGCTTCTTGAATAAGGGCCACTTTGGCAACACGTACAATTTTATCAATTCTTGGACATGCTTCTTCAATTTCATCTAGCCATTCAAAAGATAGCAAGTCACCATTATATTTTGATTGATAAGCCATTTCTGACTCTAACTTTTTTAAGAATTTTTTTGTTTGAGTTCTTGCTTCTTCTGTATACTCTTTATCAAATAAATTATTATTCATTCTATCACCCTATCTAAATAGATTTTTTAAGGTTTGTTAGGTAAGCAATACATTCTTTCATTACACCTTTACCAAATTTCTTATTTAACCAGTTAATGAAAGGATCAATTTCATCTCTTATAAGTGCTACACTTAATTGATCAAATTTTCTTAAGATTTTCTTAGCGATGAAATAATCAATTGCTTCTATTTCTTTTCCTCCACATGCTACATATACTGGAGCAAATGTATTTAATTGTTTCATAATACGATTACCGAAAGCAATTCGGAAATGTTCAATTACGTAGTCATCTATTTCTGTTACTGATTCTAATCCTTTATCTGATAATGGATATTTTTCAATAGCTTCTTCAAATAAATTTTCTAAGTAACTTGCATTTAATTTAATTGATTCTTGTTCACGACATTTGAATGGTGCTACTTTAGTATTAATATCTAATGGCATAGCACGGTCATATACTTTATCTGTTACCATAAAGGTTGAATCATCATTATTGATGGTACCGATGTACCATAGGTTACCAGGTAATCTTAATTTACCTTTAACTAAACGTTTTGGATCATTTGGCCAAGAACTTGAAACGATATCAACTAACCATTCATCTCGACTTGGCATTTCTAGAATTGAAAGTAGATCTGCGAAGTAGTATTCTACACGAGCTAAGTTCATTTCATCTAGAATGATTGTATGAACATCATCATCAAATCCTGCTTCATATATTTCTCCTAGAGCTCTTGTTTCATTGAACTTTTTGGTAAATTCATTGAAGTACCCAAGGAAATCTGATTTATCTTTCCATGATGGTTCTACAGATGATACACATGAATCTTGTTCTACGAATTTACCCCATGCATAAGCTAGAGATGTTTTACCTGTACCAGAGATACCTTGTAGGATAATTAATTTACCACAAGCAAGTCCAGCAAAGAATGGACGTAGAATTTCAAAATCATAATATAGTTTTAATTGTGATGCTGAATAACATCTAAAGTTATCAATTAATTCTGGTAATGTATAACTATTATCATAATTTTTAGGTTTTGAATCACCTAACTCAGCATCAATTGATGCAAGTTTAGGGAATCTAATTGATAAGTCTCCTTCTTCTTGTTCTTCTTCATCACCGGCTTCTGTATCTTCAGATTCTTCTTCAGGATTTACTCCTAATTGAGATACTTTCATAGCCATAATTTCATCACGTTCTTTCATAAGTCTTGCTACTTCTTTATTTAAGTCAGCAATTTCTGATAAAAGTGAATCTTTATTAATATCTTTATCATATCTTCTAATTAGTTTTCTTATTAACATAACTAATAGTAAGATAATAACAATTACTATTATTACTAGTAGTATTACTGATAAAGCTACTAGTATTTTTTCAAATGTATTAAAGTTTCCTTTGTAACTAGAAATTAATTTAGCATACTCTGGAATATTAAACATTTGAATTATTCCTCCAAAGATACCTTTGAAGATTGAGATGAATCCATCAAAGAAGATTGAGATGAATTCATAAAAGAATCTTATAAATGTATTCATGGCCTACTCCCCTCTAAATGTTTCCTATTTTACTGGAAACTTCTTCATAGATTATTTTTGGTTTTACATCTTCTGGTAAGACATCAATGATATTTGTTTTATAGATTTTCTTTCTACTAATAAAGATATGTTCTAAAATATATAAATCTTTAATATCACTCTTCTTTAGTAGTTCAACATCATTCATATCTACTGAGAAGTTAAATCCTTGTTTAATTAAGTTTTTAATTATTTTTTTGTTATCTGATAAACCATTGTATGCTAGAAGAATATTGATATTCTTTTTAGCAAATTCATCATTTAACATATCAAATACTTGATCTAATTTATTATCTTTAGCATATAAACTTTCAGGAATATAGATAAAATATTTTTTATTAAATTCTCCTGCATACATATCTTTTACTAATTGAGATAGTAATAAATTTGCTAGAACTTTAACTTTGTCTTCAGCAATTATTCCTTCAGAATATGTTTTATCTACAATGTATTCACTATATACTTTTGAGAACTGAATATTATGTTCAAGTTCTACTGCGTACATATCTTTTCTTGGAAGTTTATTAAATTTTAGATTAAACATATTTGTTTCAATCTTTGATTGGATGAATTTAATCATACCTGCATAGGTTCTTTGAACCTTAATTAAATTAGTAATTAGTTTCTTTAAATCTTTTTGAGATAAATCATTAAATTTAATATATTTTAGAATTCTTTTATTATAAGTATCTTTTTTCTTAGTTAAGTCTTCTATTTTATAATCTTCTTCTAGATGATTTACTAAAGTCATTATCTTAACAAATTTATCTACTTTTTCAGAATATTTAGTATCTGATTCTTTATATGATTTCTTTAGGTTTTCACCTAACTTTTCAAGTAATGAATCAACTCTTAACATTTTATTATTACCGTTATAAGCTAAATCAATGTTACCACAATGATTATAGTATTTAGCATCGATATATGAATCAATTAACTTATCTTTAATTGTTGGTTCATTCTTTTTAAATTCTTCATTTCTATTTAGAAGTTCAATTAATTCATTAATTTCTTCCTTTTTAATTAACATTGCTTTTTCAATGATGTTTTTACATTTCTTTTTCTTCTTTTGAATTAGTTCAAGTTTAGATTTAATGTTATCTTCTGATACTTCTACTTCATCTTGTTCTTCTTTTTTAATTAAGTTTGTTACTGAATCACTTTGTTCTTCTAATTCTTTTGGAATTTCTTCATAGACATTTTCAAGTTCATCTTTATCAACTGAGACCATTCTGAAGAATAATGTTTTTTCCATGTCTGTTGTATTTTCTAATTCTTCTTTTAGTTGTGCTTTTTCTTCTATAGTTAACTCTTTCTTTTCTTCTGTTACTTCTCTTATTTCTTGTTCTTCTACCTTGTCTTCTTTAGGTTCAACAGCCATTACTTTTTCTTTCTTAGGTTCTTTTGTTAGAACCTTTTTTAGTTTTTCTAAAGTTTTTTGTTCTTTTTCTTTTTCTTCTTTTGTAGGCTTTTTAAAAACTTGGTTTAGTAGGAATAATGTAATAATTATTGCTATTAGAACAATCGGATTAAAGATTGTTTTTCTTAAGATACCGAAGTTTGGTATTACTTTTACTACTTTACCAACTATTTGATCTTTACTAATTGGAGAATCTTTTGCGGTATTAGCATCTCCTTTAGTTACATATGTTCCGTTATATGCTTCAATTACACGGTGAGTTATGTATTCTCCTTTATGTTCAAAGGTAACGATATCATTTAATTTAATATTCTTTTCATATTTAACAACAATCCAATCTCCTGGTTCGATGATTTCTCCCATACTTCCAGTTTGTACTTCAAATACTGAATGTCCAAAGAAACTAGAATAGTCATGTCCTAGTATTTTTACTTGAACATTATTGTAAACTGTGATTAATAGAATTATTCCTAATACAACAATAAATATGTCTAATAGGACGTTGATAATCTTCTTACTTATGTTTTTTACCTTTTCTTTCATTAAAATCGCTCCCATTTTATTCGTATTCTACCTTATATAATTTTAGCATAATCGACATTTTTTTACAATAAATTCGTTCCATTTTGTAGTAAAAAAAAAGACTATTTTTTAGTCTTCTTCTGCACCGTATTTAATCTCAACAATTAATGAGTATACTTCATAAATAAAGATTAGGAAACATGGTACTAGTACTATAAATAAGAATCCCCATTGTGATTCAATGATTGATAGTGCAGTTCCTAGATGTTCGTATGATTCTGTACCTATTCCTGCAACAAATTCCATTGAATATGTTTCACCATTTTCAAATGCAATTGCGTCGTCTTCAACGTAGATATCTCCTACAATACCTACTTGAATACTTGGAATACCTTTACTATCAATACGATATGTAAAAATTTCTTCTCCTAGTTCAATTTTGTCTACTTTCTTTCCTTCAACGATTACTAAATCACCCTTTTCATAATTCTCACTAGCGATTTCATCGTTAATGATTACTAAACTTTTATTACCAAATTGAGTAACTCCGTAATCATTATAATTTAATAATAATATTGTCATTATAAGAGCAAATATAAAATATGCTGTTCCAATAATTCCAATAAGAATTTTTTTGATAGTTTCTAATACTTTCTTCATTTTACTACCTCCTACTATTTAATCCTATCATAAATAAATTGTTACTGCAATATTATTCACACTCAGTAGTTTCTACTAAGGTAAAGTCTGTTTCAGAATATGTTTTTGATGTATCTATTTTATAGAAAGAATAGTTTATACTATCTTTCTTTGATACCTTAAAAATTATTTCATTAATATAATTTTTATCGTTTGTTTTATAAGAAATATAATCATTACTGTCTTCATCAATAATTAGATTATCAGCATTCCAAGTTAGTTTTATGCACTTATCTTCGTTATATGAATTTGTAATAATTACATTTTCATAGTTAGATTTTGTTTCATATTTTAATGAAAGACTTCCAATATCACTACTGTCTTTAGTTAGAATGTATTTAGCAGAGATTGTCTTTTCATATGGAGAAGTTGACTTTGCTGTTATTATTACTGTGGCATTATTAACTTCTTTTCCTTCTTCATCAACCACTTCAAAATAATGTTCTTTTGAAGTTGGTAGATATGTCCAAGTATATTTAGAACACTTATCTTCAGTAAAAGTAGATGTATCTACTTCATCATTTGTTTCATTTAAACAGCCAAGTGATGCAGATAATTTTGCTGTTATAGTACTTTTTTCTGTACCGTTTAAGAAGCATTTTTTAGTTGTATTTTCTTCATCTACTGTACAAGATATTTCATATGATATATCTGTTTCTGATGCAATATATTTATTAGAACTATTTTTAACATTAAATGTTACTTTTTCTCCGTCCCAAGAAGTATCTGTTATTTTACTTTGAGTAAGTTCTAAATCATCACTTTCAAAATAGAAACCTTTAGAACCTAAGTAATAATTAAAGGCAGCATCAGAAACATATTTGGCATAGGTTATTCCTCTAGTTAAGACTACTAAAAGAATTATTCCAAATAATGCATATAATAAATGTTTGGTAGTTTTATCTTTTTTCATACTTCACCTACTTCCCTGTCGATTGCCAGCTATTGATATCAATGTCTATATAATCAACTAAATTTGCATATACTTCACTATTATATTTAGCTGGGAATGTTAATTCTAATGTGTATTTGTCAGTGATTTTATCACTGTGAGCCATTTTTTGAATATCAGAGTTACAAATCAATTGATTAGTTGCTTCGTCTCTACTAAATGAATCATCACAAACTAGAATTGGTTCTTCTTCTCCTTCTTTATAAAGTTTTATATCAATAGGCATAAAGTGATAAGTTTTTATAATTACCTGATAATTAATAGTAACTTCACTTTTCTTTTGTTCTAAGTTATTAGCTACTTGAAAAGTATAATTAATTGGTTCATCTCCAGGATTAAGATTAGTGATTGGTAATTCAATTGAATCCGTTCTTGTTGCATCAAAGATGAATTGGGCTATCTTTTGGTTAGCTATTAAGTTAGAACTAGATGTAAAAAGGGAATATGTTATTCCGGTTCCACAAACCAGGATAAATGAACAAATCACGATAATCATAATTTTTTTCTTTATCATTATATTCCCTTCTTTCTAATTATTTTGTAATAAACTTTTGTCTTACTGTAGTGATTTTTCTATCACCATCATATAATTCAAATCTTAATTCATATCCATTGTTTTCAAAGGCTTTATTATTGAATTCAAGGATTGTATTTGTATCAGTTAAACTATACTTTTTATCATCAACAGATGTTAATTCATTATTTACATAATCTTGTAAATCTACAAGTTCATATGTTTGATCTGCAGCAATAGTAGTTGCACGTTTATATAGTGATACTTTAATAGCTTTTGAATTAAGTTTTGTTGTATCAATTAATCTAATCTTTATTTTTGTTGTTGGAATAGCAATTATTTCTTCTGCTTCTTCCTTTGTTTTAGAAATTACACTAGTAAATTCTGTTTCATTATTTTGATCATCTAAGACAGTTAAAACTGCTTTAAATCCGTAATCAGTTTCTTTCTTATTTGTTACTGATACTGGAATATTAATTGATAATGATTCTAATAAGTTTGTATATTTACCATCTGCTGCTACAAATGGTGTAATAACAAAGTTATAGTCGCCTAAGTCTAATTTTGTATTTGATAAATAAGTAATTATCTTAAGTGTTGTAGTTACTTTATCTAAATTATCAGATAATTTTATACGAGTAATTCCATCACTATCTGGAGAATATAAGTTATCTCCAACTTTAAAGGCAATATTTTTTAAATATTCTTTTGCAACAACATTACTATCTTTATCAATAAGTTTTATAGCAATTCCTAATTTCTTATCAGTTGCTGATGTATCATAAATTACTTTATTGTTAAGAATTTTATTTGAAATATATGTTTCGATATTTATTTCGGTTTCTGAATCAGAATTATAACTAATTGTATTTGGTGTATTTAGCTTATTAATCACAAGAGTCATATTTTGGTTTGGATAAATATTAACTTTTTTAATTGAATCTTTAAGTGTTGAAACAACAGGTTCTTTATTAGAATTTCGTAAATCTAAATATGCTTCTAATACTAGATTATCTGTAATTTCTGTTTTTGAGAAATCTATTGTAATACTTAAATCTTTTGTTTTTTGATTAATATATGTTTCGTCACTAAATACTTTTGTCTTATCAGTTTGACCTAGTTTAATAAAACTACTTAATGGATATGTTGCGTATTTTTCACAACCTTCTTCTGTACAACTTGAAGCATAATTATATAAATCTTCACTTGAAGTTATTTTATATTTATATACTTGTTTAGTTGTATTATCAAATAAAGTAATTTGTGTATTAACTGGTAATAAAATATTTGTTACTAAGTTATTTGTATCATTTTCTTGATATGTTCTTTCATCATTGTATTTGAAGTTATATGTAACACTTGATTTAGATGTGATGTTCACTGAATCTTCTGTGTTTTTTACTTCTCCTACTGAAATACTTTCTGTATAACCACCAAATACTAAGTTGTCAGAACTTACATATTTTATACGATCGGCAGCATCAGTTACACGAATGTATACTACGTAATTACCACACTCAGTAAGTGAAATGTTATCTGTATAATCAAGCCACTTATTATCTAAACTATCTAATTCATCTTTTGTTAATGTCTTATTAGATATGTAGTACTTTGTAGAAGTAACTTTAGCATAACCACCAGTTGCAGTTACCGAAAGGTCTGTTTTTTCTAAGATATTAATATTGGCTGGATTTTCTTGAAGACTATTCCATGTCTTATCATTCATAGTTAATGTTACTTCTGGTTCATTTAAATCAACAATTAAGTGTTCACTATTAATGTAAGTAATATTATCATTTTTATCTTTAACTTTGACATATATTGTATAGTTACCTTCTTCTGTTATTTTGACCATTTCTTCATATAGTGTCCAGTCAGTTATTTGCCCTACTTCTTCTCTTGTTTCTAAACCTGTACCTTTGTGAATGTGATAATAGGCTTCTTGGTAGTGGTTTAATTCATCGTTAGAAACGATTCTTAAACCTACTTCATTTTTTATATATAAATCTCTTAATTCATAACCTAAGTCATTCCAAGAATATGTTCCAACATATAATGTTGCTATTGGGTTATTTAAATCATCAAAATAAAGAATTGGTAAATATCCTTCTTCATAAACCCAAACATTTTCTGAATTTGTCTTTAAGTCTTTGGCATCAATATATTCGCTAAATCCTAATGTTTCTTTTAAATATTTGTGATCATTAATTTCAGATTCAACATTTAAACTTATTTCTCCAGATGATATTTCTCCTTCGATTACATCTATTGGATTAACATCTAAAATATTATTTACTGAAACAGTTGTATTTTCAATTTTATTTATTGAGTATAATCCTACGCCTGTATTAAATGAATCTTCAAATGTTACTTCGGCATTATTAGAAATGTTATTAATAAATGAGTTAGTAACAATTCCAGATAAACTTCCAGAGTTATATGTTTTAGAAATAACTGTTTTAGATAATGAGGATTCAATTGTTCCAATTAATCCTGATGCAACATTTGTTGCTTCAATGCTTCCTGTATTATAAGCATACGTTAAATCGGTATTAGAGGCATTACCAATAATACCAGAGGCATCATTTGTTCCATAAACTTTAGCTTTATTAATTATTCCTGTTAAAGTTGATGATGATGCTTTAGCAACTACTCCAGATGTTATAGCATAAGTTGGTTCTTCATAAGTAATTGTATATTTTAAATTAGATAAAGTTATTTCAGATGATTGTTCATCATCAACAACTACTTCAATACTTTCTAGTAGTGTGTTACCTAAGTTAATTTCAAAATCTCCAGTAGCTATTTCTTGATTATTAAGTATTAGTTTTTGATCTACTGTTGATGAGAATGTTCCAGTTAACTTAACTTGTTTTGGAGTTTTACTTGATGTTGGTAGAGTTAAACTTTCAGTTAATTTTTCTTCGGTTTTTGTATAAGTTACGTTTGCAAGTGCTTGCTCTTCAACTTCTATTTTACTATCTGTGGTTCCAACAACATCTCCATCAATGAAGACATTCTTGATAGTAGCATTTGAAATAGATGTTGCAAGTGAGGCAGTTGTTGAACCACCATAGATTAATGTGTTTTCTAAATATAAGTTTTCTACTGTACCTTTTAAGTTATTAAATAAAGCTAATTCAGTATTTGTATCACTAGTTATATAAAGACCATAAATTGTGTAGTAATTTCCATTGAAGTGACCCTTGAAATTGTTTAGGGGATTAAATTTATTAATTGATGAGATCTTTTCTGTAGTGAAATCATTACTACTATAAATATCTGTTGTATACTCTTTTAAATATAGTTTTGTTTTATCTAATGTATAAGTTAATTCATTGGATTTATATTCTAATGTTCCATTATTAATAATAATGTCATTTACTAATTCAAAGTATGTATTTTCATAATTTGTTTCATGTAACATTTTTTCAAAATAAGCTAATTCTTTAGCATTAGAAATTATATATGGATCATTTTTAGTTCCAGTTCCATTTCTATATGATGAGGCTACTGTTCCATCCCAGTTATTTTCATCACTTAGTAAGGCATTTATGTCAATTCTATTCTTATATCTAGATAAAGTTGGTATAGCAATTGATACTGCTAAAACAATAACTGCTAAGAAAGTTATATATCTAGTTCTAGGAATATTTTTTAGTCTTGAAAATAAGTTTTTTATTTTTGACATATTCATCATCCTTTACTTCTATCCTATATTTAATAGTTTATCATAATATAGGGATTTTTGCACTATTAAACAACAAAAAAACTAATGATTTTAGTCATTAGTTTTTTCATTTTCTAATTTAAATTTATGTACTTTTGTAATAAACCAAATCTTTTCTATTGATGTGTTACTATTATCTATTTTATTAGTTCTTAAGATAATTGAAACTTTATTTAATAGAGGTTTAATATTATCCTCAGTTAAATCATCTTCTTCAATATGAATATTACTTAATCTATACTTATTAGCAATTATTCTTGGTAAATTAGACTCTTGGAATACTGCTACTCCATTAATGATTACATTAGATGGATTCATAGCATATAAATCAAAGTTTTCACTGTATTCCATTACCTCTTCATAAGTAGTTAGTTTATATACTTTTTGAAGAGCTATTTTTTTGAAATAATCAAAACTATAGTATAGATGTAATAAGTCTGAAATAGACATTGTATTTGATAATACTTGTGCTACTTCATCATTAAAGTATTCTTCATCGTATTTTTTATATAATTCATATAATTCTTTAGCTTTTAAGACAGTTTCCATCTTTAAGTTCTTTAATTCTTGATCACTTTTAAATGTAAATAGTCCGGGTTTATCACTATAAATCTTTTTATTTATTTTATTAAGTTCTTCTTCTTTTTTATCAATTTGTACTTCGATATCTTTTAAACTCTTATCTTTTGATTTAGTAGTTAAATTACCAAGTTTCTTTTCATATTTAGTTTTAAAGTCCTTAAATAAAGCTGAGAATTCAAGATAATTAGATAATTCATTAAGATTTACTTTGAATTTTTCTAGGGCATCACAGATGTTAGCCATTTTTTCTTTATCATCTAAATGAATTGAATCAGCAATTAAAGTTTGATAGGCTTGTCTTCTAACTTTACTTGTTTCTAGATATTGTTCAATATCAATTGCTCCTGCTTTAGATAGTTCAATAATATCTTTGATTGTTTCTTTTTGTCTCATACTTAAATCAATATAAGCTGATTGTAGTTTATCAAGACAGTCTGCATAATTACGAATATTATATTTAGCCATTTCTTCTTTTTGAAGATATGTAACATGCGAATTTAATCTCTTACTATTTTTTCTAATTAATTTTCTGAAATTCAATTCGATATGTTCAATAATTTCTGGATTCATCCAATATATTTTTTCAAATATTTCAGATACTTTAGCATATGTTTTAGTCTTACTTTTACGTACATCTAAGAATGCAGTCATATATTCATGAACATAGCAAGTATAGTTAAAGTCATCACTTTTTAAGTGAATATCAGCTTGTTCGAATTTATCTAAAAATCCATTAATAATAACATTTAAAGATTTAAAGTTTAAAGTATAATAATTATTTATTTGATAGATAAGGGTATCAAAACCCATTTTTTCTAGATATGTATTTGAGGGATTTAGAAGAAATTTTACATGTTCTAAACTAACTACTTTTTCTTTTAATTTATTGATATCTTCAGCATCATCTACTTTAGAAAGTGATGCTGCTTTAACTGTCATATATTTAAATAACTTTTCTTTATAATCTTGATATTTTTTACTATATGAGTCAATTGTTTCATTAAATTTTTTCTTGTTAGTTTTAGTTTTTGTTGGCATAGAAGCAATTGTTTCTTTTTTTCCTTCTATGTCTTTATTTATGAATTCTAAAAAGTTATTCATTGTCTTTTTCCTTTTCTTCTGTTTCTAATTTACTCTCTTCTAAAAAATCTAAGAAAATCTCTATATTTTCATATACTTCTACTAATTCTTCTAATGTTAATGTTGATAGATCGAAATTTATTTTATTTTCTTCTGTCATAGCATCACCATTCCCCTCATTATTATTCATCAAAAGCGTCCCATCCAGCTGTATCTTTAGTGAAGTCAATTCCTATTTCTACTTCTGCTCCAATTGAGTCAGTTTCTAGGCTATCAATATCTTGTCCTTCGATCCAAACGTAGATTCTTACTTTTGTTATACCATTTGGTATTTCAAATATTGATTTGTCAAAATCATTATCATCTCTTGTTTCTTGATATGTAAAATATTCTGTATCAAGATTTGGTCCTGGAATAGAATTTTTAACAAATATTTTTGAACCTGCTTTTTTTGCAGAGTATGTTGGGAATTTTATTCCATCAACTACTTCTATATCATGTTTTGAAGCTCTTTCTATAGCTAAATCTGTATGATTTTTACTATTAGGCTCATAAATAATTTGACTACAATTATTATTACATGTTATACCTTGAATTTCTTCTACTGAAGCATTTAAAGGTACATCACCTATTCTAACTATACCTATTCTAAAGGAATTAACTAAGCCAAGCATTTCCTCAGAAATATCTTCTTCTACTGCTTGAATTATAGTTGTATCTTGTAAATACAAGTTATCACTAACTGGTGAACCAGTTTCATTTCTTATAAATAAATCAAAAGCTAAATAAGAATTATATTCTCTTGGTTCACTTTCTTTAGCTAGTCTCGTACGTAAGAAACCATTTAGTTTTTCACGATCTTTTCTAGCATACATTACTCCACTTGATTCAAATATATTGAATTTCGAAGTGTTTGAATTAGGAATACCGCTTGTAGATACAGGAATAAATCCATTAGCAGCCCATTGATTTGTATGTGCAGGATACAGTTTTTCTAGATCTGTAATTATTGAATCTCTAGTTATTTCTAGTGAATGTTCAAAATTTATTCCATCAAATGATATTGATAAATCACTATTCTTTTGAATTTCCATCCTAAATGTTTTAATTTTTACATTTAAGTTGGTAGAAAACCATGCATAAGTTGAAAAAATCAATAGAATACCAAGTAAGATTATGACAATTATAGTCAATTTTTTATTAATCTTTCTTGGAAGTTGTTCTTCTACATCTTTTTTCTTCTTTGGTTTTATTATCTTTTTGGGGTGTTTTTGTGTGCTAACCTTTGTTGTCTTGGTTGTCTTTTTAGTTGTTTTTTTTGTCACTTAGACACCACCTTTATACAAATAAGGGTAACACCCCAACACTAGTTGGTGTGGGAAGTGTTACCTCTTTTTGTTTGTGTATTAATTTAAATTATGCTGCAACTTTTTCAAATGTCCATTTACCTTCTGCATATGTTGCTTTCATATTGCCATCTTTTGAAGATGTAAATGTAAATTCTGTTACATTATCTTCTTTTACGAAGTAGAATGCTTTAGTTTCTGCATCCCATACGATTTCGTTTTCACCAGCAGATACTTCAGTGATTTCAGCACCTTCAGTTGGAGCGTAAGCAACTTTTTGAGTTCCTTCAGCACCTGGGATTAGAGATACTGGTTCATCAGTATAATCTTCATTTGTATATCTTTCTTTAGTGAATCCAAAGTTAACTTGAATTGCTTTTCCTAATTGAGCAAAGTCATAGTTATCAACGTCTTGTCCTTCGATATATACATATACTCTTACTTTAGTGATACTATTTGGAGCTAATGTCATGAATACATTACGTGCAGCTCCTTTAACATCTCTTTCAGTTTCAGTGAATGTATCAACTGCTACTAATTTGTATGCTTTAGCAGCTTCAGCTGATAATGGTCCAGCAACTTTTGCTTCCATATATTTATCATAAGTTGTAGTTGCACCTTCTGTACCTTTTGGTTCTACAGTATTTGCAGCGTATTTGTTATATGATAAACCATCATAGATATCTACATAATCTGCAATATCGATTGCTCTTGAAATTGCATATGTTGGTAAATAAGAACCATTTGCTACTGCATTACAATGAGTTGTAGCTTGTTCTGTCTTATCTGTATAAGTGAACTTAGTTCCTGTTGTTCTTAATGAACATGATTCATCATACCAGTTAATTGCATTAGTGATATGATTTTTATCATTTGGTTCCCAGATAGTTGCTGTTCTTTGACAAATTCCTGTTACAGCACCTTCTGTTTTACAAGTAATTCCTGTTACTGTTGAAACAGGATATGTTTCATCATCAGTTTTATATTCTTGATTTTCAACACGTCCGATTTGAGCAAATGCTACACGAACTGAGTTTTCAATACCAGTATTTGGTGTTCCAGATGTTCCTACTGTTACATCTGAATCATATGTTAAATAAATAGCTTCTTCATTTTCTTCATTATAGTCTGTATAGTATTTTTCTCCAGACATATTTCTAATGAATAAGTCGAATGCTAAATATCCATCAGCTTCTTTAGAAGCTGTGTTTGTTACTTCGCTAGCTAATAATCTATATCCACCAGCTGTTGCAGTTAAACTTCCTTTTTCAAAAAGTGTTAACTTGTTTTTTGTAGAATCGATATCTCCAACTGTTGACATAGGAATTAATCCTTTTCCACCTGCTGCAAGATATGCTTCACTATCTCTAGTTGTTAACCATTGGTTTTGGTTTCCTTCGTATTGTGTTGCTGTTACTGTATCTAATTCAGTAGTCCATGTTTCACCATCTAGTGATAACATTAAACCATCAGTAGTTGCAATTTTAACTTCGAATGAGTTAACTCTAACTGTTTGCATACCAATAAACCATGCATAAGTTGATACAGTTAATAAAATTGCAGTAAGAACACAAACGATAACTAAATTTCTAATTTTTTTAGTACGT
This sequence comes from Bacilli bacterium, assembly GCA_017409785.1. Lineage (GTDB taxonomy): Bacteria > Bacillota_I > Bacilli_A > RF39 > UBA660 > JAEDES01. The sequence goes on along the minus strand of JAFQSD010000001.1, from coordinate 106,022 downwards.
TTACTATTTCTTTTCATACTTTTCCTCCATTATATATTTTAAGTATGTAATTCTTAAGCTGATTGTTTAGCTGCTACTGTCCAGTTAATTGTTCCATCAGCTGCAACTGCTGGTGTAGCTACCATTGTATTTCCATTATCAGTAAATTCAAATGATGTTCTTAATGTTCTTGGAATTGTTAAAGTTGTTGTTGAATGTTTATATGTTACACCAGTTGGTAAATCTTTAACGTTTTCTTGACTAGAACCTTCATAAGTTATACGGTAATTTCTATATAAGTCTTCATCTAATTCTGGATCATCATCATAGTTAATGTCTTCAGCATAGAATCTTTCTTTAGTGAATCCAAAGTTAACTGTGATTGCTTTTCCAAGTGAAGCGAAGTCATAGTTATCAACGTCTTGTCCTTCAATATATACATATACTCTTACTTTAGTAATACTGTTTGGAGCTAATGTCATGAATTCTGGACGAGATGTTCCAGTTTTGATTTTTTCACTATCTGTAATAGTATCTACATTCTTTAGATATCCATCAGTAGTTGATTGTTCATATGTATTATATGTACCATCATATACATCTACTTCGTAATCTCTATTATCATCTTTTTTGTTTTCTGTAATTGCTTTGTTTACTGCATATGTTTCATAGAATTCTCCATCAGTTACTGATGTACAAGTTCCTTTTGCACCAAATGTAGTATCTGCAGTTCTCTTACCACAAGATGAGTTATACCAACTAATAGCGTTTGCTACGTGTTTAGTATCGTTTGGTTCCCAGATTGTTGCTGTTCTACAAATTCCTGTAACTTTATTTGTAGAATCATCAGCACAAGAGATTCCTTGAATTGCTGCTGTTTCTGCATCTGATTTAACACGTCCGATTTGAGCAAATGCTACACGAACTGAGTTTTCGATACCTGTATTTTCTACTCCTGATGTTGAAACTGAAACGTTAGAATCTACTGTTAAGTAAATTGCTTCTTCATTTTCTACATCATTTGTTGAGTAGTAAGCTTCTCCTGATAAGTTTTTAACGAATAAGTCAAATGCTACGTATCCGTTTGCTTCTCCTTCTGTTGTATTATCTAACACTTCAGATAATAATCTGTATCCTCCTGCAGATGCTGTTAGACTACTCTTTTCATAAATAACCATTCTACTAGCATCTGAGTTCATTGCTCCAACTGTAGAGATTGGTTCAAGGCTTGTCCAACTATTTGTGTTGTCTTTGTATTTTGAGTTAATCTCTTCGATGTTTGCTGTTGTTCCATTAATTGTTACTGTATCTGAGAATGAATCTTTTTCACCAGTTACTGATAAAGCTAAACCATCAGCAGCAGCGATTTCAACTTCAAATGCATTAACACTAACTGTTTGCATACCAATAAACCATGCATAAGTTGATACAGTTAAAATTATTGCACTAAGTACGCAAATAACAATTAACTTTTTAACGCGTTTTTCATGTTTTTTGTTTCTTTTTGCCATAATGTCTTTTCTCCTTCTATTTTTCTTCTACGTGTTCTGAGTAGAATTGCATTTCAACTTTGAATTCTCCACCTAAGATGTTGTCAGTGCACTCAGGATCTGCACCTTCAACCCATAGTACTAATGTGTACTCATGAATTTCTCCTGGTTGGATACTTTCTGTATGTACTAATGCAACCGTTTGGTCATCTTGGAAAGCAACAGTTCCTTTTTCAGGCTCTCCGTTTGCTCCCATCTTTGCATAAGTAACATATTCTCCGTCTTTGTAAATTCTAACTCGTACGGCATCATCAACGTTTTTGATAACGTCTGTGATGATTACTTCGTTCCAATAATCAGATACATCAGTTCCGGTGTTTTCAACATAAAATGTATAGGCTAGGTAGTTTTCACCATTATGTGAACCTCCACCCTGTTTGTCGATATCTTCAGGCAACCACTTGTGTGATACGTTATCAAAAGTTGCTGGAGCCTCGGCAAACAACTCATTCCTGTACACCTTATATGTTGGATCATCGTAAATGATTAATCCATCATCGAAGTACAAATTTTTATCTAGCGTGATGCTAAAATTGCCTCTACTATAAATAATACCAATTGTGTAGTATAGAATTAAAAGCAGTAAGAAAATGAAAAGGAGAACTAAGAATAGAATCTTTTTGATTCTTTTCTCGAGCATAAATTTTTTTACGTCTTTTTTATTCTGCATATTTCATCAACCTTACCTTTATCCTCTCATACTATACACTACTCTATGATATTGTTTATAATACAATATAATTATAACATTTCGACATTTTTTGTCAATATTCTCGCTCGATTAAAACCTATATTTTAGTATTTTATTTTTTGTTTACAAACTTTTACATTTAAATAAATTTTATTACTTATTTTGTATACAAAAAAAGAAGAAAGTTTTACTTTCTTCTTTTATTTATATGATTTTACTTTTTGAATTGCAGCTTCTTTTGTTATTGTTGGAACTATAACATTATCATCATTAGTTGTTACTGGAGAAACAATACATTCTTTCATAATGCTTATTCCTTGAGCAAGTTCTTGACTACTTGCTCTTGTTTTTCTGCTTAGAGAATCAATTAGTTCTAAACATTCATAGAATACTCCAGAATCTTCATTGATTATATATTTTTTTATGTTCCAAATTTCATCTGGTACACTTATTTGATATTGTTTTTTATCATCTTCGGCTTCATATGAGCAATTATCATATGCACTCACTTTACCACCACTTATTGCACATGCTGCTGCTTTAATTGTTCTTGTTAATCCACTTAACATTAATTCTCTACCGTTAACTTGTAACCAAGTTTGGTCATGATCAAATAAAAATTTTAGTTCTGTTTCAATTATAGATTTTTCTTCATCAGTTAAATCATTGCTTTGGTATTTTTCTATTAATTGTCCTAATTCTTCTGATGTAATTTCTAAAAGAATTTGTTGTCTTTCAAGTGCTGGCATTTTCTTTGACTCTTCATCTTTATCTTTTATTCCTGCTTCTTTTAGTTGAACTAATCTTTTTGTATATAATTCTAATCTATCTAATGATTCAACTAAATCTTTATTATAAGTATATCTATCTTTTGGCTCACGTACTGCAACTTCTTCTTGTAATGTCATTATTTCATCTAGTAATGTTTCATCATTACTTGCTTGACTTAGTTTTGTTAATGATACTGAATACATATCAGTATGTCCTTCTTTTCCACATGATGTTAATGATACTCCTGTTGTTGTTAATAATATTAAAAATAATTTTTTCTTTAATGTTAATTTCACTTTCTTTACCTCGTTTCTTTCTTATATTTTATAAGTAAGTAACCGGTAAGTCCTCGAAAATTATACCTGAGAGGTCAAAAAATAATTTGTTACGTGTAACTTTTCTAATGCCTCTTTTTTTCTTAATAGGTATTATCATTTCATCCCTCTCCTTTCTTTGGCGCATATTATATCATAAATGTATTTTTTTCGCAAGAAAAAGAAAAAAGACTAGTTTTCTAGTCTTCTAAATTCATATCTATTTCGTAATTTGTTATTATTACTTCTTCGACTTTTCCTCTTTTTTCTCCTTTAGAGTTAATGTTACGTTTAGCGCTTATTACATGAATATTAAATTCATTATACAATTCATTAATTAGTGTTGTATTATGATTTGATAACATTACGTAGCATCCTCTATCGGATAGTTCTTTATATACTCTAGCAAGTCTTCTTTGTTCTTCTTTACCAAAGCCTTCTTCAGTATAACTATTAAATGTATCATCATTTTCTGAATCATATGGAGGATCAAAATAAATGAAATCTCCTTTTTTAGCATCTTTAACAGCTTCTTCGAAATCAGTTGATAACATTGTTATTTTATTTGTTTGGAAGTAAACGTATGCTAAAGTCATATTTTGCCCATCATATGTATTAATCTTTAATTTCTTATTGAATGGAACATTAAATTCACCTTTACTATTAACTCGATATAATCCATTAAAACATGCTTTATTTAGATAAATTGTTCTTGCTGCTCTCTCATAGTCGTTTAACTTAGCAAATTTTTCTTTGTCTTTATCTAGATTTCTAATTTTATAATAGAATGCTTCATCATGTTTCTTTTCATAAGTATTAAGAAGTTTTAATGTTTCTTCATAACCTTTATCTGTAGAAAGAATTTTATATACATTCATTAATTCTTTATTAGAGTCATTTATTACTGCTTTTTTGGGAGATAATTCAAATAGTAATGCTCCTCCACCTACAAATGGTTCATAATAAGTATCATATTCTACTGGAACTAGTTTTAATAGCTTATCAATTATTTGTCTTTTTCCTCCAGCCCATTTAACGAATGGTTTTGCTTTTAACATAGAAATTCCTCCTAACATCAGTTTTTATTATAACAAAAGAAAATTATAAAAGAAAGAAATTAGACAAAAAAAGACAATATACTTTTGGTATATTGCCTTTTATTTTAGGAGCCTACACTAGCATAACGCTTAGTACCCTTATAGAATATAATAAAGCATGGGATTAGATAAACAAATACTAATAGTGGAGATAACATACATAATGGATTATTTGTTCTACCTAAAAAATATAGTAATGGATAATAGTTTACAAATGCATATGGAATTACAAAAGTAAAGAAGTAAACAAAGCCTTTTTTAAATACTCCTATTGGATATTGAGCCATATGTTTTCCTCCGGCTGTAAAGACATTTCTTACTTCTAGACCTTGAACTGTTATGAAACAATAAGATGCTGCTAGTAAGAATATCGAGAAGAAAACAGCTATGGCTGATAATAACATTAAAAGTAATGTTATTATTTTTGGAATTGTCCATGAAATATTTAAATTTATTAAGGCAATTACTAGAACTATTAGTGATTGTAATAGTCTTGATACTTTTGTATAGTCTGCTTCATAACTACATACTTGTAAAAGGATGTTCTTTGGTTTTAAGAGAATTCTATCAAAATCACCTTTTATAATTAGTTCGTCAAAATGATCTAACCCTCTGGCAAAGCTTTCATTGAAAGCAAAGCCAAATTGGATTACAGCAAAACATAATAGTACTTCGTATAATGTGAATCCTTTAATATTATCAAACTTTGTAAATAAAGCTAATATTATAAAGTAATATGAGAAGAAAACTATTATTTGAGAAAAGAATGATGTTATGAAAGATGCTTTATATTCTAATAAGGATTTTAAGTGAAGGCCCATTTGTTTCAAATAGACTTTCATTTTAATTTATCCTCCTTGAACGACTACTTTTTTTAGAGATTTTTGCATTAGGATGTATCCAAGAAGCATTAGAATTATAATCCAAATTAATTGGATTAATAATCCTTCTATGCCTTGTTCTATTCCAATATTTCCAACATAGATTCTAAATGGTAAATCGCTTACATATTGGAATGGCATACACTTGGAAATTGTTTGTAGAAATTTTGGAAAGAATGGAATTGGTACTACTAATCCTGAAAAGATGTCAGAGATCGATATTATAATTCCAACTACTCCTTTTTCATTTAGTGTATGCATTGTGATTATTGGATATAAGGCAATAATTGATGTCATTAGTAGTGTTCCTGCTGTCATAGTAGATAGGAACAAAATAAAGTGTCCTGTTGATGCCGGAAGAGATATTTTGTATGGTTCAGGTAAGAAGATTAGAAAGATTATAAATGGAATTGCACGTAAGACAACTTTTGATAATCTTTCACCTATAATTTTGAAATACCACATAAAGTATAGATTCTTTGGTCTTGCAAGTTCATAAACAATATTACCTGTTTTTACTAGACTAAATAATTCTTGATCCTTATAAAATAAATTTACAAGGGAAAGAAGTGCTTGATTTAACCAAATATAGGTTATTAATTGTGGTAGTTCCATTGGTAAGGAAGCACTTCCTGATTCATAGAAAGCTATGTAGACCATGATGTAGACAAATCCAAAAAAGACTTGTGTAGCAATACCTGCCCAGGCTGCTGCACGATATTGAAGATGTGTTATAAAACGTAACTTAAAGTATGATAAGTAGGCTCTCATATTTTTAAGTCCTCATATAGATTAACGATCATGTTATCTAGGTTTTCATTATCAATTTCAACATCTTCGATTTGGACTTTTTTAGAAATGATGTTTAAGAATTCTGAGATGTTTAACTGTTTAGAGTCTATTATGAATGAATAGCCATATTTAGTCTTCTCTTTCTTCAAGACACCCTTAGTTCTTATGTTTATGGCATCTTTTGTGTTTACACTGATGTATTTTTTGTTTGCGTAGTTGTTTTTTAATTTTTGTAGAGAACCATCGTATAAAACTTGTCCTTTACCGATAAGAATGATTCTTTTTGCTAGTGCATCAATATCACTCATATCGTGTGTTGTAAGGATTATTGTTGTTTTTTTCTCTTTGTTGATTCGTTTTATAAAGTCTCTTACAAGTTGTTTGGAGATAGCATCTAAGCCGATTGTCGGCTCATCTAAGAACAGAATTTCTGGTTCATGTAGAAGTGATGCAGCAATTTCGCAGCGCATTCGTTGCCCTAGACTTAATTGTCTAACAGGTACGTTAATGATGTCTTTAAGATTTAGTTTTTCAACTAATTCTTCTTTGGTTTTTAGATACCTTTCTTCAGGAATATCATAGATATCCTTTAGTAAATCAAAAGTATCTTCTGCAGGGATGTCCCACCATAACTGACTCCTTTGGCCAAAGACTACGCCAATTTTCTTAACGTATTCTTTACGGTCTTGCCAAGGTGTGTGTTTACCTACCTTACATTTACCTGAGTCTGGAGTTAGAATTCCACTTAGAATTTTTATCGTTGTAGATTTTCCTGCTCCATTTGGTCCAATGTAACCAACTATCTCTCCTTTTTCGATTGAAAACGAGATATCCTTGACAGCTTCGACTATTTTATAGTCTCTCTTGAAGAAGGATTTAAATGATTCTTTCAATCCACTTTTCTTCTTGGCTACCTTGAAGGATTTAGTTATGTGATTAACCTCGATGTACGACATTTTTCTCACTCTCCTTTCAACGCAAAAAAGCCACATATTCCTATGTAGTAGGGGTCATATGTAACTAAATTTGCAAAAACGTCAAAATCAATATACTATAAGTTATTATTTTTGACAAGGGGTAATTTTAATTTTTATGGCAGGAGATTGATATTTATGCCCTTCTATGATATAATGTATTCGTCAAGGAAACTTGAATATAATAAAAAGGAAGACTTAACTTGTCCGAGTTGAGTACTTACCATATATGGTGTTGCACTTAATCTATGACAGATTGAGTGCTTTTCTTATGCTTATTATTGTATAAATAGTAAGGCAATAAGTGAAAATATAATAAGTATAAGAGATGTTATTAGCAAATCTTTCTTTCTCATATTATCGCCTCCTTTCTTACGAAAGTTGGCAAGCACTCAACAATTAAATCTTCCTAATATCAATGTATATCAGTATTTTACTTTTGTCAATCGAACAAAAAAAAGGAAACCTTATGTTTCCTTTTATAATTTTTCGAATTGTTCTTTACCTACTCCACATCTTGGACATACCCAGTCATCTGGTAATTCTTCAAATGGAATCTCTTCCTTTTCATTATCATATATGTAACCACAGATTGTACAGCGATATGCATCTTTTTTCTTTTCTTCAATAAATGTTGGAGCATTCTTTGGAGATGTTCCTTTTCTATTCTCATGATAATACTTGTAGGTCATTGGGATCTTGTTTGAAACTTTTTCTGTTAGTTCAACTCGACCTATGAAAATGTCATGAGTTTCACAATCTATTATGTTTTCTACTTTGCATATTAAATAAGATGAAATATCTTCTAGTACAACTGGTAGATTTTCTTTTTCTTCATACTTAACATTATCAAATTTATTTATATCTTTAGATGAGAAATATCCAAATGTTTTAATTACTTCTTGATTTGTTTCTTCACTTAAAACTGATACAGCAAATCTTTTTGACTTAACTATTTCATTATGTGTGGCATTGTTTTTATTTAAACTAATAGCAATTAATGGATTAGTTGAAGTTATTTGTACTAAGGTATTTATTATACAGCCACTAGATGTTTCGTTTTTTGTTGAAACTAAATACATTCCATAAGATACATCTCTAAATACGTTATTATCTATCATAATTATCTTCCTTTCTATATTTTTATTTTATATTAATTATTTAATTTAGTAAATAAAAAGAGTATCTTTCGATACTCTTATTTTTATTATTTACTTGAAGAGTTTCCTCTTTGTTCTGCTTGGGCAGCTTGTGTTGCTGAATATTCATCAACCATGTCTGTAACTGCATTTCCGTATGTATGTTTTTTTGCTCCCATTGAGTTATTAATGTTTGAAGCAAGTGCTGCAGTTGCTGCTCCATTAATGATTACTGTTCTAATATTAGCAGGTAATGTTGTTAATGGAATTAGTTGTTGTAATTGCATTGATGCAAGTACATCTCCAGCATTTGTTACATCTACCATAGCTTGATTCATGGCTTCAACTGCAGATGGATTGGCTTGTAGATATTCCATTGCTCCTTGAACACCAGTTAAATCAAATTGTGGATGTGTTTGTGCATATGGTTTTAGGATATTTAAGCATTCTGTGTTAATAGCACTAAATGTTTGATGTGTTTGTTTTCCTAAGTCAGCCATCATTTGCATTGCTTGTGCTTGTGAAATTTGTCCAGCTGCATATTGTTGAGCAATATTTTCATAAGCTTGCTTTGTTGAATCAAAGAATGTTGTGTAATATGCATGTCCAGCATTGTCTGCTGTTCTATAAGCACTTGTACCTAAGCCCCAATCTGTCTTATCAAGTACTGCACGTTCAATTTCGTTTGCTGATGTTAATGTGTCTTGCATTCCTTGAGACTCCATTCCTTCCATCATTGTTCCACGTTTACCTGCAATATCTTGACCCATTTGGTTAACTTGTTGCATTGTTTGATTATTTGCAGCCATTCTTCTATTATTTTCTGCAATAATTGCAGCTTGATCTCTTGCAGCCTTAATTGACTGAATTGTTGAGATTGCTGCTGAAGATACAGCTATTGTTGTAAATAAATCTCTTACAAATGGATCATCACGATAGTCTAATTGTTCAACTAATGGTGAATAATATTTTTCTCCTGTTGAACGTCTACCAAAGACGCTTCCTTTGATTTCTGTATTTTCACTTAATAGTCTTTCGTTTTCAACGAATACTCTTAATGCCATTTCATCATTGCCATCAGCAATTGCTTGCATTTCTGCTCTTTCTAAGGCACCTTGACGTTTTACTAAATCTGGATTTAAATCATGGTCTTTAGCGAAACGTTTACCAACTAGTGATAATTTTGTTGTAGCAGCTTTCATGTCTTCACTGAATCCATGTAGACCACCAGATAACCAGTTATTTGCTTCAATGTATCTTGAACGAATTGTTGCAATGTTTGCTGCTTGTCCACTTATAACTGCTGCTCTTGCATCTTGAAGTTCTTTTCTTCTTTCTGGAGTTAATCCTTCACTAGCAAGTTCTTCATCAATTGCATTTATTTGATGCATTGCTGCAAATGCTGCAGAGTATCTTTGTTCTAACTCACCATTAATTTCTGTTACTTTACCTAATGCAAATTTTTGCATTCTTTCTTCTAGTAAAGCATTTAGAATAGTTGGATAACGTTCTTGTAGAACTTTATTTCCACGATATTCTGTATATATTGTCATTAAGTCTTCTTCACTTAATCCATCTAATCTCTTCTTTAGTTCAGCAATATCACGTTTAGATTCTGCGCGTAGCATAATCTTTCCTACTGCTTTTCTTACTAAATTGAATGGTAATTTGATAATTGCTGGAACTAAGTGAACGATATTATATAAATAATTTCCTGAACTTAATTCTTCTTTGAATCCTTTAAATACTTTGATATTTGATGCTTTATATCTCTTACCATCTTTTGCTTTTAATCCAAGACCATCAGTTAATTCTTCCATGATAGTCATTAAACCTCTTTTTGGAGTTTTCTTTTCTGGTTCTTCAATAACTTGTGGTTTTTCTACTGGAGGTGGTCCGTATAGAACTTGTGGTTCTACATGAACTTTAGTACCTGTTCCTGGTTCTTCACCTTTTCCTGGTCCGTCTCCATTTCCGCTTCCAGTTCCACCACCTGGATTTTTCTTATTAGGATCTTCTGGAATTTTTACTTCTTTTGGTGGTTCAAATGGAGGTGGTCCATATAGAACTTGTGGTTCTACGTGAACTTGAGTTTTTACTTTTGGTTCTTCTTTCTTTTTATCATCTTCATCTTTTTTAGGTCTGATTGGTTCATCTTGGATGATTTGGTCTCCTCTTAATCTGTATGTACCATCTTCTTTACTTGGAGTATCTGGATTATCTCCTGTTGTTCCATCTTCATCACTTGGAGTGTCATTTCCTGGCTTATCATCTTTTGGAACTGGACCATATTTTTCATTTAATAGTTTTTCAAATGATTTTTTATCGATTTGACCTTCTTTTTTGGCAGATGCATCAGTAAATGCTGGTCTTCCGGCATCTTTTCCACCTGCTACTCTTAATGTAGTAATATCTCCTGGAATTGAATGTTCATCAGCGATATATTCTTCTCCATTGATAAGTTTCATTTTCTTTTCTGTTCCAACTGCATCATATTTTCCATCAGCTGTTACAGCTACATATTCTTCTTGTTTACTTCTTAATCTATCTAATTGTTCATTATATTCACGTTCTGCTTTTTCAACTGCTTTTCTACGAGAATCAATTACTGATGCTTCAGCTTTATCTTCTTCTGCTTTTGAAAGAGCATCTCTTGCTGCTGATAAGGCTTCATCTTTTTCTGCAAGTTTTGCAGAGATTCTTTCCATTTCAGCATTGATTTGTCCACGTGTTTTTACCTTTGGCATATCTTCAGGAGCTTTTCCTGGAGTTTTACCTTCTTGTTCATTTCCATTGTGTGGAACCACTTTTACTTTTACTCTTGATTTTTGAGTAGTTTGAACATTTTCTTTTTCTTCTTCTGTCATTGTAATTGTTCTAGATGGTCCACCTTTTACTGGAATATCTGTTCCATAAATAATATTTATTGTATCGATAATATTAATGTTAATACCACCGTTTTGATTAACGTTTACTACACCATTTTGTGTTACATTTCCTTGAGTTGCAGCACTTGTTTGAATTCCTGCTGTTTTTAGTTGCTCAATAATATTTGCTACTATTTCTTCTGTAATTCTATCTGCTTGTTCTTTACCAGCTTTAGTTCTACGAGATACTTCTCCTAAACCTCTTTGTTCATAGATTGCTGATAAAACTTCTTTCTTAGAAACAGCTTTCTTAATTTTTTCATATACTTCTGTTGTAACACCATAACTTCTTGATTCTTCTTCTAACGATGCTGTATAATCTCTAATTTCTTCTAAACGTTCAAGTTGACGTCTTGCTCTAGCAACTCTATCTCTTGCAGCTTCAAATCTTTCATTTTCTTCAATCTTACGACGCATATATTCACTTCTGAAGTTATCTAATTCTTCTTCTGTTCCAAATGGTCCTTCATTTTCTTGTCTTGTTCTTTCTTCATTAAAGATTTCTTGGAATCTTGCGATTGATTCTTGAAGTGCTAATTCTGCTGCTTCTAGTTCTTGATTTGCTCTGTCAAATAGTTGTTGCATTGTTATTTGATGAACATCATGTATTTCTTCTGTTCTTTCTTCTGTTTGAGCTTCTTCAGCACCTTGATTTTCTTCAGGGCCTACTGCATTATTTGTATTTTGTTCTGCAACATCATCTTTCTTTCCATCAACTTGTTCTGTTTCACCATCAGCTGATGCAGGATTTTCTGTAGTAGACTCTTCAACTTCTGCTTGTACTTCTTCTTTAGCTTCTTCTTTAGCTTTATCTTCAGATAAGAATGATTGTCTTAGTTCTTCTGCTAATTCATCAGTTAGTCCAGCCATACTTGTTTGAACTGTTGTTTCTAATGCCTCAATTCTTTCAGCATGTTCTCTTTCTTTTGCTTCTAATTCTTCACTAATTTCTCTTCTAATTTGAGGATCTCTTTCTGATGCAAGTAGTTCTCTTAATTTATCTAATTCTTCATTATCTCTTGATACTCTTAACTCAGCAATTCCATCACGAGCAGCATGGTAATTATCTAATAATGCTTGATTTGATGCTAAGCGATTTTGTTCTTGGTCTATATAATATAGGATTTGAGCATGTTGTCTTTGAAAATTTTCACGAGGAGTGTCTTTTTCTACTGATCTTAGCCCTCTTAATTCTTCTTTTAAATGTGCTAATTCTTTTTCATTAGCTCTAATTGCTTCTTGTACTTGTTCATAATAACTTGCCATATACTCTCACCTCTACTTCTAACTTTCTCTACTTTGTCTATCTATTTCAGCTAAAACATCTTTAACCATTGCTAATTCTGCTTCATCTGTAATATCTTCTAATTGGCCATAGCCAAGAATTGGATCAAATGCTGAAACATATATATTTTTTCTACCGTTAGCAGCTATACTGTGATCTGTATATCCAATATATGCTTTTCCAGTATCCTCTGAATCAAATGTGAATAAAACGTCACATTCTACTTCTTTACCATTTTTACTGATTACAATTTTTTCTTCTTCCATATTTCACTCACTCCTATTTTTACCATATAGTTAAATATTATCATTTAAAGAAAAAAAAGTCAATTTATTTGACTTTCTTAACTATGGATTTTTATGTTGATTTTTTCTTGTTTTTTAGGCTGTTGTTTTGCCTTAATCACTATTTTATAAGTATCTTCCATTTTTGCTTTGGCTTTTAATTTATTATTTTCAATTAATAAGTCATCTTCTGTTATTAGATTATCTGATGAATTATTTTTATATACTTTTACTTCTACACTTTCTGTTGGTGTTATATCAACATCATATGTAATTGATTTTTCTAGAACTTGTTTATCTTTGTAGTTTGAAACTACTAAGATGTATTCTTTTGTTGCTCCTTCTTCTAAATCTGCAACTTCTACACTTAATTCACTTTCAGAATTTGCTTCTAATACTGGAATAACTAAATCTTGATTATCATCTTTATGGATATTATCAAGATTTAGAGCAACTATTCCTAATACTGCTACTAAAACAATTAAGCCAATAAAAGTTGCTATTAGTGTTTTATCTTGTTTACTCATTTCTTTTTTTACATTCTTTTTTGTTTTTTCTTTTCCCATTTTCTAAACCTCTCATTTTATCTTTATTTAAGTTTATCATTAATTTCTACTTGTTGCAAGAACTGTAATTTGATATGGAACATTTATTGGTTTTACATTATTGGTCATAGTATATGATACTAATAATTTAACTGTTACTGTTTCATCTGGATTTAATATTTTGTTAGCTAAGTCAGTATGTGTTATAACTATTGGTTCTATTGAAGATTTTAATCTAGAATCTTTGATGTAATCAGGGGACGAAATTAATCTTATTATCTTAGCAGGAATGTTTCCTGTATTTTTTATTGTTATTTCATAGGCTAATTCATCTTTTGGATTATGAAGATTAAAGTTAAATTTTACTGATTTGCCTTCATCTGTTAATTCTTTAGTGGCAGTAGGATCAATGCTGCCACCTTTTATAGATGTCTGAGCTTCTACTTTTGTAATTATAACTTCAAAGTTATCTTGTTGTTTATTAGCTTCTTCTAATTTTGATGCTAAAAAGGCAAAGCCTACTCCCATTAAGATTATTGTTATACATAGCATGACAATTATTATATTTCTGATATTAAGATTTTTTTTCATTTAACATTGTCCTTTCTTATATACATCAATAGATGCTTGATAACAATAGCTGTAGTTATTATTATTTATAGTTATACTTATATATGCATAGACTTTTGAATCTTCTATGTAATACCAACTTGTTGAATCAGGAAATACATTTCCTCTACTATTTGCAGGTATTTTTGTTATTTCTAGCGTTTGATTATCTATTGTCTGATTTGTTATATTATTAGAACGCATATATGATTCTATTTTTTTGTATACAGTATCAGTATATTCCCTTGAATTATCTTGAGTTATATTCTCAGGTTTATTTATTGTTGATTGATATGAAACATCATTATTATGTTGTCTAACTATATCTTTTGATAATAGTTCAATCTCTTTTAAAGAAGATATTTCATCTTTATATGTTATGTTATTTTCTTTAGCTTTTTGTTCTATCGAAGAAGATTCTTCTTGAACATTTACTGTTACTGATAAATCTTGTAAAGCTGTTAATAGATATTGTTTTGTTTTTTCATAAGATTTATTTTTGTATTTAGTTAATATTAAGAAGTAATCTTGTTTTAAGTAATCATTTGTAATTAATAGTTCAATTATTTTATTTGTTCCATCTTTTATTGATGTTCCTTCAATGTTTTGATTATATAAACAAAGTGATTCTTGATCGAAAAACAAAATATTTGATATTTGATTATCTGTTATTATTAAAGCAAAATTTGGTTTATTATTTACTTTTACTTCTACTATGTCAGTATAATTTTCTGTATCGATATATTTATCGCTACTTCCTTGAGATGCTTTATACTCTGGTATTACATTAAATATAAGAGCACAAATTATTAGAATAAATACTATAACTATTTGGAGTATATTTTTATATTTTTCTTTCATTTTAAACAGTGAATTTTGGAGATAATGTTAATGTTATCTCTAGACCTTCTGTTATTTTAGTGTCAGGTGGAATGGTTTGTGCTGTGACATAACCTACTCCTTCTAGTTTTACTTTTACTCCCATTTTTTCTAATAATTCTTTAGCAACTTTTGATGATAATCCTAAGACATTTGGTATGGCGAGATTTTCATCATTTGTAATTAAATAGATTGTATCTTTATTAGTTATTGTTGTTCCATGTTGTGGTGTTTGTTTAATTACTTTGTTTCCAGAACCAATAATTTGATATTTCATTCCTGCTGCTTCTAGTGTGGTTTTTACTGATTCTACTTTTTTATTGATAAAGTTTGGTAATTCATAGTCAACAACTTCAATTGTTGAGGTGTTAGAATCATCATTACCATAGTATTTTGATATATTAGCAACAACATCATGTAAAACTGTTGTTAGTGGCTTTTGACTACCATTTTGTGGTCTTTTAACAGATGCATAAATAATAATTTGCGGATTATCTTTTGGGTATACTCCTGAGAATGATGTAATAACATCGGATTTTCCATTTAGGTATCCACCACCATTTGGATTAGCTATTTGAGCAGTTCCTGTTTTTCCAATTAATTGACCACTTGCAATTTTGAAGTTTGTTGCTGGAACTGTTGGATAGTCTGTTGAGTTGATTGCAGCATCCATTAGTTGTAACATTTTTTGAGCTGTTTCTGTTGAGGCTACCCTTCTTTTTTCAGTACGAGTATTTTCTAGAATTACTTCGTCTGTTTCAGGATCAACTATTTTTGATATGATGTATGGTTGCAGCATCATACCATCATTAGTTATAGCTGTCATTGCTTGAATATTTTGGATTGGTGTTGTTGTTATACCTTGACCGAATCCAGCGTTTAAGATTTCTGTTTCGTATTTAAAATTAATTACTCCAGTTGACTCATTTGGTAATTCAATTCCTGTTTTCTTACCAAAACCTATTTGACGGAAGTATTGTCTTAACATAAGAGAATTCATATGTCTATTAATTATATTCATACAAGCAACGTTACTACTCATTGCATAACCTTTGTCAAATGTAAGCATTCCCCATCCAGAACGATTCCAGTCTCCGATTACAGTTCCATCTTTAGCTGTATAGGTTCCAGATTTATAAGTTTCTGTTCCATCATATACTCCATTTTCCATAGCTGCCATATAAGTAAATGTTTTCATTGTGGAACCTGGTTCATATGGTGAAGATACTAATATATCTAAGTAATTTGAGATATTTCTAATATTTGGGTCAAATGATGGAGCATTAGCTGTTGCAAGAATTGCTCCAGTATTAGCATCTGCTATAGTAAAAGTATACCAATCAAATGTGTAAGTATTACTAGCTGTATTTAAAGCCTGCTCTACAAAGAATTGAATATTACTGTCTATAGTTAAATAGATATCTTTTCCTTGAGTTGCAGGTTCTGAAACAGTTGGTGTTCCAGCTATTTTGTAACCTTTTAAATCTTTTTGATATTTAATGTACCCATCTGTACCTTTTAGAGTTGAATCAAATTGTTTTTCAATTCCCATTTCTCCAACAATGGTTGTTTCATCTTCTGATGATGATTTGGCATAACCTAAAACGTATGATGCGAATTGTCCTTTGGGATAATAACGTTTATATGTTTCAATGAAGTCTAAGCCTGGGAGATTTAGTTCTTCTATTTGGTTTTTTACTAATTCAGTTAGGCCTTTTCCTTTTGAACCAAACTCTGTTTGATAAACATTTTCTTTACTTAAATATTTTAAAATTGTTGCTTCTTCGATACCAAGTATAGGAGCTAAGGCTTTAGCTGTTGCTTCTTTATCAACTACGTGTTGTGGATCATTTTCTTTAGTTGTACGTTTAGAATCAAGATAAGCAATTAATTTATATGATGAAACATTTTCAGCAAGGATGTCACCATCATTGGAATAAATATTTCCACGTTTTGCTTGAATAATTTCAGTTCTTGTTGTTCTTTTACTAGCAAGCGCTTGTAAATTTATACCATCTACTTCGTCAGATAATGCTAGTTGAGCAACTCTTCCGATCATCACGACAAAAAGAAGAAGAGCTCCCACCACTATTATTACTGAATAATGTATGTTATTTCTCTTCTTCTTTTTTTTCAATTTGAATCACTTCCTAGTCTTCAGTTACAGTTTTGATATTATTATTATTATAACTTAATCCTTGTTGTTCTGCAACTTGTTGGATTTTTGTAAGGGAAGCTAACTCATCAATTGTCATAGCTATACTTTCATTAACTTTCTCTTGTTCTTCTATTTCTTTCTTTTGTTTTTCTACTTCAAAGTTTACTTTAGCAAGAGTTGCTTTTGAGAAGACAATTGAAACTGGGGAGATAACTAGTAAGAAAAGTGCTAATGTATATAGTAATCGTTCAAACTTCGACATCTTTAGTCGTTTTTTTACTTTTCTCATAGTTTCACCCTCTTTCTTCTTATTTTATTCTTTCTATTACGCGAAGTTTGGCACTTCGTGCTCTAGGATTATTTTCTAGTTCTTCTTCTGATGGACTTATAGCTTTATTTACTACTAAGCTAAAGTCTGGTAAATATTCTTTAGGAATGTTAGGCATTCCTTTTAGACGTTCGTCTATAGCACATTTTTCTTTAAAGAAATTCTTTACTAGTCTATCTTCTAATGAATGGAATGTAATTACGGCTACTCTTCCTCCGACTTTTAAAATTGATAAGGCTTGCTCTAAGGCTGGTTCAATAACATCAAGTTCTTTATTTACTTCAATACGTATTGCTTGAAATATTTGTCTTGCTGGATGTTTATCAATTCTAAATTTCATTGGAACTGCTGTTTTTATCACTTCTACTAATTCAAGTGTGGTTTCAATTGGTTTAGTAGCACGATATTCCACTATTTTTTTAGCAATGTTATTTGAGAATTTATCTTCACCATATTTATAAAATATACGTGATAATTCTTCTTTTGAATAATTATTAACTACTTCATAAGCAGATAATGGATTATCTCTATCCATACGCATATCAAGTCTAGCATCTTCATGATAAGAAAAGCCTCTTTCTCCATCATCTAATTGTGGAGAAGATACCCCAAGGTCAAATAGAACTCCATCTACTTTGTCTACATCAAGTTCTCGTAGTTTTTCTTTTAAATGCACAAAATTGCTTTTAATGATAGTGAAGTTAGTACCAACCGCATTTAATCGGTCGGTACTATGCCGAATTGCTTCACTATCTTGGTCAAAGGCGAATAAAAACCCCTTCTTTATTCTAGCCAAGATGTTACTACTGTGTCCTCCATAGCCTAAAGTGCAATCTACAATAATACTATCATCTTTTAAGTTAAGGGAAGAAATAGATTCCTCTAGCAATACACTTATATGTTTTTCTTTCATATATTCACGCTCTCGTTAAATAAATTTTCGGCTATATCTGACATGTTGCTTGATGCAGATTCGAAGAATGCATTCCAATCTTCTTGTGACCATATCTCTAACCGGTCTCCTGTACCAATAACTACACAATCTTTTTGTAAGTTGGCATAGGAAATTAATGGGGAGGTAATGTTGACACGGCCCTGCTTATCGAATTCTGCTGTAGTAGCTCCCGATAGGAAGAAACGGACAAATTGTCTTGCGTCTTTTTTAGTGAATGGTAGGCTTTCAAGTTTATTGGTGATTTTTTCCCAAGAAGACAAAGAATACACAAAAAGACAATTTTCGATTCCTCTTGTGATTATAAACTTTTCTCCTAAGTCTTCACGGAACTTAGAAGGAATTATAATTCTTCCTTTTTCATCAATAGTATGATGATATTCACCCATAAACATAAATATCCCCCACTTTTCACCACTATCAACCACTACTTAATTATAATATTACATAAATGGCTAAAAAAAGTAAAGGAAGAAAATAATTTTTATTTACAATTTTACAGTCGTTTACAAAAAAAATAAGTCAAAATCGTTGACTTATTTAAATTTTGTTATCTTTTTAGTTTACACTTTTATTTTTTATCATCAGTTTTCTTTTTTTGTCTGGCTTTAGTTGATTTAAATTCACCTTTACGAGGGACTGTTGCGCGACAGCCAGGATACATTGTTAAAATGTTTTTAGTACTTGGGAACACTACTACTCTAACTCGATGAACTAGATTATCTTCTAAATCATAGCCTATATTACGATAATCTATTTCATAAATATCCATAGCATCTTCATTGACTAAGTTATCATCTGTTAGTCGTTCTCTTATATCATAATATAGTGTTTCAATATTGATATCTTTAGCAAAGTTCCCTCTAGTTTTTGATGCTCCTTTATGATGTGATTCAATATGAGCAATTGCATCTTTTTCTTTATATCTGATTATTTGACGTTCTGTATATGAGCAAGAATCACGTGGTGGAAGTTTTTTACCCAAACGTTTATTAACAATCATTTCTACATATTCAACTGGGGAATCTTTCCATTTGTGAGGAATGGCTTTCTTTAATCTAGCTGCATATTTTAATACTTCACTATATTTTTCTTCTCTTAATAAAACTCCAATTAATTTAGTATAAGTTATTTCTGATAATTCTCTGGCATTGGTTATGCTTCTCTTAAAATGAGTTTCTGCATAAGATAACCTGCCACGGGCGAAGTCAAGACTTCCGGCATGGTAATGAGCAAGAGCACGAACGTCACGATCTGTTGCGAGTTCTGCTGCTTTAACATAGTTATCGTATGCTGCTTGATACTCAGCTATTCCTTGTTTAGCTTTTCCCATTAATAAATATATTTCTCCGTTGAAGTGATTATCAATTGATAATAGGTCTTCACAATAACTAATGGCCTCTTCATATTTTTCGTACGCTAGAGAAAGTTTTATTTGTTCATAGATTGCCTTATAGTAAATATTATCTTTGGCATCTCCATCTTTTGCATCTTCATAATAAAACATTGCTTTTTCATATTCATCTTTAGTAGAAGCAATTCTTCCTTTATTTAGAGAAACGTCTCGTTCGTCTTTTCTTGTTTCTGGTGGGAATTGTTCTAGGACAACTAATGCTTCTTGTGTTCTTCCAACTATCGATAGATTCTTAGCTAATTCTTTTGCTAGTTCGGGTGAAAATTGACATTTTTCAATTAATGCAATAGCTTCTTCAGATCTTTTTTCATATCTATAAAGATGGGCTAAAACATTAACTGCGTATATATCAGTATAGTTACTATCCTCTATTACTTTTTTATAATACTTAATTGCTTCATCAGGATCTCCTTCACGTCGAGCAATAGTAGCAAGATTCATAAGTGCTTTTACTTCATTTTCATCTTGGAACTCTAAAACTAATTGAAATTCACGTCTTGCTCCTTGAAGCTCATTTTTTCTTAACAAGAGTTTTCCATATAAATAATGTCCCAACATATCATCAGGATATGTTTTTACATAATTAACAACTTCATATAATGCTCTTTTATAATTACCTGCTTCAATCTGATTACGAATTTGATTAAGTTTATTTTGTCTTTTCTTGATACTATTACCCTTAGCCATGATAGTTCCTCCAATTAATTTGTTATTTTATTTTCTATAGCATAATCTAAAACTTCTAAAAAGTTTTGATCTTTTTCAAAATATGGTCTATCATGATTCATCCAGGCATATGACCAAGTAATTTCTCCTTTTTTCATTCTTTCGATTGTATTTTTATTATGATTATCACTTTCTAATTGATCATTTAAATCTACTAGATTTGCTTCATCATATAATTTACATTGTAGGTCACACTCTAATTTATCGCAGTGATATGCAAATAAAGCTTCTTTAGTTTCTTTAGCATCAAATTCAAATATTAGTTTTTTTATTTCTTCACCAGATAATAGGTCTTTTAGAATATTTTCTACTGCTTCGTGACCAATCTTTTCTTTTTCTTCTTTGCTAATATCTTTAAATGTTAAATCACCAATAATAGTTTCTTCTAATTCATGGATTGCTAACATATAAAGAACTTTTTGGATATCTAGTTCATATTTATATTCTGAATACATTGCTAGAGCAAGCATTTGTGTAGCATATACATGTTCAGCTACACTTTCTACTCTTTCTGCTTTAACATGCCAATTTAGCCATCCTTTTCTAATTAGTGTTTTTAAAGTATTTGTTGTGTTATAAAATTTGATTACGTTTTGTGCTTTATTCATAATGTCACTCCTTATATATTACTATATCTTTTTATTTGTAGATTTGTAAAGAAAAAGACGTTTTAAATTACGTCTTTTATTTTTATATATTTTCTTTTTTAGCTAAGCGAGCATTGAATCGTTCAATACGTGTTAGTTTTTTACCTGTATCTTGTAAATGCAATGCTTTGTTTTCTTTAAGTATTGAAAAACTTACAGGATACATGGCAATAATATTTTTTGTTCCGGCTATCGTAACAACTCTAATTCTGTTTAAAATATTTCCATCTTCATCATAACCTGCATTTGGATATGCAACATCATATACATCTCGTAAATCAGTATAGCCTTTGTTTTCATCAGTTAATTGAATTTGTATATCTTTAAGAAGTGTTTCAATATCAATATCACTCGAAAATTCTGTCTTTTTATCTCTTTCACTATGATGATTTTTCTTGATGTGAGCTATGGCTGCAGATTTTTGATATTGTTGAACTTGTCTTGTACTATAACTTCTAGATTTAATATTAGGAAGTGGTTCTTTTAAAGCTTTTGCTAAAAATATATCTAATTCGATGTCATAAGATAAATGGGCATCTTTGGCTTCTTTTAGTAGTTCACTTAATTCTTTATATCTTCCTTGTCTAAAGTAGCAACAAGCTAATACATTTATTATTTTATTATTTAGTCCAGATATTTTAGCATATTCTTCTGCATATCCTGTTGCTTTATCAAAATGACCAACAAAGTACTCTAAAGTAGTTAAGCTAAATAGACTTGCTCTTTTCACACTATCACTCTTAGTTTTATTAAGAGCCATTTGGTAGCTCTGGTAACTTTTTTTATAGTCTCCTTGTTCTTCGTATGCATGACCCATCACTAAATATGCAATTCCATCATTAGCATGTTCTGTTTTAATAGCTTCTTTACAGCAAGAAAATGTTCTATCGTAATCTTGTGTTTCTAAAGCTAGTTTTGCTTCTTCACAAAGAATTTGATAGTATTGTTGATTTGTTTTATCAAGTCCTTCTTTTGCTAGTAATAAATAGAAGTCCGCTAGGAAATATTTTTTTAGATTTAGTGCTAGATGAGCTTTTTTCATATTAAGAAATCTCATAATACGTTCATCATTAACTTGTATTTCACTCAATCTATTAAGCGCTTCTTCTAAATGACCATTTTTTATTAAATCTTGAATTTCTTTATCTATTCTGTAATACATAGTCATCCCCCTGTTTTAGATATTTATATATTTTAATACAAATGATATTTATTGTAAATAAAAAGAAAGTATTACTACTTTCTTAATGATTTTGATTCAATTTCTTCTTTTAACATTTTTAAGAATTCTTCTTTTGGAAGTGTTGTTGTATCTTTTTCTCCATGTAAACGATATGAAATTGTATTATTTTCTTTTTCAGCATCTCCTAGGATTAAAGTGTATGGTACTTTTTGTGTTTGAGCTTCACGTAAACGATATCCTAGTTTTTCATTACGGTCATCTAATTCAACACGAATACCATTTTCAGCTAAATAATCTTTAATTTCTTTTCCATAGTCTCCTTGGAATTCAGCATTAACTGGAATTACTTTAACTTGTACTGGAGATAACCAAGTTGGGAAACGTCCTTTTGTTTCTTCAATAATGAAAGCTGTAAATCTATCGAATGTTCCAAAGATCGCTCTATGAAGAACTACTGGAGTTTCTTTTTCTCCCTTACTATTAATGTATGATAATTCAAATCTTCTTGGTAATAAGAAGTCTAATTGACATGTTGATAATGTTACTTCAGGGCCAACTGCAGGTTTAACTTCTACATCTAGTTTTGGTCCGTAGAATGCTGCTTCTCCTACTGCTTCAAAGTATTCAACTCCTAATTCATTTAATACTTCTCTTAATTTTGCTTCAGCTTCATTCCACATTTGATCATCATCGAAATATTTTTCTTTATCTTCTGGGTCTCTTAATGATAAACGGAATTTATAGTTTTGAAGACCGAAGTCACGATATACATCTAAGATTAAGCTAACTACTTTTTTAAATTCTTCTCCAATTTGTTCAGGAGTTACGAATAAGTGAGCATCATTTTGACACATACATCTAACTCTTTCAAGTCCTTTAACTGCTCCTGATGCTTCATAACGGAAGTCTGTTGCGAATTCACCAATTCTTACTGGTAAATCTCTATATGAATGCATTTTGTTTTTAAAGATTAACATGTGGTGTGGACAGTTCATTGGACGAAGTACGAATTCTTCTTCATCAACTTTCATCATTGGGAACATATTTTCTTTGTAGTGATCCCAATGTCCTGATGTTTTATATAAATCTACTGTTCCAACACATGGTGTATAAACATGGTCATATCCTAGTTTTTGTTCTTTTTCATAGATGTAGTTTTCTAATTGTTTTCTAATGATTGAACCATTTGGTAACCATAGTGGCATTCCTGCTCCTACTAATTCATGGTTCATATATAGTTCTTGTTCTTTACCAATCTTTCTGTGGTCTCTTTCTTTTGCTTCTTCTAGTTCTGCTAGGTGAGCGTTTAAATCTTCTTCATTTTCGAAGCAAACTCCGTAGATACGTTGAAGCATTTTATTTTTAGCATCACCCTTCCAGTAAGCACCACTGAATTTAATAAGTTTGAAGAATTTTAATTCTTTTACTGATTCTAAGTGTGGTCCACGACAAAGGTCTGTGAAGTCTCCTTGAGTATAGCAACTGATTACTTGTTCATCTTCATCCATTCTACTTATTAAATCTACTTTATATGGATCATTTGCAAATTTTTCTAAAGCATCTGCTTTGGAAATTTCTTCACGTACGATTCTTTTTCCATCTTTAGCAATTTTCTTCATTTCACGTTCTATTTTTTCAAGAGCTTCTTCTGTTAATGTTTCATCTCCTAAATCAATATCGTAATAGAATCCTTCTTCAATTACTGGTCCTACCCAGAATAATGCATTTGGATAGATATGTTTTACTGCTTGTGCAAGTAAGTGTGCACAAGAGTGGTTCATTATACTTAAATGTTCATTTTCTTTAATATTTATCATTTTATTTCCTCCCTATTATTTATATATAAACAAAAAAAGGATAGTACAGGAGTGCTTAATGCACGGTACCATCCTTTGTTTATCTTAGTTAGTTAACGACTTGCGCCGGAATTACTTTGCATAATTCTACTCGAAAGGTAGTAATAAATTAAATGTTTATTCGTTTGCACCTACCACGAACTCTCTTGAAAACTTAGATAATTTATCTTGTCCTTTGTCTTTGTATTTATTTCATGTATGGATTAAATATACCACTAATTAATTTTTTTTGCAACTTTTATCTTGAATACCAACTATATGGAACGTTCATTAAACTATTTAGTCCGTAAAATCCTTGACTTACTCTTCTTCGACCATAGTTTAAATATTGCCCTACTTCTGGACAGTTGCTATCTCCATATAAATTACAATCCATTACAGTTAAGTGTAGGTGTATTCCTGTTGATAATCCCGTTGAACCCATTCCACCAATAACTGTGTCCGTTGTAACTGGTTGTCCTACATAAATTCCATATGCATACCATGATAGGTGAACATATTGTGATGTGTAATATTTTCCATCGATATAATGTCTAATTGTTATTATTTTTGCACCATATGCATCATTATAAATTGATGAAATTACTCCATCGGCAACTGGATAGATTCTCTCATTTGTACCTCTAGAACTTGTAATATCTAAAGCAATATGATTATAGTGTGCATATTGTGTTATATATCCTTGTTCTGTAGGTAATCTCCATGTTGGTTTAGGTGGAGTTACAGGTACTACTTCTGCTTGTTTTACTTCTTTTGAAGATTCATCTTCTATTTTAGTTTTATCATTAACAAGTGCTACTTCAGTTAACTTACTATTTGTTTCTAAAGCAGATACTATCGTTGAGAAAATATTATCCTTGCTAGTTTTTTTCAACGATACTTTAGGTGCTCCCATTGTTTTTATATCAATTGTTTCATATGCCAAAGCAAAATTTTGCTTACTAGAAAAATCCGTGTTTTTAACTACAAATAGACCGATTGCTGTAATTAAAAAAACAAATGAAATCGATAATATAAATTTACCCCTTCTGATGTACTTATCATCAGGATTCATTATTATCACTCCTTCAAGTGCTAATTATTATATCTATTTTTCTAGTTTTGTCAAATTTTAACAAAAAAAGAAATGCTTTTTTTGCATTTCTTTTAATTTCTTCTATTTTTACTTATTAACTCTAATGAGTTTGTTAATTGTTTGATTCTTTCTATTATTCTTCTAGCTTTAACTTTATCTACTCCACTAGATGTAATTGCTAAGGAGTTTTCTAATTCTTCTAAAGTTAAGTTTGATGTGAAGAATGTTGGCAAATGATTTTCCATACGATATTGAAGTATTGGTCCCAAAACTTCATCACGTGACCAGTTACTGCAATTTTCTGCTCCAATGTCATCAAATAAAAGTAATGGTACTTTTTTGATGTAATTAAATTGTTCATCATAATTTGTTTGAAATGATGCTTTTAAACTTCTTAAAAACTCTGGATAATAAATAAGAACACTACGTACTCCTTTTTTGGCAAGTTCATTAAATAAGGCTGCAACTAAATAAGTTTTACCTGAACCAAATGAACCATTTAAGTAAATACCTTTTGGTTTTTCATCATTGTCATAGTTATCGATAAATTCTTTAAAGTATTTAACAATAGGTACTCTAGCTTTATCATCTTTGTACATGTCTTTGAAAGAAGCGTTTTTGATATCTTTAGGCATTTCTAATAACTCTAAGTTTTTTTGATATGCTGTCTTTTTATCTTGTTCTTCTTGATACTTACATATAACATATGAGAAATCTATAATCTTTTCTTTTGCTGTCGGTGTATACGCATAACCTGGTACCGCATTCTTACATGTATCTAGCCCTTTACACATTGCACAGTTTTTGCACTCTGTAAAAGCTTCTTCTAAACGAGAAGTATATTTTATTAATATATCTTCTGATACATTTAAATTATAAACATATTTTTTAAAATCACTGTTAGCACAGGCATCTTGAAATGAGTGTTTTAATTCAATATCATCAGTTTTATTCATAAAATCACTTACGTTTTGCATATTATCACCACCACTACTCTTATTTTATCTAATATACATTTAAAAGTCTAGTTCGTTTTTTTATTACTTTTTAGTGTATTGTTTTGCTCTGAACATTAGAGGTTGATAAATCATTGTAATGAATTCTGTTTGAAGAGTCATTCCAGTTTTATTATTTCTAGTATAGATACCATTACCACAAGGAGAAAAACAAACTCCGTATGTTTTATTTGGTCTTGTAAACTTCTTATCTAATTCTTTAGTACACCATATATCAAAATTTTCACCATCTTTTTCAATATGAAGGCAACTAACCGAGTCAACTGACCACTCATCTTCTGGATCATAATAACAATCACTATACCAAACTAGCGACGAATCATTTTTTGAACTTTGTAGTAAGCTCTCTTGGAAGCTATACTCTTGACTCATAAAATCACTAAGTAAACCGTGTAGTTCCATATCTCTTGTAATTGTTAATTTTTTATCCGACTCAAAAAACCATATGCAATCATCAGTTTTAAAATCTATATGCATAATTTCGTTACCATCTTCATCATAAAAACAAACTTTTTTATTTTTTATTTCTTTTGTCATTGTTCCACCTCGTTAATTGATTTCTATTATAACATAAGAATTATTTAAAATAACACTTTAATATATTGTTTTATGATATAAATTTCTCTATTTGTATTTTATTATTTGTTATTTTAATTTTTACACTACCATCTAAATCAGTTCTATATATTTTTGATTCAGATAGATTATCAATCACACTTTCGTTCGGATGACCAAACTTATTATCTTTACCGCAAGATATTAAAGCATATTTTGGTTTTATTGTTTCAAGAAGTTTTTTACCAGTACTTGTTTTACTCCCATGATGTCCTACTTTTAAAATATCTATTTCACCTATATTATAATTATTTAATATGTAATCTTCACTCTTAAGTGATGCATCTCCAGTGAATAGAAGTGTTATGTCATTATATTTTCCATAATATACTTGACTACTATCATTTTCATCATATAAATCAGTGTTAAGTTGTACTAAATCAATGTCACCGCATGATATGTACTTTCCTTCTTTAGCAACTTCTACATTTGATGTTAGTGAAATTAATTCTTTCTCAAGATAATTTAATTTCCCTTCATTAATTAAAATATTTTCGACATTGAAATTTTTTATTAAATATTTAGCTTCTCCCATATGATCGGCATCTCCATGTGTAAGTACTAAATATTTTAATTTTCTAATACCCAAACTTTTTAAAAGAGGGATTGTTGTATTCAAGACAATACTAGATTTTTCCTCCTCTGAAAATGACATTTTACCACCAGTATCAAAAAGTATACTTTCATTGTTAGAATGCATTAGAATAGAATCTCCTTGCCCTACGTCTATCATTTTTATATATGTAGTTCTTGTGATTGACGGATAGATGTAATGGATAAGTAATAAGGTACTTAATATTACTAATGGTTTTAAATTATGTTTTTTTATATTTATGAAAACAATTATTATTACAATAAAGTATATTATATAAATAATAATTGGAAGTCTTGGAAATATTAATTTTCCTAGCGATATATTACTTAATAATAGAGAGGTTTTTTCTAGAAGGAAAATTAACACATTATATATTGGTAATAATGGTTTTATTAGGACTGTTAGTATAGACATTGGAAAGATTACTACATTTACAAATGGTACATAAAACATGTTATAAATAATACTCATGATATTTATTTGAAAATAATTATATAATGATATGGGTATACTAATTAGAAATGATATAGTTGAGGTTTTCAATAATTTTAGGAGGTAATTTCCCGTTATTAAATGTGAGGTTAATATTAATGTAATACTTATTAGGAATGAATATTGAAAACCTATATCATAGATAAAATAAGGATTTATAAGTAAGGTAATTGCTAAGACTACTAAAAATATATTTTGAGGTTTTATATAAAAATAATAAAGTTGATTTATTGAAAATAAAAAGAAAAACAATAATCCTCTTAATGATGAGGCGGTAAACTCAATTAATAAAAAATAAATAATTATAACTACTGATGTAATTATGTAACGTTTTGTTTCTGGTACTTTTATTTTTTTTAGGAAGATTAATAATGCTTGGGATAGTATGGTTATTTGCATACCACCTATCGCAAGTAGGTGATTTATTCCTATTTCCTGGTACGCTCTTTTTACATCTTGAGATATCTGTGATGTATCTCCTAAGATAAAGGCTTTTAGATATGGAGAATTTGACGTTATATTTAATAATATTTGTTTTAGTTTGTAATAGATGTTTTTTGTAGATGATATTTTCTTAATAGATGTTGCATTTACGATATAAAAGATATCTTTATTATAGAGATACTTTTTGTAATTAAATAAATATTTAGTAGTATTTGAAGTTGGTTCTGTAAATTCTCCAATTACTTTTATTTTATCGCCAACGTTTATATTTATTTTTTTGTTTTCTGATAAGTAATAATTAATTATTAGTTTTTCTTTATTATGTAGAGTGATTTTTAAAGTAGTATTTGAATAGTCATAATCAATTACTATTCCAGTTATTTCTGTATTAGTAGTTGAATAATTACTTACTTTTGGAAGGATTAGTCTTGGTATAGATATTAATAAAACAATTATTAGTAGTAAATAATATGGATAATTATAAAGTAATATAGTCCTTAATTTTAGCAAATATTGAATCTCCTATGCCAGAGATATTTTTTAAATCTTCAATAGATTGGAAGTGTCCATGCTCTGTACGATAGTTAATAATATCTTGAGCTTTAGAGACTCCTATACCTGGTAATGTTTGGAGTTGTTCTAATGTTGCATTATTAATTGACACTTTTGATGATGTATTAGTACTTTCTGTTATACAGGCATCATTTTTTAACGCATTGTTATCTGGTTGAATACAATACTGTTGAACTTGTTGTTCAACTTCTTTTGTTTTAGAGAAATTTTGTACTTGTTCATTGCTATAAATAATAATGACCATTTCATCAATTATTTTTTTACTTAAATTAATGACAGTGGTATTAGCGTTTTGTGTGAGACCACCTGCTTTTTCTATAACATCAATAACACGAGATGATGATGATAACGAATAAATCCCTGGATTAATTATTTCACCTTTAATATCTACTTTAAATGTTTCATTAGATTCTGTTCCTTTTTTAGTATCTTCTTTTTTTGATACTAATAATTCCTTTGTCTCCTCTTTTTTCTTTGGTTTATAGTTAATTACTGTTACTACAATTGTGGCTGTTGCCACTATGAATATTAATATTCCTAATAATATTTGTTTTCTATAACGATATTTGAATGTTATGAAATCACCTCCTACAATTATTATTCGATAAAAAAAGAAAAGTTTTTCGCTTTTCTTTAAATTAATGTATCTTTTTTTGTATATTGTTTTGGTGCAGAAATTACAGTACTATCTGTTGGAGGTAATACTTCTCCATCAACTTTAATACCTTTTTCTATTGCTATTGATAGAAGATCTTCTAAAGTAGTTAATGGTAATCCCTTGATTTGTGCGGCTGCATTTTGGGCATTTCCTCCGCCTCCAATATATTCCATTATTTTACCTACATCTATTTTTCCTCTACTTCTAGCACTTACTGAAACTGTATTTTCATCAATATGCCCCATAGCAAATTCTGCTTCAATACGATATTGCATCATACGATCTGCAGCTTTCGCAATAGATTCTCTTTTATAAATTGTAGTTGGTTTTTCTCTATTTAGAGTAAAGCCAATTGTGTAGTTATGAAACATATTATACTCATAAGCTTTTAGTAGCGTTCCATTAAATACTAAATTATTAATTGCTTTATCTTCATCAAAATCAGCTAAAAATAATTCTTTAACAGCAAAGGTATCTGCTCCTTTAGCACATAATTTATGAGTTACTTCGTGAGTCTTTTCTCCTACATTTTTGTCAAATCTATTGGTATCAAGATAGATACCACCATATAAATATGTGTAAACATCTTTATCACATTCAACTCTTGCTAGAAGTAATAATTGTGCAACTATTTCTGATGCTGATGATACTTTTACTTTTGGACAAGTTGGATCTTGTTCCTCTTTACATTGAGGTATAAACATTGAGGCATTTGTAATTGTTGCTTCGCCTGTATCATGGTGATCTATAATGACTATATTTTTAAAATCATTTAGATATTCTCTTACTGCTACCTTGTCTGTTTTATTAGTATCAGTTACTATTAATGTTGATGAATCATCCATTAATAATCTGAAACTATCCATATTAATTATTTTATGACTAGATACATTGTCATCTCTTAATTTTTTGACAATTGGTTCCATAGTTTCCTCTGGTTCATCTAGTACTATATAGGCATCTTTACCTAAACTTTCGCATAAAGTTTGAAGTCCAATTGCTGATGCTAGTGAATCTAAATCTGACTTATCATGTCCAACAATAAAGACTTTTTGTTGTGAATCTGTTATTACTTTAAGCAAGTCCTTTATGCTTCTTATTTCTTCATTCACTTTATTCTCCTCTTTTCATGTAGAAGTAGATTTATCATAGCATACTAAATAAAAAAAGACAAATTCTTGTCTTTTTGTTATTTTTTTGTAAGTTCTTTTTCTTTAGTTAAACCATTTTCTATACTTATTCTTTGGACTAGAGCTAAGGCTATGATTAAGCAGACAGTGAAACTTCCTCCATAACTCATAAATGGTAATGGTACACCTGTCATTGGTATTAATCCGAATAAGCCTAATAAGTTTACAGCAATATGGATAAAGATATAGACGGCTACTCCAAAGCATATCATTGCACCTTTATCAGTATAACTTTCTCTTCCTATTTTTAAAATCCTATAAAGTATAAAGATATATGCAAGTATTAAACCAATTCCTACAACAAGTCCTAATTCTTCAACTATTATTGCATAGATAAAGTCAGTATATGGTTCTGGCAAATACAAATATTTTTGTGTTGAGTTACCTAATCCTTCGCCAGTTAGACCACCATTATTAATGGCTATATAACTATTGCATACTTGGTTACCAGATGATAATAATTTATCACATGGATTTTTATATTCTGTTAAACGTTCTACTTGTCTATCACGAAGTAGTGTTCCTCCAGTACCAAATAAGATTATAGCACCTAGTAATAATATTCCCATAGCAATAAAGCCTGTTTTTAACTTAAGCATATTCTTAACTGGAGATATCCAGAAAATGCTACAAATTATTACTCCATAGATAATTGTTGTTCCTAAGTCCGGTTGTTCAAACATAAAGTATGCAGCAATTAAGGAAATTACAACAGGAAATAAACTAGCACCATATTTATCTAATTTTTTGGATTTTTTTTCATAGTAACAAGCCATCCATAAAATAGTTATTACTTTCATAAATTCACTCGGTTGAAGATTAAATATTTTTAAGTCATACCAGCTTTTTGCATCATTTATTTCTACTCCGAATACTGGAAGTAGTGCTAAAGCAACTAGTCCTATAAACATCGCCAGATTGGAATATTTATCATAAATCTTTAGTGGTATACAAATCATTATAAAGGCAACAAACAAACCTCCTATTAGGAATACAGCTTGTTTTATAAAATAGTTATATGGACTTACAGCATGTGACATATAAGCAGTTACATTTGATGCAGAAAAGACCATGATAAGTCCTAAAGCAAATAATAAAAGTGCTACTATTAGTAAAGGTTTATCTAGATGTTTCATTATTTTCTTCATAACTACTCTCCCTTCTAATATTTAATATATCATATTTTTGATATTTTGTTTTGGCAAGTTTTCTTTGAGAAAGACATTTATGAACAATTTTTGTAAATTTACATAATTTATAGTAGATTATGTAAAGGAGGATTACTTATGTATTATTATGGTGGAGGAAGTAGTTGCTGCAACCAATCATATCAAATGCCTTACTACTGTTGTGGTAATGATAATAACTCTTCTTATGCAATTGTTTTAGTATTATTTATTTTATTAGTAATTGTGTTAGGTACTAGATGGAATAATAATTAATTATATAAACACACGTAAGTAGCGTGTGTTTTTTGACTTTTATAAATAGTTGTGGTATAATACGTGACGTTTTAAGGGGCAATTTTATGAATAAATATTTAAGACAAGCAGAAAGTATTATTAGTAGAAGATTTGATAAAAGTGATGAAAACTATGGATTACTTGTGATGGGATGTTTCGCGTTACTTAGTAAATTTGGTGATGAATATTTACCTATTGTTGAAAAAGTAATGTTAGAGACTGACTTTCACATTGGAAATAAACCTTTATCAGAATTACTTAATGAAGGTGGTATTGCTGCTGAGGATGCTTTCCGTGGAGAAGAATTCTATGATACAGAAATGACTGTAACTGCTATTTCTTCACCTGGTATTGATTTGTGGGTTGAAGATGGAAAAATAATGATGGAAAAAGAAACTCCAGCAATATTTTGTACAACTATTGATGGAGATGCTACAACAATATTAAATGCTTTTGTTCATGAAGTTGCGCACTTAATAAAATCAACAGTTAATGTAGTTTACTCAGATTCTCCAAAACATTTTTTAGTTAGAAATGGATTAAATATTTTTGGACTATCTTTTGAAAGAAATAGTCCATTGGAGCCAAATGATAATTCTATGTTAGATGAAGTAATTAATGTATTACAGACTGCTGATATGATGAGAGCTGTTAAGGAATTGAATGGTTCTCCTATGAGTGATGAAGTATTAAGATTTTATAGAAAATTAGATTTAGATAGGATTGATTTATTATATGGATATGATGAACTTACTAGTTTTGTATTACCATTATGGAGTAATGATTATTTTAGAAGTTCTATCGAAAATAACATCGTAATTGGAAGAATCGATAGAATTAGAAATGATTTTGATAGTATTATGGGTGCTAATAGTTTCCATTACTACTCTACTTATTTAGATTATATTGATGGTAATTATGATGATGAAAAACTAATTAATAACATGAAAGATTGGTATGATAGAATGAATAGAACATACGCTATGAGAACTAGAGTACTAAGTATGGCAAATAGAAATAAAAAGTAAGAATGCCTTTTATTTTCTGTTTTTTTCTGATAAAATATATGCAGTAATGAGGTGGTTATAGTGATAAAAATGAGAGACATCTTAGATGAAAAAGATAAAAGACTAAGACAAATTAGTAAGGAAGTTGAATTTCCTTTAACTAAGAAAGATAAAGAAACTATTGAAGAAATGATTGAATATTTAACAAATAGTCAAATTCCAGAAATGGCTGAAAAATATAATTTAAGACCAGGTATGGGACTTGCTGCTATTCAACTTGGAATTCCAAAAAGATATTTCGTTGTTGTTAATGAATATGACGAAGGACAATTTGAAACATATATTATGATTAATCCAAGAATGATTAGTAATTCAATGGAAAAGATTTATGTTGACCAAGGCGAAGGTTGTTTAAGTGTTAATCGTGAAGTTGATGGAATTATCCCTAGATATGCAAGAGTTACTTTTGAAGCATATGATTTAGAAGGAAGAAAGATTAACGTTAGAGCACGTGAAGAATTAGCAATTGCTTTTCAACATGAGTTAGATCATTTAAATGGTATGATGTTTACTGATCATATTGATCCAAAGAATCCGTTTAAAGATAAAGAAAAAATGAGAGCTATTTAGTTAGTTCTCATTTTTTTGTTTTGTATATTGTGCTGATGTTTTTCTTGGAGTATAGCCGGGTTCTAATAATCCTAGTTTTTGTAGAACGCTTGCGGCTGTTTCTTTAGTTAAATTTTCTGTTATTTCTAGTACTTTGTATATTATCATAGGATCTTCCCCTACTTTATCAAGTGTTCTATCTGCTAAATCACTGCCTAAAATATAGGGATATTCTTCAAATATACAGTTTGGGTGTTCAATAAGAAATGAATTTTCTGCATCTATTTTTATATGAACATTATCTTCATCTTGAGTAGACATTAAGTCATTTAGAAGAGATTTCATTTCATCTGGTAGTTCTTCTGGAATCGCGCTTCTAATTCTATCCATTTTTTCTTTTTCATGTTCAAATGTTATTTCACCAAGATTAATATAATCAATTAAATATCTTAGTGATGGTGAAATATCAGATTTATTACCAAGTGTTGACTTTATTCTTTCTTCTTCTAAAGCTGTTACTGCTTGATCACTATAGCCTTTTTCTCTTAGAAATGATGTTGCTAGACGTTCAAAAAAGATAGATGGGAATTCCTGAATTGAAGATGGAATACATTCACCTTTTTCTTTATGGAATAAAGTTATACAATGAGCAAATTCATGAATAAAATACATGAAGTCACTAATATCTCCTACTAATGGTGCATAAAGATATACTTCATCAGTTGTTTCAATACATCCCCATTTACTACAAGGGTCGGGGAATTCTTCCCCATATAGAATATTATTATTTCTTTTTAATTTATTATATAGTTTTAACCATTTTAATGACGGATCAATTTGAATTAAGAATTCAGTACATAAATTATCTAATTCTTTTTGAGTTAGTTTTGGTAAAAAGCTTTCTTTTTCTTTAGCATATTTGAATCTTTCTTGCATATCTATTTCAGATAATTCTAGTAGTTCTTCTAGATGAGTTCTTAAATATGAATCATGTTCTATTGATTCGAGACTTAACATATTTTGATATTCTTCTTCTAATAACATATTCATTAAATTATAACGGTGTTGTTGGTTTAGCCATTTAAATATTTTTTCTTTTTCTTCTCCTGTTGGATTAAAAATGAAATTAATTAAATCTTGTTCTTGTTCATAATAATCTGTTGCTACTACTGCATATATAGTATTTATATTATCACTGATAGCTTGAGTTTCTTTACTTTTCTCATCTTTTTCTTTTGAACTAATTATATCTAGCAATAGCATTTTTAGAAAAACTACGTCTGCTTCTTCTCCAGCATCTTTGCGAACTTGTTTTTTTAACATATCCATATATGTTGGAATTATATGACTTAATATTTCTTTTAACTCAGCAACTGAGTTTATACATAATACTTCTTCGTCATATATATCTAAAAATGATACTCTTTTATATTGAGATAAAAACATTTGAAATAACATTTGATTTTGTTCAAGTATTTGTTTCAATTTGTTTGCTTCTTGTTGGTTTTCTTTATCATATTCAATTGGTAATACTGTTGTTTCTAACATATGTCTCATCCTCTTTGGTAATAATTATTATAGAGTTTAGGATTATTAAAGTCAAATAAAAAGAATTCCATTATAGGAATTCTTCGTGGTCGGTTAGTTTTACACTTACTAGTTTTGATACACCTGATTCTTGCATTGTAATACCATATAAAGTGTTAGCATATTCCATTGTCTTCTTTTTGTGGGTAATAATCAAGAATTGTGTTTTATCTTTATAGTGATCTAAATATTCACCAAATCTACCTACGTTGGCTTCATCTAGAGCAGCTTCTACTTCATCGAATAAGCAGAATGGAACTGTTCTAACGTTTAAGATTGCGAATAATAATGATATCGCAGTAAGTGTTTTTTCTCCACCTGATAATAATGAAATTGTGGTTAATTTCTTACCTGGAGGAGATGCTACTATTTCAATACCAGTTGTTAGTAAATTATCTGGGTCAGTTAATTTTAAGTCAGCATTACCACCAGAGAATAACTCTTTGAAAACACCAGTGAATTCTTTACGAATAAGTTCAAATGTTTTAGAGAATTCTTCTTTCATTACTTCATCCATTTCATTCATAATTTCTAGTAATGTATCTTCAGCTTTTAGTAAATCTTCTCTTTGATTTGTTAAGAAAATATATCTTGTATTTACTCTTTCATATTCTTCAATAGCTGCTAAATTAACCATACCAATACGTTTAATATTAGCACGATAGTTATTTACTTTTACTCTTGCTTCTTCAGGTTCAACATCAAGTTTATATTCTTCTTTTGCTCTTTCAAAAGTAAGTTCATATTCTTCGTTTAAGATATTTAACATATTATCAAGTTTAACATCATAACGATTCATACTAATTTCTAAATCACGTGATTCTTTTTCTAAATTTCTTAATGTAGAATTCTTTAATTTTTCTGCTGCTTGAGCTTCTTCTAGTTTTAACTTTAATTCATCAATCTCTTTAGATAAAGATGATAACTTAATTTGAAGAAGTTCTTTTTCGCCAGTTTTTTCATGGAATAATTTAATTAATTCTTGTTCTTTAGCATCAATTGAATTATTACTAATTGATTCTAGAGATTCCCATTCTTTTGTAATGGCATCTAAATCTTGTTCTATTGAACGAAGTTCTAAATTCTTAGTATCATATTTTTCCTTTAAGGCAACTTTGTCTTTAGAAATATTAAATGCTAATTCTTCAAGAGTAGAAATTTCTTTATTTAGTTCTGTTAGTTCATTTTGTATTTCTATAATTTCTTGTTTTAGAAGTTGCTCTTTCTCTTCAGTATGGCGAAGTTCTTGTTTTGTAGTTATTAGACTTTTTGCTTGATAGATTGATCCTCCTGTCATTGATCCACCTACATTTACTACATCGCCATCTAGTGTTACTATTCGATATTTATTTTTAATTAAATGAGATAATCTTGTTGCTGCATCAATATCTGTTGCTAGAATAGTTTGTCCTAATTGATTTTCAATTATATTTTTATATTTTTTATTATATGTAACTAAATCACTTAATACACCAATAAAGTCATTACTTGATTTTAAAATATTTAAACTATCGTAATCAACATATCTTTCTTTAATTACAGTTAATGGGAAGAATGTTGCTCTTCCTAAACGATTATCTTTTAAATAATTAATGGCTTTTTTAGCAGAATCTTCATCTGATACAATAATAAAGTTTTTATTAGAAGCGATTGCTACATTTAAAGCTTTAGTATATTTATCTTCAATAGTTAGAATATTACCAATAGTATTATGAATACCAGTAAGTGTAGTTGATTTTAAAATATTTTTAACACTAGCTGGTAAATCTCCACCTTGTTCTATTTCATTCTTTAAATTATCAATTTTATGTTTTACAGAAATAATATCTTGATCATGTTTTGAGTAGTCATTATTAAGCTTATTTTTCTTTGCTTTAGCAGTAGAGATTTTCTTATCAAGATCTTTTTGTTCTTCTTCTTTTTTATTAGAATCTAGAATTATAACACGTAGTTCTTCTTGAACTTTACTTATTAATGATTCTAGTTTAGATTTTTTTTCTAAAGAACTTCTAATTTCTTCTTTAAGTTCATTTTCTTCTTTAGTAGTTTTACTACGTTCTTTAAGTAAGTTTTTTTCTCCATTTAATTTTTCTACTTCTTCTGTTATACGAAGTAAATCTCTATTAAGAGAAGATTTTTCTTGTTCAAGGCGTTCTAAACGATTAGACTCTTCAATATATGTTGCATCATGTTGACTAGATTCTGCAGAAATAGTTAGAATTTCTTTATCTAGTTTTTCTTTACGTATTTTTTCTTGCTCTAACTTTTGATTAAAGTTTTCAATGTCATACGCAAGTAAGGCAACTTCATAAGTATCTAAACCTTTTTTATTTTCTAAATATTCTTTTGCTTTTTCAGCTTGGTCTTTTAATGGACCAACTTGCATTTCTAATTCACCAATAATATCATTTACACGATCTACGTTATTATGAGTTCTATCCAATTTACGAAGAGCTTCTTCTTTTCTTTTTTTGTATTTTAAAATACCTGCGGCTTCTTCAAAAATTACACGTCTATCTGTTGCTGAATTACTTAATATTCTTTCTACTTCACCTTGAGAAATAATATTAAATGATTCTTTTCCCATACCAGAATCTATTAGTAAATTATTAATATCTTTTAAACGACATTTTTCATTATTTAAATAATATTCATTTTCTCCACTACGATATACTCTTCTTTTAATTGATATTTCTGTATATGGGATATTTAAATAATGATCTGAGTTATCAAATATTAATTCTACACTTGCGACATTTAAAGGGTTACGACTTTTACTACCTGAGAAGATAACATCAGCCATAGAACCATCTCCACGTAGAGATTTAACTGATTGTTCTCCTAATACCCAACGTACTGCATCTACTACATTACTTTTACCTGAACCATTTGGTCCAACAATACAAGTAATCTTTCCGTCTAATTTAATATCTAGTTTGTCAGCAAATGATTTAAATCCACTTGTTACTATTTCTTTTAAGTACATACTACTCACCCTAATTATTAGTATACAATAAAAGAGGAATTTAGACAAATGATTTCTTTATTTTTCAAGGTTTTCATTAAGAAGTTCTTCTAATGTTTCTAATTTGTAACCTCTACTTTTAATATATTTTAAAGTTGTATCCAACTCATCTTTTGTATTTTTAGAAATTGGAATAGATATTATTGCAGAATTAGTTAACTGTTCTTTTATTTCTTTAAATAGAGAATTATTTATTTGAATAGTTGGGACAATAGTATGCATTTTTAATTTTTGACAGAGTAAAATTACTTCTTCTTTGTCATAATCACTATAGCAATATTTTAATTTTTTATTTGTTAGTGATTCTAAATAATCTTTACTTGATGAAAAATATATTTCATCATAATCACCATTATAATTTAAGATTTCTAATTCATGACTTACTATATTAGATATTTCTTTTGAATTATTTTCTAAATAATAACCATCAACAAAGAAGGTTGCTTTAGCATTATTGTTGTTTAGAATATTTATTATTTCTAGGGGGGATGTTTTTTCTACTTTAAAAACTAAAGCAACACTTCTTTTTTGAGGATTACCACTAATAATATATTTATCGTAATAGTCATCAATTGAAATAGTTGGAGTTACTTCTTTTAGAGTTGTTAGTACTTCATTATAAGTTCCATACTGTTTCATTTTTGTATATGTTTTTGTATAATCAATTTCTTTTCCAGTTAATCCTGGAATAATTGTGTTATCTTTTATTTCTGCATTTACTGGTTGAACATTATATTTATTATCTGTATTTCTTATTTTTTTCATAATTGGATCTTGTTCACGAACTAATTCTATTGATTTATTCGTGTAATAAAAACTAAATATTGATAACAAAAGTATAAAAGTTATTCTAGTAATTTTATTTAACAATATTATCACCTAAAAAAGTATATGAAAAAAAGATTCAAAATTGAATCTTTTATTATTTTTATTCTTGATTAGGTGGTGTTGTTGTGAATTCTAGTTTAATGTCTTCAAAAGTTACTGAGAATGGACCGTCTGCTCTTTTTCCACTAGAATCATAATATATATCAAAACACAAAACTATACTTTTGTTTTTTTCTAATTTGATTTTCCCTGTCTGACCATATGTATAAACATGTGTTGACATATACTCACCATATTCTTCGTCTGAAATTATTCCATTATTATACTTCGTCATTACTTCAAGTGTTTCTTCATTAAACATTATAATAGTTTGAGTAATTGAATCACATGCAGAATTCACTAATGATTCAGTTGTTTCCTGCTCTGCTATACATGATAGTGGCTTATTTTCAGTTAGCTGAGATAAATCGAAATATGCATCATATTGACCTTCGTTTGCTATTCTAAAGAAAAATAAATGGTCATCTGTTGGCTGAGTCATTTTCGTATTTATACCAGTAATTGATAATGTAGTATTGTTAATGGAAGCTACTGCATCAAGAAGATTTACTGTATTATTATCAAATCCATATCCTGTAGTTTCACTTGTATATGCATTTATATTGTATATATTATCAGCTGTTGTTTCTGAGTATCCATATATTTTTATTTTAAAATCATTACTATTAGGAGTTACACTTGCACTTGATGAAATACTTAGTGTTGATGAAAATGCTGCAAAACCTAGAGTCATTCCTGTTATTGCTAGTACTAAGGCAATTATTACCAATAGTTTTGTTTGTCGTGTGTTTTTCATTTTCTTCATCTCCTATTCTAATAAAATTGTACCCCCCCCCCACGTATTTTTGTCAAGTTATCCACAACAAAAAAAGAAAGCATTATTTGCTTTCTTTTGGTCTACTTTTTTAGTCTTCTACAACTTCTGTAGTTTCTTCTACTACTTCTGTATCTTCAGATTTTACTTCTTTTTCTTTTTTCTTTGGTTTTTGAAGTGCATCTTTTCTTGAGAAGTTTTGTCTTCCTTTTTTATCTGTACCAAGTGCTTTAACGATAATTTCGTCTCCTAGTTTAACTACGTCTTCTACGCGTTCTACTCTTTCATGAGCTAGTTGTGATACGTGTACTAATCCTTCACATCCTGGCCATAATTGTACGAAGCATCCGAAATCTTCTACTTTTACAACTTTTGCATCATAGATTTTTCCTACTTCTACTTCACGTACGATTTCTTCAATCATAGCACGTGTTCTGTCGATTACATCTTTATCTGAATGATAAATGATTACTCTTCCGTCATCTTCTAAGTCAACTTTAACAGCATTTACATTTGTAACTTCTGTAACGTTAGATGCTT
The DNA here is from genome assembly GCA_017409785.1 of Bacilli bacterium. Taxonomy (GTDB): domain Bacteria; phylum Bacillota_I; class Bacilli_A; order RF39; family UBA660; genus JAEDES01. The sequence continues at coordinate 65,450 of JAFQSD010000001.1, read as the reverse complement.
CACAAATAATCTTAGTAATCATTTCTCCACCACGTCCGATTACATCTTTAATCTTAGCTGGGTTAATCATGAATGTTACCATCTTTGGAGCATACTTAGAAACTTCTGGACGAGGTTCAGCGATTTGAGTAGTAATTGTATCTAAGATTTCCATTCTAGCTTTTTTAGCTTGAGCTAAAGCTTCTCTTAAGATATCTTCAGTAATTCCTGAAATTTTGATATCCATTTGTAATGCAGTGATACCATCTTTTGTACCTGCTACTTTGAAGTCCATATCTCCTAAGTGATCTTCCATACCTTGGATATCAGTTAAGATAATGTAGTCATCACCATGAGTAATTAATCCCATTGCGATACCTGCAACTGGAGCTTTGATTGGAACTCCTGCAGCCATTAATGACATACATCCGGCACAAATTGATGCTTGAGATGATGAACCATTAGATTCTAGAATTTCTGATACAACACGAATTGTATATGGGAATTCTTCTTCTGATGGAATAACTTGAGCTAAAGCTTTTTCTCCTAAAGCCCCGTGTCCAATTTCACGACGACCTGGTGCTCCATATCTTCCTGTTTCTCCTACTGAGAATTGTGGGAAGTTATAATGTAACATAAATCTCTTTTGATCTTCTACTGATAGGCCATCGATAATTTGATGTTCATTTAAAGCACCTAATGTAGTTACTGATAGAGCTTGAGTTTCTCCACGAGTAAATAATGCTGAACCATGAGTTCTTGGAAGTAAATCAATATCTGTTGATAATGGTCTAATTTCATCCATTGCTCTTCCATCTGCTCTTTGTTTTTCTTTAACTACGATACTTCTGAATAATTCATATTCAACATCAGAAACTACCATGTTAACTTTTACTAGTAATTCTTTTAATTCTTGTTCTTTTAAAGTATCTTCATTTTCTTTTGTATAAAGTTCTACGATTTCTTCTCTTACTGCATCAATTGCTGCATATTTTTCAAGTTTATCTTTAATACGTAAAGCTTTATCCATTTTGTCTGTAGCTAATTCTTTAATTCTGTCGATTAGTTCTTGTTCTGGAACTAGTGTTTCATATTCCATTTTTTCTTCACCAATTTCATTGATGATTTCTTCTTGGAATGCAATTAATTCTTTAATAGCTTTGTGTCCGAACATTAATGCTTCTAACATTACATCTTCAGGTACTTGTTTAGCACTTGATTCAACCATGTTAATTGCTTCTTTTGTACCAGCTACTGTTAATTCTAATTCAGATCTTTCTAATTGCTCTGGAGTTGGGTTAATAATTAATTCTCCATCAACTCTACCAACTTTTACTCCAGCAATTGGTCCATTAAATGGAATCTTTGAAATTGATACTGCTAGAGATGAAGCAAACATTGCAGTTAATTCTGGTGAACATTCTTGTTCAACTGATAAAACTGTTGAAATGATTTGTACTTCATTTTTGAATCCTTCAGGGAATAATGGTCTCATTGGACGGTCAATCATACGAGCTGCTAAAGTAGCTGCTTCTGTTGGACGTCCTTCTCTTTTAATAAATCCTCCTGGGATTTTTCCTACTGAGTAAAGTTTTTCTTGATAATTTACTGTTAGCGGGAAAAAGTCAGATAATAAGTTAACAGATTTTGAAACTACTGCTGCAGTTAAAATTACTGTGTCATTATATCTTACTAATACTGAACCATCAGCTTGTTTTGCTAGTTCTCCATGTTCAACAACAAGTTTTCTTCCATGAAAATCTAATTCAAATACTTTTTTCATTTTACTTCTCCATTCTATATATTAATTTGTCTACTTAATTCTTTTTACGATTACGATATACTAGTATCGCATCATGTCTTGAAATACTTTCTCTAATTGAAAGTTCACTAAATGGCTTCTCAAACATTACTACTTTTTTTCCTCTTAATTTATCTGGATATGTCTCACAATGTTTAACTATTTTATAACATCCTAATCCAATCAAATCGATTGCATGATTACCAATTTTATAAAATAGGCTTTCTCCAACATGCATTGGAATATTACCTTCAGTATCAAAGGCTGAAGGATAATAATCTTCTCCTGGAATTCTATCGTATTCTATTTTAGCAATGTCACCGAATATTAAGTTTTTTACTCTCATGTAATTCTCCCCTGTAACAAAAAAAATAGACACAAAAAATACGTGTCTACTTTTATTATTTTCTTAATCCTAATTTTGAAATAACTTCGCGATAACTTTGGATATCTTTCTTAGCTAAGTATTGTAACATATTTCTACGTTGTCCAACTTTCTTTAAAAGACCTCTGTTAGAATGATAATCATGAGTATGAACTTTTAAGTGAGCAGTTAAATCATTGATTTCTTTTGTAAGAATAGCGATTTGTACTTCTGCTGAACCTGTGTCCTTTTCATTCTTAGCGAATTCTTTAATAATTAGTGCTTTTTCTTCTTTTGTTAAAGCCATTATTAACACTTCCTTTCTTTATAATTCACCACTACTTAGTAAGAAGTCGGAAATTCTTCAAACCGAGTACCGGTAAGCAATTGTATTATAACCTATTTTTTTTTATTATGCAAGCATTTATTCCATTAATGTTTTTATGTATTGATAACCTTGTTGTTCTGCATATTCACGAACTTCATCTTCTTTTGTTCTTTTTGAAGATGGCGGAGTTAGTGTTGTAGGTGTTGCATCTTCATAAGACATTCCTGTTAAATATCTTTGGTGAAGATCTTGAGCAAAAGTATTAAATCTACCTAATGGTTTACTTGATAATCCTTTTGCAATTTCTTCTCTACTTATACCTTTAATAATTTGAGCATCAAGATATTCTTTAAAATATTCATATTCTTCTGTTGGAAGTGATGGATATTCACCTTTTTCTTGAAGTAACTTCATTAATGCTTCATGATCTGTTTGTTCTAGGACAGTTAAATCATATAATATTTTTGCTTGGTTAGTAGCTTGTTCAAAATAGTAATCACCAAAGAACATAACATCACTAGTTACACCTATATTTGGTTTAGTCACTTTTCCTTCTTTTGCTGCTTCAGAAATAAATTTTATATCATCTTGGAAACCAAAGTATGAAATACAAAAATCTAATTCTTCTTGTGTTGTTGGATTCCATAATATATCTAGTAACATACTATGTGTATGTCCTGCTCTTTTTAGTTTATCGTAGATACCTTGACGATTTTGTAATCTATCAAGATATTGTTGGATACGTCTTTCTTGAGCTTCTTGGGCTTCTTGTTGTCTTATTACTTCTGCTTCTTTTTCAGCTAAGCATTCAATATATCTCTGACATAGGTAAACTTCAGCTTCTGTTTTTGGTTCTTGTAAGATTCTTGGCAGTTCTGTAGTTACCCAACTTGTTAGTTCATCTTTTATTCCTAGGTCTGGTCTATAACCATATAGTTTAGATAAATAATGTCTAATAATATTTTCTGTTTCCCAACCTAAAGATACATCTTGGAATCGATACTTAAGTTTATTTCTTGTTTGTAGTGATTCTCCTTTTTCTTCAAGTTTTCTATCAAGTTGATTTAAGAAGTCTGTAGCATCTTTTAAGAATAAAAAACATTTTGCTGCGAAGACTGCTTCTGCATAGTCTTTTGGTTCTATAAGAATGTTTTTAAAATCATCTTCTTCGTGTGGTAGTTTACCACTCTTTTTTTGATAGTCTGTAAGTTCTCTTTTATAATCTCTAATCATTTTGTCGCCATATTCATCAAAGTACCATGAATTTGCCATTTAAATTCCCCCTCTTACATATGTGGGCATATTATACCATATTTGTTGTATTTTGTCAATTTAGAACTATTTTACGTAAATGTTTTTTCATTTATTTTGATGGGTTTTCTTTTATTATTTTTTTTGATATATTGAATATGGTGATTATTGTGGAAAGAAAAAATTTATTTAAAAATATTGGGCATGCTGTACTTATATTTTTACTTTTTAATTATAGTTGGTTATTTCAATTAATACCTATTATTGGTCTTAATTTAGATGTTGAAAATTTAAGTGACAAGTCAGAAGTTTTACTTACTTGCTTTGCTAGTTTAATGTGTGGTATCGTTTTATTTTTTATTTATAAAAATGATATTATTGAAGAGTTTAAAAAATTTAAGAATAAGTTTTGGGATAATTTTGATGTTGGTGTTAAATATTGGTTTTTTGGTTTACTAACAATGATAGGATGCAACTTACTTATTACAAAAGTTTTTTCTGGAGGTGGAGCTGCTAATGAAGATGCAGTCCAAGGAATGATAAGTGCTCTTCCATTTGTTATGTTAATTAATGCCGGTTTCTTAGCTCCTTGGTGTGAAGAACTTGTTTTTAGAAAATCAATAAAGAAAATATTTAATAATAAATGGTTATATGTATTAGTATCTGGAGTATTATTTGGACTTGCTCATGTGCTTGGACAAACATCTACATGGACTGATTGGTTATACATGCTTTCTTATGGAGGTTTAGGTGCTGCATTTGCTGCTAGTTATTATGATACAGATACAGTATTTACTCCAATATTATTTCACACATTACATAATGTTGTCTTAATTATCATATCAATTATATAAAAAAAGCATATTTAAATTATGCTTTTTTTGTTGTCTTTTTAGTTGTTGTTTTCTTTGGTGTAGATTTGCTTGTACTTGATTGTTTTGTAGCTGTTTTAGTTGAAGTATTTTTCTTTGGAGTTGTTTTTTTCTTAGGTGTTTTTTCTACTTTAACTTCTTCTTCTTTCTTTTCTTCTCTTGGTGCCACTTCAATTTTTCTAGCAACTACTGTATTTTCAGTTTTATAATTTTTATAATCTTTATCAAATCTTTTTTCACTAATATATTCAGCAACTACTCCTGCCACTAAGATTAGTAAGTCAACTACAATTAGAATAATAAATGTTCCTAATTTAATAGTTGAGAAAATTCCTAATAGAATTAATACTACTGAAAATATCATTGAAACGATTAATGCGATTGAACTAATATTCATTAATAAATAATTCTTCTTATTTTCTTTTTTGTGTACTTTTTTGTATTCTTTTTTTTCCATATACCTCTACCTCTCCTGATAAAAAACTTTTTATATTTGGAAGCAATTTTTTACAATCGCTTACACCTAAATCATACATTTCCTGTAGTTTATCTACGTTGCGCTCTATTCTTTTTATTTTTAGATCTTTTGTTGGTCTAATAACAATAATTTCTTTTTTATTTTCTAGATCAATTATTTTTTCAATTGTTTCATTATACTTTTTGTATCGTGTATTAATTGCATCTATAAGATTAGGATACTCTTTATATTTGATTTTTGCAAGTATTTCAAGTGGTTTTTTCTTTTTATAATTAAGGGGTCTAGTTAAAACTACTATTAATTTATCGTATCCCATATTCATTGCTTGAGTAATTGGAATACTATCTCCTAGTGCTCCGTCTAAATATAATTCATTATCTATTTCTACGAATTGTGATACAAATGGCATAGCTCCTGTTGCACGAAATACTTCCATTTGTTTTTCTGTATTTGTTACTTTTACATACTCTGCTTTTCCTGTTTTAATATTAGTTATTGTTGCATAAAAATCAGTCTTTGACTTTTGAAATTCTTTTTCATCGAAGACATCTAATTTAAATGGTAATTCATTAAATGCAAAATCTTTATTAATTAAATTTCCTGTTTTAATTAGGGATTTAAAACTCATATAATCAACTGATTTATCATTGATATATTTTTTATTATATCTTAGTGCTCTACCAATTTGTTTGGAACAATAATTTACTCCAAATAGTGCTCCTGCTGATACACCGATTATTCCATCTACATGAATATTATTTTCTAAGAATGTATCAATTACACCAGAAGTGTACATGCCTCGCATAGCTCCACCTTCAAGTATTAAACATGTCTTCATAGCATCTCTTCCTTTTTATTAGAAAACATTATATCATAATTTTTATTTTTTTACTAATTTTTGCCATCGTAGAAGTCACAATCAAGTTCATGGTCATTAATAATTCCAATTGCTTGTAAATATGAATAGATGATTGTTGTGCCAACAAATTTCATTCCTCGTTTAATTAAATCTTTAGAAATTTTGTCTGATAATTCTGAACTTGTTTTTAATTTATCATCAGTGTTTTTTATTACTTGATTATTTGTAAATGACCAAATATAATTTGAAAAACTATTAAATTCATTTTGAATTTCCATAAATACTTTAGCATTTTTTATAGCTGCATTTATCTTTAATTTATTTCTAATAATACCAGAATTATTTAGCAGTTCAGTAATTTTATTTTCATCATAATTAGCTATTTTTTTATAATCGAAATTATCGAATGCTTGACGAAAATTTTCTCTTTTATTTAGAATTGTCTCCCAAGATAATCCTGCTTGAAATGATTCAAGAATTAAAAATTCAAACATGTAGTCATCATCATAATTTGCCACTCCCCATTCGTGGTCATGATAGTAGACATATTTTTCATTTTTTTCATTTAACCATTTACATCTTTTCATATATTCTCCTTATAAAATATTTAAGTGTTCTAATAATATTTTTGTACCAATTACTATTAAAACTGTTCCTCCAAATATTTGGGCTTTCTTTTCTAATTTATTGCCTAACTTATTACCTATTATAACACCTATAAATGAAATTAGATATGTTGTTATTGTGATAATTGTGGTAGCTAAAAATATATTTACTTTTAAGAAGGCAAATGTAATACCTATTGCTAAAGCATCAATACTTGTAGCAATTGCTAGTGGCAACATTGTTTTTAAATTTACTTGATCATTTATATTATTATCTTCATTAAGGAATGATTCTTTAATCAGGTTTATTCCTATTACACCTAGTAGAATAAATGCTATCCAATGATCAACTTTCGTTATTATTTCTTGAAAGGATATTCCAAGTATAAAACCAATTGTTGGCATTATACCTTGAAACATTCCAAAGTATGTTCCTATAATTGTACATTTTTTTAGACTTATTTTTTTCATTGATAAACCTTTACAGATTGCTACTGCAAAAGCATCCATAGCTAAACCAATTCCAATCAAAATAATTTCAAATATACTCATATTTTTCACCCGTTTTTTATTTTTTCTAGCAAACTACTTAACCATTCTTCATTTTCTATTTTATTAATTGCAAAACATTTCTTTCCTAAATCTTTAAATGATGCTCCACAATGATATAAAACTTTGTCGTCTATTATTATAAATCTATCGTGAAATTGGTCATTTATTTTTAGTGTAATATTTTGATATTGGTCCTGGTATTTTTTATAATCATCGTTATTATATTTATTAGTAATTATTGTAATATTTAGTTCTAATTCTTTTAATACATTTAGAAGATTTCTATCAATATAGTTATCTATTATAATTATGTTTTCTTTTGCCATTGATAAAATCTCTATTAATAAAGAATATGCATCATATATTTGACCTTTGAAAAATAATCCCGTATTGCTATTATTTTTTTCAAATTGATAGATTGTTTCCTTTAATAGTTTGATTTCATCATCGTGTCTTATTAACATATTTGTATAATAACTATTTTCTATTAAGTTACTTGCAATATACTTTTTCATTTCAACGAATGCATCCATTATAGCAATACTTGTTTGAGTTGCAACACCTGTTTTTAAAATTGTTGCTAACATTGCTACACCTTGTTCTGTGAAAACTCTTGGCAGAGTTCTTCGTTTTGAATTTGTGGTCAAAAATTTTGACCGCAAATCATAATACTCTTCTTCTGTTAATTCCCATGAATATCTCTCTGGAAACTTTTGCTTATTATTTTTTACTGCTTGATTAATTTCTTTTGTTCCATTTTTACACTGATAAAGTTTTGCTAAATCAGAATCTAACATTACTTGTTTTCCTCTAATTTCATATATTATATTTTTTAATGATATTTCTTCTAACATAATACCCCCTGTTAATTTTTACTTTTTATTATAACGAACGTTTGTTTGCTTTGTCAACAAATTAAAAGAGTAACTTTTTACTCTTCTATATTAAAATATTTGCAGATGTCTTTTACCGTTGAATCAATGTCTAAATTAATATCTTTTTTCAGTTCTGTTATCTTTCCATGATTAATATATTTATTATCAATTCCAGTTAATTTTATTTTATTCTTAGCTTCTTTATGATTAAAATATTCTAAGATATTTGTTCCTAAAGAGTTTGTTTTCATATTTGTTTCATATACATATATTTTTTGTTTAGTACGGATTAATTCTTTAAGAATATTTTTATCTATTGGTTTTATATATCTTGCATTAATAATATTTATATTTTTATCTTTTAATCTTTCATATAATTTAGTTATATCTGTTCCATAACTTATAACTGTATTTTTGCATCCTTTTAATTTTTGTAAGTATTCCCATGTACCAACTTTTATTTCTTTGAAATCAGTTTTAGTAAACTCTATAGAGTCTCTTTCATAACGTATACAAAATGGATTTTCTTGTTTATAGAAGGCTGTATATAAAAGATTTCTAATTTCTTCTGAATCTTTACCCATTGAGATTACCATATTAGGAATAGAATTTAAGAAACTTATATCAAATACTCCATGATGTGTTTCACCATCTTCTCCTACTAAACCTGCTCTATCAATTCCAATAACTACATGAGCATTCATTCTAGCTATATCATGATTTATATTATCGTATGCACGTTGAAGAAAAGATGAATATATAGGTAAAAATACTTTTTTATTATTTAAAGATATAGCACAAGCTAATGTTGTTGCAAAGGATTCAGTTATTCCTGTATCAATACTTCTATCAGGGAAATCTTTAAATATTTTTTCAAGTTTACTACCAGTAATCATTGCTGGAGTGATAGTTACAATATCTCGATCGGTTTCCATAAACTCATAAACAGTATCGCTTACTACTTGGCTTAAACTAGGTAGGGATGACTTTTTTAGTTCTCCTGTTTCAGCATTAAAGGCACCTACTCCGTGCCATGCACTAGCATTTGTTTCTGCTGGTATATATCCTTTTCCTTTTTTGGTTAAAACATGTATTAAAATTGATTTTTTAGAGTTTTTAGCCTTCTTTAAGGCTTTGATTAATTCTTCTATATTATGACCATCTACTGGGCCTAAATAATCTATATTTAAATTTGTAAATATATTGTCGTTTATGCGACGTTTAAATTTTTCCTTAATGTTATATGATATATCAAAGATCTTTTTACCTAGTTTTGTTTTTGATAAAAAGTTTTTATACTTCTTACTTGCTGTTGCATAATAGTGGCTTAGACGTACATCCTTTAAAAATTTACTTAAACCACCTACATTTTTTGAAATTGACATTTCATTATCATTTAAAATAATAATTACTTTAGATTTTAAAGTATCAACATTATTTAAGGCCTCAAAGGCTAATCCTCCTGTTAATGAACCATCACCAATAATTGCTATTACATCATTTTTTTCTTTATTTAAATCTCTGGCATAGGCAAAGCCTAAAGCTGCTGCAATAGAAGTTGATGAATGACCTGCTTCAAAAGGATCATGTTCACTTTCTTTTCTTTTTTGATATCCAGATATTCCATTTAGTTGTCTTAGTGATTCAAATTTTGAAGCTCTTCCTGTTAGTATTTTATGTATATAAGATTGATGTCCTACATCAAAAATCATTTTGTCAGATGGAGAATTGAAAACATAATGTAGAGCAACTGTTAGTTCAACTATTCCTAAGTTACTTGCTACATGTCCTCCAGTTTTAGATAAATTTTTGATAACAAATTCTCTGATATCAGAACATAAAGTATTTAATTCTTGAATAGAATATTTCTTTAAAAATTTAGGATCTTTAATATCAGTTATTTTCATAATATCTCTCCTTAGTGCTTATTAGTATAACATTATACGTATAAAAAAAGAAGAAGATTACTCTTCTTCTTGACTATATTTTACATAGTTTGTTCTTGGTAATTTAGAATATTATCTAGATCTTTATCTCCTCTTCCAGAAAGACAAATTACTATAATATCATCTTTTTTATAGTTAGTTGCTATTTTCATTGCATAGGCTACTGCATGAGAACTTTCTAAGGCTGGAATTATCCCTTCTAAATTAGTTAATAATTTAAATGCTTCTACTGCTTCTTCATCAGTTATACTATCATATTTTACTCGATTATTATTGTGGAAATATGCATGTTCAGGACCTATTCCAGGATAATCAAGTCCTGCAGAAATTGAGTATGCATCTTTTATTTTTCCATCTTCATCTTGCATAGTATAGGTTTTCATTCCATGAAGAATGCCAATTTTATTATTATAGATTGCTGATGCATGATAGCCTGTTTGAAGTCCCAAGCCTGCGCCTTCTACTCCATAAATATCAATTGGTTTTTCTTTAATAAAGGGTGTAAACATTCCGATACTATTACTTCCACCACCAATACAAGCAATGATTGCATTAGGAAGTTTCCCTTCTAATTTTCTTATTTGTTTTTTTGTTTCTTCACCAATTACTTTTTGAAAATATTTTACTATTTCTGGGTATGGATAAGGTCCTACAGCTGAACCTATTAAATAATAAGATTCTGGATGTTTTTCAAAATATTCGAATGCTTCATCTACTGCTTCTTTTAATGTTCCTTCTCCACTTGTTACTTCTTTAATTTCTGCTCCAAGTATTTTCATTTTTTCTACATTTACATGTTGTCTTTTAATATCTTCTTTACCCATAAATATTGTGCATTTCATTTTAAAAAGAGCACATACTGTAGCTGTTGCTACTCCATGTTGTCCGGCTCCAGTTTCTGCAATTATATGAGTATAACCTAATCTCTTAGCTAATAATACTTGACCTATTGCATTATTTATTTTATGAGAGCCAGTATGATTTAAATCTTCTCTTTTTAAATAGATTTTAGCACCATTTAAATACTTTGTAAGATTACTTGCAAAATATAGTGGTGAAGGTCTACCTACGAAGTGTTTTAAATAATATAAGTATTCCTCTTTAAAGTTTTTTTCTTTTTTTAAGTCATTAAATTTTTGCGCAATTACCCCTAATTTTTCTTTTAAGTTTTGTGGTACATATTGACCACCAAATATTCCATAATTCATTTTCTTTTCTCCTTAATTTTACTTTGTTTTTTAAATTTGAATTGTATGGCTTACGCCAATTCCAGTCATATTCTTTCATATGTACCACCTCCTTTAATAAAAGAAAAAAAGAATTCTCATCCTAAAATAGGACAAGAATTCTTGCTATGCCACCTAATAATAGATTTCATGTACCATCATACACGTTCTTTTGATAACGGGGAGAATTTCCCGTGCTCCTCTACTAAAATATTTTTCGAAGAGTCTCTCTTTGGTCCATTCGCTAGTTATTACTTGTAACTTCACATCTACCAGTTACTTTCTGAAAAGTTTTTGGCTAGTTACTTCTCCAAATCAGTGATTTCTTTTATGGCTTAATATTAACATAATGTTTTTATTTTGTCAAAATTATGCTTGTTCCTTAATATTTAGAACTTTAATAGCCCAGTTATATAGTTCTTCAGATAAATAAGCATAATAGTTTTTATTTTCGTCTTGATAGTAACAAATTTCTTTTTCTCCGATTTGGATTCCTATTGTTATATCATTATAATCAATTAATATTTCATTATTTAAATCTGTACCAATAGTTTCGTATTTTCCTGGATGTTTTATTTTATTAATATATGTTCTTACTTTATCTTTTTCTTCAATATCAGTTATTTCTTTATTAATAATTTCTTCGCCAGTTTCTCTATTATATTGAATTATGTTTAAAGAGATTTCTTCAAGTTCTTTAACACGTTTCTTTTCTTTTTTTGTTTGACCATTTTTATATAAAAGACCTATGGTCAATCCAAGTATTAATGTGATTGCGACTACTAAGATAATAAGATATTTTTTCTTTAATTTTAGTTTTTTCATTTTATCATCTACCTCTATTATTATATTAACATAGTTTTATTAATTTTTATAGAGATGTTCATAATAGTTTTCGTCATCTTTCCATGAATATTTATCTTTAATTATATTTAATACTTTATTATTAATTGATACTGTTTCATTATCAATCCAATAAACATATGAATCTTGTTCATGATAACAGTCATATATTTCTTTACATTTATGATCTTCAGTGCATAATTCTCCAACTACTGCGAAGTCTACTGTTGCACCGCCACAATTTTCTCTATATGTAACAATTTTATAATTTTTGTTTGGAGAGTCAACTATTTCTAATTGTTCTTTGGCACAGATATCTCCAAACAAGAAATAACCCAATAGAAGTGCCAAAAACATCATTATGGCACAACCTATAATTAGTGCAAATAGCTGTGCAAGTACAAATAATGTAATTTTTTTAAACATATTATTTTACCTTTTTAAAAAGTTTGGTGTATGTGAAATAAAATGTAAGCATTCCTGATGTACATAAAATAATGTCATCAATATCGAATACTCCTAAATTGAATATATATTGAATTGTTTCAATTACTAATATTAATAATAACGATGTTAGACAATTCTTTAATGGTGTATTTATCCTGAATAGTTCAACTAAACAATAATTTAATGGCATAAATATTAAATAGTTCCCAAATATATTTATGATAATACTATAAATATCACATGTTTTAATAATAGTTAAAATTGTTTTAAATGGAATTAAATTATAACTATTAATATCTGTTGTTCTAGCAAAAAATGAGATATTAAATAGAAATACTGAATAATAGAAAAATAAAATTCCTAAATTTAGTTTTTTGAATTTTTCTTTATCATCTAGTTTATCTATATAGTTTGTACTTATAATGTAACTTCCTATTATTAATGATACTGAAGACAAGATAATCATTAATAATTTTATAAAGTGATTATAAGTATTTATATTTTGATAATCTGACTTTAAGTATACTAAAAATATAAGTATAGAAACCAAATATAGAATACATGATGTAATAAATTTAATTGATAGTTTCTTTGTTTTATTCATTTCTACGTAGTTAATTACATCATTGATATTTTCTTTAGCATTATTTTTACCATTTAATAGTTCTGATACAGAAATGTTTAATTCTTTTGATAGTGGTATAAGTAATGAAATGTCTGGTGTTCCTCTACCTGTTTCCCAACGAGAAATGGCTTTTTCTGTAACAAATAATTTATTTGCTAGTTCTTCTTGAGTTAAGCCATGCTCTTTTCTCTTTTTCTTAATAAATTCACCTATTTTATTTTTATCCATATTTTCACCTCTTTAGAAGTTGTCTTTATTATACACTAAACTTCTTCCTTTCAAAATAATCATACATTTACTTTACAAAAAAAGCACCCTATGAATCGTAGAGTGCTTTTTATTTAAAATTCTTTTATTATTTCGACTACTTCAATTTCTCCATCAATAATTGTTTCATAAATTATTTTTGATTCATCTTCGATGATGTTATCCCAATACTTAAATGATTCTTTTAGATTATATTCTTTATTAATTGTTCCTTCGAAACAATTATAGGCATTTCCTGTGAAGGAGTTTCCTGTAGTTTTTAGTTTTACTATTTGATAAACTACTCTTCCTTTATTTATAAAACTATTTGCCCACATATTTGAATCTTCTAAATCAGTTGAAACATATAAAGACTTCATTCTTGATGGATAGTTTGGATAATGTTTTTGTCTTATTTCTTCCATAGCTAGTTCTCTTAATGCTACTTTAGTGTGGTGTTCTAAATCTTCTTGTTTGTAGTTTTCTGGATGTAAATAAATATCATTTACTAGACTTTCTTTTTCCATTACTCGTTTATAAACACCACTTTGATTAGTTTCTGTAAAACTAATCTTTTGACCAACATACATTGGTTTATTAGTTACAACATGATAGAAATATTTTACATTATCTTCTACTAATTTATCTTTTTCCATTTTATATACCTTTATATTATAATTATATTTTTTTAATAAATCTTTTACTTTTTCTATATCTAAATTATTTTTAATAATTACTCCAATTGCATGATTAATTGATAGTTTGTCTTTTACTTGTACTTCACCAATTAAATTAGAGTATCTGTTATTTAATTTTTCAATACTACTTACTAATTTATTTTCTATTTCGAATGGTAAATTTGGAATAATATTTATTTTTTCTACTTTAATATTTTTATTAAAAATAAATGTTATTCCATTTGTTTCAAGAACATATTTATTAAATGAATTTTCACTTGGGTAACAGTAAATAATTTCTTGTTTTGAAATATTTAATATTTCTTTATAAATATCATCTTGTGTATTTTCATATAATACTTTTATATCTACTGGATATGTTCTTGTGATTTTATCTAAGTAATTAAAATATTGTCTTTTATCAGTAGTATTATATTTTTCAAAATACTCTTGTTTTGTAAGTGGTTCTTCTAAAAATTCATATTCTTTTAACGATGTTAAGTATTCTTCATATGAATTATATTTTTTTGATAAAATACTTTTTTCATAATCTATTTTTTCTAGATGTGGAACTTTATAAGATGTGTTATTTTCAAGTGATGCGAGTGATATATATTCATCACCATTGTATGAGTCTTTTTGAATATTTAATAATTTCTTTGACTTAATATATCCATCTTTTAAAATACTTTCTAGATTTATATATATTTTATTTTTATCTAGTTCATCTTTTAAAATTGTATGGTAATAATAATCAGATAAATTCATATTATCACTTCCTTTATTTTTTTACTGCGATTGCTCCATAGGGAGATAATCTTGTTTTAGTTGATTTCTTTAATGTATAAATTACTTCTTTATCTTGATATTCTTCTGGTAGTTCTATAGATTGATTTTGATCTGTTCTATTTACTGCGATAATGGCACTTTCATTATTTGTTGTTCTTTCGAACATTAGATAATCTCTATTTACTTTTAACATATTTAATTCTGCTTGTTCTAGAAATTTGTTATTTAATCTTACTTTACCAACACTAGTAAAAAATTCAACTAAGTCTTGATCTTCATTTCCCCATGGGAATGTTTTTCTGTTTGATAAATTTCCTAGTCCATCTACGCCTGCTTCATCCCCATAAAAAATTGATAAAATTCCTGGCATAAAAGCAAGTGTTGTAATATGAGACTTTAGTATTTCTTTACCTCTTTCATATTCTTCTTTTGTTAATTTAAATCTATCGCAGTAGGCTCTATCATCTTTTTTTAAGGCATCCCAACACCATTCTGTGTATGGAGCAAATTCTTTCTTTGAACCAAAAAAAGTAATTAATCTGGATATATCATGAGTTGAAGTAAAATTCATTAGAGCATAAATTGTTTCTTCTGGGTATTCATTTAAAATATCACTAATGGTCCAACGTAATTTTTCGGTATCAGCATATTTGAAATATCGCATTACAGCGTCTACTAAGGGATAATTCATTGTTGAGTGCATTCCTTTAGCACCAGCAACATAGTCTCGTTTCATCCTCATAACATTTTTCCATACTTCACCTAAAATGAAACCATCTTTTTTATTTCTTTCAACAGCTCTTTTTATTTGTTCTATGTAATAGTCTGTTAAATCATCAGCAACATCTAATCTTAAACCGTCAATGCCAAGAGCAAACCATTGGTCTATAATACCATTTTCTCCAGTAATATAATTTATCCAATCTGGTGAGGTGCCATCACAAACTGGTAGGTTATCATGATTCCACCAATATTTAAATTCAATAGTATTTTTTTCTTGATTATAATGTTTAGCATAATAATTATAGTATGGAGAGTTTGGACTTTGATAAGCGCCTAATTCTTTAAATGAGTTAAATTTATTAAAGTACTTACTATCACTACCAGTATGATTAAAGACTGCATCTAATATGACTTTCATACCACGTTTGTGAGCTTCCTCACAGAGAATTCTTAAATCTTCATTAGTTCCTGCATAAGGGTCAATTTTCTCATACTCTGATGTATCATAACGATGATTTGATTGACTAAATACAGGAGGGCTAATGTATAAAATACTTACCCCTAGTGACTGAATGTAATCTAACTTTTCAGTAATGCCAGGAATATCTCCACCATAAAAGTCATTATTCCAAATGCCTTCTTCGTCTGGACCTATTTGCATATTTTCGTCCCAGTTTTTGTGAATGTGACGACGAGGCATTTTAGAAAGTGGTTCTGTTGAACCACGATAAAATCTATCTAGGAAGATGTGATACATCATCTTTCCTTTGGCCCAATCTGGTACAGAAAAGTTTACTGACATTTTAAACATTTCATCGCGATAGATGTCATCTTCTGTCATTTGTTTTTTCTTAATAAATTTGTGTTTACCATCAATGTTATAAGAAAAATAATAACGATACATTGCTCTTGTGTTTAAAAATACTTCGCTTTCAAAAATAACTTTATCATCTATATTTTCTTTATGGGGAATTTTGTAAGAACGTGTTCCTTGCTCATTTTCTATAACGAAATAAACATCGTCATACCAACCATTCATTGGTCCTTCTACTCTTACTTGATAATTTATTCCATGTTCGTTTTGTTCGATAGGTGTAAGTGAATATGATACTCTTTTTTCCATTTATACTACCTCTATTTTTATATATCTTAATATAAGCATAACAAAGAGATAAAAGAAAAACAAGAATGTTTATTCTTGTTTAAAATCTTTTTATTGGTAGATGTACTGCACCAATGATACCTGCATCATTAAAGTTTTTAGCAATAAAAATATTATGCTTTGGAAGACGTTCAGTTAATGATCTAAAGTAATGTCTTTTGTATAATGAAAATCCTCCACCAATACAAATATTTTTAATTTTAAATTCTTTATTAATTATATTAATTCCATCTACAAAGTCTGTAATGTATCTATCAATTAAGTCTTTATTATTTCTAGCATCTTCAAAGATTGCTTCACGTGGTAGTTTTTGTTTTTGACGTTCATTATAAAGTTCTGACAACTTTTTAAAACTTTTTATATATTTGGCTTTTGTATCAGACTTTTTATTCAATTCTATAATTCTCCAGATTGTTTCATCTTTAGCTAAGAGGATTCTTTTTCTAGTTTTTCTTATAAGTGAAAATCCTACTCCTGTTCCTATTGTAACCATAAAGAATTTATCATATTCATTGTGTAGGGCTTCACCTACTGCAGCACAGTTACAATCATTGTCGACATAAACATCACAATTATATTTACTAAATTCTTTTTTGAAATCTATTTTTCCAACAACTAGTGCTTTTGAACCAAAGAATATTCCTTTTTCAGTATCTACTCCTCCAGGACATCCGATACCAATATATTCAACTTTAGTATTTCCTAGAAAACTATCTATTTTCTTAATTAAATATTTTATATATTTTTTTGTTACTATAGTTAAAAATATCTTATTAAATATTTTTGAAGGACGTTTATACGGAATATATTTTTTCTTAGTTAGTTTTTTCTTGGTTGAATCATATAATCCTAGTCCTATATGGCTTGCGCCAATATCAATTCCTAATTTATACATTTACTTCACCACCCTAACTTAATTTTATTTTTATAAATTAATTATAGCATAAAAAAAGCAGATTTATCTCTGCTTTATAGATTTTTTCTTTCTTTTGGCATTAATATGTCCATAAATTATAATTGCAATTATTAATAATGCTGTTGGTATATATATTCTATCTGGTATTTTAGTAACAAATCTATCTATGATTGTCAAAATAATATAACCTAAAATACCAGTTGCACTTATAGTACTTAGTTTATTTTTCATATTGTTTTGACTTTTTAATTAAAATTATACTTATAATAATTAAGATGATTGCAGGTAGAAGAAATTCTAAACTTCTAACTATAACATTTAAATAGAATGGTGATGAATACATATACCAGTGTAAGTAATCAATATCTAATATTAGAATATATCCTAATATTAATAATAAAGATATAAATAGTAATACTAATGAAATAATTATCTTTTTATTTAGTTTTTCTTTTTTTATTAGTTTTTTTACTATGTAATAAATAGATAATAATAAGTATTCAATGATACTAAACATTGATATTAAATATAATGTTGTTAATAAAGTTGGAATTGTTCCAAAATGATATATACTCATTATTTCTGTAAAAAAGAATGTTAGAACTAATGATAGAATTGTTATTCCAATTATTGTTAAGTTTTTTTTCATATTAATCTCCAATATTTTATTTAATTTCGAATTCTCCAGCAATATATTGTTTTTCTTTTTCTAAAGAAACGCTTATTACTAAACGATAAGTTCCTTTTTTTAGTTTGCCATAACCATATTCCCAATTATATTCTTTCTCAACTGATTCGCCTGCTTTTAATGAATAAGCTGGCATTGTGAAGAATAAATCATTATTTGGTTCTAGTTCTAATATATGCCATGAATCATTATGTTTTATTTCTAGATGATATGGCTCTCCATAAGTAAATTCTTTATCTGTTTTATTTTTTATTATAAATGTTGCTTGAGAAGATGTTAAAGAATCTTCTTTAACATTAATTGTAACTTGATTAGTTTTTATATCATATGGTGTTTTTTCACCAATTCTATTATTTGTACATCCTGTAATTATAAATAATGTTGATAATGATAAAATAATTAATAATATTTTTTTCATAAGACTCCTATTTAATTTTAAATTCTGCTTTTGAACTTACTCTTTCATTTTCATTCATAAATGTTTTAACAAGTCGATAGTTTCCTGGTTCTAGTTTTCCATATTCCATTGACCAATCAAGTGTAAGTTCGATAGTTGATTTTGCCTTAATAGTAAATACTTCTGTTGTGTAGCTGATTTCATCTTGTAGAGGAAGTGCTACCCATAGGTCATTACTATATTTTTCTAAAGCAAACTCTGGACCATAATTATATTCTAGTTTTGTAGTGTTTGTAACAATAAATGTTGCTTTTGAACTAGTGCTTGTTCCTTCTTTTAATTCTATACTTATTTTTGATGGTGTTACTTCTTCTTTTGGTTCAGGTTTTTCTTTTGTACATCCTGTTACTATAAATAATGTAAAAAACAAAATAATTAATGTTAATATTTTTTTCATAAATTCTCCTTCTATTTAGTTGCTGGTTTTTGTTTTAATGATCTCATATTATGTGGTATAAGATCAAGTGTTTTAGTTGGACCTTGAGTTCTTTTTACTACGAAGTTAATATATTCTTCTGGAAGAATTACAAAGTTTCTATCTTCATAGATTTGTTTATTTCCTTGACCAAAGCGATTTGCGTGTTCGATATCATAATCAAAGTATTCTTCTTTTGTACCTCTGCCAACAATAACACTAGTGACATCATCAAAACTATATGTATCAGTATCTTGGTTATAAACCAATAACATTTGATGATTTACTTCGGTTCCATCACTACAAACCACACAGTGAGATTTAATTCCTATTCTTTCTAGTAATAATTTATAGTATTGGCTAATTCCATTACATATTCCATAATTTGCATTTATAACACTAAGTAATTCTTGAGTTGGATTTCTACTTAATGTTTTTCGATCTATCTGGGCTTTTTTTATAGCATCTAGTTGTTCAAAATCATATTCTAATGTTTTTGTTAGATATTCAAAAATTGTTTTTCTTCTTTCATAGTCTGACATTGTATGAATTGGCAGAAATTTAAAAATTTCTTCAATTGCATCATCAACACTTTCACTTATATATTCCCAATCATTCATGCGATCTCTTCCTTTAAACAAGTTCCTTTTTATTATAGTTTATTATTGTTAATGATAAGAAACTTATTGATAATATTATTGTTATTAAAATGACTGTTAAATTTATTGAACTATTCATAATAACATTTCTAATATCAGCTAGTGTAAATACTGAGAAGTATTTTAAGAACTCTACTTCTTTAGCCATTGCTGAGAATGTATTTAACATATAGCTTACTAGAACAATTCCTAGACTGATTCCCAAAGTCTTTTTTGTTTTATGGGTAAATGTTGAAATAAATAAGCATATAAAGAATGTTACTAAAGCTGAAAATAGTGGTGTTAGACTTAATAAAATAAATTGTTTTGTATTAAATTCACCACTGATAGTTAAACCAATGTAATTAAATATTCCAATTAATAGTGTTAGTGCTGTTATATTAATTATACCAACCAAAACTTTATTTAAAATAATGGTTGTTCTTTTTATTGGAAGACTATTTAGATATTCTATTGTCTTATCATTTTCTTCTTTAAGTAAAATACTTGAACCAAGCATTCCTGCATAAGAACTAATAATTAATAGTAAAAATACAGAACCCTCTGATTTTAACCAACCAAAAGCACTATCCATAGACGCTATATCCATATTGAAAGCAACTAAAACTTCTTTTGGAAATACTTTTACTAGTTCATCAATCATTTTAGCGTTTTCACTAGACATTATTGCTGGATACATTAAATATACTAATAGGAAAATTGATAAAGTTATAATAGTCCAAATTAAGAAACTTTTAAGATTAAATTTATATTCTCTTTTAAACATAATTACCTCCTATTTATAGTAATGTAAGAAGATATCTTCTAGAGTTGGCTCTTCTATTAATAGTTTTTCTATTTCATATTTTGATAGTATTTTAATAAGAGCATTTGAATTTAATGTATTCTTAAATTTAATAGTTTTTTCATCTAGAGTTTCTACTTCTACTTTTAATTCTTTAATTATTTTTTCTATTTCAGAAGAAATAATAGTTACATTAGTTAAATTCTTGGATTGAAGTTCTTTAATACTTTCTACTTTTAGAAGGTTTCCTTCTTTAATTATTCCTACTCTATCACATATTTTTGATATTTCACTTAAAATATGAGTTGAGTAAAAGATAGTAGTTCCTTTTTCTTTTTCTTCTTGTAGTAAATCATAAAATACTTGTTGCATTATTGGATCTAATCCACTAGTTGGTTCATCTAAAATTAATAGTTTTGGTTCATGCATAAAGGCAAGAACTATTCCTAATTTTTTTTGATTACCTAGAGATAAATCTTCTATTTTTTTTGATTCGTCTAGTTTTAATTTTTTTACTAATTCTTTTCTTCTTTTAGATAGATTTTTCTTATAGAAACTTTCATGATAATCTAACATTTCTTTAACTGTTAAATCTTCGTAAAGAAATACTTCACTTGGAAGATAACCTATTTGTTCTTTTAGAGTTAGATTATCTTTTGTTAGTGTTTCTCCAAGAAAATATACTTCTCCTTTTGTTTTATTTATTAAATTCATTATGGAACGAATAGTTGTTGATTTACCGGCACCGTTAGGTCCGATAAAACCAAAAATTTCTCCAGCGTGAAGTTCTAATGATAAATCTTTTACTGCGAGTGTTTTTCCATAATATTTAGTTAAGTTTTTTATTTCTAAGATATTCTTCATATGTATCCTCCAACTATATATTTATTATACTACAAAAAAAGATAGATTTAATAGTCTATCTTTTTTATTCCTATAATCATTGATAAGCCAATTACGGCAATTATTAAACTTACACCCATTCCTGTGTAACTATTAATTTTACTTAAATCGTAGCCTGGACCAAATGTATCAAGTAGTGTTACTTGAGTTAAGACCATTGACGTTAAAGCATTGGCAAAGTTGGTCATTTTAACGGACTTTAAAATTGGGTTATTATTCTTTTTATATTTAATCATTCCATATATTGCCCAACTTATTGACCAAAAAGCATTTAATGCTACTAAATAAGTTAAATATTCATGCATATTGGTATTTGTTCCTTTATAGTAAATATAGACACTGACAAAGAAATACATTAGTCCTAAAAATATTAGTAATATTCCATTTCTTAAATAATTCTTATATCCAATCTTTACTTTCTCTTTATCTTCATTTAGTGTTTTTATAATATGATAATCTTTAATTGAAAAAAATCTAGATATAGAAAGAACTGTTAAAAATAAAGCATTTACAAAGAACCACATTGATGGCAATGTAAAAGCAATGATATATTTTACTATTGCCAGGATAATATTAATGGTTAATGTAAATCTTAATATATACATTGTTCTGTCTTTTTTATCTAGATTTCTTATTCTCTTTAACATTATTTTTTATCAGATTTAATATAAGAATAAACTGGATAATTTAATACACATACAATTAGTCCAACTACACCTGTAATTAATCCTACAATCATATCTGTTTTAGAAGCATCACCAACTAGGATTCTACTCATACCAAATCCCATAACTAGTGCTCCTACTACTCCTACAGTCCATGTAAGAACTAATCCCCAATTTATTGGACCATGAGGTTTTCTTGGATGATTTTTTCTATAAATTGGAATGATTGCTAAAAGGATTAAAAATCCAATAATTGCAGTTACTACACCTGGAGTAAACATATCCCATTCTGGTAGTAAGCACATACACATACCAATGGCAAATACTAAACCACCAATTGTACCTAAAATGATTTGTAATAAAGTTTCTTTTTTCATATTATTATCTCCTTAATTATTTATTAATTTCTGTACTTTTTTTAATAGATTCTTCAACTAAAGCTTTATTTTTTGATTCTAATTCAGCTTGTTCTTTTTGCATTCTTTCTTTTGCTTCTTCAGTAGTTTCTCCATCTTTTGCTAAGAAAGTATCAACAAATTTATCTTCTACCTTCTTGTATGCACCAACAACCGTATCTTCTACTTTGTTGTATGCTCCTACTACTGCTTTTTCTATCTTCTTGTTTGCTTCAACGATTTTTGACATATTCTTTTTTCTCCTTTCGTATAAACCAACACTTGTTGTTTTAATACACTTTTAGTATAATATTGGCAAGATGCAAAAAACAATCATCAGATTTTGTTAAAGTGTTGGAATAAAGGAGTTTTATTATGAATGTTGCAAATAATAAAAGAAAAAAAGAGTCTAAACAAAAAATTATGAATGTGTTTGTAAATGAATTACAAACTAGAGATGTTAATGAGATAACAGTTACAGATATTTGTAAATTAGCTGATATTAATAGATCTACTTTCTATGCTAATTTTATAGACATTTATGATTTAGTTGATCAAATTAATAAGATTATGTTAGAGATGTTTTTAGATATTTATAAAGAAGAATCTACTGAAAAGAAGCATTCCTATGACTTTTTAAAATTATTTAAACATATTAAGGAAAATCAAATATTTTATAAGACATTTTTTAAATTAAATGCAAATTTTGATAAGAGTTTTTTTATGTATGATTTAAATAGTGAAATGAAAAGATTTTATCCGAATAATGAATTTATTGAATATCATATTGATTTCTTTGAAGCTGGGCTTAATGCAGTTATTAAGAGATGGTTAAATACTGGGTGTAAAGAAAGCCCAGAGGAAATAGAAAGTATTATTAAAAGTGAATACAAAAAAAGATCAGAACTTTAATTCTGATCTTTTATTTTGAAATGTAACAGTAATTTACGTTTGCTTTAGCAACTAGGTTTTCTTCTTCATCGAATATTTTTACTTCGAAGAAGGAAATTGTTTTACCATTTTTTGTACAAGTTGCGATTGCTTTTAACGTTTTTGTTTTAGCTGCTTTTATATAATCAATGTTTGATGAAATTGTTACTGCTGTTCTACCATCAGTCATAGCAGCTATTCCTGCCGCTGTATCAGCTAATCCAAAAATATATCCACCATGGGCTGCCCCAAAGTGATTTGTACTTGTTTCTGTTATTGTACCTAATAATTCACAATAATTTTCTTCTACTTTTAAAACTTCATAGTTGTTTGCTTCTATAAAGCCATGACATTCTTTAACTAGTTGTTTTGCCATTTCTGTTAAATCTTGTTTCATCATGTCCTCCTAATACTCCATGTACCATTGTTTTAAATAAATACATTTATTCTCTTTATTTATTTCAAGTTCATAAATCATGTCTATAGTTGTATTTCCATGTAGAAGAAAATTAGCAACACATCTATTATTATTTTCTACTAATATTTTGTATTCTATATTAGATGTATCTTGGTCTTTTATTTCTGACCAAACACTTTTTAATTCATTAAAAGATATCTTATGATTTGGTTCTTCATAATAGATAACATTTTGATCAAATAAATCGATTATTTTATTTATGTCTTTTTGTTGCCAAAAGTTAGTTAAACTTTGACACCAATTGTCGATATTACTCATGGAGATACTCCTTTCACTATGATTATTTATCTTTTCTACCAAATGGATTTGAGATTCTGTCTCTTCCTAAATGCATTGATGAGTGGATTTTACTATGATCATGTCTTGAACTATGAATATTTTTATTATGTTTATCTTCATGAATTGTTCTATGACTAATCATTGAACTATGAGAAGATGAACTTCCAAAACCAGAAGAGCCACTTCTTCTTTCTCTTCTTGAACTTCCTATTCCAAACATATTTTTTCTCCTTCTTTATTCTACTGACTTAAGCGATTCAATCATATCTATTTTTTGAATCTTTTTATATGTTATTACTAACATTATAAGGGCAAAGATTAATGTTAAACATGATGAATAAATATAACTTTGTACTTTAATTGTGCGTAAGAACATCATATGATCTACCTCTAATAATGTCATAACTATTCCATGTAATGGTTTTGTAATTAATAAACCAATTATTATTCCGACAATTACAGTAATTAGTGTTTCTCTATAGATATAGGCATTTGATTCATTATCAGTAAAGCCTAGTACTTTAAGTGTGGCAATTTCTCTTGTTCGTTCACTTATATTTATACTTGTAAGATTGTATAATACTGTGAACGCTAGAGCTGAAGAAATTACCACTAGAAGAATTACTACGGCATTTAATCCTTTTACTGCTTCATTTGCTGTTTTTAGTAATTCTTCTCTAAAACTAACACTAACAATATTAGTTTCTTTTAATAATTCTTTAGCTATTTTATTAGTATCTTTTTCTTTATTCTTTGAAGCTATTATGTTGTATGTAAGATCTTGATTAAATATTTCTTTGTAATAGTCTTTTGAAAGATAAATATAATTTGATACATAGTTTTCTGTTATACCAGATACTTTTAAAGTATATTCTTTGTTAGATAATGATTCGATTACGAATTCATCACCTATTTCTAGTTCAAATCTTTCAGCTATTTTGGGAGTTACAACTACTCCATTATCTTTCAATTTTAGTTTTTTATTTGATTCTTTTTCTTTTAAATTAAAATATTTATAGAATAGTTTATTTGTATCTTCAGGAACTGTTAAATATACATCTAATGATTTTGTATCATTTACTACTTTGTATGCTTCTTGATACATTAATAATTCATCTTGTACTAATGGAGATAACTTTTCTTGTAGTTTTTCATCAATTGAAGATATCTTTTGATTTAGAATAATTAAACTATCATATTTAAATAAATCAGTATATTGTTTATCTCCTACTGTATTAATACTATCTTTTAAGGCAAAGCCTATCATAATCATAAATGTACATCCAGCAGAGCCGATTAGTGTGATTAACACACGTTTTTTATATCTACTAATATTTCTTAGAGTTATTTTTGTTGAGAATGACAAACGATTCCAAATAACATGGATTTTTTCTAAGAATACTTTTTTACCTTTTTTAGGTGGTTCCGGTCTTAGTAAGTATGCAGGTTGTTGTCTAAGTTCTTTTTCAGCAGAATTTGTTGTTACACCTGACATTAATACTAAAGTTACTGCTAAAGATGTAATTAATAATATAGGTCTAAATGTATATGTAATATCTGGGAAATTCAATGGGAAACACATAAATACTATTTTTGGTAATGTTAGTGTTCCAATGAAGTATCCTAGTACTGCACCTAATGTTGATGCAGATAATACATATAATAAGTAATTATTAGTTATTTCTTCATTACCAAATCCAAGAGATAGTAGTGTTCCCATTTCTCCACGTTCTTCTTTAATCATTCTTGTCATTGTATTTGATGTCATTAATGCAACAATTAATATAAAGAAAATTGGAATAACATTAGCAATAGTCATTACTTGATCAAATTGACTATCTAATATTGTATATGTTGGAACAAATTCATCTCTGTCTTGGATATACCATGTATGATGACGTAAATCTTTATCTTTTATTGCTCCATTACTTTGACGAACTATTTCATCTTTTCTTAAAGTTAGTTGTTCATTTTTTACAACTGATAGTTGGTCTGTAATTTTATCAGTCTTTAAGATATATCCTTCAGAATATGGGATATCATCACTCTTTTTAGTTACCGTTAAATAAGCTTCTGTATAGTATTCGTAATCGAAATTATCCTTATTAATAAAGATAAATGAATATAGTTTTCCATTTCCAATAGGAGTCGTTCCATATTCATTACCAGAATATAGAGGAGAAATAATCGTTCCTACTACTTTATATTCTGTTACTTTTAAATTTTCATGATAGTCTTCATTAATTGTTATTTTGTCGCCTACTTTATAATAAGTTTTATCTGCTAAACATTCATTTTCTTTTTTTGGTAGACGTCCTTCTACTAACTTAACACCATTTATTTTAGTTTCAATTGCATGTACTCTAACAGCGTTTTCGCCTACTAAAACATCTTTGGAATATGTTCCTAAAGTTTTAGTTACTCCTGTTAAATGCATTGCTTCAATATCTGAATCATTGAAGCCTAGAGTACTAATTACTTTTAAATCTGCTAGGGATGTTTCTTCATAATATGATGCTTGTTTTTCTTGAATGTCAGGAATTGCTGTTGTAATTCCTGTGTAGAAACCAACTCCTAAAAGAATAATTATAAGTAGTGATAGATATCTTCCAAATGACTTTTTAATTTTTCTTATTGTGTTTCTTAAAAGCATTGTTTACACCACTCATTCTATTTAGTTTTTTTAGTTTTTTTCTTTTTAGTTTTTGCTTTTTTGGTAGGTTCTTCTTGTGCTACTTTTTCTTTCTTAAACATTTCTTTTGTTTCAATACTTTCTACTGTTCCATTAGAAATAGTTATTACTTTGTCAGCAATTGTTGCAATTGATGCATTATGTGTGATTAAGACTGTTGTCATTTTCATTTCTTTACATGTTTTATATAGTAAATCTATGATCATTTTTCCTGTTTTAGAATCTAGAGCTCCAGTTGGTTCGTCACAAAGAAGAAGTTTTGGATTTTTAGCGATTGCTCTAGCAATAGCTACACGTTGTTGTTCTCCTCCTGATAATTGAGATGGGAAGTTATTTAATCTGTCTTCTAATCCAACTAGTTTTAATATAACTCTTGGATCTAAAGCATCTTTAGATAATTGACAAGCTAATTCAATATTTTCTAAAGTAGTTAAATTGGCAATTAAATTATAAAATTGGAAGACGAAGCCAATATCATGACGACGATAGTTTATTAATTCATTGTAATCTAATTTATTAATTTCAACATCATTAACAAAAATTTGTCCATCTGTTGGAGTATCCATTCCACCTAACATATTTAAAATAGTAGTTTTTCCTGCTCCACTGGCTCCTAATATTACAACAAATTCTCCTTCATTTATCTTAAATGAACAGTCGTTTACGGCCTGAACTTTTACCTCTCCACGATATTCTTTTTTTACATTTTTTAATTCAATAAATGCCATTAATGTCACTCCTTATTTTTTGTCTCGAGTATATTATATCATAAGAAAAGCAAATCGTTATATTAATTTGCTTTTGTTATTTTATTTTTATGTTTAATTGGTAAATAAGCTAAGGCTAGTAATGGAATACTAAGTAATATTAACCATGCTAGTGGTGGTAATGCTTTTACAAATGGAAGTATTTCGTAGATCCAGGGTGGTAATGTAGAATTAAAAATGTAATCTGTTCCTAGAATTCTATTTAAAATAAATACGGTTGTATAAACAATTACTGAGTATATTACAAATGGTTTATATCCTTTAACATTTACTGGATATTCTAATACATAAAGTGTATAGAAACTACTAATTAGTAGAAAGTGGTGTGATACCACAAGTAATATAAATTCATATCTATCTGGAGTGATAGCTGGATCTTGAAATATTACAACTGTAATAGTACAGAAGAATATAGCATAATACAACATGTTGTACCAAGATTTCTTTTCTTTTAGTAACATGTATTGAAATAAAAATCCAGTGATATAGCAATAATGAATTGGTAAATGCACTTTTATATCATATATTCCAGCTATGATTGCTCCTGCAATATAAATAACCATGTTAGAAAATAAAATTATTGGAATTATTTTTCTAATAATAGGATATTTTCTTAGTTTTTCTCGATATTTATATATTAATAAAATTGATATTATTGTTACTGCGATCAGTAATAAATGGACTGGCCCTAAAAAAGATAACTGAAAGTCACTTTTTAGGCCAAAATAATGTTTCATACTACAACTCCTTTTAATTACCTACGATGACTTTTCCATCTAAGTTACAGATATAGCAGTCTGGTAATTTACTTTTTATATAATCTAACGCTTCTTTATCTTGTTCTATTTTTCTTCCGACAAATACTCCTTCAATTAGACATGGTGGTAAACCAAACATAATAGCAGTTTCTCTATCAGTTGTCATTGCGTTACGGCTTTGTCTTTCTTTTAAGAATTTTTCTAAGTAACGATAGTCAATAAATGGTTTAACGGTTTCTTCTGAAAGATTTGGATTCCAGACATCATTTTTAACTAGTTCCTTAGCATAATCACTTTCCATGTTTAGGATAAATGCTATTTGTCTTTTGTTAGCAACAAGACTTGGTAAGAATCTTACCTCTTTTGTTTGGTCTCCCCAATACATCCAAATATTTTCATCATCATTAATCTTTTCTGTATATTCATCAAACTTATGATATGGTATTAATTCTGATACTTCTTTAGAACCTGGTCCACGACCAATTGTATACACAATAGTAAATCCACTATATTTATTAATATAGTCTTTTAGATACATATCTTCTTGAATATCCCACATTCCAATACTACTTTTAATTTTATTAGCAACAGAATGATTAGTAAAATCATTACCAATAAATCCATTAGAAATAACCCAGTCAAACGATTCTAACATCCCTGGAATACCGTGCATATGAGTTCCTTTTTTTAGGAAAACACTATCACCAACATTATATTTATTTTTAGTTATTTCAGATGGATTAAAGAATAACTCTATATGCTTTAATAGTAATTTTTGAGCTTCATTTTCATAATTATTTTTAACATATTCGATGTAGTTTTCTTTATTATTCATTTTCTTCACCTACTTCATCATTTAATATATTGATTGGCCATTTATCATTTTTTATATTATATCTTATCATTAAGGCTATACTTAAAGGATATAAGAATATAAATATACTGGCCAAAAGATTTATTAAGAAATCTATTATATTTTCTTTTACTAGAATTGATAAATAAATATTTCTAATACTAAAAGGAAGTATTAGAAATGCTATTGTTAAGACGATATAATAGACTATTTTTTTTATTAGTTTTTTCATACATTACCTCTAATCAATTAAGTTATGCTTAACTAACCAATTATAAATTGTTTCTTTGTCTAAATAAAAATTCTTTGTTGTTTCATCATTAAAAACTATTTGATATTCTAAATCTTCTGATAAAGATATATATGAATAAAAATATATTTTATTAATATTATCTTTAGTTAAATATTCTTTGAAATTTTCAAATTTTAAAATATCTTGTTCCCATAGTTTTAAGTGTGTATTTAGAAAATCTTCTATTAGTTTTTTATCAATAATTTCTATTTCTTGATAATCATCATAGTTCTTATTTAGTTTATTCATGATATACCTACTTTATATTTTTAAATATTATGGCTAGTAAAAATGGTACTAATGTTACAAAGATAATATTTACTAATCCTAGAATTAATTTTAATATTCCAATATTTTCATTAATTGATACAAATATTAAGAAGGCAATTGCAGTTAAAGATAGAGGTATTAAAACTAAACCAATTAGTAAACAAATTGGTGATAATGATTTTAATAAGGGATATTTAGTTAATTTATCTGTTTCGGCAAGAGGTTGATTCTTTCCACATTTTGGACATACTTTATCATTATCATTAAGTTTTTTTCCACATGATATACATTGCATATTATCACTTCTTTCTTAACTTATATTATAGCAAAAAAATAAGGATTAATCATCCTTACCTATTCCTACGAGTATTTTTTTATCTAATAAGGCTAATCCAATAGACATTATAGATTGAATAGCTAATACTACAAAGTATGATATCCAGAAGGAATCAAGAATTATCATATCTAAATGAACAATTGTATATATCATATAAAATACTATATAACCAAAGATATAATTCAATAATACTAATATGTATGGTGAATTAGTATTTACTAGTAAGAACTTATAAATCATTGTATTTATTAATTGACTAATTAGATAACCTAATAGTGAGCCTGTTAGACTACCTAATTCTAGTTCTTTTCCAATAGCAAAACTCATTAAAAGTACAAATAATACTACTGATATTGTAGAGATTATTATTCCATTTAGAGTTCTTCTAAAACCATATTTTTTAGTAATATAGTTTGTAATTGCGAAAATTATTGGGATTAAAAAGATAGCATATGTTAATTCTATATTAAATAAATTAAAATTAAATGTTTTTACTGATTCTGTTAAAATTACTAATGTTGATAATAATAAAATATACATCCAACTATCATTATATTTTTTTCTTGTTTTTGTCATATTATCATACCTTTCTATATTAGTATTTTATCATATTGATTGTTAGATTTAAAGTCATTGATTATTTGTTTTACACACTTTTTTATTTACGTATATTTTTCTTATGTTTTTGAATAATATTAGTAAGGTGATCTAATGAGTAAAAAGAAATTAAAAGTTTTAGGTGTTGTTTTAGCATTTCTATTTTGTTTTCCATTACATTTCTTGTACGATAAGTTTCCTAATTTTATAACTAGTATATTTGCTCCTGTTAATGAAAGTATTTGGGAACATATGAAAATATTATTTGGTAGTATTTTACTTGCTGGTGTTATACAAAAGATTATTGTAGTGAAGAAAAAACTAGATTATGACAACATATGTTTTTCTAATTTTATAGGGGCTATTAGTTCTATTCCAATATTTTTAAGTATGTTTTTACCTATTTATAGTATTATTGGGGAGAACTTTCCTCTAACTATTTTTATTATGTTTATTTCAATTGTTGTTGCAGAGATTATTGCGTATATAATTATGAATAAAGATAATTTACATTTAGAAAACGTGACTATTATATTAGTTATTATTGTTTATACTATTTTTACTATATTAAGCTATTATCCAATAAAGGCTGGTATATTTATTGATCCAATTAGTAAGACATGTGGTATTGCAAATGAGAAAGTTTAATTTTTCAATTCTTTACAGATAAATATCTCTTTGATAGAATAACGATTAGGTGAAATATTATGTATTTTTATGATCATAATTATAAATTAGTTAGAGTGCCTATTACAGAAAAGATTAGTCATCCATTAAATAGTCATAGAGTTTATAAGACTAGTGATGGACGATGTTTAAAAAGATTTCGTATATTTCCATGGGCTGAACCAGATTTAGAGCTTGAACAAAGAATTCAGAACTTACAATTAAAACATTTTTTTGAAATTCAAGAATACTTATTTAATAAATCTGGTGACTATAGGGCATTTTTAATGCCCTATTATGAAAGAAGTTCTAAAGATATTTTAACTAGAACTAGTGATTATTTAACTGATAATTTTTCAGAGATTTTCGATTCATTTGATAGATTATCTTTAGCTTTTATTGAAGCTAGAGATACTAATTTAGAAAATTCAATATTTACTGATCAAGATATTATTCTTATTGATACTGAAAGATATTGTGATGCTGATGTTGATGAAAGAGATACTGTTAGTGATAATAATTATAGTGAAGCTAGTTGGTTACTATTTTCTTCTTTAATTAAGGGAACTAAGAATCATAGTGATTTAAGTGATACTGATTTTTATAAATGGTTTAAAAACCAGGATGGACGTACAGTTTGTAGTGATTTAGCTAATTATAAATATCCTATTGAGTATATGAGAAAAGTAAAACAAAAAATTAAGTAATTGGACATAAAAAAACCATACTATTAAAGTATGGTTTTTTTTTATTTTTCTTCATTTATTTGTTCAATAATCTTTTCAATATGATTTCCATATTCAATTGATGTATCATAAATAAATTTTAATTCTGGAGTATGACGAATCTCTACTCTTTTTGATAGTTCACCACGGATGAATGAAGCAGCACCATTTAACGCTTCTAAAGTAGTTTCTCTTTTTGTATCATCTAATACTGTGAAATATACTTTTGCGAAACTTAAGTCTGATGTTGTTTCTACCCCTGTGATTGTTACGAATTTAATATCTTCGTCTTTGATTTCTGTCATTAAAATCATACTTATTTCTTCTTGAAATGCATGATTTAGTCTTTCTATTTTTACATTGTTTGCCATGTTAGAAGACCTCCTTTGTCTACTTCTTTTGTGCACCTAGTTTTTTTACTTTTGCTCCTTGATATTTAGTTGCTTCATAATGTAGATGCATATTTGATGTTCCTACGAACTCATGGATAGTCATGTCGTAAACAGATACTAATTTGAATCGCTTAAGACCTTTTCCTTTTTTATGAAATATTGCAATCATTTGATCATTATGTTCTACTCTAACATCTGGAGTAAGTTGTGCAAATACTTTTTCACGAACTTCACCATATTTTTCATATCTTAATGATACAGATGGATATTCTTCGTTATCACCTTGACTAATAATTAGTAAAGATGTTTCATTTAATAATTCACTACTGAGAATATTTCTTTCTATCTCAGATTCTTCTGTTGTTTTCATTTAAACTCCCTGAAGTATTATCTTTTAATTTCTACTAATTCGTATACTTCGATAATATCATTTTCTTTGTAGTCTTGACAGTTTTCTAAAGTTAATCCACAATCCATGTCTTTCTTAACTTCTTTAACTTGGTCTTTTTCATGTTGTAATGATTTAATTGCTCCATTGTATACTACAACGTCATCTCTAATGATACGAGCTTTTTGTCCGTTTTTAACAACTCCGTTAGTTACGTGACATCCAGCAATTAAACCAACTTTTGAGAATTTGAAAATTTGTCTAATTTCTAATGTTCCTAAAACTTTTTCTTCAAATTCTGGATCTAACATACCTTTCATTGCAGCTTCCATATCTTCTACAACTTTATAGATAATGTCATATGTTTTAATTGTAATTCCATATTCTTTTGCAGTATCAAGTGATTTTCCTGATGCTCGAACATTGAATCCAATAATTAATGCGTGTGATGCGCTTGCTAGAACGATATCACTTTCAGTGATAGCTCCAACTGCCGAACGAATAACTTTTACTTTTACTCCTTCAACATCAATTTTTTCTAAAGCATTTTTAACAGCTTCTAAACTTCCGTTTACATCAGCTTTTAATACTACATTAATTTCTTTAACTCCAATTTGGATTTGTCCAAATAAGTCATCTAAACTCATTCCTGAGAAGTTTGTATCACTTGCTTTAGAACGAAGTGCTCTTTCTTCAGCAATTTGCTTAGCTTGTTTTTCTGATTCAAAAGCCATGAATTTATCTCCGGCACTTGGTACTTCTGAAATACCAGTTACTTCTACCGGAGTTGATGGTTTTGCTTCTACAATATTTTGTCCTTTGTCATTTTTTAATGTTCTTACTTTACCAAAGTAATTACCAATAACAATTGGATCTCCTAAACGAAGTGTTCCGTTTTGGATAAGTAATGTTGCAACTGAACCTACTTTTGAATCTTTTTTAGATTCAATTACAGCTCCTGATGCATAACGATTTGGATTTGCTTTTAAATTTTCCATTTCAGCAACTAGTAAGATATTTTCTAATAATTCGTTAATTCCTACACCTGTTTTAGCAGAAATTTGATTTACAATAATATCTCCACCCCATGCTTCTGGAGTAAGTCCATTTTCAACTAATCCTGTCATTACTCTTTCAACGTTTGCTTCTGGTTTATCAATTTTATTAATTGCAACGATAATTGGACATCCTGCTGCTTTTGCATGGTCAATTGCTTCTTTTGTTTGAGGCATTATTCCATCATCTGCAGCAACAATGATAATTACGATGTCAGTGATTGATGCTCCACGTGCACGCATTTCTGTGAATGCAGCATGTCCTGGTGTATCAATAAATGTTAATTTTTTATCATTATATTTAACTGAATAAGCTCCGATTGCTTGAGTAATTCCACCTGCTTCTCCACTAACTACATCTGTTTTTCTGATTGCATCTAATAATGAAGTTTTTCCATGGTCAACGTGTCCCATGATTGTTACCACTGGTGGACGTTCTACTAAATCTTCTTCTCTATCTTCAATTTCAAAACTTTCAAAGTTTGAAATATCAGCAGTTTCTTCTTTCTTTAATGTTTTGTTGTAGTCTGTTACAACAATTTCAGCTGTATCATAATCAATTACTTGATTGATATTAGCCATTACTCCAAGTCCCATTAGTTTCTTAACTAGTTCTACTGGTGCAACTTCTAATAATGCTGCTAATTCTGATACATTCATTCCTTCTTTGTAAAGAATTACATTTTCGTCTTGTACTTGTTCGTTACTTTGTAATTTTTCACGATGTTTGTACATTTTTTTTCTTTCTTTTAAGAAGTCTTTTTTATTATTTTCTGTCTTTTTAGCTACTTTTGGTTTTACTTTTTCAAATGATGAAGAGTTGTCTAAATCAAATTTTGTATCTAGAGCTAATTCTTCAGCGATATCTTCTACTTCTTCTTCAAGTCTTTGCTCTTCAAGAGCATCTTCGTCTCCTGTAGTTACATAGTCTTCTTCATCTTGTTGTTCGTTATCAAGTAAAATGATATCTGTTTCATCTAACAATGAGTTCTCATCTTCGTAGTGGATTCCGATCTTATCGCATAATGCTTTTATTTCGTCAATTGACTTATTGACATCTAATGCATAATCTTCTAAAGTCATCATAAAGACTCACCTCACTTTTCTATTTTTCTATTATATTTTTTATTTCTTCATATACCTCATCTGATATTGTGCATTCTAATCTTTTAGCAAGTAAGCCTGTTTTCTTAGCTTTTTCTAATACTTCAATATCTTTTTTAATATATGCTCCTCTACCATTTAATTTTCCAGTTTCATCAACTTTTACTTCTCCAAATGGTGTTCTAACAATTCTTAGAAGTTCTTGTTTTGGTAGTTGTTCTTTTGTGATAACACATGATCTTAAAGGTACTTTTTTTACTTTCATAAATACCTCCTATTATCTAAAATTGATTCCTGCTTCTCTTGCTTGTTCAGTTGTTTTAATATCAATTTTGTAGTGTGTTAATTTTGAAGCTAGACGAGCATTTTGTCCTTTTTTACCGATTGCTAATGAGAAGTTATCTCCATCAGCAATAACCATTGCTTCTTGTTTCTTTGGATCAGTAATTGCTACTGTTAATTCTCTTGCTGGTGATAATGCGTTTTCAATGAAGATTGCTGGGTCTTTATCATATTTAACTACATCAAGTTTTTCTCCGTGTAATTCTTCAATGATACGAGCAATTCTTGAACCTTTTTCACCGATACAAGCACCAATTGGGTCAACTTGTGGATTTTCAGAATATACTGCAACTTTACTTCTGTTACCAGCATCTCTTGCTACACTGTATAACATAACTGTTCCATCATTAATTTCTGGAATTTCAAGTTCGAATAATCTTTTTACAAATCCATAGTGTGCTCTACTTAATAGGATAAGTAAGTTCTTTCCATTATTGTCTACTTTAGATACATAAACTTTAATTTGAGAACCCATTTCAATTTTTTCTCCTGGAATAATATCTTTCTTAGGTAAAATACCATTTGTACGACCTAAATCGATGAAATAGTTATCAGTATCTTCTAATGCTACTGTACCAATTAATAATTCATCTTGTTTATCTCCAAATTCTTCCATGATGCTGTTTCTTTCAGCTTCTCTAATTTTTTGTACTACTACTTGTTTAGCAGTTGATGCTGCTACACGTCCAAAGTCTTTTGGAGTTACTTCTGTATCAATTGTATCTCCAATTTCTAATGTCTTATCTAATTTCTTAGCATCAGATACTTTGATTTCAGTTTCAGGATTGAAGTAAGAAATAGCTTCTTTTTCTTCTCCTTCTTCACCTTCTGCTGGTACTTCTTCTTCCTCTTCTTCGTCATCATCAGAATATTGTTCGAATAAATAATCTTCATATTCTTCTTTAGTCATTTTATCATCTTCAACAACTGTTAAGAATGAATATACTTTAATTTCTCCTGTAGCACGATCAAATATTACTTTAACATTTGTTTTTGAATTAAAATTCTTTTTATAGGCAGATGTTAAAGCTAATTCCATTGCGTTATATACTACTTCTGGATCGATATCTTTTTCTTTTACAATATTATCTAATGCTTTTTTAAATTCTTTACCGTTCATTATTCAATATCTCCCTTCTCTTTTGAAAAAATGTCTAGTTCATCAGCATCGTCTAATAACTTAGCATTTTTGTCCATAATTTTATTTATTATTCTTGAGGCGTCAGTTATTTTGTTTAAATCAATTATTTCCTCACTGTCTAGAACTATATTGAAGATTTTTTTACCTTCTTCATTTGAAATATATGCATCATCTACAAATACTCCTAATTCTTGAATAGATTCATTTACAAGTTCTGCTACTTGTTCTTTCATTATTTCACCTCCTAAATAATAAGAGTGGGAATTTATTCGTTCCCACTCCTTTCTGCTTATATTATAGCATATTTTTCTAAAATTTCAACGATTAATTAGAGTTTTCAACAAAAAAAGGCAGTGTTTGCTGCCTTTAATTACTAAAATTAGATATTTGTTGTTTCTTCTTTTGAATTTTGTGGCATTACAGATGCATTAACTAATTCATTTAGTCTTTCTTTAAATGCCACTTCTTCAGGATCAGAGAATCCAATATGATATATTTCTTTAATTTGATCGTGGTCAAATAAAGCTGTTTCATCACTTGAAATCATTCCTTCTGGATATAAGCAACCACAGTAATCATATATTTTTTCACTTTCTGCACTATCCATTGTACAGAACCCTGTAATCATTAATCTCTTTGTTGCTCCTTCTAATAAAACAACACTACCAACTGGTAGAAATCTTGCATATTCTTCTTTCATTGCTTATTTTCTCCTTTTCTTTTATCGATGTCTTCTACTTGATTTGCTTGATGTGTCACTTGGTGATGAAAAATCAAAATCATTATATGGTTGATAACTATTTCCGTATGGTGATGAAAAATCATCACCAAAAGGATTGCTATACATTGCTTGTCTTCTTCGTCTTTCTCTTTCTTTTTTATCTTTATTCTTTTTTACAGCAACAGCTCCACCAATAGCAGTTAATACGCCAATTGCAACAGCCGCTGGTACTATCCACTTTTTATCTCCCGAACGAATTTCTACATTTTCATCATCTAAAACTATTGGTTTGGTTTCTTCTGGTTCAGTTTGTTCAACAGTTTCTGTTGGAGCTGGAGTTGTTTCTGCTATTTCTATTGTTTCTGGAACTATTTCATCGCTTTCTTCTTGTGGTATAATTCCAAAGAAATCAGGAAGATTTACTACCATATGTGATTCTGCTTGAGAATCTGACTTTGGATAGCTGCTTGGATCTTCCATATACCAATCAAGTTCTTCTGTATTTCCTTCTTTAATTGCTTCAGATGCACCTATAGGTGTCCAACTTGTTGATGATGCTATTATATTTCCATAATCATCATAGACATATTCTGTTTCTGTTTTATAAACTGACTTTCCATCCAACCATGTTGAATCAACATAATATTGTTTTCCCTCTATTTCCACTAGACTCCAAGCATGGTTATGACTAGTTAAATAATAAGTATCTATATTTAATCTTTCTAATAAAGCATTAGTTAATGCCGCATAGTTACCGCAAATAGCAGATTCTTTTTCTAAAGCACCATATAATAGTCCACCTTCATAAAAATCTGCTGCTAATGACTGAATTGGTTCATCATTTGCTAAAGCATTAGATACTTGTTCATCATATGATAAATTATCCAATACATAACAAATTATAGCATTAAATTTATCTTGTTCACTACTATTTTCATCAAGTCCAATACTTTCAACAATTTGATCTAGACGATGATTAATTTCTACAAATGTTTTTAATTGTTCTTCATTTGGGAAAGATATTTTTACGCCTTTACTTTTTAAATAATTATATTCCTCTGTTGTAATATACATTGCCGCAGTATAAGGATCATGTAATTTCAATTCATTTAAAAAGTCTAATTTAGTACAGTCATAAGTATGATTTCCATCTTGTAAAAAGAAATTTAATTTTTGGAGATTAGTTAATGATTCAATAAAACCTGGTTCGATTCCTACTTCTCCAGAAATAGATAACTCTTTTAATTGAGGCGAATTTTTTATAAAGGCAAAATCTTGTGAAGTCATATCTATAGAACTATTAAGCGCTGGTGTTATAGAAATAGAATTTATGTTTTTTAAACTTTTAATTTTTCTAAACAATGACATATCATCAGCATGAATAATAATTGATAAATATTCAACTTGTCCCAAATGATTTAACCACTCTAAGTTTGTATCGTCATATACTGTTAATGTCATCCAATTATCTTTTATAGCATTTAAATCGCCAACTGTTATTGGTTCTCCTTTTTCCTTACCACATGCTTCAGCAACAACATACTGATGTTCTTCTGGTATATCAATTACAGTACTTGGATCAATATATGTTTGCGATTGAGAAGTTGATGGCGTTTCTGCAGCATATACAGTTGTTGGTCCAATTAAACTCCCTGAAAAAAGGATTAATGTAGTTAATAATCCAGCAATTGTTCGTTGAAAAGTTGTTCTATGTTTTGGAATTTGTCTTGTGTCTATTGATGAATCATTTCTATTTATTTCTAAACTCATTCTTTAACACCTCGGTATATAACTTCTGCCATACTAAGTTCTACCGGAGATAAATCAGTATTTACGTTTACAATATTTTCTCCTTCATATTTAGCTATATAGGTATGGCTTTTATCTAGTTCTCTATAAATTATATAGTTATATTTAAAGCCATCTAGATTGAATTTTGTGATTAATTCAACCTTTCTTGTTTTATTATTTTTGTCTGTTATTTCAATTAAATCTTTCATAATAATCTCTTTCTAAATAAATAAGTATGTGTAATAAACAATAAATATTAAAAGCATTAATATTCCTTCTTTTTTAGATATAGTTCTTTCACTTCTAGCAAATAGGAACAAATCTAATGATGATAGGAATACTACAAGAATATCTACAACTGAGAAATTTTGTAATAGAATATCTCCATATATTGCTACTGGTAAACCTAAAACAATACATACGTTAAAAATGTTTGTTCCAACGATATTACCAATTGTCATATCAAATTCACCTTTTTTAGCGGATGATACTGTTAACATTAGTTCTGGTAATGATGTACCAATAACTATAGCTGTCATTGTAATTACTTTTTCACTTATTCCGATTGCTTGAGCAATCTTTGTGGCATTATCAACAATGACATCACTACTCATACAAATCATTACTATTGATAATACTAATAATGTAATTGCTATAAATATATTGTCATATTTTATTTCAACTGATTCCTCTGCTTCTTCAACGGCCCTTCCACGGAATAATTGAATTAGATATGCAACGAACATGAAGAATAATAAAATTAAAACAATTCCGTCTGCTCTTGAGAAAACATTGGGATTTCTACTATTAAATAAACTATCTAGCATTAAGACAGAGAATGATGTAGTTACCAGTAAGAGAATTGGTATTTCTTTTTTTACTGTGTTATGTTTTACTTTAATATCTTTAACAATTGCGGCTAAGCCAACGATTAAAAAGACGTTGACAATACAGCTTCCTATAACATTGGCAAAGGCCATGGTTCCATTTTTTGCCATAACGCTATTAAATGAGATGGCTACTTCTGGAGCACATGTACCAAAAGAAACAATTGTTAAGGCTATTAACATTTTTGGTACATTAAATTTTGTTGCTATAGATGATGCTGCATCAACTAGTACGTCGCTAGCTTTAATAATCATGATAAAACCAATTATTAAAAATATTACCTCTAACATTTAATCACAACCCTATCTTTCTTAAACCATTATACTATATATTTTTTTCATGATAAAGTCAGTTGATACTAATTTTTTTAGAAGTTTACACAAAAAAACGAAATTAATTTTTAATTCCGTTTTTTATCTTATTGATTATTTCCATAAGTATAAGTTTTAGCTTGTGTATCTTTTTGTTCTTTTATTTCACTTTGTGTAGCCCATGTTGGAACTAATAGTGTATCACTAATAGGTTTTCCATCTTCGTATGCTTCATAGTTTAAAGCATAAATTGAAGCTGCATCAGTACCATATTTTTTAGCAAATTCGTTAATATCTGTTCCTGGTGCATAATAAGCTGCTACTGTTGCATATTTTAAATCTTCTCCATCAATTACATATGGAATATATAATGTTGTTCCATACTTAATGTGATCTGCTGATTCTATATTATTTAAACGCATAATTTCTTCTACAGAAGTATTAGCATCTACTGCTAAAACTGATAAGAAATCGCCTGGTTGAACTACATATGTACGTGTAACAACGTAATCTCTTTCAGCTTTTGCTTCTTCTTGTCTTTGTTGTTCTTCTTGATATGTACCATCATCAATTTCAATATCTCCTGGATTTTCTTCTTGTTTTTGTTGAGAAATTGATGTTCCATTAGTTGGAGTAGATACATTATCATTAGTTTTTGCTATTGCTCCAGAAAAAATCATTGTTAAAACTAGAGCATATGCCAAGGCACGGTTTCGGATTACGTATTTTGGAATTGAATCTTCAGTAATATGTGTCAATTTCTCTAATTGCCATAATGTTTCCATTGCAACGTGAATTGAACCATTCTTGATAATATAAATGAAGTCATCAAAACCGTTTCCATTTTCTTTGTACATGTTACGGTAGATTTCACCATTTATTTTTCTATGTCTTTTTAAGAATGGCATTTTCTTTTCTTCTTCACGAACTTCTTTCCAAGCTGTTCTTATATCGGCAAATGCTGATTTAAATCCACTTTGAGTGTGCTTAGCACCTGTTTGTGAAGATCTTTTACTTGAAGAATCATTACCATGATATCCTGAACGCGAAGCAGCTCTTTTATATTGTGTTTGACCTGATTGTGATCCACGTTGACTTGAGTGTTGACTACGTTGTTGACGTTGTCTTTCTGCTTCTTGGGCACGATGTTGACGTTGCCATTCAGCTTCTTGTTGTCTTCTTGCTCTTTCTGCTTCTTGGGCACGTTTTTGTGCATAGTATTGATCGTATTTTCTATTGTATTGTACTCTATTATTATTTTTTGATTCATTTCCAATTTCATCGTATGCAGCGTTAACTTGTTGCATTATTCGAGCAGCTTCGTCATCACCTGGATTACGGTCTGGGTGATATTTTTTTGCCATTGCTCTATATGCAGCCTTTATTTCTTCTTCGCTAGCATTTCGATCCACACCTAAAATTTTATAATAATCTATAAACCCTTCAAAATTTTCCATATTCAATCTCCCCTTTTTCATATGTGGACATATTATATCATATTATGGCTAAAAAGTAAAGTAAAAGCTTATTATACAAAGTTTTTCCAAACACTTAAAAGTCCTTCTTTTGATTCATATATTCCTAATATGAAATTATTTTGGTCCTTAAATATTACCTTTTCTTTAATGTTATAATCGTTATTTATTTTTTGTCCTGTTCTAATTTTTTGTTCTTGAACAGAGTCCACTACAATAACGGGGATTTCTAAAACTTCATCTATTTCATATATTTTAAAATTACCATTTTTTATATCTTTTAGAGTTTTAGTTTCTTCTATTGAAACTTTACCTTGTTTTGTTCTAGTTAGTTCTGTCATTGTAGCGTATGTATTTAATTCATTTCCAATGTCGTTGATTAGACTTCTTATGTAACATCCTTTTGATACAAGTGTTTTAAATTTAAATGTATCTTCAGTTTTATCTAGAAGTTCTATTTCCTTAATTGTTACTGTTTTTTTTGGTAGTTCTACTTGTTCATTATTTCTAGCATATTCATATAACTTTTTACCATTAACTTTTACTGCTGAATATATTGGTACTTCTTGTAGATATGTCTTTTTAAAACTATTAAGTACTTCATCTAAATTTTCTAAGTTAGGTACTTCATTTTGTTCTAATACTTTACCAGTAATATCAAGAGTATCTGTTTTAATACCTAGTTTTACTGTTGCAATATATTCTTTATATGTAGCTGTTAGTAGTTCTACTACTTTTGTGGCTTTACCAATAGCCACTAGTAGGACTCCTTCTGCAAGAGGATCAAGTGTTCCTGTATGTCCTACTCTTTTTATTCCAAATAAATGACTAATTTCATTTACAACATCAAATGATGTCATATCTTTTTCTTTATTAACTAAGATGATTCCACTAAAGTCAGTTAGATATTCTTCTAGTGTATAGTTTTTTTCATAAATTATTTTGGCAACAAATTTTCCTACATAACGGATATGCCATGGTTCATAGGGGTATCCTGTGATGTGTTCTTTACCTTCTGGATATCTTAAAATAAAACCAAAGTCTTTTAAGTGTTTATGCACTTCTTTATATATTGGTTCTTGGTCTTCATGAACCATATCTGCATCTAGATATTCATTATTACTTTTTAAAGCTAAGTCTATGGCTAGTCCAGAATGATGTTCACTTGTTCCTACAGGTGCTACTATTTTATCAGCATATTCCTTTCCATACCTCTCAATAAATTCTTGATAAAGTTCAGATTGTCTTTGTTCACTGCGATATGCTGAATCAATTCCAATAATAATATTTTTTGTTTTTAAGAATTCTTGTAGTTCTAGATAATTCTCATATGTTTCTTTTTCTATTTTAGTATCATTTCCATCGATATCTTTTATATCAATAAAGTTTACTTTTTTATAAAAAGATTCTTTAATTTTATTATCTTTGTTAATTAGAGTTGTATTAGTCACTTACATCACCTCTTTGGCCTCTTAATTATACTACTTTTTAATAGATAGTTTCAATAAAAAACAGACTTTTACGTCTGTTTATTTTTTATTAACTGTTATTACTGGTCTTATTCCAATTTCAAAGCCTTCTTCATATTCTGATTGAACAAATAAACTTTCTATTGATGGCTTTTTATTTACGTTGGCTATTGCTAATGCCCCTTGACAATAATTATTTTTCATAGCTATTGATGATGTTAATGTCCAATAACCTTCCTTTTCATTTAAGTTAGATAATAGCCACTTTGGTAGTTCATTATTTACAACTAAATTATCAATTTCCTCA
This sequence comes from Bacilli bacterium, assembly GCA_017409785.1. GTDB lineage: Bacteria > Bacillota_I > Bacilli_A > RF39 > UBA660 > JAEDES01. The sequence continues at coordinate 21,892 of JAFQSD010000001.1, read as the reverse complement.
ACTGTGACTAGTCTCGCCCTCATGTTTGTAGAAAGAGTATCTTCTAACGGATTGTCTACAACATTTGCTTTTTGTATTAGTTCTCCATTTATAATTTTTAATCCATAATAACCTCTAGCAGGTATTTTTGTGTTTGAACAGTCATAATTTGGTTCTTTAATTTCCCCTTGGCACTTTGTTTCAAATAATATTTTTCCAGTATCATCATAACTAAAGTTGGAAATTAGCGATATATTATCCCATGATTTTGTTCGTTCGCTTAATTCAATTAAAGCAATGTCTGGTCCATATATATTTATTAAATTATCATGCCAATCAACTTTTGGAGCAATATTTTTGTTCATCATTAAAGTCATTTCTTTTTCGTCATTGGAAATAACGTAGAAACGCTGTTTTGTTTTATCATTAACAGCGATTTCTACTTCTACACCTTTATATATTTCATCTGCAGAGCAGATATTGCCTTTTTTAACGCAGTCATTTATTTCTAGTGGTTCTTCTTGATTTACCAAAATAAGTCCAATAATGGAAATAACTAATATAGTAGTTAATACAACTATAAATATTTTCAAAAATCTATTAAATTTATTTAGTTCCATATATCCTCCATTTATTATTTACTTACACACCATCTGCTGCATCCAGAATCTGGACAGAACTTATCTTCACCACAATAATATGTATTCCATGAACCACTATATTTAATTACACCACTGGCAATTCTATATGGTTCATTTGTCTCAACCCAAATTGGACATTTTCCAGTTGATGGTGCTGATGAAATATTAACAGTGAATGTATTTGATCCTGTCTTACTTCCTTTTGAACAATTATTTCCAGCTGTAACTCCAAAACTTGAAACTGTACAGTTACTAATTGAGTAGTATGTGTACGTTCCGTTCGTACTATTTAAGTTGGCACTACAGAAGTTTTTGTTACATGAAGAACTCATTGTATCTACTGCTGCACTATATGATATTGTACCAGTTTCTGGTCTACCATTCTTTTCAGTATATGTACATGTATCGCCTGTACATGTAGTAATGTAATATGAGTCACATCCACTATATTTCGTCTCATTTACTGGTGTTGTACATGAGCCTAAATCACATGCTTGTGATTTACTATCGGATCCACATGAGTGAGATGTGTTGATTGTACTATATTTTGTACCTGACATTGTTTGAGTTCCCGCACCACATGTTGCTCCTGTTGAAGAAGTACATGCTCCCCATGTATTTGACCAGGTTGTTGTTGTACTAGCACATAAATCTGCTACTATATATATTTTTGATGTTGACGGTGATGAGCAATTTCCTACTGCATCACATACGCTTATATATACATCTTCGTTTCTTACTGCTGAGAAAGCAGTTGTTGTAAATGGTGATTTGTTCGAAGATGAGTAATCTGTCCATGTTGACGAAGCAGCATATTTATATCTCCATTTTCCTATTCCTGAGTGACCATCAGAACCATATAACGTTAATGAGAAAGCTGTATCTGTTGCAGCACCACCGGTTGGGTTAGAAATAGATGAAATTGTTGGTGCTGTTTTATCTACATATACATTAGCTGTTCTTGCTGCACATGTTGTTGTGTTTCCTGCAGCATCTTTGATTGTATATGCTGCAATGGTAGATGTTTTTGTTGTTGATGTAAATGGTGTTGAGCCTCCAGAATAACTTGTATTACATCCTGATTGATTTGTTCCATCACTACAGCCCCAATAGATTGTTCTATTGCCACTTGTCCATGATGTAGAATCACCAGAATCAGTACAGGTTGGAGCTGTTTTATCTACATATACATTGGCTGTTCTCGCATCACATGTTGTTGAGTTTCCTACATTATCTTTGATTGTATATGCTGCAATACTTGCTGTTTTTGTTGTTGATGTAAATGGTGTTGAGCCACCGGAATAACTTGTATTACATCCTGATTGATTTGTTCCATCACTACATCCCCAATAGATTGTTCTGTTTCCATTTGTCCATGATGTAGAATCACCTGAATTAGTACAACTTGGGGCTGTTTTATCTACATATACATTGGCTGTTCTTGCTGGACATGTTGTTGTATTTCCAACTTTGTCTTTTATTGTATACGCTGATATTGTCGCTGTTTTTGTTGTAGTTGTAAATGGCGTTGAGCCTCCATCATAATCAGAATCACATCCTGATTGATTTGTTCCATCACTACATCCCCAGTTAATTGTTCTATTAGTTTTTTGCCATGTTGTTGAATCTCCTGAATCAGTACAACTTGGGGCTGTTTTATCTACATATACATTGGCTGTTCTTGCTGGGCATGTTTTAGTATTTCCAACATTATCTTTTATTGTATATGCAGCTATTGTTGCTGTTTTTGTTGTAGTAGTAAATGGTGTTGAGCCACCAGAATAGCTTGCATCACATCCTGATTGACTATCACTACATCCCCAATTGATTGTTCTGTTTCCACTTGTCCATTTATTTGAATCTCCAGAGTCTGTACAACTTGGGGCTGTTTTATCAACGAAGACACTTACACGACATTTTTCTTTATTTCCATCTTCATCTTCAATTGTTATGTAATCATAATCTGTTGTAGATTTAAAGGTTTTTGTATATGTTTCTCTTGTACAACCTGAACCTGTTTCTCCATCGTCACATCCTACTGTGATTTTTCTGTTTTCTGAGGTCCATTCTTTGTCAGCTTGATCTGCTGTATCTAAATAAACACATTTTGGTTTTTTTGTATCTGGTACATTTGATGTAACTGTTTTTGTTTTTGTGTTTCCATAGGTATTTGTAGCAGTTACAACTAATTTGATTTCTCCTGGAGTGTATTCTGATAAAGAAAAGTTAATTGATTTACTTTCAGCAAAATCATTAACTGCGACGCTTCCAGTATTTTTAACTTCTTTAGAATTACGATAAATAATATAACTGTAACTCATTAGTTTATCATTTCCAGTTATAGTAATTTTGGCATTAGCCTTACTATTATCTGTATCAATTTCGATTGAGGCATTTATTTCCGGCGTCATATCATTGATATTTTCTTGACTATTATAGTTTGGACATTCAAGATATGACACATATGAATAATCATTTTGTGAATATTTAAATACTTGAATGTATGACTCTGCCATATTACAGTCATTATCACTATAATCCTTGATTGGTTGAATATAATTTTTATCTATCAACATAGACATCGGTATTTTTTTCTTTTGACCGATCGCCTTAGGAAGTTGAGCTCTATTTTGTTGAACATAACTTTGTCCAGCTAAAACCATATTTGCTTCTGCTGTTGTATAATGTTTCTTTTTTCCGTTTTCAATTACTTTTGTTACTGAGACAATAGCAATTCCCATTAATATTCCTAGAATTGTTATTGCTGCTAAAATTTCAATTAAGGTAAAACCTTTTTTATTGTTTAACATACTACACATCCTTATCTTCTTATACATTTATATTGTATACTTTTTAGGTCTTTATTTCAAGAAAAAAGTAGACTAATTAGTCTACTTTTGTTAATTAACTTTTCTTACCTTAAATGTATTGGCTGTAGATAAATCTTTTTCTACAATAGCATAAATAACTGTGCTTTCATTTACTTTTAGATTTTCAATAGTACTTACCATAGTTGCAATTAAATTATTATTTATATCATAAAAGTCTATTTCTATTGTTTGATGTATTATATCTACTCCTGTTTCATTAAATACTACTGATGTAAATGTTGCATAGGTATTTGATGTTGTAGATAAGTGATTTTGAGTATATTTAATATTATCAAATATTTGATCATTTTTTAAAGATTGGGGTCCTAATTCATGATAATCTGGATGAACTTGTTGTTCATCATTATCTTTAGGAGGTTTAACTTCTACATCTTTGTCATAACCTAAAATTACTCCTAGTACTAGTAATATTATTCCTAGTACTATTATTAAAGTTGTTATTAATGCTCTTTTTTTCATATAATCACCTCTTAATCCGGTACAACTGTTGGATAAACTGTTCCCCAGTTTTTACAGCCATCAATATATCTACCCGGACAATATTTAGATGTTGTTGAACGATAAATAACTCCATAATTCCAACATACTCCGCAATATGCCCAATATGCTTTTGGATGATAAGTACCACATGATAGTGTCCAGTTACAAGATTTTAAAGTAGTACCTAATGCTCCTGTTTTATGGGTATGGGCTGGAGGCCCACATGAATTTGTATTACATGCTTGAGATTTTGAATCAGAACCACAGCTTACACTACTATCATAGGTACTATATTTTGTACCACTCATTGTTTGAGTTCCACCACCACATGTAGCACTACATGCACCCCATGATCCTGACCATGTTGTTGTAGTTGATGAGCAACAGTCTTGCGTATTACAGTTTTGAGTTTTTGAATCAGAACCGCAACTTACACTGCTGTCATATGTACTATATTTTGTTCCACTCATCGTTTGCGTTCCTGTTCCACATTTTTTACTACATGTTCCCCATGTCCCTGACCATGTTGTTGTAGTTGATGAACAACAATCTTGTGTATTACAATTTTGAGTTTTTGAAGTTGTTCCACAATTAGAACCATCATATGCACTATATTTTGTACCACTCATTGTTTGCGTTCCTGTTCCACATTTTTTACTACATGTTCCCCATGTTCCTGACCATGTTGTTGTAGTTGATGAACAGGCGTTAACTATTTTAACTGTTGTTGTTTTTGAATCTGAACAGTTTCCAGCAATATCACACAGTCTATAACTGAATACAGTTGAATCTCTTAGTGCTGTATAAGTATCAACGTATGGAGAATAGTTTGAATTAGCAATATCTTTCCATGAGCCCGATGCTTCTTTATATTGCCATTTTGAAAGTCCAGACTGAACTGCTCCTTGATCTGCTCCTGTTAAAGTTACTTGTAAACCTGGAATTGTAGCTACTCCTTCTTTTGGATTAGATACACTGCTTACTACTGGTTTGGTCTTATCAATTTTTACTGTTTGGTTTGCAGAACAATAAGTAATATTTCCGGCTTTATCTTTTACTGAACCTCCATTGTTATTATCAACTGCTCCGGCTGTTGTTGTATTAATATTATCTTTGTATTCTTTTTGGAAATCAGCTGTTTCACATTTACTATCGTCATCTGAACATACAGCTTTTACTGTCCTATTTCCATTTGTCCAATTATTATTTCCACCAGATACTGTACAAGTCGGTGGAGTTGTATCTACATATACGTTAGCAGTTCTTGCTTGGCATTTTGTTGTATTTCCAACATTATCTTTTATTGTATACTCTGCTATTGTTGCTGTTTTTGTTGTTGATGTAAATGTTGTTGAACCACCAGCATAATTTACATTACAACCTGATTGACTAGTTCCATCATTACATCCCCAATTAATTGTTCTACTTGAATTTTTCCACTTTGTAGAATCTCCAGATTTTGTACAAGTTGGTGGAGTTTTATCAACAAAGACACTTACACGGCATTGCGTTTCATTTCCTTGTTCGTCTTCGATTGTTATATAACCGTAATCTGTTGTTGATTTAAATGTTTTTGTATAAGTTTCTCTTGTACAGCCTGTTCCATCTCCGTCATCACAACCAACTGTTATTTTTCTATTTTCTGAAGTCCATTCTTTATCAGTTTCATCTGCAGTATCTAAATATACACATTGTGGGGCTTTTTGATCTTCCACGTTTTGGGTTACGGTTATAGATTTAGTTTGGCCATATGTATTAGTTGCTGTAACATATAATTTTATATTACCTGGTGTATATTCAGTTAATGGAATTGTTAGTGAAAGACTTTCTTTAAAGCCAGATACTATAACATTACCTGTATTTTTTACTTCTTTTGAACCACGATATATTATATAACTATAACTCATTAACTGTTCATTACCTGTTAATGTTACTTTTCCTGTTACTGTTCCCTTATCTTCATTGACATTTATTTGTGCAGATATCTCTGGTGTTATATTAGTTACTTTATCTTCACTTGTATAACCTGGACAATCTAAGTAAGGAACATAAGAATAATCACTTTGAGAATATTTATATACTAAAACGTATGATTCTTCTAAGTTACATTCATTATCACTATAATCTTTTATAGGTTGAATGTATCTGTTCTCAACTAAAGTTTTTAAAGATATTTTTTTCTTTTGCCCTACTGCTTTTGGCAGATCTCCTCTGTTTTGTTGTACATAACTTTGTCCTGCTAGAGATAAATTTTCTTCAGCAGTATCATAGTGCTCTTTTTTACCATCTTCTATTATTTTTGTAACTGAAACAATAGCAATTCCCATTAATATTCCTAGAATTGTTATTGCTGCTAAAATTTCAATTAAGGTAAAACCTTTTTTATGAGTTTTAGTTTTTCTTTTTCTTTTCTTTATAGTTGGCATTATATTCTCCTTTCTTTATTCTTTGTATCATCTTTAATTTTATCTAATTTTGCATTATTTTTCAATACAAATAAAAAAAACATCCTATATTTAGGATGTTTTTAGAACAATGATAATTGATTTGATTCTGGTAAATCTTTTAATATTCCCATTTCTTTCATTTTATCAATTAATGTTTGGGATACTTTTCCTCTTTTTTGGACATCTTCGATACTTAGGAATGGTCCATTTTCTCTTTCTCTTACGATATTTTGAGCAACGGTATCTCCTAGACCTTCGATGGCATTAAACGGAGGATAAATTTCTGTATCAGAAGCTGCTACCCAAACTGTAGCTTCACTTTTATATAAGTCTACTGGTAGGAATTTAATGCCACGGGCTGTAGCTTCAAGTGCTACCTTTAAACTTTCAGCTTGGCCATTTTCTTTGTTAGTGGCTTCAAATCCTTTAACTAAAATATCTTCTAGTCGTTGTTTAATTCCATCATAGCCTTTAATCATACTAACTACATCTACATCTGTTGCTTTTGATGAATACCATGATGCATAGAAATATACTGGCATATGAACTTTATACCAAGCTATTCTAAAGGCACTCATTACATAGGCTGCAGCATGGGCTTTTGGGAACATGTACTTAATCTTAGCACAAGAATTGATAAACCATTCTGGGATATTTGCTTCTTTCATTGTTTCAACATGTCCCTTCCATGTTTCAGGATCCTTAGAAGCTTTTCCTTTACGAACGAACTCCATAATTTTAAAGGCTTTGATCGGAGCAACTCCACGGTACATTAGATAAACCATGATATCGTCACGACAACCGATTGTTTCTTTAAACGGAACAATGTTGTTTTGAATTAATTCTTGAGCATTCCCTAACCAAACATCGGTACCATGGGAAAGTCCTGATATTTTAACTAACTCGCCAAAGGTAGTTGGCTTAGTATCTTCTACTAATTTAATTGTAAATGGGGTTCCAAACTCTGGTATACCTAAGGTTCCGGTATTACACATAATTTGTTCTGTTGTAACCCCAAGAGCTTTTGTTGAAGTAAAAATACTCATTGTCTCTTTATCATCTAATGGAACTTTCATAATATCTGTTCCTGACTGATTTTGAATCAATCTTAATTGAGTTGGGTCTGAGTGACCCAAAATATCTAGTTTTAATAAACATTGGTCAATTGAGTGGTAATCAAAGTGTGTTGTTCGCCACTCAGCAGTTGCGTCTTCTGCTGGGAATTGATATGGAGTAAAGTCTGAAACTTCTTTGTAGTCAGGAATAACAACTATTCCTCCAGGATGTTGCCCTGTTGTTCTTTTTACTCCAGTACAGCCAATTGCTAAACGTTCAATTTCCGCAGTACGCATATCGCCCAGTTCTTTTTCTTCACAATATCCTTTAACGAATCCAAAGGCTGTTTTATCAGCTACTGTACCTATTGTTCCAGCACGGAAAACATTATCTTCTCCGAATAATACTTTTGTATAAGCGTGAGCTGATGCTTGATTTAAATCTGAGAAGTTAAGGTCGATATCTGGAACTTTATCAGCATTAAATCCTAAGAAAGTTGCGAATGGCATATCTTGTCCATCTTTAATTAATGGAATATTACAGTTAGGACACATTTTGTCTGGTAAGTCATAACCTGATGAATATTCTGCTCCGAAAGAGTTGCCATTTTCATCTTCGAAAATACTTATCTTACATTCTGGACATCTATAATGAGCAGATAATGGATTAACTTCAGTAATTCCCATCATAGTTGCGACAAATGATGAACCTACGGAACCACGGGAACCAACTAAGTAACCATCATCGTTTGAGTGTTTAACTAGACGTTGAGAAATTAAGTAGATTGGGTCGAAACCTCCTCCGATAATTCCTCCAAGTGATTTTTTAACTGCTTTTTCTAAAGCTTTTTCATCTAGTTCTTCTTCTGTTGTTTTCTTAACATGTTCACGAACTAATTCTTTTACCTTATCAAAACCTTCCCAAATAATATCATGGGTTTGTTTAAATGCTTCTTTAGTTAATTCTTCTTCTGATAAGTTTTTATCTTTTAAATTTTCTTTTACTGCTTTTAAGACAATATCTCCATAAAGTTCTGTAGCGATACGTTCTTCTATTGAATATGGTAGTGGTTCACCGTACCAATCTTTTGCTTTAGTATAAACTAAGTCGGTAACCACACGTGGACAGTCTAGATAACTTTGTCCATCATCACTTTTAATTCTTGGAGAGAATGGAATTCCTCCAGTATCAGGTATTACTTCTACTATTTCTACCATATCAGCAATTTTATTTGGATTGCCAATTACTAAACGATAAATTAATTCATCATCTTCTAGGAAAGCAAAATCTTTTAACATTTCGTCTGTTGTACGTAAGTGATTTGAAGGAATTGATTTTATTCCTGAACGAGCAAGTGGATGTCGTCCTCCACCTGGAACTTTTTGATTAACAATGATTTCTCTAAAGATTTTGTCATCTCTTTTTATATGATGAACATCCCCTGTTGCAACAATAATCTTTCCTGCTTCTTCTGTTACTCTTATTATTTTTTGAAGATGGGCAGCTAATTCTACTTCAGTTGCGAAGTCACCTGATTGAATCATGTGATTATAACATTCTAGAGGTTGCACTTCTACATAATCGTAGAATCTAATGATATTTGATAATTCATCTTCGCTCTTTGATTTACCTTCTGTGAATACTTCACTTTCGTAGCAACCACTTCCAATTAGTAATCCTTCTCGATGTTCTTCTATAACACTTCTTGGAATACGAGGTGTTTTATATAAATAAGTTGTGTTGGCTAAAGAAACTAATTTGAATAAGTTCTTTAAACCGGCTTTGTTTTGAACTAATAAATTAATATGATGAGCACGTCCATATTTATGGATTTCATCTTTTGAAACTAAATTATCTAATTGATCCATTGTTTCAATATTACGATTAGATAATTTCTTTAACATTTTATGGAATACTAAAGCAGTTCCTTCAGCATCGTAGTCTCCTCTATGGTGGGCTGATTCATCCCAAGGAACTTCGTATCTTTTTACTAATGCTGATAAAGAGTGTCTTGCATAGGTATTATCCATTGTACGTGATAATTCTAATGTATCAATTACTGGATTTGTAAATGTACCTAAATTGTATTTCTTATAGGCCATTTCTAGGAATGATACGTCGAACTTAGCGTTATGTGCTACCATTGGACAATCTCCAAACCATTCAACGAAACGTTTAATGGCATTTTCTTCATTGTCTTTATCTTTTAACATTTCATCAGTAATGTTTGTTACATCAATAATCTTTTGAGGGAGTGGTCGCCCTGGGTTAATTAGTTCATCATATTTTTCAATGATTTCTCCATTACGGATTTTAACTGCTCCTACTTCGATAATTGAATCGGCACCACCAGCGTTGAAACCAGTTGTTTCAAAGTCGAATACGACGAATGTTTGGTCTAACATTACTTCTTTATTTGGACGTAGAACAATATTTACAGCATCATCTATCATAACAAGTTCTGCACCATAGATAACTTTAAATGGTTCTTTTCCCTCTTCTAAGTTTTTATTATAACCTGTTACTAAGTTGAAGACGTGTGGGAATCCTTGAACACCATTGTGGTCAGTTATAGCTATTGCTTTGTGTCCCCATTTCATTGCTTGTTTAACAATTGCTTCTTCATTAGCAACACCATCCATTTGGCTCATTACTGTATGGCAATGAAGTTCTACTCTTTTTTCTTCTGCTAGATCTTTTATACTTTCTTCTGTTTTTTCTAGTTTAACCATATCTCTAGCATTTAAAACTAGTTCTTTAGCGAACTGATCATTTTTGGTATAACCTCTAATTTTATACCAGTTACCATTTTTAAATTCTTTGCAAAGTCTTCCATATTCTTCATCGTCTCTTACAAAGACTTTACAATAAATACTATCTGAGAAGTCTGTTACTTTTAAAGTAATAATCTTAAAGTCTGTTTTTGAAGATTCAAAATATTCTGTTCCAAAGATTTGGGCTTCAATTACTACATTGTTGTCTTCTCCAATAAGAGTTTTTATTTTAATTGGATCTTCTTTTATTCCTCTACCAAGTACAGCGTTAGGATCTTTTGGATCTCTTCTAAATTGTTTTTCTTTTGGTTTATCTTCTTTTGTTTCTACTTTCTTTTCACTTGGTGCAGGTGATGCGACAACTGATGTTTCTAATTCTTGTTTTATTTCTTCTAAAATATTTTCTTCATGACGCACTTCTACTGATATTGGTATCATATAGCCAACTTGTTTATAAAAAGTATTTATTTCTTCTAGACAAGATTCTAGTCTTTCTTTTTCTACTTCAGTTGAAGTGACTAATATTAGTTTTTCATCTTCAATATGTAGACAATCTTCATAAATTTCTAATACCTTTAATTTATCTTTTAATTTCTTTAATAGCACTGGATAATAACTTAGATATGTTTCAATACTTGAATTTTCAATATTAAAAATAATTCTTATTTCTTTAGCTTTTTCATCTAATTGCATTTTATTATTTTCAAGTTCTTCAAATATTTCTACTGGTAATAATTCTTTACTATCAATAAAAATATTCCAAACTGTTCCTTGTTTATTTACAACAATTCTAGTTATTTTAGCATCAGAAAAATATTGATAATGGTCTTTATCAATATTTATTTTATTTAATAATATTTCTATTTTACTATCCATGTTACTTCCCCCTGTACATTTTACGTTATTACTATTTTAATATATATCTTTTATTACGATAGCAGAAGTCAATAAATTCTACTATATCCATTTTCTTTAGTTCTTTTTCGTAAGCCATACTGTTGGCATCAAAGGCGATTTTATCCCTAGCCATGTAAGTGTTAAATTCATCTTTTGGTACTGCTAGATACATTAGCCAATATGGATAAACATTTCTTTTAATATTTGATAATGATGGTTGTCCACTGATATAACAACTCTTTTTAGTTAGTACTGTTGCTAGTTCATTTAAAACAGCTAATTCTGTGATAGCAGTTCCTATTTCACATTTTGAAGTATCATATTTAATTTCTTCTTTAATAATAGCCATAATCATTTCAACTATTATTTTTGTTGGGTCTTTTTTATCTATTTTTTTACCTACTATTAATGTACCTGTCTCTTCGTTTAAATAATTTGTATCAATAATATCTAGTTCTTCATTTACTACTAGTATTGTATATGGACGGATATCTCTTTTTAAGATATTTTTAACAAAGGCATTTATTAATCTTTTATTACTATCCCATATTTTCATTAATTCCATACGATACTTATCAGCACACTTCTTTAACTTTTCATATTCACGTGTTTCAACTACTATGTTGTAGACAGTATCATCATTTGGAATAAAGTTTTTAGCATCTCTTAAGATAAGATGTTTATCACGATATGTATTATTATATTCATTTTTATAATTTGCCCATAGTTTTTGTTTTAAATTATAAATTGGTTCTGATATTGAGGCTTGGAATAATAAATTCCAAATTAATACATAATTATTTACATAAAATTTAACATTCATTTACTTACACCCTACTTCTCTTGTATATATTTATAATAACACAAAATAAAAAAAAGTTGGTATAAAATAACCAACTTTTCTTTATTTATTGATTTTTCCAGATAAAGAATACTATTGCTGCTATGATAACTAAAATAATTAAGCCAATTAGTACTTTTATTCCTACTGGTAAATGTTTTTCTTTAAATTCACTTTCTAAGTCAAAGTCTGCTTCAGATAAGTCCATACTTCTTGTATAGAATGATGCATCTGCATCAGGAAGATTACTTTCTTCTTTTTGTTTATCTTCTGTTTCTTCTTCATCATCTTCTGCGTGTGCAAGTTCTTCTTTTTTGTTTGCTAGAAGTTTAATATCTTCAACATTTAGTTTTTCATCATCAAGAGAATCTTCATCATCACTATCATCATTATCATCTTTTTCTTCTTCTGGAATATCTTCTGGTTTATCAACTTTATCCATAATACTTGTTGCCATTAAATCACTTAATAATGATGTTGCAGCTTGGATATCTCCAGCTAATGTTTTTGATGTTATTGTATCTATTAGTTCTCTTAACTCATCATCATTTGGATGAATAACTTTATCTTTCTTTTCTTTACGATATTTTTCTAATTCTTCTTTATTTAAACTAGATAATATATTATAACTAGAATTCTTTAATTTTCTTTTTTCTTCCAATTCGTCTTTTTCAGTACGATTTTTTCTTGCTTCTTCTAGAACATTATTTATATCATATACTTTATTTTCTCTATCTTGATATAGACTTTTAAACTCTTCTAATTCTTTTTTCACACGAGGAGTTGGAACTACATCTTGATATTCTTTCATTTGATGATATCCTTCACGAGTATTAGAGTTTTTCTTTGTAGTTATATCAATAGCATTTGAGTTGGTTACATCAGAAAAACTTGTGTACCTAGTATTACTGCCAATTGAGTCATATAACTCTTGATTTTTATCACTACGGGTTAATTTTGGTACATCAGATGTATCATTATAACGATCCATTCTTCTCATACTCTTTACCTTCTTTCAGTATAAGTTTATCACATGTAATATAAAAACGAAAGAAGTTAAATTACACTTTACGTAAAAGATAAAAACCGATATAATTAATGTGAAAGGAAGGTTAATATGAAAGTTAAAGTTAATAAAGAAGCTTGCATCGGTTGTGGAGCATGTGCTGCTATTTGCGATGCTATATTTGAAATTGATGATGAAGGTCTTTCTAAAGTAAAAAAAGAAGAAGTTAAAGAGGATGAAAAACAAGCTGTTATTGATTCAGCAGAATCTTGTCCTACTGGAGCTATTGAAGTAACTGAAAAATAAAAAACTACACGAGTGTGTAGTTTTATTTTTGCTTTAATCCATATACTTTTGCAACTTCTTTTGGTGTTAGTTTTCTAAATTCTCCTGATTGTAAATCTTTAAGATCGAAGAATGCTTCTTTTTCTCTTTTTAATTTTGCAACTGGGAATCCTACTGCTTCAAACATTCTTTTTACTTGATGATTTTTTCCTTCATGAATAGTAATTTGAACCATACAAGAATTTGATTTAGGATCAACTTTCTTTAATTTAACACGTGATGGTTTTACTATTTCTCCATCTAGTTCAACACCGTCTTTTAACTGATTAATTTGTTCTCCTTTGATGATACCTTCTAATTTTGCCATATATACTTTGTCGATATTACTTGTTGGATGCATTAAGATATTAGCAAAATCACCATCATTTGTTAGTAAAAGAACTCCTGTTGTATCATAATCTAATCTTCCTACTGGATAGATTCTTGCAGATGTAGGAATTAAATCTACAACTGTTTTTCTATTCTTATCATCAGCTGTTGTAGTTACTACTCCACGTGGTTTATTTAATAAATAATATTCTTTCTTTTCTTTTTCAATAAGTTGATTATTTACTTCTATTTGATCTTTATCTGAAACTTTTGTACCTAATTCAGTTACTACTACACCATTTACTTTTACTTGTCCTGATGTAATTAATTCTTCGGCTTTTCTACGTGATGCAATTCCTGCTTGAGCTATAACTTTTTGTAAACGTTCCATATTCGTCACCTCTTTTATTCATATATTTATTTTAACATATATTTATTAGTCGTACGAGGACTAATTATAACATATTTTTATTAAATAGCAATTAACTTGATTTATTTTTTTACATATTGAATTATGTATTCTCCATTAAATGGCTTAGGTGAAGCCATTGTTGCAAGTGCTTCACTTGCTTCTTTCTTATAAGATTTTCTAAATTTCCCTTCTGATATTTGATAGAGAATTTGATCATAATCTAGTTGTGGGACATTTAACATTTGAATAGTCATTAAATTATGCATATAGGCATCTACGCTTTCATCTATATCTTGTTCTGGTGCAAGCATTGACTCTATGTGATCAGTAATTAAATCAATTGGATATTGACCATAACGAACATTGTCCATATCACAGAACTTTGTTCTTTTAGTTTTTCTATTTATTAAAATATTATTAGACTTAACATCACCATACGTTATATCATTTCTAGCATAGTACTGAAGAATTCTACTTGTACCTTTTAGTGCATCAATTAATTGTTTCCTTGTTAGAAACATTTGGTCTAATGTTGTGTCTTGTTCATCGAAGGTCATTTCATAACCTACTAAATTTCCATCTATACTAATGGTACTTAGTGGTTGAACACTGTCTTCTAATGGATTTTCATACATAGCTAATACTTTATTAAATTTATTATCAGATAGACCGATTGGTGTAGTTGTTTCATAATCAACAAATATTTTATAAAGAGTGTCAGGCCTCATGCCTTTAAATAGAATACCTTCTCCACCTGTTTGATAACGACAATAATCAAGCATTGTTTGATATTCAGCACTTGTTAAATTAATATTAGGCATTCTTTGCATTTTGTCACCTTCTATCTTCTTTTTACATACTCAATTACATATTCTCCAGTAAAGTTTTGGGGATCTTCCATTGAATCTACTATTCGGCAGGCTTGGGACTCAAAATCTAATTCTAGTTCGTCTTCAAAGCAACTCGGAAACTCTACTCCTAGGGTTTTGAAAGTCATAATATTGTGAACATAGGCATCTGCCTTACTATCTACACCACAAACACTTTCATATGTAGCTAGTGGAGTTGTATTTCCAATTAGGTCAATTGGATGTCCTTCTATTTGAATATTATCCATGTCACAGAACTTATATCTACCTGTTTTAGTATTAAATAAAATATTTCTGTAAGCAACATCTCCATAGATAATACCTAATGATGCAAAATATTCAAGAATTCTTTTTGATTCAAAGAGAAAGTCAATCCTTTCTTCTCTAGTATGTTTATAAGGTGAATATTTTTCATCAAATCTATCATAGGTCATTTCATAACCAAATAATTCTCCATTACAACTGATAGTTGAAAGAGGTCTTATACTATCTTCTAATTGTAGTTCGTAAAGTCTTGTTACTTTTTTTGCTTTATTGTCAGACATTGGAATTATATTCTTACCTTGGCGAAATAGTTTATAAAGTGTTTTTCTAGTTGGTTGACAGATGAAACTTTCGCCACCAGAAGTGTAAAAAGACTTTTTTACTAAGTTGTTTAATTCTCTTTTAGTTAGAGAAATATTAGGCATAGTAGTCATTTAATCACCTTCTTTTAATATACTGAATAGCATATTCTCCATTAAATTTTTCTGGTTCAATTAATGTTGAAATAATTCTTTCTACTTCTTCTGGAAATTCAGGCATAATTGGTTTTGTCCTTAGTCTATTTAGTATTGCTCTATGTGATAAATTGTTATATTTTAATTGTTCTAGAAAAAGTAAATTATGCATATAGGCATCTGCTTTTTGATCTATTACCGGTACAACATCAAAGTAATCAGATAAACCATAACCCATAATATCAATTGGTAATGTTTCTACTCGCATGTTATCTATGTCACAGAACTTAGCTTTGCCAGTTTTTTTATTAATTAAAATATTGTCATCTTTTACATCGCCATATGTGACATCTCTTGTTTCATAATATCTTAAGATATCGGCACTTGAATGAAGAAAATGAATTTTTTCTCTTTCTGTCAGTATGGCATTTATTAGGGCTTCATCTTCTGGATCAAAAGTCATTTCGTAGCCAATTAGTGTTCGGCGATTTGACAATGTTGCAAGAGGTAAAACAGTATCTTCTAATTGGTGTTGATAAATCCAACTTATTTTTTTTAATTTATTATCACTCATCATGGCTACTACGTCTGTTTCTGGATGAGTAAAGATTTTATATAAACTATGGGGATTATTATTACGGCAGACTATGGCTTCGCCACCATAATCAAATTTTCCATCAGAAATAATTTTTGATAGTTCTTGGTCAGATAATTCTATATTTGGTAATCTTCTCATATATAATCCCCCTTTCATTTGTATTTGTCGCATATTATAACATATTTTTTTGCAAATAAAAAGACCATTATTGGTCTTCGTAATTTAATTGTTTTAATTCGTCTGGGATAAATTTTCCATCTTTTCTGATTAAGACATCATCAAAATAGATTTCTCCTCCACCATACTCTTCTCTTTGAATTAACACCATATCCCAGTGGATGCTTGAGACATTTCCATTGTCACAATCTGCATAGCATCTTCCTGGAGTGAAGTGTAAGCTTCCTAGAATTTTTTCATCATATAAGATATCTCCCATTGGATGAAGAATTTTAGGGTTAAATCCTAGGGCAAATTCTCCAACGTATCTAGCACCTTCATCGGTATCAAAAATTTCATTTAATTTATCGTTATCTTCGTCACATGTTGCTTTTACTATTTTACCATTTTCAAATGTTAATGATACTTTGTTGTAAATGTTTCCTTGATATGGACTTGGTGTATTATATGTTATCGTTCCATTTACACTTGTTTTGATTGGAGCTGAATAAATTTCTCCATCTGGAATATTTTTTTCTCCTGTACATGGTACTGCAGGCATTCCTTTAATTGAGAATGTAATGTCTGTATTTGGAGCAACAATTCTTACTTTATCAGTTCTTTCCATTAAGTCTTTTAGAGGTTTAATATCTTCACTCATTTTTTGATAATCTACAGTCATAACATCAAGAGCAAATTCATTAAAGTCTTCTGTTGTCATTTTGGCTTTGTAAGCATCTAAATCCATTGGATAGTTTAATAGAACCCAATCTCTTTCATTAATTCTTATATCATCTATTTCTTGTGTCATTACTCCAAATTTCTTAGTCATTTCTTTTGGAACGTTTTTACTTTCGTAGTCATTAAATGATCCACAAATTTGAATAAAGGCATCATATGTATTAACTTCAAATTCTTTTATTTTCTTTAATAATTCAAGTCTTGCTTCAGTATTTTTTTCAGCTAGACGTGCATTTAATTTCGGATCATTCATTTTTAGTACTAGTAGTGCACCTACTTTATTTGCTTCTTTAATAATTTCTGCTACTAAAGGTTGTGCTTCTTTTGGATAATTAACAAGTACTGTTGAATTTTCTTTTAAATGTAGAGAATAATTTACAATTGTTTTTGCTAAAGCATTTAATTTTTGTGTATTCATATTTTCACCTATTCTTTCTTTTCTCATAATTTATTATAAAGGAGTTGAATATTATGTATCCTTATAATTATATTATACCAAATAATTCTAATGGTATGTATAGAAATACAAATGGTTTACAAGCAACTAATTATTCTTACGATGTATATCAAGATTCTAATGATGAGAGATTTTTTCTTACTCCATTAGTAGTTGGTGGTCTTGCTGGTACTGCGTTAGGATTTGGTATTGCGAATAATAATCAGTTAAATAGACCACAATGTTGTGGATGGCCAATGATGCCAATGCCATATTATCCACAACAATATCCTACTTTTAGTAATACTAATAGTTTTTATTATTAAAGTCTTCGGACTTTTTTTCTTTTGGTAAAGATATTGTTATTTGAGTACCATGATCTTTCTTTGAAGTTATTTGAAGCCTTCCTTTGTGAAGTTCTATTACTTCTTTTGAAAATGCTAAACCAATACCGGTTCCATTTTGTTTAGTAGTAAAGAATACTTCTGAAACTCTTGATAGAATTTCTTTGGACATTCCTATACCATTATCTTTAATTATAATTTGAACATTATTTTGAGTTTGTTTTAAATTTAATAATACTTCTAATGGTACTTGTTCTTTTTTTGCTTCAATAGTGTTTTTTAGGAGATTTATAAATACTTGTTTTAATTTATTATAATCACCATATATGTATATTTCTTCTTTTATTAATAATTTAATTGTTGCTTTATGCTGTTTAAACAATGGTTTTAATAATTCGACTGTTTCTTCTAATAGATATGTTATATCGAGTTCTTCTTGATTGATTTCTTTTAGTTTTCCATATGATGAAAATTCATCAATAATTGTTTTTGATCTAGTTATTTCATTAGTAATTATCTCTAAATATTTTTCTGTTTTTTCTTTATCATTTATATTTAACATTTCTAAATATCCATTGCAGACAGCAATAGGATTTTTTAATTCATGAGTAAGTTTTGATATTGATGAACGAAGAAGTTTTTCTCTTTCTAGTTCTTTTTGAATTTTAGATAAATCAATAATTGTACTGTTTACTTTAAATAAATATAGAATTAAATATATATAGATACTTGCTATAAATAATGTTTGAAATAAAAGTAAATAATTTATTATTGTGAATTCAATATTATTAAGAAATATAATAATTATAAGTAGTATTATTGATAGTTTTATATTTCTTTTAAAAATTGAAATTATTATTGGAATTAAATAAATAATTAATGAATAAATATCTTTTGAATAATCATACTTTAACATTAATAGAAGAGAAATTATTAGTGTAAATTCTAATATAATTGTATTTTCTTTTAACTCTAGTGTTTTTACGTATGTCGAATAATTGAAATATAAACTTATTGGTAGAAATAAACATATTCCTAAAAGTAATAACTTTTCTATTATCATATAATCACCAAAGTTAGTATAGAATATGTTTCTGTCTAATTTTGTCGGAAAAAGAAAAATAATGACTTTGTTTGTCATTATTTTATCTCATCAATATATTTTTTTAATTGTTTTGATTCTGAACCTAAGATTATTTTTAATTGATTGTCTATTTCAACAATTCCTTTTGCTCCTAGTTTTTGAATACCTTCTTTGTTAGCTTTAGAGACATCTTTTAATGTTACTTTAAAACGTGACATATTTATTTCTGTTGAAATGATGTTTTCTTTACCACCTAGATATTCAACTAGTTTATTAAAATCTAATCCAGCATCTTTCTTTGTTGCTTTTATAATTGCTAGGGCTATAATGATAAGTCCTATTGCTATAATTATATATTCCACTTTTAATCACCATTTACATTATATAATATTTTTTATTAAAAATAAAGAGTTGTTAAACTAGATGTTTATTTCCATCTACATCATCCATTGCTAAAGCTATTTTTGATACTTGAACATTTAAATTAGGCCTATTTAAATTTTCATCATTTCTGTACCTTGGCTCTACATAAATTGTTTCTAGTGAATTTAAATAATTTATGAAATCAAAATGTTGAACGGATGTTGATAATAGATTTAGTGTTTTTAATTTTGAAAATCTTGAGAAACTTGTAGCATTTGCTATATCGCAACCTTCTAAAGTAAGATGTTCAAGAGTTTCTTCACTAGAAATGTCATTTATATCTAGATCTGCTTCATCTTCATTATATGGAAAAAATAGCACTAAAGATTTTAAACCTGTTGCAGAAGAAAGGGAGTGGTAATTATTTATAAAACTTCTGCTTATTGATAAATCCTCTACTGTTGATAATTCTGAATAGTCAATGTCATCTGCTAGAACACATCTTGTAAAATCAAGAGATTTTAAATTCGGTAACTTACCAAGAGTTTTAATGTCTTCGTTTGTTACAAAAGTTGCAGTTACTGTTAAACGAGAGAGATTTGGTAATGATAGAAGTTCATCAAATGTATAACTTTGCTCTCCTGTTTTATCAACTTTTGAAAAACATATTCCTTCCACTCTTCCTAAATCTTCTGGTGTAATGTTTTGTCTATTCTTATTTAAAATTATTTCTAAATTTTGATTTAATGTTTCATTTTTTATCATATTACCACCCTAACCCTGTTAAATATTGTTCTATTATATTTGGATCCAGAGAATTTAATAAATCTCTTGCTCCATTTGTTCTTGTTATTAATTGTGAATTACCTGTTTCTAAATATCTTCTTAATGCATAATATCCACTTGTACTATTTCCATTTTTATAGTTCATTGTGTCTATGATTTGTTGAATACTATTATTTTGTCTTGCATAATAAACATAGTTTTGAACATAAGATGGTTCTGTTGACAATATTATATCTCTTGCACCATCAGTTCTTGTAATCATATGAGGATCTCCTGAATTAACATATTTTTCTAATCGAGATAATGCTTCAGAACGACTTCCATATTTTTGTTCTAGTATACTTACTACATCATCCATCTTTTCTGATGCTGATCCAATCATATGTCTTGGAGTCATACTCGAAGATGAGAAGTCTTGATAGAATTCATCAGTATTTGACCAGTGTGTTGATGCAAAATCATCACTGGCACCGAACCATTTTCTAGTTCCATTGTTACATGCACTCCATGTTACATCAACAGGAATGTCTCCTATTTCTGTATGAACAACATTCCATGCGTGTCCTCCTGCTCTTCCTCCTCTTAGTGGGTCTGAATTTCCTTTTCCTCTTATGTAATCACAAGCAATGTCTGCTCTTTCACATAATTCTTTATATACAGAAGAGTATCCTGCACATACAAGTCCTTCTTTACCAGCTGCGTTAACAGGAGTTAGTCCTCTTAAACTAGCTGATATTTTATGACCATTTGGTATAGAATCAAAATCATGCATAACTGGTACTTCTGTACTTAGTATATCATAAATTTGTTTAGCTCTTTGAGATGGCGGTAAAGACATATCAATTTTTGATTGCAACTGCTCTAGTCTTTTTACAATTGCATTCATTTCATGACCTGAATATGTTACACGATCTATATATTGTGCACTATTGTATTTTGGCTTTAGCATTCCATTACCGTCACCCAGTCCATCAAGAAGTTGAATTTTAACTTGTGATAGATCATCAATCTTTGATAACATTGCTGATGATATTTCAGTAGTACTATTAAATAATGCCACAGGTGTTCTACCCATACTTATTTCATAATTTAAGTAATCTACCCATTGTTGTTGAAGTTCTGTTAACGCTGGTGCTTGTGGAGTAATATTCATTTGTGCGTTAATATCATTTCCATTAAAGATATTTTTTGCATTATTTTTTCTCGAGAATATTGATGATTCTTCAATATACTCAGCATCGCCTACTGCATTGCTTTGTGCTTCAAATAATTCTTTGCTTCTTGTTGGAGTAATAGATTCATCTGCTGGTTGTGCTGCTGCTTTTGCAGCATCATTTAATTCATCTGTATGTGTTCCTATTTCCTCAACTGCACCTGCTACTTCATCTGTATGTGTTCCTATTTTCTCAACTGCACCTGCTACTTCATCTGTATGAGTTCCTGTTTTTCTAATTACATCTACAGCTTCATCTGTGTGAGTTCCGACTTCTTCAATTACGTCTGCTACTTCATCTGTGTGAGTTCCGACTTCTTCAATTACGTCTGCTACTTCATCTGTGTGAGTTCCAACTTCTTCGATTACGTCTGCTACTTCATCTGTGTGAGTTCCGACTTCTTCAATTACGTCTGCTACTTCATCTGTGTGAGTTCCGACTTCTTCAATTACGTCTGCTACTTCATCTGTGTGAGTTCCGACTTCTTCAATTACGTCTGCTACT
>JAFQSD010000003.1 GCA_017409785.1 Bacilli bacterium | reverse complement strand
GTGAGGTACACCTGTTCCCATCCCGAACACAGAAGTTAAGCCACTCAACGCCGACAATAGTGTATGCGAAAATAGGAAGTTGCCAAGGATTTTTTTTGTATAAAAATAAGAATAAACAGTACAAGCTGTTTATTTTTTTATGTTACAATATTGTTGGTGATAATATGGAAAAAAAGCAATATGAAGAATTATTAAATATTTTATTAAGTACAGGTGCAGAATTTGCAGAAATATATTACGAAGAAGCATCAAGCAAATCATATGAATATAATGATTCAAAATTAGATTCTATTAAAACAGGTAATACAAAAGGAATCGGTTTTAGAATAATTTATAATGGAGATTATTTTTATTCATCATCAAATAATCTAGATTATGAAAATTTAAAAGAAATGGCTGAAAGATTATCGAAGAATGTTATATCAAATAAAAATTGCATTGTTGTAAGTCTGAATGAACTAGAAAATAAAACAACTAAAGTTAAGATAAGTCATAATGACTTTCCAACAAGTAAAAAGAAATCTATTCTATCAAATATTAATAAATTAATTAGAGATAAGTGTGCTGAAATTACACAGGTATACTTACGCTTTATTGAAAATGATAAAACATTTACAATTGCAAATTCAAAAGGAAAATTTGTAACTAGTAATGCAGTACGTACAAGATATATTTGTCACACCTATGCTGAAAAAGACGGAACAAAAGAAGATGAATATTTTGCAATTGGAAGAAGAAAAGGTTATGATTTTCTAGAAGATTTTGATATAGAACTAGAGAGTTTAAAAGTTGCAGAGAGTAATGTTGAAAAATTATCAGCAGTTGAATTTAAAGGTGGAGAAATGCCAGTTGTAATTGGTGCTGGATTTGGTGCAGTTATTTTTCACGAAGCATGTGGACATGGATTAGAAGCGACCTCAGTAGCACCAGGATTATCAATATTTACAGGACAAATAGGTAATAAAGTAGGTACTGAAAAAGTAACGCTTATTGATGATGGAACGATTCCTGATGCATGGGGAAGTAACACAATTGATGATGAAGGTGAATTACCTAGAAAGAATATATTAATAGAAAAAGGAATCTTAAAACAGTACCTTATAGATATGTATTCAAATATTCAAATGAAAACAGAGTCAAACGGTTGTGGAAAAAGAGAAAGTTATGAATACGCACCAACTTCCAGAATGAGTAATACATATTTAGCACCTGGAAATGATAGTCTAGATGACATGATAAAATCAATTAAACACGGAGTTTATTGTAAAAGATTAAGTGGCGGGCAAGTTAACACAACAACAGGAGATTTTAACTTCGGAGTTGATGCAGCATATGCAATAGAAAATGGTAAAATTACAAAGAGAATAAAAGGTGTAACTTTAATTGGTAATGGAAAAGATATTTTAAATGAAGTAGAGATGGTAGGAAGCGACCTTGAATTAGGTGATGGATATTGCGGTAGTAAAAGTGGAATGGTACCAGTAACATGTGGACAACCAAGCATAAAGATTTCTAAAATATTAGTAGGAGGTAAAGAATAATGACATATCAAGAATTCTTTCAATTGGCAGAAGCCAAAGGAATTACAAATATTCAAATAACAGAAGACTCTAAAAAAGAGAATTCTATATATCTTATTAATAAAAAATTAGAAGATTATACTGATTGTGAAAAAAGAACGTATTCAATTAAAGCAGAAGTAAATGGGAAGACAGAACAACTATATACAGAATATTTAAATGAAGATATTATTGACTTAATATTAGAGAAGATTAACATAACAGACAGTAACTATGAAGATGAATATTTAAATGATACTATAAATAATGAAATATATACTAAACCGACAATAAATATTGGTAAAGAAAAAGAAGAACTAATTAAGTTAACTGATATAAAAAATAATTATTCATTAACAAAGAGCCTAGAATTAGCCTACAGTGATATTTACACAAAGACAAGAATCATAAACAATAAAGGAGTAGATATATCAACTGATTCACATTGCTACGAATTATATGCAGAAGCTAGCGCTCAAGAAAATAATAATGTTTCAACATATAGTGAATCTGTTCTTGTAAGTGATAAAGAAAAAATTGATTTTTCAGAAATAATTAACAATGTCTTAAAACTAGCAAGCATTGCTACAAAGAAAAGAAAACTTGAAACTAAAAAATACGATATTGTATTAAGTAGTAATGTAGCATCTAGAATTATTGATCATCTACAAGATATGCTATCAGCTGAATTAATCCATCAAAAAAAATCATGCTTAGAAAATAAACTAAATGAAAAAGTATTCTCAAATAAACTTACAATTTTAGAAGAACCAAGGAATAAAGACTATCCAGGATATATTATTTTTGACAAAGAGGGAACTCCAACAAGTAATAAAGAGTTAATAAAAAATGGTGTAGTTAAATCATATTTATATGATATAAAGGAAGCAAAAGTAGATAAAATTTCATCTACAGGAAATAAATATAATGGAATTGCTGGGAGAAATATGTACATAGTTCCGGGAGATAAAAAACTAGAGGATTTATTAAAAACAATTGAGAATGGAATATATATTACTCATTATATGGGCTCAATGGGGTCATCAATAAATACTACTAGTGGAAATATTTCTATGCAAATATTTGGATATATAATTGAAAACGGACAATTAATTTGTGGATTTGAGCCAGCAGTATTAACAACCTCAATTTTTGAATTATTATCTAATGTTGAAGAAATCGGAAACGACTTAAAATTTATTATGCGTAGTTCTGCTTCTCCATCCTTATATATTAAGAGTATTTCTGTAGCTGGTGAGTAAAACTTTACATCAACTTTTACATAGAAGAGTTGTATAAGTAAATAAATTTGATTATAATAAAATATAGGTGATAGAAATGGAATATAAAATTACAACATACTCTGAAGAAGAGACAATAGAATTAGCACAAAATATCGAATCAGAAAAATTCCCTAATATGGTAATTTGTTTAAGAGGAGATCTAGGAAGTGGAAAAACTGTTTTCACAAAAGGTTTTGCTCAAGCAATGGAAATTAGTGAAGAAGTTACTTCACCAACATTTAATATTATCAAAGAATATTTATCTGGAGATATGCCTTTATTTCACATGGATGTATATCGCTTAGACGGAAATGTTGACGAGTTAGGTATTGAAGAATACTTTACTAAAAAAGGAGTAACTATTATTGAATGGGCAGATATGATACCTGATTATTTACCAGAAAAAAGATTAGATATTAAAATAAGAAATTCTGAAGATGATGAAAATAAACGTACAATTACAATTACTCCATATGGTAGAAAATATGAAGAAATTTGTGAGGCAGTACTATGAGAATCTTATATGTAGATACATCATCTAGTTATCTTTATGCTGGTATTGTAGAAGACGATAATCTTTTATGTGAAGTAAAGAAAGAATTTGGCACTTCACTTTCAGAAGAAGCATTACCAGAAATAGTATCTCTATTCACTAAGACAAATCTTAATGCCAAAGATATTGATAAGATTATTGTAGTTAATGGACCAGGTTCATTTACAGGTATAAGGATTGGAATAACTATTGCTAAAGTATATGCATGGAGTTTAAATATACCTATAACAACAATTTCTTCACTAGAAGCTATGATGCTTTCAAGTAAAGAAAATAAAGTAAAAGTGCCAATGATTGATGCTAGAAGAAGATATGTTTTTGGTGCTATTTATGATGAAAATAATAATGTAGTTTTAAAACCTCAACATATTAAAATGGATGATATTAATGTTGAGTTAGAGAAATTATCAGACTACACAATCATTACAAAAGATGAACTTGAAGAATATGAACATAAGGAAGAATACAATCCAGATATATTAAAAATTGTTACATATTTTAAAGATAAAGAACCTATTAATCCACATGGAGTAAATCCTGATTATCTAAAATTAACTGAGGCAGAAGAAAGTAAGTTAAACTAATGATTATTGAATTAACAAAAGATAATATAAGTGAAATAGAAAATTCATTTATTAATTTATCTGAGGTAATAAATGAATTTAAAAATAATCCATTTGCTAAATATTTAATATATAAAGAAAATGGACAAGTAATAGGTTATTTATACTATAGTGATATCTATGATCGTGCAGAAATTAATCAGTTCGAAATAGAAATTTCCCACAGAAACTGTGGAAAAGGCAAAAAATTATTAAATAAAATGCTTGAAGTTGTGGATAAAAATATAACACTAGAAGTAAAACAAGATAATTTATCAGCAATTCACTTATACAAATCAGTAGGTTTTGTGGAAAAAGCAGTCCGTAAAGGTTACTATCATGGGATTGATGGTATCTTAATGGAACGAATCAACGAATAAAAAGACTCTTTATCTAGTAAAAAAGAGTCTTTTATGTTAAAATAATGTAGAAAACGAGAAGGTGTTATGTATGAAAGATATGTATATATTAGGAATTGAAAGTAGCTGTGATGAAACAAGTGCATCAATTGTAAAAAATGGAACAGAAGAAATTGCAACAGTTATATCATCACAAATAGATGTTCATAAAGATTTTGGTGGAGTAGTACCAGAAATCGCAAGCCGTCATCATGTAAAAAATGTCACAATGGTTTTAGAAGAATGTTTAGAAAAAGCAAATATGACAATGGATGATATTGATGCCATTGCTATAACATATGGCCCAGGACTTATTGGTTCACTATTAATTGGATTAGAAACAGCTAAGACGTTAGCATTTGTTCACAATAAGCCTCTAATACCAGTTCATCATATTGCAGGACATATTTATGCTAACAGCTTAGTAAAGGAATTATCATTTCCGTTACTAGCAATTGTTGTAAGTGGTGGACATACAGAAATAATTGAAATGCCAAAGCACTATAGTTTTAATAAGTTAGGTGGCACATTAGATGATGCTATCGGAGAATGTTACGACAAAGTAGCAAGAGTTGTTGGATTAGAATATCCAGGAGGGCCAAAAATTGATAAACTTGCTGCAATAGGAAATCCTAGCGCTTATAAACTACCAGTTCCATTAAAAGATGATACATATAATTTCTCATTTAGTGGATTAAAAAGTGCAGTAATTAATTTAGCTCATAATGAAGAACAAAGAGGAAATAAATTAAACGAAGAAGATTTAGCTGCATCATTCCAAAAAGTTGCTATTGAATCTATTACAACTAAAGTAAGAAAAGCAATTGTAGATAAAGGTATTAAAACTGTTATAGTAGCAGGTGGAGTTGCTGCAAATCAAGGACTAAGACAAGAAATGGCTAAAGTAGCTGAAGAATTAAACGTAGACTTATCAATACCTCCAATGAAGTATTGTACTGATAATGCTACAATGATTGCCGCAGCAGGATACTATGCATATTTAGATGGAAGAAGAGCCGACTTAACATTAAATTCTAAGTCACAAGATAAATTAGTATAAAAGCACAATAGTGCTTTTTTATTTTTTATAAAATATATATTGTACAAGAGTTTTTTATGATATAATTAAGTAAAATAGGGAGGCTAGTAATATGACAAATAGAATAGTTTTAAATGAAACATCATATTTTGGGCGTGGCTCAAGAGAAAAAGTTGCAGATGAAATAAAGGCAAGAGGTTTTGAAAAAATTTTAGTAGTTACTGATCGCTCTTTAATTGAAGCAAAAGTAGCAGAAATGGTAACAGAAGTTTTAGACAAAGAAGATATTAAATACTTTGTTTATGATGGTGTAAAACCAAATCCAAATGTAGAAAACGTACATGACGGATTAACAATGGCAAAAATTAATAATGTTAATGCTATTGTAGCAATCGGTGGAGGAAGTGTTATTGATACAGCAAAAGCAATCGCTGTTATTATGACAAATCCAGAATTCACTGACGTAGTTAGTTTAGATGGTGTAGCTGATACTAAAAATAAATGTTTACCAATAATTGCACTTCCAACAACAGCAGGAACTGCCGCAGAAGTAACAATTAATTATGTAATTACAGATGAAAAAAGAACAAAGAAAATGGTATGTGTTGATCCACATGATATTCCAGAAGTTGCAATTATCGATCCAGATTTAATGCAAAAAATGCCACAAGGTTTAGCAGCATCAACTGGTATGGATGCTTTAACTCATGCTATGGAAGGATATATTACAAAAGCAGGATGGTTAATTCCTGATATGTTCCATATTAATGCAATGTCATTAATTTATAAAAATCTAGAAAAAGCTGCTAATGAAAAAGATGAAGAAGCGGTAGAAAAAATGGGATATGCTCAATATATTGCTGGTATGGGATTCTCAAATGTAGGGTTAGGTATTGTACACTCAATGGCACATTCACTAGGTGCATACTTTGATACACCACATGGAGTAGCAAATGCCTTATTATTACCACATGTATTAAAATTTAACGGTGTAGTTTGCCCAGACCTATATAGAAATATGGGAGCATCATTCGGATTAGATATGTCTAACACAACAGATGAAGAAGCTGTTGATAAAGTAGTAGAAGCTGTAAGAGAATTATCAATCAAATTAGGTATTCCACAAACATTAAGAGAAATTGGAGTTCCAGAAGAAATGATTCCAACTCTTGCAAAACAAGCAATAAATGATGCATGTACACCAGGAAATCCAAGAAGTGTAACTGTTGAAGATATCATTGATATATACAATGCAGCATTTTAATTAAGAAAAGAGGTGTAACATGTTAAAATCTAACGTAGGCTATAGTACAAATCCAGATAGCTTTACTGCGGGTATTGAAACAGCAGAACTTACATCGAAAGATTTAAAAAATATAAAGTTAGGACTACTTTTTACTTCTGTAAAAAATGATATAAAAGAAGTACTAAAAGGAGTTCGTAAAGTTACAGATATTCCAATTATTGGCTGCACAAGTAGTGGAGCCATAATGGTTAAAGAAGGAATCATTCAATCAAAAGATGGATTCTCAGGAATGATGATGTTTGATGACGAAAACATGAGAGTCGGAATAGCATCACATGAAGCAGGAAAAGATGCTAGAGCAATAGGAAGAAAAGTAGCTATCCAAGCAGTACAAAACGCAGGTTCTACTAGAGCCCCAGCATATTTCTATATGGTTGCAAGCCCAAGACAAGAAGAAGATTATTTAATGGGAATTCAAGATGTTATTGGTAGAGTTCCAATGTTCGGAGGTAGTGCAGCCGATGATACCGTTGAAGGTAAATGGAAAATAATTTGTAATGACAAAGTATTTTCTGATGGTGTAGCAGTAGCATTCTTTTATACAGATAAAGAAATAACTACAGCATACACCGGAGCCTATAGAGAAACGGAAAATATCGGTTTAATTACTGAAGTAAAAGAAAATCGTACACTAGTATCAATTGATGGTATTTCAGCTTTAAAGAAATACGCTAATTGGATAGGTGAAAGTCCTCAAAATCTTCGTGGTCAAAATCTTTTACAAGCATCAGTTACAAAGCCATTAGGAGTAAAAGATCCATTAGGAAATTTAACAGTCGTTCGTCATCCTATGTTTGGAAATGATATGGGAACAAGAACTATTACTGATGATACAATAACATTAGGTAATAAAGTTGTAGAGAAGACAGCTATTATTCAACTAGAAGCAACAGTAGATGAATTAATTAATGCAACAGGTGAAACTATAAAAAAAGCAAAAGAACAATTATATGAAGAACCAGCTGCATATTTCTTAGTTCACTGTGGAGGAAGAAAATTAGCTATTGGTGATAGATTAGATGAAGTACATAAACAAATAACAAATATCACTAAAAATGTTCCATTCATAACAATATTTACCTTTGGAGAGTATGGATATGACGAACATTCTGCAAACATATGTGGAGGATTAATGTTATCGTTCACAGCATTCGGAAAAAAATAAAGGAGTTCATCTCCTTTTTTTATTTAGATATAAATATGATATAATAAAAGAAGGTGATAACATGAAAAAAATAGGATACTATTTATTAAATATATTTGCAGCCATACTATTTTTTGCATCATTCTGGGCACTAGATACATATGGAAACTTTAGCGGAGATGAATTATTCTTTCATTTTCTAGTACCATTAGGCGGAATTAGTCTTCAAAGTTTTACTAACTTAGCTACAAGAGTATTTCTACCAGGTATAGCAGCAGGAATATTAATAACAGTACTAATACTAGAATTTATTTCAAAAAAAAGATTATTAATAAATATACTATTAGCACTAATAATAGTAATATTTGCTTTTAATAATATTCATATTTTTACATATATAAGTAATCAGATTAAAACAACTACAATTATCGAAGATAACTATGTTGAAACAAAAGATGTAAATATTTCTTTTCCAGATAAAAAACAAAACCTAATTTATATATTTTTAGAATCAATGGAAAATACATATACAGACAAAAAAAACGGTGGAATTAAAAAAACAAATCTAATTCCAAACCTAACAAAACTAGCCAAAGAAAATATAAACTTTTCAAATACAAACAAACTAGGAGGAGCTCTATCCTTAAACGGAACTGCGTGGACAGCAGCTGCAATGGTAGGGCAAACAAGTGGCCTTCCTCTAAAGATTAATACCAGCAGTAATGGAATTATCGACTTATATAACTTCTTCCCAAATACAAAAACTCTTGGAGACATTTTAGAAGAGAATGGTTATAGTAATTATTTAATATTAGGTTCTGATTCAAACTATGGGTGTAGAAAACATTATTTTTCACAACATGGAAATTATCAAATATATGATTTGAACGTAGCTATTAAAAACAAAGAAATGACACAAGATGATATAGTATGGTGGGGATATGATGATGAAGATTTATATCAAAAGGCCAAAAAACAACTTCTAGAAATAGCTAAAAAAGATGAACCATTTAATTACACTATGTTAACTGTTGATACACACTTTGAAGATGGATATTTAGATGAAAACTGTTCAAATAAGTATAAAGATAAATATTCAAATGTCATTTCCTGTGCTGATTCAAAAATAAATGATTTTATTAATTGGATCAAAGAACAAAAATTTTATGAAAATACAACAATTATTATTGTAGGAGACCATTTAAGTATGGATACTGACTATTTTGATAACATTAATAATTATGAAAGAACGACATATAATGTAATTATTAATTCAAAAAAAGAAACAAAGAATACAACAAATAGACAGTTTTCCTCATTAGACATGTTTCCAACAACTCTTGCCGCTCTAGGAGCGACAATTGAAGGCGATAAGCTTGCCTTAGGAACAAATTTATATTCTGATAAACAAACGTTAATTGAAGAAAAAGGGTATGATTATGTCTTCAAAGAATTAAATAAACGTTCTTCATATTATAATAATAATGTTTTATCTTATAAGTAAGGAGAAAAATATGGAAGTAATAATTATTGGACTATTATTAATAGTAGTCATTATCTCAGTATTAAATAGTATAAAAAATAAAAAAGAATATACTAAAGTAACAAAAACAGGTACAGTTAATCAAGATTCATTTCAACGATATGCAAAATTTTATGAACATGCTATTCCTGCAGATATATTGTTTGAAGAAAAAATGAACAAAATATATCAAGCAATCATGATAGATAAGAAGAAAGATATAAAGCAAATAGCTGCAAAAGCTGGTTGTTCTTATGATGAATGTATTTTAAAAATACGTTATTTAAAAAACAAACGACAAATAGGTGATATGCATATTGATCATATTAATGGAAAACTACTTCCATGTAGTGAAGAAGACAATGCTTTATTAGAAAAATATAAACCATTTTTATACAACAATCATTTAACAATATCCGAAATGGCATCACGTATGCCAGGTGCAACACTATCAAATTTAGAAAAACAAAAAGAACAAGTCTTTAATGATTTAAAAAATCTATATGATAAAGATTTAATCAATGGTATTAAACTAAACGAAGTTGATAAAGAAATTCTTTATTACACTGTTGAAAAAAGAAAAAAAGAAAAAGATTATATTTCCATTAGATGTAAAAATTGCGGAGCTATCAATGATGTAAATCGTGGTAGTAAAGTTAGATGTGAATATTGTGGAACAATCATTGAAGATATAATTGCAGAATAGGATGATAATATGAAATACATTGTAGATTTCAAACCATATGTTGATGAAAAAAATGAAATAAGTTATTATGCTGATATCGAAAGAAGAATTACCTTAGGGCAAAGTATAACTCAAAATGAAGCAGAAGATTTTCTAACAAAGGTTAGTTATTTAACTAGAAAAAAATTAAATCCAAATATGGATAATTTTGATAACTTATGTGATACAGCACAAAGTATTTTAGGTCATTACTTTGAAGATATTAATGCAAAAGTAACACACTGTTCAACTCAAAGAGTCATATCTCCTAAAGTAACTGGACATAATTTTTCAATTGTAAGTTTAAATGTAGAAGGCGAGGAAAAAG
This sequence comes from Bacilli bacterium, assembly GCA_017409785.1. GTDB lineage: Bacteria > Bacillota_I > Bacilli_A > RF39 > UBA660 > JAEDES01. The sequence continues at coordinate 5,622 of JAFQSD010000003.1, read as the reverse complement.
ATTTTTTACTTGACCCAACGTATATTCAATTTTTTTCAACAGAGACCTGCAATGAATCGAATTATATGATTAGCAAAAGAAATCCAAATCTAGTTTTATTAACACCATCACCAGGATATTTTATTAATGAAGAAGAAATGGAACCAGTACAATTTTTACTAAAGTATGGATATATAGAATTAACTCCAGAATATGCTAAAATCTATGGAGATAGTTTTTATAATACTGATAGAGGTATAAAAATAAATCCAAAAGAAAGAAAATCATTACCGAGTTTAATGTATTTAAGAAGTTTTAAATCTGGAAGAGAGCCACTCAGTACATCGAAGGAAAAATTATTAATGACTGGTCAAGCAATAAACTCGTTTCAAGAAAATACTTTAAAGCATGTAATTTAGTATTTAATATTTTGATAAAAACATTTGTTTTTTTATAAAAATATGTTATTATATGACCAAGGAGGTAACTTTATGAAACAAGAACAATTAGTAGAAAAGATATTTAGTCGTTCAGAAAATCCAGTTCAATCGGTTGAAGATTTAGGTAATTTATGTCCATTCTTATTTGCAACACCATCATCAAGAGAGATATTTAATAAGGCATTAAGAAAACATGGATATGAAATAAATGAAAACTATTTTCAAGAAAGCGATCAAATCGCAATGATGGCACACCCATCTTGTGGTTCATCAAATGATGACTATGGATATGGTGGAGGGCATCCAGCTTGTGGTACAAGCAGAGGATGGGGATATGGTGGAGGACATCCTGCCTGTGGAAGTTCAAATAATAGAGGTATCGGCGGAGGTCATCCTGCTTGTGGAAGATCATTTTCAAGTAAGAAACCATATTCAAAAATGCTTTTACCAATTAATAAAGAAGTAGGAAATCAAAGTGGAATTAGTTGTTAATGGTAAAACTTATAATATAAAAGAGTATGCATGTTCTCCATGTAAAGAATTTCCATTTTATATTAACGTTACAAATATATGCAATGCAAAATGCAAATTTTGCTCCAATGAATGTAATAAAAATTTTGGGAAATTGAATTTAGAAGAACTAGAAAAAATTATTGATGTTGTACATGAAAAGATAAGTAGATTCTCAATTAGTGGAGGAGAGACTTTACTTAATTGTGATAACTTAGAAAATTTATTAAAACTTCTAAAAAAATATGACCCAAGAATTACTTTAAATACAAATGGTATTTTATTAGAAAAATCACTTTCTATGTTAAATAAGTATCCAATAGAATCAATTCAATTGAGTAGACATCATTATATAGATGAAAAAAATAATGAAGTCTTTCAAACAAAAACAATTTCTTTAGATACAATAAAGAAATTAAAAAGTAAAGCTGATTTAAGAATTAACTGCTTACTAATAAAAAACTATATTGATAGTAAAGAAGAAGTGATTAAATTTTTAGAAAGCTTAAATGATACTCCAATTAATCAAGTTGGATTTATCTCTATGATGCAAGTAAATGAATATACAAAAGATAACTTCGTAAATTATAAAGATATTGTAGATGAATTTGATGAAGAATTTATGTTAACAAAGAAAATGGCAGACCAAGATCGTTGCACATGTGATAATTATGTATATATTACTTCAACAGGAAAACCAGTCTTCGTTTACTTTAGATATACAAAAAAATATCAAGAAGGTGGAAGAAGTTTATTCTATGATAGTGCTGGTTTAAAAGAAGGATATTAAAAGATGTATTATGCATCTTTTTTTATTGTCTATATATTATGAGTCAAACAAACATTTGACAAATTTACACAAATATGCTATAATTAGCTTGCATTGATGAGGAAAAGTACCTTTAATGCTTATATCAGTGAGTCGGGTATAGTGTGAACCGATTATAAGATTATTGAGAAAGAACACCTCGGAGCAAACTACCGAAAAGAGAATTCTGAGTAGACTAGTTCGGCTGGCAATCCGTTACCATGTTGCTAGGTTTGTTAGAACTGAAAAAGAGATTACTGAATAACAAACCATTTATTTTTATAATAAATGGTTTTTAAGTAATAAATTAAGGTGGCACCGCGGATACCCGTATTCGTCCTTATTTGTAGGATGATACGGGTATTTTTATTTTAAATAATAAGGAGGTGACACCATGAGTAAATATTTTAAACAAGATGAAACTAAAAAAGTTAAATTAAGTGATTACTTAAAAATGGATGAATCTGAATTTAAATATTTTCTATGTGAAGAAAAGTATCGAGGTCCAAGAACAAAATATATTATGGAAACTATTGGTGACGTAGAACTAGATGAAGATACATATAAATTATTTCTAGCTCAATTTCAACGTTATGGTGGTAGATATGATGTAAGAACAAAACCTGAAACATTTAAAGGTATATATGATTTCTTAACAAAGTATCCAAAACTAACAGCAGATGCACTTGATGAAATATGGTTTGTATATATACAAGATCAATTTGAAGCCTATGCCCATGATGAAATGCTTGGTAAATATATTGAATTACATGGAGAAACAGATGATGCATTTGAATCATTTATAGATTATGTGGATAGAAAAGCAAAAGAGTATGATGCAAGATTTTTATCAGAAGCAGCAACATTAGAAGAACTAAAAGAAGAATATGGAGAAGACTTAATAAAACATTTACAATATATTATCAAATCACAACATATTCCAGCTGAACAAATAATAAGTTCTCTTCCATGTAGAGAATTAATTGATCAAGATAAAGAACAATTATCAGAAATCTCTAGACAAACAAGAATCTTCTTTGGAGCATGTCATCCAATTAGTTATCAAATGATTGAAAGTTTAGCAGTAGGTGAAGGATTAGATAGATATCCAGAACAACCGGCATACTTAATTAACGGATCAAGAACAGTAGATACAACATTTACAAAAGAAGAATTTCTAGCAAGTATAAAAAAACAAAAAGAAGTATCTGCTCAAAAACAATACAAAAAACAATAAGGAAGTGATGATTATGTCAGACGACAATAATAACAACAACGCTTCATAAAATAGATCTTAAATTTCATTTTAAATCTATTTTATGAATACAAATAAAATAGATATCCCTACAAATATCTTAGTTTATTTAAATACAAAAACAATCAAAACAAAAATTAAATTAAGAAAGAAGGAAATTTAAAATGAAAAAAGAATTAACATATTTTGAAACAATCACAATGATTGCCGAAACAAAAAAATATTTTGAAAGCCAATTAGAAACAAGATTAAGTTTAACGAAAGTACCAAGTCCATTATTTGTAAAAACATCATCAGGACTACAAGATGGATTAACAGGTGTAGAAAAAGCAGTAGGATTTACTAAAGGAAAAGAAAGATTTGAAATTGTTCACTCTTTAGCCAAATGGAAAAGGGAAGCATTAGGTAAATATGAATTTCCAGTACATACGGGATTATATACAGATATGAAAGCAATTAGAAAACATGAAATTGTTGATGCAGTTCACTCATTATTTGTAGAACAATGGGACTGGGAAAAAGTAATTACCAAAGAAGATAGAACAGTTGATTATTTAAAAGAAACAGTTAAGTCAATTTATAAAGCTATTAGACAAACCTCAGTTTATCTAAAAACTAAATATAGATTTTTAACTTTAGACTTACCAAAAACTATTTTCTTTATTACTTCTCAAGAATTAGAAGACATGTATCCAGATAAAACTCCAAAAGAAAGAGAAGACTTAATTACTAAAGAGAAGAAAGCAGTATTTATTATTGGTATTGGTGATAAATTAAAATCAGGTATTGAACATGATTTAAGAAGCCCTGACTATGACGATTGGTCATTAGATGGAGATTTATTAATCTATGATAAAACAATTGATAAAGCTATTGAACTTTCATCAATGGGAATTAGAGTAGATGAAACATCAATTCTTAAACAATTAGAAAAAGCAGATGCTTTAGATAGATTAGAGTTACCATATCATAAGAAGATAGTAAAAAAAGAACTTCCATACACAATAGGTGGGGGAATTGGACAATCAAGAATCTTAATGCTTTTATTAGAAAAATCACATATTGCTGAAGTACAAGCATCTAGTTGGGAACAAAAAACATTAGATGAATTAAAAGATTTAAAATTATTATAAAAATAAACTCAAAACTCACACACAAAAAGAGACTTAAATTAAGTCTCTTTTTTTTCAAACCTATCTACAATTAAATACATTAAATAAGAAATAATTCCTAATATAAATACTCCAGCAATAACTAAATCTATATTAAACACTTGTGAACCATACATAATTAGATAACCGATTCCATTTTTAGATACCAACAATTCTCCCATAATAACACCAATAATAGACATATGGAGAGAACTTATAAATAAAGGCTTTTTTGTTTAAGAACTTGCAAAGTTTGGAGGAATTAAATGGGAAAAGCTAATTGTCCATTTTGTAATAGTAAAAATACATTTAATATTGCGTATGGATATTTAGGTGAAAAGAAAGATAAAAAGAATTATATAGACCAACATGATATTGGAAAAAATATTAGTTATCGTAAAGGATTTAATAAGTACGATTTTGATGGTGAAAGATTAATAAGTCATTTACCTAATCGTTATTGTAAAAATTGTAATAATAGTTTTCAATCTAGAAAAGTTATGTACACCATTGATATTTCTATTATTAATTTTATTATTTGTATTAACAATAACTATTATAGATATATCTTTGATTTTAGTGATAAAGATAATCCTAAATATATTTTAAAAATAAATTGGATAACTATAAAAGAAGAAACTTTAACAATTAAAGAAAGAAATAAAATACTTGTTTCTTTTAAGAAATATAAACCAAATTTATGGAATGGTCACTATGGTCTTTCTTATGAGTATTATAAATACTATTGGATATTAAAATGTACCTATTATAATGGAATTGATTATGTAAAAAGTGGTAATGACAAAGTTCCTGATAATTGGAAATATTTTGTTAAACCATTTAAAGAAATATTTGATGAAAATATATTTGATTTAGAATCCTAAGAAATTAGGATTTTTTTCTATTAAAAATTAAAGAAAGGGTGATACTAATGGCTGTATTTAAAGTTGAAAAAAGAAAAAATTATACAATTATGAGTAATCACCATCTACAAAATAAAAATCTAAGTTTAAAAGCAAAAGGACTTCTTTCTTATATGTTATCACTACCAGAAGATTGGGACTATTCACTCGCAGGATTAGAAGCTAATTGTAAAGAAAGCAAAACATCTTTAAGAACCGCATTAAACGAACTAAAAGACAATGGATATTTAATAATTGAAAAGATGTATCCAAATCAAACAGAAAGTAAAAGAATTGAATATGTTTATAATATTTATGAAGAACCACATTTAGAACCAGGTATCCATAAGCAAGATACCGAAAATCAATATCTTGATTTTCAAGATGTTGATTTTAATACACAACAAAATACTAATAAACAAATTATTAAAGAACAAATAGATAAAGACGATAAAACCAAATCATCTAATATTTTAAAAGATAATCATAATTATTTAACTATAGACTTAATAGATCGTGGTTATATACTTAAAACTGATTCACAAATTTATTATTATGATAAGTTATTTGAAAAACT